>CAVSXF010000006.1:0-68465 GCA_963731905.1 uncultured Acidimicrobiaceae bacterium | reverse complement strand
GGCCGCGAATCCTCCGGACACGGCCCAGGAGCTTGCGCTTCTCTTTGACGGTGTGGCTCATAGCAGCGCTTCCCCCTCCAGTGCCTGCATCTGCCTGATGCTCAATTCGTGACTACTATACTGGAGTAGAGTATATCATACCGTGACACAGACCTGTCGAACTGATATACTGGGGTTTCTGGTCTTTGGACCATCTCGTGCACCAGAATCTCTCCCCTCCTGTTGGGCATGTGGCCGAAATTGTCAACACTATCGGCTGGGGTCTTCGGACCGCCTATCCTATGCCCATTGCACGAGGGCATGTCTGAGAAGTAAGGAGGAGTCTATGGCCACACCTGTTGCTGCTCCCCGGAGCAAGCCCTCGCCTTTCTTCACCATCGCCTGGGCGCTCCTGCTAATCATTGGAGCCTTCACCATACTCTCCTCACTTCTTCGATCTTGTGGCTGATGCCCGCACGGGTCTCCCCTCCGATCATCTCGGGGCCTTTACCAACATTGCCGGTGTCGTCTGGCAGACGGCACAGCAGACCTCATCTGGCATCACGCAGTACATCACGCGACTCGAGGTCGCCTACGCCGTGCATGAGCTCGTCTATGGCATCCTCTTCCTGCTTATCCTGGCGAAAGGGGATCGCCAGGGAACCCGCTGGGCGTGGTGGGCATACTGGGCTATTCTTCCTGGCCAATCTCACCTACACCATCACCTTTGGCGCACACGACTCGACCATTCTGATCGAGAGCCTCGCTCTGGATATCCTGATGCCCAGTGCTCCTACTGGTGCAGATTCCCAGGTTCTTCCGGCACCACCAGCACCTGTCAGCAGGCAGTTGAGACCCATGGTCGTCCAGCGCGTGAAAGTGGCGAGAGCGAGGAAGACAGGCGAGCCCATGCTTCGAGTGATCCTGGTCGTCGACGCCGCTGGGACTCGATCGTTTGCCTTTCGACGGTCGTGGGTTTGCTTCCCTTGGCACGGCGTCACGTCTGCAGATTGCTGCCTTGTTTTGCGGCTGCTGAAGGGCTTATGCCGGCGGTTGGTCTGTTGCTGGGCCTGCCACTCGGTCACGTGCTGGGGCAGTCGGCAAGCGACCTAGCGGGCAGTCCTCCTAATGGTATTGGGGGATGGATGTGGTGGCACCACCAGCGGGAGCGCGGCCGAGATGATTGAGGAGGAAGACGAAGCAGTCGAAATCATGCAAGCGGCCACGCCAGCTCCTGGAGCCTGCTGGGTCTCGCGCTCAGCATTAGCCTGGATGAACTCGCAATTGGCTTCTCTGTTGGCCTTCTGGGATCTTCCCCTTCTTCCCTTCTGCTCCTGATTGCCTTGCAGGCCCGGTGCTCCGGTCTCGCCGGCCAGTGGATCGGGAAAACCGTGGGACCGCGGTCGGATCGGATGTCGAGCGCTTGGTAGGACCGGTCTTGTGTCTGCTAGGAGCCTGGTTCCTGGTTGCCCAACTGCTAGGGATTCCGTTCTACGCGACGTGCGGCCCCGGTGGTGAGCACGAGCGTCACTGGTTACCCCGTGGCAAGTCTGGATTATCCGCGTTTTCCTGGCGTTCGTAGGTCTCCTGTGCGAATGCCTCAAGGACCTCAGCGCACCGCTCAACTTCGCCTGCTGCCTGTGTCTGTCCAGGAGCGCCAAAGGTATCGCGTAACTGCACCTGCGCAAGGTATTTGCGCAGCCGCCTGAGGTTGCTCTCCTCATCTTCGAGTTCGGCAAAGGTGTACTTGCCTTTTCGGCGCTCACGCGCGATCTCTTCGTGGAAGCGCTCGGTCTGATCGATCACTTCTTCATACTCTTCGTCACGGGCGGCGTTAAACCGCTCGATCATCCTGGCTTGCCAGGTCGCATCGGGTGAGATGGTCTCCACGTAGTCGCTTCCCCACCATAACTCTCACGATACGGTGTGCAAGTCTTGCACAGCTTGCTTGAAGCCGCTCGGTATTGGGAAAGAGACAGACCGCATGCTGAAGCGAGAGTGCCCCCAGGCGTTTTGTCTCACGCCAGATCGCGGTGCGCGCTGAGGAGGGTTCGGCAGGAATGCGATAAATCAACAAGATCCACCGTTGGAAATGCTTTGGGTCCGCGGCGGCTTCATCACGTGGCCCACCGGCGCCGGGATCAGACGATGATAGGACCAATTGCTCTTCCCCTTGACCAGCATCATCCGTTTCATGCAACATATGTTTCATTATCCCTTTTGGCTTTGGCCGTGTTCTGTTTCTCCGACATTAGGACCTCTCTCCATGACGGCATTATTACATCAGCTCCTTTGCGAGAACTGGCAGTTGTTTGAAGATTTTAATCAACAGGCTGGCCACCAGGCGCTACTCGATCCTCTCATGGTCTTCGGTGCGCAAGATCTTATTGTCCTCGCTCCCCTTCTCCTTCTGGCTCTCTGGTTTGTGTGTGCCCAGTGGTCGGTCCTGGGGCGCAATGGGATGAAAGCCGCAAGCGAGACCGAGCGAGGGTGGCTGGAGGAGGATCGGCAACTCGGACAGCGCGTGGCGCTCCTGGGTGCGGTGGCCGTCATTTTCGCGCTGACGCTCAATGTTGTCTTTGCCTGCTCGTGAATGAGCCGCGTCCGTTCGTATCCCACCCGGCCACGGTGCATGAGTTGATTCCTCATGTCATTGACAACTCATTTCCAAGTGACCACGAGGCGGTGATCGGGGCGGTGACGACCGTACTCGGTCTGTATCTTCTCTTCATCATCAAGGCAACAGTCGCGGTGAGTGGCGAAGCCGTGCGTGCGCTACGAATGTCGCTCGAAGTGCGACGCCGCTTCCTCCCGGAGTTTGGCATCGCGCTCGGTCTGTTCCTCCCGGCGCTCGTCGCGCTTGGTTGGATTGGGGTGGCGCGGGTCTATACTGGTGTCCACGACCCTGGCGATATCATCGTAGGAGCGCTGTGCGGTTTTGTGGGCGGAGCTTTTGCTGTGGCGTTGCGTCCAGTTGTTGACCCGGTCGTGAGAATCGTCGTTCGATTGGCAGAACTGTTCATCTGGCCTGATGTGACTGCACCATAGCGATGAACTCCTGGCAGTCGTGGCAACCGCCGACGAGGTATGAACAATGAGACAGGGCAGCAGAACGAACTCCTGGAATCTGATACTAATACGTGTGTGCGGAAGCGTCTTAGGGTTATTGCTTGTCTGCGTGCTGCTCATCCGTTTTTATCCCTACCGCTGGACATCGACGAGACACTGCGCTGTGACCGAGACGGGCGGGATCTTCGCGATGGACGGCGGCCGGCCGGGCCGCACCGTGCTGCTGCGCGCGGACCTCGACGCGCTGCCGGTCGCAGGAGTCCCCGCGTCGATGCGTCGGTGCGGAGCTCGACGTCGAGGGCCTGATGCACGCGTGCGGCCACGACGCCCACAGCCGCCGCGTGCTGGGGGTCGCCTCGGTGCTCGTCCCGCCGCCAGCGAGCTCCCCGGGCGCTACGTCTTCGTCTTCCAGCCCGCCGAGGAGTCCCTGGGCGGCGGACGCCGATGGTCGAAGGTGGCGTGCTCGACGGCCTCGACGCCGCCGCGGTCATCGGCTGCCACGTGACGTCGATGGCGCCGGTCGGCCTCGTCGCGCTGCGCGACGGGGTCCTCATGTCCGAGGTCCGCTCTTCACGGTCACGCGCGCGGCGCGGGTGGCCACGGCGCGACCGCCGGCGCGGGCGACGTGCTCCTCGCCGTCGCCCAGCTCGCCGGCGAGCTGGGCGCGGTCGTCGAGCACATGGCCCACGACGGGACGGCGTGCGCGTGCAGCGCGGGATGCTCGCGCGGGCACCGCGCCGAACGTCGTGCCGTCGGAGGCCACGCTGCGCGGGACGCTGCGGACCTTCACCGCCGGCAGTCGGCGAGCGCGATCTCCGACTGCGCGCGCGGTGCGCGGCGATCGGCGCGGCCTAGGCTGCGAGCTCGAGCTCGCCTCGGGGACCACGCGCCCGCGGTCGTGAACGAGCCGCGCGTCGCCGACGTCGTGCGCGCGTGGCCGCGGCCGGCGCTCGGTCGCCGACCGTCGTGCTCGATCCCACCGGTGACCCGAGCGACGACGTGAGCGAGTTCCTGAACCGGGTCCCGGGCTGCTACTTCTTCGTCGGCGCGCGGCGGCCGGACGGAACGAGCGGCCCGCACCACAGCCCGACGTTCGAACATCGACGACGGGTGCTGGCCCGTCGCCGCCAGCGTGCTGGTGCGGGGCGCTCTGGCGCTGGCGTCGCGACTCGTTCGCCCGACTGAACGTCCCGCCTTCCTTCGTCACCGCCTCTTCGGGACTTCTCGCCCATGAACCGGGACCTTTCTCCCGGCCTGCTCGTCGGCCCCACGCATCCACGATGTCTGAGCAGTGAGGGCGCGGGAGGGAAGGCCACTACTTCAGGCGACCGGCGTGCCTGCTCGTCCTCGTGTCGCTGGGCGTCGCCCTCGTGCTCGTCGTGTCGATCGTCCTCCTGACCGGCGCGGGGCCGACGCTCCCCTCCTTGGGCTCGCCCTTGCAGCCCGCGCCGACCATCGGGGGCGGCGCGCCGGTGCAGGGGACCATCTCAGCGCTCCGGGCGGTCCCTATCTCTACGACAACCTCGGACGTGTCGTCTTCTTCCACGGCGTCAACGTCGTGTACAAGGACGCTCCCTACGAGGTGTATCCCGACCCCGGCAAACCGTGGAACTTTACTGCGGCCGACGCGTCGCTGATGGCCCGGCTCGGCTTCAACGTGGTGCGGTTGGGTGTCGTTGGCCGGTCTCGAGCCCGGAACGGCGCCCGCCACGATCCAGCGATCTGCAGACGCGGCCAACCGGGGGATCCCGGTCAACTCGATCAAGCGGTGCTGCGGCGCTATCTGAGCAGGCTCGCGCAGACCGTCGACCTGCTCGGGCGGACGGCATTTACACCATCCTCGACATGCACCAGGACGTCTACAACGAGATGTTCGACGGGGAAGGCGCCCCGCGCTGGGCCGTCTGCACCGACGGCGTCCATCCCACTGATCCTCCCGGGCGGTGGTCCCGCGAGTACGCCACGGCGGCAGCCGGTGCGGCCTACGACAACTTCTGGACCAACGACGTGGTGGGAAACCTCCAGGGTCAATACGACCAGGTATGGGGGGACATTGCTGCTTCCTTCGCGAACAACCCCTGGGTCCTCGGGTACGACCCGTTCAACGAACCGTTCTCCCGATCGCTCCTGACGCTCGGAGACGAGCACTTCGACTCGCAGCTCGAATGCTTCTACACCGGCACCGCGCACATCGGCACGCTCCTCAATGGGAACAAAGCGAGCTGTCCGCCCAACGACCCTGCGAACGGCGTCGTCCCGACCATCCTCGCCAACGACCCACACCACCTGATCTTCGACGAACCCGATAACTACGCGAACCGTGGCTTTCCGACCTTCATCGGGCCTATGGCCTTCCCGAATCTCGTCTACAACGTCCACGTCTACTGCGGGTCCCGCAGTCCGAAGACAGGTGATCCCATCAATGTGGACGCGTGCACGCACCAGGAGGTCAAGTCGCTCTCGACGCGGGGCGACGACCGACGCGAGATGGCGTCGCCCGAGCAACCAGGCGGCCCGGCTGGTTCGTCACCGAATTCGGCGCCAGTTCGAGCCCGCCCTTGCTGTCCGCGTTCACGTCGGCGGCCGACGCCGAGAAGGTCGGGTGGGCCTACTGGGCCTGGAAATACTACACGGATCCCACGGGCAGCGCGAGCGAGTCACTGCTGACGAGTGCGGGGCATTGCGTTCCACGGCCGCCGTCCTGAGCCGGACCTACCCGGAAGCGATCAGCGGCGTCCCTTTGTCGATGTCCTTCGATCCGTCGACCGCCTCGTTTCACCTGACCTACCGGCCCCTCGTGGCGGAACGTACGCCGACGGTGATCTTCGTCCCGAGGGCGCTGCACTACCCCGACGGGTACTGTGCCCGCGTCGCCGGCGGCAGGGTCGTCTCGCCGAGCGGAAGCGCATTGCTGCAGGTGGTGAACGGACACGGGCGCGGAGCTGTCAACCGCACGGTGAATGTGACCATCACGGCGCGCCATGCGGGACCTGAGTGTGACCACCACGGGCGCGCCATGCGGGAGCGACGGCTGAGTCGCCCGTGCATCGTCCCTGAGGTTGCTCCGGTTCATCCAGCGTGCAGCGGCCCTGTCATCAGTTCGTCAGGCGAGCGTCGGTAGGCTCTGCCGGTGACCGGCACCGACGACGATCCGGCTCCTCGGAGGATGTTGTCGCATGAGCAACGGGGGTCTGGTCGACATCGGATGCGTCCAGCACGCTCGGTGGAGGGCAACGCACGTCTGACGGGGCTGACGTCGTCGGTGCTCTTCCTCCTGTTCATGGCCGAGGGTGTCACCGTCCTGCGGGTCCACGAACTGCTGACACCGCACGTCGTCATCGGGATGGTGATGATCCCCGTCGTCATCGTGAAGATGGGCAGCACCTTATGGCGCTTCGCCCGCTACTACACGGGCGACCCCGAGTACCGCCGCAAGGGCCCGCCGCCCGTGTTCTTGCGCCTACTCGGCCCTTTCGTGGTCGTGCTCACCGTGGCGGTTCTGGGGACGGGCATCGCGCTCCTTTTCGTGCCGACGGCCGACCGCTCCGGGTGGCTCTTCCTCCACAAGGCGACCTTCGTCCTCTGGCTGGGCGCCATGGCGCTCCATGTCCTGGCTCACCTTCTGGAGACCGCCAACCTCACCTGGAACGATCTGTCGCGGCCACACGGCGCCAGGTCCTGGCGCGGGCGCGCGAGAATGGCTGCTCGTGTCGGCGCTGGTACTCGGTATCCTCCTCGCGATCCTCGTCACACCTCACGCCAATGGATGGCACCAGGTGCCCGTTGGCGCGAACGCTGGCTCGCCCAACACGATCGTGCGGGCGCCAGCCGGCGCAATGCACCGCTGACGGGCTCGTGCAGCCAGACCTTCCCTCGGGCAGGCGGACGAGGGATCCCGAGGTCGGGGGCTCTCGTCGGCGTACTGGCCCTCGTCCTCGTCTTGGCGTCGTGCAGCACCGCGCCTTCAGCGCGAGGAGCGGCGTCCGGCTCCCGGAGCCGCAGGACGGCGAGCACCACGTCGACGACGACCACGGTGCCACCAACAACGACCACCACCGCCCCACCCGCACCTACGCCGTTGGCCGCGCCGGCCACCCTCACGCCGTTCGCCCCGCCCGCCACGCCGACTGACGGCACGTGGACGCCGGCCGGCCGGCCGGTCAACGGAGCCCCGGCCGTCTACGAGACGCGCTTGGTCCCCCCGGGTGGCACGGCCGCTGCCGGGATCGCGTGGATGGACACCAACCTGTTCAGCGCCCAGCTCTATTCGGGCTCCAAGAGCCCGGGCGGCGGCCCGTACCAGTTCACCGCGCCGGTCGCGCCCGCGCAGGCGGCGACCCTCGTGGCGGCGTTCAACGGTGGCTTTCTCATGAAGGACGCCGAGGGCGGCTATTTCACCGAGGGCCGCACCGTCTACCCGCTGGTGGTCGGCGCCGCCTCGCTCGTGATCCGCTCCGACGGCTCGGTGAACGTGGGCGCGTGGGGCAGCGACGTCACGATGACGCCGGACGTGGTTGCCGTTCGCCAGAACCTCGTCCCGCTCGTGGAGGCCGGGCAGCCGACGGCCCAGGCGGCCAACCCCGACTGGAACGTCTGGGGCGCCACCTGCGGGGTGTCGTCGTGCTCGGGGCCGGGATCGAGAACCAGTGGCGCTCCGCGCGTCGGCGTCACGGCCAACGGCGCGCTCGTCTACGTCGCGGGCCCGGCCCTCAATCCGCTCCAGCTGGCGCAGCTCCTCGTGCGGGCCGGCGTCGTCCGCGGCATGGAGCTCGACATCAACCCGTCCTGGCCCGTGTTCGCGACCTACGACCCGCCGCGTCGGCGCCCCGGCCGCGCCGTCGAACGGGACCGAGCCTGGCGCCGAGCAGCGTCCAGGGCCCGGCCACCTTCTTCACGGCCGCCTGGGCCCGGGACTTCGTGACCATGTCGGCGCGGACCGTGCGCCCGAACGGATAGGCGGAGCAGGCCGGGGGCGGGCAGGCCCTCCCCGGGCCAGAATGAGGCCCATGACCGCCTCCGACCTCTTCTCCATCGACGGCAAGACCGCGCTCGTGACCGGCGGCAGCCGCGGCATCGGCAAGATGATCGCCGAGGGCTTCGTCGACGCCGGGGCGACGGTGTACATCTCTTCGCGCAAGGCGGACGTCTGCCAGGAGGTGGCGGCCGAGCTCTCGAAGAAGGGCACGTGTGTGGCCATCCCGGCCGACCTGTCCCGGGAGGACGAGTGCCGTCGCCTGGCCGACGAGATGGCGTCGCGGGTCGACAAGCTCGACATCCTGGTCAACAACGCCGGCGCCACCTGGGGCGCGCCGCTTGGCCGACTACGACGAGGCCGCCTTCGAGCGGGTGCTCGGCCTCAACGTGAAGGGCGTGTTCCACGTGACCAAGTTCCTGCTCCCCCTGCTCGAGAAGGCGGGGACCCAGGAGGAGCCGGCCCGGGTCATCAACATCGGCTCGATCGACGGCATCCAGGTGCCCGTCCTCGAGACCTACGCCTACTCGGCCTCCAAGGCGGCGGTGCACCAGCTCACCCGCCACCTGGCCAAGCGCCTCGCCCCGACCATCACCGTCAACGCGATCGCACCGGGGCCCTTCGAGTCCAAGATGATGGCCGCCACGCTCGAGGCCTTCGGCGACCAGATCGCGGCGAGCGCGCCCGCTGCGGCGCGATCGGCCGGCCCGACGACATGGCCGGGCGCGGCCATCTTCCTGGCCTCGCGGGCGGGCGCCTACCTGACCGGCGCGGTCATCCCCGTCGACGGGGGCATCGCCACCACCCACTGACGAACCACCGACGAACGGACGAGCAAGAGATCACCCAAGGGGGGTCCACCGTGTTGCTGCTTCACGAAGTGCATCAGGTCGCCGGCAACAGGAGGACGCATTCGACGACGCCTACCGCGACGAGTACCTGCCGGCGTTGGCCAAGTCGGACGGCAGCCGGCTGCTCTGGTACCTGCGTCTCGCCCACGGGAGCGGGCAGGCCTACACCGTCGTCTCCATCACCGGCTGCCGCGACGCCAGCGGCGTGGGAGGAGCTCGCCGAGCGCGTGCGGGGGGGCGACCTCGCCGCCTGGTCGGCCAAGGTCGACGCCATGCGCCACGCGCACCGCGCCAAGGTCATCCAGCCGGTGCCCTGGTCACCGCTGCAGGAGATCGACTTCGCCGCCGTGCCGGTGAACGGCGAGACGCACAAGAACTCCCTCTTCATGGAGGACACGGCCTGGCCGTTCGCCGGCGGGCTGCAGGCCTACCTCGACAAGGCGGGCACCCTCTACGACCACACGCTGAGCACCCAGAAGGAGGAGGGCACGGGCATGATCGAGCTCGAGGCCGCCTTCCAGCCGGTCTTCGGGACCCACATGACGACCGAGGTGATCCTCTGGCAGCGCGTGGTCAACACGAAGGCCGTCATGTGGATGCTGGGCCACGACCTCCCGCCGGAGGCCTCGGCCCCGGGGACGTGGCTGCACGACGCCCTCGAAGTCCGCGACCGCTGGGAGAGCCGGCTGCTGCGCAGCGCGGCGTGGTCCCCGCTCTTCTGAGGAGCGGCGGCGCCGATGGGCGACGGTTTCGACCTGACGCAGACTTCGTGCACCTCGGGCTCGGCGTCGACGGCGACGCCGCTGCCCGACTTCACCTGGTCGCCCGAGTCCATGGCGGCCCACGACGCGCGCTTCGCGAGCGACGGGAACGAGGGCCGGCTCGTCTGCGTGCCGCCGCAGGACGCGACGTGGGACTCCTGGGAGCGCCATCCGGCCGGCGAAGAGGTCGTGTTCCTCCTATCGGGCCGGGTGGACGTCGTCCAGGAGATCGACGGCGTACGAACGCGTCATGGAGCTGCGGCCGGGCCAGGCGTTGGTCAACCCGCCGAACGTGTGGCACACCGCGCGGGTACACGAGCCCGGGCTGGCGTTGTTCATCACCCCGGGCAGAGGGACGGAGGCCCGGGCCGCTCCTGAGGGCCCGAGGACCGGTCGGGCTCAGCCGCTTGGGCGCCAGCTCGTGCGGCCCCTGGGCGGGATACCCGCCGGCGTCGCGGATGGCCTGGCCCCACGGCGTCAGCAGGCCGATCAACTCATCGAACCCTCGTCGCCGAGTGCATCGAGCATCGGCGTGCACTGCGCGTCGGTGTCCGCCTCGATCGACTCCCGCATGGCGCGCCCGTCGTCGGTGAGGGCGCCGTCGGCCAACAGGCCTCGTCCGACCAGGCGCGCCTCGGCGGCGTCGAGCTGCGTCGTCGGACCAGGCCCGGGTGCGGACGTAGGTCCGCAGCGGGAGTGCCCCAGTAGGGCTCGGTCAGCAGCCCGATCTCGGTGGCGTCGAGGCCGGCCGAGGTCCAGGCGGCCGTGTGGGCGTCGCCGCGGTACTCACGCAGCATGTCGGCCAGGCGCCACGCGTTGGCGAGCGGTTCGCCCGGCAGGCCGAGGCCCAGCAGGCCGGCGTAGAGCGGCTTGCCCTCGGGGCGCAGCGGCGCCGCGGCGCTACTCGAGCAGCTCGGTCGCCCGGGCCAATCCGTCGGGCGACGGCCCGAGGACGCGCTCCAGCTGCGCCGACGGCGCCCCGGTCCGCGCGTCGCAGATGGTCGGCGCGTCGACCTTGCTCCAGCCGAATTCGACCGAGGGCACGACCGCCTCGGGGTTGAAGACGCCGAACGCGGCCGCGACCACCGCACCGGGCACCTGGCCCATGACCGAGCCACGGCTGGTGAAGTAGGCCGGGCCGTCGGGGAGCTGCACGCCGCTCGGCGTCGTGGCCGGGCTGGGCGAGAACCCGAGCTCGGCGTAGGCCGCGTGGCATTCCGGTGAGAAGTACACCTGCGCCGCCACCGGCTCGAGCACCATGGCCAGGCGCCGCGCCCGCGGATCGTGCCGTTCCGTCATGGCGGTCACCCTAGGCGCCGCTTCACGCCGCGCCTTGGGACCGGGAGGGTCTAGGCCTTGGTGAACCGCATCGGGAAGTGGTCGATGGAGCGGATGCCCGGCGTGTACACGAGCGTGTGCCCCGGCTCGATCTCGTACTCGGGGATCCGCTTGTGCCACTCGCGCAGGGCGACCCGCAGCTCCATGCGGGCCAGGTGCGAGCCGAGGCAGCGGTGGATGCCGCCACCGAACGCGATGTGCGGGTTGACGTCGCGGTCCCAGCGCACGACGTCGCCGTCGGGGTACTCGGCCTCGTCGCATGTTGGCCGAGCCGATCATGACCATGACCTGGTCGCCCGCGTGCACCGGGCAGCCGCCCAGCTCGGTGTCCTGCACGGCCACCCGGGCGATGCCCATCACCGGCGTCTCCCAGCGCAGCATCTCCTCGATCGCGTTCGGGATCAGCGAGGGGTCCTCGACCAGCTGGCGCCGCTGCTCGGGGTGCTGGGCCAGGAAGGCGTACATGCAGTCGAGCGTCGCCGTCACCGTGTCGAGCCCGGCGATCAGGAACAGGAAGCAGATGTCCAGGATGTCGTTGCGGGTCAGGCGGTCGCCCTCCATCTCGGCGTCGAGGAACATCGACAGCAGGTCGTCGCGTCGCTCCGCCTCGCGCTGGTCGAGGACCTCGTTGAAGTAGTCGTAGACCGAGTCCGCGATCTTCTGCTGGTAGTCCTGCGCCGCCTTGGAGCCGTAGCAGCTTGCCGGTGACGTGGTCGGGCCGGATGATGCCGTCCTTCATCGTCAGGAAGCGATCGAGCTCGTCGAGCGGCAGGCCGAGCAGGGTGAGGAACACCTGCGACGGGAACGGGACGGAGAACTCCTTGGCGAAGTCGACCTCGCCCCGATCGATGAACTGATCGATCAGGTGGTTGACGAGCGCCGAGACCTCCTCGTCCATGGCGGCCATCTTGCGCGGGGCGAAGATCGGGTCGAGCAGCTTGCGGAACTTCTTGTGATCGGGCGGGTCGATCTGCAGCGGGATCATCGGCCGCTTGTTCTTCAGGTCGACCGCATCCATGTTCGAGGAGAAGACGTCGGGCTGACGCAGCGCCGACATGATGTCCTCCTTCTTCGTGAGCAGCACGCCCTTGGCCCCGCTTGGCATGTCGATGGACATGATGGGCATGTCGGCGCGGAGAGCCTTGAAGATGGGCTGTGGGTTCGCCGCCATTTCGGGGTCCATGCCCGCCATCGGGTTCTCCCCGTCGCCGCCGTCCGCCGCGGCTTCCTCGGTTTGGGTTTCGGTCTCCATGTCGCTCCTTGCTGGTGGTACTCAGATCTGCAAGATGCGGCTCAACGGACTGCACGAGTGAGGTCTCGTCCGACTCGGGGATGATCCAGCTCGAGGCGAAGAGGCGGACGATGACGTCAGCGAGCTGCTCACGGTCGAGCTCGCCCGCCTTGACCGCGGGCACCGTGTCGAGCGCGTCGCCCAGGCGCCCGACGAGCTCGCCGCGCAACGCAGGCAGGTGGTCGAGCAGGTAGCTCAGGACGAACCCGGGCTCGGACTCGAAGAGGCGACGGGCCGGGTGGCTACGGATGAAGTCGAAGGCGTAGGCGACGAAGGCGCCGATTCGCTCCTCGGGCTCTCGCACCGACTCCAGCACCTCGTCGAGGCCGGCGCTGAACCGCACCTCGTCGTAGTCGGCCGCCGCGGCCAGGACGTCGTCCCGGCTCGGGAAGTAGCGGTACAGGGTGCCCCGCGCCACCCCGGCGGCGTCGGCGATCTGCGCCATCCCCAGGCGCTGCACGCCCTGCCGGCCGATGAGGCCGAGGGCGGCGGTGAGGATGCGCTCTTCAGTCGGGGTGAAGGTCCGGGTGGCGAGGGTCTCGGCCACTGACCTCCTCGCCCGACGGGGCCACCGTCACGGTCATTGCTGCACATGTTAGACACTTTGTGTCCCTTTTGTCTCATCACCACGACCGGCGCGAGACCCGGCCTCACAGGTGTGTGCTATCTAGCGCATATCGCCGACGCGCTGGGCGGACATCGGCACGGGGCTCGGTCATGGAGCCGCCGGGTGACCGGCCATGGCGGCGCCGCACCGCCACCAGGGCACGAGGACCAGGGCGGCCAGGGCCAGCACCCCCAGGACGGTCAGGAAGTCACCCAGGTAGTCCGCGCCCGATCGGCCGTAGGATGAGCGTCACGTCGTGGCTCGTCGGCACGACCACCATGAGGTTGGGGGTCACCCGCCAGGGCCCGTCCGCGCCGCTGGCGTGCCAGTTCGGGAAGTACGACACCTTGACCAGGACCGGGTGTGCCCACCTTGGACACGTGGAAGCTGACCGAGGTGTCGGTCTGTCGCGACGTCGGTCACCTGCGTCGTCGCCACGTGCCGCACCGGCGGCCGCGTGTCGCCCACCGTCGTCCGCGGCCACGACGCCGGTCCGCCCTGCGCCAGCTCGACGTTCCAGCGGTTCGGGTGGTCGTACCAGGCCAGTGACTGGTTCGAGCCAGCCCGACGGTGCCGGGTCGACGCCCGAGAGCACGGCCGGCTCGTTGCGCAGCGGGGTCACCAACGGCGAGTCCTTGACGAGATAGATCTCCCACGTCGTGTGGATCAGGACGCTGTTGTAGGTGTAGGTCCACGGGCCGGTCTTGGCCACGAGCTGCAGCGACGGATCGGCGTTGGCCTGCTGCTCGATCTCGGGCGTCTCGGCCATGAAGTACTTCACCCCGAGGAGCTGGAGGTGCTGCACGCCGAGCGCCACGTCGCCCGGGTCTGCCCGTAGGGCAGCCCGACCTCGGGCTCGGACGGCCCCGGGGACAGCTCGGCCTGGTTGATGAAGTGGTAGGGCGTCGTGGCCGAGGACTCGAAGAGCAGGCCCTCCATGGAGTCGATGCAGCCGTTCGTCCAGTACGGCAGGAGCATCAGCGCCTCGGGTGTGCCGAAACGGTTCTCGCTGTCGCTGTACTCCCACATGGCTCGCCCGCAGCCGTAGTGCTTGCTCACCGCCTCCATGGCCTCGATGACGGCGCGGTATTCGGGATAGGAGGTCTGCCCCTCGTAGCCCGTGTAGTTGTAGGACGACCAGTTCGTCACCTCGTTGGGCCCGAGGTGCACCGGGCCCCACGAGTTCGAGGACCAGGAAGGGCGGCACCACCACGAGCATCACGGCCACCAGTCCCATCACGGCCCCGCTCACCGCGGCCGGCCCCCAGCGCGGCCGGCGTGGCGGCGCGGCACGTAGGTCGTCGTAGGGCGTCGGCGTCGGCCCCGCCGATGCTCCGGCGCCATCACCGCTCCTGCTCTTCGACGCCGTCCGTCGCCGCGCGGGTCGCCGCCCACACGGCCGGCTCTCGGAACGAGGCCTCCCAGCGCTCCCAGCGCAGCTGTTTCGCCCGGCGCCAGCCCGCGGCCACCAAGATGCAGCCCGACGCCGAACGCCCACGCCGCCATCAGGTAGACGGAGATGAACCACATGGGGAGGAGCCGCACGTTGTAGAGGCTCCCCTGCGGGTCGAACACCTCCGCCAGCGCGAAGGCGGCGCCGAGCACCGTCACCGTGAGGCCGAAGCGGCTGCGCAACAGCACCGCCATCACGACGCCGACGCCGGCGAGGACGAGGGCCCACGTATCGGCCTCGGGGAACAACTGGTGCAAGTAGGTGGTGAGGTTCATGTAGCCCATCGACGTCGCGTAGGCGCGCTCGAGCCCGAACGGCACCAGCCAGAACGCCGACAGCAACAGGCCGATGCCGACGGTCGACACGGCCCGCCACAGCGTGCGCGTCCAGGGGACGGCTACGGCGCGCCGGGTCGCCGCGCCAGAGCAGCAGCGCGCTGTCGCCGATGCCCCACCGGGCCGGCAGCAGCTCGATCACCGTGAGCACCGCCGCACCCCCCAGCGCGTAGAGCCCCGGCACGATGTGGGAGAGGATGCACCCGGCCAGCACGACCGCCGCCCAGGCCCGGTGCCGGCCCTCGCGCACCGCCGCCGCGAACAGCCCCAGGAACAGGATGGCCAGGGCCAGGCTGAAGGAGAACGCGTACTCCCCGGCCAGCGTGGAGAACAGGTTGCCGCCGTAGATCGTGTACGTGTAGTCGAAGAGGAACGGCAGTGTCGCCGCGGCGAGCAGGGTCGGGATGGGCGGGCGGAGCCGGAAGAAGCGCCCGCAGGCCCACGCCGTGATCGGCAGCAGGACGGAGCCGAGGATGGTGCCGAGCTTGAACGCCACGTTGAAGGGAATGACCCAGCCAGCCGACGGCGATGAAGAAGTCGGGCAGCGTGAAGTAGAAGGTGTAGAGGGGCAAGCCGTCGTACCAGCCCGGATCCCAGCCGGTGATATGGCCGTGGCTGATCATCGACTCGCATGTACCAGGGCATCGCGATGTGCGCGCCCGTGTCCCCACCCGTGGTGGTCGTGTCGCTGAAGAGCAGGCTCGGGTGGAGCTGCGAGAGCGTGACGACGATGACGGCGGCGATGGTGACGACCGTGATCGCCCCCGGCACCCACCACCACGCCGCCCGGCCGGCGGGACCACCGCGACGGCGGGGGCGCTCGCGCACCGCCACCGGGAGGATCCTGCACGCTCACCATGTCGGAACCGGGCCCTTCAGGTGCGCGCAACCGAGCGCGATCCCGACGCGGACAGGCGAGTCCGGCGCTCCGGGGTCGTTCGGCCACATCCGGGCTTACGTTATCGGCCGGCCCTCGCGATCCTGGGATCGGGTCATACCTCCGAAAGCGGCTGGTCGAGGGCCGGACGCGACGGACGGCGCCCTCTCAGGGCGCCGCCTCGTCGCAGATCCGCCGCTCAGCAGACGCGTTGGTCGCCCCCGGCGTCAGGACATCTGGGCGAGGATCTTGGCCTTCTGCGAGTTGAACTCTTCCTCCGTCAGGATGCCCTGGTCCTTCAGGGTGGCGAGCTCCTTGAGCTTGCTGATCAACTCGTCGGAGTCCGCCGCGCCGGCTCGGCGGCCGCAGCTGGCGGCGGCGCGGCGGCCGCTGGGCCTGGGCCTCCTGCTCGGCTCTTCCGCTTGCTGGCGGCGGTTGACCCGTCCGGATACAGCGGTTGCCGTCCCCGCGATGACCGCCGTTCGCCCGACTGTCCGCATCACCGGACGTCGTCCCAAAGGCATGTTCTGTTCCTTTCCCTCTCCGTCTTCGTTACGTGCGCGCCCGAAGGCTCAGCCCTTGATCGCCTCGGCCAACTCGGCCAACGCGGTTTCGACGAGGTCGGCCGGGATGCGGGCCGTGTCGACGACGACGCCGCCCGACTCGCGCACGGCCTCGACCAGCGGCGCCGCCCACAGGTCTTCCCAGACGATGACCAGGGCCGCGTTGCCCGGCGGCAGGTCTTCGGCCACGTGGTGCGAGGTCCTCCTCGTTGATGAGGCCGCCCACCTCGCCGTCGAGGTCGCCGAAGGCCGCCAGCTCGTCGCGCTGGTCGAACTCGAGGCTGATGGTGTCGCCGGCCTCGTCCTTGGCCACGAACACCAGGTCCAGGATGCGCACCGTGCCGTTGGACACGAGCTTCTCCACCTCCGGGGCGATGTTCCCGTTGAAGCGGTTGCCGGGGAAGGCGACCACCGTGTAGCTGACTGGTCCCAGGGTCATACGGACCTCCTCGTGTATCTTCGTCGGTCGGTGGTCAGGGCTCAGCTGGCCAAGACCTTTGCCTTCTGCGCTTCGAACTCGGCGTCGGTGAGCACGCCCTGCGACTTCAGGTCGGCGAGCTTCGAGAGCTGGACGGCCGTGTCGGCGCCGCTCGGTGCCGGCCGCCTGCCGCACATAGGCGTCGAATGCCTTCTGCTGCTCGCGCCGCCTGCTGCGGCCGCCCGCTCGTGCATCTTGCCGCCGCGTGCGATCAGGTACACGAAGACGCCGAGGAAGGGAAGGATGATGACGAAGATCACCCAGAGCGCCTTGGCCAAGCCGCCCATGTCGTGGCTGCGGAAGATGTCGATGAAGACCGTGATGAGCAGCCAGATCCAGATGATGAAGAGGAAGAAGTACAGCATCGTCAGGAAGGCATCGAGAACGGGGTAGCTCGAGGCAATCATTCGGTCTCCTTGATTGGTCGTCTGGGCGCCAGGGGACGGCGCATTCTGAAGAAGCTCCCGCACCATCGCACCGCATCCAGTATTGCGACAGGGTAAAAGGTCCCGATTCGTGCGCTGCAGGCCGATCTTGACGCCGCATGCGCTCAGGCCCCGCCTCAGATTCCCTCTTCGGCGTGGAGCCGGCCGCTCTTGCAGGCCGCGGCGAACGCCTCGTAGTCCCGCTCGTTCTGGTCGGCGTAGGACTCGGCGAAGCGGGCGAGCGCCTTGTCGAACGTCGCGTTGTTGCCGAGGTACGCCGCGATGGCGATGCCGGTCGCCCGAGCGGGCATGGGCCCGCGCCAGCGTGTGCGCGCACAGCTCGCCGTAGACCTTCATGCCCTCGGGGATGGCGTCGTCGGTGTCGATGGACCCCTTCCAGTCCTGGAGCTGGCGGACGTAGTAGTCGCGGGTGACCCCGTCGATCCCGTGGTGCGCTGCCAGCCGAGCAGGATGTCGCTGCTCGCCTGCATGAGCCGCTGGCCGGCGACGACGCGGGCGCCGTGGTTGGCGTACTGGCTCTTCTTGGTGAAGCGCTCGAGGACCGACGCCTCGGCCTCCTTGGCCTGGAGGAACAGCACGTCGTCGTGGCGCGGGCCGTGCATGAGCACGATCCAGCAGCGGGTGCCGACGCTGCCCACGCCGACGACCTTGCGCGCCAGCTGGCTGAACTTGTACTGCTCGAGCAGGTGCCGGCGGTCGGTCGGCAGGCTCTGGCGGTACTTGCGGATGACCTCGCGGAACAACGACTCGAGCTGTCCTAGTCGTCGACTTCGGGTACAGCTCCTCGAGGGTCATGACGAGCGGCGGGTCGCTCACGATCTGTCGTCGCCCGTCGACCACGCGGGTCAGCTTGTTCAGCGCCCGCATGGAGTCCTTCGTCATCGCCTTGGACGTCGTCTTCGACGCGCCGCCGCCATGTGGGCCTCGGCCTTGGAGCCCGAGGCCGCGGCGTGCTGCTTGAGCGCCTCGACGAGGCCTTCGATCTCGACGCTGGAGTACCAGACCTCGAGGTTCGACATCGAGGCCATCATGCCGCATGGCCTCCCGGTAGCGCTGGCCGAGACGGATGATCGACTCGAGGCGCTTCGCCTTGGAGAACCCGAGGTTGCGCGCGCGGCGACGACGATGCTGGCCGCCAGGCGCTTGACGTCCCACTCCCAGGGTCCCGGGTAGCGTCTCGTCGAAGTCGTTGCAGTCGAAGACGAGCTGGCGCTCCGGCGACCCGAAGACGCCGAAGTTCGAGAGGTGGGCGTCGCCGCAGATCTGGGCGTTGAGGCCCGAGCGCGGCGTGGCCGACAGGTCCGATGCCATGACCAGGGCGGCGCCGCGGAAGAACGTGAACGGCGACACCAGCATCCGGCCGTAGCGGATCGGCACCAGTTCGGGCACCCGCGTCGTCGCCTGGCTCTCGAGGAGCGCGACCGGGTCGGGCCGGTCCTCGCCGGGCTCGAACGCGGCGTGGCTGTCGCGGGGCACCTTGGACCGTGCCTGCTTCCCCTTGGCCCTGCTCTCGTCGTTGCTCAGGTGCGGCATGGCCCGGGGCGCGGGGTCGTCCGCCAGCGGGACGACCTCGTCGACAGCCATCAGCCGACCACCTCCCTGGACGCGCGGCCGATGCACGCTCCTCGGCCAGAGGCTATGTCGTTCGGCGTCGATCGGAAAGGGGTCGGTGGGCGGCGGTTCGGCCTACCGCGACCTCGTGCCCTTTCCCGGTCCGAGGTCGGCGGCGCACAATGGCGGTCGTGGTGTGCCAGGGTGGCCCACGAGGATCAACCGAGTGACGCTCGACTTCGAGGACCGGAGCGCCGAGGCTGCGGGGCGGATCGGGTCCGCCCGCCGCCGACGGCTCAGGCGCGGGCAAGGCGGCCGGGACCCGACGCGGCTCGCGCATCCGGACCAGCGTGAGACGCCTGGTCGACGCCATCCAGCGCAGTGACGACGCAGCCGTCGAGCGCGCGGTCATCCAGCTGAGCGCGAGCAGCCGCTGGCTGGCGCCCCTGGCGCTGATCGTCGGCGCGTTCTTGATGCTCTTCCAGAGGTCTCAAGCTGCTCGTGACCAACTGGCGGCTGACGCTGGTGCAGATCATGCCGGCGATGTGGATCTGGGTGGCGATGCTCGACATCAAGCTCCACGTGCTGCACGCCAAGGGGTTCAACATCCTCCGCGGGCCGATCCTGGTGCCCGCCATTCTCGGCGTCACCGGCCCTCACCGCGGCGAGCTTCTACCTCAACGGCGTCTTCGCCTTTGCGATCGCCGACGGCGGCGAAGCCGCAGATCCGGCCGGCCTTCGCCAAGGCCAACCACCACCTGCGCACGATCCTGGCGTGGGGCGTCGCCATCGGGCTGGCGCTCGTCGTTCTCCGCGCTCGATCGCGACGCGCTGGGGCCGCGTGGCCCTTCGTCATCAGCCAGAGCATCGTCGTGGGGATCATGATGATCTGTTATCTCGCCGTCCCGGCGCGGATGGTCGGCATCGACACCAAGAAGGGCGCTCGCGTCGCGACAAGTTGGCCGCGACCGCGGTGGGCGGCGCGGTCGGGGCCGTCGTGTGCTCGCCGCCGTACATGCTCGGCCGCTTCGGCATCCTCATGCTGGGCTGGCACTGGTCTTCTGGCTGGGGGTGATCCTCATCGTCGATCGGGGCCGCGCTGCAGACCGGCGTGACCAGCGCGGTGAAGGCGGTGAAGTTCTCGGCCAAGTTGGTCGGGAACCCCGCGACCGTCGCCTGCAGCCGGCGCCAAGGCGGACTGATGCCGGCGACGCTCGAGTGGTTCGGGACCGCCACCTTCCGGGTGCGCGATGCCGGGCTGAACCTCTTCTTCGACGCGTACCTGGACCGGCTGCCCGGCCTCGACGCCGGTCGGCCTGTCGACCCGGAGGTGGGCGAGGCCGACTTCGTGTTCGTCAGCCACTCCCATTTCGACCACCTCTACGGCGCCGACGTCCTCGCGCTCGGTGCCGGCGCGACGGTCGTCGCCTCACCCGAGTCGGCCCGCTGCCTGCGCGAGGCGGGCGTGCCCGAACAGCAGCTGCTCGTCGTGACCGGCGGCGAGACGGTGCACTGCGGTCCCACGACGAAGGTCCGCGTGCTCCCCGCGCTGCACGCCTGCCTCTTCGCGCACAGCGATCCGGACACGTCGGTCGCCGTGCCTCGGCGATCTCGACGTGAGCGCGCAGGACCGCGCCGCCACGATCCGCAAGCTTTTCGCGGGCATGGACGCCGCGCCCGCGCCGGCGGGCCCGGCCCTCGTGTCGATGAACGAGAAGTGCTCCCGCCACGACGGCGGCCAGCTCGCCTACCTGCTCGATGACGGGCGGCGGGTCGATGCTCGTGAGCGGCAGCGCCGGCTACTGGCGCGGCATCTTCTCCGGGTTGCGGCCCGACGTGGCGCTCTTGTCGCTGGGCGGGCGCCCCAACGTGGACGGCGAACCGTTCCAGGGCTCCACGGTCGACTACATGCTCGAGCAGGTCGCGCTGTTACAGCCGGGGCGCGTGGCGTTCTGCCACCACGACCCGCTCTTCCCCGGGCTGCCGGGCGTCGACGTCGCTCCCGCCGCCGCTGCCCTGCGGGTACCGGGAGCGCCGGCCGGCTACTTCGAGATGGAGTACGCGACGCCCGTCCCGCTCTTCGGCTGACGGGCGTTGTGCGTCAGGCCGTTGCGCCTCGGAGCGACGCCGTGTTGTATCTCGCCGCCGCCCAGCGCTTGACGTGGGGAAGGTCGTCGTCCAGCCAGTACGCGTCGTCGTCGGTGACGACGAGGATCTCTTCGAACTTCACCCCGACGCCGTCGAGGCCGATGTGCGGCTCGATCGCCCACAGCCCGGGCGTGGCGGGGTAGTCGGTGAACGAGCTGTCGTTCCACAGCGGGTAACACGTCCCGTGGTCCAACGCGTCGATGCCGGCCGCCAACATCTTCTCGGCCGCGACGGCGCCCCAACCGGGCAGCGGCGTCGGACGGCCCGTTTCGTGCTCGAGCGGGAAGACCAGGTGGCCCAGCGCGTGGTCGGCCTGCCGGTGGTGGCAGCTCTCCCAGCCCCTGCTCGCCAGGAGCTCGTCGAGCTCGTGGTACAGCACGAGCATCGAGGCGCGCGACGCAATGCCGTCACGCAGGAACGAACGGATACGGGCGAGGCCCGCGTCGAGTTCCCCGAAGACCTGGTTCGTGCCGAGCACGCACGAGTAGGCGATGTCCGAGGACACGCCGTGCGCGACTGGCGCGACGTCGATGATGAACGGCGCACCGTCACGGAGGACCTGGTTGGTCGGGACCAGGTCGTTGCTCGGCGACAGGCCGGCGGCGGTCGCTCCGGCACCTTCGAGCGCTTGCATCTCGGCGGACTCCGCCCCGGTTCCGAGCGCCGTGCGCCGGTCGAAGAGGACGTAGGGATCGTGGAAGACCTGGATCACCTCGAACTCCGTCTGGGCCGCTGCGATGAGCGTGCACGCCTCGATCTCGGTGATGCCCACTTGCAACTGGGACTCGACCCGGAGCGCGATGTCATAGGCCAGGCGCTGAACCTGGCGAAAGCGGTCGAGGTCCGCGGCGGAATATGCGAAGTTGCTTCGTGACACGTGGTGCTGCTCGCCCCTGACGACTGCGCTTGTGTGACGCCGCCCCGCCTGCAATTTCGTGATGCTCTGTCAGCCATTGTGACACATCTACTTGAGCTTGGATGGGGACCAAATCCCCTGTTCTGAGCGCGTACTAGTGCGCAGAATAGGGGTTGATGGGGGTGCGAGCGGATATCGACAAGCGAGTCCTGCATGCCCTGGCCGACGCGGTGGCTGACGACCCCGGCTACGCCTTCACGGGCATCGACATCCGCGATGGCTGGGGCGACGTCGTGTTCGTGACGATCTACGGCGAGTCCATCGACGGCACCCCTGGTCCCGGCGGTCGCGGTTAGTGCAGGCGGTCGAATCGGCCATCGATCCCGAACGCGGGACCGTGCGCCTGGACACGGTGCGGCGTCCCTGAGGTATCGCCTGGCCGCCTGGCCGCTGGTCCGGCGGGCCGGCGACACACGCGCCGTGCCCGACGTTCCGCGAGTGAGGTCCTGATCGGTCAGGAAGCGGCCACGCGTGCCGTGCGAGTGGCGTGGTTGTCGCGGAGCCGTTCGGCCGTCTCGTAGTCGTGCAGCGGCATCCCGATCCCGATCGGCAGGTCGGACTGCGTGTCGTTCCGGCACTGGATGCACTCGACCACCCACGTCCGTTCCGGCCCCTGGGTGATCTTCGGGTTGTGGCACTGCACGGCCGCTCCCTGGTAAGCCCCTTGTTACCCCTGGTGGGGACGCAGGATAGCGATCCGGGCGTTGGAAATCGAATGCCCAGTGCACCGATGTGTTTGGTGTGCCCAGCGACCCCTCGGCGCCGGGTGGATGGGGGCCGACCAGGGGCCGAAGGAGGTGGGGAAGCTTGCGCTTCGGGTGCAAATTCCTGTCGGGTGAGGCCGGACCTCTCGTGCGACGGCGTTCCCTACGTTGCCAGCTGCGCGTCGGCCGGCCGGGCGACGATGTAGATCACCGAGCCGATGAACGGGATGAGCAGGATCACCACGGTCCACGCGGCCTTGGACCAGCCGCTGTGGTCGCGCCGACGGAAGTTGTCGATGAAGCAGAAGATCACGAAGAACAGCAGCAGCACGACCCCGGCGAACATCAGGAACGTCCAGAAGAGGCTCAGCAGGGGCCACGTGTAGGCGAACATCGGCGGTACCTCCTGCCGCAGGCCGCGAGATACCTGCAGCATTGCCTGGTGTACCACGCGCCGATGCGCGCCGACCGGGGATGCCTCCGGCGCGGCCACCAACTCGACGCGGCATCCGCGTTTGACGCGCCCGTGACGTACCTTGCGGAAAAGCCCTGCGGAGGCGGGGCGGTCAGGGGGAGGAAACCATGGTCACGGGTCCGCTGGTCAACGCCGCAGGCGGTGTCGCGGCCGGGGTGGCGCTGGTGCTCGCGCTGTTCTCGGGACTGTTCATCGTGCTCGTCGTCGTGATCGTCGCCAATCGGGCCGAGCCCGATCCCCGCGGCATGCGGCCACAAACGGTGTACCTCTTCGGCATGAGCTTCGTGACGCTGCAGCTGACGTTCGCCGGCTCGGTGCTCATCATGACTGCGCTCTTCTCTCTCATCGCGCCGCATTACAGCCCGATGGGCAACGCGGTCGCCCGTGAGGTGGTGATCGGCGCCCTCTTCGTCGTGATCGCCGGCAGTGTGTGGGTCCTCCACCTGCGCCGGGGCATCGCGACCGCCGGCGGCGACTCCGGCCCGGTACAGCCCAACACCCGCGTCATGAACTCCTACGCCGGGGTCGTTGCGTTCGTCTACCTCTTGGAGCTGGTCTTCTCGTTCGGCATCGCCCTCTACCTGTTGTTGGCGCTGATCGCCCCGGGCGTCTTCGGCAGCCTCGGCTCGACCCGCAGCGGCACGCTGGCGCTCCTGCTCGACCTCGTCTACATCATGGTGGCGTCGGCCATCGTCCTGATGATCCACGCCAACCTCGGCCCGTCCGTGTTCCCGCCGCGTCCGGCGCGGCCTGCAGTCGGGACGGCGACGGCGACGGCATGCGCCGGCGGCACCGGCAGCCACGCCACCGCCCGCGGCCCCCACCGCCTGACCGGCTCGGAAGTTTCGGAATTCTCGGCGGTCCGCTAACCGCCCGAGACCAGGCCGTAGATGGCCTTTGCCATCAGGTAGAGGCCGAGGAAGAGCGACAGGATGACGATCGCCTGGTCGGTGTGGGTGTTGATCCAGTCGAGCATCGTCTGGAGACGGGTCTTCACGACCTCGGGACGGAGCGCCGCGTAGGTCTCGAGCGCGAGATAGCTGGCGGAACACCACACGGCGAAGCCGAAGACGGCGATGTACTCGATCGGCGTGTTGAGCTTCCCTTCGACGATGGTGGTGACGCCGGCCGCGATCAGCACCCAGGGCTGCAAGAGGAAGCCCAGGCCGGCCGCGGCGAGCGGGTTCAGCTGGTCGATCCGCGCCATCCACTTGGGCTGCTTCTTCTCCTTGGGCGCATCGGACGACGCACCCGACAGCCGGCGCCGGCGCGTTCCGCGATCCAGATCAGGATCGCGCCCGCCATGCAGCTTGACCACCAGCGCGGCCGTCGACGGCGAGCTCTGCGGGATGAGTGGCTTGCCGCCGGTGACGACCACGATCACCGCGACGATGAGCACCACGGTGCCCAGCCAGCCGATCACGAAGCCCAGGCCCTTGAGGAGCCCGCGCTCGGCCGCGAGCAGCAAGATGAAGGCCGAAAGCGGGATCGGCTCCAGCGTGACAACCAGGCCGATGAGGAAGAGGTCGAGTATCAATGTGAGCTCCCGGCGTTCGCCAAGTACCCGGAAAGTACCGGACGCCGGGAGTCACATTGATGTTGTTCCGCTCCCCGTCCCCCCGGGGATACCGTCGCTCGACGGCTAACCGGAGCGACTACCACCCCGGCGGGGAGCAGATCCCGCATGGCCGAGCCCGTCACCCCCGGGCTGGCTCCGTGCGATAGAGGACGACGCGCCGGAGGAAAATTCTCCCCCTTCCGTCAACGAGACGGATCTTCCCCAAAAGAGATCGAACCGCATCTGTCTCGGGCGAGCTGCAGCGCCGGCAAGCGTCGTCCATGCGTGCATCCTGCCTGCCTGGCCTGTCTGTGCCTAGAGGCCATGGACCCGGGCCGAAGGTCCCTTTGTGGGTCACTTTTCACATTTGTTGTCAGAGCGCTGTGGTTGTGACGCCGTGTTGTCGGTGCCGCCGCCGATGACCGGGCCGAAACGCGGCCTCGGTAGCCTCCGGCACGATGACCGACGCCACCGACGCCTCCGACGCGTCCGATCTCGACGCCCTGCTCGACCTCATGCCATTCACCAAGGCCATCGGCGCGGTGTTCTCCCGCTATGCCAAGGAGGAAGTCACGGCCCGGCTCGACTGGGCGCCGGAGCTCTGCACCGCCGGCGGCCTCCTCCACGGTGGCGCCGTCATGTCCCTGGCCGACAGCACCGGCGCTGCGTGCGCGTTCTTGAACCTGCCCGAGGGCGCGGGGCACGACGACGGTCGAGTCGAAGACGAACTTCCTCCGCGGTGTGCGCGATGGCTACGTCGAAGCGGTATCACGCCCCTTGCACATCGGGCGCACGGTCATCGTCGTCGAGACCGACGTCCGCGACCCGCAGGACCGCCTCGTCGCCCGGGTGCATCCAGACCCAGCTCGTCCTCGGCGCCTGATCCCGGCCACGCCTACCCCGCGGCCCGCGCCCGCACCTCCGCCCCCAGGTCGAACGCCGTCACCGCGGCGAGCGGCAGCCGCTCGGGCAACGTCGACCGTCAGCCCGCCGCCCCCGTGCCCACCGAGGAGTCGACCAGCTCGTCGATCTCGACCAGGCGCACCCGGCGCACGCTCGCGCCCGTCGATACCCCGCAACGTCACCCGGCGACCCGCCGGCATCCCGAGCACCAGCGTGTAGACACCCTCGCCGCTCTTGGTGAAGCGCAGGGGCGTGCCGTCCGCGGTCGACGACTCGGCCACCACCCACGGCCGCGACCCGTAGATGGCCTCGCCGTTCGCCGCGAGCCACTCGCCCAGTCCCCGCAAGGGCGCCTGCTGCGATTCGGGCACCGTCCCGTCGGGACGCGGCCCCACCCCGATCAGTAGGTTGCCGTTCTTCGCGACGACGTCGACAGAACATCTGGATGAGCTCGGTCTCGCTGATGATGTCCTCGGGCGGCTCCTGGCGGTTGGCCCCGAAGGAGTGGCCGACGCCGCGGCACATCTCCCACTTGCGCTCTGAGACGGTGTGCAGCACCTCGTACTCGGGCGTGCGGAAGTCGCAGTGCTGCGGCGACGCGAACGTCAGGCGCTTGCGCCGCGCCGGGATCCAGGGCCACGCCAGCTCCAGCAACCGCCCGCCCGCCCGCACCAATGACTTCGACACCACGCCGCTCGGCGGCACGCCACCTCACGCCACCGGTCGTTGATCACGCCGTCGGGGACCGTGTTGTAGTAGTACGCGAAGAGTTCGGCCAGGTTGCCGCCCGCCGGCCACGAGATGTCGTTCCACAGCACCGACGGCGCATACCGGTCGATCAACTCGCGGACGTGCGCCGTCACGTAGTCCGCGGTAGCCGTCCCCGTCCGGCACCGCCAGCACGAGGTCCGCCGCGCCGCGCAACACCGCGCCGTTGTAGGGCCAGTCGTAGCCGCCCGAGTAATACAGGCCCATCCGCATCCGCCGCGGCCGCACCGCCGCCGCCAGGTCGCCGACCAGGTCACGCCGCGCGTGGTACTCCCCCTTCACCGGATGCGGCACCGCCGACGGCCACAGCGCGAACCCGTCGTGATGCTTCGTCGTCAGGACGACGTAGCGGGCTCCGGCCGCCGGCGCACAACCCCGCCAGCGCGTCGAGGTTGGCGCCGGCCGTGGCATCGTCGAAGGTCTTGACGAAGTTGTCGTAGGGGTAGTCGTCGCCGTACACCTGGGCGTGGTGGCGCGCCGTGGGGCTGCCCTTGATGCGCATCGTGTTGAGGTACCACTCGGCGTACGGGTTCTCCCGCAGCATGCGCCTGCGGGCCGGCCTTGACCATCATCTCCTGGATGTCCGGCACCCGCGGCGCCCACCCCGGCACCGAATAGGGGCCCCAGTGGAGGAAGACGCCCAGCTTGGCGTCCTCGTACCAGTCCGGCACCGCGTGAGTGCGCACGGAATCCCATGTCCCCTCATACATGGCGATTGCACTCTCGCATCATCCGGTCCTTGCGAGTCCCCCCTCATGCGGCACTGGCGGGTCATTTTGTCATGCGCAAGCAACACCCACGCTCCCAAAGGCCATCCGGCGCCACGGAAACAGCGTCCCACCCCAATTCGGCGCACAAAGCTTGCACCACGAGTGCGATTACACAACGGACGTCCAACTGCTACTGGATCCCCTGGTGCATCCGACCGCCCGCTTCCGCCCCCGGCCCTCCCGGCGGCCTCCACCACAGCGGTCCTGTCTTCGCGAACCGGCGACGTTTTCTCTGCTGAGTTTGCATATGCCCTCCCCCTTGTGGAGTGAGCGCATTCCCACAAGGGTCGACTTGTAGATCCGCAAGATCACAAGTCGCGCCTTGTGGCATCGAGAAGAATCCACAAGAGCACCGCATATGCCCGACCGGTTCTAAAACGATGCGTGCTCTGAGCCGCCGGCTCGCTCGCCGGAGAATCGACGCCGATCTTTCGCTCCTCAGTAGACCGCCGTCTCGCCCCGCTGAAGGTTGGGTGAGAGCAATCCGAGAAGCAATCGGCATGTCGGAGCACGAGCTCTCACTGCGGATGGGAGTCACCCAGCAGCGGGTGAGCCAACTCCAACAAACCGAGACGGGGGAATCGATCCAACTCTCGACTCTCCGTCGAGTTGCCGAAGCCCTCAACTGCGATCTCGTCTATTACCTCGCTCCACGAGAACCGCTCGAGGACATGGTCTGGCGGCAAGCCTTGCGAAGGCGGCAGAGGAGGTCGGCTACGACCCAGACGATCCCGAAGACGACGCCAGAGCCGTACGGAGAGGAGAACGAGCCGAGGCTCTCGCGCCTCTGTGGGTGGACCGTCGGGGACTATGGAAGCGTCGGGCCGGACATCAGCAGCGTTGACGCCGATCAGCCTCCGGCGAGTGCCGGCCCGGTGCCGCCTGCTCCCTCGCTCGGTTGGTGGCCCGGCTTCCCGTAGCGCAGGCGGAAGGCGTAGATACGCGAACGGCCCGACGAAGATCGGCAACCAGTAGGAGATGATCCGGTAGGCGAGTGTCGCGACGACGGCGTCGCCGCCGGGCACTCCGGCCAGGATCAGCAGACCGCTGAGCCCCGCCTCGACGAGGCCGAGTCCGCCGGGTGTGATGGGAATCAGTGCGAGGAGCTTGGCCACGGCATAGGCGAGGAGGACCAACGACGGATTCGGCTTGGCGCCGGTGGCTCGGATCGTGGCAAGGAGGCAGCCGTAGTCCAACAACAGGCGCCCGCTGCTGAGCAGCGCCGCCGCCTTCCAGCGCCGTCCCAGCACGTTGCGGATGCGGTTGCGCTCGCGCACGAGGCGATCGGGCAGGTCGGTCATGGGCGCCGCGTTGTGACGCAGCCGGTTGCGCGCACCTGTACCACGTTGCCGGCCCAACGCATGGGCCCGTCCAGCGCCAAAACGACCGTGCCGAATCCGGCGAAGAGAAAGAACGCGACGAGACCGAGCAGAGCCGTGTACTCCAGGCTCCGGGCAATCGGCGTGCCGGCGAGGATCGCCGGCAACACGAAGATCGGCAGGGCCAGCAGCCCGCCGATCTGCAAGAGCGAGAACACCGTCAGGCCACCGATCGCGGCGGTCGTGTCGTTGCCCGCCTTCGCCAGCATGCGGAACTGCGTCGCTGCACCGACCGCGGCGCCGCCCGGCACGATGAGGCTGATGGAGTTCCCCGCCAGCTGAGAGGTGGACACTGAGAACCAAGCCTTGGTACCGAGCGCGATGCGCTGGAGTCCGATGGTGCAGACGAAGTGCGCGACCTCGAAGGCGAAGGCGAGGGTGAACCAGATCGGGTCGAGCGAGGTCAGTTTCGGGAACGAGCTGAACACCTCGGCGAGACTCGGGAAGACGAGGTAGATGGTGATGCCGGCGACCACCACCATGACGCTCCGCTTGGCGATGGTCCGCCACGGCAGCGGCGACTCGACGTCCTCCTCGATGCGGAGGGCGATGCGGTCGTAGGTGTCGGGGGTGTCGGGCGATGGCCCGTCGGACCCGGACCCGGACGCGGCACGCGCGGGCGGGCCGGCCGGCAACTCCGGCTCGAGGTCCGCTTCGGTCGCGTCCTGCTCTTCCGGCGTCACCGAAGCGTGTCCCCCGGTGACGAAGTGGCGCAGTAGCGCGGGGTCGGCAGCCCTGCGGCTAGACGTTGAGGAGCTTGGACTTCTCCGACTGGAACTCCTCCTCGGTGAGCACCCCCTGGTTCTTGAGGTCGGCGAGCTTCGAGAGTTGGGATGCGGTGTCGCCGCCCGGCGTGCCGGCGGCCTCGCGCACGTAGGAATCGAACGCCTTCTGCTGGTCCGCCGCCTGTTGGGCTTGGCGCTCGTGCATCTTGCCGCCGCGGGCGATCAGGTAGACGAAGACCCCGAGGAACGGGAGGATGATAATGAAGATCGCCCACAGCGCCTTGGCCCCGCCACCCATGTCGCGGCTGCGGAAGACGTCGACGAACACCATGATCAGCAGCCAGATCCAGATGACGAAGAGGAAGAAGTACAACATCGTCAGGAAGAAGTCGAGAATCGGGTACTGGTAAGTGGCGCCAAGCATGGGATCTCCTCGTAGTCAGTTCACGGGCCGGTGCCCGTGTTCCCTTTACCCCTGTTCTAGCCGTCACGCCGGTGTCGGCGCTGGGATGTGCCGATCGTCACCTTCGGCCGTGCCCCGCCGCCGCAGCCCCCTCTGAAAAACTGAGACGGCCATGGGCCATGAATCCAGCTTCGCCGCGCTGGCGGTGGTCTCTGCCTGTGTGATCGTGTGGGGGCTCGTCTCGGGACGGCTGGAGCGCTGGGACGTCTCGGCCCCCATTGCGTTCGTCGTGCTCGGCGTGCTCGTGACCCACGGGCCGACGGCGCTCGTGCATTTCACGTTGCACTCGTCGACAATCCGCTCGCTGGCCGAGATGACGCTCGCCATCGTGCTCTTCGCCGACGCGTCGCGGGTGAACCTGCCGCGCGCTGCGGGCCGACGCCGCGATCCCGGGCCGCCTGCTGGGGATCGGGCTGCCCTTGACGATCGCTGCCGGGGCGGCGACGGCCGCGCTGTTGTTCGGCGGCAACGGGCTCTGGGTGGCGGCCGCCATCGGCGCCATCGTGGCGCCGACCGATGCGGCGCTGGGGGCGTCGATCATGGCGGACGAGCGCGTGCCGGCGGGGGTGCGCCGGACTTTGAACGTCGAGAGCGGGCTCAACGACGGGATCGCGACGCCGTTCGTCAACCTCTTCATCGCCGGGGCGGTGACGGCGGATGCGCTGGGGGGTCAGCATCTCTGGGCGGCCGTCGGCGCGTTGGTGGGCGGGACGCTGCTGGGGATCGGGATCGGCGTGGTCGGGGCGACATTGCTGGCGTTGGCGCGGCGGCACCGGTGGAGCGCGCCCGTGTTCCGGCCGCTGGCGATCCTGGCGCTGGCCGTGTTCGCCTATTCGGCGGCGTACGTCGCCGGCGTGAACGGCTTCGTGTGCGCGTTCGTCGCCGGGATCGCCTTCGGCAGCGTCGACCACCACAACGACGAGGCAGCGCTGGGCTTCGCCGAAGAGGCCGGGACCCTCCTGTCGCTGTTGGTCTGGTTCATCTTCGGCGCCGTCATGTTGGTGCCTGGGCTCGAGAACACCGGCTGGCGCGACGTGCTGTTCGCGTTGCTGGCTCTGACGGTGCTGCGCATGGTGCCGGTCGCCGTGGCGCTGATGGGGACGGGGCTCGACCGCGCCACCGTCGCGTTCGTCGGGTGGTTCGGCCCGCGCGGGCTGGCGTCGGTGGTGTTCGCCCTGCTCGCCGTCGACGCGTTCGAGCCGTCCCAGTCGAAGGCGGTCCTCGCCGCGGTGACGCTGACCGTCGCGTTGAGCGTGCTGCTGCACGGCGTCGAGCGCGTCGCCGTTGGCGGCGCGGTACGGGGCCTACGCCGCGGCGCGGCTCGAGGCCGGGCACCCGGCGCACGGCCGGGCCGGCGGGGGCACCCGTATCGCGACGAGGAGCCTGCGCCGGGTGGGCTCGCCGGGGATGCATCGAGGCCCGGCGACCGAGGAGCCCGGGCATGGTTGACGCGCCTGACCTCGGGAAGGGCCCCAACCCCGGTTGTCCAGCGCCAGAGTCATACAGTGGCCCGGTTAACCCTCATCCGACGCCGCCCGTGAACCGAGACCTCGCCCCTTCTGCACGTCACGCCGCGGCTGACGTGCCCGACGCTCCCGACGTGCCCGATGCTCCCGGGGCGGCACCGCCCGAGGAGCCCGAGGGTTCCAACGGCTCCGACGGCTCGACCGTCGCCAACGGTTCCGCCGTGACCCCGGGCGCGCAGGTCGGCGTGTCGACGGCGGTCGTGGCGGCAACGGGGACCGCGGGGACACCGAGCGTGTCGGCGTCGCCTGCCCGCGGCGATCACTCGAGCCGCGTCATCCGCATCCCGCGCCTCCCCCGACTCCGCCCGCGTCCGCATCATCGTCCCGGTCGCCATCGCGCTGTTGGTGTGGTTGCTCGTGGTGGAGCTGCTCGGGACGCACGAGATGAAGGCCGTCCTGTCCCACGTCGACTGGGCCTCGGTCATCGGCGCACTCGTCGTGACACAGGCCGCAACGGTCGGGCAGGGTCTCACGTTGTGGGGCGGGGTGGCGACGTTCATCCCGTTCGACGTCCTCATGCGGACCGCCGTTGCGATGGCCTTCGCCGAGCTCATCGGCGGACCCGTTTCATCGACGGCCGCCTCGGTGTCGCTGCACCGACAGCACGGCTTCGCGCCGGGCATCGCCTACAGCTCGGGCCTCCTGTCGAGCGTGGCCGGTGTCGCGGTGCCGATCCTCCTCGGCATCGGGTTCCTGCCGGTGGCGGCGGGCGAGCTCCACCTCTCCGCGGTCGGACCTGCCGGCTCGAACACCGTCCTCCTGCAGGTTCTGCTGCTCCTCGTCGCGGCGACGGGGCTCGCGGGCGGTCTCGCCTTCATGATCCCGCGCGGTGCGCCATGCCTGGGCGTCGCGGGGCCGGCCCCAGTTCGCCACCGCCTGGGCCAACGTCTACGACGTCACGGCGCACGTCGGTCCGGTCGTTCGGCTCCTCGCCGGCCCGGCCCTCACGCAGGTCGCTCTGGCGGCCGGCCTCGGCTGGTGCCTGCATGCGGTCGGCGCGGTCGCCAACTTCAGTGCGCTGATGCTCGTGTGCTGCGTGGCGAGCGTGCTCGGCCGGATCACGCCGGTGCCCGGCGGCTTGGGCGTGGTGGAGGCCACGTACATCTCGGGGCTCACCCTCGCCGGTGTACCCCAGGACCTCGCGGCCGGCGCGACATTGCTGTTCCGAGCCTGCACGACGTACGTGCCCGCGCTGTGGGGCTGGCTTGCGTTCGCGTGGCTCAGCGAGGACGACGCGTACTGCAGCTCGTTCACGGCCCAGCGGGCGGTGGCGGCTCGCCGATCACCACCACCACCACACCGGGCCCGCGCGCCCTACCCCCGACCGGTTGCCTTCGATCACCTCAGCAGCGAGTGCCAAACGGACCCGGCCTCACGCGTGTTGCGTACTAGTACTTTAGCCGCCGCCCACACGTGCACGCAACGGGTTGGGTTTAGGGTGGCGAATCATGGCGGCGGTGCGGGGAAAAGAGCAGACCGTGACGGCGCGACGGCGGTCCTCGGGGCAACGGGCGCCCCGCGGCACGATCTCGCGGGGCCAGATCGTCGAGGCCGCCCTGCGGTCGCTGCGCACAACCGGCTTCGAGCAGATGACGATCCGCAGCCTGGCGGCCGACCTCGACGTGGCGCCGATGTCCCTCTATCGCTACATCCGCGACAAGGACGACCTCATGGACGAGGTGGTCGAGGAGCTGCTGATCCAGAGCCAGCTCATGCCCGCGGCCAAGGGCACGTGGCAGGCACGCCTGACGGCGGCGGCCGACGGGTTGCGGCGCCTGCTGGTACAGGAGCCGGGCGCGCTCTACGTCTACCTGCGCCACCCGGTGATCTCGCCGACGGCGATCCGGCGCATGGAGATGATGCTCAAGATCCTGCGCGAGGCCGGCTACGGCACGGCGGCGTCCAAGATGGCCTACGCCGCGTTGCAGACGTACACGATCGGCTTCGCCGCGTTGGAGACCTCGCGGGCCGGCTGGGCCCCGCCCGAGAAGACGAGCCGCATGGCCACCGAGCTGGTCGCCATGACGAGCCCGAAGCAGTTCGCCAACGGGCTGGGCTACCTGCTGGCGGGGATCGAGCGGGAAGCCGGGAAGGGCGTGACGTAAGCCGCGCGGGCGCTCAGTAGTGCCAGGGGAACGGCGACCAGTCGGGCGGCCGCTTCTCCAGGAACGGCGTCGCGGCCCTCGGCCGCCTCGCGGTGAGCCGTAGGCGAGGCGGGTGGCCTCGCCGGCGAACAGCTGCTGGCCGACCAGCCCGTCGTCGATGAGGTTGAAGGCGTACTTGAGCATCCGGATGGCGGTGGGGCTCTTGCCGTTGATCTCCTCGGCCCACTCGAGCGCGACCCGCTCGAGCTCGGCGTGGGGGACGACCGCGTTGACCGCGCCCATCTGCGTGCATCTCCTCGGCGCGTGTAGGTCGCGGCCGAGGAAGAAGATCTCGCGGGCGAACTTCTGCCCGACCTGGCGGGCCAGGTAGGCCGAGCCGAAGCCGCCGTCGAAGCTGGCGACGTCGGCGTCGGTCTGCTTGAAGCGCGCGTGCTCGGCACTGGCGAGCGTCAGGTCGCAGACCACGTGGAGGCTGTGCCCGCCGCCGGCCGCCCAGCCCGGGCACCACGCAGATGACGACCTTGGGCATGAAGCGGATGAGGCGCTGCGCCTCGAGGATGTGCAGCCGGCCGGCCCGGGCCGGTCGTCGCGCCGGCGTCCCTCGTACTCGTAGCCGTCGGCGCCCCGGATGCGCTGGTCGCCGCCGGAGCAGAAGGCCCAGACGCCGTCGCTGGGCGAGGGCCCGTTGCCGGTGAGCAGCACGCAGCCGACGTCGGACGCAGCCGGGCATGGTCGAGCGCGGTGATGAGCTCGTCGACGGTGCTGGGGCCGGAAGGCGTTGCGCACCTCGGGCCGGTTGAAGGCGATCCGCACCGTCCCGTGCTCCACGGCGCGGTGGTAGGTGATGTCGGTGAAGTCGAAGTCCGGCACCTGCTTCCAGGCGGCCTCGTCGAACAGCTCGGAAACCACGGGCCGAGCCTACGAGACCTCGGTGAGGCCACCATCCGGCGGCAGGCCGTAGCCGTCACCTCCTCCTGCCCCTGGACCCACGAACTGCGCCGCCAGGCGCCCGGGCACCAAGAAACCGCCGCGGTCGTTGAGGCGGTCGGCCAGGTCCTCGAACGAGACCGGCTCGTCGGGCGCCACGCTGCACGAGCGCCACGGATCGTCCGACAGGGCGATGCAGACGGCGAGCAACTGCTCGAAGCGGCGCGAGCGCTGGCGAAGCGCCAGCGTTCCGAGACGCGGACCTTGTCCCCGTGCTCGGCCACCCGGGTGACCTCCGAAGGCCGGTGGATCCGGTAGCGCCGGGTGCCGTCGAGGAAACGCACGACGAGGCGGCCGTCGTCGACACCCTCGAATCGGCCCCATCGGACGGGGTCGTCGGGACTCCCAGGCCTTCTTTGCCTGGATGAAATGGACGAGGTGGCCCGGCACGAAGAGATCGCACGCCCGGTGCGCCTCGGTCCTGCGGGCCACCCTCTCGTCGCAGGTGGGCGCGACGTGACCAGGGGTCGTCATGGTTCCTCCTCATCGATCCTGGCCTTGCCACCGTGCCCGAAGGCCGGTTGGTGAGCGTCGTCGACCCAGGTGTCTCAGCTCGTCTGGATAAGGCGATCTCAAGGGTACCAGTCGGGACTTTCGGCGCATTCGTGCGCCCACCCGGGCGGACGTCTGTAGTAAGACGACACCGCAATGCCGGGTCATCGGGCCCGGCCGGCAGGATTGACGGGGGTTCTCGTGCGACGACGCATGACCGCGTGGACAGCGGTGCTCACGGCGACGGCGATCGCGACGGTGGGGACGCTCGTGCTCCCACAGATCGCCACGGCGAAAAGATCACCGACCTACTACGTATCGCTCGGTGACTCCTACGCGGTCGGCTACCAGCCGACCAAGGGCGCGACGCCCGGGTACGGCACCTACGTGGCGAAGCACACGGACCTGACGCTGGCCAACTTCGGCTGTGCCGGCGCCACGACGACCTCGCTGCTCACCACGGTCGGCTGCCCGGCCGTCCTGCCGCACACGGCCGGTGGGATGACGTACCCACGACGACACAGATCGCGGCGGCGACCGCCTTCATCGCCGCACACAAGGGCCATGTCGGGCTGATCACGGTGTCGATCGGCGGCAACGACGTCGTCCCCTGCGCGCGGGCGAGCAACCCGGTCGCCTGCGTCGCCACCGCGGTCACCACGATCAAGGCCGATGTGACGTCGATCGCGTCGCAGCTGCGAGCGGCCGCCGGCGCGAAGGTGCCGATCATCGGCTCGACCTATCCCGATGTGATCCTCGGCACCTACGTGTACCCGACCAACCCGGCCTCCACCGCGGCCGTGAACCTCGCCAACGTCTCGGTCGTCGCCTTCAAGTCGCTCGTCAACCCGGCGCTGTCGCAGTCGTACGCCTCTTCGCTCGGTGCCTTCGTCGACGTGACCAAGGCGACGGGCGCGTACACGTCACTGAAGCGGACGGTGCACACGAAGGCGTACGGGACGATCCCGGTCCCCGTGGCGAGCGTGTGCACGCTCACCTGGTTCTGCCAGAAGGGCGACATCCACCCGATGAACCAGGGCTACACGCTCATCGGGAAGCTGATCGTCGCCAAGTACCACGCCATCAAGAAGCGGTAGCCCGCCCCCGCAGCCCGACCTGCCCGACCGGGGTGTTGACAGTCACTGTCATCACCGTAGAGTGACGTCAAGTCACTGATGTCAGTTTCTGACATCGACGTTGCAGGAGGTTACCCATGAAGATCTTCGTCACCGGCGCATCGGGTTGGATCGGCTCGGCCGTCGTCCCCGAACTCTCGGAGCCGGCCACGACGTGGTGGGCCTGGCCCGCTCCGAAGCGTCGGCCCAGAAGCTCGAGAGCGGCCGGCGCCACCGTGCAGCGCGGCGACCTCGACGACCCCGAGCTCCTCGCCAAGGCGGCCAACGAGTCCGACGGCGTGATCCACCTCGCCTTCCAGCACGAGATCGCCTTCGGCGAGGGCAACTTCGCCGCCGCCGGAGCCGCCGACCGGCGCGCCGTGGAGGCGATGGGCACGGCCCTCGCCGGTTCCGACCGTCCCTTCGTGCTCGCGTCCGGCGTCGTCGGGCCTCTCGCTCGGCCGGCCCGCCACCGAGGACGACGGCCTCGTGCCCGACGCGCGTGACGCGGGCCGCCCCACCGGGGATCCGCCAGGCCACCGCATTGCTCGCCCTGTCCCTGCGCGGCATCGGCGTCCGCTCGTCGGTGCTGCGCTTTGCCCCGACGGTGCACGGTGACGGCGACAAGGGGTTCATCGCGACCTACGTCGGCGTCGCCCGGGAGAAGGAGGTGTCCGGCTACGTGGGCGACGGCACGCAGCGCTGGCCCGCCGTGCACCGCTCCGACGCGGGCGTGGCTCGCACGCCTCGCCCTCGAATCCGCGCCGGCGGCACCGTGCTCCACGCCGTCGGCGAGGAGGGTGTCCCCTTCCGCGACATCGCCGAGGCCATCGGTCGGGGTCTCGGCGTCCCGACACGGTCCATCGCACCGGAAGACGCGCTCGGAGCACTTCGGCCCACTGGGTCTCTTCGCCGGGATGGACTTCCCGCCACAGCCGCCATCACCGAAGAGCTCCTCGGATGGAAGGCGACCGGCCCCACGCTGATCGAGGACCTCGACCAGGGCCACTACTTCCGGCAGGACTGACGTGCCGCGTCCGGCACATCAGCGGAACCGGCTCAGCCGCCCCCGCCGGGCTGATGCTCCTCCAGCGCCTTCACCAACAGACGGCGTAACGTCGGCCCGCTCCGCCACGCTCAACCCACCGAGGATCTCGTCCTCGATACTCCCCTGCGCCAACTCGGCCTGCTCCAGCGCATCGAGGCCGGCGTCGGTGATGTCGACGAGGTGGCGCCGCCGGTCCGCCGGATCGCGACGCCGTTCGGCGTACTCGAGGTCCTCGAGGTCGTTCAGCACCAGCACGCCGGTGTTCGAGTCCATGGAGAGGTCCTCGGTCATCGTCTGCTGCGAGACGCGGGGGTGGTCGCGCAGGTAGGCGAGCGTGACCATGTTGCGCAGGTTCATCCCGACCAGATCGACGGAGCTGCGCAGGAACACCGCCCGGGCCAGCCGGGTCAGCAGGACGATGGTCCCCGTCCCGGCCCGCGCCGAGCCCGGGCGCTCACGACGCGACCCGAACGTCACGCACGACCCGCCTGGGCGGGCACATCCATCACTGCCTCTATGATAGTCACGAAATCATGACTATCCCTGGATCCGAGACCCTCGCGCGCCGAAAGCCGCGCCGGCGACCGCCGGCGCTGGATCGCCCTGGTCGTCGTCTGCCTGGCCATGTTCATGGACGCGCTCGACGGCTCCATCGTCAACGTGGCGCTCCCGGCCATCCAGAAGAGCCTGCACTTCAGCCAGTCCGGCCTGACCTGGGTCGTCGACGCCTACCTCATCTCCTTCGGCAGCTTCCTCCTCATGGCCGGGCGCCTCGGCGACCTCATCGGCCGCAAGAAGGTGTTCCTGGCCGGCGTCACGCTGTTCACGCTCGCCTCGATCGTCTGCGGGTCGGCCGACAGCCAGGCGATGCTCGTCGCGGCGCGCTTCGTGCAGGGCATCGGCGGGGCGCTGTCGTCCTCGGTGATCGTCGCCATCATCGTCACCGAGTTCCCGAGCATGGCCGAGCGGGCCAAGGCGATGAGCGCGTATGTGTTCGTCGCCGTGGGCGGCGGCTCCGTCGGGCTCCTCGCCGGCGGCGTACTGACCCAGGTCCTCACTTGGCACTGGATCTTCTTCGTGAACGTGCCCGTCGGCATCGCCACGCTGGTCGCCGGTTCCATCCTCCTGGTGGACAACGTCGGCCTCGGCATCCGACACGGCGTCGACTGGGTCGGCTCCGTGCTGGTGACGGCGTCGGTGATGGTGCCGATCTACGCCATGGTGACGGCGTCGAGCGACGGCTGGGGCTCGGCCCACACGCTCGGCTTCCTCGGCCTCGCGCGTCGTCCTCATGGTCGCCTTCATCGTCCTCGAGTCGAGGCTCTCCAACCCGATCATGCCGTTGCGGATCTTGAAGCTGCGCACCCTCACCGGCTCGGGCGTGGTCCGGGGGCTGCTGATCATCGGCATGTTCTCGACGTTCTTCATCGGCGCCCTCTACTTCGAGCACGTCCTGCGGCTACAGCCCGGTGAAGACCGGCCTGGCCTTCCTGCCCCAGGCGCTGGCGCATGGCGGGCATGTCGACCGGCATCACGGCGTGGCTCGTGACGCGCTTCGGCAACAAGCCGGTCATGTACCCGGCGATGGTGCTGGCCGCCGTCGGGCTGTTGCTGTTCGCCTCGGCCGGCCCGCACGCCGCCTACTTCCCGCGCATCTTCTTCGCCTTCCTGCTCATGGGGTTGGGCGCGGGCGCGTCCTTCATGCCACTGCTCCAGATCGGGATGTCCGAGATCCCCAACGAGGACGCCGGCCTCGGCTCGGGGATCGTCAACGTGTCCCAGCAGATGGCCGGCGCCATCGGCCTGGCCGCGCTCGGCACGATCGCCGAGAACCAGTCGAAGTCCCTGCTCGCCGCCGGGCCACGACATGGTCACCGCCCTGGCCGACGGCTACCGCCTCGCTCTGCTCATCGCGGCGGCCTGCGTCGTCGTCGGCCTGGTGCTCGCTCCGTTCCTCCTGCGCACCAAGGAGTCGCCCGAGGAGCAGCAGGCGCACATCAAGGAGAACATGCAGAACCCCGAGGCCTACGAGCACCTCGTCATCTAGCGACGAGCAGCGCACCTTCGTGCTGAGCGAGGCACGGTACGCAACGGCTCGGGTTTCCCGTCTGAACATCATGTGAACGTCATCCGCTCCTCCGAGAAATCCAGGAATGCCTGGTGGCATGTGGGCTATTCTCCCCAGTCCGAGGCGATCTTTCAGGCAAGGCTGCCCGACACAGGGGAGGCGGCATGACGAACGGTGGCGACCGGGGCGAGCCGTTGAGCACCTCGCAGGTGATCTGCCAGGCCACGCCGGTCGACGTCGAGGGCAAACAGGCGGTCTGGATCTTCACGGAGTTCGAGACCGAAGAGCCGCTCGACGACCTCCGCGACTGGCTGATCCCGGACCACTGGCCGGACTGGGGCGGCGAGATGTTCAAGGAGATGCGGCCGATCGGCCCGGTCGACCTCCGGCCCACGCGGAGCAATGCGCAACAGACCCACGCGACTACCTCGAGGTCGTCGAGATCGGCGGTCACCGGCTCGAGACCGAGCTGCGCTGTGAGCTCAAGTCGACCAAGGACTGGGCGGCCATGACCTACGACCTCGACCGGAGCATCGGGGACATGCTCCAGGTCGACCGCGGCTACCTCATGGCGGCCGACGTCTGCGGCCGACGCCACGTCAAGGCCCTCAAGGTCGTCGGGTTCACCAACACGCTGCTCAACACCGTCGCCACGGAAGTCTGCCCGGAGTGGAGCGAGTGGGTGCAGCGCGCGGTGACGCAAGGAGGCCAAGGATCTGGCCGGGGGCAGCGACCCGACGCCCGGCTCGGTCGGCGACTCTGATCCCACGGACCCTCGTCCGGCCGAGAACGCGGCGGCGTTCACCGGCGGCATGGCCGAGCAGTGGATCGAGCACGGTGACCGACATGGTCGAGTTCTACGCCCCCTTCACCGTCGACGTCACCGAGCGGCTCTGGTCGGGCCGCTACGGACAGGATGGACGCCGCGAACGACACCAGCCGCCTCTTCCAACGTCTCGCCCGGGACTGGTCGCGCGCCTGGCAAGCCGGAATGGAGAGCGTGCAGCAATGGGCCGAGGCGACCGTCCGGCCGACCGCCGGCGCCGACCCGGGGCGGAGCGGCCGCACCATCGAGCACACGACGCTGATGGTGGAGGCACGGTCGGGCAAGGCCAGGGTGAGCGTGTCCGACCTCACCCGGGTCGGACGTACAGGCGGCGACCATCAAAGCCTCCGATATCAGATCGCCCCTCCGGTGATCGAGGACGCCGGCTGGGCCTATGTGACGATCGAAGCCGACACCACCAACGTGCCCTGCGGGCTCTACGAGGGTGCCCTCGTGGCCGGCGTCGGTGGCGAACAGTCCCCGGCGCTCTTCTACGTCAGCCACGCCCAGTCTCCGCCCGCGGGCGACTGAGGGACGACGAGGTGACGTCGGCCCCGGAGCAGCCGGCGGCTTCGGCGGAAGACCGTTTGTCGCTGCTGATCGATCGGCTTCTGACGTCGATGGACGCCGCCGCGGCCACGGGCAGCTGGGACCGCGTGGTCGAGCTCGCCAACGACGTCCTGACCGTCGACCCGCCGAATCAGCGCGCCGCATCGATGATCGAACGGGCCACGCTCGAGCGCTCGCTGCCCGAAGGCCAGCGGGCCTTCGTCAGCTTGATCTTCGCCGACATCGTCCAGTCGACCGACATGGCCGAGGTGGCCGAGCCCGAGGTCGTGCAGGAGGTCTTCGCCGTCTACCGCCGGGTGGCGGCCGAGACCGTCGAGGAGCTGGACGGTCGCATCCTGCAGTTCCAGGGCGACGGCGTCGTTGCGTGCTTCGGCTACCCGACGGCCCACGGGGACGACGCCCGGCGGGCGGTGCTGGCCGCTCTGCGGCTCGTCGAACGGATGGCCCACGCCGCGCGTCGAACTGCAGCGGCGCCACGGCATCGAGCCGGCCATCCGGGTCGGCGTCCACTCGGGCACCGTCGTGATCGCCGGCTCGCCCGACGGGAACATCGACGGCTCCGCCATCATGGGGTCCGCGCCCAATGTGGCGGCGCGCCTCCAGGGCGAGGCCGAGCCCGGCACGGTGGTCATCAGCGACACCACGCAGGCAGCTCGTCGAGCCACACTTCGAGCTGACGCCCGATCGGGACGCGCTCGCTCAAGGGGATCGCCCGGCCAATGGAGCTGCACCGGGTCGTGCGCTCGAACCTGTCCGTCACCGCGCGCCGGCCAGCGGGCTGCCCGAGCGGTGGCCACTGGTCGGCCGCGAGGGCCAGAGCCGCCTCCTGCGCTTCACCTGGAATCGCCTCGTCCACGACGCCGCGGAGCGCGACACGACCCGAGCGAGACGGTCCGTCGTCCTGCTCCGTGGCGTGCCCGGCATCGGCAAGTCGGCGCTGGCCGCCGAGCTCGCCGCGCACGTGCAGACTCGAGGGTGGCGCCGTCCTCGAGGCCAACTGCTCGCCGTATCACGGCAACGTCGCGCTGTGGCCGGTCGGGCGCATGCTCGAGCAGCTCCTCGGCTTCTACCCCGGCCAACCGGCCGAGGAGCGGCTCACCGAGCTGGAGGCCCGCCTCGACGACGCCGGCCTCGACGAGGACGCCCTGCCCCTGATGGCCCCGCTGCTCGGGCTCGAGACCGACGAACGGTGGGCCCGCCCCGAGGTCGACGCACTCGCGCTGCGCCAGGAGACGCTCGCGGACCCTGGTCGCGTGGCTCGCGCACGCGGCCGCATCCGACGCCGACGCCTGGTCCTGGTCGAGGACCTGCACTGGGCCGACCCGACGACGCGTCGACCTGCTGGGCCTGCTGGCGACCGCGAGCGTCCCGGGCACGATGATCCTGATCACCAGCCGGCTCCCGATCGACGCACCGTGGGCGTCGTCGGTCCTCGACATCGAGCTGGAGCCGCTCGAGCGGCAAGGAGGCCGCAGGGCTGGTCGCCGCGCTGACCGACGGCGGCCTCGACGAGACGCAGCGCCGGCTGATCGTCGAGCGCGGTGCCGGGAACCCGCCTCTTCCTCCGCGAGCTCACCCGCAGCGCCCTCGACCGCGCAGCCCGGGGAGGTGCTGCCGCCGCGCATCCACGAAATCCTCACGGCCCGCCTCCGGGCGCCCGGCATCGACCTCCGCGTCGCGCAACTGGCGGCCACGCTCGGCGCCGAGTTCGACGAGGAGCCGCTGCGCGAGCTGGCCGGGCGCCCGCTCGACGACGCGCTGCGTCCGGCTCGAGGACGCCGGGATCATCGAGCCGGTGCCGAGGTCCGGCTGGGCCGGTACCGCTTCCCGCACGCCCTGCTCCGCGACGCCGCGTACGAGACGCAGGTGCTGCCCGTCGCGCCAGGAGACCCACCGCCGCGATCGCGGAACTGCTCGGCTCGGCGGCGACCTCACCGGGCGATCTCGCCGTCGTGGCCCAGCACCGCGACCTGGCCGGCGACGTGGCCCAGGCCATTGCCGGCCTACATCGCGGCGGCCCAGGCGGCGCAGTCGCCGGCCAGCCACACCGAGGCCCGCCGCCAGCTCGACCGTGCGCTGGAGCTGGCGGCGACGCTGCCCGAGTCCGACGAGCGCGACCTGACCGAGCTCATGATCCGGATGCAACGGACCGTCAGCTCGAGCTCGCTGTTCGGGTACGGCTACCCCGACGTCTTCGAGGACTTCACGGTCGCCGAGGAGATCTGCCGCAGGCTCACCGACCGCCCCGAGATCATGCCGGCCCAGGTCGGCATCTGGAGCTACCTGCTGGTGCGCGGCTCCGTCGGCGCCGGCCAGCGTGGTGCTCGAGCCGCTCACCGACGTGGTCGACGATCCCGACGCGGCCTGGTTCGCCGCCCGAGATCAAGTCGTGCATGGGCTACGGCGCGTTCTACCAGGGCAGGCTCGACGACGCCCACCGCTGGCTCGACGAGGCGTGGGAAGGCTACCGCGCCCGGTCGGCCGAGGCCGGGCGGCCTCCCCGTTCTGGCCGCTCCCGCACGACCCGGTCCCGATCACCGCGGTCGCGCTCGCCTGTGTCGCCGCGCTCCGGGGCGCGACCGACGAGAGCGCGCATGTGGGAGCGGCGAGCCCTCGCGACGGCGGAGGAGCTCGACTTCCCGGCGGGGCCGTTCAGTGCGGCCTTCGTCACGGTCTACCTGGCCTGGATCCGCATGATCACGGGCAACCTGGACGAGGCGCGCGAGTTCGGGCAGCGCACCCTGGAGATCGCGGACGCTGCCGCTTCGACTACTTCCGGCTGCTCGGCACCCAGTACGTGCTGGTGCCCGAGCCCGACAGCCGTGCGACGAGGCGGCGCTCGAGCAGTGCGGCGCAGGCGATGGACCTCGTCGGCCACGGGGCGTTCCGCCCCACGCTACCTCGGCATCGTCGCCCGGAACCACCACTACCTCGGCGACGCCGACGCGGCGCTCGAGGCGCTCGACGAGGCCCTGGAGCGGCCAGGACCTCCGGTGAGCTCGTGCACCAACCCGACCTGCTCCGCCTGCGGGCCGAGATCATGGCCGCGGCCCATCCCGACCGGATGGACGAGGTCGGTCACGGACCTCGTGGCCGCCGTCGACATCGGCCTGGCCCAGGGGTCGCTCGTGCTCGCGCTTGCGGGCGGCCAACGACCTCGCCCGGCTTCCCGACGCAGCGATCGCCCGGCGGACTGGGCCGACCGGATCCGGGCCGTGCTCGACCGGTTCCCGCCCAACTCCACCAGCCCCGAATTCGCCGAGGCCCTGGACCTCCTCGGAGCCTGACGTGGCGCGGCTCGGGGGGCTCGGTCGCCATTCTCGGCGGCGGCATGGGCGCGCTGACCACGGCGTTCGAGCTCACCGAGGGCGACTGGACGGAGCGAGTTCGAGCGCATCACCGTCTACCAGCGCGGCTGGCGCCTCGGTGGCAAGGGGGCGAGCAGCCGGGGGCGCGCACGGCCGCATCGAGGAGCACGGGCTGCACGTCCTCCTCGGCTACTACGACCAGACGTTCGACGTCATGCGCCGCTGCTACGAGGCGCTCGACCGCGGTCGGTCGGACCCGTCGTGTCCGATCCGCACCTGGGACGACGCGGTGGCGCCGTCGAACCTGGTCGGCGTCGTCGACCGGCACGACGGCGCGTGGGAGCCGTGGGTGGCGCGTTCAGCCCGGTCGCCGGCCGCCCCGGCGAGCGCGCCGGCGGAGCCCGACGCGTCGACGCCGCTCGCCATGGCCGACCTCGTGGTCCGGTCGCTCCGCCTCCTGATCGACTTCTTCGCCTCGCTCCCGTCGTCGGGCACCGGGGCGAGCGGCACCATCGCGTTCGAGCACCTCGCCCGACGCCGCCGCCGCCCGGCGCCGCGCACCCGCCGGCAGCTCCGTGGCCGACGTCGTGCGAGGTGCGGGCCTGCTCGGGCTGACGCTCCCGCTGAGCTGGGCCGAGCGGGCCGTGCGCCAGGCCACGACGTGGACCGGCAACCGTGAACTCGAGCGCGCGCTGCCCTCGCTCATCGAGCCGCGTCCGCCTCGGCCTCCGCGAGGCGCTGCGCACGCACACGGCGGCCCGTCGCAGCTACGAGCTGGTCGAGCTGGTGACGGCGAACCTGGTCGGCATCATGGCCGACGGCCTGCTCACGCGCCCCGACGGCTTCGGCGCCATCAACCACCTCGACTACCGCGAGTGGCTGCTCGGCCACGGCATCGACCCCGACGCGCTCGAGTCGCCGATCCTCCGCGGCATGTACGACCTCGTCTTCGGCTACGAGGACGGCGACCCCGCCCGCCCGCGCTTCAGCGCCGGGCTCGGCCTGCAGCTGGCGACCAAGATGCTCCTCGGGTACTCGGGGGCGCCGTTCTGGAAGATGCAGGCGGGCATGGGCGAGGTCGATCTTCGCCCCGCTCTACGAGGTCCTGCGCGACCGCGGCGTCGAGTTCCGCTTCTTCCACCGGGTCGACGCGCTCCGGCTGGCCGAGGACGGACGCTCGATCGCCGCCGATCGACCTGGGCGTCCAGGCCGAGCTGGCCGACGGCGTCGACGCCTACGACCCGCTGTCCGGGTGAAGGGCCTCCCGTGCTGGCCGGACGCGCCCCTCGCGTCGCAGCTGCGCGACGACCGAGCGCCCTCGAGCGGGGTCGACCTCGAGTCGTTCTGGTCCCCGCGCCGCGACGTCGGCCGCCGCACCCTGGAGGCGGGCAAGGACTTCGACGCCGTCGTGTTCGCCATCTCCCTCGGCATGGTGCCGCACGTCTGCGGCGAGCTCCTCGCGGCGTCGCCGGCCTGGCGCTCGATGGTCGACAACGTCGGCACGGTCGCCACGCAGGCGTTCCAGCTCTGGCTGTCCGAGGACGAGCAGGCGCCTCGGGTGGTGCGGTCCCGCCGGCGTCACGGTGAGCGGGTTCGTCAAGCCGTTCGACACCTGGGCCTCCATGCCGCATCTCCTGCCGGCCGAGGACTGGCCCGAGGCGGACCGCCCGACGGACGATCGCCTACTTCTGCAGCGTCCTGGCGCCACCCGGACGTCCGCGACGGCGCGCCCGACGTCGAGCGACGAGAACCGAGCGGTCCGGGACCGCGCGCAGACGTTCCTCGACCGCGACGTGGCGACGCTGTGGCCGGCCGCCGTCGAGAACGGAGCGCTTCCGCTGGTCCTTGTTGTGCGACGGCACGCGACCTCGGCCGCGCGCGGCCCGGAGCGCCTCGACACGCAGTACTGGCGGGCGAACATCGACCCTTCCGACCTCTACGTCCAGTCCCTGCCCGGCACCGACCAGTACCGCCTGCAGCCGGGCAGCACCGGGTTCACCAACCTGGCCGTGGCGGGCGACTGGACCGACAACGGCCTGAACGCCGGGTGCGTGGAGGCGGCCACCCGCTCCGGGCAGCTGGCGGCCCAGGCGGTCGCGCGCAGCGGGTCGCAGGCACGCACCAGGGTGGGTGGCGCGTGAGCGACAGCCAGACGGCGACGCCTTCGGCGCCGACGCAGCCGAGGCGGCACGCCTGGCGCGGGAGGTGCAGGACCTCGGGTTCGACGCGGCCCGGACCATCGTCGAGCGCTTCGTCGAGATGTTCGCCGAGTTCGCGGCGACCAACGGCGACGGCAGACGCGACCGCGCCGCGACCGGTGGCCGGGCGTCGCCGCCGTTCTGGCTCTGGGGATCCGACGGGTCGATGCGGCAAGATGCAGTCCGACATGCAGCGGGCGGCCGACGCCTACCTGGCCGTCCTGGGCCAGATCAACGAGGCCGGCCTCGCGGTTCCTCGACGCCGCCCGCTGGTGGGAGCCCGCGGCGACCGAACGGCGACGACCTGCTCCTGCCCGACGTCGCGCCGGGCGGCCGCGCCAGCGCCCGGCTCTGGCTGCACAACACCACGACCGCGGCGGCGACCGGCCTCCGGCCGTGGTGTCCGGGGCTGGCCACGCACCCCGGGCGCGACGCTCCCGGCCACGCGCGGTGACGTGCCAGCCCGAGCGGATCGACCGGCTCGAGCCCGGCGCGAGCCGCGAGCTCCTCGTCACCGCAGCCGTCGGCGAGGACGGCCACGCCCGGGCACCTACCACGGGCAGCTCCTGGTCGACGGCCTGCCCGACGTCGTGTTCCCGCTGCGCGTCCGGGTGCTGACCGCGACCGACGCTGACGCAACGGTGACGACGAGGCGGAGCCGACGGCCAGCCTGGCGCGCTACGGCGCCCTCGTCGCCGACGACCTGCGGCAGCGCTTCGCCACCGAGGTGGCCACGACCCGTACCTCGCCGCGCCGATGCGCGACTACCCGACCGCGGCGGCAAGGCCCTGCGCCCGAGCCTCTGCCTGGCCACCTGCGAGGCCTTCGGCGGCCCGCTCGACGACGCCTTGCCCTCGGCCGTCGCGATCGAGCTGCTCCACAACGCGTTCCTGGTCCACGACGACATCGAGGACGCCAGCCTGCTGCGGCGGGGCGAGCCCACCCTCCACCGGCGCTACGGCACGCCGCTCGCGCTGAACGCCGGCGACGGGCTCGCCCTGCAGGCGATGGGCGACGCTGCGCGAGAACATCGACCTGCTGGGCCCCCGGCTGGCCGACCGCGTCATGATGGAGTTCGACTTCATGAGCCGCCAGACCGTCGCCGGGCAGGCGCTCGAGCTGGGCTGGTGCCGGGACAACCGGATCGACCTGGAGCCGGACGACTACCTCGACCTCATCATGAAGAAGACGTGCTGGTACACGACGGTGCTCCCGCTCCGGGTCGGCGCCCTCATCGGGTCGCAGGGGAACCGCCGAGCTCGACCCGATGATCGAGTTCGGGTTCCATCTCGGGGCGGCCTTCCAGATCCGCGACGACATCCTCAACCTGGTCGGCGACCCCGGCGTGTACGGCAAGGAGCCGCTCGGCGACCTGCGGGAGGGCAAGCGGACGCTGATGCTCATCCACCTCCTGGCCGCCGCCGACCCGGCCGACCGGCGCTGGCTCGTGGCCTACCTGGCGCGCGACCGGCCGAACGGCGAGCAGGCGAGACGTCGGCCGCGTCTTCGAGCTCATGCTGTCCTACGGGAGCATCGCGCTTCGCCGGCGAGTTCGCGACCGGCGTGGCGACGCTCGGCGATGACCTCCATGGACGCCGCCTTCGCCGGTCTGGACGACTCCCCGGCGCGCCGCTTCATCGCGCTCCTCGTGCCGTTCATGATCGAGCGGGCCTCCTGAAGTGACGATATTTTGAATCAGAGCCAAAGTCGCCGTAACCCGGAACCCAGAGTCATCCTCCGGTCGCGGCCCGCCGGCCCAGTGCGCCCGCAGGTCCGCGAGCCAGTCGGGGAACGCCAAGGGCGGGTCGGGCAAGCGCCTCGGCGCCCTGGGCCGCCGAGCGCGGCCTCGAACGCCTCGGGATCGTCGCCCCAGCTGCGGGGTCGCCCATCATCACCTCGAACATCACCGCGCCCTCGGGACCGGCGACGACGGGCCGAAGGCGGCACCCACGGAGGTCACATGGGTCGGCCGGGCAGCGGCGGTCGCCGAGGGGGAACTCCATGGAGCACGAACAGACGTGGGGCGAGAAGTGGCCGTGGCGGCGCACGACCATGCCGGGGTCGTACGGCGTAGAGCGTCAGGTACTGGGGGTCGGGCGAGAAGGCCAGCCACTTCTCCCACACGTGGGCCACCGAGCCGTCCGCGTTGCGCTGCGCCTTGACGCCTGCCACGGCATGTCGGGATCTCGAGTGCCGGAACGTCGGCTCGGCGCCCTCGAGCTACGGTGAGGCGGGACGGGCTCGGGCATGACCGGTCAGTTGAACCGCGGTCCACCAACTCGCTGAGCGACCGACTCCGGCACCTGCAACCCGGACAACGGGAACCCAGGGCCACGCACCCAAACCTCAGATTGCAACGGACGCAACTGGGAAACCCGGTGAACGAGCCGACAATAAGAAGACAGGTCGCTTAGAGGGGGACGCGATGCTGAGGGAGCGGCTGCAACGCGACGCGGACGCGGTCGCCGACGCCGTCCCGAGGCGGCAGCCCGACCGCCCTCCGCGCGACGCCGGACGACCAGTCCGAGCCTCCACGACCCCGGAGGCCCACGGTCGACGGATGGCCGACGCCTTCGTGCACCTGCCCGACGCCGTCGTCATCGTCGACGGAAGCCGGGACCATCGTGTGGGGGAACCGCTCGGCCGAGCGGATGTTCGAGCGCACGCTGGACGACTGGGCGGGCAGTCCGGTCTCGACCTCGTGCACCCCGACGACCACGAGTTGGTGCTGCGCTCGCTCGCGACCATTCAGGGACAAGGAGGTGGGCACGCCCATCGAGATCCGGGTCAACGCGGCATCGGGGTGGCGCCTCATCGAGATGGTCGGCACCGCGACGCAGTGGCTCGGCGACGACGTGGTCCTGCTGTGCATGCGCGACCTGACCGAGCGCCGGCGGTTCGAGTTGGCCAGCGGGCACGAGGCCCGGTTCCGCTCGCTCGTGCACAACGCCGGGTCCGTCATCATGCTGGTGTCGCAGCGACGGCGTCATCGAGTCGGTCTCGGGCGCCATCACCCGGCTCCTGGGACACGACCCCGAGCTGCTGGAGGGACGACCGCTTGTCCGAGCATCGTCGCCGCAGTGCGACCGCGCCGAAGTTCGACGCTCGCCCTCGCCTGCGGCACGGCGCGGGGCAACGTCGGCCCGTCCGGTCACCGCCCGGATCGGCCTCCTCCGCCACGACAGCGCCGTCGCCGTGCCCTTCGACCTCAACATCGTGAACCTCTTGGACGACCCGACCGTCGAGGGGATCGTCATCTCGGCGCCACGACGCCACCGCGCAGGTGTCCGCCGAGCGCGACCTCGAGCGAGGCGCTCTCTCGCCTGACCGCCACGCTTGGACTCCACCGCGGACGGGATCCTGGTGGTCGACACCGACGGGCAAGATCACCGACTTCAACCGGCGCTTCGTCGAAATCTGGGGTCTCCCCGACGACGCCGTCGCCCGGCAGGACGACGTCTCGACGCTCGCCTTCGCCCTCGACCAGTTGATCCGACCCCGAGGCCTTCATGGCCCGGCTGCGAGGAGCTCGACCTCCAGCCCGAGAACGAGAGCTTCGACCTCCTCGAGTTCAAGGACGGCCGCGTCGTCGAGCGGTTCTCGAGGCCCCAACATCGTCGACGGAGAGGTCGTGGGGCGGGTCTACAGCTTCCGGGACGTCACCGACCGCAAGCTCCTCGAGGACGAGCTGTCCTACCGGGCCTTCCACGACTCGCTGACCAGGCTCGCCAACAAGGCGCTCTTCCAGGACCGCCTCGAGCACGCGCTGGCCCGCATGAGCGCGCACCGGACTCCCACCTGGCCGTCCTGTTCCTCGACCTCGACGACTTCAAGACCGTGAACGACAGCCTCGGGCCACGGCGAAGGGGACCAGCTCCTGCGGAGGGTTGCCACGACGCTCGTGCGACATGCTGCGGCCGTCGGACACGGCGGCCCGCCTGGGTGGGGACGAGTTCGCGATCCTCATCGAGGACGTGCCGCTCGCCGGAGGCCGTCGACGGACCTGGCGCAGCGGATCCTCGATTCCTTGCGGCCGCCGGTCCGCCTGGGCACCAAGTCCGTCAGCGCGGCCTGCAGCATCGGCATCGCCTTCGACGAGGAGGGCATCACCAGCGAGCAGCTGCTCCGCAACGCCGACATCGCGATGTACCAGGCGAAGAAGCGGGGGAAGGACCGCTTCGAGGTCTACCGCGACGAGATGCACACCCTCGTCCTGGCCCGCATCGAGCTGGAGGAGGAGCTGAAGGCGGCGATCTTCAGCGGAGACCTCGTCGCGCACTACCAGCCCGATCATGGACCTGCAGACCCACCGGGTCGTCGGGTTCGAGGCGCTGGTGCGCTGGCCGCACCCCGACGGGGTGCTCGTCGATCCGCGGCACTTCGTGCCGCTGGCCCAGGAAATCGGGCTCATCGGCGAGATCGACTCGTGCGTCATGCGCACGGCGTGCCGCCAGGTTCGCGAGTGGCAGGAGGCGGGCCTGTGCGGCCCCGACCTCGAGATCGGCGTCAACCTCTCCGCCGGCCAGCTCGCCGACGAGACGCTTGTCGGACCGCATCGCCGCCGCACATCCACGAGTGCCGAGTTCGACCCCCGGTCGCTGGTCCTCGAGATCACCGAGAGCGAGGTGATCACCGACGACGCGGCCACGCTGCAGCAACCTGGCCGCGCTGCGCGACCTCGGCGTGCGCATCGCACTCGACGACTTCGGCACGGGCTACTCGACCTTCCTGCACCTCGACCGGCTGCCCGATCGACATCGTCAAGATCGACCGGTCCTTCGTCGAGACGCTCGGGTCAGGGCGACGACACCCGCAGCATGGCCGCAGCGCTGATCCAGCTGGCCCGGACGCTCGGCTACGAGACCGATCGCCGAGGGCGTCGAGACGGCGGCCCAGCAGGAGAGCCTGCGCGCAGCTCGGCTGCGACCACGCCCAGGGCTACCACCTGGGCCGGCCGCTCGACGCCGAGGCGGCGCGGTGGATGCTCGGGGCGCACGACCTCCAAACGCTCGGCACCGGAGAGTCGCTCAGCGCCTGACACCCGGCGCTGCGTTCATGGCGTCATGACGATCGGCGAGACCGAGCCCGACCGGTCGCCAGCCACGACTCAAGCGGCGGAACGGCCCTCCCCGTCCCACGAGGCGATCGACGGCAACACCCGCGCCGCGCCCGTCGAGCCACGCGCGCAACGCGGCCGTGGCCCGGACGTCGTCCTCGTTGTAGTCGAGGATCCACTGCGCCGCCGCGGTCCGGCTCGCCGAATCCGCCTCCATGTCGACCGCCTCGTCGTACTTGACCATCGCCAGCGTCCCACCGGCGTCGTCGAACCGCCAGGCAAAGCCGGCCAAGGGCGCCGTCTCCTTCAAGCCCATGCTGCGGCCGGTGACCAGTTGTCCCCGCACGACCTCCAGCAGGTCGACCCACTCGTCGGAACCCAAGAAGACGTCGACCTCGTCGCGCACGCCCAGCCGGTCGGCGAGCCGCTTCATCTGGCCCTCCTCCGCGCTCCTGCTGTAGCAGTAGGCGCGGAACGACGCACCTTCCGTCGCTGCACGCGCACGAACCCCCTGGAACCACGACCAGAACTTCTCGAAGGCGACGAGCTCGCCCTCCTCGATGTCGGCGTCCCATGTCGCGAACGACACATACTGCGGCACCGCACCCGCCTCACGGCGGTCCGTCCCCAACGCACCCCACAGGTAGCAGCCGTCGTTGGTGCTCTCCATGTCCACGTCGACCTCGATGTCGGCCCGGGGCACCTCCACCGCGACGACGTCCCGGCGCCGGTACGCGGCCAACTCACCGACACGCGCCCGGGCCAGCTCGATCTGCCCGGCCACGCCCGTCCCACCACCGTCCGCGCACACCACGAATGTCCGCCCGTCCAACCGGGCCAGGTCGCCCACCGTGACGAAACCGAGCGCCGCCAGGTCCTCGAGCTGCTTCTTGCGCTTGGGAATCACGGAAACCAGCGGCGTCGGACCCGCCACCTCGTGCGTCCGGTCCGACAGGTCGCTCAGATCGACCCCGCGCCGGACGAACTCCGCGGTGGTCCAGTCGAGTCCGGCCAAGTCGTACAGGTCGCCGACACCGTGGTCCGTGTACAGCCGCCGCCGCGCCACGCCGACACCCGACACCAGGCTCAGATCCGCCACCGCCTCGAGTTGGGAGCCGCACCATTCGCGCCAGCGGCACATCGCACAATCCCGACACACGATCGGCTCGGCCAACAGCGCCACCGACGCATCGTCCAGGTGCGACTCCGCCGCCCGGGACACCTCAAGCCGCAACGCGAACTCGAGGTCATAGCGCTCCATCGCGCTGATCCGACGCGGCAGCGCGGCCACCGCGAGGTGCTCCGGCGGCTCCAGAACCGGCGCGTCCAGGTCGTACCAGACGATGACTCCCTCGGACCCGCAGATGCCGCCGACGTTGCGCCCGAGGCCCGTCGACGCCCAACCGGCCGACTCCAACAGCCGGCGGTAGTGAGCCAGCTGCAGCAGATCCCCGACGTTCCGGCGAGCCATGAAATCGACGTCGACCCGGGCGCTCTCGAAGTACGGCAACGCAACCTCGGAGATCAACGCGGACCCGCCGCCGGTCCGGTCCGGCCGCGACGGCTCCAGAGACTTGTGCGACTTCACGTCGACGGGCAGGTACCCCTGGCCGCACGTCACCAGCAGGTCGGGCTCGCCGACGCGATGCGCGTCGAGATCCACCGGCAGCCGCCCACCCGCGACCAGCCGGGCCCCCTGCGCGATCGCCTGCCGGGTGTGCCACTCCCGTGCGTCGGGGTCGTCGGCCTCGATGACGACGGCCCCCTCCACGTCGTCGAAGACCCCGCCGAGCGTCTCGTCCTCGTGCACGTCGCCGGCCCGGAACAGCTTCTGGAGGAAGGGCGGGTCGGGCAGCGGCTCGCACGGCTGCAACACGTCGAGTTGCACCCGCTCGGGGCACGACTTTGCGAAGTACGCACCCTTCGGCCTGGTCGCAGCGGTCGCCATCAGGACAGTGTGCCGGGTGGCCGTGACAGATCGGGGGACCGTAGCTGTACTGGTCCTGAGTGGTCCGGGCGCAGCCGCCGCCCCGGAACCGCCGGAACCGGCGCAGCCCTCACTTTGCCGTCGTGACAGTCAGTGGCTCCGAGAAGGTGAGACGGCTGTAGTAGTTATCGACAGCCAATCGGAGGGTGTAGGTCGTATTGGGCTCGAGCCGGACGATCGGATACCCCGTCTCTGACCTTGATTCGTTCGTGATCGTGACCGCGTGCACCGAATTGCATTCCGCGGCGTCGCAACGTTGGGTCTCGAAGCTGCCCGTCCAGTCACCCGATGCGGCCTTCTTGACGTCGACACCGACCGTGTTGACTCCAAACGGAGAGGCCGTCAACTTGGGCGTCACCGTGATGGAATCCTTGGTCACCCGGTCGAGCGTGAGCGTCACATTCTTTGCCGGGTCCCGGGGCGTGTGAAAGCCGATTCGGACCAGATACGTACTTCCTGCATACCCGAGCTTGACGACGACGTGAATTTCGGTGTCCGGTCGGACCTCGTAGCCGATGCTCCGGTGCGCCGTGGTCCCGATGTCGGTCATCGTCACCTTCTTGGTGACGTAATCGCCGCCGGTTGAATAGACGGGGAAGCCCTCGTATCCGGTCGTCAGAATGACGTCGTCGGCCTTTTGGTCGTCGTAGTACGTGGGGCCCCAGTAGTAGCGGATGTATCCGGGTAACGGGCACAGAAGGGACTTCACATAGGTGATCTCGAGGACGGCAGAGGTTGCATCGATCTGTGTCACGCTCAGTCCTGACCCTGGCGCAAATCCCGTTGAGCCATTGGCGATGTGAAAGCAACTGACGCCGGTCTTTTCGGCACCTGCGAGTCCATTCGGAGGCAGGTACGCAACGAGAAAGGTGGGTACGACGGCGGACGCGATCAAGATGAAGGTCCAGCCGAGCCGTTTGATCATCTGACCTCCCGCCGCATCTGATGCTCGGAGCGAAGCCTAACGAAAAAATGAATTTGCAGAAATCCATTTCCCGAACCGCCGAACCCGCCGGAAGCGGCAGCCGGCAGATCTCAAGCCCTTCGCGTCACGCACCAATGCCACAGCTCATCTACTGGATCTGCGGGACCGAAGTGGGGGTTGTAGAACCGGCGCCGCAGTTGCTTCCACTCTGCAGGGCTGCGTTTGCATCCTGATACGCCGAAGTGACATAGCCGTTAACTGTTGCGACTGCGCCGTTGGTTGTGGATACCGCGGATCCAATCACCTGTTGCGCTGTGGCGATCGCTTGATCCACGGCGCCCTGATTGGGTGCGTTGGGATGATACGTAGGAAGCGCCTGCTCGTCGCTGTGCAACTTCTGGAAGTCTGATCCGATCGCCGATATCGCCGACCGCAGTGATTGAACATCGGATTCAACACTGTGCGTGTCGTATTCGACTGTACCCGCGTCGTACGCGACTGTCCCGGCGTCGTAGTCAGCCGTGCCGGCGTCATAGCATTGCGTCTGGCTACCACTCTCACCTTCAGCAGTCTGCGCCTGTGACGCTGTTGCGGCGAGATCTGACTGTGTCCTTTGGACATCTCCACTGAGTGGATCAAGGTCCGACGAAAGAGTCGCATTCGTAAGACCGGAGATGTCGCCATTTACCGATTTGATATCGCCGTTGATCACCGCCTCTTGTCTTGCGATTGCCTGTTGATTGGCGGCGGTCTGGTTGTCCTGAGAGATCTCCGAGTGAAGAGTGCCCACGTCTGCGTTGAACTCGTTGGATGAGGCGGCGTGAAATGTCACGGGAGCGAGCGTGCCGTCTTGTTGCGGAAAATTGAGGGTGAAATGACCGAACTCGATCGTTCCGAACTCCTGGTCACCGCTATTGAAGCTCAGGCTGATGCTCGATCCATTCAATTGTCCGGTGACATTGAGTGTCTGTGACGAGAGCGTCTGATCCGGAGGGTTCCCAGTGACCGAATCGTCCTGCGCAGTTCCCGAGAATGAATCTCCGCTTTGATTCCACTGAATGAAGATAACTTCGCTGGAAAGATCCGCAAGGTACCCCGTTCCGACGGCCGGTTGAGTTGACGCTGTTGAATTCGAAGAGCTGCGTGACTGTGGTGTCGGGTTGGACGCGGAGTTGGTCGATAACAATCCGATTCCCACACCTGCGGCGAGCAGTGCGGCGATAGGAAAGACCCACCACCAACGAGGTGAATACCACTTGCGGTCGCCGGCCGGCGGTTGAACCGGAACCTCGGTACCGGCAGGCGGCGTGGGAGGATTTTCGACACGGGTCCTCCCCGTTTGCATTTCCAATCGAGAGAACTGCTCCCATGCCTGAGCTTCGCCGTCCGGCGAAGAAGGGAAAGTGGCAACCGGGGCCTCACCGAGACGCCCATCTGGCGTCTTTGCCCAGACGCCGTACCCACCGGTCCATTTGCCGAGGACGTAGAACTGCCCGGCGCTGATGAACTCTGACTGTTCCTCGCTCATACCGCCCCCAGCTAGGCCGTGGGGTGCCTCAACGGTTCGCCAACAGACCTAGAAACCTCAGTCACAGATTCTGCCCGCGATTTAGGCGCTACGGGTTCCCCGCGGTGAGGTTCACCGTCGCCGCCGGGCCCGCCGGAATCTGGCTGGAGCCACCACCGCTCTGCCCGGTGATCTCGTACTGACCCGCCGGAACCTGCGAGCCGGGACACGCCTGCGTCTGTCCTGGCGTGCACGAGTCCTGCCCCCAGGTGATCGAGAAGCTCTGTGACCAGTTCGCCGCCAGCACGGTCGGTCCGGTGAAGGTCGACGGGCATCCCGCCGAGGCCGGTGCCGCGCTCGACCACACCAATGCTCCCGATGCGTTGTCGATGTTGACGACCGGACAGGCATAGCCGGTCTGATTGACCGTGCACGCCGGTCCCGTGTTCTCGAACGCGAGCGCTATCTGGACGGGTTGTCCGGTCGAATAGGTGCCTTGATCCGTGCTGACCCTCGTGACGAAGTTGCTCCACACGCACGCCGGTGGGAACGGGTCAATTGTCGTCGTCGTGGTGGCGGGCGCCGGCACGGGCGCCGGCCCCGGCTGAATCGCAGGAGTGAGCCTGCTCGCGTTGGCCCTGACGGCGGGCGCTGTCGTGGTCGTCGTCGTGGGCGACGGCTGCGTCGACGTCGCCGGCGTGGTCTTCACCCGGGCCACAGCGTGGTGATCCACCGGCTTTTCGCCGAGATGCTGAGCTCCGCCGGCACAGCCCGAACAGACCAGTGCCACCACTCCGAGGAGACCCACGACCACGAACGGCCTGCGGGCGATCCGTCCCGCGACGACACCCGCCGCGGGCTTCATTGTCTTCGTCAACCCCACACCACGCGGAATTCCACAGATCCCCGCCCGCCCATGGCCCACATCTTCTCGCAACCGGACCCGTTCCCATAGGGATATAAGTCACGGTTGCCCGTCAAAAATCACACAAAAGGTACGGTTTGAACATGCCCAAGCACGATGTCACCGTCGACCTTCCGACCGGGATCGTCCTCCATTCGGACGTGAAGTTCGTTGTCAGGAGCGATGACGAAAGGCTCGGCGAGCTACAGGTCAGCAAGGGATCGATCGACTGGATCCCGGGGAATGCTCGAACCCGCTACCACTTGGGGTGGGAGAAGTTCCACGAGATGATGCTGGAACACGCAGCCGCCGAGGCCTATTAGGCAGCGATCGAACCGATTGCGCCTCAGACCTGAATCGGTTCAATCCTCGGCAGCGCCATAGGTCCGCGGCGCCCCGCCACCCAACTGCCGGAGCGCCTCGCTCCGAACCCAGCGGCGGAACTCCACCACCTGATCAGGCGGAGGCGGTGGCGCGATGTCGAGGAGCCCGCTCGGGTCGTCGAGCATCCCCCAGAGCTCACCGAGGTCACGCATCGACTCCAGGGTGGTCACCAATTCCAGATCGAAAGCGGCACGGTCCTCGGCGAACGCCCACATCACCGCGTCTCGTCCGGCCAAGCGGTCGGCCGCAGTCGAAAGCAGCAGTTCATAGATGTGACGAACGGAGTCTTCCTCAGGCGTCACCGGGCCGTGCTCGAGCTGGATCGCCCGCACCAGGTCCTCGATCTGGACCCCGCTCTCGATGGCGACCGTCGTCGGCAGATCGATGAACCGGAAGGTCAGCCCGTCGCGCACTTCCAACTCGTACTCGAGTTGGAGCTGCGGCTCACTGGGGCCGGACTGGCCGTTGATCAGCTCGGCCCACACCGTCTTCGTTCGTTGCGTCGAATCGACGCCCCACCGGGCTGCGAGCTCGGACACCACCCTGAGCCCGCGCCCGCTCTGCCCGAGCGTCAACGCCCACAGCGCGCCGGTGCTGTGGGGCGTCACGTGCGGGAGCACGGCCGGGCACTGGTCGGTCACCTCGATGCGGATTCCCTTCGCAATGGGCCGCAGCACCAGCACGACATCGAGCTCGGCGTGCAGCACCGCGTTGGTGACGAGTTCGGTGGTCACCAGTGCCGCGTCGAAGTCGAGTGGCCCCAGGTTCCAGTGACGGACCAGCGGTTCGACGAACGCTCTGCTCACGGCGGCGGCGTCCACGCTCGGTTGCAGTCGGAGGACCTGCCCTACCTGGGTTGACGATTCGGAGGTGCCAGCCGAGGGGGTCACGGCCGTCGCCTCTCCCCGCCCTCGCGCTGTCTGCTGCCTGTCATCGGCCCCTTCCGCCCGGTCGATCCAACGGGGGATGAATGCCCAACTCGTCTTGACGCAAACTAACGCGGCCGGGTCAGTAAATCTGCATTTCGTGACGAGGATCAGGACGTCGGGCGGCCCGCAGCACGACGAGGTGAGAGCACCCGCAAAGCCGGCGGATCAGGGTCCGGCCACCGCCCCGGGCCCGCCGGAACCGGCGCGGCGGTGTCAGCGAAACCGAGGATGCAGGCCGGACCCGAGCGGGGTGTGCCTGCGACGCTCAGCGCCGCGAGGTGCGTCGCCCTCCACGCCGTGGACGGCGTCCGGACCGGACCGGGCCTTGATGCGAACGGCGGGCGCGGTCGGCGGGCGCGGCGGAGGCGTTCTCGCTCGGGGCGCTGGGGACGGTCGGCGCGGTGGATCGCGGGATGCGAGCACCGTCCAACCCGGAGAGGGAGGAGATGTCGGGCACAGAGATGTCCGGGGAGAGCCCCAGCCGTCGCGTGAGGGCCTTCGTGCCGCGGACATGTTCGTGGCCGACGAGGGAAACGACGAGGCCGTCGGCGCCGGCCCGACCGGTCCGGCCCGAGCGGTGCACGTAGTCGGTGTGGTCGGCCGGCGGGTCGAAGTGGACGACCAGAGGCACGGCGTCGACGTGGATGCCCCGCGGCGGCGACGTCGGTCGCGACGAGCACATCGAGCCGGCCGGCCCGGAAGGCGGCCAGCGCACGCTCGCGCTGGCTCTGGCTGCGGTCGCCGTGGATGGCGGCCGACTTGAGTCCGGAACGGCCGAGGCGCTGCGAGAGGCGATCCGCGCCCGCGCTTGGTCCGGCAGAACACCAGCGCCGGGCCCCGGGCGCACGCACCATCTCGGCGGTTACCTCCACCCGGTCGGCGTGACTCGACCCGCCAGAAGTGGTGACCGCACCTCGCCCCGGTCCTCGGCTGGGTCGGCTGCACCTCGTGGAAGACCGGGTTGTGCTGGTAGTCGCGGATCAGCTTGTCGACGGGCCCGTCCAGGGTGGCCGAGAAGAGCAGGGTCTGGCGCGAGCCACTCGTCATGTCGATGAGTCGGCGGACCGCAGGCAGGAAGCCCATGTCGGCCATGCGGTCGGCCTCGTCGACGACGACGATCGTCCACGTGGGAAAGGTCGCACGGCACGCCTGCTCGACCAGATCGGAGAGCCGCCCGGGACAGGCGATGACGACGTCGACGCCGTTGCGCAGGGCCGCGCGCTGCGTGCCGTAGCCGACGCCGCCGTAGATCGAGGCCACCCGCGCACCGATGGCGGCGGCCAGGGGCGTCGATGACGTCCTGGATCTGGGCCGCCAGCTCCCGCGTCGGGACCAGGACCAGGGCGGAGGGATGGCGACGCTTGCGGCGGCCGGCCAGGGACTGGCCGACAGCCGCGACAGGACCGCCAGCCCGAAGGCCAGCGTCTTCCCGGAGCCGGTCGGCGCCATGCCGCACACGTCACGTCCGGCGAGCGCGTCGGGCAGGGTGGCGGCCTGGATCGGGAAGGGGCGGTCGATCCCTCTCTTTTCGAGAGCCGGCTCGAGAGCTCTCGGGCACGCCGAGGTCCGAGAACCGGGCAGGCGCGAGAGTAGGGGCAAGGGTGGTCACAAGACTCCAATCGGTCAAGGCAGAAGATGGCCGACTCGATGTGATGTCTCGTGGGCCCGGCCGGCTCCGATGTCAGCCGGCCGCCGCGGTGCGAACGCACGCGGTATCGAGGTACAGCATAGCGGACACAGCGGCGATGCGACGGAGCACCGCTCGTCCACGAGTAGCGTGGCGTGCGCCGACATCGTCGGCACACCGCCCCGGCATGTTGGCGAAGTCAGGCGCACCGCGAGTGAGCACTCGTCTGCTCGCACCCTTCAATCCGGGTCTCGAGGAACGGGTGCCATTGCCCAAGCAAGCGCGTGCAGACGCCCGAGGAGGACCTGCTCCGCCTGTACCTCAGCGACATCGGCCGCACCCCCTGTTGACGAAGGACGAAGAGGTCCAGTCTGGCCCAGGCTGGCGGCGGCCGGACGCGACGCCCGCGCAGAGCTTGCCACCGGCCAGGAGGTGCGCCTGGCACGGGCGCGCGAGCTGCGCCGGGCGGTTCGGACGGGAGAGCAGGCCGATCGAGACCTTCACCAACGGCAATCTCCGCCTCGTGGTGTCGATCGCCAAGAAGTACCAGGGCTCCGGGCATGCCGCTGCTCGACCTGGTGCAGGAGGGCAACCTCGGGCTCATCCACGCGGTCGAGAAGTTCGACTGGCGGAAGGGCTTCAAGTTCTCCACCTACGCCACCTGGTGGATCCGCCAGGCCATCAGCCCGCGGGCATCGCCGACGGCAGCCGGACCATCCGTCTCCCGCCACACGGTCGGTGAGCTTCTCAATCAGATCGTGCAGGCCCGGACCCGTCTCGAAGCCCAACACGGCCGCCACGTCAGCATCGACGAGATCGCCGCCGACCTCGAGGTCAGCGCCGGACAGGGTCGCCGAGATCCTCCGGCATGCGGCCGCACCGGCATCGTTGTCCGAACCGATGGGGCACGACGGCACGGCCGAGTTGGGCGAACTGGTCGAAGACCACAGCGCCGTGTCGCCGTTCGATTCCGCGGCCACGGCCCTCTCTGCCGGTCGAGGTCGCCAAGATGCTGGCCGGTCTCGACGAGCGCGAACGCGAGATCCTGCAGCTCAGATTCGGCATCGACCGCGGCACGGCCGCGCACGCTCGAGGAGGTCGGTGTCTCGCTTCGGTCTGACCCGCGAGCGGATCCGCCAGATCGAGGCGAAGGCCATGGCGAAACTGCGGCATCCCGACGGCGGCCCTACGACTCTCTCGTGCTGACGAGGCCGCAATCGGCGCGCCGAATGCGATCGAAGCCGTACGGCTGCAGTCAGAGGTGGTATGATGGCGTGTCGCCAGCATTTGCTGGTGTGGCCTGGTCGAGAAACCCCGAGTTGGCCCGATTTTGAACGGAGCCACACATCTCCCAGCGCCTGCACGAAGCCCTTAGGGGCTTAGTTCGCTTGTCGTCGTCCGGTTCAGACCCCGTCGCACGCGGCTACGACCTTCGAGCATTGCACCTCACTCGTGCGGGGAACGTCCCGTGCCTAGGCACACCCATAGCAAGCAGTCGCAGCGCCGCTCGACGCCGACCGCCGAACGAGGCGGCGGCGCGGCGACGGCGACGCTCAGCCGAGCGGGGATATCGACGCACAAGCCCTGGCGCTTCGCGAGTCCGGCAAGTCCTATTCGGCGATCGCTCGCACGCTTGGGATCGACCGAGCGACGGAGGCACACCGCAGCTTCGTCCGCGCCCTCGGTACCCATGAGGGCGACGAACGCAGCCAACTGGTCAAGAACGAGGAAGCTCGGCTCGACCTGCTCGAGCAACGGATCCGCGAGAGGGATGCAGCTGACGTACCCAAGCTCGAACGCCGACTACTGGGCGTGACAGAAGCTCCGGGAGGCCATCCGGCCATGACCGCCTGACGGAGACGCCGTGTGCATTGTGCGGCCGGGTTCCAACGGCGCTCACTGATGCCACCCCGCCGGACGCTCGATCGGGGACCCGATCCGGATGACGACTCGTTCTCCATCACCGTGATCCTGCCCGACGTCCCGCTGTGCGACGAGCACGCCCGCGAAGTGCGTGAGGGCGACCTCGTCCTCGGATGGTGCGACGACGATCAGTGCCGTATGTACGGCGAGGCGGGTGAGCCCTCCCCGTGCGGCGCGCCGTACGGAGAGCTCGCCTCGAACGCAAGTCCCGATCCCGCTCACAAAGTCAATGAAACTACAACTAGCAACAAAGAAGAGAAAGAGAACAGAGACATGGCAACTGGAACTGTGAAGTTCTTCAACAACGACCGGGGCTTCGGCTTCATCACGCCCGTCAACGGGGGAGAAGGACGTGTTCGTCCACTTCTCCAACGTCGTGGGCACCGGGCACAAGAGCCTCGAGGACGGCCAGCAGGTCGAGTTCGACGTGGCGCCAGGGCGCCAAGGGCCCCGAAGCGCAGAACGTCCGGGCCGTCTGAGCGACACTGGACCGACGACGCGACCGCAACCGGTCGCCGAGTCGGACATCGACCTCGGGGACCGCAGCCGTCCCAGTCGGCGCTCCTCATCGAATACGAGCGAGGCGGATCCTGTGCAGACGGCACATCACGAGCCACGATGGCCGGACCTCGTGAGTTCCACGACCTGACCATGGACCTCCGAGCGGCGGGGCTCTTCGAACGCCGGCTCGGCTACTACTGGGTCAAGGTCGTCCTCACGGTCGCCGCGTTCGTCGCGGGATGGGTCGGGTTCTTCCTCCTCGGCGACTCGTGGGCCACGCTCGGCATCGCGGTGTTCCTCGGGGTCGTCGCCACCCAGCTCGGCTTCCTCGGTCACGATGCGGGCCACCGGCAGATCTTCGAGTCCCGGCGGGCCAATCGCCTGCTCGGGCTGGGGATCGGGAACGGGCTGATCGGAATGAGCTTCGGCTGGTGGGTGCCCAAGCACAATGCCCATCACGCCCATCCCAACGAGCTCGGGCCGCGACCCGGACATCGGCGTCGGCCTCCCGCGCGCGCCGGCGACCGCCGACGACAGCGGCCGGAGAGCAGCGCGGCCTCGCGGGATGGCTGGACCGCTGGCAGGCCGAGCTCTTCTTCCCGCTCATGCTGCTGCGCAGCACGGGCCTCTACGTCTCGGGCTTCCAGGACCTGTTCCGCCGGCGGGATCGCTCCGTCCTCACCGAGGGCCTGCTCCTCGTCGGTGCACGTCGCGTTCTACCTGACGGTGGTGTTCTGGGTGCTCTCGCCGCTCAAGGCGATCGCCTTCATCGCGGTGCACCAGGCGGCGTTCTCGCTCTATCTCGGCTGCAGCTTCGCCCCCAACCACAAGGGCATGCCGATCATCGAGGACGGGACCGAGATGAGCTTCGCCCGACGCCAGGTCGTCACGGCCCGCAACCTCACGGGTGGCCGGTTGGCTCGGGCTTCGTCTTCGGCGGCCTCAACTACCAGATCGAGCACCACCTCTTCCCGACGATGCCCCGACCGAACCTGGCCCGGGCCCAGGAGCTGGTCCGCGCCTTCTGCGCGCGAGCACCACCTCGGGTACGCCGAGGCGGGCCCCGATCGCGTCGTTCCGCCAGATCGTCCGCAGCCTCAAATCGCCTGACCGTCGGCACCCCTCTGCGGTCGGCCCGGCCGACCGGAGCGGGTCGGACTCGCGCGCCGCTACCCCAACCGCGTCAGCACGTTGCGGGTGATCTGCTCGATCTGCGGGTCCCGCCCCGCCAGCCCGTGCGCCCAGTCGGTCGACCCCGAGGTCACCACGGTGGCGCCCGGCGTCGTTCGTATAGGCACCGAGCACGGCGTGGCCGTGGCGGATCCGCTCCATCGCCTCGGGCTCGCGCGTCCCGAAGATGCGGGAGGCGATGTACTCCAGCTCGCTCGGCTCGTCGGGCTTGGGCGGACGCGGCGCGGTCTCGCGGGTGAAGTGCTGCGTCGGGCAGGTGCCGAGGATCTCGAAGGTCGACGGCGTGCCGTCCTCGCCCGTCGGGTACGGCAGCCCGTCGCGGTAGGTGAACACGCACCCGTCGCACTCGTAGCCGACGACCGTCGCGCCGGCACCGAGGACGTCGCCGTAGCCGAGCCCGGTGCCCTCGAAGATCCAGTGGCCGGGCCGGTGCACCGTGTAGCCACCGAGGCCGTTGGTCACGTTGCGCCCGATGCGGTGGTAGCCGCCGCGGGTGAACGAGACGCCGGTCATGTGGTTCTCGGGACGGGCGACGACCACGTCGGACCAGAACGTCGTCACCTCCGCCTCCCGGTCGGTGCCCATCAGCGGGTCGTCCTTGAAGAAGCCCTTGTACCCGACCATCACGTCGTGGTCGTCCCCCTCGAGGCGCACCTGCCACAGCGACGTGTTGCCCGAGAAGAACGCCGCGTTCCCGCCGCGGGCGATGAACGCCTCGACGGTGTCGCGCATCCCCTTGGACCAGTACTCGTCGTGGCCGACGGAGAGATACAGGCTGCGCGCCGTCCAACACCTCGGGATGCTGCTCGAGGTCGGCGTTCGTGCACACGCCGATTTCGAAGCCCTCGCGCTCGGCCCACTCGATGAAGGGCAGCTCCCAGTCGGGCCAACCGGCCGACCCGGCCCACCCCGAGAGATGGTTGAGCTGGATGTAGCCGACGTGCGCACGCGTTCTGCGGATCGGGCGCGCCGGTCCCGGTCACCCGGCGGCCCTTGCCCGGCGGCTTGTAGAGGTAGCCCGCCGCCATCGGCCGCTGCATGGCGACCTGGGTGCCCCCGTTGTAGAGGTTCGGGCCGCCGAAGTCGTTGTAGGCGTGCCACGTGTTCGTCGCCAGCGCGAGCACGATGCGCGCCCCGGGAGCCGGACGCACCACGAAGAAGGCGTAGTCGCGCCGGACCTTCTCGCCGACGTCGATCTCCATGACGACCTCGTAGTAGCCCGACCTCCAGGTCGGATCGACGTCGAGCGTGAGGGCGACGGGCCACCCACACCCCAGTGAGGCGGCGTCCTTCGGCGTCTCGTGCTCGCCGGCTCGCGACCGCGTCGGACCGGAACACGACCTCCCGCCGCCCGCCGACCCGGGCCACCTCGACGCGCACCGGCCGCCCACCCGACGACGACATGTGCAGGCCGACCTGCTCCGCCGGGCTGACCGATTGCGGCCAGCAGTACCCCGTCACCACTTCGCGCGCCATCTCCGGACCATAACGGGACTCCAACAAGCTCTGCCGAACCCGAGACCCGGAGGAAGTCCGACGTTGCGCTGGTCAGATCGTCCGGCGGTCGAGTCTGGCGGCCGCCCCGGGACCGCCGGAACCGGCGCGGCGGCTTCCCTCATCTGATGCGCCCATCAGCGAGTTGGTCAGCGGGAGTGCCGGTCGACCACAATCCCGAAGGCAGAAACGGCCGTCAGGGGAGGTGGCATGGCGCGGGCAGAGAGCGGGGCGGGCGGGACGGACGCCGACGCGTTCCGCGCCGAGCTGCGGGCCTGGCTGGCCAGAGCATCTCACGCCCGAGGTCGCCGCGGCGGGCGAGCGCAGCATGGAGGGCGAAGACCCTCGACCTCCTGCGGGACTGGAACCGGACGCTGGCCGACGGCGGGTGGGCGGCGCCGGCGTGGCCGGTCGAGTTCGGCGGGCGCGGCGCCGGCGTCGGCGAGCAGCTCGCCTACCTCGAGGAGATGAGCCGGGCCCGGGCGCCGGGACCGGTGAACGTGATCGGCGTCTCCAACATCGCGCCGGCCATCATGCAGTTCGGCACCCCCGAACAGCAGGCGCGCTTCCTCCAGCCGATGCTGCGGGGCGACGAGATCTGGTCCCAGGGCATGTCCGAGCCCGACGCCGGCTCCGACCTGGCCTCGCTGCGCACCGCCGCGGTCGAGGACGGCGACGACTTCGTCGTCAACGGGCAGAAGACATGGAACTCGCTCGGGCATCACGCCGACTGGTGCCAGCTCTACGTGCGGACGGACCCGGCGGCGAAGAAGCACGCCGGCATCACGTGCTTCCTGGTGGACCTGCGCACGCCTGGGATCGAGGCGCGGCCGATCACCACCATGACCGGCGGTCACACCTTCGCCGAGCTCTTCTTCACCGACGCCCGCATCCCCCGCTCGGCCATGCTCGGCCCGCTCCACGGTGGCTGGACGGTGGCCATGACGACGCTCAGCCACGAGCGCGCCGGCGTGGCCCGCCTGCACCTCTCGCTGGCCCGCCGGCTCGACGACCTGCTGGCCGACCCGCGGGCGCGGGCGGGCCGGAAGGACCCCGTGCTGCGGGACCGGCTGGTCCGTATCTATGCGGCCATCCGCTGCATGCGCTACCTGACCGAGCGCTCGCTGGCCGACTCCTCGGCGGGGGCGGGGGCGGGGGCGGCGGGCAGCCTGGCCAAGCTGTCGTGGGCGCTACTGCGACCAGGAGCTGGCGAACCTTGCGGTCGACCTCGTCGGCCTCGAGGCTCTGGGGGGCAAGGACCGCTGGGCCGAGAACCTGCTGGCCGTCCGCCAGGCCTCCATCGCCGGCGGCACGACCGAGATCAACAAGAACATCGTCGGCGAGCACGTGCTCGGATTGCCGCGCTGAGCCGCCGTCGGGTGCGCCCGGGCCGCCCGGCAGGTGCCTCGCCCGATTCCTAAGAGTCAGGACGAACCTCCCTAGCGCCTCGGGCCGAACGTCACTGGAGCCCGGCGCCGCCCGCCCGAATACTGGTCGCATGACGCTGGCGCATCCGAAAACTGAGTCGGACGCCACACACACGGACGTGCCGCGACCCAACGGACCTTCGGACGGCACGCCTCCCACACGGCACCACCACCGGCGCTGGCCCTGGGTGCTCGTGGGGCTCGGTGTGGTCGTGGCCGTCGTCGCCGTGCTCTTCCTCGTCGTCAACTGGTACCCGTCGCACCCGGTCTCGATGGGCCAGGCCGAGCAGCGCCTGGGGACCCAGGGTCAGGGAGCCGCGGGTGCGCGGCCGGCCCGGGGCGTCTACCTCTACACCGGCAACGGGACCGACGCCCTCACGCTGCCGCCCATGTCCCAAGCCGAGGGTCCCACGATGCCGGGCACCGTGACCCTGCAGGGGAAGGACTGCTGGACCTTCCGCGTGGACTACAGCTCGCACCACTGGCAAACGTGGAAGTTCTGCCGCGGCAGCAACGGCGACACGGTGGAGCTCGGCGGCAAGATCTGGCAGCTGTGGCCCGTCGGCCCGCTGCGCGAGACGAACATCACAACGCTCACGTGCACGGCGGCCACGATGTGGCTCCCCGCCGACGCCCACGCCGGCCAGACCTGGCCGAGCGACTGCCGTGGCACCAGCTCGGCGGTGAAGGGTGTCATGCACAGTGCCGGTCCCTACCGTTTCGTCGGCACCAAGACGCTCACCGTGGCCGGACGGCCGGTGTCGACGGCCGAGTTCCTGCAGCTCCGCACCGAGACCGGCGCCCAGCGAGGGACCGAGCGTGACGAGATGTGGATCGACGCCTCCAACGGCCTCCCGTAAAGATGTCCCAGGCCATCTCGGTCGTCACCGCCACGATGTTCGGCACCTCGACCTACACCCAGTCGGGCACCTTCACACTTCGCTCGCTGGTCGCGCATTCCTGAGCTGGCCCTCGCCGCGGCCCGAACCCGTCACAAGGACCCCCGTTCGCCCAGCGGCCGGGCTCATCTGTATAAACCCTGATCAAGGGCTCCCCGCACTTCGTCCCGGTACCCGTCTGTATGTCGTTGCCAACCCCGCAGCGGTGCAGCCACTCGTGGCCTCCCAGCCGGCTCTCCACGATCTCCAACTCTGGCCCAACAAATGAGGCGGGGAAGAATGACGGATTTTCCGAGGTAACCTTGTTCCCCTAGTTGGCGAAACTGCTGTTCAGTAAGGGGCTTGCGTGCGCGCGGATGCAAACTCAAGAGAAGCTGAGCCCGCCGGATACTGGCCCGGACCGATTCGACGAGGGCTGCTCCGGACTATAGGGATCGACCTTCGTCATCTCCGCACGTCTCGAGGCGCGCTCCCATATGTGGTTGCGGCGTTCGCGATGTGCTTCTACCTCCTGTACGGAACATGGGCTATCTCTCATGCCCTGGGCCTGGCAAACGGTGGATCCGGCCAAATCACAGGTGTGATGCTCCTCGGCGCGGTCTGCGTGACCGGAGTGATCATCGGCTTCGATGCGCTGATCATCAGTCACGTCGCTGTCAACGTCGACGATTTAGGGGACAGTGAGGCTCCGCCGATTGGAAAGCTGAGCCGGGCGATGATTGCCCTGCGCCTCGTGATAGCGATCGTCATGATTGGCGTCTTCACGATTCCAACACTGCTGTTCTTCTTCCAGCGGGAAACGACCGCTGACCTGGCAAGCCAGAACCAGCAGGCCGTCGCGAGCTACGTCGCGCACGGTCCGCCTGCTCAGGTTCAAGCTCAGATCAACAAGCTGACCCTTCAGGAGACGTCCGACCCCAACGCGGTCCTCGCGTTGGAAAACAGAGCGAGTGCTCTCGATGAGGCAAGCGCGAGCGACTACCAGCTTGCGCTACAAGATTCGGAGGGCAAGGGCCTGACGCATCTCTCGGGTTGCCCCGTTGGTGGTGATTGCTGGTCCCTGCAGCAGAAATCTGCGCAGGAAGCGTCAGAAGCAAAAGCGGTCAGACAACAGGCGGGGGCCCTGCAAGCAAATCAGAAGGCCCAACTTTCGAATGACGCTGCCGAAGTCACCACACTCACGCAGAGGCGAAACAGCGACATTCAGTCCTTTAGCGAGGCACAAACCAACAACACGGGGCTAGGAGCGCGAACGAAGTCGCTCGTTTCCCTTGCCGTTCATGACCCGTTTGGCATCGGCCTAGCGGCCGCGATCATTCTCGCCGTCGCCACCCTGCTGGAGCTTGCCGTCCTCGGAATAAAGATTGCGGCAAGTCGAAATTCTGAATATGAGTTGTCGGTCGCCCGTGAGGCGCGCCGAGCGCTGAAGACAGAGGCCGAATTGGACTCGGCGGCGGATGCCATTGCCGGAGAGGCCATGGCAGAGGTGAGAATCGATCCTGGTCTGCGAGAATCTGCTTTCCACAGCCGACGCCGGCAACTCGAACGAATGCTGATGTCCCGCGGCGGACCGATGAAGGAGCCGAACACGTTCGAGGATCCATCCCCGAACGGAACCGGCTGAGCCACCGGGCCCGCTCGTGGATCATCAAACCCTCGGAACGATTGAACAACCGACGCTCGCTGACGCACCACAATGGACACATCGAGCAACCGGAACTCGCTGATCAAGACCGCAGCGGACGCATCGAGCAACCGGCGCTCGCCGATGAGCCCGGCAACGGATCCATTGTGCAGCCGGGCACGCTCGGGGCTGGTCCCGGCACCGAACCCGTCGAGGGACCGAGCCCGCCCGGTGTTGTCCCGACATCGGAGCGATTCGGCAACGGAACGCTGTCGAGTTTCAACTCTTGACCGTTCGCACACCTGGTTGGTCGAATGCCGGTCGTGTGACCGCCCTGGCCATGATCGCGGGCGTGACGCTTGTCCTAATTGTTTTGGGTGTGGGCTGAAGCCAGGCTCGGTAACAATGGAGCGCCGGTGCGAGGTTCCCAGCACCAGGGTCTAGATCCAGTTCGGAGTGCCCAT
>CAVSXF010000005.1:0-98285 GCA_963731905.1 uncultured Acidimicrobiaceae bacterium | reverse complement strand
TTCGACGTTTACGAAATCACGGCACAAGCGGCAGCGGTGACAACCATCAGCAACCCTTCCGGGACGCCAGTGGACATGCAGAAGCTGATGATTCGCGTCAAAGACAACGGCACGGCCAGAGCACTGACATGGAGCGGCAGCCAATTCCATTGTTGAAACTCCTGCCCTGCCAAGCACGACAATCTTAAGTAAGACCCTCTACATGGGTTTCATCTGGAACTCTGCGGATTCCAAGTGGGATTTGTTAGCTCTCTTGAATAATTTCTAATGGCAATCGCCCGAACACAAAACGTCGCGGCTAAGGCCAGCAGTGCAACGCTTACCAGCACGAACAGCAACGACCTGATAGTGGTCTTTGCCTATGACGCAGGGACGGTTCCATACCTCGTATTGGCCACCACGACCCCAGTACTCATTGTCCCGGGCATCGGCCGACGGTGCAACACGGCATCGGCATGCACGGGGCGCCTTCGACCTGAACGCGGCGTGCTCGGGCTTCGTCTACGGCCTGATCACCGTGGCGGGCCTGGTCGCCGTGGGCTCGGGCCCCGTGCTGCTGGTGGGATCCGAGACGCTGTCGCGGATCACGGACATGGACGACCGCAAGATCGCCGTGATCGTCGCCCGACGGTGCGGGTGCGGTGGTCATCGAACCCGTTGATGGTCCCGGCACGCCTGCTCAGCTGGAACATGAACTCGGACGGATCGCTCAAGCACCTACTGAAGTGCGAGCACGGAGGCACCTTGTTCATGGACGGCAAGGAGGTGTTCCGACGCGCCGTTCGTGTGGTCGTCGAGTCGGCCGAGCGGGCCATGACCGACGCCGGCCTCGCTCGCCGACGACATCTCCTTGATGGTGCCCCACCAGGCCAACCTGCGGATCATCCAGGCGGCCTGCCAGCGCTTGGGGATCCCCGAAGAGCGGACCGCGGTGGTCATCGACCGCTACGGCAATACCTCGTCTGCCTCCATCCCATTGGCGCTCTGCGACTCCATCACCCAGTGGCCGCGTCCACGACGGCGACACCATCCTCATGACCGGCTTCGGTGGCGGCATGACGTGGGCGAGCGCCGTCCTGCGCTGGGGCGCCTGAACGTGACAGCAGGCGGGGCGGGCCTGCCTCTGGTCATCCTGGCTGCAGGACGCGCCAAGCGGTACGGCGGCTGCAAGCCCCTGGCGCCGGTCGGCACCCACGGCGAGGCGGTCATCGACCTCGTCGCTTCGGACGCACTCGGCGCGGGGTTCTCCGACCATCGTCTTGGTGCTCGGCCCCAGCACCGGTCCGGCCATCCGTTACCACGTCGAACACACGTGGCCGTCGGCGGTCGATGTGTGCTTCGCTACCCAGCCGGTCCCGCTCGGCACCGTCAACGCCGTGCTCAGCGCGTCCGAACACGTCGGTGACGTGCCCTACGGCGTGGGCAACGCCGACGACATCTACGGCCGCGACGCTTGCGCCCTCCTGGCCGGGCACCTGCGTGCGCAGACCGAGACGAACGCGCTCGTGGGCTATCGGCTGGCCGACGCGGTGGTCGGATACTCCCCCGTCACCCGCGGCGTCTGCCGGGTGAGCCCAGATGGAAATCTCCTCGGTGTCGACGAGCGGCGGCAGGTCACCGCGACGCCCGAGGGCGACGTTCGTCGTCGGCGACGGGCGCCAGCCCGAGACGCTCTCGGCCGATGACCGGGTCTCCATGAATCTGTGGGGCTTCTCGCCGTCGTTCCACAAGACGCTGCAGGCCGCCATGGATGCCGCCGTCGGCGCTTCCGAAGAGGCTGAGGTCCTCCTGCCCGAAGTCGTGGCCCAATCCCTCGGCCACCAGCCCCTTCGTGGTCCTGCCGGCCAGCGGGCAGCTGCATCGGCGTGACCCATCCGGGCGACCTGTCCTTGGTCCAGGCGGAACTGAACCGCCAGGTGGCGGCCGGCGAACGCCCGGCGCGCCTGTGGACCTCGGTGCCCTGAGCAACTCCTGACCCACAACCCCGTCCCCGGCCGCGGGGAATGCCCCCTACGGGCGTTACCGCTACATGGGGAACGGAACGGAGCCAAGCGATCGGGGCCCAGACGCGACGCAACCCCGAGTAACCGATCGGCCGAAGCCTCCCGTGCTCCTCGGGGCCACGTCAGCAATGTCCCGCTGGCATCGAGCCGGGGTCGTGTCGGACAACCCCCGCCCGAGCCGGCCACGACGGCTCCAGGGAAGCCATCACGACGCACCACGGACCATTGCAGTGCGGATCGTCCAACCCACTCCGGTCACGCTCCCCTTGCGGGGCTCGCTCCCATCCCTCGATCCCGCCTTGCAGCGTTCTCTCGGCTTCCCTTCGTTCCGCCTTGCGGCTTCCCTTCGGGCTTCCCTCGCTCCTACCTTTCGGTGCTCGCTTGAGGTTCGGCGGGCTGTTGTATCCGAACTGAGGCAAGGTTGCGCTACCCGCAACACAAGGTCAATGGCGATTCGCGAAATCCAGTGGTTCTCCCCACCTTTCTTCCGGTCATCCCCAAGTGAGGACTTGTCCATCCCCAGTTCTTCCCCATGGCGAGGACGGCCGTGAGGGCCCCGACCTGGGCCCGGACCCGGATCCGAACGCCGCGGCGGGCGGTCACCACCGTGTGCGCTGTCGCCGGAGTGAGCCTGCTTGTGGGGTTGGCCACGGTGTTCGGCCTTGGCGCGCTCAGCGCGAGCGCCGCGTTCGGCCCACGAGTCCGAGATAACCCCCGACGCTTACCTCTCGACGGGCGCATTGGGTGCTGCTGCCGGCGACGACGCCCTCGGCTTGCGCACGCCGTATTTCGATCCCCCCGTGCTGGGAGACACAGCGACGCCCGGATTCACCATCAACGCAGGGGCCGACCAGCCCGATCCCTTCATGATCCAAGAAGGCGGCCGGTCGTACCTGTTCACGTCGCAGGACAAGGTTCCCCAGAACGTGCCGGTGCGCTCGGGCACCGTGGTCGGCCAATGGGGCGCGCCCATCGATGCGCTTCCCGCCGTCCCTGCGTGGGCCACTCCGGGCGACATGTGGGCGCCCGACGTCGCCCAGTTCGGCTCCCACTACGTCTTGTACTTCACTTCGCAACTGGCCGGTGTGTCCCCGCAAACCATGTGCATCGGCGACGCCATCAGCACCGCCGTCGCGGGTCCGTACCTCGCGGCGCCGGCGCCGTTCATCTGCCAGCAGTCACTCGGGGGCTCCATCGACCCGCGTGTGTTCGTGGACGCCGACGGCCAGCCCTACATGGTGTGGAAGTCGGACCAGAACGCCCGCTCGGACACAGCCAACACGCAGATCTTCAGTCAACTGCTCAGCGCCGATGGGCTCCACCTGCTGGAGCAGCCGACGGTGATCTTCGGTCCCGACGAGCCCTGGCAGGGTCACATCGTCGAGGCACCCCAACTCGTACTGGTGCGAGGCGGTTACTACCTGTTCTATTCCGGCGGCTGGTTCAATCAGCCCGCATATTCCATCGGCGTGGCCCGTTGTAGCGGCCCGCTCGGCCCCTGCGCCGACACTCTCCGCCACGCCGCTGCTGGCGTCCAACGCACAGGGCGACGGTCCCGGGGAGGAGTCGGTGTTCTCCAACGCGGCCGGCATGTGGATGCTCTACACGCCCTTCAGTTCGACGCTTCCGCTGCCTGGACCGCCTCGACCCGTTGCGATGGCCCACCTCGGTTTCGGCCCGGACGGCGCCTACCTCGCCGCACCCCTCGAGGTCGGTTCGAGCGGCTGAGCCCGCTGCCAAGTCAGAGGCTGAGGCCGAAAGGACTCAGCCCGCCTCACCCTGCTCACCGCCGCGGGACCCGTCGCGCTCCCCGAAACGCGGCCGCCCCAACCAGACCGCGAGCAGGGCGACCAGGACCGCGAAGCCTCCCAAGATGAGTGCGGCGATGGCGATGGCGTTGCTCGACCCGCCCCCGGACCCGTTCGTCGTCGTGCTCGCACTCGCGGCTGGCGCGGTCGTCGCGGTCGGGGCCGCCCGAGGCACTCGTGCCGCCCGATCCACCGGGCGCCGTCAGCGTGATCGTCGGCGCCGGATGGGGGGGATCGGGCACCGCCTTGTTCGGCACCTGGATCCACGAGACCACTGTGCCGTCGCTGTACTTCTGGATCGCCTTGAAGACGAGCTCGTCGGTCCCTGCTCGGGATGCCCTGGGCCAGCACGTTGAACTCGCCGAACTGGCCGACAGGAATGCTGCCCCCGCTCCAGTCGATCTCACTGTCCGTCGACGTGAACGTGCCGTCGTCGGTCGTGATGGGCTTGGGCAACTCGGCCTTGACGACCTGCACCTGCCAGCCCGTTCCCGCCTCGGGGTTGAGCAGCACGATCGGGTGCGCAAGCGGGAACTGGATCTTCAGTCCCGTCACCGCCGCGGTCGCCGACTCGTTCGGGACGCGGAACGTCAAGATGGCGTCGTCCGAACCTTTCGGGAGGCTCGACGGGCTGACCGTCACATGGGCGCTCGCCAGGCTGGCGTCGAGGACGACAAAAGCCAGCGCGCACACGACGACCAGTCCGAACTTCCGCATCATCTGCCACTCTCCTCTGCCGTCCCAATGGCGCTACTGCACGGCATCGACGAAGCTGACGTCGGGTTGGCTGAACTCCGACACCTGCACCTGCAACACGATCTGCCACTTGCCCACGATGGGCGGATTGGGGCTGTTGGCCAGGACGAAGCGGCCGACGCCGACCCTCTTCATGTCCGTCTCGATCGGCCCGACGTTCTCTGAAGGCAAGCACGAGATAGACCGACACGCTCTCGGCCAGGTCCGCCGGCGCCCTGTTCGCCTCCGGTGAACTGGACCGTCCAGTTGTTCACCAGCGCGGCATTGGGCGTGATGTGCAAGCATCACATGGCCGCCGTCGAAGGGCTGGGTCTGGGTGAAGCCACCGGCGGCGGAGCCGAGGCACCGTTGCTCGGGGTGCCGTTCGCCAGCACCGCGGTGACGCCGAGGACCGCCACCATGCCCAGCGCCTCGAGGCGCACCGTCGAGACCAGGCGTCGCCAGCCCTGCGCCACCCCGGTGCGCCCGGCCGCCGACGCCGCCAGTAGTCCGGGCAACAGGAGATAGCGGTTGTAACCGGCGAGGAACAGCAGCAAGCCGACCACCGCGATCTTGAGCAGCAGCAGCTGGCCGTAGCCCGTCTCGAACAGGTTGGCGACCGACCCCACCTCGGCGACCGCGAGCAGCGTGCCGGCGACGATGATGCCGGCGAAGGAGATTCCGGCCATCGTCGAGAACCGGCCGACCACGCCGGCCGTCGACGCCAGCAGAGCGCCGCCGTCGTCATCTGCTGCGCCTGTTGGCGTCCCCGACCCGTCTCGTCGCCGCACTCCTTGTGATTACCGTTGTCCGACTCCTGGTTCCCGACCCCCACGTGCACGGCGGGCGTCGGCGGACGCTCCAACAGGCGGTCGCCGTGGCACCCGATGCCGGCAGCACTGCCCGCCGCGCTGATCGGCGGGCTGATGTCGCCAGGGTATCGCCGGGTCAGCGAGCTCGCCGGGCCCGGAGCCGGCGAGCGAACTGGCCCGCCCGGCGCGCCTGCGCAGGCGAGTGCGCAGGACCATCAGCAGGCCGACGAGGCCTCCTGCCCACATGGCGGCGAGCACGACGTGGACCACGTCGGCCGGGGTGCTGAGCCAGCGTTCGGGCGACACCAGGGCGTGCCCGAAGAGCACGAACGCGCCGGCTGCGATGACCAGCCCGTAAAAGGCTGCGAACTGGCGCGTCATGGTGGTGCGCAGCCCGAAGGACAGCACGCAGACACCAGCCCCACGAGCTGGACGGCGCACTGCTGGCCGAACTTGCCGCCGAAGGACTGCCGCTCGATGCTCCAGTGCACGATCGAGGCCACCCCGCCCCCAGTCAGCACCGACTGCGCGGCGCCGGTCACCGCCATCCCGACGACGCCGGCCGCCGCCGCGACGTAGGTCCACGCGCCGCAGGCGCCGCTCCTCGGCCCCGCCGCGCAGGACGAAAGCCACGAAGAAGGCCAGACCGCCCGCGACCAGCACGCCCAGATAGACGAGGAACTGCCCGAAGTCGTCCACCCAGTTGGTCAACGTCGTCTTCGGACGCGCCAACACCGTGATCGAGCCCGCCTTCACGTTGCCGGCGAGGAAGACGATGCCCCCGCTCACGACGTGGCCGTCGACCGAGGTGACCGTGTAATTGGAGACGTAGGCGCCCGAGCCGAGCGATGCCGGCAATGTCGCCTCGAGGGTGTCGGGCGCCGGGTGGCTCGACGAGACCTGTACCGGCTGCCCGCCGGATCGAGAACGACCAGCCCGCCATCGTCGGGCTGTACCGGTTGGTCGAAGACGATCGTGACCTCGTGCGGTGCCGTCTTGAGGTGCTGCGCCCTGGACGGGCGAGGACGAGACGACGGCGGCGTGGGCCGCCGCCGGTGCGGCCCACCCGAGCACGACGAAGGACGTACGTGCACGCCAGCGAGGCACAGACGACCAGGCGTGAGCCGGTCGTCGCCTTCGTCACCCGCAGGATGTGCTGACACCGGCCTGGAACGGTGATCGAGAGCGATGGCCGGCTCAGGACTGGCGGTCGCAGAACCCGATGGCGTTCGTCAGGTCGGTGTTCCCCGGGCAATAAATGTGCAAGTTGTCGTGCGAGAAGACGCCCTGTGGGCTCTCCCAACCCGGCACCACCCAGGCGTGGACCATCCACACCGTCTTCTTGCATGAACTCGCCGTGCACGTCCGCGCACTCCTGTGGCGTCACGTCCTGGTCGGCCGCGAAGGGCACGGCGATCTTGCCGTGACCCGGCTGCATGCAGACGTCAGAGTGGCGGTGCCAGTGGTCGTTCGGCCCGATGAAGCCCGCAGGGCGCCGTGCTTTCCGAACGACTCGTACATGATTCCGACGACGGGTGCGTTGTCAGCCACGCTGGCGTAGATCCACGATGCCGGGTACAGCGCATTGATGGTCCCGTCGGGTTGATGCCCTTGAAGGCCTCGCCATTGATCATCCTGGTAATGCGCGCCGACCCCGGGCGCCATGCCACCGGCCAGGATCATGCCGGCCGCCTTGGCCGACGCCGACGGTTGGGAACCGCATGGCCGCCTGGTAGACCTCCAGCTGGCCGGTCAGGACGCCCTGGGTCGAGGCGTCGAGAGGTACCCACTTGGCGTTCTCGGACTGCTCGGTGGTGTTGCCGGCCAGCGTGCTGGCGAATGTCTTCGAATTCTCGCCCGGTACCTTGACCGTCGTCTACTCGGCCAGTGCGGCTCGACGCGTTGCACGCCCGAACGACGCGACGGTGGCCGACGTGCGGCGTCGGCGGCGGAGTGGGCGGCCGGTGGCGAACAGGCCGCCGATCGCCAGCGCGGCGACCGCGACCGGCACGACCGACGCCGATCACCGAGGTGTCCGACGACCAGTCGTGCCGAGCTCGGGTCGCACCGCCAGAGCGCACCGAGCACCAGTGACCGCCCGAAAGCGCCACGCCGATACCGGCCGTCGCCCACGAGACGCCGTGGGGCGGTGCCACAAGAGCCAGAAGGCTACCACGGCCACGTTGACGGCGGCGGCGGCCCAGAACAGGCCGCGCGACGGCCGGGCGAGACGCCCAACGGCCACGCCACCTCGCCAGCGCGGCCACGATGGCCACGGTCGCCCGCAGGCCCCGTGGAGGTGGCCAGACGACATCGCGAAGAGCAACACCGCCGAGCCGCCGGCGGCCACTGCGAAAAGGACGTGGACGGGGCGGTTGCGTCGGCCCGCTTCGGCGGCGGCCTCCTTCGGGCTGCTCTCGGGCGCTCGACGGCACCCTCGTCGACGGCTCGTCACCCTCGGAAAACGCGGCATCGACACGCTCGATCAAGTCGGTCATGTCCCCTCCAACCTCCTACCCCCCGGCCCACATCGGCCGATACGGCATAGACGTTAGCCCTGGTTGCGTCGCTCCGGAAGGGAGACCTCCTCGGTCCTATGCTCGGCTGCCATGCCGCTGAGCCCGCCGTGCGCCCGGGTCCTCGGCTCGCTGGTGGAAAAGGCTCTCACCACCCCCCAGCAGTACCCGCTCACGCTCAACGCCCTGGTGGCGGCGTGCAACCAGGCCTCGAATCGTGAGCCGGTCGTCAGCTACGGAGAGGGGATCGTCGAGCGCGCCCTCGACGATCTGAAGGACCAGCGCCTGGTCCGCTTCGTGCTGCCCTCCCACGGGCGCTCCGTCGTCCGTTATCGCCACGTCCTCGACGAGACGCTCGGGCTCGACGCCACGCAGACCGCGATCCTGGCCGTGCTCCTCCTGCGGGGGCCACAGACGGTGGGCGAGCTGCGCGCCCGGACCGAGCGCATGGCGTCCGTCGAGGGGCTCGACGGCATGGAGCACGAGCTCGAGCTCCTCGCCGGGCGAGAGGAGCCATTGACCGAGAGTGTGGCGCGCCGTCCCGGTCAAAAGGAGGGGCGCTGGGCCACCACTCTGCTCGCGCTCGAGCCAGACGATGGCACGCCGGGTCCGCTCACCGCCGCCGACCGCAGCGAGGGGTCGGTTGCCCTTGGGCCCGACGCGATCTGCGATGCCGCCCCCGGCCGATCTGGTGCAGGCTGCGCAGGTGGTCGACGACCTGCGAGCCGACGTCAGCGGCTTGCGGTCCGAAGTCGCTCGCTTGCGCAGCGAGCTCGAGGAGCTGCGCGCCAGCCTCGGCGGGTAGACGACTCAGAGCGGAGTGACGTACGCGCCGGAGATCCCGCCGTCGACGAGGAACGTCGATGCTGTGACAAAGGACGAGTCGTCGCTGGCCAAGAACGCCGCCGCCGCCGCGATCTCCGACGCTTCCCCGAAGCGGCCCATCGGGATGTGCACCAGCCGGCGAGCCGCCCGCTCGGGGTCCTTGGCAAAAAGCTCTTGGAGCAGCGGCGTGTTGACCGGACCCGGACACAGCGCGTTCACCCGCACACCCTGACGAGCGAATTGCACGCCCAGCTCGCGTGACATCGACAGCACGCCCCCCTTCGAGGCCGTGTAACTGATTTGGCTCGTCGCGGCGCCCAGGACCGCGACGAACGACGCCGTGTTGATGATGGAACCCTTTCCACGCGCCAAGAGGTGCGGCAGCGTGTGCTTGCAGCACAGGTACACCGACGTCAGGTTGACCCGCTGCACGCGCTCCCAGGCATCGAGTCCGGTTTCGAGGATGGAGTCGTCGTCAGACGGGCTGATGCCCGCGTTGTTGCAGCAGACGTCGATCCCGCCGTAGTGGCCGGCCACCTCGCCGTACAACGCCTGGACTTCGTTCGAGGAGGTGACGTCGGCCCGGACGAACAGGCCGCCGGTGGCGGCCGCTACCGCGCCGCCGGCGTCCTCGTCGAGGTCGACCACCGCCACCTGCGCGCCCTCCGCGGCGAAACGCTCGCACATGGCGCGACCGATCCCGCTGGCTCCGCCCGTGACGACGCAGACGCGTCCCTCGAGCCGGCGTGCGTAGAAACCCCTGGACTCCGCCGCTCCTGTCGCCTCCGTCGTGTCGCTCATGGCCATCCTCCGTGGGTCCTTCGCCTGGGTCAGTCCGAGCTGATGAAGACGTTCTTGACGTCGCTGAAGGCCTCGAGCGCGTCGGGGCCGAGCTCACGGCCGATGCCCGACTGTTTCGCACCCCCGAAAGGCGTCCAATAGCGGACCGACGAGTGTGAGTTGACCGACAGCGTCCCGGTCTCCACGGCACGGGCGACGCGTAGCGCGCGTCCGATGTCGCGGGTCCATAACGACCCCGACAGTCCGTAGGGCGTGTCGTTGGCGAGGCGCACTGCGTCGGCCTCGTCACCGAACGGGATGACCACGACGACGGGACCGAAAATCTCCTCGGTCGCGGCGCGGTCACCCGGATCGACCGGCGCCAGCACGGTCGGGGGAAACCAATTGCCCGGCCCGTCAGGGCACGAACCGCGCGCGGCGACGGGCGCGCCCACCGGGACGAAGGAGGCGACGCTGTCGCGCTGGGCCTCGGAGATGAGCGGGCCCATCTCGGTCGTCTCGAGAGTCGGGTCTCCGACGGCGACGCCGCGGACCGCCGGTTCGAGCAGTGTCATGAACCGCTCGTAGACGCTGCGCTCCACCAAGATGCGTGACCGCGCGCAGCAATCCTGACCCGCGTTGTCGAAGACGCCGTAGGGCGCGCGCGCCGCCGCCAGCTCGAGATCTGCGTCGGCGAACACGATGTTGGCGCTCTTGCCACCCAGCTCGAGCGTCACCCGTTTGATCTGCTGCGCGCACCCCGCCATAACCGAACGCCCGACCTCAGTCGAGCCGGTGAAGCAGATCTTTCGCACGACCGGATGGTCCACGAAGCGCTGTCCGACGACGCTCCCCTTTCCAGGCAGAATCTGCAGCACGCCCTCGGGCAACCCCGCCTCGAGCGCCAGCTCGCCGATGCGCAGTGCGCTCAGCGGCGTGAGCTCAGCCGGCTTGAGCACAACGGTGTTGCCGGCCGCCAACGTGGGTGCAAAGCCCCAGCCAGCAATCGCCATGGGAAAGTTCCACGGCACGATGACGCCGACGACGCCGAGGGGCTCGTGGAAAGTCACGTCGATGCCGCCGGGCACGGGGATTTGCTTGCCGTTCTGGCGCTCGGGTGCGCCGGCGTAGAAGTCGAGCACGTCGCGGACGTTGCCGGCCTCCCAGCGCGTGTTGCCGATGACGTGGCCTGCGTTGGCCACTTCGAGCCCGGCCAGCTCGTCGAGGTGAGCGTCGACGGCGGCGGCGAAACGACGAAGCAGCCGCGCCCGGTCCCCCGGTGAGACGGCACGCCAGGGCTCGAACGCCGCGGCGCCCCGGGCGATGGCGGCATCGGTCTCCTCGGCGGTCAAACCCTCGACCGTGACCAGGACCTCGCCGGTGGCCGGGTTGCGTACGTCCATCCCGTGATCTTTGCCGATGGACCGCAATGGCACGGCGCGGTGCGCTTGTACAGTGCGGGACCGTGCCCGAAAGCCCATCGCCGACCTCACCGCAGCAGACACACGCATCCTCGAAGGGCGTGCAGTTCAACATGCGAAGGTGTTCGACGTCCTCGTCGAATCGCTGGCCGAGCGCGAGGCGATTGCGTGGGGCGAGCGCCGCTTCACCTTCGGAGGAGTGGCCGAGCGATCCAAGCGCCTCGCCTCCTATTTGTACTCCAAGGGGCTCGGGGTCCACCAGGAGCGGGGCGCCCTCAACGGATGGGAATCCGGTCAGGACTCGGTGGCCCTCGCCCTCTACAACGGCAACGAGTACCTCGAGGGCATGTTGGGCTCGTTCGGCGCTCGGGTGGCGCCGCTCAACGTCAACTACCGCTACGTGGGTGAGGAACTGCGCTACCTGCTCAACGACGCCCGCCCCCGCCCATGATCGTGCACTCGTCGCTCGCACCCACGCTGGCCGAGGTGCTGCCGGCCCTGGATGCTCCTCCCGAGGTGTTGCTCCAGGTCGAGGACGAACCGGGGCACGACCTCCTCCCCGGGGCGGTCTGGTACGAGGAGGCGTTGGCCGCATCGTCACCTGAGGGCGCGCCGGTCGACCCCTCCTCTGACGACCTCTACATCCTCTACACCGGGGGGACGACAGGGATGCCCAAAGGTGTGTTGTGGCGTCAGCACGACATCTTCATGGCCGCCATGGGCGGGCGGAAGGTCGGGACGTGGGAGATCCTCACGAGCTACGAAGGCGTGACGGAGCGTCTGGGCGAGAGCATGCCGCTGCGCATCATGATCCTGCCGCCGCTCATGCACGGCGCCGCGGAGTGGGCGGCCTTCATGATGTGGGCCCAGGGATCTACGTTGGTGTTCCCGACCGAAACCCACCGCATCGACGCCGACGACGTGTGGTCCACCGTCGAACGCGAGCACGCGAACACCATGACGCTCGTGGGCGACGCCGTCTTGCGCCCGCTGCTGCAACAGCTCGACAAGAAGTCCTACGATCTCTCGTCGTTTTTCGCCGTCGGCAACGGCGGAGCGCCGCTCACGCCCGCTGTGCGGGCGATGGCCCTCGAGCGCATTCCGAACCTCGTCATCTCCGACTCGGCCGGCTCATCGGAGACCGGGGCGCAGATGCACGCGACGTCGGTGGACGGGACCGCGGTGGGGCGCTTCTTGCCGGGGCCGGGCACCGTCGTGGTCGACGAGACCTTCGCCGAAGTGTTCGCGCCGGGGCACGAGGGCAACGGCTGGCTGGCGCAGACAGGGAACGTCCCCCTCGGGTATCTCGGCGACGAGGCCAAGACGGCGCGCACCTTTCCCGTGATCGACGGTGTGCGCTACTCCATCCCCGGGGACCGGGCGCGGCGATCTGGTCAACGGAGAGATCGAACTGCTCGGGCGCGACTCGGTCACCGTCAACTCGGGCGGAGAGAAGATCTTCGTCGAAGAGGTCGAGCGCGCCATTGCCGGGCACCCTGCGGTGGTCGACGTGGTAGTGACAGGGCGCCCCTCGGAGCGATGGGGCTCCGAGGTCGTCGCGGTGGTGCAACTCGGCGAGGGCGCTGCGGCCGACGCCGGGCAACAACAGTCGATCGTCGAGCACGCCTCGGGCTTCATCGCCCGCTACAAACTGCCCAAGGAGGTCGTGTTCGTCGAGAGGGTGCAGCGCTCACCGTCGGGCAAGGCGGACTATCGATGGGCAGCCGAGACCGCCGTGAAGGCGCAGGGGAGCTGAGGAGGCGATGCCGGGTGTCGTGGTCACGACACCGCGGCTGGTGCTGCGACCGTTCACCGACGTGGACCGCGAGCTCTTCTTCGAGCTGAACACGCACCCCGTCGTGGTCGAGTCGCTGGGGTCGGCGCCGGCCCGGGACGAGAGCGACGCCATGATCGACCGCTACAACGCCGAGCTCGAACGCGAGGGGTGGGGGTTCTGGGCGGTCGAGGTGCGTGGCGGCCCGTCGTTCATCGCGAAGGTCGGTCTCCATCGGATTCCCCCGTGGATCCCCTGCGCGCCGGCGGTGGAAGTCGGATGGCGCCTCCATCCCGACCACTGGGGGCACGGATACGCCACCGAGGCCGCCCGAGCGTCGCTCGACGTCGGCTTCGCGGCCGGTGCAGACGAAATCGTGGCCTATACGACGACGGTCAACACGCGGTCACAAGCCGTGATGGAGCGCCTCGGCATGGTGCGCGATCCCGACGAGGACTTCGACCACCCGAAGCTCCCCGAGGAGAACCCGCCGCGACGTCACGTCCTCTACCGGGTCACGCAGTCGCAGCTGGCCCCTACGGTGGCCTCATGAGCGCCAAGGCCACGGCACCCAACGACAAGGCCACGGCACCCGAGGAGAGGACGCGCTGCGAATGGGCGGGCAGCGATCCCGAGATGGTGGCGTACCACGACACGGAGTGGGGGGTGCCGGTCCACGACGACCCCACGCATTTCGAATTTCTCGTGCTAGAGGGCGCACAGGCGGGACTGAGCTGGTCCACGATCCTCAAACGCCGGCACGGGTACCGCAAGGCCTTCGCCGGCTTCGACGCCGCCAAGGTGGCCCGCTTCACACCGGCCCGCGTCGAGAAGCTGCTCTTGGATCCTGGCATCATCCGCAACCGGGCCAAGGTGGAGGCCACGGTGCGCAACGCCCGGGCCTTCCTCGTCGTGCAAGAGGAGTTCGGCTCCTTCGACGACTACATCTGGGGCTTCGTCGGCGGGCGCCCGGTGGTCAACCGCTGGCGGCGCATCGGCCAGCTACCGGCGACCTCGGCGGAGTCCGAGCGCTCAGCAAGGACCTGCGTCGACGCGGTTTCGGCTTCGTCGGCCCCACGATCATCTACGCGCACCTCCAAGCCGCCGGCCTGATCAACGACCACCTGGTCAGCTGCTTCCGCTACGCGGAGCTCGCAGGTGCCGCACCATGACGACGCGGCGCCGCACCCTGGGTCATGACGGGCTCCTCGAGCGGCAGGCCGTGCGCGCCGAGCCAGTCGTCGAGCCGGGCCAATCTCCACGAAGCCCTCCGACGCGTAGAAGGGCGCGTTCCAGGGCACGTCGCGGTAGGTCACGAGGGTGAGCTCGTCGTAACCGTGGGCGCTCGCCCAGCCGATGGCCTCGCGGAGCAGGGCGCGCCCGATGCCATGGCCGGCGTGGTCGGGATGGACAGAGAGCTGCTCGAGGTGTGCGGCCGACGGTCGGGGCGCCGTCGAGTCGAGCGCGTCGATGCGACACAGGCCGACCGGTGGGTCGCCCGCGACGAGCACGATCAGCGCGGCGGCGAAGTCGGCGACGGTGCCGGGACCGGGCAAGGGTCCGATGCCGAGGGGTTCGAACACCGTGTCGGCCGCCCGCTCGAGAGGGGCAACAGGTCCAGCTCGTCCCCCGCCCCCACGGGGCGCACGGCCGCAATGGGGTCCACTGAGGTGTCGACGGTAGCGTGTCGCTCCGTGCGCGCCGTCGTCTGCAACGAACTCGGTCCACCGTCGCTCCTGCGGGTGGAGGAACGCCCCGACCCCGTTGCGGGATCGGGGCACGTCGTCGTCGACGTCGAGGCGGCGGGGGTCAACTACGTGGACGCGCTCTTCGTCGGGGGGCAGTACCAGATCAAGCCGCCGGTGCCCTTCGTGCCCGGGACCGAGTGCGCCGGTCGCGTGTCGCGGGTCGGCGAGTCGGTACGCGGTCTGGCGGTGGGCCAGCGCGTCCTGGTCTCGGCCGGCCTTGGTGCGTTCGCCACCAAGGTGGCGGTGCCGGCGGCTGCGGTGACACCTCTGCCCGACCGGCTCGACGCGCCGCGTGGGCGGCCACCTTCACCCAGAGCTACAGCACCTGCCTCTTCGTGCTGCGAACGCGGGCGCAGGTGCAACCCGGTGAGTCCGTGCTCGTGCTCGGTGCCGGGGGTGGCGTCGGCCTCGCCGCCATCGGCGTGGCCCGAGCCCTGGGGTGCCGGGTCCTCGGCGTCGCCTCGACCGAGGAGAAGCGTGCCGCGGCAGTGGCAGCGGGGGCGGAGTCGGCCCTCGACCCGGCGGCCGAGGCCGTCAAGGACGGAGCCCGGGCCTGGGCCGGCGGCACGGGCGTCGACGTCGTCGTCGACCCGGTGGGCGGGGCGCTCGCCGAACCGTCGCTGCGCGCGCTGGGCGACCGAGGCCGCTATCTCGTGATCGGCTTCGCCGCCGGGCCGATTCCCTCCATCCCGCTGAACCAGGTCCTGTTGCGCAACCGAACGGTCATCGGCATCGACTGGGGCATCTGGGCGATGCAGCATGCCGAGGACCAACACGGCCTGCTGAGCGATCTTCTCGAGATGGTGGCCACCGGGACGATCGACCCGGTCCATCCGACCGAGTACCCGCTCGACGACGTGGCGCGGGCACTCGAGGACCTCTTGGGCCGGCGCACCGTGGGGAAGATCGCGCTGATCCCCTAGCGCGCTATCGCTCTTCTCTGGCCACTCATCTCCGGCGAGTACCCGCCCGAGTCGGGGGGACGTGACGTGCTCAGGTCTTCTTGACCAGCGGGATGTCGTAGAGGCCAGACCAGTTCGTGCTGACGATGCGGGCTTTGCTCTCGTCCGAGAGCGGCAGCTTGTCGAAGCTGTCCACCGCGTGGGGATACTTCGAGTCACCGTGGGGATAGTCGGTCGAGAAAATCAATCGCTCGTCACCGAAAGTGTCGACGAAGTGCGGCACCGTCACCTCGTCGGCTTCGACCGACACCCAGCAGTTGCGCTTGAAGTACTCCGACGGCGGCATCGTGAGCTCCGGCGCCTCGTACCACCCCGTCCACTCCCAGTGCTCGTCGAGCCGGTAGAGGAACCACGGCGCCCACGAGCAGTTGCCCTCGAGCAGCGCGACCTTGAGGTCGGGGAACCGCTCGAGCACGCCGCCACCGCACAAGCACGCCGTCACGAATTGAATGCCGAGGGGCTGGCTGAAGGTGTGCCACAGCATCAGGCGGTCGAGCACCTCGAGGCCGAAGTCGGGTGTGAGATAGGTCTGCCCGCCGCCGTGGAAGGAGAGCGGCACGCCCAGCCGCTGGATCTCGGCCCACAGCGGGTCGTAGGCACGGTGGTGCCAGGGGCGCCGGTTCACCGTCGCCGGCGGCAGGAAGATCGCCTTGAAGCCCGAGCTCCTCGACGCAGCGGCGTGCCTCGGCGACGGCCCCGTCGACGTCGTGGGCCGCCACCATGCCCGGCGCCGAACATGCGGTCCGGTGCGTGGTCGCAGAAGTCCTTCAGCCAGTCGTTGTAGGCGCGGGCGATCGCGGTAGCGAACTCGGGCTCCAGCCCGTCGGCCCCGATCTGCTCGGACGAGTCGAGACCGAGCACGAACAACCCACGTGACGGGAAGAGCACGGCCAGGTCGAGGCCTTCCGCATCCATGGCGTCGATCTGGACTGCGCGTCCCAGCCCCGCGCCTCGGACGCTGCGTAGACGGTGTCGTGCTCTTTCTGCCACCCCGTCTTGCGGCCCTCGACGCGCATGGGGCGGGTCGACCCCATCCGCAGCATCACGTGGTTCTTCACCCGCACCCGCATGTCGCGCGTGATCTCGGAGAGCCCGCGTGGCGCGGCGTGGGCGTAGGCCGGATCGATGTAGCGCTCCCACAGGTCCGGCGGCTCCATCACGTGGAGGTCGCTGTCGCAGATGACGTGGTCGCGCAGCCCCATGATAGTCGACCCCCGGGTCCCTGACGTTCGAGTCAGGTTTCACTATACGCTCTCGTTCCGCACGTCCTCAGGGGCGCCACCAGGCGTTTCGAGACTCGGGAGGGTCGATGGCGACAGGTGTGATCGGGCTGGGCAACATCGGCGGGCACATCGCGGCCAACCTCGTGGAGGACGGCAACGACGTGATCGTGCACGACGTCGACGACGCGGCGATGACGGCGATCAGCGGTGCAACCGCCGCGCCGGACGTGGCGACGGTGGCGCCGTCAGGCCGACGTCACGCTGCTGTCCCTGCCGACGCCCGACATCGTTGCGGACGTCGCCACGGCCTGGGCCGGCGCCGCCGCGCCGGGCGCCGTCCTCGTCGACCTGTCAACGAACAGCCCGGCCGTCGTGCGCGACTTGGGTGCCCGTCTGGCCGCCTCGGGGCATCATCTGGTCGAAGCGCCTCTCACCGGCGGGGCCATCGGTGCCGAGAAGCGGATGCTCGTCTTCTTGGTCGGCGGCGAGGACGAACCGGTCGCCCGGGTCCTCCCGGTGCTCGAGCCGTTGGGGCGGGCCACCTTCCACGTCGGCGAGTTGGGACTCGGCAACACCATGAAGCTCCTCAACAGCCTCATCGCCTTCACCACCACGTGGGTGAGCCTCGAGGGCCTGGCGCTGGCGACCAAGGCGGGGATCGCGGTCCGTGACGCCGTCGAGATCCTGCGCACGGCGGGAGCCTCGAACTTCTTCTTCGACCGTCAGGTCGAGACGATCGACGGGCGGGGCCGGCCCACGCAGTTCGCGCTGGCCCTGGCGGCGAAGGACGCCGGCCTCATCGTCGATTCCGGGAGCGCGCTCGGACGTCCCGACCCCGGTGGCCGCGGCCATTCGGGGGTTCTCGACGGCGCCGTAGCGGGAGGCCTCGGCGGTGCGGACTGGAGCGAACTCGTCGCGTTCGCCGAGCAGCAAGCAGGGGTGGCGCTGCGGTGGGGGCAAGCCGAAGCGTCGTAGGGCGGGCGTTCGGAGCGTGCGGGGAGCTCGGAGCGTGCGGGAGCTCGGCAGGGGATGCAGTGCGGACTGTATATGTAACCTTCCACAAACCTCCCTCATTAACGAACGGTACGGAGAGATCCTTCGTTAATTGCCCTTTCCCGAGGGACACACGGCCGCATATACGCCCGCATACACATGGAGAGGCCGGCACCCGAGAGGTTGCCGGGGCGGCGAGCCGGGGCGCTGCCCTAGTCGAGATCGACCTCTCGGAGCCGTCCCACTCCACTTCGTAGACGAATCCGCGGACGATCTTCTTCGGCACGAAGGGGCTCGCTTTGATCCTGGCCGCCGTCTGCTTCACGTCGGCCACGGCCTTGGGAAACGTCTCGAGCGAGAAACTCGGACGGAGCCCGGTGTCCTCGAGGATCTGATCCTTGACCGCGTCGTCGGTGAACGTTTCCATCCCGCAGTCGGTGTGGTGGATCAGGATGATCTCCTCGGTACCGAGCGGGCGTTGGGAGATCACGCACGCAACACCGCCTCATCCAGGGGATCACACTCAAAGGCGAGCGTCCTTGCTAGCCCGTGTCACCCACGGCTAGTCGGTACCGAGCACGTCGGCGGCCACGCGCATGGCTGAACCCGCGGCCGGGACACCGGCATAAATGGAGACGTGCATGAGGATCTCGACGATCTCATCGCGCGTGATCCCGACGTTCAGCGCCCCGGCCAAATGCGAGCGCAACTCCTCGGGCTGTCCGAGTCCCGCGAGGAGCGCGACCGTGATCATCGAGCGGTCGCGCACGGGGAGGCCCGGGCGGCTCCAGATGTCGCCGAAGGCGTTCTGGAGCACGTTGTCGAAATACTCGGGCGCCATTTTGGCCGCCGGGAACTGTCCGGTCGGCCCTTTCAGCGTGGCCGGCCAGAGTTGCCCCTGGATCTCCCGGCCCGCGGCGCGTCGCTCGTCACTCGTGCTCATGCTCCACTCCTCTCACACACCCATCAGATGCCCAGCAGGTTGACTGTCGCGATGCTGCCTCCCCCGACGAGGTGGGTCAGGGCGACCGTGGCGTCCTCGACCTGGCGACCCTCCGCTTCACCACGCAGCTGCAGCACCGCTTCGTGCAGCATGGCGACGCCCGTCGGTCCACCCGGGTGCCCGCGGGCGAGCAGCCCGCCGTCGGTGTTGAACGGAATCCGCCCTCCGGGGCCGGTCTCGCCCTCGACGACGAGCTTCTCGGCCTCGCCCTCGGCGCAGAACCCCAACAGCTCGTAGTACTCGAGCTCCTCGTTGACGAAGGCGTCGTGGCAGTAGGCCACGCTCACGTCCTCCGGACCGACCCCAGCTGCCTCGTAGCACTCCTCGGCGGTCGCCTTCGTCATCGTCGAGGGGCCGACGACGGGGCCGACGAAAGTGTGACCGGGCGAATAGGTCTCCGAGGTCAGTGCCGACGCCAGTGCCCGCACCAACGGGCGGCCGGGCTGACGGGAACGCACCAGGTCTTCTCGGGCCACGATGATGCACGCCGCACCGTCGTCGGGTGGGCAGCACATCATCGTGGTGAGAGGTTCGGCCACCATCCTGGCGGCAAGCACCTCTTCGGGCGTCACCACGTGGTCCGAACGCCGGTGGGCGAACGGGCACGCCGCGCCATAGTTCCAATTCTTCGCCGCGATGGTGGCGAAGTGCTCGGGCGTCGTGCCGCGCTCGTGCATGCGGCGCTGCGCCCACAGTGCGAAATAGGCGGCAGGGAGGATCGGCGCGTCGATCTGGTCCCGACCGGCGCCGCGGCCTCCCCCACCCGTCATGTCGGTGAACTTGTCAAAGCACAGCGCCATGGCTACGTCGGCTCGCCCCGACGACACGGCCCACGCCGCGTCGCGGAAGGCGACGAGCCCCGTGGCTGACACGTTCTCGATGTGGGTCACCGGCAACCCGGTGAGCCCCAGCTCCTTCATGGCCTTGATCCCGATCATCGGAGCCGGCTGGATGTAGCCCACGAACGCCTCGTCGACGTCGGCCAGGGTCATGCCCGCGTCGTGCAGCGCCATCAGCCCGGCGTCGCGGGCGAGATGCGCGCCCGGGATCTCCTTGAACATGCCGAAGCGGACCATGCCAACACCCGCCACGGCAACGCCCTCGAAACGCAGCCCGCGCCTCATGACGCGCCGCCCGACCCTGCACCGGCTCCGGCCTGCCCCGCCGTGGCGGCGTGGGCGGGTCGGAAGCGGTAGATCACGACTTCGTCCCCGGCGGAGTTCTGGCGCAGCGTCTCGAGGTCGATCTCGACCGTCATCCCGATGGCGAAGTCGTCGGGACCGCCCGACAGGATGGACTGCACCCGTGGCCCTTCGGGCAGGTCGACCTGGGCGACGCCGTACCCGGCGACGTCGGCATCCTTCTTGCCGAACAGCGGGACGTGGCAGTACGTCCAGGTGTGAATCGTCCCCTGCGTCGACAGCTCGGTGTCCTCGGTGCCCTCGTGCAGGCACTTGGCGCAGACCAGGCGCCGGGGGAAGAACACCTCACCACACGCGGGACAGCGGCTCCCGAGAAGCCGCGGCGGCTCGGCCCGGTCGTCGGGGATCCTGAAGAACCCTTCCTCAATAGGGACTCGGGCCATGCACTCCTCGCTTCACTCGGGTTCGATTAGATACCACGCTCGCGTGCTTCCCAGTAGGGGTCGCGCAGGCGGCGCTTGTAGAGCTTCCCGTTGGGATCGCGGGGCATGGCCTCGGTGAAGTCGATGCTACGTGGGCACTTGTACTTCGCCAGCTCTCCGGCGCAGTGTGCCTGCAGCTCCTCCGCCAACGCCGGCGAGGGCACGTACCCGGGCGCCGCTTCGACGACCGCCTTCACCTGCTCGCCCCACTCCTCGTCGGGAATCCCGAACACGGCGGCGTCACCCACCCCGGGATGGGACAACAACGCGGCCTCGATCTCGGCGGGATAGATGTTGACCCCACCCGAGATGATCATGTCGATCTTGCGGTCCCGCAAGTACAAGAACCCATCGGTATCGAGCTCCCCCATGTCCCCGACGGTGAAGAAGTCGCCCTGCCGGCTCGCCGACGTCTTTGCGGGGTCGCCCTTGTAGCGGAAGTCGCCCCCCATGACCTTGAGGTAGACGGTGCCCACCGTGCCGGGCGGCACCTCGTTGCCGTCGTCGTCGAGCACCTTGACGTCGGCCCCGGGCCAGGGCGTCCCCACCGTTCCCGGGTGGGTCAGCCAGTCCTGCGGTTTGGCGATGCTGCCGCCACCCTCGGTCGCGCCATAGAACTCGTAGATCACCGGCCCCAGCCAGTCGAACAGCCGCCGCTTGAGGTCGATCGGGCACGGCGCGGCAGCATGGATCACCTGGCGCAGCGAGGAGACGTCGTAGCGCGTGCGCACCTCTGGGGGCAGCTGCATGAGACGGTGCAGCTGGGTCGGCACCATGTGCGTGTCGGTCACCCGGAAGCGCTCGATCAGTTGCAGCGCGAGCTCCGCGTCCCACTTCTCCATGAAGACCAGCGGGTGCTCGAAGTGGGCGGAGAAGTAGCCGAACGACAGGGGGGCCATGTGGTACATCGGCGACGTCACCAGGTGCACGGCGTCGCCGCCCGGTTCGATGTCGTAGCGCGTCAGGTTCGCGCTGAAGATCTGCACCCACTCTTCGGGTGCGAAGGAGGGAAGTGCGCGCTCCACTGCCTTCGGGCGCCCGGTGGTGCCAGAGGTGTACTGCATGAACTGCCCCGCCACCCGGTCCTCCGGAGTCCCGTCGGGTTGTCCCTCGAGCGCGACGTCGAGCGCGGTGAAACCCGGAACGGCACCGGCCGACAGGCGGCCCGGCTCAGGCACGCCGGCTTCAGCCGCGGCAGCGCCCGCCACCGCGGCAAAGCGCTCGTCTGCCACGAACGCCTTGGCACCGGCGTCGGCCAGGATGTAGGAGACCTCCACCGCGGTGAGGTTGCTGTTGAGCGGGACGAAGTTCCATCCCGCCTGGAACACGGCCATCAGTACGAAGAGGGTCTCGGCCCGGTTCGGCAACATCATGGCCACGGGATCGCCCTCGGTGAGTCCCCGGTCTCGGAGCGCGTGGACGAGGCGGTTGGCCCCCGACAGGACCTCGCCGGCGGTCCACTCCCGGCGGGCGGTGTCGACCAGGGCCATGCGATCCGGCTCGGTCGCGGCGGCCATCCAGAAACCTCGCGGCGGCGTCAACGGGGCAACCCGAGCACGTGCTCGCCGACGATGTTCTTGTTGATCTCGGTGGTGCCGCCCGCGATGGAGGCCTGGCGCACGCCGAGCAGGTTGAGGGCCCAATGGTCGCCCGCGCCCAACGCATCGGGTCCGACCAGATCCACCGCCACGTTCGCCAGTTCCTGGTCGCAGTGGGCCCACGACAACTTGGCCAGCGACCCGCCCGCTCCGGCCGCGGCCGGGTCCGACAGCGACCGCTCCGTCAGGTAGCGCATGCAGCGGATGGCGGCCCAGACGCGGACCAGGCGCTCCCGCAACACCGGATCACCCAACCCGCTGCGTGCCCTCGGGTCAGCCAACAGGTCCTCGAGCCGATTCGCCAGCGACAAGTGGAGCCGGGCCACGCCGGCGCGCTCGTGACTGAGTGTCGTCATGGCCACGGACCATCCCTGATGCAGCGGGCCCAGCATCGCGGAGCGAGGGATATGGACGTCGCTGAAGAAGAGCTCGGCGAAGGTCTGGCCCCCGGTGATCGTGGTGATCGGCCGCGCCTCGATACCCGGCGTGCGCATGTCCACCAAGAAGCAGGTGATCCCCGCGTGCTTCTTGGCCGCCGGGTCGGTCCGCACGTAGAGCTGACACCAGTCCGCGTGATGCCCGAGCGAGTTCCAGGTCTTCTGCCCGTTGACGACGAAGTGGTCGCCGTCCTCAAGGGCCGCGGTGCGCAGTGAGGCGAGATCGGAGCCGGCGTCGGGTTCGGACATGCCCTGCGACCAGATCTCGTCGCCGCGCAGCATCGGCTGGAGGAACCGCGCCTGCTGCTCGGGTGTGCCGAACTGCATGATGGCGGGAGCGATGTTGGAGACGCCGATGACGTTCACCGGTCCAGGGGCACGGACCCGGTTGGTCTCCTCGAGGTAGGCCAGCTGCTCGCCGACGCCGGCGCCTCGCCCTCCGAACTCGACCGGCCATGACGGCGCGGCCCATCCTCCGTCGGCCAAGGTGCGGTTCCAGGCGCGCAACTCGTCGAGCGAGCCGCCTTCGCCCTGGCGAGCGCCCGCCTCCACGAACTGGGGCGTCAGGTGCTCGGACAGCCAGTCACGCAACTCGGCGCGGAACGCGTCGATGTCGGGTTCCCTGGACGACCTCTCCATGTTCGGGATCATGGTGCACCGGCAACGTCGGGGACCAACCAGGTCGTCGGGCCAGGCCTTTCGGCTGCATCCGGACATGTGCCGCCCCGACGACGTCTGCGTCCCTCCCTCTGTCGCGCCCAGCCGCCACAATGCACTCGTGGGAGCCGCCGAGATCACGCCGAGAAATGCCTCTTTCGCCAAGGCCTGCCCGCAGCGGGTCCAGCTCGACGTGCTGCGTCCGTGTGAGCCGCTCCCTCCCCCGCCCTTCCTCGAGAAGCTCTTTCGGGCTGGTCACGACTACGAGGACCAGACGAACGAAGGGCTGTGCGCCGACGTCGAGGGGGCACGGCTCATCGAGGTGGAGGACCCCGACGCCCGGGAATGGCAGACGACGCAGGCCGTGACCGGAGGCGCGCGGGTCGTGGCGGGGGGCCGGCTTCCCGTCGACCACGAGGCCCATCGTGTCGGCGAGCCCGACCTCCTCGTCCTCGACGACGGGCCAGCCGGCTCGACGGATTCCATGCGCGGCTATCTGCCCGTCGACGTGAAGTCCCACAAGGTGCTCGACGGCGCCAGGAAGCCCGGCGCGGGCAACGCGCTCGTCTCGGCCCTCGATGCCCCCTTCTTCGACGTGGCGGCGGCGGACCCGGCGCATGACGTCAGGTGGCGGACCGATGACCTGCTCCAGCTGGCCCACTACCGCCGCCTGCTCGAAAGCTCCGGGTGGGCGTCTCCGCGGTACAACGTCGGCGGCATCTGCGGCTCAGAAGGAGTGATCGTCTGGTACGACCTGGACGAGCCGTGCCTCGACCCGTCGGAGTACCTGCCGGTCCCGCCCGCCGGACGGCTGAGCGCGATGGGGCTCTACGACCTCGAGTTCGCGCACCGGCTCGCCGTCCACGCAGCGGCGCTCGACTCCATCGGCGACGCAGCGGCACCGTTGCTCGCCGAGCCCATCGTCTGTCGCCTCTGCGACATGTGCCAATGGCGCGAGTGGTGCACGGAGCGATTGGAGGAGGCCGCGGACCTGAGCCTGCTCTCGGGGGTCGGCGTGGGCCGCCGGCGGCAGTACAAGGACAACGGGATCGAGCAGCTCCACGATCTGGCCGCGCTCGACTGGGCGACAGCGGAGCTCATGCGCCGCAAGGTCGATGTGGCGGACCTGTCCTCTCGGGCACGCGACCTCCCGGATTCGACACCCCTCGACGTCGTGATTCCCAATCGGAAGAAGCAGCTCCAGGATCTGGCGGCGCTCGGCTTCTCCACGGTGGCCGACCTCGCGGCCGTCGACCTCGGGATCGTGGACATCCATGGCTGCATCGGATCGACGCTGTCACCGCAGATCGAGCTCGCCCGGGCCCGGGTGGGAACGTCGCCGGCGTATCGCCGGCGCGAGGCCGAAGCGATCGACGTCCCCCGCGCTGACGTCGAAGTCGACGTCGACATGGAAAGCACCAACGACGGGTGCTACCTCTGGGGTGCGCTCGTCACCGACCGCCGGGACCCGACGTCGGCGCCTCTGTACGTCTCCTTCGCGACCTGGGATCCCGACCTCGACGCGGGCGAACTCGTCGCGTTCAAAGAATTCTGGTCGTGGTTCAGCGACCAGCGAGCCCGGGCCAAGGCCGAAGGCGCCTCCTTCCGGGCCTACTGCTACAGCAAGAGCGCGGAACAAGGTCACATGACGCGGCTCGCTGATCGGCTCGGCCTGCGCGACGAGGTGGACCGCTTCGCGGCGTCCGACCAATGGGTCGATCTTCTCGAGGTCGTGAAGGCCATCGTGATCACGGGCCACGGCATGGGCCTCAAGGAGACCGCCCCCCTCGCGTCGTTCGCGTGGCGCTCCGGCGACGGCGGCGGACAGCTCGCCCTCGTGACCTACGACAGCGCGGTCGACGATGCCGATCCGGCAGCACAGTCGGACGCCCAACGGTGGATCCTCGACTACAACGAGGATGACGTCAGGGCTACCGCCGCTCTGCGCGCCTGGCTCGATGGGCCCGCACGCGGCCTCCCGTCGATCGCATCTGCCGTGCCCCAGGTGGTCCCCTCGACCTGAGAGGACAGCACCGCGCTCAGGACTTCACGCCATGCAGCGGGAAGCTGAAGTGCCCGTTGTCGCCGACGAGCGTGTACTGCCCCCGCTGGCACCAGGGACGTGCTGTTGGGCTTGTCCTGACCCGACCGCCCCGACCCCGACACCGTGGCGCCGGGACGCCCCGGGAAAGAACGCGACGCCCCGAGGGCGTCATAGTCAGAGCGACGAGAGCGGCGACTGACACGGACCCGAGCCCCACGACCCTCCACATTCCTCGAGCCTGCACGATGGCGGGCGGGAGACGGACGCGCTCAGTCCGCGAAGTGTGGGATGACCTTGGTCCCCATGAGCTCGATGGTCTGCATGACCGTCTCGTGGGGGATCTTGTAGGGGTTCACCAAGCACAGGAGGAGGTCGACGCCGGCCGCCTCGTACTGGCGGCACGCCTCGACGCACTCCTCGGGCGTCCCGAGGACACAAGCGTTGGCGTCCATCAGGTACTCGAGGCTGAGCAGATCGAGCGTGCCTTCGTCGTCCGTCTTCTTCATGTCCGCCGCATAGGAGTACGAACCGAGTTCCTCGTTGCGTTCGGCCATCCAGTCCGTCAGCGTGGCGATCTGGCGGGCGCCGGTCTTGGGGTACCACTCGAAGGACTCGCGGGCGTGCTCTATCGCCTCGTTCCGATCCGGTCCGCAGATGGCCATGGTGAATGTCGCAGCGGCGTTGTGCACGAAAGATCCGATGGGTGCGCTGCACAGCGCGATCGCGGCGCGATAGACATCGATCTTGCGCTTGACCTCGGCCGGCGGCAGCCCGACGGCGAACGAACAGAGCCCGAGGCCGAGCTCACCCACCTGGGCGTGGCCCTCGTCGCTCGTGGTGGCGCCCCACAGCGGCGGGTGCGGCTTCTGCCACGGCTTGGGTTGCACTCGCCGCCGCGGCATCTGCCAGTACTGCCCGGCGAACTCGTACTCGTCGTTGGTCCAGCACCCGACGACGTGCTCGATCGCCTCTTGCCACATGCGACGGCTCTCGCCGGGATCGATGCCGAATCCCTCGAGCTCGGCCCGCGTGGCCGAACGACCCGTGCCGAGGTCGACCCGGCCGCCCGAGAGGAGATCCAAGACGGCCACCGATTCCGCCGTCCGCACCGGGTGGTTGTAGGGCTTGGGCATCAGGCGCACGCCGTAGCCGAGCCGAATGCGCTCGGTCCGCGACGCGATGGCGCCGTAGAGCACCTCGGGGTTCGAGCAGTGCGAGTATTCCTGCAAGAAGTGATGCTCGACCGTCCAAAAGGCGTGCCAACCATGGCGGTCCCCCGCGATCGCCTGCTCGAGCGTGTTGCGGTACGCGACAAGCTCGCTGTCCTCAGCCCAGGGCCGAGCGACGGGGATCTCGTAGAACAGAGCGAACTTCATGGCGGGGACTCCCCTGGTCTCGGCGGTGATCCCGGGGACGGCCCGGGACTAGAACAGTGCCCTGCTCCTACCAGCCCGGCTCGGCCGGGCGCAACCAAGGCCTCGAACGAGTCGAGCCGACCGAGAACCTGGAGGTTCCATGCGTGGATTGGGCGGACGGACCTACATCGTCACCGGGGCGGCCTCGGGCATCGGCCGGGCCACCGCCGAGCGGCTCCTCGACGAGGGCGCCCTCGTCATGGGAGCCGACATCGTCGTCCCCCCGGACGACCTGACCGAGTCGAGGGACGAGGCGAACCGCTGGGCGTTCACCCATTGCGACGTGACGGCCGAAGATTCGGTGGTCGCGCTGGTGCGCACCGCCGTCGAGTTCGGGGGTGGGGCCGTGCACGGGCTGGTCAACGCGGCAGGCGTCGCGGGCGGCGGCCCGGTCCACATGCTCCCGGCCGACGAGTGGGCACGGGTGATCGAGGTCAATCTGACCGGCACGTACCTCACCGCAAAGCACGTCATCACTCAGTTGCTCAGTCAGCCTGCGCGCGCCGACGGGCAGCGCGGATCGGTGGTCACGATCGCCAGCATCGAGGGCCTGGAGGGCACGGCCGGAGGGAGCGCCTACAGCGCGTCCAAGGGCGGCGTGGTGATCCTGACCAAGAACATGGCCATCGACTACGCCGGCCGAGGCATCAGGGTCAACGCCATCTGCCCGGGATTCATCGAGACACCCATGACCGCGATGATCTTCGGCCCCGGCATGGAGGACGCACTTGCCGACATCGTCCACGAGCACAAGCTCGGCCGGCGCATGGGACATCCCGAGGAGATTGCATCCGTGGCTGCCTTCTTGCTCTCCGACGACGCCTCGTTCGTCACCGGGCACGCGCTCCCCGTCGACGGCGGCTACACGGCCGGACGCGATCACGGGGTCACCGACATGTTGGGACTCTCGGGACCGGAGTGAACCACCCACCCCCTTGACGGGCGGGGGTCGACCTGGCAATAGTTAAGTCAATGCTTAAGTATGAACGGCTGGACGACGTCTTCCGGGCCCTTGGCGATCCCACCCGCCGCGTGATGGTGGAACGCCTGAGCGTTGGACCCGCCACCGTCAGCCAACTGGCTGCCCCGCACGACATGTCGCTGTCGGCGGTGGTCCAACACCTTGCGGTTCTCGATTCCTGCGGGCTGGTGCACTCCGAGAAAGTGGGCCGCTCCCGCACCTGCCGCCTCGAACCAGCAGGTATCCATCTCGCCCAGGACTGGTTCGCCGGCCAGCGCGCCCTGTGGGAACGCCGACTCGACCGGCTGGGCGACGTCCTCGCAGCGGACCTCGCCAAGGAGCACCACCTCCCGTCACATTCGAAAGGAGCATGAGATGACCGCACGAAGCGCCGAGCACGGCACGTTCACCCTCACACGCACGTATCCGGTCCCGCGCGAACGAGTCTTCGCCGCCTGGGCCTCTCAGGAGGCAAAGGCACGCTGGTTCGGTGGCGGCGGCGCCGTGAACGAGGCGCTCGAACTCGACTTCCGCGTCGGCGGCACCGAGGTCAACCGGGGGGACCGCCCGACGGCCCGGTCTTCACCTATGAAGCGACGTACAAGGACATCGTGGCCGACCAGCGAATCGTGTACGCCTACTCGATGGACGCCGACGGCACCGTGATATCGGTGTCGGTGACAACGGTCGAGTTCACCTCCACAGGCACGGGCACCACCTTGACCTTCACCGAGCAAGGCGTCTTCCTCGACGGAGCAGACACCCCGGCGATCCGAGAGAAGGGCACCGGGGAGCTGCTCGATCAGCTCGGCGCTGTCCTGGCGTGACCACGTAGTGGTCTCCGACCCACCAGCCAGACCTGATCTCGAGCCGGGCCCGCGACGCCTGACCTCGTGGTGAGCGACCGCCGCCCGCCAAGAGGTGGCGAGGCCGTCAGGATGTACCGACCACCATCTGGGCACCCGCGTAGTCGAGAACGACCCAGCCGAAGCGCTTGAGCTGGTCCGAACCGAGCAGGCCTTCGGTGCCATCGAGGCCCACGTCCCCGAAGTTGGTGGTGCCGACGAGTTGGCGCCCGAGATCGACGCCGGGCATCGACCACGGGCCGCTGCGGACCAGAGGCACGGTGATGATCGAACACACGGTGTCCTGGCGCTGAGCCAGGTTCGTGCCGACGAGCGATTGTTCGTGTGCCACGGAGCTCGCCACCACGCTCTGGGAGGAACCGGTGTCGACCACGAAATTACGCCGTGGGCCGGCGGCGAAGTGCACGGCGACGTTGAGAGAGATGTCGCCTTGGACCGGTGTGACCGTCAGGGGCACCGCGGTCCCCGTCCCGCCGGTCAAGCCCGCCGGTGGTGGCCCGAGGGGGCCCGTGTACTGCGCCGCGCCCTCGAGCGGCGCGCCTTCGGGGCCCGGGAAGGTCAGCGCACCTGCGGTGAAGTCGATGCGGACTGCGCCAAAGCGCGCCAGAACGTCGGAGCCCAAGAGCCCGTCGGGCTCACCCTTGCCGCCGATTTGGGGCAGGGTCGCTGCCGTCAATTGCTGTGGGGCCAGCTGTACCCCGTCGAGCGACCAGGAGCCCGACGACACGGGGTGGGCCGTGCCGGTGCACCCAACGCCGGCGAACTCGACGGGCGAGCCGTCGGACGCCAGGTGCAGTCGATGCGCGAGCCCGGCATCGATGGTGGACTGGCCAGCTCCCGAATCGAGGACGAACGGGAAAGGGCCCTTGTCCTCGATGCAGACGTTCAGGATCTCGGCCACCTGGCCCGCGACCGTGCTCACGGTCAGCGGCACCCGCGCACCGCCGCCCACGAGCGCACTGGAACCCGTGCACCCGGTCGAAGCCGGCGGGAGCGCGAAATTGACGACGGGTTCCACACGCACTGCCGGCGAGCCGGACCCGCTGACGACGGCAGCGAGCAGCAGTGCCAGCAGGGTGACCACGATGGCGCCGATCGCAGCGACCAGCAGGCCGCGCCGTAGGTCCACGGCCTAGCGAGCCAGGGCGATACGGACGGTGGCGATCCCCATGCGCAGCCCGAGCACGAGGGCGGCGAACGGCAGTGCGGCGCGGCGCCAGCCTCTCGTCGTTCGCACCGTGAAGCGCAGGGCCGACCGATGATGGGCGATCATCATCTTGTAGGGATGGCGCGCCGTGCTGAACCCTTGGAGGTGAGTTACGGCCGCGGTGCCGGCGAATCCCACACCCCAGCCCGCCTCATGAGCACGCCAGCAGAGGTCGGTGTCCTCGAGGTACATGAAGTACGCCTCGTCGAAACCACCGAGCTCCTCGAGCGCGCGCGCCGCGCCAGGAAACACGACCCCGATACCCAGCCGGCTCGGGTCACGATGTCACCCTCGGGCGTGCCCGGGTTGTAGCGACGGGTAAACGGGTTCTCCGGATTGAACTGCGCGAGGAGCGCATGCCCGGCGGCATCGACGAAGGTCGGGAAGGTACGCACGGATGGGTAGACGTCCCCGCTGTCGTCATAGATCCGCGGCCCGACGATGGCCCACGCCGGATTGGCTTCGAGGGCGGCCCGCATCGCTTTGAGCGCTCCCGGGTGCAGCACCAGATCGGGGTTGGCGACCAACACCCATTCCGGTGCCGGGTCGCCTGCCAGTGCGGCCAAGCCACGGTTGGCCCCTGCTCCGAAGCCGAGGTTGCGTCCGGGTCGCACGACGACGACAGAGGCTGCTGGCGAGCCGGCGAGAAACTCGGCGAGTGCCTGGTCGGCACTGCCGGGCATCCCGTTCTCCACCACCACGACCCGATCGGCACCATTGTCGAGAACGGACCGCACGCAACCCTGGAGCTGTGATCCCGAGTCGTGGTCGACCACAACGGCGCCGATCACGCCCGCACCGACCACCAGCGGCTCAGTACTCCTTGGCGAAGCGGAACTTCACGAGCGCCCTGATTGCGCTGATGCCATCTCGCCATGTGATCTTCTTGCCCTGGTCGAACTCGCGCCCTGCATAGGAGATCGGCACCTCGTAGATCCGGTGTCCGCGCCGGAGCACCTTCGCGGTGATCTCGGGTTCGAAGTCGAACCGGTTCGAGACGATGGTGAGGCCGTCGAGCACCCGTGCGTCGAAAAGCTTGTAACAGGTCTCCATGTCCGAGAGGGTCGAGCTGTAGAGCACGTTGGTCACAAGCGAGAGGAAGCGGTTCCCAATCCAGTGCAGGGGCAACATGTTCTTGCGCTCGCCCGTGAAGCGGCTTCCGTAGACCACGCGGGACTTGCCACGCATGATCGGCTCGAGCAGTTTCGGCCAGTCGTTGGGGTCGTACTCGAGGTCGGCATCTTGGATGAGCACAAGGTCCCCGCGCGCCTCGTGCAGGCCAGTCCTGATTGCTGCGCCCTTGCCCTGGTTGACTCCGTGGCTGATGACCCGCACGGTCGAGTCCTGCAGGGCGGCGAGAACCTTGTCCGATCCGTCGCTCGAACCGTCGTCGACCACGATGATCTGGAGTACCACGGGTAGCTCCACTGCCCGCATTCGCCGGAGAACCTCGGCCACGGTCGTTCGCTCGTTGAAGACGGGCACGATGACGGACAGGGTCCGATAGGTACGCGGTTGGCCGGTCTCGGTGAGCTCCGTGTCGGTCATGATCCCCCTACCTTGCCATCGAAATACTCGATGGTGCGGGCAATTCCCTCCTGCAGGCCGACACGGGGCTCCCAGCCCAGCTCGCGGCGGGCGAGGGAGATGTCGGGGCATCGACGCGTCGGGTCGTCCACCGGCAGGGGCTCGAACGTGATGTCCGACGAGGACCCCGTTGCGTGAAGCACGAAATGGGCGAGGTCGAGCATTGAGCGCTCGTCAGGATTCCCGACGTTGACAGGCCCGACGAGCGAAGAGTCAAGCAATGCGACCAACCCTCGGATCTCGTCCTCGACGAAGCAGAGGCTGCGCGTCTGACTGCCGTCCCCGTAGACGGTCAACGGCTCGCCCCGGAGCGCTTGCACGATGAAGTTCGACACGACACGGCCGTCGCCCGGCGAAAGGCGAGGGCCATAGGTGTTGAAGATACGAGCGATCCCCACATCGACGCCATGCGTGCGGTGCATGGCCATCGTGAGGGCCTCGGCGAATCGCTTGGCCTCGTCGTAGACGCTGCGGGGTCCCGTCGGATCGACGTTGCCCCGGTATGACTCGACCTGAGGATGGACCTCGGGGTCACCGTAGATCTCGCTCGTGCTCGCCATCAGGAACCGTGCGCCCTTCGTCCGCGCGAGCTCCAGCAGCCGCCGTGTCCCTTCGCTCCCGACTGCGAGCGTTTCGAGGGGCCGGGCCAAATAGGCGGGGGGTGACGCAGGCGACGCCAGATTGCAGACCCCGTCCACACCGCCGGCATCGACGAGCTCGACATTCTCGCTCACGTCGGTGACCACCAGGCTGAAGCGGGGATGGCCGAGCAAATGCTCGACGTTCTCTTTCGAACCCGTCGAAAGGTCGTCGAGGCAGACCACGGTGTCGCCCCGCTCGATCAGGTGATCGCAGAGGTGCGAGCCAAGGAAGCCGGCGCCGCCGGCGACCACGACTCGGCTCACTGCCGGCCGATCCCCGTGTAGCGAAAGCCCAATCGCCTGACGGCCGCCGGATCGAGCAGGTTGCGCGCGTCCACGATGCAGGGCTCGGCCATGACTTCGGAAACCCGACCGAAGTCGAGCCACCGGAACAGGTCCCACTCGGTGAGTACCACCAGGGCCTGCGCACCGGACGTGGCCTCGTACGGGTCGCCGCAGAGCTCGAGACCCTGAAGGTCGACGGGCCGGTCCGCCTCGATGTCCACCGTGGGGTCGAATGCCCGGACCGTCGCGCCGAGCGACACCAGCCGGCACGCCACCTGCAGGCTGGGCGAATCGCGACGGTCATCCGTGTTGGCCTTGAACGTCAGCCCCCAGGCGGCGATCGTCTTGTCACGGACCGATCCCCCGCAGGCGGCCTCCACTTTCCCGATGACCCGCGCGAGCTGTTCTTCGTTCGAAGCGATTGCACCCGCCAGCAAGGAGAAGTCGTATCCCGCCTCGCGTGCGATGTGGAGCAGCGCCCGCGTGTCCTTGGGCAGGCACGACCCTCCCCATCCGGGCCCAGGTCGGAGGAATTCGAATCCGATTCGCCTGTCGTATCCCAGCCCGAGGAGGACATCGCGTACGTCGGCACCGACCTCCTCGCACAGACCGGCAAGCGCGTTGACGAAGCTCAGCTTCGTTGCCAGAAAGGCGTTGGACGCGTACTTGATGGTTTCCGATGTTGTCGCGTCGGTGACGATCAGCGGAGCGGAGGTCGGAGCAAAAAGCTCGCCGACCGCGGCAGCGGCAGCAGCGTCGTCAGCGCCCACCACGATGCGATCGGGGTTCAAGCTGTCGGGAACCGCCGTGCCCTCGCGCAAGAATTCGGGGTTGGATACGACGCTGATGTCCGGCCGGCCGATGACCTGCTCGACCATGGTCGCCGAACCGACAGGCACCGTGGATTTGTTCACCACGATGGCACCGCGCCTGAGGTGCGAGGCAATCTCCTTCGCGGCGCCCTGGACGTAGGAAAGGTCAGCTGATCCGTCAGCGCTCTGCGGGGTCGGCACACAGAGAAAGACGAACTCGGCGCCCTTCACCGCCTCCACCGCCGACGCCGTGAAGGAGAGCCGACCCTTCGCAACACTGTCCGCGACGAGGTCGTCCAGTCCTGCTTCGACGATGGGGATGCGTCCAGCCCGAAGGGACGCCAGTCGCGTCTCGTCCCGCTCGGCGAGGACGACCGTGTGCCCGAATTGGGACAACGTTGCCGCCGTCGGAAGCCCGACGTAACCGGCGCCGATGACCGCGACCTGGTGGAGAGCCGTACGCGACTCGCGTGCAGTGGAACGCAGGGTCATGTCATGCCACCCGGGTACGGAGGGCGGGAACCAGCCGGGCCGACGCCGTCCTGCCACTCGGGCAGGGTGGGGAAACCGCTCAGGCGCAGCGCCATGTTGTCGAGCACCGAGTACGCCGGTCGAGGCGCCGGCCGCGGCGGGTCCAGCTCGGCGCTGCCGATCGGAAGGACCCGCTCGGGATCCGCACCTGCCTCCGCCAGCACGGCTCGCACGAAACCCCACCACGTGGTCGTCCCGCTGTTGGTGATGTGAAACAGACCCGGGCGGCGGTCGAGGCCGAGGGTGACGACGGCGGGCGCCAAGTCTGCGGTGAAGGTGGGAGACCCGTGCTGGTCGTCGACGAAACGAAGCTCGCCGTCGCCGTCCGCCAGACGCAGCGCGGTCACGACCATGTTGGCCCCGTGCGCGCCGCAGAGCCAGCTGGTCCGCACAATGGTCGAACCCGGCCTGCATTCGCGCTCTCCCGCGAGCTTCGACGCGCCGTAGACCGAGGTCGGGCACGGCGTGTCCCACTCGCGGTAGGGGCGGGTCGCCGTCCCGTCGAACACGTAGTCCGTCGAGACATAGACCATGTGGGCGCCGACGAGTGCGGCCGCCTCTGCGACGTTCCGGGTCCCGGTGGCGTTGACGGCGAACGCGGCGTCGACCTCCGTCTCGCATCGGTCGACCGCCGTAAACGCGCCACCGTGCAACACAAGCTCCGGCCGGAAGGACAGGAATGTGCCCAAGACCGCGTCCCTGTCGTCGACGCGCATCGTATCGATGTCGGTCGCCAGGACATCGTGGTCGAGACCTGCTCGCGGCCCTTCGGGACCCAGCAACGCGCAGCGCCGTCCCCCGGCGGGCACGCGTCCCGCCAGGCAGTCACGCAGGTCGCGCCCCAGCTGCCCGTCTGCCCCGGTGATCAGGACCCGCACCTCAGCTGCCCCCGGAACTCCAGGCCCCTTCGGCGACCGGTGCCCGGGCCCGCAACGGTTCCCACCAGTCCCGGTGATCGGCGTACCAGGCCACGGTTTCCGCCAGGCCCTGGTCCCAGTCGAACGACGGGGACCAGTCAAGCTCACGTCGGAGCTTGCTCGCGTCGAGGACGTAGCGCCGGTCGTGGCCCGGCCGGTCGGGGACGATCGTCTTGAGCGATTCGGGCTTGCCGAGCGCTGCGAGAATTCGGTCAGCCACCTCCATGATGGAGGCCTCAATGCCACTGCCGACGTGGTATGTCTCGCCCTCCCTGCCGCGGCGGATCACCGAATCGATCGCAGTGCAGTGGTCGTGCACATGCAGCCACTCTCGCCGGTTCTCGGTGCTCGCGTAGAGCGTCAGCGGCTGGTCATCAAGAGCCAGCGCGCAGAAATGCGGAATCAACTTCTCGGGAAACTGGTACGGGCCGTAGTTGTTGGCACAGTTGGTGATGGTGATGGGCAGACCGTACGTCTCGGCGTACGCCGCGCACTGCGTGATCCGCGCCGGCCTTCGATGCGTTGTACGGAGTACGCGGACGATACGGCGAATCTTCGGTGAACACGTCGTCGGTGTCGAGCGGAAGGTCCCCGTAGACCTCGCACGTCGAGACATGGTGGAAGCGCGCGATGCCGACTTGCCGCGCGGCCTCGAGCATCGTCTGGGTCCCGATCACGTTGGTCCGGAAGAACAAACCCGGGTTCAGAACAGCCAAGGAGTTGTGGGACTCCGCCGCGAAGTGGACGACCGTGTCGATCTCCTCGCCTCGAAGGGCCTTTTCTGCCGCGTCGGGATCGCAGATGTCGCCTTGGACGAAGACGATCCGGTCCTCGATGTCGGACAGGTTGGGACGGTTGCCGGCGTAGGTGAGCACGTCGTAGACAACGACGTGATCCTCGGGGTGCTGCTCGACCCAATAGCGGGCGAAATTGGACCCGATGAAACCGGCACCTCCCGTCACGAGAAGGCGCATAGTGCGCGACATTAGTCGCGGTCTGCACCCCGCCTTGTCTGGCAGAGTGGTCCTCGTCTGCCAGTCCCGAGAGCCGCTGCCAGGCCTGGGAGCAGGTGGAAAACCGAACACCGGCTGACAGTCAGGTCAACGCGTCGTCGCGCCAGAGGGTGGGCGCACATGCACGACATCACCTGCGTTCACGGTCCGGATGCGCTCGACTGTCTCGACCACCAAGCACCCCGCGTCGTCGATGTCAACCGCGTTCCCTTCGAACTCCTCGTCGGAGAGGACAACCCGTATTGTTTGTCCGATGGTGGCACAGCGTCGGCGCACTTCGTCCGCCAGCAGACGTCGTCCACGTTCCTCGTCGAGCAGCGGACGCCGGTCGGCCAGGCCGGCCAGCAGCCGTTCCAAGAGAACCTGCCGGTCCACTGAACGCCGGTCCGCCGCGCCCCGTCCCCGAGGTCGGCCGCGGCCCGCAGGTCTTCGAGACAGGTACCGCCCACACCTTCTGGCCCGGGCCACGCCACGTTGATCCCGATCCCCACCACGACTGCCGTGAGCGTGCCGCGGGAGAACTCGGCCTCGGCCAAGACCCCAGCGAGCTTCGCCTCGTCTGCTCCGGCCAACAGGTCGTTGGGCCACTTCAACACCGGCTCCACTCCTGCAACATCCGAGCACGCGTCCGCCCCCGCCAGCGCCACGGCTGCCGCGCACAGATGCATGTCGGTTGCCTCGCACGAGGGACGGAGCAGGACCGAGGCCAGCAGGTTCGCACCCGGTGGCGACTCCCAGCGGCGGTCGAGCCGCCCACGCCCCGCAGTCTGATGGTCCGCCACGACGACGAGGCCCTCCGCGACGCCCCGACCGCGCCTGGTCCCGTACATACGTGTTGGTCGAGTCGACCTCGTTGAGCCAGGTGATCTCCCAGCGACCGCCCCACATGGCGGACACCATACGGCGCGTGCAATTGTGAAGGCCCGCCCCAGGAGGAAAGACCCAGCGTGCTCGAGAAGATCCTCATAGCGAACCGCGGCGAGATCGCCGTCCGCGTGATCCGGACGTGCCGGGAGATGGGTATCGGCACGGTCGCGGTCTACTCGAACCTCGACCGCGACGCACTGCACGTGCGCATGGCCGATGAGGCGTATGCGCTCGGAGGCGAGGCTGCAGCCGAGAGCTACTCTGAACACCGAGGCCATTCTCCACGCGATCGAGGAGAGCGGAGCCGACGGAGTGCACCCTGGTTACGGATTCTTCTCCGAGAATACCGACTTCGCCCGCGCCATCACCGACCGTGGTGTGACCTTCATCGGCCCACCCCCGGAAGCGATCGAAGTGATGGGGGACAAGATCAGCTCCGCGTCTCGCCGCGGAGAAGACAGGCGTCGCCGGCGTGCCCGGCCGCTCGGAACCGCTGACCTCACCCGACGAGGTGGTGGCATTCGGTGAAGAACACGGCTGGCCCGTCGCCATCAAGGCCGCGTATGGCGGTGGCGGGCGGGGCATGAAGGTGGTCGCCGCCGCCGGTGATGCGGCCGACGCCATGGAGTCCGCAGCACGCGAGGCCCAGGCATACTTCGGCCGGCCCGAGATCTATCTCGAGCGGTATCTCGGCTGGCCTCGCCACGTCGAGATGCAGGTTCTCGGTGACCAGCACGGCACGACGCTGTGGCTCGGTGAGCGTGACTGCTCGGCGCAGCGTCGACACCAGAAGCTCGTCGAAGAGAGTCCCGCGCCGGACTTCCCCGACGAGATCCGCCAGGCCATGGGCAAGGCAGCCGTCAAGGTGTCTCAGGCGTGCGGTTACTACAACGCGGGCACCGTCGAGTTCCTCTACCAGGACGGCGCGTTCTACTTCTTGGAGATGAACACGCGGCTGCAGGTGGAGCACCCAGTCACCGAACTGGTGACGGGACTCGACCTCGTCGCCTGGCAGATCCGCATCGCGTCGGGTGAGCGCCTCGACTTCACCCAGGACGAGGTGCGGCGCGACGGCCATGCCATCGAGGTCCGCGTCAACGCCGAGGACCCAAGCGGCGGCCGATTCTCGCCGTCTCCGGGCACTCTGACCGAGTTCCGCCAGCCCTCGGGTCCAGGCGTGCGCCTTGACAGCGGCTATGAAGGCGGGGACACGGTGTCGCAGTACTACGACAATCTCATTGCCAAACTCATCGTCTGGGCTCCAGACCGCGAGGCAGCGCGCCGCCGGATGCTTCGCGCCATCGACGAGACCCGCATCACCGGTGTGGCGACAACGTTGCCCGCCGACGTGGCGATTCTGAGCCATCCCGACTTCGTGTCGGCGACGCACTCGACCAAGTGGGTCGAGGAGCGACTCGATCTGAGCGGGCTCGTGGTGAACGCGGCCGGCGCGCCGGCGCCCGCAAGCGCGGAGGACGACGTGCCCACGGTGGAGCGTGACGTCACGGCCGAGGTCGACGGCAGGCGCTACTCGCTGAAGCTGTGGGTGCCGGATCTGGGCACGGTGGCCCTGCCGGGCCGGCCGGCCGGCCGGCCCAAGCGCGCCGCGGCCAGCGCGGTGGCGGGCACGGGATCGGGTCAGGTGACCGTCCCGATGCAAGGGACGATCGTCAAGGTCCTCGTCGCGGTGGGTGACGTCGTGGAAGTCGGCCAGTCGATCTGCCTGCTCGAAGCGATGAAGATGGAGAACGCAGTGGCGGCAGAGAAGGATGGCGTGGTCAAGGAAGTCCGTGTGAGCGCCGGCGACTCCGTGGGCGCCGGTGACGTCGTGGCGGTCATCGAGTAGGTGAGCACACCGGCCGACGTGTCGTCAGCCAAGGACGCAGCCGCGGCGGCCGTCGACCGCCACCTCGATGAACTCGTCTCGCTCAGCCACGCCGTCCACGGCACGCCCGAGCTGTGCTTCGGCGAAACCAAATCGGCCCGGGCCGTGGCCGGTGCCCTGCGGTCGGGCGGCCTCGAGGTCGATGAGGGGGTCTACGACCTTCCCACCGCGCTCGAGTCACGAAGCGGCACCGGCGACTTCGTGGTGGCGGTGTGCGCCGAGTACGACGCACTGCCCGCAGTCGGCCACGCCTGCGGGCACAACATCATCGCGGCAACCGCGGTGGGCGCCGGGCTGGCCCTCGCCGCCGTGGCCGACGACCTCGACCTCAGCGTCCGCGTGCTCGGGACCCCGGCGGAGGAGGGCGGCGGCGGCAAGATCCTGATGCTCGAACGGGGTGCCTTCCGCGGCGTCCACGCAGCGATGATGGTGCATCCGTGGCCGTCGGAACGACTGACCGCCACGTGCTTGGCGGTCGCCCACTACGACGTCCACTTCACCGGCCGTGCAGCGCACGCGTCAGCTGCACCGTGGGAGGGCGTCAACGCGCAGGACGCCCTGACCGTCGCCCAGGTCGCGATTGGTCTCTTGCGCCAGCAACTGCCACCGGGCGACCAGGTGCACGGGGTTGTCCGCTCGAGCGGCGACGCCGCCAACGTCATCCCCGCCTCCATCAGCGCGCGCTACATGGTGCGGTCACGCACGGCAGCAGGATTGGCCGCGCTGCGGCCGCGGGTGGACGCCTGTTTCGAAGCCGGGGCACGGGCGACCGGCTGTTCCCTCGACTACGAGGAGTTGTCGCCGGTGTATTCCCACATGGAGCCCGACCCCGACCTCCTGCGTGCCTACCGGGCCAACGCAGAAGCGCTCGGCCGGCATTTCGAGGCCGACGACGCGGGCGCCCCATTGCCGACCTTCTCCACCGACATGGCCAACGTCTCACTCGCCGTGCCCACTATCCATCCCCTCATCGCGATCGAGACACACGGTGCTGTGAACCACCAGAAGGAGTTCGCTGCCGCCGCCGTCACACCCTCGGCGGACACCGCTGTTCGCGACGGCGCCGTCGCCTTGGCCTGGACCGCCATTGACGCCGCGGCGGATCCCGCTCTGCGGTCCAGGCTCCTCGCGCGATCGTGATCACCGAACACGCCGTCCTCGAGGTGGTCCCCGGCCGCGAGAACGAGTTCATCGCCGCGATGGAATCGGCCAAGTTGATCATCGCCGGCAGCCCCGGCTTCGTGTCGCTGCGCCTCGAGCGCTGCTTCGAACGTCCCAGCTGCTTCCTGCTCTTGGCGGAATGGCAGCGGCTCGAGGACCACACCGAGGGCTTCCGCGGTTCGGCCGCCTACCAGGACTGGCGGGCCGCACTGCACCACTTCTACGACCCATTTCCTGTCGTCGAACACTTCGAGACGGTCGTCACCGCCTGAGGCCCGGCGGTCGGGAGGGCCGAGGCGCTCCGTCTCTACGGGGTCCTGAGCCGGTGCGCCGGGACAACGGCGTCGAGGACCCCAAGCGGCACGACTGTGTAGGAAACGCCGAGCTGGGTCAGGTAGGCCTCGAACGTTTGCTCGGTGTAGGGGCCAGGACCGGGCTGGGGATTGGCGAACGTCGAGGTCGCGGCTGCGACCTGTGACGGGGCGAAGAACAGCCAGGCCGGGTCCGTGGAGTGCGCCACCGTGGCGGCGATCGCATGCGAGCGGTTCACATCGAGCGGTGAAGGACTGACCGTCGGGTGACCGTCGCTGAGGAAGTCAAGGTCGTACGCCGTCCAGTAGTCGCCGTATGCGTCAGTGATGTGGTGCGCTCGCATTTCGACCAGCACCTGCTCCATCGGGTCGTCCCCGTTGTGCCAGCCCGAGAAGAACGATGCAGACGCCGGCACGCCCTCGTCGTGGGCGCCCACGACGGTCAGACACATCGCACAGGCGAGCGCGACGGCAACCAGCACGCGGCGACGGCGGAGAAGCCTCTGCTCAGTCCGGATGGCAGGCGCGTCTGGAATCGGGTCAGCCGACGTCGGCGTGGTCAGGGTTGCCGAGGCCGGCTCAGAGGGAGCCTGCTCAGCCCATGCCGGCGTGTCCCAGACCGGCATGTCCCATGCCGGCGTGTCCCAGACCGGCGTGTCCGAGACCGGCGTGCGGGACGACGCGGACCGCGCCGCGTGGCGTGACCGCGACGGCCAGAGTTGCTGGAGTGGCATCGTCGCCAGCAGCGCGACGACCAACGCCGGGAAGTAGATGCCGTAGCGCCCGTCGATCCAGTAGCCGGTTCCCGGGGCTGCCGAGTAGAGGAAGGGGTAACACACCACCGCCAGTCCCAGGGCCAGCGGCGCCAGATGACTCGTATCACGCGCGAACAGCACGACCGCTCGCACCACTGCGGCCGTGAGAATCACCAGCACGACGACGTACAGGGTGACACCGAGCGCCGTCCCGCCGATCCAGTCCCCGCTCGCCACCGTTCGGAGGCCGAGTTGAAGCGGAAGCATGTCGTGGAAGAAGACGGAGAGTTTCGTGCTGTAGGTGATGCCGCCGTTGGCCGGGAGCGAGCTGCGCTGCAACGACACGAACCCCGAGCGAGCATTGACGTACCACCACGGCACCGATCCGACGACAACCCCTAGGACGATCAGCCCAACCCCGGAGACACGCCCGAACACTGCACGCAGCGAGGCGCCGAGCAATACGAGGCACGGTGGCACGAAATAGACGATCTCCGGTGAGGCCCACCAGCCCAGGCCGAGCACGAGACCGAGAAGGAGAAAGGTGAATGGTCCCGCGCGTCGCCGGTGTACGCGAATACAGCATGCAATCGCGGTAAGTCCGCAGCACAGCGTTGCCTCGCGAAAGCCGCCCTCGCGCACCGACTGCCACACAACGACATAGGGCCACACCCAGACGGCGGCAGCTGCGGCTGCAGCAGTGAGCCTGTCCCTCCCCGTTGCCAGCGCGAGCCAACCGACGATCGCCGCGGCAAGTGCTGCCAACACCGCCGGCGTCGCGTTCAGTGCCGGCTCACCGCCCCCACCGATCTTGAGGGCAGCTGCGACGATGTAGGGCTCGAGCCCTCCATAACTCTGGCCCCAATAAAACGCGGTCACGTGGCCATGGCCGATGGCCTGTCCCATCAGCCCGACAATCGCCTCATCACCCCAGACAGGAAGATGCACGAGGAGCCAGATGCGAAGGAGCACGCCGTAGCCAGCGGCGCCGGCGACCACGACTCCGAGGCAGACGGTACTCGGACGCAGCCCCATGGCGCCGTCGCGTTCTGTTCTCCCGGCGGACGCGGCGTGCGCGCGCGACGGCGCGCCCTCCTTCTTCCAGCGTCCCGCCTGGAATGCTGTACCGCGTGCCGGCCCCGGGCTCCGGCTCGAGAACCGCGTCTCCGCCTTGACCTCGAATGCTCACTCCATTGGCGTCGACGCGGGACCCGTGAACATGTCCAGGCAGTCCTCGAGCCCCACGATTTCGATGTTGTCGCGGCGACGGCGCTCCCACATCTCGCGGCTCATGCGGAAACGGATGGTACGACCGGAGCCGTCCCGGCGTGCGGCACGCGCCTCGCCATTCTCCTCGTAGCCCACGGCTCGCGAGGTCGCGAGGGACGAGGCGTTGTCCTCGAACGCGCCGCTGAGGGCTTCTTCGGCCTCCAATCCGGCGAAGGCGAGGTGCAGGGCCGCCTCGCGCATGTCGCGCCCCAATCCCTTCCCCTGATGAGGCAGGCCGAGCCACGACCCGGTCTCGACAGTGCGCACCGCGGCGAATCGCTTGGCGCTCAACTCCTGCACCCCCACGGGACGATCATCGACGAACACGGCGCCCGTGAAGGCCCAGTCGTGAGGACTCCAGCTCGCCCGCTGCCGCCACCAGAACTGAGCCGCCTCCCGGGCACGCGCCACGGGCTCGCGTTCGGTCCAGGCCACAAAGAACGGCATGGTGTCCGGGTGGTGGATGCCCGAGTCGATGACCTCGATCAGCGCGCCGAACTCGTCCTCACGGGGCAAGCGCAGCTCGACCCGCGGCGTGCGAACCGACAGACCGAAGAGGGGCCAGAAGCTCTCGTGCCCCACGGTCGTCAGCCGCCGGGCTGGTAGACGCCGAACTCGCCGCGCAGCACGTCCGAGACCTCGCCGAGGGTCGCCATCGCCCTCAACGCAGCCTTCATCGGCACCAACAGGTTGCCGTCTCCCTTGGCGGTCGCCGCGATGTCACCGAGCGCGCGGTTCACGGCGGTCTGGTCTCGGTCGGCCCGTACGCCGCGGGTGCGGTCGATCTGGATCTGCTGGAGCTTGACGTCGATCGGGAAGACCTCGGTGGCCTCGGCTTCTGCGTCGGTGAAGCGGTTGACGCCGACGACGACCTTCTCCCCGTCGTCCACGGCCTTGGCGAAGCTGTAGGCGGCCGTCTCGATCTCTTCCTGCATGAATCTGGCCTCGATGGCCGCGACTGCTCCACCCAGTTCGTCGATCCGCTCCAGGTAGGCCGTAGCGGCAGCTTCCACGTCATCGGTCAGCGATTCGACGAAGTACGAGCCGGCGAGCGGGTCGACGGTGTCGGCGATTCCGGACTCGTAGCCGACGATCTGCTGCGTGCGCAGGGCGATTTTGGCGGCACGCGTCGTCGGGAGGCCAAGCGCTTCGTCGAAGCCGTTGGTGTGGAGGCTCTGCGTACCACCCAGGGCGGCGGCCAGGCTCTGGACCGTGACACGCACGATGTTGTTCTCCGGCTGTTGCGCGGTCAACGTCGATCCACCGGTCTGGGTGTGGAAGCGCAGCATCTTCGATCGCTCGTCTTTGGCGCCGAAACGAGTGGTCATGATGCGAGCCCACATGCGCCGGGCAGCACGGTACTTGGCGATCTCCTCGAAAAGGTTGTTGTGCGCGTTCCAGAAGAAGGACAGGCGGGGGGCGAACGCATCCACGTCCATGCCGGCCGCGATCGCGGCCTCCACGTAGGCGATGCCATTGGCCAAGGTGAACGCTATCTCCTGCACCGCCGTCGACCCAGCCTCTCGGATGTGATACCCCGAGATCGAGATTGTGTTCCAACTCGGCAGGTGTTCCGAGCAATAGGCGAAGGTGTCGACGATGAGTCGCATCGACGGTCGCGGGGGGTAGATGTACGTACCCCGCGCGATGTATTCCTTCAAGATGTCGTTCTGGATCGTGCCACGGATCTTTTCGCCCGGCACGCCTTGTTCCTCGGCAACGAGCTGGTAGAGCAGGAGGAGGATGGCGCCGGTGGCGTTGATGGTCATCGATGTCGTGACCTTGTCCATCGGGAGGTCCGCCATCAAGAGACGCATGTCGGCCAACGAGTCGATGGCCACCCCGACCTTGCCGACTTCGCCCTCCGCCCTCGGGTGATCGGAGTCGAAGCCCATCTGCGTCGGCAGATCGAAGGCGCACGAGAGGCCCGTCTGCCCTGCATCGAGGAGGAACTTGAAGCGCTCGTTCGTGGCTTCGGCCGATCCGAAGCCCGCGTACTGCCGCATGGTCCACAGCTTCGATCGGTACATCTGCGGGTGGACGCCACGCGTGAAGGGGTAGGTGCCCGGCTCCCCTAGCTGGGCGTCGGGATCCCAGCCTCCGAGGTCGCCGGCACGGTAGACGGGTTCGATCTCGATGCCCGAGTCGGTGCGGCGCTCCGGGCTCGGGCTCCCCTTGGTGTCCTGCTTGTCCGGTGTCACGCCCCCAGGCTACGAAGATTCTGAGTGTCCGGGCGAAAGCAGCCTCCGAGGCAGGCGTCGGCACGCCTCCACGGGGCAAACTACCGACCGTGGACGACGACAGCGGTCCCGTGTTTTCGCATTTCGGCATCTGCGTGAGCGACCTCGAGCGCTCGCTGCGCTTCTACTGCGACGCACTCGACTTCGAGAAGGCCGAATCCCACGAGATCGGCACCGAGTTCGCCCGGCTCATGGAGTTCGACGATGTCGCGGTCACCTCACAGTTCATCCGTCGCGGGCCGACCGCGATCGAGCTCCTGGCCTTTCGCGATCCCTCACCCTTCGGCCCTCGCGAACGGCGGGCGGTCAATCAGCTGGGCCTCACCCACCTGTCCTTTCGCGTGCGCGACGTCGCAGGCACGGTGGCCCGGATCGTCGAGCTCGGAGGTGCGGTTGTCGAGCCGAGCCGCACCACCATCGACCTGGGCGGCACGACACTCGAGTTCGTCTACTGCACCGACCCAGACGGGGTGCGCGTGGAGTTGATGGACCTCGGCGGCTGATCGGGTACGGGACCTATCGCCTGCTCCTGGGCGAGCTGCTCTGCATCGAGCTGCGCGTCGATCCTCACCGCCTTGCGCTCCTCCATGTGCATCCACCGCAGCGCGACCGGGATCATGGGCCAGAGCATCAAGGTGTCGCCCACCACCCACATGATGTCGCCCCCGACGTGGAGGTCGGCGACGTAGGAGATGCCCCAGGCGCGGTGGGTAGCGAAGTACGCCGGGAAGATCTCGCGCGCCTCCCCCGCCAGCGACAGACCGGTGAAAGTGTCGATCGGGATTGCCATGAAGAGGTAGAAGAACTGGAGCGCGGGGTGGAGCCGGTATTTGTTGGGGTCGCTGCCGAAGATCTGACGCCAGAAGAGGTAGCCCACGACCAAGAACGCCAGGTGCTCGGCGTTGTGCACGCTCTCGTGCTCGAGCGTGACGTTGTACCAGTTCGTTATGTGACTGATGGGAATCAGCACGGCGTAGAGGATGAACGCCGTCACCGGATTGCCGAAGAACTTGGCCACCGGTGAGCGCAGCGCCTCGGTGACGACGAGATGCGCGGTCCCCGTCGTGGCGCGCCAGGTCAAGTCGAGCGGGGAAGCGATGGCGTAGAGCGGGGCCGCCACCATGATCAGGATCAGGTGTTGGACCATGTGATCCCAGAAGAGTTCGCCGTCGTAGACACCGACGAAACTGAAGATGGCGATCGCTGTCGTGACGTTGGCGCCGATCCACGCCGCCGTTTTGCCGGCCGACCAGGGGTGGCGCGGATGCAGCGCATTGTTGCGCTGGACGCCCCAGAGGTAGAGGGCCACCGCCACGACGATCATCGCCACCGGCACGAAATCGAACTGGGTGCTGAAGAACTGAGATCCTCTGAGCGGTGGCAGTGGCGCGTCGTGGAGCGCAGCGATCACCTCACGACGGTACTGCCGGAATCAGCCGTGTTGCCAGACGCGCTGGCTGACCCCTCGCTTGCCGAAGAGAGACACCGCATCGAGGCGGGCGACCTGCTCGTCGGTCATCTGCCACCCGAGTGCGCCCGCGTTCTGCTCCGCCTGCGAGCGGTTTTTGGCCCCCGGGATGGGCACTGCCCCCTTGGCGATGAGCCAGGCCAGGGCCACCTGGCTCGGCGTGCGGCCGCTCGTGGGCATCTCCGATCGCCCGTAGTTCGGCCACGATAGCGTCGATCTGCTCCATCGGGTGGGCGGAGAATGTCCGTTTCCCCGGAGGTGGCTTGGCGACGCTGTACTTTCCCGTCAGGCGGCCCTGCCCGATCGGCGAGTACGCCAGCGGCACGACGCCGAGCTCCCGGCACGCGTCGATCAACCCGACTCGAAGGGGCATCGCCCGCAACAGAGAGAACTCGATCTGATTGCTGGCCAGCCGCAGGCCGCGCCTGCGCAGCGCGGCATCGATCGCGCGCGTCTCCTTGGCCGAATAGTTCGACACGCCCGACCGCTTTGACCACGCCCTCGGCGTGAGCCCCGGCGAGGGCGTCGGCGATCGCATCGTGTGAGCGCAAGGAGATCGGACCGTGGATCTGGTACAGGTCGATCGCGTCGACGCCGAGCCGCTCGCGAGACTGCCGGGCCGCGCCGAGGAGCGCCGAGTGGACATTCACCTTCCACGGCGAGGGCATGAATTTCGTGGCAATGACGACGCGTTGGCGTGCAGCCGGGTCCTTGGCCAGGAGACGACCGATGATCCGTTCGCTCTCACCGCCTCCGTACACCTCCGCCGTGTCGAAGAGGACGACGCCTGCGTCGATGCTCGCCTCCCAGGCCTCCCTGATCGTCGACTCGGTGAGCGCGCTGTCATAGCCGCCCATACCCCAGGTGCTCTTGTCGCCCCAGGCCCAGGTGCCGACGCCGAGCGGCGGGACACTGACGTCGGAGCCTGCGAGCGTGATGCGGTCACTGGCCTGCGGTGCAACCGTCTCGCTCATCGAGCTGCTCCGGCGGTGGCGAGATGCTCATCGATTGCCGTCGCGCCACTCGTCGGGGTGCGTCAGCTGCGGCGAGTGGTACGCCCCGCCGATGACGGTGAGCCTGCCGTTGATTACCTCGCCTGCGAGTGCAGGCGCCTGGCCCACCAACGGGTGGTCGTGCTCACCGACCAACACGGTCGTGGGGCAGGAGATGGACGGCAAGCGGCTGCGCAGCGAGCCATCTCCGTCGGGGATCTCGGTCCACAGTTCCATGCCGAGCCCTTTGACTGCGTAGGCGTCCATCCCGGTGAGGATCGCATCCTTCTGTTGCTGCCACACAGGAGGAACGGCGGCTGCGATGAGCTCGTCCTCAGGCCCGCCGAGGCTGAGGGTGGAAGGCATGCCGCGGGCAGGGTCGAAGGCGCTGATGTAGTCGAGGACCATTGTGCGGAGCTTCTCGTCGTCAGGCTGGAACGACCAGGCGCTCGTGTCCATCAAGATGAGCGAGCGCACCAGATCGGGACGCAGCACGACCATCGTGAGGACGACGCGGCCCCCCATCGAGTGCCCCAGGAGATCCACGGGGCCCTCGCCCACCACGTCGAGGAACGCGGCCAGGTCTCGGGCGAGCTGCTCGATGCTGTAGCCCTCAAGCGTGCCGGTCTTCGTGGAGGCACCGTGCCCGCGCTGGTCCAACGACGACGACGCGGCGGTCGCTCGGCCAGTTCGTCGACTTCGAGCGCGAAGTCGTGCGAGGAGCCGGTGAAGCCGTGCACCAGCACCAGTGTCGGAGTGCCGGGCGGACTCGCTCCCCCGCTCCGACCACGCCAGCTCGACGCCGTTGACGCGCAGGGTCTGTGCTCCGATGGTCTGGGTCATGCCCTCTGTCTAGCGGTTCGGCCCCTGCGATCGCCGCTGGTGAGCGGCGACGGCTCGAGTCGCCGAAGGGCGCTGGACCGCCGGTGTCGCGGGCGGCGTATCTCGCGTGCTCAGTGGGGGTGAGGCATGCAGAGCTCGTCGTACTCGGCGATGACGATCTCGCCGGCGTCGGGACCGCAGGCCGGGCAGGCCGGGTCGCGCCGCACCTTGAAGGTGCGGAACGACTCCTCCAGCGCGTCGTAGGCCAGCAGCCGCCCGACCAGCGGGTCGCCGAGGCCGAGCAGCATCTTGATCGTCTCGATCGCCTGGATCGACCCGATGATGCCCGGGCAGCACGCCGAGCACACCGGCCTCCGAGCACGACGGCGCCAGCTCGGCCGGCGGCGGCTCGGGGATGAGGCAGCGATAGCACGGGCCGTTGTAGGGATCGAAGACGGTGACCTGACCCTCGAAGCGGAAGATCGAGCCGTGCACCACGGGAATCCGCTTGAGCAGCGAGGCGTCGTTGACGAGGTAGCGGGTCGGGAAGTTGTCCGTCCCGTCGACGATGACGTCGTAGCCCGTCGATGATGTCCAAGATGTTGTCCGCGCCCAGCCGCACGTCGTAGGTCACGACGTTGACGTCGGGGTTCAGCGCGGTCAGCGTCTTCTTGGCCGAGTCGACCTTGCGATCGCCGATGCGGTCCATGTTGTGCAGGATCTGGCGCTGCAGGTTCGACTCGTCGACCACGTCCATGTCGATGATGCCGAGCGTGCCGACGCCGGCCGCGGCCAGATAGAGCGCCGCCGGCGACCCGAGCCCGCCCGCACCGAGCAGCAGCACCTTCGAGTCGAGCAGCTTCAGCTGGCCGACCTCGCCCACCTCGGGCAGCAGCAGGTGGCGCTGATAGCGGTTGCGCTGGGCCGGGGTGAGCGTCTGGGGCGCCGCCCACGGGCGGCCCTCGTCCTTCCACTTGTTGAACCCGCCGACCATCGACTGCACGTCGGTGTACCGAGGTCCGCCATCGTCTTGGCCGCGAAGGCCGAGCGCACGCCCGCCGGCGCAGTAGACGACGACCGGCGCCGCCTTGTCGGGCAGCTTGCCCTCGACCTGGAACTCGAGGTGGCCCCGGGGCAGGTGGACGGCGTCGGGAATGGCGCCCTGCTCGTACTCGTCGGGCTCGCGCACGTCGAGGAAGGTCACGCCGCCGCCCTCGAGCAAGGCCTGCGCGTCGGCCGGGCTCCACCTCGCGGATGGACGCCTTGGCCTCGTTCAGAAGATCTCGGGGTGTGGGCACTCTGCACCTCCGGGTCGCGCCAGCCCGCCTCGGTTGGCCGGATCGAACCGTAAAACACTACCAGCGGGGTCAACATTCCCGCACCTGGCTCCGCCGGCGCATGCATGCAGCACGGACGCAGTGGGAAACTGCGCCGCCATGGAGCTGCACGAGGCCATCCGCCGCCGCGCCATGGTGCGCAGCTTCTCGCACCGAAGCCGGTCGACCGCAGGCGTTCTCGACCGCATCCTCGAGGCGGCCCTGCGGGCCCCGACCGCCGGCAACACCGGCGGGACGGCCTGGGTCGTGCTGGTCGGCGCCGACCAAACGGCGGCCTACTGGGACGCCACCGACGGACGAGCCTGGCGGGCCCGCAGCCGAGCGGCCCAGGGCCTGCGCCGGGCGCCGGTCGTGCTGCTCGCCTACGCCTCCCCCGAGGCCTATGTCGCCCGCTACGCCGAACCCGACAAGGCCGTCGTCAGGTCTCGGCGCCGGCACCGACGTCTGGCCCGTCCCCTACTGGACGGCGACGCCGCGTTCGGCGTGATGACGGTGCTCCTCGCCGCCGTCGACGCCGGTCTCGGCGCCTGCGTCCTCGGCAACTTCAGCGGCGAAGCAGCGCTGGCCGGCGCGCTCGGCGTCCCCGACAGGCTGGCGCCTTTTCGGCGCCGTCGCGCTCGGCCACCCCGACGGCCACGACCACCGGTCGCCCTCGCTCGACCGGCACTCGGCCACCGCCCTCGTCGCGCATCCACTGGGGCGGCTGGTCGGCGTGAGGGAGTGCCTGACGTCGTCAGCCCTTCGACAGCCGGTGCTCGGGACCTTCCGCCCAGCGCGCCATCGCCCACAGCAGGTCCGAGAGCCGATTGAGGTATGCGAGGACGAGCGACCCCTCGACGGGGTCGGCCACGGCAAGGCGCTCGGCCCGGCGCACGATGGTGCGGGCCAGGTCGAGCGCGGCGGACACGCGGTTCTCGCCAGGGACCGTGAAGTCGCTGGGCATCTCGAAGCGCGGCAGCAGATCGTCGATGGCCGCTTCCAAAGCGGCCACCATCTCCGCCGTCACCAGGCTCGACCCCGCCGTGAGCTTGCTGCGGTTCGCCGGGGCCGTGGCCACCTCGGCCATCAGCACGTAGAGGTCGCGGGCCAGCGCGGTCAGACGCTGATTGAGCTTGGAGCCGGGAGCGCATTCGGCCCGGGCGAGCCCGATGGCCGCCTGCGCCTCGTCGACGACGCCGTTGAGCTCGATCTGCCACGAATCCTTGCGCACCCGCCCGCCGTAGAGAGCCCGGTCGTCCCGTCGTCGCCGGTCTTGGTGTAGATCTTCGGAGTCACCAGGCGCGGATGCTATCGGCGCCGGTTCAGAGGGCCCCAGGGGGCCCCGGTATCCTGGTAGGCACCATGTCACGCTCCCCGGAACTGCTTGGCCGGCTCGACCCGTCCGCGTCCACCTACCTCCAGGCGCTGCGGGAGCGGGTCGTCATCTTCGACGGCGCCATGGGCACCAACCTGCAGTTGCTGGGCTTGAGCCCGAGGACTTCGGCGGGCCCGAGCTCGAGGGCTGCAACGAGATCCTGATCAGCACCCGCCCCGACCTCATCGCCCAGGTCCACCGCTCCTTCTTCGAGGTCGGCTGCGACGTCGTCGAGACCGACACGTTCGGCTCGTCCTCGGTCGTGCTGGCCGAGTACGGGCTGGCCGACCGCGCCCGGGAGCTCACCGCGCACGGCGGCCGAGCTCGCAAGCGCCGTGCGCGACGAGTTCGCCACGCCGCGAGCGCCCGCGCTGGGTGGCCGGCTGCATGGGCCCGGGCACCAAATTCCCGACGCTCGGGCAGATCCCCTACGCCGAGTTCCGCGACGCCTACGAGGAGCAGGCGCTCGGGCTGCTCGAGGGTGGCGTCGACCTCCTCCTGATCGAGACGCCAGTTCGACCTCCTCTCGGCCAAGGCGGCCATCAACGGCGCCCGGCGCGCCATGGTGGCGCTCGACCGCGATCGTGCCGCTGCAGGCCCAGGTGACCATCGAGCTGACCGGCCGCATGCTGCCCGGCACCGAGATCGGCGCCGCGCTCACCGTCCTCGACGCGATGCAGGTCGACGTCGTCGGTCTCAACTGCGCCACGGGTCCGGTCGAGATGAGCGAGGCCCTGCGGCACCTTTCGTCGGCCAGCCTCGTCCCCATCGCCTGCGTCCCCAATGCGGGCCTCCCGTCGGTCGTCGACGGCAAGATGCACTACGACCTCACCGCCCGAGCAGCTGGCCGATCACCTCCACCGCTTCGTCACCGAGTTCGGCGTCTCGGCCGTCGGTGGTTGTTGCGGCACCACCCCGGCCCACCTGGCCGCCGTGGTCGAGCGCTGCGCCGATGCCACGCCGGCGGCGTGCAGCCGGTGCACGAACCTTCGGCCGCCTCCATCTACACCTCGGTCCCCTTCCGCCAGGACACCTCGTTCCTCGTGGTCGGCGAGCGCACCAACGCCAACGGCTCCAAGGCGCTTCCGCGAGGCCATGCTCGAGGCCGACTGGGACACCTGCGTGGCCATGGCTCGCGACCAGATCAAGGAAGGCGCCCACGTGATCGACGTCTGCGTCGACTACACCGGCGCCGACGGGGTGGCCGACATGACCGAGGTGGCCAGCCGATTCGCCACCCAGGCGAGCGTCCCGCTCATGGTCGACTCCACCGAGGGCCCGGTGGCCCGGGCCGCGCTCGAGTGGATCGGCGGGCGACCCATCCTCAACTCGGTCAACCTCGAGGAAGGCGACGAGCCCGGCACCCGGCTCGACACGTTCCTGCGCCTCGCCCGCGAGTTCGGCGCCGCGGTCGTGTGCACCTGCATCGACGAGGAGGGCCAGGCGCGCACGCGCCGAGTGGAAGCTGCGGGCCGCCCGCAACATCCGCGACATCGCCGTCGAGCGCTACGGCCTGGCCCCGAGGACCTGCTCTTCGACCCGTTGGCGCTGCCCCTCTCGACCGGCATGGAGGAGAGCCGCAACGACGGGATCGAGACGATCGAGGGCATCCGGGCCATCAAGACCGAACTGCCGGGCGTCTCGACGATCCTCGGGCTTTCCAACGTGTCGTTCGGCCTGAACCCCGCGGCCCGGCAGGTGCTCAACTCGGTCTTCCTGCACGAGTGCGTCGAGGCCGGGCTCGACTCGGCCATCGTGCACGCGTCGAAGATCCTCCCGCTGTCGCGGATCGACGAGCGGGCCAAGGAGGTCTGCCTCGACCTCGTCTACGACCGCCGCACCGACGCCTACGACCCGCTCCAGGAGCTGCTGGCTCTCTTCGACGGGGTCAAGGTCGGCGCGGGCGACGCCGACGACCACGCTCGACTGGCCCGTAGACCAGCGCCTGTCGCCAGCGCATCATCGACGGCAACCGCAACGGGCTCGAGGACGACCTGAGCCGAGGCGCTCGGATCCGGGCTCGGGGCGCTCGAGCATCGTCAACGACATCTTGCTGGCGGGCATGAAGGTGGTGGGGGAGCGCTTCGCCTCCGGGCGAGATGCAGCTTCCCTTCGTCCTCCAGTCGGCCGAGACGATGAAGGCGGCAGTGGCCTTCCTCGAGCCCCACATGGAGAAGTCCGATCAGGGCGGCAAGGGCACCGTGGTGCTCGCCACCGTCAAGGGCGACGTGCACGACATCGGGAAGAACCTGGTCGACATCATCCTCACCAACAACGGCTACCTGGTGATCAACCTCGGGATCAAGGTGGGCATCAACGAGATGATCGCCGCCGTCGAGGAGCACAAGGCCGACGCCATCGGCATGAGCGGTCTGCTGGTGAAGTCGACTCTCATCATGCGCGAGAACCTCGTCGAGCTGAACGAGCGGTCGCTGTCGACCATCCCCATCCTGCTGGGCGGCGCCGCCTTGACTCGCACCTACGTCGAGCGCGACTTGCGTGAGGTCTACGAGGGCCGGCTGTTCTACGGGCGCGACGCCTTCGAAGGGCTGCGCACCATGGACCGCCTGATCGAGCTCAAGCGCAGCGGCGAGGACGACCCCGACTTCGGCCGGGAGATCTCCGAGCGCAACGTGCCCAAGCGCAGCCGCCTGGACCCCGACACCTCACCGGTCGAAGGCCAGCCGGCCCGCTCCGACGTGGCGGCGGACAACCGGCTCTTCACGCCGCCCTTCGTCGGAACACGCGTCGCGGTGGGACTCCCCCTCGACGAGATCTCCGAGTTCCTGAACCTCACAGCGCTCTTCCGCAACCAGTGGGGCTTCCGGCCCGAGAACGGCGAGAACGACACCGAGTTCAAGGAACGGGTGAAGGGCACGCTGCGCGAGCAGCTGGCCAAGGCGACGCGAGGCCGACCTGCTCGTGCCCTCGGTCGCCTACGGCCACTTCGCCGCCAATGCCGAGGGCAACGACCTCATCGTCTGGAAGGACGAGTACGCGCTCCTCGGAGTGGATGCGCTTCACCTTCCCCCGCCAGCGCAAGGAGCCGTGGTTGTGCATCTCGGACTTCTTCCGCTCCGCCGACTCGGGCGAAGAGGACTTCGCCAGCTTCATGCTGTGCACCATCGGGAGTCGGGCCTCCGAGGAGGCGGCCCGCCTGTTCGCCGAGAACCGCTACCAGGACTACCTCTTCTTGCACGGGCTCAGCGTCGAGATGGCAGAGGCGACCGCGGAGTACTGGCACAAGCGCATCCGCGAAGAGCTCGGCTACGTCGACGAGGACGGCCCGACGCTGACCGGCCTCTTCCGCCAGCAGTACCGGGGTGGTCGCTACTCGTGGGGCTATCCCGGCCTGCCCGGACCTCACGGACAACGCCAAGGTCGTCGAGCTTCTGGGCGGCGACCGCATCGGCGTCACGGTGAGCGAGGGGTTCCAGCTGCACCCCGAGCAGACCACCGACGCCATCGTCTGCCACCACCCGGAGGCCAAGTACTTCGTCGCGTGATGCTGGCGGTGCGCCGCCAGGGGATCACCTTGCTGGTCTCGTCGCTCCGCCATGCGCTCACCCCGGCGCTCGCCCGTGTGGGATTGGGCTCAGTCGCGTCTGTCTCGATCGCGCTGGTCGCCATGGGCACCATCGGCATGGGCGCTGCCGGCGCGGACACTGCGCCGACCTCGCTCAGCACGATCGTCATCCCCGACCTGGGACCGGGCTATGTGGTCAGCTCGCAGGGCCCTTTGAACCCCTCGCAATTCGCCGCAGATGCCCCCGATCCTTCAGCCGCCTCGGCCGCATTCGCCACGCTCGGCGACATGATCAGCACCTACGAGCGCCAGTGGCAGGCCAACGGCGGACTGAACCAGGTCCAGGATCTGGTTGTCCGCTTCCCCACTACGACGGGTGCCCAGGTCTTCCTCCAGGCGGCGCAACACTCGCTCCAATCAGGGGAGATCGTGAGCAAGGGTCGGCTGCCCTCCATCCCAGGTGCGCGGGTGGTGACCTACTTCGCCGCGACGAACGAATCCGGCGTCGGAGAGGCGATCACCATGCGCGTCGGGATCTACGTCGCTCTGCTCTCGTTCTTCTCTGCCGCAGCGGGCAACACACGGCCGATCACGCCAGCCGACGCCGAGAAGGTCGCGCTCGCTCAGCACACCTCTTTGGTGGCGGCGCCGGGTGGGCACAAAGGTTCGACCGTAGCTCGGTCGTCTGCGTCCACGTCCTCGGCAGCCCCGTCGAATAAGAAAGCCGCTTCTTCGGGCGACATCGGCTGGGCGATCCTGGTCGTCGTCGTCATTGCCGCGGCAGTGGCGACGCCGCTGGTGCTTCGGCGGCGCCGGCAACGAGACGACGGGCCCCTGGTGGGTGGTCCGGCGGGTCCGGGGGGTCCGGCGACTCAGCTGTAGGCGACATTGCGCCACGGCCTCGCTCTGAGCAGGATGGAGTCGTGATCTTCGGCGCGCACCTCGTGTTGTTCAGCGAGGATGCCGATGGCGATCGGTCCTTCTTGGCGAAGGTCTTCGGTCTCGATTCGGTGGACGCCGGTCGCGGGTGGCTGATCTTTGCGCTCCCCCCCGGAGAGGTTGCGGTTCATCCGGCCGCCGCACCCGGAGCCGAGCTCTACTTCATGTGCGACGATCTCCCCGCCGAGATGCGATCGCTGGCGGACAAGGGCATCGTTTGCTCTGAGGTCGAAGAGGCGCGCTGGGGTTCCATCACACGCATCCGTCTGCCCGGTGGAGGTCAGATCGGTGTGTACCAGCCGCGGCACCCAACAGCGATCGGCACACCGCCGAGCTGACGGACGCGGCCTCGGGTCCGGTTCTGCTCGCTAGCTCGGACGCTTCCGTCCCACGAGGTGAAAAACCCGGCTGAGCCGGCGATAGGGGTCTCGCCGGCTCGCTTCGAGTTCGACCGCGGCCGTGGCTGCGACCTGGTCTGCGTCACCGGAGTCCAACTCGGCGCCGCTGAACTCGAGCCAGTCAACGAAGAGCCACACCCCGTACCAACGCAGCGGCTCCACGTCGCGACGCTCCAACAACGCGCTCATTTCCTCGACGGTGTCGGCTCGGCCCTGCACTCCGAGCACTCCGATCTCGGTCCTCGCGTCAAACGACGCCAGCGCGTCCTCCCATCGCCGTTCCAGCGCCGGACGCACCGCTGCCGCGTGCGCGTTGCCCGTCATGATCGAGACGATGCCGCCCGTCTCGGTGCACCGGCAGAGCTGGTCGACGAGCGGTTCTGGCTGCTCCAGGTATCCGAGGACACCGTGGCACAGGACTGCCTCGAACCGTCGGCCGTCCACCGCCTCCGCAGCGTGCTCGCCGGCGCCCTGTACGAGCGTCACCCGTTGGCGTGCTGCACCGGGTAGCCGACCGAGCCGCTCCCGGGCCTTGCTCAGCATCGCTGGCGAGGGGTCGAGCACCGTGACGTCGTAGCCTGCTCGAGCGAGCGGAAACGACTGGTTGCCCGCGCCGCCGCCGACGTCAAGCACCGTTGCCGGCGGCGGTGGTAGGTGTTCCAGCAGCTGTTGGTGCATCACATAGGTGCGCACCTGCCCCTTCACCGACGCATACGCCCCATCGACGAATTGGTCGGCCAAACTGGCCCAGATGTCGTCGTCCACCGGACCACGATAAAGGCTGTTCTGGTGGCGGCACAGCCGCGCCCGGTCACTGGAAGGCGGGGTCTCCAAAATCCGGCGGGATGATCTCCTCCAGCTCGCCCTGCGTTGCAAAGAACCGCGCCCAGAGGTCGGCGACCCTTTCCTCCCCTTCGGGCATTTCGCCGTCCGAGAACAGTTCTTCGGCAATGAGGCGCAGCTGCGCGATCAGTTTGGCTGCTCGTCTCGTGTCGTCCTCGCTCGGTGGCACCGGTGGGCACGCTAGTACGGCGCGCAGCGCTGGTAGCAAGGGCGATGAAGTCCCGCCTCCATCACGTTCGACATGCCCGTCATGCGGCTGGGCTGAACCCGGCGACGCCCGAGACGTGCCGACCGGAGGCGGGCCACGGGTTTTGCAAGACTCCACGACAGTCCCGTGCGCACGACACCGCCCAACCACACACCGACAGCCCTGTCTCCGCGACGGGGATCTCTCCTTGCCGCGTGCGCGCTCGTGGCGGTCCTCTTCGCCGCGTGCTCCGGGGGCGCGTCACACACGCCTCGGTCGGAGAACGGCGCGCTGAGCGGGGGTCCTTCGACCACTGCGGGCGCTCAGGCTCACAGCGGCGCCGCGACAACCGCCCCGCCCCGGGTGACCACGACGTCCCTCGCCCGCACCACGACCACCGCGCCGAAGCCGGACACTGCGGCGCAACCGTCCTACGGACCCGTCAAGGGAGAATCGACCACGGCATCGATCGGGAACGTCGTGACCGATGTCTCGGGCCGCCTGACCTTCACGTTGGATCTCCGGAACGCGGGGTCACTGCCTTACAACTGCGGGGCCCTCAAGGCGCTGGCGCGCACAGACCACGGCGACTCGGCGATCGTCGCCCCATTGGGCGGTCCCACCGGTCTCCCGTGCGGAACGGACAACACGATCGCGCCGGGCGACGACAAGATCTTTGCTTTCTTCATCCCACTGGTCGGGGAAGCGGCCCGTCAGGTGGTCGCGCTGCCCTACGGCTCGTTGCGATCGGAGGTCGTTTGGTCCGTCAGCGGTACGTGACCTGTGCGAGTCCGGTCGCCTCTCAGTCGCCCAGGCGATCGAGCAGCCACCCGGGCCCGACCACAGCGGCTCCCAGCGCCTCCGCCCGGTGCCGGAGCTCGCGATCCGCAGTCACGAGCGTCACCGGCTGACCAGAAGCCTGCGCGACGACATCGACGAGCGCGTCGTCACCGCTCCCGGCCGCGTGCAACACCGTCACACCATCAGCGAGGCCGGACGGGACACCGTCGCGAGCCTTGCCCTCGAGGATGACCGTGACGGGTTGTTCGATCTGCCCTGCGTCAACGGCCGCCCGCAGCCTCTCGACGAAGCCTCGGGCCGCTCCCGCTCGGTCACGCCACCATCCGGTCGGACGAGAACCGACCACGTTGGCCGCATCGACGAGCAGCACGCCTCCCGCTTCAGCCCGCTCGACCGAGCGAGACGTTGGTCACCGAGGAGGGGAGGGACCGATCGCCGCCGGGCGATCCGACCGATGCGGCGGCCGCAGCTTCCCGTGCGTGGTAGCTGGAGCGGGTCAGCGGCGAGGCCTCGACGTGGGCAATGCCCAACGACGTGCCGGCTTCGCGGAGGCGCTCGAACTCTTCGGGCGCCCAGTAGCGCGACAGCGGCAAGTGGTCGCGGCTCGGCCGCAGGTATTGCCCGATCGTGACGATGGAGACACCGACGCCGCGCAGATCGGCCATGGTGGCGACCACTTCGTCCTCCCGTTCGCCCAGGCCCACCATCAGGCCCGACTTGGTGACCAGGCCCGCCGCACCGGCGCGGGCGAGTACACCCAGGCTGCGCGCGTAGCCGGCCGAGGGTCGAACCGCTCGCTGGAGCCGCGCCACCGTCTCGATGTTGTGGTTCAACACATCGGGCCGGGCCTCGAAGATCTCGTCGAGTGATGCCGGGTGACCCCGGCAGTCGGAGATGAGCACTTCCACCGTCGTGTCCGGCGTGCGATCCCGGATGGCCCTGATGGTGCGGGCCATGGCGCCCGCTCCCCCGTCGACCAAGTCATCCCGGGCGACGCAGGTGACCACGGCGTGAGCCAGGTGCATACGCGCCACCGCCTCCGCGACGCGCTCGGGCTCGTCGGGCACCAGCGGAAGTGGGTGACGCGTGTCGACCTGGCAGAACCCGCATGCGCGCGTGCAGCGCTCACCGTTGATCATGAACGTCGCCGTCCCATCGGCCCAGCACTCGTAGATGTTGGGGCACCCTGCCTCCTCGCACACGGTGACGAGGCCGAGGTCGTGGATGGTGGTACCAAGTTGCCGATATCCCGCGCCGATGCGCAGTGGGACACGCATCCACGGAGGCTTGCGCGCGGCGATGTCGAGGCCGTCCTCGGGCGGGACGCCGGCCTGGCGAAGACGGCGCAACAACGGCCGCTCTCCGCCGGACGCGGACGCCGCGGTCGGCCCCGTGACAACGGAGCAGTACTCCGGCCTCCCTTCAGAGAACATCGCCGTCGCCCGTTCCACGAAGGCGGCCGCGACCTCTTCCACGGAGGCGTCAATGCCCTCCGCCTGGAGCGAGGTCACACCCCGGTCGGCGATACCGCACGGCACGATGTGGCCGAACATGTCCAGGTCCGTCGAGACGTTGAGCGCGACGCCGTGCACGGTGCGCCTGCGTCCTGGCGCGGTGCGCAACGTGCGCACGCCGATGGCCGCGATCTTGCGCGGCGCCGGCCCGTCTGCGTCGACCCACACGCCTGGATACTCGGGATCCGCCGTCGCTCCCTCCAAACCGAGTTCTGACAGCGTCTCGATCACGACCCGCTCGAGCCGGTGCACGTGTGCCGGCCCCGATGCCGGTTCGTCGGGCACGGAGACGACCGGATAGGCGACCAGTTGTCCCGGCCCGTGGTACGTCACGTCGCCGCCACGGTCGGCCCGCGCCAGCACGGCGCCGACGCTGGCGGGCTCCACCAGGACGTGGCGCGGTGTCGGCGTGCGCGCCCAGCGTGTAGGTGTGGGGGTGCTGGAGAATCAGCAGGTAGTCGTCGTCCGCCTCGCGCGCCAGCGCGTGCTGCACGATGTCGGCCTCGTGGTAGGGGACGGTGCCGAGCGAGCGGATCCGCAGCACGGGCGTGATTCTCAGAGCTCCGCGGCCCAGTCGCGGGTACCGAGGAGCTCGCCTACGCGCGCTAAAAAGAGCGAGACGTAGGCGCCGTCGACGGCGCGGTGATCCCAGCTCATGCCGAGGATGCCCGTCGAGTGGATGGCAATCGACTCCGATCCGTCGGGGTGGGTCACCACCACGGGCCGCCGCGCGATCCCGTCGGTCGCGAGGATGGCCACCTGGGGCTGGTTGATGATCGGGACGGTGAAGTAGGTGCCGAACGGGCCGTCGTTGGTGATGGAGAAGGTGCCACCGGCGATGTCATCCGCGTTGAGCTGTCGGCCGCGTGCCCGCTCGGCCAGATCGCGGATCCGGCGCGCCACGCCGCGCAACGTGACCTCCTCGGCGCGGTGGATCACAGGGACGATGAGCCCCTCGTGCGACAGGTCGACGGCGATGCCGAGATTGACCTCGGAATGGACGACAAGCGAGTCGTCCACTACCGAGGCGTTGAGGAAGGGGAAATCACGCAGGGCCTCAATAGCAGCGCGGGCGACGAAGGGCAGGTACGTAAGGGCGAAGCCCTCCTCGGCCTTGAAGCGCTCTCCCCATGCCGTGCGCATGCGCTCGACGCTTTCGAAGTCGACCTCCTTCGCGATGAACGCGTGCGGCGACGTCGCCTTGGAGCGCACCATGTGCTCGGCAGTGCGCCGACGCATGTTGGAGAAGGGCACGACCTGGTCGCCAGCGGTGCGGAATGACGCCATCGAGACGGGTGGGGCCGCGGGAGCCACCGGAGCCGGCGGGGCGGGTGGCGGTTCGGGTGCGGCCGGCACCGGTGCTGGCGGGGGCGGGGCGGCCGGCGGTGAGGCGGGCACCGAGGGCACGACAGGCGTGACAGGGACACTCGGGGGTGCCGGCGGCGGTGCGGCAGGTGGTGTCGGAATGGCGGCAGCGGCCGGACCGTCGACCGAAGGAGCCGGAGCGGCCGCGGCCGCGGCGCCCGCACGGCGCTCATCGGCGGCACGGAGTGCGTCCTCGCGGGTGATTCGTCCACCCGCACCGGTGCCCACGACCTCCGTCTCGCTGATGCGGTTCTCCGACAGGATCTTGCGCACCATCGGCGAGAGGAGCAGCGGTTCTGCGACCCCACCGTCGCTCGATCCCGCGGCTGCGGTCGGCGCAGGAACGTCTGGCGCCGGTGGCTCCGGTGGCGCCGGTGGCGCCGGTGGCGCCGGTGGCGCCGGCGGCGCCGGTGGCGGAGTTGACACTGGTGTCGCGGGCGCGGCCGGCTCTTGAGCCGGTGGCGCCGCAGTGGGAGGTGGAGTAGGGGCGGGAGATGGCGCCGCGGGCGCCGGCGGGGGTGCCTGCGGCGCGGTCGCAATGGAGGGCGCCGCGGGTGCGGATGGCGCCGGCACGGCCGTCGTGGCGGGTGCGGCCGGCTCAGCAGACGGCGCGGCGCCATCCCCGATCACCGCGAGCTTGACACCCACCTCGACCGTCTCGCCCTCTGGAACGAGGATCTCGGTGAGGACACCGGCTGCGGGGGACGGCACCTCGGAGTCGACCTTGTCGGTCGAGACCTCGAAGAGCGGCTCGTCTCGCTCGATCGTGTCGCCCACGGCTTTCATCCAGCGGGTGATCGTGCCCTCAGTGACCGTCTCACCGAGTTGCGGCATCATCACGTCAGCCAAGGTGGAGTCCCCTTCCCGTCAGTGCCAACATCGTCTCGCCGAAATTCTCGGACAATGACGGGTGCGGCTGGATGAATTGTGCGACCTCTTCGGGGAACGCTTCCCAGTTGACGGCGAGATACCCGCCACTCAGCTGCTCGGTCACCCAGGGCCCGCACATGTGGACGCCGAGGATCCGGCCGGCGCTGCCGTTGGGCCGCTTCTCGGCGACGATCTTCACCAGACCTTCGGTGTCGCCGATGATCTGCGCCCGGCTGTTGCCGCCGAACGGGTCCTTCTTCGAGACGACCTCGTACCCCGCGGCTTTCGCCTGCGCCTCGGTCATGCCGCACCAGGCGACCTCCGGGTGGCAGTAGATGGCCCATGGCACCTTGCCGTTGTCGAGAGGCACGACACCCTCACCGAGCATGCCCTTGACCGCAACGATGGCCTCTGCGAACCCGACGTGCGCGAGCTGGGGCGTCCCGGCCACGATGTCGCCCACCGCCCAGACGCCGTCGACGCCGGTGCGCTGGTACTCGTCGGTCTCGACGAAGCCGCTTTCGTTGAAGAGGACGCCGACCCCGTCCGCCACCAACCCTTCGGTCCGGGGGCGCCGGCCCACCGACACCACGATGGCCTCGACGTCCCAGGACTGTCCGCCCGCCCACACGCTCGTGACCGTGCCGTCTGCCGCGGGTGTGTGCGACTCCACCTTGACCCCGGTGACGATGTCGATGCCCCGCTTCTTGAACGCCCTGATCACGAGGCGGACGATGTCGTCGTCGCAACCCGGGAGGATCGTGTCGAGTGCCTCGAGGATCGTGACCTTCGAGCCGAGATCCGCCAGCAGCGAGGCGAACTCGCAGCCCACCACGCCACCTCCGATGACGACGACCGACGCCGGAAGCTTGCGGAGGTCCAAGAATTCGTCTGATGTCATCACCCACTGGCCGTCGACGTCGAAGCCGGGGAGTTGCTGGGGCACCGACCCCGACGCGAGCACGACGTTGCGTCCGCTGATGACGCGCCCGGCGTCCTCTCCGTCGACGACCTCGACCTGGAGCCCGGGCTTGAGGGTGCCCGTCCCGATCAGGGTGGTCACCTTGCGCCCCTTCAAGAGGCCGGCCAGCCCCTTCCAGAGCTTGTCGACGACGGCGGTCTTGCGGTCCTGGCTCCTCGAGAAATCGACGGTGAATCCCGGGACGTCGAACCCGAACTCCTTGGACCCCTCGATGGTGCGCCGCACGGCCGCCGTCTCGAGGAATTCCTTGGCAGGGATGCAGCCCCGGTGGAGGCACGTCCCCCCGACCTTGTCGCGCTCGACGATGGCCACGGACAGTCCGGCTGCAGCGCCGTAGAGCGCGGTGGCGTAGCCCCCAGGGCCGCCACCGATCACGACGATGTCGAACTCGCCCTCTGCGCTCATCAGGTGTCCTCTTCCTCTGTGCGTACGGTCGTCCGGCGCCCGGTCGCGGCTCCCCCGAACTTCTCGATCGCACCGGTTGGAGTCCTCTGCCGCCCTGCGCGTGGTACGCGTGCAGCCTACCGTCCGGAGTGTCGAATCACGTCCGGTGCTGGTGAATCACATCTGGTGCCGGCGTCCAGAGCCGGCTCGTGCCCGGTGCGGCAACGCCGCATCCCGCGTTAGCCGCGTACGCCGACCCCGGCATCGGCCGCCTGTGTGGCGAGCTCGTCCACCCGGTCGTTCCACCGGTCGCCCGAGTGTCCCTTGACCCAGCGGAAACTGACCTCGACGTCGTCGTCCAAAGCCAACGCGAGGAGCGGCTCCCAGAGATCGCGATTGGCGACCGGCTTGTTGGCGGCGTTCTTCCAGTTCCGCCGTTGCCAGCCCTTCCACCACTCGTCGGTGAAGCACTTGACGACGTAGGTCGAGTCACTCACCACCAGAATCGGGCCCGAGCCTCCGGGGCCAACGCCCGCAGGGCCTCGAGCGCAGCAGAGATCTCCATGCGCTGATTGGTGGTTCGTGGGTCGGCGCCGCTCGCGTAGGGCCCGTCAGGCACGGCCCACGCCCACCCTCCCGGTCCGGGGTTCCCGCGGCAGGCGCCATCGGTGTAGACGGTGAGTTGGGATTGACCGGCAGTCATGACGAATGTGTAACACCCGCGACCGGTGGTCATGGTCGAGCCCTCCCTCCCGGTACCGTTTGGGCAATGCTGTTTGACGGGATCAGCCATCAAGTTCCCGACACCGACCCGGGCGAGACGGAGGAGTGGCTCGACTCGTTTGACGCCATCGTCGACGCCCGCGGGCGTGCACGGGCGCGCTATCTGCTCATGAAGCTCCTCGAACGCGCGCGCACGAAGCAGGTGGACTTCCCGGCCACGGTCTCTACTCCTTACGTCAACACGATCCCCGCGGACGCCGAACCGTGGTTTCCCGGCGACGAATACCAGGAACGGCGCATACGCGCCTACATCCGCTGGAACGCCGCCGCCATGGTGACGCGAGCCAACGCGCGCACCGAGGGGATCGGCGGCCACCTCTCCACCTACGCGAGCTCGGCGGCGCTCTACGAGGTCGGCTTCAACCACTTCTTCCGCGGCAAGGCCGACGGTGGCTACGGCGATCAGGTCTTCTTCCAGGGTCACGCCTCGCCGGGGATCTACGCCCGGGCCTATGTGGAGGGCCGCCTGAGCGAGGAGGAGCTCGACAACTTCCGTCACGAAGTCGGTGGCAATGGCCTGCCCAGCTACCCGCACCCGCGCTCGCTGCCCGACTTCTGGGAGTACCCGACCGTCTCCATGGGACTCGGTCCCATCGCTGCGATCTATCAGGCCCACGTCAACCGTTACCTGCACCTGCGTCACCTCGTCGACACCAGCGCCAGCCGCGTGTGGTGCTTCGTGGGTGACGGCGAGATGGACGAACCCGAGTCCATCGGTGCCCTCGGGGTGGCAGGGCGCGAGCACCTCGATAACCTGATCTTCGTCGTCAACTGCAATCTGCAGCGACTCGACGGGCCGGTCCGAGGCAACGGCAAGATCATCCAAGAGCTCGAAGCGGTCTTCCGCGGCGCCGGATGGAACGTGATCAAGGTCATCTGGGGCTCTCGTTGGGACGCTCTTCTGGCGCAGGACGTCGACGGCGTCTTGCTCGACCGCATGAACAAGACGCTCGACGGCGAGTACCAGAAGCTGGCCGTCGAGTCGGGTGCCTATATCCGCGAGCACTTCTTCGGGCCGGACCCACGGCTTCACAAGATGGTCGAGGACCTGAGTGACGACGAGTTGGTCTCCCTCCCCCGGGGCGGGCACGACTATCGCAAGCTCTACGCCGCGTACAAGCTGGCCACCGAACAGCACGGTGCTCCCACGGTCATCCTCGCCAAGACGATCAAAGGATGGACGCTCGGTCCCGAGATCGAAGCCCGCAACGCGACCCACCAGATCAAGAAGATGACCAAGGCCCAGCAGCGGGCGCTGCGCGACCGGCTCTACCTGACCGACGACCTTCCCGACTCCGCGCTCGAGTCGGGAGAACCGCCGTACATCAGGCCGGCCGAGGACTCCGACGCCATGCAGTATCTGCGGGCACGCGGTCGGGTCCTCGACGGCCCCTTGCCCGCCCGGATCGTTCGACGGGCACCCGCGATCCGGCCGGACGCCAAGGTGTTCGAGGAGTTCGCCGCCGGGTCGGGGAAGCAATCGGTGTCGACGACAATGGTGTTCGCCCGACTCCTGCGCAACCTCGTACGCGACCCCACCGTCGGTGCGCTGGTGGCGCCCATCGTCTCGGATGAAGCACGGACCTTCGGGCTCGAGCCCCTGATCGCCGAGGCCAAGATCTACGCGCCGGACGGACAGAACTACGTGCCCGTCGACGCCGATCTCCCTCTGAACTACGCGGAGAGCTCCTCGGGTCAGGTCCTCCAAGAAGGCATCACCGAAGCGGGCGCACTCTCGTCGTTCATTGCTCTGGCGACGTCGTACGCGACGTGGGGACAGCCCATGCTCCCGGTATATCTCTTCTATTCGATGTTCGGTTTCCAGCGCGTCGGCGACCTCGCCTGGGCCCTCGGCGACATGCGAGGACGGGGCATCCTGGCGGGCTGCACAGCCGGGCGGACGACGCTGATGGGGGAGGGTCTCCAGCACGACGACGGGCAGTCTCCGCTCCTTGCCTCGACCAACCCTGCCGCCATGGTCTATGACGCGTCGTTCGCGTACGAGGTGGCCGCGATCGTGGAGGCGGCGGCAACCGAGATGCTCGGCGCGGAACCCAAAGACCGCTTCTGGTACTTGACGCTCTACAACGAGACCTATCCCATGCCCGCACTCCCAGAAGGGGACGAAGGTGCGGCTATCCGCCGCGGCATCATCGAGGGCATCTACCGCTTCGCCCCCGCACCCGACGTGCAGGCGAAGGGGGACCTGCGCGCCTCGTTGTGCTTCTCGGGCCCGATGTGGAGCGTCGCCCTCGAGGCCCAGCGCCTGCTGGCCGAGCTGTACGACGTGAGCGCAGACGCCTGGGCCGTCACGTCGTGGACCAATCTGCGCACCGACGCGCTCGCGGTCGAGCGCTGGAACCGCCTGCATCCCGAGGAGGCGCCGCGCACCCCACTCGTCACGGCCGCACTGGGCAAGGGTTTGGACCCCGTCGTGGCCATCACCGACTACATGCGCTCGGTTCCGGACCAGGTCTCTCGTTTCGTCGAGCGCCCGTACACATCACTGGGCACCGACGGCTTCGGGCGCTCGGACGCGAGGGATGCCCTGCGCTCCTACTTCGAGGTCGACGCCGCCCATCTGGTGATCGCGGTACTCCAACAGCTGGCGAACCGGGGCCGTGTCCCGCCGGCGACGGTGTCGTCAGCCATCCGCGAGGCCGGCCTCGACCCCGAACGCGCCGCGCCGTTCATCGTCTGACCGGCGTCAGCGTTCGAGGATCGCGGACACGAACGACGCCAATACCTCCTCGGCTCCCTTGGGCACGCTGAGGACGAGCGCCCGCTGCTCGGGCCCGATGTCGATCGACACCTCGAAGAACGCGCAGCACTGCTTCTCGCGGCGTCCGAGGGACGCGGCCGGCGAGGAGCGCGTCATCGGAATCGGCGAGCGTGAGCCGTACGGAGGTGGGGCCCGGGTCTGCCCCGATCACCCTGGATGCCACCAGCTCGCGCCATTCCTCCAGCCGAGTCGCCAGCGAGCCCTCGTCGAGCTGGCACGCGATCGGGACGCCGTGCGCTGCACCCGCCGTCATCGCCTGTCGGCCGCCATTAACGCGTCGCGTGTGATCTCCATCTGACCCAGGTGTTCGAACAACTCCTCCAGTATGTGGAGCAGCACTGCCCCCTTGGCCTCGCGGTAGGGATTCGGGTCCTCCCGGTCGAGGCGCACACTCGCCGGTGCAGCCCAGGTGTCGAAGTCGACCATGTCCTCGCGCAACCGACGACGTGCCTGTTCGGTGCGGCGGAGCAGACCCGCGACGTCGCCGTGCGCCGTGAACTCGGCGGCTCGATCCCGCTGCACCGCTCGCTCGGCCACTTCGGCGCCCGCCCAGTACTCCATGACGCCGAGGCAGTGGGTGAGGATCACAAAGGGCGAGTTCGCATCGCGGAAGGACGGACGGCGGTTGGCCATGTCGTCGCCGAGCTCCTCCACGATCGTGGCCATGCCGCCGAGGGCGAGGTCGACGAACCACAGGTAGTGCGCCGCTGAGACGGCCACCTGCGGTTCGTCCCCGGACTCAGTGGGCGACCCAGGCATCGGGGTCGGTCACGAGCTTCTTCACATGCGTTGGCAATTCGCCGCTGATCACGTCGGTCAGGGTGATCTTCTCGAGCACCGAGCGCAGGCTGGCGCGCACCGCTACCCACACTTGCTGCAGGTTCTCAGCGGCACCGTCATAGTTGGTGGCTTCCGGCCGAAAGCCACGCACCTCGGCCAGGGGGCCGTCGAGCGCGCGGATGACGTCCGCGATGGTGATGGCGTCGGGATCGTGTGCGAGGCGGTAGCCGCCCTCGGCCCCGCGCTGGCTGGCCACGACGCCTGCCCGGCGGAGGTCGGCCAGGATCGCCCCCAGGAAACGGGGCGGGAGGCCCTGCTCACCTGCGAGGAACTCGGCGGTCTGGGGCGTCCCGCTGGCGGCCAGTGCCAGCAGGGCGCGGATGCCGTAGTCCACCTTGGCCGGGATGTGCATGGCGAGAGTCTGCCCGCGACCTGGGCTAGGACAAAAATGCGCCGACGGTAGAGTCGGCGGCATGGCCAGGACCACGCTGCATCTCGCCCAGGACCCGGAGTCGGACACGGTGATTTCGGAGTACCCGCTCGCGCTCGATGATCGGCATGGTCCTCGACCAGCAGGTGACCATCGAGAAGGCCTTCTCGTCGCCTGCGGAGCTCGCCCGGAGGCTCGGCGGCCCCCTGGACGCGGCGTCCATCGCGGCCATGGACCCCGTCGAGCTGGCGACGGCCTTCAAGGAGCGCCCCGCACTGCACCGCTTCCCCGGCTCCATGGCGGGCCGCGTCCAAGAGGTGTGTCGTGCCATCGCCGAGGAGTACGGCGGCAAGGCCGAGAACGTCTGGAAGGGCGTGCGCAGCGGTGACGAACTGGTGGGCCGCCTGCGTGACCTGCCGGGCTTCGGCCAACAGAAGGCGAAGATCTTCGCGGCGCTCCTCGGCAAGCAGCTCGGCGTGCGCCCGGAGGGCTGGCGCGAGGCCACCACTCCCTACGGCGACGAAGGGAGCCACCTCTCGGTGGCCGACATCACCGACCAGAAGAGTCTCGAGAAGGTACGGGCCACGAAGCGCGCGCTGAAGGCGAAGGCGCGCGCCGACGCGTGAGCGGGCGATTCGACCTCAGCGAACGCCACCTCTACCTCTGCACGCCGGATCGCCCGGACCTCGCCGCGTTCGTGGCGGCGTGCATCGAGGGTGGGGTGGATGTCGTCCAGCTCCGCGACAAGGAGCTCGAGGCGCGCCCGCTTTTCGAACGCGGCGAAGATCGCCGCGGACGTGTGCCGTGCCCTTGGCGTGCCCTTCGTCCTCAACGACCGGGCCGATCTCGCCCTCGAGGCGGGCGCCGACGGCGTGCACGTCGGGCAGGACGACGCGCCGGTCTCGCTGGCGCGTCGCATCCTCGGGCCGGGACGCGATCGTCGGCCTGTCGACCCATTCCGCAGAAGACCTCGCCGGTGCGCGGGGCGAGGACGTCAGTTACCTCTCCGCGGGACCGGTGGAGCCGACGCCGACCAAGCCCGGGCGGCCCGGCACCGGCACCGACTACGTCAGTCTGGCCAGCGCACGTGCCAGTGTTCCCGTCTTCGTGACCGGCGGCGTGACTCCAGAGAAGATCCCCGCGCTGACGACCGCTGGTGTCCGGCACTTCGTTGTCGTGCGCTATCTGACCCAAGCCCCAGACGCCCGCCATGCGGCACGGGCACTGCGCGACGCGATCGATCGAGCGTTGAGTAACGCGCCACCGGCGGCGTGACCGGCTGCGTGACCGGCGGCGTGCCCAGGTCGGCGCCCGCGTCCACGACGACGTTCGAGCCACGTTCTTCGACGACGGGACGGACTGCAACGTGGGAATCTACTGCGCCGACGGAATCGACTGCGTCCTCGGGACGGACCGCAACCCGGGCATCGAGAGAGATGCCAGGCAGCTCGGGCGCCAGCACCAGGACGGGCGGCGGCACGAATCCGCCGTAGAGCAACGTGGCCTCCGACATCACGTTTTGTGTCGGCCGAGCCCGGGCGCGGATTGAGCACGAGCGCCCAGAGTTGTGCGCGTAGTGGCGCCGCTCCAACCAGCCCACCAAGACCGCAATCGCCCGTGGGTCGGCCCGGAGCCAGTGACCTGCCCCGAGCACGACGTGGAGCTCGGAGGGCCCGGTCGCCGCGTCGGCCAGAGCACGGGCCTGTGACAGGGCACGTCGGGGTCGTTGGCCCCGTGGGCCAACAGCAGCGGCCGGCCCTTGAGCAGCGCCGCGTCCTCAGCGGGGTGCAAGTACGACAGCTCCTTGGCCCAGGCGTCCACGGAGGCCGGAAAGCCCTCCGTGGTGATGACCCCTGTCCGGCGGCAGTGCGTGAGCAAATCGCCGGAGTCCGGCACCAGCGACTCGAGCTCGGCCGGGGTGCCCAGGCATCCCAACGCCCGCGACCCGGTCGTCGTGAGCGGCCAGGTGCAGGGCCAGCACCCCACCGAAGCCGAACCCGACGATGAGACGCGGGGCGATCCTCGGGGATCTCCTCGTCGGCGACGAACGTCAGGTCCTCGAGCCAGCCCATGGGCGAGAAGTCGCCCTCGGATTCACCCGCTCCGCGCAGCGTGGCGGTGACGACGCGCCAGCCCGACTCGCGGGTGAGACGGTCGGCGAGGGCTGGGAAGGTCAAGCCGACGTCCGCCGCCGAGCCTCTGGGCCGCGGCAGGTCGTGGCACAGCACCAGGTGCCCACGCACCGGCGCGCCCGGGCTCGTCGCGCTGGCATAGGTCGCCAGGTTGCCCGCGGGACCGGGTCGCAGCCGAAAGGGACCCTGCACCTCAGGCCCTCATATCGGGAATTCCTCACGCCGATCCGCTCACGCCAGATCGCCTTGCCCTCGGGCGATGCGGCGCCGCTCTCAGATCCCGATGCGCTGGGCCAGCAGCTCTCGGTGGTAGGAGGGGTCGCCCAAGAAGAGCTCCGAAGACTTGGCCCGCTTGAAGTACAGGTGGGCGGGATGCTCCCAGGTGAACCCGATGCCGCCGTGGATCTGGATGTTCTCGGCCGCGGCATGGAAGTAGGCCTCCGAGCAGTAGGACTTGGCCAGCGAGGCGACGACGGGCAGCTCGTCGGAGTCCTCGGCCGCTGCCCACGCGGCGTAGTAGGCGGCGGACTTGGCCGACTCGACCTCGAGCAGCATGTCGGCGCACTTGTGCTTGATGGCCTGGAAGCTGCCGATGGGGCGCCCGAACTGGATCCGGGTCTTGGCGTACTCCACCGAGGCGTCGAGCACGTGCTGCGCGCCACCGACCTGCTCGGCGGCCAGCGCCACCGCCGCCAGATCGAGCGTCTTGGCGAGGCCAGGCTCGGCGCCGCCATCGGTGCCGATGAGTGCCGCCGGGCGTGTCGGAGAACTCGAGGCGGGCCTGCTTGCGCGTCTGGTCCATCGTCGGCAGCGCCGTGCGGGTCAGGCCCGCGGCGTCGCCCTGGACGGCGAAGAGCGAGACGCCCGCCGCGGTGCGGGCCGCCACCACGATCAGGTTGGCGACGTGGCCGTCGATCACGAACATCTTGTGGCCGTACAGCACCCAGCCGTCGCCCTTCTTCTCGGCCGTGCACTCGATCCCGCTGAAGTCCCACTTGCCGTTGTCCTCGGTGATGGCGAGGGTGGCGATCGTCTCGCCCGAGGCGATCCCGGGCAGGTAGCTCTTCTTGGCCTCGTCGTCGCCCGAGGTCAACAACGCGTTGGCCCCCAGGGCGACCGAGGAGAAGAACGGCGCGCACAGCAGCGCCGCGCCCATCTCCTCGAGCACGACCAGCAACTCGACGTAGGTGAAGCCCGAGCCGCCGAACTCCTCGGGGATGGTGAGCGACTGCAGGCCCAGCTGGTCGGCCATCTGGCTCCACACGGCCGGGTCGTAGCCCTCGGTCGTGTCCATCAGGCGGCGCACCTCGGTCTCGGGAGACTTCTCGGCGAGGAACCGGCGCACCGCGGTGCGCAGCTCCTCCTGCTCGTCACTGAAGGCGAAATTCATGCCTGGGCTCCTCGGTGCATCGCTCGGTCCAGCAGGCGTGTCTACCAGACCCGAGGCTGTGCGACCACATCGCGGCCCAGGCGAGAGGCCGGACGACGCGTCGACCACGGCGATGACGAAGCCCGTCACGAGACGGCGGCACGGGAGTGACCAGCGGGCCCGCGGGTGTGTCACGCTGGGGTCATGGGACAGCTCGAGAAGATCTGGAGCGACACGGCCGCCGAGGTCCACAAGATCGTGGTCGGACCGATGGACAACAACGTCTACATCCTCCGGTGCCGGCGAACGGGCGACGCCATGCTGATCGACGCCGCCAACGAGCACGAGGCGCTGCTCGAGATCTGCCAGCAGCTCGGCGTGCGCTCGGTCGTCGAGACGCATGGGCACTGGGACCACATCCAGGCCGTGCCGGCGGTGCGCGACGCCGGCTACTCCGTCGCCGTGACCAGCGCCGACGCCGGCGATGCTGCCGAGCTACGACCTGATCTTGGACGACGACGAGACACTCGTCGGTCGGCGACCTGCGCATCACGACCCTGGCCACCCCCGGCCACACCCCGGGCTCCATCTGCTTCGCCGTCGAGGGCACCAACCTGCTCTTCACCGGCGACACGCTCTTCCCCGGCGGGCCCGGGCAACACCTCCTTCGAGGGCGGCGACTTCCCCACCATCATCGAGTCCATCGACCGCCGGATCTTCGCCGGATTCAGCCCGACACCTTGGTCCTGCCCGGCCATGGCGACTCCACCACCGTGGGCAAGAGTCCCCCCACCTGCAAGAATGGGTCGACCGGGGCTGGTGAGGACCGCCGGGACCGGTGCGGCGGAGCCGGGGCGGCGGCCCGCCCGGTATCTGTTCTGAAAACCCGACTAAAACGGTAAGCTTTTAGGAATGGGAGCGACGCCACCGCTGCTCGAGATCCGGGATCTCCATGTCTCCGCCGAGGACGGCGCCATCCTGCGGGGGGTCGACCTGACTGTCGGGTCCGGCGAGGTGCACGCCCTGATGGGCCCCAACGGCGCCGGGAAGTCCACCCTGGCAGGTGCCCTGCTGGGCCATCCCGCCTACACCGTCACGGCAGGGAGCATCCTGCTCAACGGCGAGGACGTGACCGGCTGGCCGACCGACGTGCGGGCCAAGGCCGGGCTCTTCTTGGCCTTCCAGTATCCAGAGACGATCGAGGGGCTGTCGGTGACCCAATTCCTGCGCCAGGCCATGGCGGCCCGCAAGGGCGACGAGGTCTCGGTGCTCGAGGTGCGCGTCCTCATGACCGAGTGGATGGAGCGCCTCGGAATGGATCCCTCGTTCGCCAGCCGCCATCTGAACCAGGGCTTCAGCGGAGGCGAGAAGAAGCGCAACGAGATCCTCCAGATGGCGCTCCTCGAGCCGCTGGTCGCAGTACTCGACGAGACCGACTCGGGTCTCGACATCGACGCATTGCGCGTGGTCGGCCGCGGCGTGCGCGCCGTGCGCGAGGCGCGTCCCTCGCTCGGCGTGCTCGCCATCACGCACTACGAGCGCCTCTTGATCGAGCTGGTCCCCGACAAGGTGCACATCTTGGTGGACGGGCGCATCGTCGCCAGCGGTGGGCCGGAGCTGGCGCAGCAAGTCGAGTCCGAGGGGTACGAGACGTGGCGGTGAGTGGCGACGGCAGCCCGCGAGCGAACGGTGAGGATCGAGCGAATGGAAGTGCGCAAGCGATGACGAAGCACAACAGCGCGGTGGGAACGCCGGCCCCGCTCAACACAGAGGCCCTGCGCAAGGACTTCCCGCTGCTGGCACGGACCGTCCACGGTCGACCCATTGTGTATCTCGACTCGGCGTCTTCCGCACTGCAGCCCCACGTCGTGATCAGCGCCATGACGCGCTACTACGAGACCTCGCACGCCAACGTGCACCGCGGCGTGTACGCCACGGCCGAAGAGGCGACGGCCCTCTACGAGCGGGCCCGCGTCGTGGCCGGCCGCTTCCTCGGCGCGCCGGACCCCGCACAAGAGGTCGTCTTCACCAAGAACACCACCGAGTCGCTCAACCTTGTCGCGCAGAGCTGGGGCCGCGCCAATCTGCGCGCCGGCGACGCCGTGCTGCTCACCGAGATGGAGCACCACTCCAACATCGTCCCGTGGATGATCCTCGCCGAGGAGCTGGGCGGGCTCGATCTGCGCTACATCCCCGTCGACGGGGACGGGCGCCTCGTGCTCGACGACCTCGAGCGGCTCCTCTACGGCGTCAAGGTCGTCGGCATCTCCGCCATGTCCAACGTGCTCGGCACCATCAACCCGGTGCGGGTGGTGGCCGACGCAGCGCACGCGGCCGGTGCCGTCGTGGTGGCCGACGGCGCGCAGCTGGTCCCGCACGCCCCCGTCGACGTCAAGGACCTCGGCGCAGACTTCATCGCCTTCTCGGCACACAAGACCATGGGCCCCACCGGGATCGGCGTGCTCTGGGGCCGGACCGAGCTCCTCGACGCCATGGGGCCGTTCCTCGGGGGCGGCGGCATGATCCTCGACGTCAAGCTCGACTCCTTCCGTCCCGCTCCTCCGCCGGCCCGCTTCGAGGCGGGCACGCCACCCGTCGCCGAAGCCGTGGGACTCACGGCGGCGCTCGAGTACCTGAGCGAGATCGGCATGGACCGCATCCGTGCCCACGAACTGGCGCTCACCAACGTCGCGCTCGCCCGCCTCGACGAGAAGCTCGGGACCGACGTGCGCGTCTTCGGCCCACCGGCGGGGCCCGACCGAGGCGGCGTGCTGTCGCTGGCCTATCGCGACGTGCACGCGCACGACCTGGCCCAGGTGCTCGACCAGTTCGGCGTGTGCGTCAGGCCCGGGCACCACTGCGCCAAGCCCCTCATGCGCAAGCTGGGCGTGCAGGCCACGGCGCGGGCATCGTTGTCGCTGTTCAGCGACGAGCACGACATCGAGGTGCTGATCGAGGGATTGCTGGAGGCCGGTAGATTGTTCGGCTGATGGCCGACCTCGAAGAGCTCTATCGCGAGATCATCCTCGACCACTACCGGTCCCCCCGGAACCGCGGTGAGCTCGAGTCGCCTCCCGCCCACCGGGTCGAGGGCTTCAATCCCCTGTGCGGCGACGAGGTCGTCCTCTCCATGATCGTCGAGGACGGGACGCTGGCCGACCTGAAGATCGGCGGGTCCGGCTGCTCCATCAGCCAGTCGTCGGCGTCGCTCATGTCCGCCGCCGTGAAGGGCAAGCCGGTCGACCAGGTGCGCCGGCTCATCAGCACCTTCAAGGGAATGATGTCCGTGCACGAGGCCTCGCTGGATCACGCGCACGAACACCAGCTCGACGGCAACGGCGCCGAGGTGGTCGAGGGTGAGCCCGAGGAGATCGACCTCGAGAAGCTGGGTGAGCTCGCCGCCCTTCAGGGCGTCGTGAAGTTCCCGGTCCGTATCAAGTGCGCGACCTTGAGCTGGAACGCGCTGGCCCAGGGGCTCGACGAGGTGGCCGCGAGCGCCTGAGTCGGGCCCCGGTCAGGGGGGCTCTGGACCCGAGATGTGGCTCGCCGCCGTCGACCTGGACGTCGAACACGGCGGTCACGCCCGACGGATACGGGGAGTCGAACTGATGCCGCGCGATGAGAACGCTGAGGCCGACCTCCTCGGCCACCTCCCTCACCAGCGCGGCCCGCGCCCCCTCGCCCGTTTCGATCCCGCCGCCCGACAGAGCCCAATGCTCGTCACCGTCGTGGCGGCCCGTTGGTCCGACACCGCGCTCGCGGATCCTGAGGACGCTGTCGCCGCGCCGGATGGTGGCTGCCACGCGCCTGCGCTTCGTGGCCACTCGTCATCCTCCGACGGACTTCACCCAGGTCTGTGCGACAGCGGCCGGCTGCTCCTGCTTCTGCGTCACGTCAAGGTTGAGCTTGGAGATCGCGGTGGTCGTCAACTTGGCGTCGATGCTCTCGATCGCCTTGGCCACGCCTGACGTGTCGATCGACTTGCGGATGACGGGCACGATGTAGTCGGCACCTTCGAGGTGCTTGTTGTCGGTCAGCGCCACGAAGCTGTTCGACACGACGTTCCCGTCGCTCGAGAAGAGCTCGACCACCTGTACCTCGCCGTTCTTCAGCGCGGCGACGCTGAGCGGGCCCGCTTCGTCCAACGATTTGAAGCCGGCAAAGTTCAGGCCGTACACCTTCTTCAGACCGGGCTCGCAGCCGGCAAAGGTGGGACACTCGGGCGGGCCGCCCAGGGTGAGCTTCGGCGCGGCGGACTTCAGACTCGACAGTGTGGTCAGGTGATACTTCTTGGCCGTCGCCTCCGTCACCGCGAACACATTCGTGTCGAGGGCCTTCGACGCCGGGAGCACCGTGACCCCGTACGACGACAGTGCCTTCTGGTCGGCCGGGATCGCCGTGGTGATGTTGTCACCCGCCGCCTGCGGGTTCCCACCGTGGAGGTAGCCGAGCAGTGACGCGGCGTAGTCCGGCTCCAGGTTGATCTGCCCCTTCTCGATGGCGGGCACGACGATGGCCCTCGTTCCCAATGCGGGCTCGACGGTCACCTGGTAGCCGGCCTTCTTGAGGACGTCGGCCCAGATGTTCGAGACGATCGCCTGCTCCTCGAAGTTGGTCGAACCGATCGTGATCGTCGGTTTGCTGCTCGAGTCGACCGACGCCAGGGCTGACGCCGCCGGGACGACGAGAGCCGTGGCGAGAAGAGCCAGCGCCGCCAAGGCGCCGGCTGCGAGTGAACGGGTGTGGCGCACGGGCAAGCCTTTCTTGTTCGGGTCAGAGGTCACAGTCCCCTGCTGCCCCGGATGCTGTCCTGGGTTGTCTCTCGATGCCGCCGAGATCAGACCGTAACGGGAATTTCAAGGGACCGAAATGGTGACCTTTTACATCAAGATTGTCAAGTTTCCGCGCCCACCCCCGGTGTCGCCGCCGGGCCGACCCCCGTCACGCCGGGGGCGAGGAGGCCCTTGGAGGGTGCTGTGCGTGCCCCGCCGTGGCGGGCCCGTAGGGGTCGCGGCGTGAGCACCCTGCCGAGGAGGGTGAGCCCGGCGGCCACCAGGCCGGCCATGACGGCCACCAGCAGCGCCCCGCTGAAGGCCACCACCGAGTTGTTGGTGTTGAGCCCGGTGATGACGTAGGTGCCGAGGTCGGTGTAGCTCACGTACGCGGCGAGCGTCGAGGTTGCGACCACCTCGATCGACGCCGTCCTGATTCCCGCCATGACGAACGGCACGGCGAGGGGGGCCTCCACCCGGACCAGCACCTGGCGGCCCTTCAAGCCCATGGCCTTGGCCGCCTCGCGGACGTCGGCGTCGACTTCGCGCACGCCGACGTAGGTGTTCGTGAGGATGGGAGGAATCGCCAAAGCAGTCAAGGCGAGCCACGCGGCCAGGAAGCCGTCCCACTTGAGCGAGATGGCCGGCTGGATCGCCAAGAGTGTCAACAGCGCCAACGTCGGCACCGCGCGGAACGCGTTGGCCGCGTTGACGGCAACCAGCCCCCCGCGCCCGGTGTGGCCGAGCACGACACCCAGGCCACCGCCGAACACGATCGCCGTGGCGACGACGGCAACCGAGAGCGTCAGTTGGTGCCAGAAGAGCAACGGGATTCCCTGCTGGCCGGACCAGTTGGCCGAGCTCGTCAACCAATCGAAGACCTGGGCCAGGAAGGACATCTCATCCCTCCTAGGTGTCGCGGCGGGTGCGCGCCCAGGGAACCATCACCCGTTGCGCGCCCACGAGGAGGAGGTCCGCCACGGCGGCGAGGGCGATCGAAAGAACGAGGCCGACGATGATGGGCGTGTTGTAACCGATGTCGAACCCATAGGTGATCTGCTGGCCCAGTCCCCCCAGCCCGATGAGAGCGGTGACGGTGACCAATCCGATGACCGTTGCGGTGGCGACGCGCAGGCCAGCGAAGATGAACGGCAAGGCCAATGGCAGATCGACCCGCAACAGGGCAGCCAACGGCCCGTAGCCGAGTGCGGTCGCAGCCTCGCGAGCGTCATCGGGCACGGCGTTCAGACCGGCCACGGTGTTCCAGATCAAGATCAGCAAGGTGTAGCCGACCAAGGCGATCTCGGCCGTCTTGTAGGACGCCACGAATCCCGTGATCGGCCCGAGGATCGCAAAGAGCGCCAACGACGGGATGATGTACAGGAGGCTGGCAAACCCGAAGATGGGTGTCCGCGCGATCCGATACCGCCATGCCAGCAACGCCAGCGGGATCGAAATCGCCGTCCCGATTCCGACCGCGATCAGACTCAGCTCGATGTGCTGCACCAGATCGCTCTGGATCTGGCTCCACTGGTCCGTGATGTAGCTCCAACGAAAGAATGGATTGGACGTCGTTGCCAGGGTGCCCAGCACCGTCACGACGCTACCGGAGCGCCCTCAGGCGACCGCCGGCGTCCGAGACCGAGGTGCTGTGCTGCCCGCTTGCCCCGGGCTGCCTCCAGAACCTCCTCGATAATCTGTTCTGCGGTGATCACCCTCGACGGAGTGACCAAGCGCTACGGCGCCGACTCCGTGGCCGTGGAGGACCTCAGCCTGACCGTTTCCGACGGAGAGGTCTGCATGCTCGTGGGGCCCTCGGGATGCGGCAAGACGACGACGCTGCGCATGATCAACCGGCTGATCGAACCGTCGGGTGGACAGATCCTGATCGACGGGCGCGACGTCCTCAAGCACGATCCGGTGCAACTGCGCCGGAGCATCGGCTATGTGATCCAGCAGGGTGGCCTCTTTCCCCACAGGAGGGTGGCGGACAACGTGGCGACCGTGCCGCGCCTCTTGGGATGGAACAAGACGCGGGTGGAGGCGCGGGTCGACGAGCTCCTGGAACTCGTCGGGCTCGAGCCCGATCAGTATCGCCGGCGTTTTCCGCACGAGCTCTCCGGAGGTGAGCGTCAGCGCGTCGGGGTGGCCCGTGCCCTCGGCGGCGACCCGCCCATCCTCTTGATGGACGAGCCCTTCGGAGCCGTCGATCCCGTCACGCGTCAACGCCTGCAGCAGGAGCTCTTGCAGGTCCAGGAGACGCTGAAGAAGACGATCGTGTTCGTGACGCACGATATCGACGAGGCCACGGCGCTCGGAGATCGCATCGCCGTCTTGTCCAAGGGTGCTCACGTCGAGCAGTACGACACACCCGACCACATTCTCGGCCGGCCAGCAACGCCCTTCGTGGCGGACTTCGTCGGTGCGGACCGCGGCGTGCGGCGTCTGGCGGTGCTCGATGTCGCGGAAGGCTCGCTCTTCCAACCTCCGCGAGTCTCACTCGAGCTCACCATGGGCGGCGCCCGTACTTCTGTTGCAGGTTCGGACAGCCGGTGGGCAGTGGTGGTCGACAACGACGGACGCCTTCACGGCTGGGTCGATCTTGCACCGAGCCTGAGCGGGACGGTGCAGGACAACCTGGTGCCGTTCGAGGTGGAGATCCCGCTCGGGACCTCCTTGCGGGCCGCGTTCGGCGAGATGCTCCAGCATGACGTCCGTTGGATCCCCGTCGTCGACGGCGCTCGCTACCTCGGGGTCGTCACGCCGAACAGCCTCCATGCGGAGGCACGGCGCACGGCGGACGGAGACCGCAGCGACGCCGAGGGCTAACTCGGGCTGCAGTTCGTCGGATTGAACGAGGGCGGCGGTGTCGTCGTCGGAGTCGTTGTCCCACTTCCCGCCGCGGCGCCATGCGACGTCGTCGGGGTGGCGGGCACCGTCGTCGTGGTGACGACGGGAGGAGCTTCGGGTACGCCGTTGGCGTTGGGGGGCGGATTCGTCGGCTGCACCAGGCTCGACCCGAAAATGTTGACCAGCATCTGTTGGGCTTCCGGCTGTTGGAGCGTGAGCACGTCGCCCAGGTCACCGAAACCGTTGACGGCCTCGGTCGGCAACGTCTGGCCCTGGAGGCTCGTCGGGTCGAAGGAGCGGTAGGTGAGTGCCAGGCCGATCAGCTCGTTGAACCCCAAGCCGTCGTCGATGGTGATGCCCTCGTGGAGGGAGCCGATGAACGCGTTGACCGTAAACGGATTCACCTTCGACTTCGCCGCGGTCATCATGGCCTTGATGAAGACGTCCTGGCGCTGGATCCGGCCGAAGTCGCTCGTACCGTCGTACTGCCAATATCCGTTCTCGTAGTACTCGTAGTGTCGTGCGCGCGCCACGGCCAGGGCCTGGGAGCCGTTGAGGAGTTGGCACCCGGGCGTCGTGATGTTCAGACCCGAGTAGGCGTCCTTGGCCGGGTAGGGGAAGTTCATAGAGATGCCACCCAACGCGTTGACCGCGTCCTGGAACCCGGAGAAGTCGACCTCGACGACGTGGTTGATCGGGATCCCGAAGTTGGCGGTGATCGTCTTCACCAGCTGGTTGGCGCCGGTGTTGTACGAGGAATTGATCCGGTTGTACTGCCCGAACTGCGAGACGTCTGGCGGCAGCATGGTGACCGACCGTGTCGCGCGGGATGGACATGACCTGGATCTGTTTGGTCGCGGGAGTGACCCGCCACAACTGGACGACGTCGCTGCGCTGCCCGGTGACGAGCGACGAGGACCCGAAGGCCTGAGCCGCAGCAGCACTCTCACCCACGCGGGTGTCCGACCCGATGACGAGGATGGTGAAGGGTTGTCCGCTTTGGGCCGCCACCTCGTCGCTGATGTGGACTTTGTTGATCTGGTCGTATCGGTACCGCAGATACCCGTAGCTCCCGCCGACGACCGCCACCAGGAGAACGAGGAGGCTGAGGAGGGAGACGACCACCTTCTTGCGCGTGCTCCAACGCCGCTTGCCACTGCGGCGGAACTTCGGCTTACTGCCGGCCGCGTCGATGCGCGCGCCGAGCGCGCGCAACCCCGAGTCGTTGGCCCCGCTCCCCTCGTCCCCACCCGACTGCATCTGGCGGCCGAGGTTGGACAACCCTTCATGGTTCGCGCTGCGACCTCGAGGTCCACGGGAGGAGCGACCCGATCCGTCGCCCGGTGGACGACCGTTCGCCATGCCTGTGTACGGTACCAAGCACCCCCGTGGAATTGGGGGCAGGTCGGCCGGCGCCCGCTATGAACGCAGTCCGCGCGCCGAACGGAACGTGCTCAGGAAAGGTCCTGGTACTCGGCGTAACCGGTCTGCTCGAGCCGGAGCGCGAGGTCTGCATCACCGGTCGCACGAATGCGCCCGCCGACCATCACGTGCACGAGGTCAGCCTCGAGCTCCAGCAAGAAACGATTGAAGTGCGTGATGGCGAGGATTCCCACGTCCCACTCCGTCGTGGCGCGCTGCAACTGGCGCGCGACGTCGCCCAGCGCGTCGACGTCGAGGCCCGAGTCGACCTCGTCGAGAATGCAGATCGCGGGCCGCAGCACGCCGAGCTGCACCATCTCGGTGCGCTTGCGTTCCCCGCCCGAGAGATCGACGTTGAGCGGGCGGCTGAGCAGCTTCGCGTCCAGCCCGATGGCCGCCGCCTCTTCGGCCATTCGCTCGGCGAGGGCGCCGTTGCTGCCTGCGCCAGCCGCCTTCAGGAGCGACGGCAGGCTGACACCGGGCACCTCGATCGGGTGCTGGAGGGCCAAGAAGAGCCCGGCCCGGGCCCGCTCCCAGGCCGGCAGCCCGACGAGCTCCTGTCCGTCCAAGGTGATGGAGCCCGACGTGACCTCCGTGCCCGGCCGCCCCATCAAGGCGTGCGCAAGCGTGCTCTTGCCCGAGCCGTTCGGGCCCATGATCACGCGGACCTCGCCGCTCCGCACGGTCAGGTCGATCCCGTGCAGCACCTCGCGGCCACCGGCCGACGCGTGAAGGCCTCTCACTTCGAGCACATGTGACTTGGCATCACTCATGGCAGCACCACCGAGACCGTCCCGTCCGCGACCTCGACCTTGTAGACCGCGATGGGTTGGGTCGCCGGGAGCGAACACGGCTCACCGGTCACCAGGTCGAAGGTACTGCCGTGCTTCGGGCATTCGATCTCGCACTCCTCGGGCCAGACCTCGCCCTCGGAGAGCGAGTAGTCCTCGTGGCTGCACTCGTCATCGATGGCGTGGAACTCGTCGCCGATGCGCACCAGGGCCACGCGGCGGCCGGCGACGTCGAAGCGACGCGCCTCGCCTGACGCCAGGTCGTCGACCGCACACAATGCCACGGCCTCAGGCACCAGCGGCCACCGCGTGTCTTCCCAGTGCACCATCCAAGCGGCCGTGCACTTCGCTCCGGAGAAAGGGGGTGACCTCGGGGATCGGACCGCGATCGAGGATGTCGTCGAAGAACCCGCGCACGATGAGACCCTCGGCGACATCGGGGGCCACACCGCGCGACTCGATGTAATAACGCTGGTCCTCGTCGATCGGCCCGACCGTCGAGGCGTGCGAGCACCTCACGTCGTTCTCGAGGATGTCGAGGTTCGGCACCGAGTCGGCGTGCGCGCCCTCGCCCAGCACGAGGTTGTGGTTCGTCTGCCGGGCGTCGCTGCGGACGGCGCCGCGGTGAACCCTGATCAGGCCGCTGTAGACCGAGCGCGACGTGCCCGCCACTGCACCTTGGCACAAGAGCTCGCTCGTGGTCCGGGGCGCCGCATGGTCCTGGAGGGTCCGGACATCGTGCACCTGCGTCCCGTCACCGAGATACGCGGAGAGCACCTCGCACGAGCCCTCTTTCCCGTCGAGGGTCACGTCGGCACGCACTCGCCCGTAGGAGGAACCGAGCCCGACGGTGAACGTTCGAATCCTCGACTCGGCACCGCCCCGGGCAGCGAGTCGCGCGAGAGACCAGGCCGCGTCGCCCAAGACCTGCACCGACACGTACGACACGCTGGCGCCGTCCGCCGCCGACAGCTCGGTGACGGGGACCACGAGCGAACGTGCAGCACCCGGCGCGCCGGCGAAGACCTCGATGACCGAAACCGCCGACCCTTCCCCGGCCTGGACGGAGAGCCGCGGGAAGACGGCGGCGCCGGGGTCGCACCAGTGCACGAAGAGGACGGCTCCCGGGACGGTGGTCCCGGCCGGCACGTCGAGGAAAAGCGGGTCGGGAATGAAGGCGTCGTTGAGCCGCACCAAAGCATCCCCACCCTGTTGCACGGAGCCGAGCATGTCGGGCGCGCCACCGACGTCGTCGGCGGTGCCGAGAAGGAACGCTGACCCCGAGTCCGAGATTGGTCACCGCTTCGAGGCGGCCGTTCTGGACGAGGACGGTCGACGCTGCGCCGACCTCAGAACCGAGTCGGGACAGAAGGTCGTCGACCTCGACCGGCGCCGTGTCCACTCCGTATTCAGGGATGAACTCTTCGAGCGCCAGGTGGTCAATCGGCGTGTAGCGCCAGACCTCGTCACTCTCGGAGGGCAGCGATGCCGAGGAGAACGCTTCGAAACCGGCGGCACGGCGCTGGCGAAGCCAGTCCGGACCGGGGAGGCGGGCGGACGCCTCGGCGCTGAAGGTGGACAGGGTCTATTCCTTTTTCGGGTGGGAATGCAGCTCATGCACTCTAGTGGTCCGCATTGAGGTCTCCTACCAGGCGGTTAGCCTTCGTCCCCATGGGAGACATCGCGAATTTCGACTCGCCGGTGCTGAGCATCGAGCGCGACGAGCATGTGGCAACGGTGTGGCTGGATCGCCCCGAGGCGCGCAACGCCATGGGGATGGATCTGTGGCGCGACCTTCCTCTCGCGATGGCTGCGGTGAGCGCGGCGAATGACATCCGTGCGGTCCTCGTTGCCGCCAAAGGCCCTCACTTCTCGGTGGGGCTCGATCTCAAGGCGATGGGCAGCGTGCTGAGCGGTGGCGAGAGCGAGCCGGGCGTCGCAGAGGGCGCTGCGTCGTCGGCCTCCTCCATGGCGGCTCGGGCTCGTGGTGCGCGCAACGAGGTGCTCCGCTTACAGGACGCCATCACCTCTGTCGCCCGCTGCCCGAAGCCCGTGATTGCGGCCGTCCATGGCTACTGCATCGGCGGCGGCGTCGACCTGATCGCCGCATGCGACATCCGCCTGGCCTCAGCCGACGCCGTGTTCTCCGTCGCGCGAAGCGAAGATGGCGATCGTCGCCGACCTGGGCAGCCTGCAGCGGCTGCCGTCCATCCTCAGCGCGGGGCATCTCGCCGAGCTCGCCTACACCGCCAAGGACATCAGCGCGGATCGGGCAAAGGAGATCGGGCTTGTCAACGACGTGGTGGCCGATGCTGACGGCGTGCTCAAGGCAGGGCAGGCCCTCGCAGCCGAGATCGCGGCCAACTCTCCCATCGCCGTGCAGGGCACCAAGGCGGTGCTCCAGGCCAACGAGGGCAAGACAGTGGCGGAGGGGCTCGACTACGTCGCCACCTGGAATGCCGGCATGCTGGCCTCCGACGACCTGACCGAGGCCGTCACCGCGTTCATGGAGAAGCGCAACCCTCGATTCACCGGGCGCTGAGCCCGAGCTTCGGCGAGGTCGCCACCCCATTCCGCCGGGCCGGTCCCGGTGGCCGGCCGATCCTCACCGAGCCCCTGCGGAGTATGCATTCGGCGTGCATGACTATGCACGCCAGCAAGCCTCGTTGATCGGTCATCGGGGTGTATATGGGGCCCATATACCACTCTCTCGGACTTGGAGGTCCTCTGCATCGGCCCGTTGGAAGACGGCCAAGAAGTCCTTAGGTTCACCGTTACGAGCGACGACGGAGACCCTCAGGTGGAGATCGCTGTGGCGCTCGCGCCAGCCATCGACCAGCTGTGTCGGGGCCGCGGGTGTGTTGATGTGTTGAACGAAATCACCCGAGACACGATGGGAGCGGGGAAGGTAAACGCTGACGGGATACCGGACTTCGCCTGGGCGCCCCCTCACCGGGCGTCACTGCCCACGAATGGCTGCCAGGAGTCCCGTACAGGGCGAGACTGAGGGTGAGGGGAGAACCAGCCCAACCCCAGGCGGTTAGGGCAGGGCCAGCTCTCGACCCCCTTCCCCGAGGGCGTCGAAATGTCTGTTTCCGATAGGGCCTCGGGTGTCAAGCATCCTGGCATCCCAGGTTGCGGCAGACAAGGCCCGTTCGGTCGTACCGAGGGTAGGAGTGTTTATCCAGCGATGACCTACTTGCCATCGCCATGCATAGCGCGGACGAAAGCGCAGGAGCGAACCTCGGCCGCCTACCGCTCAGCGCTCAGCGCTTACGACGCCACCATCGGCCGGAGGAGCGGTCACGGCGGGCATCCTCGGCCCGTACCTCCTCGAGCACGCCTGGTGCGATCTCGTTGACGATGTCCTCCGCCGACCCGAGGAGCTCCGCCACGTCGGCTCCCCCGTTGCCAGGCTCGTCTTCGATGGCGGGCTCGACCAGGCTGCCGTGCACCCATCCCACGTCCGCCATGCGGCGCTTGTAGGACGGGCAGTTCTCCGGGCAGCGCCAAGGTGCCTCCGGCGCCAAGTCGAGGACGCAGAAGCGGGCAGCCTCGCCAGAGGCGTAGGTACGGCTCTGAAAATGGACGCACTCTTCGCGCATGGGCACGGTTCTATGGTGCCACGATGCAGGCCGGGTTGCGGTCGGTCAGCCGACCGAGCCTTCCATCTGCAGCTCAATGAGCCGGCTCCACTCCACGGCGTACTCCATCGGGAGCGTCCGCGTGACCGGCTCGATGAAGCCGTTCACGATCATGCTCATGGCCTGCTGCTCGGAAAGGCCGCGGCTCATCAGGTAGAAGAGCTGGTCGTCACCCACCTTCGACACAGTCGCCTCGTGACCGATGCGGGCGTCGCGCTCACCCACCTCCATATAGGGCTTCGTCTCAGAGGTCGACTCGTCGTCGAGCAGGAGCGCGTCGCACCGCACGAACGACTTGGCGCCCCGTGCGTCTGCATCGACGTGGACCTTGCCCCGGTAGGTGGTGATGCCACCGTCCTTCGAGATGGACTTGGACACGATGGTCGACGTTGTCTCCGGAGCGATGTGGAACATCTTGGCGCCCGCATCCTGGTGCTGGCCTGCGCCGGCATAGGCGACCGAGAGCACCTCGCCGCTCGCTTTCGGACCCATCAGGTACACGGAGGGGTACTTCATGGTCAGGCGCGAGCCGATGTTGCCGTCGATCCACTCGACGTGTGCCTCGGCCTCCGCCCGGGCCCGCTTGGTGACCAGGTTGTAGACGTTGTTCGACCAGTTCTGGATCGTCGTGTACGTGATGCGCGAACCCGGCAACGCCACCAGCTCCACCACGGCCGAGTGAAGCGAATCGGTCGAATAGACCGGCGCCGAGCAGCCCTCGATGTAGTGCACCTGCGAACCTTCGTCCGCAATGATCATCGTCCGCTCGAACTGGCCCATGTTCTCCGCGTTGATGCGGAAGTAGGCCTGCAGCGGCATGTCGACTTTCACGCCGGGCGGGACGTAGATGAAGGACCCGCCTGACCAGACCGCCGAGTTCAGCGCCGCGAACTTGTTGTCGTTCGGCGGGATGATCTTGCCGAACCACTTGCGGACGATGTCGGGGTAGTCGCGCACCGCCGTGTCCATGTCGCAAAAGAGGACGCCCTGGGACTCGAGGTCCTCGCGGTTGCGGTGGAAGACGACTTCGGATTCGTACTGAGCGGTCACGCCGGCGAGGTACTTCCGCTCCGCCTCGGGGATGCCGAGCTTCTCGTACGTGTTCTTGATGGCGTCGGGCAGGTCGGCCCAATCGTTGACCTGCTCACCCATGGGCTTGATGTAGTAGTAGATGTCGTCGAAGTCGAGGTTCGGCATCTGTGACGCGAACCAAGGTGCCATCGGCTTGCGCTCGAAGTTCTTCAACGCACGCAGGCGGAACGCCCGCATCCACTCGGGCTCGCCCTTCATCTCGGACATCTCGCGCACGATGGACTCGTTCAGGCCCTTCTTGGGCTTGAAGACGTAGTCCTCGGCATCGCTCCAGCCCAACTGGTAGCGGCCCAGGTCGAGATCCGTAGCGGCCATGTGGCTCCTGAGGTGTGTTCCGGAGAAAAGGATTTCTCCTATGTAGATAGTAACAACTACCCCAGCCTGGCGAAACGCCAATATCGATCCACCTCCGTGTCGCCAGCCGTGGCAGGCTCTGGGCCCATGGCCGACCCCCCGATCGCCCCCAGGCGCCCTCACGTCGTCACCGCCCACGGCGACGGCCGAGAGGATCCCTGGTACTGGCTCCGCGAGCGCGAGGACACAGACGTCATCGCCTACCTCGAGGCCGAGAACGCCTACACCGAGCAGCAAACCGCCCGCCTCACCCCGCTTCGCAGCACCCTTTTCGAGGAGATGAAGGCCCGCATCAAGGAAACCGACATGTCGGTGCCGGCGCGACGGGGTCCGTGGTGGTACTACACGCGCACCGAGGAGGGGAAGGACTACGCCATCCATTGCCGTCGGCCCGCACGCGGTCCCGATGAGCTCCCCCCTGCCGGGGAGCCCGGCGGAGAGGAGCAGGTCCTCCTCGACGAGAACCAGCTCGCGGAGGGCTCCGGGTACTTCGCCCTTGGTGGAGCGGTGGTCAGCCAGGACCACGACTGGCTTGCCTATGCGACCGACCGCACGGGCAACGAGAAGTACGAGCTGCGCTTCCTTCCGCTCGACGCTGATACGTCCCCGGCGATGGCCGCCGAATCCGTCCCCGATGTGGGTTATGGCCTGGCCTGGTCGGCCGCGACGGACTACGTGTTCTACGTCCGCCTCGATGAGGCCCAGCGACCCTTCCAACTCTGGCGTCATCATGTGGGGAGCGCTCCCGCAGGTGACGAGCTGGTCTACGAAGAGAGTGACCGTCGGTTCGCACTCGGCGCTGGATCCACCCGGGACGCGGCATTCGTGCTGATCGGACTCCACAGCACCAACACGACAGAGTGGCTGTCGATCCCCTCCGCGACGCCTCTCGCACGACCTGCCGTGATCATGCCGCGCCGTGAAGGGATCGAATACGCCGTCGACCACCTCTCTTCCCCTTCGGCGGGATCCGCCCCCTCCCCTCCCGGCTGGTTCGTCGCGCTGACCAACGAAGACGCCAACGACTTTCGCGTCCTCGCCTCTCCCGACTCGGGGACGCCTTCGATGGCGCGAGCTCGTTCCCCACAGGCAGGGTGTGCGCGTCGAGGACGTGGATGCCTTCGCCGGCGCTCTCGTGCTGAGTGAGCGTTCCGAGGCACAGACCCAGGTTCGGATTCTGCCGCTGCACGAGAGCGGGGACCCTTTCGCCACGGACCTCCTCGCATCGGGCTGGATCATCCCCTCGACCGAGAGCCCCTCCTCGACTTGGCTCGGCGTGAACCCAGAGCCCGAGATCACCTCGCTGCGCTTCGGCCGCACGTCAATGGTTACCCCATCGAGCGTGCTGCAGATCCGACTCGACAATCGCCGGGAGACGCTGCTCAAACAAGAACCGGTCCTGGGCGATTTCGACGCCTCGCTCTACCGCACCTATCGAGAGTGGGCGACAGCACCCGACGGCACCCAGGTCCCGGTCTCCGTCGTGCATCGGCGCGACGTCACGCTGCCCGCGCCATGCCTGCTCTACGGATACGGCGCCTACGAGATCTCGATCGACCCTTCGTTCTCCCATCACCGCATCTCGCTGCTCGACCGCGGCATGGTCTTCGCCATCGCACACGTGCGCGGCGGAGGCGAGCTGGGCCGCGCCTGGTACGAGAACGGGCGCATGGAGCACAAGGCGAACACGTTCTCGGACTTCATCTCGTGTGCGCGCCACCTGCTCGACGCGGGGATCGCCCAGCAGGGCGCGCTGGCCGGGCGTGGGGGTTCGGCAGGCGGCCTGCTCATTGGCGCCGTTGCCAACCAGGCGCCCGAGATCTTCCACGCCCTGGTCGCCGAGGTTCCCTTCGTCGATTGCGTGACGACGATGCTCGACGACGAACTTCCACTGACCGTCGGCGAATGGGAGGAGTGGGGCAATCCGGCCGCAGACGAGGCCGCCTACTGGCGCATGCTCACGTACTCCCCCTACGACAACGTCACCGGCGAGAATCCCGATGGCACACGGCGCGCCTATCCGGACCTCTTCGTCACGGCGGGACTCAACGATCCCCGCGTCGCCTATTGGGAGCCGGCCAAGTGGGTCGCCAAGCTGCGGGCACTCTCGCCCTCGACGCGTGTCCTCTTGCGAACGGAACTGGGGGCCGGCCACGGCGGGCCCTCGGGTCGCTACGAAGCCTGGCGGGAGGAAGCCCTGGTCTACGCCTTTCTCCTGGATGCACTCGGGGTGACCATCCCCGACGAGCAGGTAATCGAGCGCGTCGACGAGGGAGTCGAGGTCGTAGTTCCGGTCGATCCGGGTTGTCCGGTCGATCCTGTTGACCCCGCCGTCGCATCGCCCGCAGCACCGACGCCCGCCGTCACGAAGTGCAACGTGAACGGCGCCTCGTTGCCGAGAGGCAGGGTGACGGCTGCGCCGTTGACGGTGGCGGCAAAGGCACCCGGTGCGCCTGCGATCACTGTGACGTCACCGGTCGCAGGAATCGTGTGTGACTGACCCGAGAAGAGCGTCGTTGTCAAGAGCACCGCACCCGTTGTCGTATTGGTCGCTTCGACCCAACACTCGCCGCTGGTAGCCGCCACGACGAGGGAAAAGCTGGACGCGGCCACCTGGTAGGTGGCCGCGTGCGTGCTCACCGCTTGTGCCGCCGAGACGGCGGGCGGCGCCGTGGTTGTCGTCGTGCTCGCGCGCGGGCGATGCGTCGCCCCATTGGTGCCGTGCGTGGTGCCGTGCTCGGTGCCGTCCGCGGTGCCCTGCGTCGTGCTGTTCGTGGTTCCGTGTGTGGTCGATTGGGTGGCACCGTGTGTGGTGGCGTGCGTCGTGACGGTCGTGGCCGACCTGTGATGGTTGTTGGTGTTGCTCGAGTGCAGACCTGTGACGACCAGGACAACCACCAGCACCACGACGGCCGCGATGGCTGCGATGGGACCACCCAGTCGGCGTGGGCGGTGATTGATGCCGTCCATCGCCTTGTCGCGGCTCCCGGTCATGAACGTGGCAGGCACCGACTCGGGTCCGGCGCCGTCGTTGTCGTCGAATTGGAGCGGTTCGGCCGGATGGGGCACCGGCGGTGGTGGCGCCGGGGGGACAAGCGTGTGACCCGGCTCGGTCAGTCGCACGGCCGCGGATCCCGAGACGCGGAACGCGTTGGCGGGATAGGAGGCCTCTCCGATATCCCCGTGATCCCCGCTGCCACCGTTGCTGCCCTCAAGCGCGGGCGGTGTGTGCGTCCCTATCTCCTCGAGCGTGTGCAGCTGGCGGTGGTAGTGCTCGACGGAGTGCGCGTCGTCCTGTGATCGGGACCGAACCACCACGGCCACGATGATGGTCACGACGACCACGACACCGACGACCCCAACTACCAGCACCGCCTCTATTCAACAGGATTCGCCGGGCACTGAGGGGCGCGGGGGACGCCCTCGGTGACACACGAAACAGGGAGGTCGCGTAGGGTCGGAATGACCCTGCGTCAGGCGTTGGTGGGCCACACGGGGCCGGCGGTCGTCCTGGCGGATCCCGTCACGGTGGACGGGTGTCGGGGCGGCGCCGCTCGACCAGTGTCAGCTGCTCACGCGGGGGCGCAGCTCGTCTGGGATCTCATCGCGGCGCGGATTGCTCTGGTCCCGTGCAGAAAGGATGGGGTCGCTGACCCCCCAGTCGGCGTCCACGGCCGCGTCATCCCACGCCAACCCGAGCTCGTCCTCGGGGTTGTAGTAGTTGTCGACCAGGTAGGTCAGAAGGATGTCGCTGAGCGCCGCGAACCCGTGCGCCACCCCCGGCGGGATGTACACGCCCTGGTCGACGTCCTCGTGGAGCTCGATCACCTCGGTCGCACCATCGGTCCTCGAACCAACCCGCAGATCGTGCAGCACGACTCGGATGCGTCCTCGCAGCACGTACCAGTAATCAGCCTGGTGGCGGTGATAGTGCAGGCCGACGAGAGCACCGGCCTGTTTCTCCGAACGGTTGCCCTGCACCATCTCCTTGCCGTTGGGGAACCAGCTGCGCCGGTACGTCTCGACGAAGCGACCCCGCTGGTCACCGTGCACGTCTGGCCGGACCAATACGACGTCGTCGATGATAGAGGAGGGGATCAGTTCTGGCATCGGCGCGAACGGTAGCGGGCCTCCTCTTAGGAGGCGAAACGGCCGAAGCCGGACCGGTAGAAGAGGAGTGGGTTTCCCTCTCCGACGTCCATGGCGACGACATGCCCTGTCACCAGTTCGTGATCTCCGCCGTCGAAGATGTCGCCGAGCCGGCACTCCACCACCGCCAGCGATCCCGTGATGACGGGTGAACCGGTCACACCGTGCGACCATCCCACGCCGTCGAACTTGTCGCCGCCGGACACGGCGAAGGCGCGGCAGAGCGCCTCTTGGTGCTCCTCGAGGATGTTGACGCAGAAGGCTCCCGCCTGGGCGATGCGGGGCCAGCTCGTGGAGCTCCGGGCGGGAGCCAGAATGACCATGGGCGGATCGAGGGACAACGCGGCGAACGACTGGCACGTGAAACCGACGGGGATGCCATCTTCCAGCGCGGTGACGATGGTGATCCCGGTGGCGAAGTGGCCCAGTACTTCGCGGAACCGGGCCTGGTCGAGGCCCGAGGACATCGAGCCGCGCTATGCCTTGCCGAGGTCGATGGTCTGAGCCTCGTGGGCCGAAGACACGTCCTCGACCAGTTTGGCCTCGGGGAGGCGGCGCGCCTGGTTGAGGATGCGGTCGAGTTCCCGGTCGGTGTGCGACGGGTCGTGGTGTGACAACAGGAGGCGCTTCACCCCCGCCTCGGCCGCAACGTGCACCGCATAGGCCGCCGTCGAGTGGCCCCAGTCCGCCTTCGCCGAGAACTCGTCGTCGGTGTACTGGCCGTCGTGAATCAGCAGATCGACGTCCTGGCAGAGTTCGAGCACCGATTCGGGTATGGCTCGACGATCCAGCGGCGCCTGGTGATCGGACATGTAGGCGACCGAACGCCCCTCTGCCTCGACCCGGAAACCCAGGGTCACGCCGCTGTGCGGGACGGGCCTGGCCATGACTTTGGCCTGCCCGACCGAGAAGTCCTCGGACCCGACGTCGACGGTGATCAGCTCGCCCCGGAACTGCTCCATGTGGATGGGGAAGACGGGGGGCTGGACCGCGGCGTGGAGCGCGTCCTTCAGGCTGCCCCTGGGTTGGGCCGGTCCGTACACGGTGAGGCGGGCCCCCGGATCGTGCAACGGGCCGAAAAACGGGATACCGAGGATGTGGTCGAAATGGAGATGAGTGAGGAGCGCGGTCGCATGGAGCGGTGTCCCCAGCGCGCGCACCTCGCGCTGCAAAACGTCCCCAAGGGCCCGTAAACCGGTGCCGAGGTCGACGATGAGCGGCTCGTCACCGTCGATGTCGATCACGAGGCATGACGTGTTGCCTCCATATCGCCGATAGCGGTCGCCCGAGCATGGACACGACCCCCGCACGCCGTAGAACGTGACGTTCACCGATCTGACGATACCCCGCCGAGGGACGGTACGTTCTCCCCCGTGGAACAACGGACGATCACAGCAAACGGGCTCGAGTTCGCGTACTTGGTGGACGGGCCCGACGACGGGCCGCTCGCGCTGTGCTTACACGGGTTCCCCGATAGCGCACACACCTGGCGTTATCTCCTGCCCGAACTGGCGTCCGCGGGGTTTCGGGCGGTGGCGCCGTTCTTGCGCGGCTACGCCCCCACGCAGTTGGCGCCAGACGGGCGCTACCAGATCGGGGCGGTCGTCCAGGACACGAACGCGCTGCACGAGGCCCTGGGTGGGGACGAGGACGCCGTCCTCATCGGTCACGACTGGGGGGCGCTGGCCACCTACGGGGCGGTGGCGCATCAGCCCACGCGCTGGCGACGCGCTGTGACCGCCGCGGTCCCCCCCACCGCGTCGATCGGCATGTCGCTGCTGACCTACGCCCAACTCCAGCGGAGCTGGTACATGTTCTTTTTTCTCTCACCGTTGGCCGAAGTGGCGCTCCCCCTCGAGGACTATTCGTTTATCGATCACCTCTGGCGCGACTGGTCACCCGGATACGACGGGACGTGGGACGTCGAAAAGGTGAAGGAGTCGATCGGCGACCCTGAGCGCATCGTCGCGGCCATCAGCTACTACCGGGCCCTCTACGACCCGTCGCTCCAGGTGTCCGAGCTGGCCGACGAGCAGGCCGCTTCGCTGCTGCCGACGCCGAAGCCCACCCTGTACCTGCACGGTCGTGACGACAACTGCATGCTGCTCTCCTCCATCGGCTCGCCACTCGAGTTCTTGGCCGACGGATCTGAGATGGAGATCGTCGACGGGACCGGTCACTTCCTCCACGTCGAACGCCCCGAGGTCGTCAACGCTCGCATCCTCGGATTCGTCGCCACCACCTGACGATCCGTCGCGAGGGGACACCACCTAACGCAGTCGCAGGACCGGTTCAGCGCCCGAGCCCGGAGATGGCCCTGTGCCCGTCGGGTTGCCCGCGTCCCGCCCCGACCAGCGGGCAAAGCCCTCGTCGACCAACGCAGCCGCCACCCGCTGGGCGCGACCCGGGTCATCAGGCCACCCGCACGCGCCGGCCAGCGCGGAGTCGCGCACCCCGCCCCGGCGGAGGGCATCGAGCAGCCGGCCCCTCCCCTGACGATCTGATCCCAAAAAGGCGCTCTGCGGCGTGACGCCCGGTGACGCACGCCACGGATCGGCCGTTGTCCCCGTTCGATCTGTTTGCGCTTTCTGCCAGGCGCATTGTCGGCGCAGGGGACACTGCGCGCAGGTCGGCTCGGCCGTGCACACGGTCGCGCCGAGGTCGAAGACCGATTGGTTGAACTCCCACGATTCGCCGGCGGGCATCAGCCGGTCTCCGAGGTCCATCGCGGCGCGGACCGACAGAGGCGCACCGGCGACGCAACGAGCGAGCACCCGGACGGCGTTGGTGTCCACCGTCGCGACGTCCTCGCCGAACGCGAAGGACCGCACGGCCCGCGCGGTGTAGGCGCCGATCCCCGGCAGTGCACGGAGCACGGCGTCGCCCGACGGCACGGTACCGCCGTGCTCGGTCGCGATGACAGAGGCGGCACGGTGCAGGTTGAGCGCACGCCGGTTGTAGCCGAGACCCGACCACAGCCGGACGACATCGGCGGGGCGCGCTCGCGCACAGGCCTCAGGGGTGGGAAAGGCCTCGAGGAACCGTTCGTAGTGCGGAACGACGCGGGTGACCTGCGTCTGTTGGAGCATCACCTCTGACACCAAGATGCGCCAGGGGTCGCGGGTGCGGCGCCAGGGCAAGTCACGGCGATGCCCGGCACCCCATTCGAGGAGGCGGCGGCGGAACCGTCGCGCTCGCTCGGCCGGGAGCGCCGGCGCCTCAGTTCCAGACGTCGTCGCCGTAGGGCCGTTGCCGCGGTGGCGCGGCCGCCGCCTTCCAGACCATCAGCTTGCGGCGGAAGTAGCACACCTCTTCGCCACGCTGATTGAACGCCTTGGTCTCGACCGTCACGATGCCCCGATCGTCCTTCGACTTCGATGGCGTCGCGTCGATCACCCGGGTCTCGGCGTAGATGGTGTCACCGTGGAAGGTGGGTGAGCGATGAAGGAGAGACTCGACTTCAAGATTGGCGATGCACGAGCCGCTGACGTCGGGGACGCTCATCCCGAGCGCGAGGGAGTACACCAGGTTCCCGACCACGACGTTCTTTCCTTGCAGTGTCTCGTGCTCCGCGAACCACGCGTTCGTGTGCAGCGGATGGTGGTTCATCGTCGTCATGCAGAACAGATGGTCGTCGTACTCGGTGATCGTCTTGCCGGGCCAGTGCCGATAGATGTCGCCGGGGACGAAGTCCTCCAGGTAGCGGCCAAATGGCCGCTCGTAGACCGTCATTCGGCGAGTTGCTCGGGGAGCGGCCTGGTCGTGAAGCCGAGTGATGCCCCGGGCAGCGCCTCACCGTCGATCATCAGCCGCCAGGCGAAGCGGGTCCCGGGGAGAGGGGAATCGGACCAAGGTTGACGGCCAGAGCCACGTCGATGGGAGAGCCCTCCGGGATTCCCTGCGGCTGGCTCACGGTGAACTCGCCCCGCACCTCTACCGGCTGAGAACCCTCTGCCGTATCCATCATCACGGGCTGACCGTCGGCATCTTCCAAGAAGAGCTCCCAGTGGTGTGGCTTCTCAGCCTCGTGCCAGTCCACGTCGATCTTCAGCGCGACCGCTGAGGGGACAGGGTCCGGACCCGTCATGCTCCAGCCACCACCAAGGATGTAGAGCTTCCCGTCGGAGACCTGGGCGGCGTCACACAGCAGCATCGTCACTTTCACGGGGTTGGAGGTTATCGGCCCGCCCAGTTGGGCCGATAGATGAGGCGGAGCGAGGCAATCGGGCCCTACGCACCCGATGCCTCGCCGGAGGGTAGCGATGGACCGTGCATCCGAGTGGGCAGAGCGTCGCGCGCCGGCGGTCGTGGGGACCATCGCGACCTTCGTCCTCGTGATGGCCTACAGCCTGCTCGCTCATTCGATCTTCCACGTCGGCAAGGTCGCCCTGGTGTCGCCGAGCGATCTCTGGAGCCTGTCCAACTCCTCCTCGGCCATGTTGCACGGACACTTCGCCCATATCTATGTCCGTCATGGTGCGTTGACGTCGCCGCCTGCCCTGGAGTTCGTGATGATGCCGGTGCTCGGCCTGGGGCAGCTCGTAGGCCTCTCCCCTCGTCTCAGCGTCAGCGGTGAGCCGCTCAGCCTCTGGTTCGTCGTCGGGCCCGTGGCGATCCTGCTGGCCTCCACGGTGCTCTTTGCGGCCGACGCGGTGGCGCGCTCGTGGCGGCTCGACCATCGTCAACGCGTGGCGGTCGGCTTGGTCAGTGCGCTCGGCGTCGCCAACGTGGTGGGCTTCTGGGGCCATCCCGAGGACTGCGTCGCGGTTGCGTTCGTCCTCTGGGCCGCGCTGACGATGGAGCGCTTCGGAGAGGCCGGCGCCCGCCGGGCCGCCGTGCTGCTGGGCCTCGGCATCGCGTTCCAACCGCTGGCCCTCCTCGGCGTCGCAGCGGTGTTGGCCCGCCTCAGTTGGCGAGCGGCGGCCCGTCTGTGGTGGCGTCTCGTGCTGCCGTGCGTGGCGCTCCTCGTCCTGCCTCTGTTGGCCGAACCCCATCGCACGGTTTTCGTACTGGTGCGCCAGCCCTTCCAGCCCCGGTACATCTCGCTGACCCCGCTCAGCGGACTGGCCAGCCACCTCGCTCCCGGTCTCGACGGTGGTGGGTCGACCCGGCTCGTCGCCATCGTCGTGGGCGCGGCCCTGGGCGTGTGGGTGTGTCATCGCCACCACAGCTTGCCCACGGTGCTCGCCTTGGTGTCCGTCGCGTTCTTCTTGCGAATCGTCCTCGAGACGGAGATCAATTGGTATTACCTCTGGCCCGTCCCCGCATTGTGTCTTCTGCTCGCCATACGGCGAGGGACCCCGCGTTTCGCCGTGTGCTCAGTGGCCCTCGTGGCGAGCATGGTGTTGGGAGATCGCCGCGTGCACGACATCGTGCTGTGGTGGCCCACGCTCATGACAACGGTGCTCGTGATGATGGTGGCCGCGGCACCGGCGCCCAACGAGTGGGCGGGCCTGGTCGCCCGCCTGAGAGCCCCTGCCGGCATCACCCGCCCCGTAGAGTGCAGCACCATGAAGAAGTCGGTGGGCGCAGGCCGGCATCGTGCGTGAGCTGATCGGGCTGCGCGACGACGTCTACCGCCGGCCCCTGGCCACGGCACTGTTGCGGCTCGGGCTCGAAGAAGGGTGGCGCTGCGTGGACGTCGGTGCCGGCGGCGGGGACGTCTCGGTTGCCTTGGCCGAGATGGTGGGGCGCCACGGCCGGGTCTACGCGGTCGACAGCGACCCCGCCGGAACCGGGAATTACGGGAAATCTCGGCGCCCCGGTAATCAACCCTCCCCGCCCTGCCCCGCTATCGCATCGATCGACCCCAGGATTACACTGCAACTTCGGCAAAAGCATGATGCCTCACCCCTGCCCTGCTCTCCCCGCCGATCGCCGCTGGCCTGGAAGCCCTGCGCTGACCGCGGCTGATTGCGGTGTGCATCAAACCGGGGTCATCGTGTAAGATGAATCGATTGCACGCTCCCTCGGCGTGCATCCCCAACATTTCTCGGGAGATTCAGCAATGACCGACACACCCGAATACACGCCGCCCAAGGTCTGGATCGCCAAGCCGGCGCTTGGCCGGTTCGCCAACATCAACCGCCCGACAGCAGGCGCCCAGCTCGAAAAGGAGCTGCCGGTCGGCCGCCATCCGATGCAGCTGTATTCGCTCGGCACGCCGAACGGCGTCAAAGTCACGATCATGCTCGAAGAGCTGCTCGCCCGCGGCCACAAAGGTGCCGAGTACGACGCCTGGCTGATCAAAATCGGCGACGGCGACCAATTCAGCAGCGGCTTTGTCGCGATCAACCCAAACTCAAAGATCCCGGCACTGCTCGACCGCAGCGGCCCCAAGCCAATCCGGGTGTTCGAGACCGGCGCGATCCTGATGCACCTCGCCGAGAAGTTCGGCGAATTTTTGCCGACCGAGCCCAGCGAACGCGCCGAATGCCTGTCGTGGCTGTTCTGGCAGATGGGCAGCACGCCCTATGTCGGCGGCGGCTTTGGCCATTTTTATGCCTACGCGCCGGTCAAGATCGAATATGCGATCGACCGCTTTGCGATGGAGACCAAGCGTCTGCTCGATGTGCTCGATCGCCGCCTCGGCGAAAGCAAGTATGTCGCCGGCCCCGACTACACGATCGCCGATATCGCAATCTTCCCGTGGTATGGCGGGCTGGTGAAATTTGACTCGTACGGGGGAGCCGAGTTCCTCGCGGTCCACGAGTACAAGAACGTCGTGCGCTGGGCCGATATGATGTTGGAGCGCCCGGCGGTCAGGCGCGGCCGCATGGTCAACCGCCTCTCCGGCGACCCGTCGAGCCAATTGCACGAGCGCCACGACGCCAGCGATTTCGAGACCAAAACACAAGACAAGATCGCCGCCGCCGCGGAATAAGCAAGCAAGGCCTCGCTCTCTGCCGTCAGGGGCGGAGAGCGCGCAGACGGTGGTCGAGGATGTTGTCAAAGCCCTCCCCCTTGATGGAGGAGGGTTGGGAGGGGTGATCGCCGCCTCCCAAACCGGAAGCACCGGAGCGAGGGAACAGACCGCGGCTGATCACGGTCCCTCCGTCGCCTTTCTGCGCTATCACCCCCACCCCAGCCCGCCCCCATCAAGGGGGCGGGGCGCGCTATTGTCGGGCGAACGGGGGATGCCCCGATGGCTTTCATGGCCACACGATCTTGAAGCCCTCCCCCTTGATGGGGGAGGGTTGGGGAGGGGGTGACAACGGGAATGGCTAATGCCGAAATGAAGAAGCGTCCGATTGCCGGCGCACGCAAGCGTGCCCGATCCTTACGACGAGACATGACCGACGCCGAGAAAAGCATCTGGCAAATCTTGCGATTGTATCAAATCGGCGGGCACAAATTCCGCCGGCAAGTGCCCCTGGGGCGTTACATTGCCGATTTTGTCTGCCACGACGCGCGCCTGATTATCGAAATTGACGGCGGCCAACACCAAGAATCGGCGCCGCAGGAAGCAGAGCGAACCCGCTTCCTCCAAGACCAGGGCTACCGGGTTCTACGCTTCTGGAATAACGAGGTGCTGTCGAACCTCGAAGGCGTGCGTTTGACGATCGCCGAAAACTTGCGGTGTCACCCCCCCTCCCCAACCCTCCCCCATCAAGGGGGAGGGCTTAACGCCGCGGCGACGGCAGATGATAGGACGAGAATCATCTGTTCCGTTCGATACTGCTACCCCGCGCCTTGGCCCAAAACATCCGGGCGAGGGACGCCCCTTTAGCAGAACGCGCTAGGCCGCAGGCGGGAAGAACACCAAAGTGCGCACCTCGATGCTTTCGCGCGGCGGGGCACCCGGGGTCAGCGGGTTCTCGAACGAGGTGTGGAACGACAGCCGGGCGCGGCCGTCATTGGCGCTGTCGTGCACCCGGATCAGCAATACTTCGTCGGGCTGCTGCTCAGAGAAATAATACCAGCGGTGCTTTGGGTTATACTCGACCCGCGAGGTCTCGCCGCGCACATGCGAGTAGACCAGATCGCTGGCGATCAGATCGGCGTCGGTAAAGCTTTGCGCGTCGCACACGGCGAGCGGTGAGTTCAGCACCGGCCCGCGGATCGGACGCCACACATTGACGATGCCAAAGCGGTGCTTCAGCAACTCCTCGGCATCTTGGTCGAGATGGTCGCGCACCCGGCGCGGCGCCGAGTTCACCGTATGGTCGTTGTGCACTTGGCGCGAAGGCTTGGCCAGGCCTTCCCGCGTGGCGTTGCGGACATTGTGGTCGAAGACCACGACGCGGCTTGCGCCCAGTTTGTCCCGCAGCAGCTGCTGGACTTCCGGATAGTAGACCCGCTTGATCTGCTCGGGGTCGTAAAAATCGGCAACGGCGGTCGGCGCCTTGATCAGGGCAAAGCCGTTGCGGTCGAGCGTAAACTCGGATTCACGGCCGCGCGCATCCTCGATCGTGACGTCGTGCGGATCGTCGATGCCGTTCGCGCGCGGCACGCCTGGCGGCGGCTCGATGCGGTAATAGGCCGGCTTTTCGGTGCCGCGCTTCAGGTAATGGAGCGTCGAGGTCAGGGTTTTCGGTGCAACAGCGACATCCAGCGGCATGATTTTACTCCTCCGATATTGAGCTCTTTCGGTGGCGTTCAGCCTCAGCGCGTCACGATCCGCCCCGCATCGAGACATCGCGAGCCCCAACTACTCCACGTCACCGCGCAAGTGTCAATCGCGATCACAAGCCTTCCCGGTGAGGGAAGTCATTTAACATAAATCATAAGCAGTTTTTCAATGCATCACTTTACGCGTGCTCGACTGCTTTCCTGCCAATTATCCACCGTCGCGTAACTCAAGGTCAGATTGCCCAATAAAAAGCGTAGGTTCGAAAAGCTGCAGCGCGTTCTGCCGCCATCGCCGTTGGGTTCCTCGGTCGCGTATCTCAGACCGGCTCACCCGGCTCTTGCGGTTCCTTGCTCCAGCCTTTCCACGCCTGAGGGTAGAGTCCGGTATCTACGCACTGATGTGCCGGGCTCCGTAGTGAGATCGCGGCCGCTTACGGCTTTACCTGATGCAGCCGCGGTGTAACTGCATCGAAGTCGATCACACCGTTCCAATTATCAATGATCACGTCCCGGTTGAGGTCGATCCAACGACTGACGAGCGCGACATCAGCGGCCGGCAAGCTGCCCGGCACAATTGCATGTGGCTGCGGTCGCACGGCCATCGACGGAGCGGTGCGCCAGGAGCCGCGATCGCCATGAAGAGTGCTGACTTTGACCCGCACATCGTGCGGATAATCGTCGTTTTCGGTAATCCACACCGTCATCGGCAGGCCGGTCAAGCCGGCGGCAGCTTTACTTTCGCCCAATCCTCCGCGACGGCTTGCGTCGTGGTCGTGTCTTTAAGGTCGTGCGTCATATCTGCCCACTCCCCGACCGCTTTGACTTGTTGGGCATGGCCGAGGGCGTCAAGAGCAGCAAGCGTAGAGTGTGTGGACCATCAATAACCGGCGTGCGAT
>CAVSXF010000004.1:0-1310903 GCA_963731905.1 uncultured Acidimicrobiaceae bacterium | reverse complement strand
GGATCAGAAGGTTGGCTGTGATCTATTTGGGCCCAGAGTGATTAAGTGGCTGCCATCGGTACGGCAGCGATATTTAGACCCGCTTGAGTAACGGGATGTCGTATAGCGCCGACCAGTTGGTACTGACGATCTTGGCCTTGCTCTCGTCCGTTAAAGGCAACTTGTCGAAGGCGTCCACCGCGTGCGGGTACTTTGAGTCACCGTGCGGGTAGTCGGTTGAAAAGATCAACTTCTCGTCGCCGAACGTCTCGACGAAGTGAGGCACCGTCACCTCGTCAGCCTCGACCGAGACCCAGCAGTTTCGCTTGAAGTACTCCGAAGGCGGCATCGTCAGTTCGGGTGCCTCGTACCACCCCGTCCATTCCCAGTGCTCGTCGAGTCGGTACATGAACCAAGGTGCCCACGAACAGTTTCCTTCGAGCAGTGCGACCTTCAGATTCGGAAAACGCTCGAGCACGCCGCCGCCGCAGAAGCACGCAGTGACGAACTGGATGCCGAGAGGCTGACTGAAGGTATGCCAGAGCATCAACTTGTCCAGAACCTCCAAGCCGAAGTCCGGGGTCAGGTAGGTCTGCCCACCCCCGTGGAAGGAAAGCGGCACGCCGAGCCGCTCGATCTCCTCCCACAGCGGGTCGTAGGCCGGGTGGTGCCACGGCCGGCGGTTGACCGTCGCCGGCGGCAAGAAGATCGCCTTGAAGCCGAGCTCCTCGACGCAACGCCGCGCCTCTTCGACTGCACCGCGTGACGTCGTGCGCGGCCACCATGCCGGACCCGAACATGCGGTCCGGCGCGAAGTCACAGAAGTCCTTCAGCCAGTCGTTGTACGCACGGGCGATCGCCGTCGCAAACTCCGGCTCGAGGCCGTCGGCGCCGATCTGTTCGGAAGAGTCGAGGCCCAGGACGAACAGCCCGCGCGACGGGAAGAGCACTGCCAGGTCGAGTCCCTCTGCGTCCATCGCGTCGATCTGGGATTGCGGGTCCCATCCTCGCGCTTCGGAGGCCGCGTAGACGTCCTCGTGATGCTCCTGCCATCCGGTCTTGCGGCCCTCGACTCGCATCGGGCGGGTCGAGCCCATCCGGAGCATCACGTTGTTCTTCACCCGCACCCGCATGTCGCGCGTGATCTCGGAAAGCCCGCGCGGTGCCGCGTGCTTGTAGGCGGGGTCGATATAGCGCTCCCACAGGTCGGGTGGCTCCATGACGTGGAGGTCGCTATCGCAGATGACGTGGTCCCGCAGACCCATGATTCTCGACCCCCTGAGGATCTCTGACGCTCTAGTCAGGTTCACTATACGCTCTCGTCCGCGGCGCCCTCAGGGCCGCAGCCTGGGCATTCACGTACTCGAGGAGGGTCGATGGCGACAGGTGTGATCGGACTGGGCAACATCGGACGAGGCATCGCCACCAACCTCGTGGCGGACGGCAACGAGGTCGTCGTCTACGACGTCGACACGGACGCGATGACCGCCATCACCGGGGCCACCGCTGCGTCCGACGTCGCCTCGGTAGCCCGGCTGGCCGACGTCACGCTGCTGTCACTGCCGACGCCCGACGTCGTCGCAGACGTCGCCGCTGAGTGGGCCGGTGCCGCCGCGCCGGGCGCCATCCTGGTCGACCTCTCCACCAACAGCCCCACCGTCGTGCGCGAACTGGGGGAGCGCCTGGACGCTTCGGGCCATCATCTGGTCGAGGCGCCGCTCACCGGCGGGGCCATCGGCGCCGAGAAGCGGATGCTCGTCTTCATGGTGGGTGGAGACGACGAGCCCGTTTCCCGCGTCCTCCCCGTGCTCGAGCCGCTGGGTCGCGCCACGTTCCATGTCGGCGCGCTCGGACTCGGCAACACCATGAAGCTGCTCAACAGCCTCATCGCCTTCACCACCACCTGGGTCAGCCTTGAGGGCCTGGCCTTCGCCACCAAGGCCGGCATCGAGGTGCAGAAGGCCGTGGAGATTCTGCGTACCGCCGGGGCGTCGAACTTCTTCATCGACCGGCAGGTCGAGACGATCGACGGCCGCGGGCGGCCCACCCAGTTCGCGCTCGAGCTCGCCGCCAAAGACGCCAACCTCATCGTCGAGTGGGCCAAGGAGCTCGGTGCCGCGACGCCCGTGGCCGCCGCAGTGAAGGGCGTCCTCGACGGCGCGGTGGCCAGTGGCCTCGGCGGTGCCGACTGGAGCGAGCTCGTCGCCCACGCCGAGCGGCAGTCGGACGTCGCGCTCCGCTGGAATCCCGCCTGACGAGAAGAGCTCGGCCCGAAGGCGGCCGAGCCAGGGCGCGTCGGCGCGCCCGGCGGCGTCAGTCCGTGCCGAGCACGTCGGCCGCCACCCGCAGAGCCGAGCCCGCCGCAGGCACGCCGGCGTAAATCGACACGTGCATGAGGATCTCGACGATCTCCTCGCGCGAGATCCCCACGCTCAACGCGCCCGCCAGGTGCGAACGCAGCTCCTCCGGCTGGCCCAGCGCCGCCAGCACGGCGACGGTGATCATCGAGCGGTCGCGTATCGGCAGACCCGGGCGCGTCCAGATGTCGCCGAACGCGCTCTGCTGCACGTGGTCGAAGAAGTCCGGCGCCAGCTTGGCCGCCGGGAACTGGCCCGTCGGGCCCTTCAGGATGGCCGGCCAGAGCTGGCCCTGAATCTCCCGCCCCGCCGCCCGGCGTTCGTCACTCGTCGTCATGATCCGACTCCTTCCACACCCAGCAAATTGACTGTCGCGATCGAACCGCCCCCGACCAGGTGCGCCAGCGCCACCCGCGCGTCCTCGACCTGGCGGCCCTCGTGCCTCGCCGCGCAGCTGCAGCACCGCCTCGTGCAGCATGGCCGTTCCCGTCGGCCCGCCCGGGTGTCCCCGCGCGATGAGCCCGCCGTCCGTGTTGAACGGGATGCGTCCGCCTGGCCCCGTCTCACCCTCGACGACCAGCTTCTCGCCCTCGCCCTCGGCGCAGAAGCCGAGCAGCTCGTAGTACTCGAGCTCCTCGTTCACGAAGGCATCGTGGCAGTAGGCCACGCTGACGTCGTCTGGCCCGAGTCCCGCCGCCTCGTACGCCAGCTAGCGCCGTGTCCCGCGTCATCGTGGCGGGACCGACGACCGGCCCGACGAACGTGTGGCCCGGAGCGTACGTTTCCGACGTCAGCGCCGAGGCCAGCGCGCGCACCAACGGCCGGTCCGGCCTGCCGCGAGCGGACGATGTCCTCACGGGCTACGACGATGCACGCAGCACCGTCGTCGGCCGGGCAGCACATCATCGCGGTCAAAGGCTCGGCCACCAGCCGGGAGGCGAGCACCTCCTCCGCCGTCACGACGTGGTCGGACTGGCGGTGGGCCAACGGGCACGCCGCGCCGTAGTTCCAGTTCTTCGCGGCGATGGTGGCGAAGATCTCGGGCGTCGTCCCGCGCTCGTGCATGCGGCGCTGCGCCCACAGTGCGAAGTAGGCGGCGGGCAGGATCGGCGCGTCGATCACGTCGCGCCCCGCCCCGCGTCCGCCCGTGCCCGTCATGTCGGTGAACTTGTCGAAGCACAGCGCCATCGCCACGTCGGCCCGCCCCGAGGACACCGCCCACGCCGCCTCTCGGAAGGCGACGAGCCCCGTGGCCGACGCGTTCTCGATGTGGGTCACCGGCAGACCCGGTCAGCCCGAGCTCCTTCATCGCCATGATCCCGAGCATCGGGGCCGGCTGGATGTAGCCCACGAACGCCTCGTCGACGTCGGCCAGCGTCATGCCGGCGTCGTGCAGCGCCGCCAGCCCGGCGTCCCGGGCCAGGTGCCGGTACGGGATGTCCTTGTACATGCCGAAGCGGACCATGCCGATGCCGGCGACGGCCACGCCGTCGAACTTCAGGCCGTGCCTCATGGGGCGGTACCGGGTCCGGCCGCCGCGCCGGTCGTGGGCGGGACGGAAGCGGTAGATCACCACGTCGTCGCCGTCCTTGTTCTGGCGCAGCGTCTCGAAGTCGATCTCGACCTCCGTGCCGATGGCGAAGTCGTCCGGTTCGCCGAAGAGGATCGACTGCACCCGCGGGCCCTCGGGCAGGTCGACCTGGGCCACGCCGTAGCCGGCGACGTCGGCATCCTTCTTGCCGAACAGCGGGACGTGGCAGTAGGTCCAGGTGTGGATCGTGCCCCGGGTCGACAGCTCGATGTCCTCGGTGCCCTCGTGCAGGCACCGGGCGCACACCAGCCGGCGGGGGAAGAACGCCTCGCCGCAGTACGGGCAACGGCTCCCGAGCAACCGCGGCGGTTCGGCCGGGTCGTCGGGGATCCGGAAGAACCCTGGCTCAATGGGGACTCGGGCCATGCACTCCTCGCTTCTCGTTATCTTGCTGCCGCTGCGCCGCTCGGCGCAGTCCTCGCTGTCGGCGACGGCGCCTTAGTGCCGGGCGAGTCTGGCACAGACGCTGTTCTCGCGGCTCAGGGGGCGGGAGGATCGAGCGGGTCGATTGCGGGAACTCAATGAGCCGCATATTTTCCGTGGTTCTGTCTCAAGAGACCCTGAGATAGGGCGCAGGATCCCGCCGATTTGGCGCGTTCAACCAGGGAGAAGCTGGGCGGTCGGCACTCCAATTTGGACCGAGACCCGGGTGATGGGAACCACATCACACCCGCGCGCCCTTGTCACTGCGGCTGGTGTCAGCCCACACCCCATACAACGAGGGCAAGCGCCACGCCGGCGGCCACCGCCAAAGCGGTCACACGACCGGCGTTCGACATCGCGGGCACGCGAGCGGTCAAGAGTTGCAGCTCGAGCGCGCTCCGTTGCCCAGGTCCCATGTGGTGACGGACACCGAGCGTGCTCGGCTCCTTAACCGGTTCGGTGCCGGGACCATCCGAGAGCGTGCTCGGCTCCTCGATCTGTTCGGTGCCGGGATCATCCCCGAGCCTGCTCGGTGGCTCAGTGAATGCGTTGCGCGGCTGATCAGCGAGCGTCGGCTGCTCGATGTGTCCATTGCTGGGTCGGTCAGCGAGCGTCGGGTGGTGCAATGGGTCGGACGGTTTGATGATCCACGAGGCGGCTTGGTGGCTCGGCTGGTTCCGTTCGGGGAGGACCCTTCAGCGTGCTCGGCTCGGGGACCGGTCCGACGCGGGAGCGCAGCATGTGTTCGAGTTCCCGGCGTCGGCTGTGGAAAGCAGTTTCTCGCAGACCAGGGTCGACTCTCACTTCTGCCATGGCCTCGCCGGCAATGGCATCCGCGGCCCAGTCCAACTCGGCCTGTGCCTTCAGCGCCCGGCGCGCCTCCCGGGCCACGGACAACTCATATTCAGAGTTTCGGCTCGCCGAGATCTTTATTCCGAGGACGGCAAGCTCCAGCAGGGTGGCTACGGCGAGAATGATTGCGGCCGCCAGGCCGATGCCGAACGGGTCGTGCACGGCAAGCGAAACGAGCGACTTCGTGCGCGCTCCCAGCCCAGTGTTGTTGCCTTGTGCCTGACTGAAGGACTGAATGTCGCTGTTTCGCCGCTGCGTGAGCGCGGTGACTTCTGCCGCGTCACTCGAAAGTTGTGCCTTCTGACTGGCTTGGAGCGCGTCCGCCTGTTGTCTGACTGCCTTTGCTTCTGACGCCTCCTGTTGAGACTTCTGCTGCAGGGCCCAGCAGTCACCACCGACGGGGCAACCCGAAAGGTGGGACAAGCCGTTGCCCGCCGAATCTTGGAGCGCAAGCTGGTAGTCGCTCGCGCTTGCCTGATCGAGGGCACTCGCTCTGTTCTCCAACGCCAGGACGGAATTGGGGTCCGACGTCTCCTGATTGGTCAGCTTGTTGATCTGCGCCTGAACCTGAGCGGGCGGACCGTGCGCGACGTAGCTCGCGATGGCCCGCTGGTTCTGAGCGGCCAGGTCCGCGGTCGTCTCCCGCTGGAAGAAGAACAGCATGGTTGGAATCGTGAAGACGCCGACCATCACGACCGCTATCACGAGGCGCAGACCGATCATCGCCTTGCTCAGCTTGCCGACCGGCGGAGCCTCGCTGTCGTCCAAATCGTTGGCGTTGACGGCGATGTAACTGATGATCAGCGCATCGAAGCCGATGATCACGCCGGTGACGCAGACGGCGCCGATGAGCATCACGACCGTGATCTGGCCGGATCCACCGTTGGCCAGGCCCAGGGCATGAGAGATGGCCCATGTCCCGTAGGGGAGGTAGAAGCACATCGCGAGCGTGGCAACCACATACGGGAGCGCGCTCCGAGACGTGCGGAGGTGGCGAACGTCGATCCCTATGGTCCGCAGCAGCCCCCGCCGAATCGGTCCGGGCCAGAATCCGACGGAGTCAGCGTCGATTGCGTTTGCGTCCGCGCACACGGAAGCCCCTTGCTGAACAGCACTTCGCCAAGTAGAGGAAGAAAGGCTACTCCCGAAACAACCCGTATTCTCCCCGCCTCGGTTTCTTGGGCCAGAGTTGGAAATCGGGCACAGCAAGCGGCTCGGAGGCCACGAGTGGCCGTACCGCTGCGGGGTCGGCAACGACGTATAGACGGGTACCGGGACGAAGTGCGGGGAGCCTTTGATCAGGGTTTATGCAGAGAGAGCCCGGCCGCTGGGCGATCGGGGCGCCTGGTGACGGGTTCGTGCGGCGGCGAGGGCCAGCTCAGGAATGCGCGACCAGCGAGCGCAGTGTGAAGGTGCCCGACTGGGTGTAGGTCGAGGTGCCGAACATCGTGGTGGTGACGACCGAGATGTCCTGGGTCATCTTTACGGGGAGGCCGTTGGAGGCGTCCATCCACATCTCGTCACGCTCGGTCCCTCGCTGGGCGCCGGTCTCGGTGCGGAGCTGCAGGAACTCGGCCGTGGAAACCGGCCGTCCGGCCACGGTGAGCATCTTGGTCCCGACGAAACGGTAGGGACCGGCGCTGTGCATGACACCCTTCACCGCCGAGCTGGTGCCACGGCAGTCGCTTGCCCAGGTCTGTCCGGCGCGGGCGTCGGCGGGGAGCCACATCGTGCCCGCCGTGCACGTGAGCGTTGTCATGTTCGTCTCGCGCAGCGGGCCCACTGGCCACAGCTGCCAGATCTTGCCGCCGAGCTCAGTCGTGTCGCCGTTGCTGCCGCGGCAGAACTTCCACGTTTCCCAGTGGTGCGAGCTGTAGTCCACGCGGAAGGTCCAGCAGTTCTTCCCCTGCAGGGTCACGGTGCCCGGCATGGTGGGGCCCTCGGCCTGTGACAGGGGTGGCAGCGTGAGGGCGTCGGTCCCGTTGCCCGTGTACAGGTAGACGCCCCGGGCCGGCCGCGCACCTGCGGCCCCCTGACCCTGGGTCCCCAGGCGCTGCTCGGCCTGGCCCATCGAGACCGGGTGGGACGGGTACCAGTCGACGACGAGGAAGAGCACGGCGACGACGGCCACGACCACACCGAGCCCCCCGAGCACCCAGGGCCAACGCCGGTGGTGGCGCCGTGCGGGAGGCGTGCCGTCCGAGGGGCCGTCGGGCCGGCGCGGCCCCTCCGTGTGCGAGGCATCCGACCTCGGTTTTCGGATGCGCCAGCGTCATGCAACCAGTATTCGGCCCGGCGGCGCCTGGCTCCAGTGACGTTCGGCCCGAGGCGCTAGGGAGGTTCGTCCTGACTCTTCGTGCCGGGCGACGCGCCCGTCGGGCGGCTCGGGCGCACCCCGAGGGCGGCTCAGCGCGGCAGCCCGAGGACGTGCTCGCCGACGATGTTCTTGTTGATCTCGGTGGTGCCGCCGGCGATGGAGGCCTGGCGCACGGCCAGGAAGTTCTCGGCCCAGCGGTCGTCGCCCCCCAGCGCCTCGAGCCCGACGAGGTCGACGGCCAGGTTCCCCAGCTCCTGGTCGCAGTACGCCCACGACAGCTTGGCCAGGCTGCCCAAAGCGCCCGCCCCCGCCGAGGAGTCGGCGAGTGAGCGCTCGGTGAGGTGCCGCATGCACCGGATGGACGCATAGATACGGACGAGCCGGTCCCGCAGCACGGGATCCTTCCGGCCCGCCGCCGCCCGCGGGTCGGCCAGCAGGTCGTCGAGTCGGCGAGCCAAAGACAGGTGGAGCCGGGCCACGCCGGCGCGCTCGAAGCTCAGCGTCGTCATGGCCACGGTCCAGCCACCGTGCAGCGGCCCGAGCATGGCCGAACGGGGGATGCGGGCGTCGGTGAAGTACAGCTCGGCGAAGGTGTGGTCGCCCGTCATCGTGGTGATCGGCCGCGCCTCGATCCCAGGCGTGCGCATGTCCACCAGGAAGCAGGTGATCCCCGCATGCTTCTTCGCCGACGGGTCCGTTCGCACGTACAGCTGGCACCAGTCGGCGTGATGCCCGAGCGAGTTCCACGTCTTCTGCCCGTTGAGGACGAAGTCGTCGCCGTCCTCGCACCGCGGCGGTGCGCAGCGAGGCGAGGTCGGAGCCGGCGTCGGGCTCGGACATGCCCTGGGACCAGATCTCGTCGCCCCGCAGCATCGGCTGGAGGTAGCGGGCCTGCTGCTCGGCGGTGCCGAACTGCATGATGGCCGGCGCGATGTTGGAGACGCCGATCACGTTCACCGGTCCCGGCGCCCGCGCCCGGCTCATCTCCTCGAGATACGCCAGCTGTTCGCCCACGCCGGCCCCGCGCCCGCCGAACTCGACCGGCCAGGCCGGTGCCGCCCACCCGGCGTCGGCCAGCGTCCTATTCCAGGCCCGCTGCACCTCGAGGGCTCCCCCCTCCATGTGGCGTTCGCCCGCCTCGACCACCTCGGGGGTGAGGTGCTCGGCGAGCCAGGCGCGCAGTTCGGCGCGAAACGCGTCCGTGTCCGTCTCGCCCTGTGACTGCGCCACTTCACCTCCCACATTGACTGCACGGATTGTGGTCGACCCGCTGGATCGTCCGGAACTCTGGGCTTTTCTAGGGTTTTCTAAAGGAATTCTAGAGAACACTTTCCGGGTGCCGGACTCTACGTCTTTGACTAGATTTGCTTAGCCTTTTGTCGAGATCGCCTGCACCGTTCCGCTCTTCGATGAGTTCATGAAGCGGTGGATACCCGAGGAATGAGGACCCGCTCCGTCCGCCGAGTCGCTGCCGGCTGGACGTGACCTGCGCTGCGTGTCTGTGATCGCCAGTTACATCCGATGTCTACCCTGCCCGCGGGTGCGGTCGAGAAGGAGCAGTCGGGAAACGATGGTCGAGGAGAAGCGTCCCGTCCATGATGAGCCGAGGGCTCTTCGCCGGCGCGCCCGCTGCGTGGGCCTTGGTGTCGGCGCGTTGGTCTTCGTGGCGGCTCTGACCGGCTGTACCAACTCGCCGGGCACCTCCACGACGGGCAGAACGGCGCCCCACTCCGTGGTCGCGCCGGCCACCCCGGTCCCGACCACCGCCACTACGACGACTGCGGCGCCGCCGGCGCCGGCGCCCCCCCAGAGCTCCTCATCGATACTCCGAGACGGTCCCGGCCCTCAGGCGAACTACGTCGTCCAATCACAGCCCGCTCCCGGCTCATGCCACTACACCTTCGTCGGCAGTGACCCGCTGCCCGACCCCCGCTGCACGCCCGGTGCCCTCAATCCTCAGGTCACCTCCGCCACCCTCGGTTCGACCATCTGCCGGAGCGGGTACACCTCCTCCATCCGGCCACCCGAAAGCGTCACTGAGCCCGAGAAGCGGGCATCCGCCCGCGCCTATTCGTACACCGGCCCATTCTCGACCGGAGAGTACGACCATCTGGTCCCTCTCGAGCTGGGGGGCGACCCGAACGATTCGGCCAACCTCTGGGTGGAACCGAACGACAATCCGAACGCGACGTCCACCGCCAATTCCAAGGACGTGTTGGAGAACCGGCTGAACAGCCTGGTGTGCGCCGGCCAACTCTCACTGGCGACGGCGCAGAGTGCGATCGCCTCGAACTGGGTTGCCGCGTACCGCCAATACGTCGGTATCCCCTCGTCGTCACCGCCGCCCCCGCCCGCGAGCGAATCGCCCCCGGCCTCCTCGGCGCCCTCGGGCAGCACTGCCTCCTGCACGGCGAGCGCGGCGCCGGCGAACGACGGTTACAGCAGCGACTACGACGTGTCGGTGGCTTCCAACCAACCCGACCAGAAGGCGACGGCGAGCGACGCCCGAGACAGCTGGAGCGACACCACCGACGCCGCAGGCAACGTCAGGATCCTGCTCTATTACGTCTCGTCGGGTGAACAGATCACCGTGACTGTTGGGGCAGCCTCCTGCTCCACGGTGGCGCCGTAGATCCGGTCCGAATCCGCCGAAGCAGCGAACCGCCGAACCGGCCTCAACCGCCAGACGACGCTCACCAAGCGGCGATCCGGACCTTCCAGTTAGGGTCGAGCAATGGCGCGCGAGGTGGTGACCGGGTACTGCTGGCCCCAATCGGTGAGGCCGGGGGAGCAGGTCGGGCTGCACATGTCGTCGTCGGGTGGACAGCCGGTGCGCGTCGAGGTGGCTCGGGTCGGCGGGCGTCGGGACGTCGTGTTCCAGTCCGACTCGGTCGGTGCCGGCGAGCACGAGACGCCGCAGGACGCCTCCTCTCTGGGGTGTGGGTGGCCCGCCGCCCTCACGCTCGACGTCGATCCGGCCTGGAGGTCCGGCTACTACGAGGTCGTCATGGAGATCGACGTCGGCGACAAGGTCCGGCGCGACTACGCCTTCTTCGTGGTGCGTCCGGCTTCGGGGCGCGCATCGTGCTCGCGCTGGCGACCAACACGTGGCACGCCTACAACGACTTCGGCGGCCCGAACCTCTACAACGGGGGCGTCCAGGTCGCAATGCAGCGGCCGATGGCGGCGGGCTACCTCTACAAGCCGCCCGGCAAGGGCCGCAGGGTGACCGGGACCGGCGAACCCGATCCGCAGAACGCGTCGCACGTCGGCTATATCCAGCTCAACCATCTCTCGGGATGGGCCGGCTCGGCGGGATGGCCCGACTGGGAGCTGCCCTTCATCGAGTGGGCCGAGCGCGAGGGCTTCGAGATCGGTGTGTGCACGAATGCCGACCTCGAGCACCATCCCGAGGTGCTGGACGGCGCGCAGCTGTACCTCTCCGTCGGCCACGACGAGTACTGGTCCAAGGGGATGCGCGACACCGTCGAGGCGTTCATCGCCCGCGGCGGGAACGCCGCCTTCTTCTCGGGCAACACGTCGTTGTGGCAGGTGCGCCTCGAAGGCGGGGACCACGACGTGATGGTCGGGTACAAGGGCTTCTTCAAGAACGACCCGCTCATGGGAACCCGCCGGGAGGCCGAGGTGACGACGTTCTGGTCCGACGTGATCGTCGCCCGGCCCGAGAACCACATGACCGGCGTCTCGTTCACCCGCGGCGGCTATCACCGCATCGGGCGCAACGTGACCAACGGCCTCGGCGGCTACACGGTGCACCGGCCCGGCCACTGGATCTTCGAGGGGACGGGGCTCGGCTACGGCGACGTGCTCGGCGCCGGCGCGACCGTCGTCGGCTACGAGTGCGACGGGTGCGTGTTCACGTATCGAGACGGGTTGCCGTACCCGACCGGTGAGGACGGCACGCCGCCGACCTTCGAGATCCTCGGGACCTGCCCGACGCAGCACTTCACCCGCGAGACGGCGCCCCGTCCGCCGAAGCCCGACGAGCCGAGCGAGCTCGAGTACATCGCCGCCCGCATCTTCGGGACCCGCGAGCCCGAGGCGATGGAGCGGATCCGCCACGGCCACGCCGTGCTCGGCACCTACACGAACGCGCGCCGGCGCCACCGTGGTCACCTCGGGGTCGACCGATTGGGCCCACGGGTTGGCGGGCCGGGACCCGCAGATCGAGCAGATCACGCGGAACGTGCTGACGCGCTTGGGTCGTAGCGACGGCGAATCCGCTCACCCCGGCCCGGGGCGGCCCGAAGAGCGGGGCGATCCGGTCAGGCGACGCGGAGGCTGCTGACCACCTGCACGTACGACGCGATCGGGCTCGCCTCGGCATAGCCAAGGTGATTCTCGGCGCAGAAGGCGCGCACCTCGCTCCTGGGCCCGCGCCAGGTTCGGCCGGGGCATCGTCGGGAAGAGGTGGTGCTCGATCTGGTAGTTGAGGCCGCCGAAGAGGAACCCCGCCAACGGCCGCCCGAGAGGTTGCGCGCCGTGATGACCTGGCGGCGGGCGAAGCTCATCTCGGTCCCGTCCTCGAGGACCGGCATGCCCTTGTGGTTGGGGGCGAAGCTGCAGCCGAGATACAGCGAGAAGACGGCCTGATGCACGGCGATGAAGGCGACCGCCATGAGCGGCGAGAGCACCCAGAACACGACCGTCACGTACAACGCGGCGTGCACGAAGAGGAGCAGCCCCTCGGAGAGCGACCGATCGATCGTGACGGCGGCGGACCACGTCGTGGAAACCCGAGACGTAGAGACCCGTGCTGCGGAGCAGCATGAGTGGGAAGAAGAGCCCGGCTTGGTGGCGATCCGAACCATCCGGCCAGACCACGCTGCTTTCCGGTCGCTGCGTGCCGGCCTGTTGCCGGCTCGCGACGGGCAGGCCGGCCCCGATGTCCGGGTCGCGGCCCCGCTCGTTGGGGTGGGCGTGGTGGGAATTGTGCTTGGGCACCCACCAGCCGAAGCTCAACCCGATCAGCCCGTTCCCGATCCCCAACCCGAGCAGGCGGTTGGCCCGCCGGGACTCGAAGATCTGGCGGTGGCCGGCATCGTGACCGAGGAAGCCGAGTTGGGTGGCGCACACCCCGAGGAACGCCGCCACCGCGAGCGTGGTCCACGAGGCACCGAGAAGGACGAACGCCGCCCACCCCGCGCCGAACGCGGCGACGGTGAGGATGACCTTGACCCAGTAGTAGCCGAGCCTGCGCTCGAAGAGCCCGGCCGCCCGGAGGTCCATGGTCAGGTGGTGAAACTCACCAGGCCCGGCCGTGGGCATGACGGCCGTCGGCACGGAACCGCCCTCCTCGTATTCGCAGCGAGGCGTCGACGGGAGAAGGACCGCGGTCCTCGACGTCGGTTGCCTGGCGACCTGCATCACGGGCTCGTTGCTCAGACGGGCCGGACGTTCTGCGCTTCGGGTCCCTTGGCCCCTTGCGCCACGTCGAACTCGACCTTCTGGCCGTCTTCGAGGCTCTTGTGGCCCGTGCCCGGATGTTGGAGAAGTGGACGAACACGTCCTTCTCCCCCGTGTCGGGCGAGATGAAGCCGAAGCCTCGATCGTTGTTGAAGAACTTCACTGTTCCTGTATGCCATGTTGTTGCTCTCTTTCTTACTTTCTTGTTTCTGTGGTTAGACGTTCGATGAATGTCGGGGCCGCCCTGGGTGCGGTCAGAGCCGGATGGCTTCGCGCAACTTCTTCACACCCAGCAGCCGGCGCTCGAGCTTCTGCTCGTCTGCCGCATCCCGTGTGCGGATCCGCAGCTCCAGCGCGTCGAGCCGTGTTCCCTCGCGCTCGATCAACTGACGGCGCTCGTCGCCCTCATGTGTCTCGACGGCGCGGACGAAGCTGCGATGCGCCTCCGTGGCGCGATCCAGCCCGAGCGAGCGAGCGATTGCCGAGAACGATTTTCCGGACTCGCGGAGCGTCAAAGCCTCCGCGTCCGTTTCCCGGCTCGACCCACGACGCCGCCGCGGACCGACACTCTTTTCTGTTGTGGGCGTGGAGCGACGTGACGACTGTTTGCCCTGGTTGCGCCTAGGCACGGTCCGCTCCTTCGGAGGGGGAGAGGTGGCAAAAACGGCGGTCGTCCCTTCTGCAGGACTCCGGGTCGGACGACAGCACGCAAAGGCCCATCAGGGCTTCGTGGGGGCGCTGCGAGATTTTTGGCTCCGTTCAAATTCGGGCCAACTCAAGGTTTCTCGACCAGGCCACACCAGCGAAATGCTGGCGTCAGAAAGATTTTACCACATTGCTGAGCGATTCCTTTGTCGCGTCGTTCGAGGACGTCGGCGGGGTCAGGTCGTGCCCGGTTTCACAATTTTTGCAGTGACGGTTCCACATGTTTGCAGTGACAGTGTCACGCGATCTGGCCGCATGCCTGCAGGCGAGATGGAACCGCGAACCCACCTCCTTCGCGCTAGGATGATCACTTGATGCCGCGCGCGTTGGCGCTGCGGCGGCCGGCGATTGTTCCGCCAGCCGGGCCCACACGAGACATCTCATCGAGTCGGCCATCTTCGTTTTGGACCGATAGGAGTCTTGTGAGTATCACTGCTGCCCCTGCGCTCGCGCACGCACCCGTCCGTTTTTCGGACCTCGGCGTGCCCCGGGCGCTTTCCGCCGCCCTCGAGGAACGAGGCATCGACCGCCCCTTCCCGATTCAGGCCGCCACCCTGCCCGACTGCCTCGCCGGACGCGACGTCTGCGGCATGGCCCCCACCGGCTCGGGCAAGACCCTGGCCTTCGGCCTGGCGATCCTGTCCCGCTTGTCACGCCAATCCCGTGAATCCGCCAAGCCTCGCCGCGGCCGTCGCCATCCCTCTGCGCTCGTCCTGGTTCCGACGCGCGAGCTGGCCGGCCAGATCGAGGACGTGATCGCGCCGCTGGCCGCAACGATCGGTGCCCGGGTGACCTCGATCTACGGCGGTGTCGGCTACGGCCCGCAGCGCGCGGCCCTGCGCAACGGTGTCGACGTCGTCATCGCCTGCCCCGGGCGCCTCACCGACCTGCTGGCGCAGGGTGCCGTAAGGCTCTCCCACGTGGACGTGGTGGTCGTCGACGAGGCCGACCGGATGGCGGACATGGGCTTCCTCCCCGCGGTGCGCCGCCTCCTCGATATGACGAACGACTCGCGCCAGACCCTGCTCTTCTCGGCCACCCTCGACGGACCCGTCGACAAGCTCGTCCGCGACTACCAGCACGACCCGGTCTTCCACGAGGTGGCGTCGTCCGCCGAGGACCGCGGCGAGGTGGACCACCACTTCTGGCGGGTCGAACACGCCGACCGCGTGGACGTCACCGCCGACGTGGTGCGGGCGAAGGGGCCGGCGTTGGTGTTCTGCCGGACCAAACGCGGGGCGGATCGGCTCTCGCAGCGTCTCGGCCGCTCCGGTCTCAAGTCGGCCACCATCCACGGCGACCGCAGCCAGGCCCAGCGTGAGCGTGCGCTCGCGGCCTTCCGGGGGGGCCGGCTCGACGTGCTCGTCGCGACGGACGTTGCCGCGCGGGGCATCCACGTCGATGCGGTGCCTCTGGTCGTCCACTTCGACCCGCCCGCCGACCACACCGACTACGTGCACCGCTCGGGTCGCACCGGCCGGGCCGGTGCCGACGGCCTCGTGGTCTCGCTGGTCGGCCACGAACATGTCCGCGGCACGAGGAACCTCCGGCGGACCCTGGGCCTCTCCCGGGACATCTCCGCGCCCGACGTCTCTTTCCTCTCCCCGGTGGACGGCGCTCGCGTCCCGCGATCTCCCGAGCCGGACGTCCCGCGTGGCAACGGCGCCCGCCCGCCTGCCGAGCGAGCCCGCCGTCCGCGTCAAGGCCAGGCCCGGTCCGGACGCCGTCCACGTGGCGGTGGGGGGCGACGCACGGCACGGCGCTGAGCCGGCAGCCGAACCGCACAAGTAGCGACAACTTTCCCGGCTGACGCCGCCGAGCCGGTTCCGGCGGGCCCGGGGCGGCGGGCTGACCCTGGTTCGCCGGACTTCGAAGACTGACTCGACGATCTCGCTCCGGGTTATCCAACGGTCGTTGCCAGAAGCGCCATGTCGTGGGGCGACCTGGGCGGGATTAGTTTTGTGGCGAGACGAGATGGGCATGCATCCCCCCGGTTGGATCGAGCGGGCAGAAGGGGCCGATGACACGCAGCAGAAAGTGCGACGGTCTCCAGAGGAGACGACCATGACCCCCTCGGCCGGCACCTACGAATCGTCGACTTCGGAGATGGTGCAGTTCCTCCGACTGCACCCGACGCGGGACGCCGGGGCGCTGAGCCGAACCTTTGTCGAACCGCTCGTGCAGCAATGGAATCTCGGGCCGCTGGACTACGACGCGGCGCTCGTCACGACCGAACTCGTCACGAACGCCGTCCTGCACGCGGAGCGCGATGTCGTGTTGGCGTTGCGGCCCATCTCGAAGGGTGTCCGTATCGAGGTGACGGACCAATGTCCTTCGGTGTTGCCGCACGTGGCGCTCCACAACACCGGGGATCTGTTCGCCTTGACGCTCGGGCTGAGCGGCCGAGGGCTGCGCGTGGTGTCCGAACTGTCGGCGCGGTGGGGCGTGGATTCCACCCAACAAACGAAGACGGTCTGGGCGGAGCTGATCAACGGTCAGAGCGGCCCCAGCGAGCCGTTGCTCCAACTCGAATACGAGTTGGTCGTGCGCGACGGGATCAACCTCCGGTTCGTCGATCTCCCGACCAGAGTTGCCATAGAGAGCGGGGTCCAGATCGACGACCTGGTCCGGGCTATCCAGCTCGAACACGGTCCGGGAACGCCTGAGGAAGGCACCGTCGGTCACCTCTATCAACTGCTGCTCTCCACTGCGGCGGACCGCTTGGCCGGCCGCGATGCCGTGTTGTGGGCGTCCACCGAAAACCGGGCCGCATTCGATTTGGAACTTGTCACCACCCTCGAGGCCATGCGTGACCTCGGTGAGCTCTGGGGGATCCTCGAAGAGCCGAGCGCGCTCCTCGACATCGCGCCGCCGCCTCCGCCCGAGCGGGTGGTGGCGTTCCGCCACTGGATTCGGAGCGAGGCGCTCCGCCAACTCGGCGGCACGGCGCCGCGCTCGCACGAGTCTCCCGAGGCCTGAGCGTCAGGATTTCGGCGCGGCGGGTGAAGAGGGTTGGTTCCGGTCGTCGGCCTTCAACGCGGGCCGGCCGTTCCGTCCTTCCGCATCGTCTCGTCGAACTTCTCCCACTCCATGTGGTAGCGGGTTCGGGCGTTGCCGGGAATCCAGTCGATGGATCCTTGGCTGACTTGGAGCTCGCCGAGCCTTTCGGCGTCGCTCCACACGACGAACTTCACGTCCGAGTGGAGCACGTTTCCGGTCGGAAGGTCGAAGTGGACTTCGTGCGTGGGCATGCGGAAAACGCTAGCGGTTGTGTGATTTTTGGGACCTGACCGTGACTTATATCCCTATGGGAAGGGGTCCGCGTGCGAGAAGATGTGGGCATGGGCGGGACGGGGGGCGGCGAATTTCCGCGTGGCGTGGGGTTGAAGGCGGCCGGTCGGCTTCGCCGCGTCCTGAGCGTGTACCCGAGCGGCATCGTCCGTCGACCTTTTGCGATCGGCCTCGTCGGTGTGGCTGCGCTCCTCTGTTCGAGTTGTGCCGGCGGGGCGCCGCAGCATCTCGGGGCAAAGTCCGTGGACCATTCCGCCGGTGGCGCGGGTGAGGACCACGCCGACGACGTCGAAGCCGTCGCCCTCGACGACGACCACGACGGCGCCCGCCGTCAAGACCAACGCAAGCACGTTCACTCCGGCCGCACCGCCGGCGCCGGCGCCGGCTGCGCCGGCGACCACAACGACCACGGCGGTCCCGCTCCCGCCCGGGTGTGTCTGGAGCGACTTCGCGGCGAGGGTCAGTACGGACCAGAGCACCTACTCGCCCGGTCAAGCGGTCCAGATCACGCTCGTGTTCGAGAACACCGGACCGGCCTGCACCGTCAACGAGACGGGCTATGCCTGTCCGCTCGTCAACATCGACTCCGGATCCGGATCGTTGGTGTGGTCGAGCGCGGCGCCGGTCTCGACGGGGTGCCCGTCGACCTTCACGGGTCCGACCGTGCTGGCGTCGAACTGGTCACAGAGTTTTTCGTTCTCGTGGGCGCAGGGGTCCTGCACACCGGGGCAGGCGGCGTGTCCCGGCCCGCAGGTTCCGCCCGGTCCGTATCAAGTCGTCGGGATGAGCGGGGGCGGGAGCAGCCAGATTCCGGCGGGCGCGCCGGTGGCGATCAACCTCAGCGCGGCGACCTCGTAACCAGGGGCGGTTCGGCCGGGCCGGGGGAGGTCCGCCGTGACGGTTCCGGCAGGTCGAGGCGGCGGCCGACCGGCAGGTAGACGGTCCCCCGATCTGTCACGGCCACCCGCCACACTGTCCTGATGGCGAACGTTGCAATCAGTCCGAAGGGCGCGTACTTCGCCAAGTCCTGTCCCGAGCGGGTGCAGCTCGACGTGCTGCAGCCGTGTGAGCCTCTGCCCGACTCGCCTTTCCTCCAGAAGCTGTTCCGGGCCGGCGACGTGCACGAGGAGGAGACGATCGGCGGGGTCTTCGACGAAGTGGAAGGGGCCGTCGTCATCGAGGCCGACGACCCCGACGCCCGTGAATGGCACACCCGGCAGGCGGTCGCCCAGGGCGCCCAGCTGATTGCAGGCGGAAGGCTGCCGGTGGACTTCGATGGGCATCGAGTGGGCGAGCCCGACCTGTTGGTGACATGCGGCTACGGGTACCTGCCGGTCGACGTGAAGTCGCACAAGTCGCTCGAGCCGTCCCGACCGGACCGCACCGGTGGCGGGACCGCGTTGGTGTCCGAGGTGTCATCGCCGTTTCTCGAAGCGGCTCGGCTCGACATGGACTTCATGGCTCGCCGGCACGTGGGTGACCTGCTGCAGCTGGCCCACTACCGGCGGCTGTTGGAGGCCGCGGGGTGGGCTTCGACGGGTCTGGGCCACAACATCGGCGGCATCTGCGGGACCGAGGGTGTCATCGTCTGGTACGACCTCGACGCGCCCGTCCTGGAAGCGCCGGAGCACGTCGTGGTGGAAGGGATGTCCCGCCGGATCAGCGCGATGGAGCGCTACGACCTCGAGTTCGCGTTGCGCCTGAAGGTCGCGGTGGCGGCGGAGATGCATCTGGGTGACGGGTCGGAGGCGCTGCAAGCCGAGCCGATCGTGTGCCGGGATTGTGCGATGTGCCGCTGGCGGGACTGGTGCGGTTCGCAGCTCGAGGCGGTGGCGGATCTGAGCCTGGTGTCGGGCGTGGGCGTGGCCCGGCGGCGGTTGTACCTGGAGCACGGCGTGTCCGACCTGTACGGACTGGCGGGACTCGACTGGACCACGGCCGAGCTCGTGCGCCGTGGTGTGGACCTGAGCGACCTGTGGGACCGGGTGCGAGAGGGCTCCGTGCCGGGGCCCACGCCGTTGGCCTCGGTGATCCCGAAGCGCAAGAAGCAGGTCGAGGACCTGGCGGCGCTCGGGTTCGTCACGGTTGGTGACCTGGCTCAGCTGGACGGCCGGACGTTCGTGCTGTGTGCAGACGGTGGTGGGTCGAGCGTGGCCAGCCAGATCGAGCTGGCCCGGGCGCGGGTCGGCGGGTTGCCGGCCTACCGGCGACGGGACGTCGCCTCGGTCGAGGTGCCCCGGGCCGACATCGAGATCGACGTGGACATGGAGAGCACCAACGACGGCTGCTACCTGTGGGGCGCGTTGGCGACGGACCGGCGCGAATCCAGTGCCGCGCCGCGGTACATGTCCTTCGCCAGCTGGGACGCCGACACCGCGCAGGGCGAGCTCGCCGCGTTCGAGAAGTTCTGGTCGTGGTTCAGCGCGGTGCGCGAGCGTGCCGCAGCCGCGGGTGCGACCTTCCGCGCCTACTGCTACAGCCGGAGCGCGGAGGAGGGCCAGATGACTCGGCTCGCCGAGGCGCTCGGGGTGCGCGACGAGGTGGACGCGTTCTTGGGCTCCGACGAGTGGGTCGACCTGTTGGAGGTCGTCCGCAAGCAGCTGGTGACCGGCCGCAGCATGGGCCTGAAGGAGACGGCGCCGTTGGCCGGGTTTGCGTGGCGTTTCGACGACGCCGGCGGGACCTTGGCGATGGTCAAGTACGACGAGGCCGTCGATGTGGAGGCGGGTCCCGAGGCCCGGCAGGCGGCGGCGCAGTGGATCCTCGACTACAACGAGGACGACGTGCGGGCGACTGCGGCGCTGCGGGCCTGGCTCGACGGCGCGGCGCGGATGCTGCCGTCGATCGCCTCGTGGGAAGAGGAGGGCCGTTCCGCCGCTTGAGGTGGGGCGCCGGTTGGCTGGCGTCCCGACTCAGTCTTGGGTCGGGCCGACCGGCCGGTCGCCGTGCAACGTGACCCGGTGCATGACCCGGGTGTCGCCTTCGTAGTCGAAGATCCCGTAGTGCATCGTGGCCCGGTTGTCCCAGACGGCCAGTGTTCCGGGGTTCCAGTGGTAGCGGACGACGAATTCGGGTCGCGTCATGTGTTCGTAGAGGAGGCGGAGGAGGCCGTCGCTCTGGGCCTCGGGCATGTCCACGACGCGCAGGGTGAACTTCGGGTTGACGAAGAGGTTCTTGCGGCCCGTCTCGGGGTGCACGCGCACGACGGGATGGGTGGCGGGGAGGAGGCGCGTGAGCTTCTTGCCCTCCCAGACGTTGCCGTGCCCCTCGGCCACGGCCTGCGCGTAGTAAGGGTCGAAGTGGTAGGCGGACAGCCCGTCGCAGAGGTCCTGGAGGGAGGGCGCAAGTGCCTCGTAGGCCGCTCGGGTGTCGGACCACATCGTGTCGCCGCCGGCCGCGGGGACCACGACCGAGCGCAGCATGGAGGCCATGGCCGGCCGGTTCATGAAGGTGATGTCGGTGTGCCAGAAGTCGGTGCGGTCCTTGCCGCTCTCGATGGAGTGGACTTCCTTGCGCTCGAGCACTTGCGGCTCGACCGGGTGGCTCTCGGTCAGTTCACCGAAGCGGCCGGCGAACGCGATCTGCGTCTCGTCATCGAGGTGCTGATCGGGGAAGAAGACGACCAGACGTTCCAGCCAGACGCGGCGGATGGCCGCGATCGTGGCGTCGTCGAGGGCGCCGGCGCAGTCGACGCCGTGGATCTCGGCGCCGATGGTGGGGCTCAGGGGCCGAACGTCGAGCCCGATGCGGCTGATGGTCACGGCGCCATGATCGCAGGGCTCGCTGCGGGGCGCCGAGCGCCAGCGCCGAGCGCCAGCGCCGAGCGCCGGCCGTCAGGCGCTCAGTGTTTCCCCGGTGCCCAGCGTCTGGAGATCGTGGGCGCCGAGCATCCAGCGTGCGGCCTTGGCTTCGAGCGGCCGGCCCAGGTGGTAGCCCTGGGCGTTGTCGCACCCCATCCGGCGCAGGCTTTCCAACTGGGCCGCCGTCTCGACACCCTCGGCGATGGTCGCATAGCCGAGTGTCCGCGCCAGTTGGATGAGCGCGGCGGCCATGCTGCGGCTGTCGTCCTCGCCTTGGCCGAGCATGTCGACGAAGGACTTGTCGATCTTGACGATGTCGACCGGCAGCCGGAGGAGGTGCAAGAAGGTCGAGTAGCCCGTGCCGAAGTCGTCGAGCGCGATGCGCACGCCGAGCTTGCGGAGGGCGGCGATGTTCTGCAGGGTCGCGGCGTCGTCCGTGAGCACCTCGCTCTCGGTGATCTCGAGGACGAGTGAGGTCGGATCGAACCCGCACTCGCGGAGGGTGGCGGCGATCCGGTCCGAGAGCAGCTCGTCGACCAGCTGGCCGGCCGAGAGGTTGACGCCGATCTCGAGGTCGGGGCCGCAGACGCCCGCTTCCACCCATTCGCGCGCTTGGCGGCAGGCCGTGCGCATGACGCACGAGTCGATCTCGCCGATCAGCCCGATCTCCGTCGCCAGGGGCACGAAGTGCCGTGGATCGACAAGGACGCCCTCGGGATGCGGCCAACGCACCAACGCTTCGAAGCCGACGACCCGGTTGTTCCGGAGGTCCAGTTGGGGCTGGTAGTACGCGATGAGATCACCGCCGGAGATCGCAGCACGCAGCTCCTCTTCCAGCTCGATGCGGGCCAGCACGTGGGTGTGCATCTCGGCGCGGTACACCTCGAAGCGGTCCTTCCCCCGCTTCTTCGCCTGATACATGGCGATGTCGGCGTTGCGGAGCAGCTGCTCGCTGGTGATGCCCTCCTCGTCGAAGGCGATGCCGATACTGCAGGCGCCGCTGAGCGTCTTCGTGCCCAGGCGGACGGGGAGGCGCAGAGAATCGAGGATCTGCTGCGCCAGGTCCTCGGCAGCCTCGCGCGACGGCACGTCTTCGATCAGTACTGCGAACTCGTCACCGCCGAGGCGCGCGGCCGTGTCGGACGGCTGCAACAGGTCGACCAGGGTCGTGGCGACCCGGCGCAGGAGTTGGTCCCCCTCACCGTGCCCGAGGCTGTCATTCACCGTCTTGAAGTCGTCGAGGTCGAGGAACAGCACCGCCAGGTGGGAGTCCTTGCGGATCATCCGGGTCAGGGCGTGTTCCAAACGGTCCTGGAACAGCGCCTTGTTGGCCAGCCTGGTCAACGAGTCGTGGAAGGCGCGGTAGGCGAGCTCGTCCTCGAGGACCTTGCGGTCGGTCACGTCGCGGAAGCTGTAGACCCGCCCCAGGACGTCGCCGTCGACGATTTGGGACCGCGCAAAGCGTTCGATGACGCGCCCGTCCTTGAACTCGAGCAGGTCGAAGAATTCGCTCTCCGGATCGAGGTCGAGGTCCTCGATCCGGGACACGAAGTCCTGAGGGCGGACCAGCTGCTCGAGGCACATGCGGAGGTTGCCCATGTCGTCCTGCCGGGCCACCGCGTCTTCGGGCAGTCCCCAGATGTCGGAGAACCGGCGGTTGAAGTCGGTGATCCTGCCCTCGATGTCGATCACCAGGATCCCGTCGGCCGTCGAGTCGAGGGTGGCGGTCAACCGCGACAGTGCGTCGCCGACCTTCTGTTCGGCGGACACCTGGGCGGCGACGTCGTGCGCGGTGACGATGATCCCCTCGACGGTGGGGTCGTCCAGCAGGTTCACGAAGTTGAGCTCGAAGGGCACGTTGCCGCCGTCGTGGCGGAGCAGGCCGACCCGGGCGATCACCGGCGAGACGGCGGTCGCGCCGCGCCGCGCTGCGGCCAGGGCGACGAGGAACTCGGCCCGGTCACCCTCGGCGACGATGTCGGCCAGGGGCCGGCCTTCGAGGAACTCGGGGTCGAGCCCCAGCAGCCGGGTGATGGCTCCCGAGACCGACTCGAGGTTGCCCTCGTTCGACACCAGCATGATGATCGACCCGGCGTTGTGCACGAGCGAACGGAAGGTGGCCTCACCGCGCCCGCTGGCCACCTCGAAGCGGCGACGCTCGGTCAGGTCCCGCATCGACAGGAGAATCACGTCGTCGCCGGACCACCCGGTACGGGTGCCGATCATCTCGATGAGTCGCCAGCCCGACGCAGCCTTGACCCGGATCTCGATGGGTGAGCCGACCTCTTTGCCCTGAATGGTCCCGAGCGCGCGCAGCACGAATTCATGGTCGTCAGGGTGCACGAGGTCGAGGCCCGACCGTCCGACCCACTCTTGGAGCGAACGCCCGAAGATGCGCTCGGCGGCGAGGTTGCCCCAGACGATGGTCCCGGAGCCGTCGACGAGGACGACGGCGTCGGGGAAGTGCAAGAACGCGTCGGCCATCGCGTCGAGCGGCGGGCTCTCCGAGGTCGCTTCCGGCTCGGGCTGGTCGTGGCGGCGTCGCGCCGGAGGGTGGTCCGGCTGTCGCCTCGGGACGGCGTCGAGCGACGCATCCGCGTCGCGCTGCAGCCTGTCCCTCAGCATTCGATCCCCCTCCAAGCCGAGCTTGCCTTCTTATTCTCGGCCTTTTCGCGCGAAATTCCGGGTTGCAGTCCAGTTGCAGGCCGACGTGCAGCGTGCGTAGGCCCTGCGGATTTCTTTCGGTGCAGAGGGCTACAGGTGCGGTGGGGTCGCGCTGCCTCAGGCCAGTTGGTGGACGCCGGTTTAATCTCACCGGTCATGGGAGAGCCAGCCCCGCCGTCACCCAAGCGAGAGGGCGCCGAGCCGACCTTCCGCCATCTCGACGATCCCGACGTGCCCTGGCAGGCGATCAAGGCGCAGCGCAATGCGGACGGCTCGGTGGCGCACGTCTGGGAGAAGTGGCTCGCCTTCTCGCCCGACCCTCAGTACCTCACGCTCTACGCGCGCTACGACCCCGGCATGGTGGTGCGCCGCCACGGCCACTTCTCACCCCACGTCGTGTTCGTGCTCGAGGGCGAGGTTCGGTTCGGGGACCGCCGCTGCCCGGCGGGGACCCATGTGGAGCTGCCGGTCGGGGCTGCGTTCGGCCCGGTCGTCGCCGGTCCCGAGGGCGCGGTGATGTTCGAGGTGATGATGGGCGACCCGCGCAGCTGGGGCGACGATCCCGAGACGTTCGAGGCCGCGCTGACGGCGCAGGGTGCTGAGGCGTTACCGGACCCTCCTTTGGCGTTCCCCGTCTGGCTCGCCGACCTGCGCGCCCACTGGGCGGGCGCTCCGCGAGCGGAGGAATGACCCTGGGCTCAGGAGTACGGCGTCTCTTGCTCTAAGTCGGAAAGATCGTCACTTCAGGATGCCCGCTCGATCATGAAGGGCACGAGGAGCGCGATGAATCGGCGTGCGGGGGAGTCGTCCAGACCGGCAAACGCGACGTCCATCGCGGTCATCGCCGACCCGGCCACGCCGGTCGCGAACTCGGCGGCGAAACCGATGCTCCCGTACGACAGCATGAGCTCGTAGACGCGCCGAATCTCATCCTCTCGCCGTTCGGCCGGAAGGCGAGCCAGGTAGGAGACCAGCCAGGCCCGGTCGGAGGGATCGGCGGCGGCGAGGAGGTGGATGAGCATGAGCGTCCGCTTGCCCTCCCTCAGGTCGCCCAGGGGTTCCTTGCCGTACTCGCCGGGGTCGCCGACCAGGTTGAGGATGTCGTCGCGGATCTGAAACGCCGCACCGAGATGGAACCCGAACTCGATCATCGGATCGAGTTCGGCGGTGCCCCTGGACCCGACGAGGGCACCGACCCGGAGTGGCAACACCGTCGTGTACCAGCAAGTCTTCTTCATGATGAGGTCCAGGTAGTCGTCCGGCTCCAGGTCGGTCCGGTTGTCCCGACACCACCCCAGCTCGAGCGCCTGCCCGGCGACCGTCTGCCGGCTCATGAAGTCGAATTCCATCATGACGTGGCCCGCGAGCCGGGTCCCCACCCGGTCGATGTTCTCGCGGAGCGTGCCCATCGCGAGGAGGGCGAGCCCGTCACCGGCGTTCAGCGCAAGCGGCGTCCCGTAGCGCCGGTGGAGGGTGGGCTTGCCACGCCGCAACAAGCTCGCGTCTTCGATGTCATCGTGGACGAGGAAGGCGTTGTGGAGCAGCTCGATCGCGACCGCCGAGGGCAGGGCGTCCTCCGCCGTGCCGCCGAAGGCCTCGCACGTCGCCAGACAGAGGCTCGGGCGCAGGGCTTTGCCACCACGGGTGGGGTAGTCGCTCATCGGCACCGCGAGATAGGGGTTGTCCATCTCGTTGGCAAACCGCTGTCGCATGTCGTCGCTGACCAGGGCGCCGTAGCGCGCCAGGCTGGTCGTCGGTTCCGCCTCGGTCGTGAGCACCGTTCGTCAGCGATCCGTCGCTTGTCGCACGTTGACGCGCAGTGGGAACACGACGTCGGGCTGCCCGTCGACGAGGAGCTGTCCGTGGTAGGTGCCGGCGCGGGCCTCCTCCTCGACGGCGACGGTGACGACGAGCTCGCGGCTTGAGTGGGGCTCCAAACGGTCGATCCGTTCGGGCTGGCACGTCACGGCGGTGGCCGGAATGGACGCGCCGGAAGGTGAGGTCAGTCCAGGACACCACGGCCGAAGGACAGTCGCGGTTGCGGCTGTCGTGTTGTGGAGCCAGAGCCGGGCGCTGGCCCGGCCGCCCGGTGCGACTTCCGGCAGGGAGACTTCGTCCCGTCCTGTCTCGCGGGGCTCCCACCAACGGCTGGCATTGAAGAACCGCATGCTGGCTTCGCTCAACTGGTTCAGGACCGCAAGGTAGGCGTCGGTTGCCCGCAACATCTCCGATTGCATCTTGCGCATCGATTCGTCCGATCCACCGAGCCAGAAGGGCGGAACCCAACCGCGCTCAGTTCGCGGTCCCTCTGCGTTGCCGTTGGTCGCCGTGAAGTCGGCGAACATCTCGACGAAGCGTTCGACGACGGTCCGGGCAGCGTCGAACCCGAGGTCCTGCACCTCCCGAGCGAGGCGCGCTGCCTCGGCTGTCCCGGCGCTGAAGGCGTCGCCGTCGGCTGTGCTCACGCGTCACCCAACCCGCTCAGGCTTGCGACCTGCTCGCGGACTGCCTGCGCGGCCAATTGTCCCGAGCGGGTTGCCGCCTCGACGCACCCGGCGTTCAGGCCGCAATCCGTCCAGTCACCCGCCACGGTCAGGTTCGTGAATCCGGTGTTTCCGGGTCGCAGGCGGAACCTGTCGGTGCCCGGCAGGGACTGGACGTAGAGGTCGGAAGGGTCGATGTTCGCTCGCCAGTACTGGGTGTCGAAACGCTCCTCGCCGGGCGCGGCCGAGGTCGGTCTGGAGCCGTCGCACAACAGCGACCAACGGAAGCCCCCGTTCTCGACCGCCGCCGGCCACAGCGTCGCCACGTCGCGACCGAGGAATGCTGTCGCGCGTTCTCGGACCGCTTGGTTCTCTCGCTCGACGTCAGGGGGGCCGTCGTGGACCTCGGGTGGCGCCAGCACACTGCAAAAGTACGCGATCGTGCTCGGGCGGTCGTTCCCGGTCCAGTCCTCCGCCGGCACGAGGTGCGGCATCGACGCCCACGTGTCGAACGGTGTGACGAATCCGCTGACGGTGACACCGTCGGGGCCGCTCCAACCGAGGCCCCGTTCGTCCTCGGACAACCAGAGCTGGAAGGCCTGCGTGGCCACCACGCCCACTTTGTCGACCATCGCCTGCCAGGCCGGGGACGCAGCCATGAGCTCACTGCAGACGTGAGGCACCATGCCGAGCGAGATCGCGAAGACAACGACGTCGAAGTCCTTGCCCGCCTCGAGGGTGCCGTGCCCGACGTCGCGCCTCGGGGACCAGAACGACTCGGTATCGACCTGCTCGAGAGCCTCGTGGTCGCGCAACTGCGATGTGAGCGGTGCGTTCGGCCAGCACGGGAGGTCCTTCACCCGGATCAACGGGTCATAGGAATCGACGCCGTCAGCCCGGCCGGCCTGCAGCCCGAGTTCGATCGCCGCGATGGAGCGTCCATCCTCGGCCAGTCGGAGTGCGTCGACCCGGTGGAAGAACCGGAACTCGACCCCGCGGTCGCGCAGGACCTGGTACAGCGGAGCGAAGATGATCTCGCCCATTCCCGCCTGCATCTTCCAGAACGGCGCCCCGGCATACCCGAGGAGCATGTTGGTCGCGAGCTGCAGCCCGAGCCCAGCGCTGAAGCGCGGGCGCGCGGGATCTCCCTCCTGGTAGCCGAAGACGAGGTCGTACATGCCCCGCAGGATCGGCGTCTCGAGTGCTTCCGGATCGATGCCGTGCCCGAGCAGCCACTCGCGGTAGTCGAGATCGTTGATTGCCTCGTAGCCGTCGGGGCGGGTGAGCAGGCCGTCGGTCATGATGCCGGACACATTCGTCGTGACCAGTTCGATCAATTGGTAGCTGCGACGGGCAGCAGCGTGCGTGCGCATCGCCTCGCGTAGGCCAATGCGCACGGGCTCGATGAGTGACGGCAGTGTTCGTTCCAGCTCACGGTTGCCGGACCACGACGCGGCGAGGCGCATCGCGCGCTCGGCCCAGGTGAGCGGGAGCGTCAGACCGAGGAGGCTTGCACCTCGCACGATGTCGGCGATGGAAGCAGTAGAGGATGCCGACGGGCTGCTGGGTGTGGGCGAGGTGCTGAGCGCGATGGTGCCGTTCGCCGCGGAGTCAGACAACGGGAGCGAAGCGACGAAGTCGATCAAGAGGCGCAGTGAGCGGATCACGAGCTCCGCCATCCCCTGGGGCGTCGACGCGTCGAGTCCGCCGGCTCGCTCGCCGGGGCGACCGGTGACCGGGCTGAAGCGCGCCACCCAGGGTTGCCACTCGCCGCCATTCCGGTCCACCACCCCGACCAGGTTCGAGGGAGCCACGGCATCGTCCCAGCTGCGGACGGGACACCCCGGGTCCGACCGATCGCGGTCGAGCGCCTCGTAGCAGCGGCGCATGACGTCGAACGTGTGGTCGTAGTAGCCGAGTAGGACGTGCAGCCCGTGCTCCTCAATACGGCCGTGGCGCCCGCGACTGCTGGCGCCCTTGCCACCGAGGCGCCAGCCGCGCTGGTAGACGGTGATGCGGTCGAATTGCTTCGTCCAGTCGCCCTCGGTGAGCTCGAAGGCGGTCGTAAGAGCGCCCATCCCGCCACCGAGGATGGCGACCGAGCCCCGCGAGCGCGCCACGTCAGGCCCCGAGCAGGTTCAGCGCTTCGGCGAGTTCGGGGCTGGAGGAATTCGGTGGGAACCGGTCCATCACGGCCTTGATCCAGTCAGCCCAATCAGCCGGGCGCACTGCTTCAGGAAGCCGGGCGAGGTCGTTCGCGGCCCGCAAGGCCAGCACGAGGGAGCCCTGGTCCAAGCCGCAGGTGACCGCCGCGACGAGGTCCGTGACGACCACGTCCATCTGTTCGGGATGGGCCGCGGCGGTGATCTCGGCGCGGAGGCGCAAGAGGTCGGGCAGATGGACCAGCTCCCCGGACGCCCTGACCTGTTCCATGGCCTCGTCGAGCACCTCGAGTGCGCGTTTGGGATCGCCGAGGTAGTGGTGGTTGCGGGCCACGTTGGCGAGGAGCCAGGGACGGAATGCAGCATGGCCCACGAGTTCCATCGCTTGCGCGCATTGCACCAGCGCCGTCTCGTCGCACGGCTGGCCGGGTTCGGGCAACAACAGATACTGGCTGCCGAGGAGCCGGAAGTAGTCGAACCGGAAGCGATTCGCGGTGTCCAACGTGCGCTGCCCAACCTCCCGCGCCTCATCCAGGTTGCCCATGAGCGTCCGGATCCATGCCATGTAGACCGTCACGAAGGCCAAGCTGAACGGCCCTGCCGGGAAGTCCAGCTCCTCCGCCGTCGCGACGGCGCGCCGCTCCCACATCGCGCTCTCGTCGGTCGAGCCCCCGAGCGCGGCGACGCAGGCAAGCGCGACCGCCGTGATCGGCACCGGGTCGTGTGGCAGCGGCCAGAAGGGGGACGCCGCCCCCTTGGCTCCCTCGACTGACCGAGAGCGGTACCCTTCCCACGCCTCTTCGAGCCAGCGGTGCGCGTCGTCGAGCCTGCCTTGGTAAAACGCGCTGTATCCCATGCACGATTTGATTTCGGCGGCGAACCAGGCGGTCTCGGGCTCGTCGACCACATCGATGAGGGGGTCGAGCACCGTGCTGCCGGCAGCGACGTTGCCGCGCACCAGGAGGTAACTCCAGATTCCGACCTGGGCCGGCAGGATCTCCTGTCGGTCGGTGAGCCTCGTGCAGATCTTCTCAGCCACCGTGAAGTCCTCGTAGACGTCGGGATAGCCGTAACCGAACAGTGAGCTCGTGCTGACCGTCCGTTGCATGCGGATCATGAGCTCGGTCAGATCACGCTCTTCGGACTCTGGCATGGCCGCGGCCAGCTCGAGCGCGCGATCGAGCTGGCGGCTGGCCTCCGTATGGCTCGCGGCGGATTGGGCCGCCGCTTGGGCCGCGGCGATGTAGGCCGCAATGGCCTGGGCTGAGTCGCCGGCCAGGTCGCGGTGCTGCGCGAGGACGGCGAGGTCGCCCGGTGATGTCGACGCCGAACCGAGGAGATCCGCGATGCGGCGGTGGGTCTCCTGCCGTGAGGGCAGCACCTGCGTCTCGTACGCGGCGTCGCGGAGGAGGGCGTGTGAGAAGCGATACCGCCCGAGCCGCACCTCAACCGGCTCGATGATCGCGGCCTCCTCGAGCTGGACCAGTGCCTCGTCGAGCGGCCGCCCGGCCAGCTCGCGCAGCGGCTCCTTGTCGAATTCGGCACCGAGTGTGGCCGCCAGTTGCGCGACGCGCAGGTCGATCCCGGGAGCGCGGAGGCGGGCCGTGAAGATTTCGTGAAGTCGCGGCGGCAGCGCCTCTCCGGGCTGAATGGTCAGGGCGCTGCGACTGAGCTCGCGCAGGAACAGGGGGTTCCCCGTGCCCCGCTCGACGATGAGCCGACGCTGGTTCTCATCGAGGCCGCCTTCGGTCAGCGCGACGACGAGCCCTTCAGCCTCCTTGCCCTCGAGCGGCTTGAGCTCGATATCGAGGACAGAGGTCGCCCACGGTGCGTCGATCGGGAGGCGGCTCGTGAGCAGGATCATGGTGCCCGGCACGTTTTCGGTCGCCAGCAACCCCAGCAAGTCGACGCTCGTCGGGTCGGCCCAGTGGAGGTCTTCGATGAGGACGAGCAACGGCGTGGATGCGGCCGCGCGTCCGAGCCACGCGACCAAGGTGGCGAGGGTCTCCTTGCGCAGAGCCAGCGGGTCGACCTCGGGGCGGGCGACGCGTTCGTCGCTGCCGAGCCCGAGCAGCGGGGCCAACAGCGGCAGCGCGTCCTTTTCGAGGGAGAAATCCTCGAGGCGGGCTTCCAACTCGGCCAGCCGCTCCTCGGCCGGTTGGCCGGGGTAGAAGCCGAGGAGTTGCTCGAGCATGCGCCCGACCGGCCACAGTGCGACATTCCCGTGATACGGAGAGCAGTTGGCTGCGAGCACGACGCCACCCTCTCGCTGGACGTGCGCGACGAGGTCGGCGGCCAACGCAGACTTTCCGATACCCGGGACGCCGCGGAGCAAGGCGACCGCCTTCTCCTTCGGAGCGGTATCCCCGTCGTCGTGCGCGAGACGATTCCAAGTGAAACGCAGGAGGCGGCGCTGGCCCTCGCGGCCGACGAGCTGGACCTGTTCGGGCAGCTCCTGGGTAGCCCGCGGAACCGAAAGAGTCGACCGCACGACCCGGTGCAGCTCCATTGGCCGCGCGATTCCCTTGAGCGAGCGTGTGCCGATCGGCGTCAGCTCGAAATCTGGTTCCACGAGCTGCCGCGCCGTGTCGCTGATGACGACCGTGCCGGGTTCCGCTTCACCTTGGAGCCGGGCGGCCACATTGGGGGCGGACCCCGTAATGGCGGAGGCATCGATGTTCCGGTCGGGTCGACCGGCGATCACGACGGTGCCGGAGTGCACACCGACCCGGATGGCGGGCTCGATGCCGTGGAGACCCCGCAGGTCGACCGAGGCAGGGACCATCCGTTCGACGAGACGGAGACCGGCCAGCACCGCCCGCCGCGCATCGTCCCCGTGCGCGGTCGGGTACCCGAAGCAAGCAACCACGCCGTCGCCCTGGAACTGGAGGATGCGACCGTCCAGCTCCTCGACGGTCTCGGCCGCTACCCGGCGGTACACCGCGAACACCTCCTGGACCACCTCGGGCTCTGCGACCTCGGCCAGGTCGGTCGACGCGACGATGTCAGCGAAGATCAGGCTGACAAAGGCCCGCTGGCCCTCCGGGAGCGACCGCTCGCGTGTGGCCCGCTCGATCATCGATGCGGCCCGCTGATTCGGAGGATCGACCGTCAGCACGTCGTTGGCGAGTTCGACCACGCGGTCCCAACTCCCCACGGTCGCGGCAGCGTCCATCGAGGTGAGAAGGCGATCGATCAGCAGCGACAAGCGATCCTCTGCCGACGCCGCCGGCTGCTCCGGGGCCGTCGTCACCTTCTTTATCCCTCAGTCGCTCGGAGCCGGAGATTGCGCATGGCTGACATAGAACAGCGCCGGCGATTGCCCGCCACCGACGCCTGCGACGAGGGCACCCTCGTAGAGACCGGGAGGCACCCTGGTGGTATCCGCTTCGAGCGTCACGTAGGCGGCGCCCGCATCCTCGAGAACCGGTGGGACGATCCGCACCTCGGAGGACTTGATCGTGGCAGCCCGGCGCCCGACCCGGGTGAGGTCCGAAACGCTCACCCTGGCGTTCGCCGACCGTGCCTCGACCAGCAGGGTCGTGTGCTCGATGGTGTGGCCGCTCCTTCCCGGGTCGGCACCGGCGGTAGGCCGGACCGTGGCCTCGGACCAGTTCTGCACGTTTTCCATTCCGGCCTGCCAGGAGCGCGACCAATCCCGGGCGAGTCGTTGGAAGAGACGAGTGGTGTCGTTCGCGGCATCCTCTTGCCGGTACCGGCCTGACCACATTCGCTCCGTGACGTCCACGGTGAAAGGTGCATAGAACCCGACCATGTCGGTCACCGTGTCGATCCATTGCTCGGCCATGCCGCCGGTGAACGCCCCTGCGTTCTGACCCCAGGAGGGATCCGTGGGATCAGAGTCGCCGACCGATCCTGGCGTCGGGTCGCCGCTGCCGGCCAGTTCCTTGGCCTCTTTGCTCACCGCGCTCTTCACCCACTCGCTCCACTCCGGACAGACCTCGGTCGCCATTGTGTTGAGGAGTGTGTTGGTGAAGCCGACCACCTTGAGTGCTTTGACGAGGCGCCGGCCGGCCACGTCGACTGCCATGAGATAGCCGCGGTCGACTTGGAGCATGTCGCCGATGCTCCGGTCCAGGTCGTAGGTCATAGCCGCCCAGGACTTGGTCGACTTGAGTTCGCACCGCAGCTCGGTCTCGAGCCGATGCCCGCCGATCTCGACGACCTCGAGGTAGCTCGCGTGGGTTTGTTGGGCGCTGCTGCGCGTCGGGCGGAGATCGACCGGGCCGATCGGGCGCATCTCCTTGAACATCGCGCCGCCCCAGTCCGGCCAGTGGTCGGGGATCAGCCAGTCGCGGAGGTCGTCGAGCGGATCGTCGGTCTCGAACTCCGTGAAGATCCAGACCGCCTGCTTGCCCTCGACGTCCACCGGCGCGGCCTTACAGACCACCTGCGAGGAACCCGACGCATCGCCGGGGTCGCCACCGTTCGCCATAGCCGCCTCCCTGTGTGTAGGGCAGCCCTGCCTGAGGTCGCCTGGACTTGGGACAATAGCCCAAACATTCGCGGCAACCCCAGTGACTTTAGTAAGGAACGAACACTTGGGTCTCGGGAAACCCACCTGGTGGTGAACGCGATCGGGGTGGGTGCTACAGCACCAGGTGCTCGCGCGCTTCTGGGTTCTGCATGTTCTCCCTGATGCGCGCCTGCTGTTCCTCGGGCGACTCCTTGGTCTTTAGAAGGAACGGCGAGAGCACCAGGCCCACGACGACGGAGGTCGCCGCGATGAGCAGCGCGAGGCGGTAGCCGTCCGCCAGAGCGTTGACCACGTCGTGTCCGGCGGCGAGCAGTGTCCTCGACTTGTTCTCTGCAATCGTGCCGAGGGCAGCCAGGCCGATGGCACCGGCCAGCTGCTGGGAGACGTTGACCATCCCCGAGCCCAGGCCGGCATCCTGATTCGGGATCTCGGACATGCCGATCTGGATCAGGGGCATGAATGCCGTGCCTGCGCCCAAACCGATCAGCAAGAAGGCGAAGAAGATCCTCGGGAAGTATTCGGCGTGCGGACCGGCGGTGGCGAACAGGAGCAGCCCGACGGCGGCCAGGGCCATCGCCGGGTACAACACCGGCTTGTTGCCGAAGCGATTCACCAGCCACGCCGTGACGCCCAGTGACATGCCGGCCATCGCGAAGGTCTGCGGTAGGAACGCCAGACCGGTCTTCACCGGGCTGTAGTGCAGGACGTGCTCGAAGTAGAGCGCACCGATGAAGAACGTCGAGAACATGCCGATCACGAGCAGACCCCGGATCACGGCTGAACCGGTGAGGGTGCGCAGCTTCAAAATACGCAGCGGCATGATCGGATTGGAGATCCTCGACTCGAGGACGATGAAGGCGGCCATCAGGACGGCGCCGAGTCCGAGGAACCCAAGGGTGTGGGTCGAGGCCCAGCCGTGGCTCGACGCCGTCACCATGCCGTAGATCGCCACCATCACGGACGCGGTGACCAGTGCGGAGCCGACCCAGTCGACGCCGTGCCGGATGCCGAGGCCGACGTTGTCCACCAGGAGGAAGGAGCCGGCGACCAGCGTGGCGATGCCGACCGGCACATTCACGAAGAAGATCCAGTGCCAACTGAGGATCTGTGTCAGCACCCCACCGGCCAGCAGCCCGACCGAGCCCCCGCCGACGGCGACGAACACGTATGCACTCATCGCTTTGGCCCGCTCGCGCATGCTCGGGAACTCGGTGACGATGATGGCGACGATCACCGAGGACGACAGTGCGCCGCCGATGCCTTGGACGAAGCGCGCCGCCACGAGCATCTCCTGGCTGGTGGCCGACCCACAGGCGATGGACGAGAGCGTGAACAGCGTGACGCCCGCGAGGAACACCTTCTTGCGGCCGATGAGGTCGCCGAGGCGGCCGGCCATGAGGAGGAAGCTGCCGAAGGAGATGAGATAGGCATCGACCACCCAGGTCAGTCCCGACTGGCTGAAGTGCAAGTTCTTCTGGATCGCCGGGAGTGCGACGTTGACGATCGAGCCGTCGAGCGCGTTCATGAACATCGCCAGGCAGACGACGACCAGGCCGATCCAGCGGCGGCGGTCGCCGGCTGCCTGGGCTTCGGCCGAGACGGTCTCGGGTCCGGGGATAGTCATGATTTCGTGACTATCATAGAGCGGTGATGGATGAGGCCGTTCAAGCTGGGCCCGTGCGTGGTTCTCAGAGGCCGTCGTGAAGGCCCGGGCGTCGGCGCGGGCGGGAACCGGGACGATCGTCCTGCTGACCAGGCTGGCCCGGGCGGTCTTCATTCGGAGCTCCGTCGACCTGGTCGGCATGAACCTGCGCAACATGGTCACGCTCGCCTATCTGCGCGACCATCCCGGCGTCTCGCAGCAGACGATGACCGAGGACCTTTCGATGGACTCGAACACCGGCGTCCTGGTGCTGAACGACCTGGAGGACCTCGAGTACGCGGAGCGCCGGCGCGATCCGGCGGACCGGCGGCGCCACATCGTCGACATCACCGACGCCGGCCTCGAGGCGCTCGAGCGGGCCGAATCGGCGCAGGGGAGTATCGAGGACGAGATCCTCGGAGGGTTGAGCGCGTCGGACCGGGCTGAGCTACGCCGTCTGCTCGTGAAGGCATTGGAGAAGCATCAGCCGGGCGGGGGTGCTGGGGCGGGCTGAGCGGCTTCCGCTCTGTTGGCGCGTCAGGCCTGTTACGGCTGGAAGTAGTGGCCGCTTTCGATGTCTTCGATCAGCGTCGGACCCGTCGCCTTCCACCCCAACAGCGCCTGGGTGATGGCCGACGTGGCGGGGAAGTCCATCCCCGCGAACAGCCCGAGATGGCCGAAGTGTCCGACCGCTTGTTCGGGTGCGATCGACTTCGTCGGGACCCCGAGGCCGCGGCCGATGGCCTCGGCGATGGCCCGGAAGGGAACACCCTCCTCGCCGACGGCGTGCAGCACGGTGCCTGCCGGGGCGGCCTCGACGGCCAGCCGGGCGAGCCGCGCCGCGTCGGAGCGGTGCACGGCCGGCCAGCGCTGCGCACCGTCGCCCACGTAGCAGGACACACCCTTTTCCCGGGCGACATCGACGTACGTCGCGATGAACCCCTTGTCGCCGTCGCCATGCACCGTCGGTGCAAAGCGCAGCACCGACGAGCGGACCCCGATGCCGCGCAGCGACAAGGCGAGCAGCGCGGTGCACTGGCGGATGCCCGGCGGGGCGACGCGGGTCACCGCACTGGGCACCAGGCCGTCGTCCTCGGTGGCGGGCCGGCCCAGCGCAAGGCCGCCCAAGCCGGACGCGAGCACGAAGGGGCGGTCGGAACCGGACAGGGCCGCGCCCATCGCCTCGACCGCGCGCCGGTCGGCGGCCCCGGCGGACGCAAAGTCGCCCTGGCCGAATGCGATCTCGTGCTGGAAGGCGAGGTGGATCACGCCGTCGGACTCGTTGGCCGCCTTGGCCAGGACGTCGAGGTCGTCGAGGTCGCCGCGCTGGATCGCGGCGCCGGCGGTGTCGAGTTTCTCGGCGGACGCATCGGAGCGGGCCAGGCCCACGACGTCGTGGCCGGCCTCGAGGAGTTCGGGGACGACGGCGGAGCCGATCCAGCCCGACGCTCCGGTGACGAAGATCTTCATGGGGTACCTCCTGCAACAGCGATGTCAGGAGCTGACATCAGCAACCCACGCCACTGTAAACGTGATGACAGTGACTGTCAACACCCCTCTTGATGTCAAGATCGGCGGCGCGCCGGCCGTGGGCAAACTGCCTTCGTTCGCCTGTATATGAATTTGGGCACACCATCCAAGGGATCGGACACGCTGTCCGAACTCGTATACAAGCGCAACAGGATTAGAGAGTTTGCGCTGGGCTGCCGGCCGGCGTTGGCCGGGCGGCTACTTCTTCCTGATGGCGTGGTACTTGGCGACGATCAGCTTGCCGATGAGCGTGTAGCCCTGGTTCATCGGGTGGATGTCGCCCTTCTGGCAGAACCAGGTCAGCGCGCACACGCTCGCCACCGGGACGGGGACCGTGCCGTACGCCTTCGTGTGCACCTTGCGCTGCAGCGACGTGTAGGCGCCCGTCGCCTTGGTGACGTCGACGAAGGCACCGAACGACGTGGCGTAGGACTGCGCCAGCGCCGGGTTCACGAGGGACTTGAAGGCGACGACCGAGAGGTTGGCGAGGTTGATCGCCCCCGTGGACCCCGGGTTGGTCGGGTAGACGTAGGTGCCGAGGATCACGTCGGGATAGGTCGAGCCGATGATCGGCACCTTCGGGCCGGCGGCCGAACGCAGTTGTGACGCGATCGACGTGACGTCGGTCTTGATGGTGGTCACCGCGGTGGCGACGCACGTGATCGCGTTGGCCGTTCTCGCACAGGGGACGACGTCGTTGCCGCCGATCGTCACGGTGATCAGCCCGACGTGGCCCTTGTGCGACGCGAGGAAGGCGGTCGCCGCCGCGATCTGCGTCGTGGTGGGATAGGTCATGCCGCCCGCCGTGTGCGGAAGAACGGCCGGGCATCCGACCCTGGTGAGGAGCGAGGTCGTCGTCGCACCCGCGCAGCCGAAGTTGGCGAGCGTCAGCCCGGTGTGCCTGGCCACGTACGTGGCGTACCCCGGCGTCGCGCCCTTGCCGGGCTGGTAGCCGACCGAGTACGAGTCGCCGAGCGAGACGTAATAGGTCGTCGCCCGCTTCGCCGCTCCCGCCGTTTGGGGAAGCACGAGAAACCCCGTCGTCGCCACGGCCAGCGCGGTCAGCACCACGGTCCACGCGGTCATCCGTCGTCGCACCAGAACCCCCGTCGATCCGGCCGGCCGGGCCCCGTGACCCGGCGTCGCCGGTGTCGTCTTACTACAGGGCCCCCGGTCAGAGCCGAAAGTCGCGGCTGGTATCTTGGGGATCGCCTTATCCAGACGAGCTGAGACACCTGGGTCGACGACGCTCACCAACCGGCCTTCGGGCACGGTGGCAAGGCCAGGACCGATGAGGAGGAAACAATGGCTACTCCGAGCCATCCGTCGCGGTCTGTCCACGGAAGCGGTTGCGAGTCCTATGAGGAGGATCCGCGCTGCGACCTCTACGTGCCGGGGCACTTGGTGCACTTCATCCAGGCCAAGACGGCCTCGAGGTCCGAAGGCCCCGTCCGCTGGGGGCGCTACGGCGGCATCGAGAACGGGCGGCTCGTCGTCCGCTTCCTCGACGGTTCCGCCGGCCGCTACCGGATCCACCGGCCCGAGGAGGTCGCGGGCGTCGCCGAGGTCGGCGACAAGGTCCGGGTCTGTGAGGACCTGCGCTACGCCGCCATCTCGCGCCGCTTCGAGCACGTGCTCTCCGTCTGCATCGCTCTCACCGACGATTCGTGGCGGCCCTGCAGCGTCGCGTCCGGCGAGTCCGCCACGCTCGAGGAACTGACCGATCGCCTCGAGGACCGCGGCGGCTTCTTGGTGTCCGGACGTCGCCTGGCCGAACTCGTCGACTCGCGATCCGAAGGGGGTGCCGCGCCGCCGGATGGCGGCCTCGAGCCTGTCTCGTAGGCTCCTCCCGTGGTCTCCGAGCTGTTCGACGCGGCCGCCTGGAAGCAGGTGCCGGATTTCGACTTCACCGACATCACGTACCACCGCGCCGTCGAGCACGGGACCGTTCGCATCGCGTTCGACCGGCCCGAGGTGCGCAACGCCTTCCGGCCCCAGACCGTCGACGAGCTGATCGCCGCCCTCGATCACGCCCGCTGTACCTCCGACGTCGGGTGCGTCCTGCTCACCGGCAACGGGCCCTCGCCCGTCGACGGCGGCTGGGCTTTCTGCTCCGGTGGGGACCAGCGCATCCGCGGCGCCGCCGGCTACGAGTACGAGGACGCGGCCGACTCCGGCCAGGCGGGCCGGCTCCACATCCTCGAGGCGCAGCGCCTCATCCGTTTCATGCCCAAGGCGGTCATCTGCGTGGTGCCGGGGTGGGCGGCGGGCGGTGGACACAGCCTCCACGTCGTCTGTGACCTGACTCTCGCCAGCGCGGAACACGCGCGCTTCAAGCAGACCGACGCCGACGTGGCCAGCTTCGACGGCGGTTTCGGATCGGCCTACCTCGCCCGCCAGGTGGGCCAGAAGTTCGCCCGCGAGATCTTCTTCCTCGCCCACGCCTACAGCGCCGAGGAGATGCACCAGATGGGCGCGGTGAACGCGGTCGTCCCGCACGCCGATCTCGAGCGTGTCGCGCTGGAGTGGGCCGGCGAGATCAACGCCAAGAGCCCCACCGCCATCCGAATGCTGAAGTACGCCTTCAACCTGATCGACGACGGCCTGGTCGGCCAACAGCTCTTCGCCGGCGAGGCCACCCGCCTCGCCTACGGCTCAGCCGAGGCGGCCGAGGGGCGTGACGCCTTCTTGGAGAAGCGTCCGCCCGACTGGTCGCCGTTCCCCTGGCACTACTGAGCCCTCGTTCTCGTCCGGCCTACTTCGAGCCCTTCGCGCCCCGCCGCTCGATCCCCGCCAGCAGATACCCCAGCCCGCTGGCGAACTGATTGGGGCTCGTCATGGCAACCAGCTCGTTCGCCAGGCGGCTCGTCTTCTCGGGCGGCTCCCAACCGGCCCGCGAAACCTCGAGGGCGGCGAAGCCGACCGTGTACGTCTGCACCGCCGCGTAGGCGGTCTTCGAGGACGCCGTGTCGTAGCCGGCTTCGCGCAAGATCTTGAGCATCATCTCCATGCGCCGGATCGCCGTCGGCGAGATCACCGGATGGCGCAGGTAGACGTAGAGCGCACCGGGCTCGTCCACGAGCAGGCGCCGCAGCGCTTCGGCTGCCACCGTCAGGCGCGCCTGCCACGTGCCGTTGGCCGCGGGCATGGGCTGGGTCTCGATCAGGAGCTCCTCCACTACCTCGTCCATGAGGTCGTCCTTGTCGCGGATGTAGCGGTAGAGGGACATCGGCGCCACGTCGAGGTCGGCGGCCAGGCTGCGGATCGTCATCTGTTCGAAGCCGGCGGTGCTCAGCGAGCGCAGGGCCGCCTCGACGATCTGGCTCCGCGAGATCGTGCCGCGCGGGGCGCGTTGGCCGGGAACACGCCGTCGCGTCGTCGCGGATCTGTGCGTTCCCGGCACCGCCGCCATGCGCTGCACCCTAAACCAGCCCGTTGCGGACAAGGACGGGCGCGTGTATGAAGTACATGTACGCAAAGGGTGGCGTCGGGACAACTGGTCGGGGGTAGGGCGCGCGGGCTCGGCGCGGTGGTGGCGGGTGTCGGTGGTACCGCCACCACCCGCCGGGCCGTGGACCGACCCGGCTACGTGTCCTCCTCGCTCAGACGGAGGAACGGCGCCCAGCACCACAGCGCCGGCACGTATGTCGTGCAGGCCCGGAACAACAAGGTCGCGCCGGCCGCGAGATCCTGGGGCACACCGGCCAGCGTGAGCCCCGAGATGTAGGTCGCCTCCGCCACGCCCATGCCCCCGGGCACCGGGCAGATGCCGCGCAACACGCTCGCCGTGCAACTCACGAGCATCAGCGCGCTGAAGTTGGCCGACGCGCCCACCGCGTGCAGGCACCAGCCGAGCCCCGCCGCCAGGACGATCTGGGTGAGCGCGGGGCCGGCGAGGAGCCGCACCACCGGGCCGACGTGGGCCGTGACCTCGTAGACGTTGGCCCAGGCCGAGGAGAACTGGGGCCGGCCCCGCGAAGCCCAGGCATGGCGCACGCGGGGGACGACGAAGGCGAGGCCTCCGACAAGGCCCGCCGCCACGACGAGGAGCAGCAGGACCTGCAGGAGCGCGGTGTCCGAGCCCGCCGCTCCCACCGCCCCCAGGTGGAGCTCGCCCGCCGCGACCGGCAGGAAGCCGATGCCGAGGAGGAGTGACACCGCGACCCCCGCCACGCTCGTCAAGAGGGCCGAGCTGTACGCATGTGTCGGAGAGAAGCCGTGTTGGCGGTGCAGCGACGCGGCGGCGGCCGTAGATGCCACGGGGCCGCCCATGAGGTCGGCGAATGACATGGCACAGGCGGACCGCATCAGCACGGAGAAGGGGATGAACGTCGTCACTCCGCCCCACAGCGCCAGTCCCTGGCCGAGCAGCGCCCCTTGCGCCAGGACGAACGCCCCGACGACCGAGGCCCAGTCCACGCCCGAGAGCACGGACTTCATCTGGTGTACCCCGATCAACTCCACGACGAGCAGCCACACCAACACGGCGAGGGCGACCGAGATGATGAAGCGCTGCGGACGGAGTCGAGGTAAGCGCGGGGTGCGGATGACGCGGCTCAGGTTATCGGCGCGCGCCGGCGCCACGGCGGCCGTCACTGTGGGCGTCCCTGCCGTCCCCGTTGCAGGCACCGCGGCCGTCGACGCCCCGACCCGGGCGCCCGGCGTCACCGTGGATGCGGCGGAATCTTCCGACGTTGACGGCGCCGCGTCGGGCGTACCGGGCGCATCGGCCGCTTCGGGCGCGGCGTGTCGACCGGCGGGGGCGTGGTCTCGGTCCTTGGGCGGCGTCGGCGGAGGGTTAACAACGCCACTCTATTGACACGGGCGTTGACGACTCGCCGTCGGGGACCTCCCCAGGTCAGGCGATCAGTAGGTCAGCCCGCCCCCGGCTCGTCCGGCGCCGGGCCTCGATGCGTCCCGGGCGATCCGACGCGGCGCAGGCTCCTCGTCGCGATCGGCGCGGCCCCGCGGGTCCCGCCGTGCGCCCGGTGGCCGGGCGCGAGCCGTGCTGTGGCGTAGGCCCCGTACCGCGCCGCCAAGGGCGACGCGCTGACGCCGTGCAGCAGCACGCTCAACGCGACGGTCAACGTGACTGCCGCCAGCACCGCGGTGGACTGCGCGGGCTCGAAGGCGTCGACGGCGAGCAGAGCGAAGACGACCGAGGCGAGGCCGCGCGGGCCGAACCACCCCACGAACGCGACCGTGGCGCGGTCGAGCCCGGTCCCCGCCAGCGCCACGGCCACCGGCACCATGCGCAGCACGGTCAACGCCAGCAGCGCGAACAAGAGATCGCGCCACCCGGCGTGCTGGAGTCCCGGCACGAGCATCACGGCGCCAAAGATGAACCAGACCAGCAGCGACAAGAGCGTCCCGGCCTCTTCGGCGAAACCCAGCACCGCCTCGTCGTTGTGGTGGTCGACGCTGCCGAACGCGAGCCCGGCGACGAAGGCGCACACGAAGCCGTTCAGGCCGGCGACGTACGCGGCTGAATAGGCGAAGACCGCCAGCGCCAGGATCGCCAGGGGGCGGAACGCCGGCGAGCTCCACTGGTGCCGGCGGGCCAACGCCAGGAGCGCCGCCCCCACGACGCCGATCCCGATCCCGAGCCCGGCCCCGCCCACCAGTGCGCCGATGGCCGCCCAGAGATGCTGACCCGCGACGGCATCCGCGGTCACCGCCCCGGCGATGAAGAGGTTGACGAACGGCGTGGCGATCCCGTCGTTCAACCCGCTCTCGACGTTCAGCGTCCGCCGCACGCCCGAGGGCACACGTTGGTCCGACATGATCGAGGCACCCAGCGCCGCGTCGGTCGGCGCCACGATGGCACCGATGGCGGCCGCCACCCAGAGCCCGCTGCTGCCGAACAGCAACGCGGCGGTCGCGGCCCCGGCGGCGATCGTCAACGGCAGCCCGATCGCCAACAAGCGCGCCGGGATCACGGCGTCGGCCCGCAGCGCCCGCAGGTTCACCCGCGAGGCGTCGGCGAAGAGCACGATGGCGAGCGTCACCTCGGCCAGCGAGCGGATCGTCGAGGAGTGCAGCGTGAAATGCACGAGCGTCGTCGGACCGTGGGTCACGACCACGCCGAGCACGACGAATGCGATCGGGGCAGAGACGTCCCAGCGTTCGAGACGCCCCGAGACGAGGCCCCACACGATGACGCAGGCGGAGACCACCGCCAGCGCGGCGAAGCCGGATTCATGGCCCATGGCCGTCTCAGTTTCCCAGAGGGGGCCGCGGCGACGGGTGAGGGCCGAAGGTCACGATCGGCGGATCCCTGCGCTGACCTCGATGGTCCGGCTAGAACATTGGCGGGGGAGCGGGCGGGGTCCCGGCCCCGCGAACTGACAACGAGGAGGTCACATGCTGGCGACGGACTATCCGGTGCTCGATCTGTTCCTGACGATGTTGTACTTCTTCCTCTTCTTCATCTGGATCTGGCTGCTGGTCATGGTGTTCTTCGACGTCTTCCGCAGCCACGACATGGGAGGGGTGGCCAAGACGCTCTGGGTCATCTTCATCATCATCCTCCCGTTCCTCGGGGTCTTCGTGTACCTGATCGCCCGCGGCGGCAAGATGCACGAGCGCCAAGCGCAGCAGGCGGCGGAGCAGCGCAAGGCGTTCGATCAATACGTGCAACAGGCCGCCGGCACCCCGGGCGCCGACACCGCCACCCAACTCTCGAAGCTCGCCGACCTGAAGAGCCAGGGCGTGCTCACCGAGGAGGAGTTCCAGTCGGAGAAGTCCAAGCTCCTCAACGCCTAGCCCCAGGGCTGCCGACCCTGCGCTCCTGCGCCGCTTCGTCACTGGGGAACACGCTTCGGTGACGCCAGAAGAGCAGGACGCCACCGAGACCAACCTCGAGGCCGGGCAGCCGGCGGCCACTGGGCGCGCTGCCCCGGGCCCCGACGCGGAGACGCCCGACACCTACGAACGCATGGCCCTCCAAATCGAGGAGGACGTCGAGACACCGCTGCCGTGGCGGACCATCGCCAAACGATCCGCTGCGGTGCTGGTGGCTGGCATCACCATCTACTTGGTCTTCCCGAGCCTCGCCGAGGTGTTCAGTTCGTTTCCCAAGCTGACCTCCCTCGATCCGATCTGGTTCACGCTCGCCCTCGCCTTTGAAGTCGCGCACTTCGTCTGCACCATCGGACTGCAGCGGATCGCCCTCGGCACCAAGGCATGGTTCTCGGTCGCAACCTCGCAGTTGGCGGGAAACTCCATCAGCCTCATAGTCCCCGGCGGCGCCGCGGTCGGCGCCGCGACCCAGTTCCGCATGTTGGCCAAGGCGGGCAACGACACGACAGCGGCAGTCGGCGGACTGACGGTGTTCTCGCTCTTGCAAATCGGGGGACTGCTGGCGCTGCCGATCTTCGTATTGCCGGCGATCATCGCGGGGACGCCGATCGCCCGGAGCCTCGAGTACACGGCCTTGCTCGGTCTCGTCGCCTTCGTGCTCTTCGCAGGCTTCGGTGCCGTCGTACTGGTGCTGGACGGGCCGATGCGTTGGGCGGGCCGAGTGGTGCAGGTGGCGCGGAACCGTTGGCGACACAACGCAAAGCCGATGACCGACCTGCCCGAGCGCCTCGTGCGCGAGCGCAATCGCATCCGCGACGTGCTCGGACGACGTTGGAAGGCAGCAACGCTGCTCAGCAGTGGCCGACTGTTGTTGGACTACGGCTGCCTCCTCGCATCGATCCGCGCCACTGGGGCCAAGCCGAACCCTTCGCTGGTCCTCCTTGCTTACGCGGTCGCCAAACTCCTCGCACTGATTCCGATCACTCCCGGCGGGCTCGGCATCGTCGAAGCCGGGCTCAGCGGCCTGCTGATCGTCGCCGGAGTGCCGGGCGGCGACGCCGTTGTCGCAACGCTGGCCTACCGCATCATCTCTTATTGGCTGCCGATCTTCGTGGGACCGTTCGCCTACTACGCGTTCCGTCTGCGCTACGGCAAGCCGGGCAACAGCTCGAGCGAGGGACCAGACGGCACCGGTGCCGCACTCGCTGGTGGCTGACCGTTCACAAGGTCAGCTTGTGCCACGATGCGCCTACCCCACAGGCCTCGGCGGTCCACCCAGGATGGTGTGAGGGCCTCGGCCAACTCTCCTTTGGCCACTGCCTTCTCGTCGTCATCGTGGTCGTCTGGGTCGTAGTCCGCCTCGTCGGCCGCCTTCACGAAGGCTTGTCGCCACACCATGTCTTCGAGTGATTCCTTTGGAGAGAGGTAGTAGACGAGGTCGCAGTTGAGCGCATCGCCGGCTCGGCGCAGAGTCGAGAGCTGAATCGACTCCTCGACCTCGGCGCGTTGTAATCGATGGACCCGGGGCTGTGTAATTCCCATTCTCTGCGCAAGCTCGAACTCTGACATGCCGAGAGCATCTCGGATCGCCTTCACCCAACCTTCGGTGGGGCGAGGTCCCGGTTCGTTGGTGCGCGCCAAGCGGTCGTCGAGCTTCCGGCGAACGACCCGTAATCCACTCCGCATGTGGAAGAACCGGTCGGGGCGAACGACAGGGCTTACGTCGGGATGCATGGACGGTGCCGTTATGGATTCTCTGGATATCCATAACTCTCGGATTGTTTGTTCCCGATCCCATGCCTCCACCGCTATGGAAAGTCGCCGAATCCATCAGAGGAGGGCGTATGCACCCCCACGGGGATGTCCGGCTGGAGGCCGCCGGGACGGCCTGGGGGTAGAAGGAGGCGGCGGCTTGACCTGGGGTTCTGAACACCAGTTGAGCGTTTGTTGTGTATTGGCACCTCAGGTGCAAGCTTTGTGCGCCGATGGGGCCTCTGGCGCCGCCTCTTGCTGCCGATTGGTGGTTAGGAGCTTGGGTGTTGCTTTTCGTGACAAAATATCCTCGATAGTCACTGCATGAGGGGGACTCGCAAGGACACCATGACGCGAGACTGCAACCGCCATGTATGAGGGGACATGGGATTCCGTGCGCGCTCATGGAGTGCCGGACTGGTACGAAGACGCCAAGTTGGGTGTCTTCCTCCATTGGGGCCCCTATTCGGTGCCGGGGTGGGCGCCGCGGGTGCCCGACATCCAGGAGATGCTGGTCAAGGCCGGCCCCAGGCGGATGTTGCGGGAGAACCCGTACGCCGAGTGGTACCTCAACACGATGCGCATCCCGGGGAGCCCTACGGCGCGGCACCACGCGCAGGTGTACGGCGACGACTACCCCTACGACAACTTCGTCAAGACCTTCGACGACGCCACGGCCGGCGCCGATCTCGACGCGCTGGCGGGGCTGTGCGCCGAGGCCGGCGCCCGTTACGTCGTTCTGACGACGAAACATCACGACGGGTTCGCGCTGTGGCCGTCGGACGTGCGTCATCCGGTGAAAGGGGAGTACCACGGCCGGCGTGATCTGGTCGGCGACCTGACTGCGGCGGTACGGGCGCGGCGGATGCGGATGGGCCTGTACTACTCGGGGGGCTACGACTGGCCCTACAACGACGCCGTGTTGCGGCGTGCGTCGGACCTCGTGCTGGCAGCGCCGGGGGGGTCGCGCTACCGGGAGTACGTGACGGCACACGTGCGCGAGTTGGTCGATCGGTATGCGCCGTCGGTGTTGTGGAACGACATCTCGTGGCCGGCGGGTGGCAACCTCGCCGAGCTCTTCGCGTATTACTACAACAACGTGCCCGACGGTGTCGTCAACGACCGGTGGCGCGAGGTGGCCGCGCCGAGCGGGGCGTTCTCGAAGTCGCTGGTGCGTGTCGGCGGGCGGTTGTTGGAGTGGCTGTGGCCGTTGATCCCGGCGCGGCGCAAGCGGCTGACGTTCGCCTCGCCGCGGCACTGCGACTTCCGCACCCCCGAGTACGAGATGCTGCACACCATGTCGGCGCGCAAGTGGGAGATGTGCCGCGGCGTCGGCCGCTCCTTCGGGGCCAACCGCGAGGAGCCGCCCGAGGACATCATCAGCGAGACCGAGCTGATCCAGATGTTCTGCGACGTGGTCGCCAACAACGGCAACCTCTTGATCGGGGTGGGGCCGCGCCCCGACGGGACGGTGCCCGAATCGCAGCAGGCGCCGTTGCAGGGACTCGGCCGGTGGCTCGCGGCGAACGGCGAGGCGATCTACGGGTCGCGGCCATGGGTGGTGGCCGAGTCGTCGACGTCCGACGGGACGCCGATGCGCTTCACCAAGAGCGGCGAGGGGGTCTACGCCCTGGTGCTCGGAATGCAGGCAGGCCGGCGGGTGACGTTGCGGGGTATCGACGGGCCGAGCGTGCGCCGTGTGCGCCTGGTCGAGGTCGACGACCTGGCCCTGTTCTCGACGGAGGAAGGGGGCGGGCTGACCGTCACGCTGCCCGAGCGTCTGCCCATGTCCGCCGTGACGGCCTTCGACCTCGGCGCCGAGGTGCGGGCGCGGGCGGTGACCGGGGCCTAGGAGCTCTGAGCTCAGGCGCTCAGGCGCTCAGGACGAGTTGGGTCTGGAGCACCCGAGCCACGAGCCGGTCCTGCTGGTCGCGGACGTCGGTCTCGACGACGATGACGGTGCGTCCGACATGCAAGGGGCGTGACACAGCCTCGACGTAGCCGTCGCGCACACCACGGAGGAAGTTCGTCTTCGACTCGACGGTCGTCGTGCCGGCCGCCTCGTTGGGCAGGTTCAAGAACGCGCAGGCGGCGCCGGTGCTGTCGGCCAGGGACATCACGGCGCCACCGTGGAGGAGCCCACCGGCCGTGCACAGCTCGGGTGCCCAGTCGAGTCGGGCCATGACTTCGTCCTTCGAATACCGGGAGAACACCGCGCCGATGGCCTTGGTGAAGGGCATGAGGTCGAGCAGGCTGTTGGGGTCGGGTGTGGTTACGGGCGTCGACTCGGTGGCGTCGGACATCTCCCGGAGGCTACCGACGGGAGCCTTCGAGCATGGTTATCGACCAGGTCATGGACAACAAGACGACACCGCGACACGCCTTCGACAACAAATGTGAAGAGTGACCGACAAAAGGACCTTCGGCCCGGGTCCATGGACTCTAGGAATCAGCAGCCCTGAAGGGCAGGATGCACGGCATGGACGACGCTTGCCGGCGCTGCAGCTCGCCAACAACAGACACGGTTCGATCTCTTCAGGGGAAGATCCGTCTCGTTGACGGAAGGGGGAGGTTTTCCCTCGGCACGTCGTCCTCTTTCGCACAGCGCCAGCCCGGCGGTGACGGGCTGGGCCTTGCGGGGTCTGCTCCCCGCCGGGGTGGTTCTCGCTCCGGTTAGGCCGTCGAGCGGCGGTACCCCCGGGGGGACGGGGAGTGGAAGAAATCAATGTGACTCCCGGCGTCCGGTATCTTCCGGATTCTTGGCGAACGCCGGGAGCTCACATTGATACTCGACCTTTTCCTCATCGGCCTGGTTGTCACGCTGGAGCCGATTCCCTTATCCGCAATGATCCTGCTGCTCGCGGCGGAGCGCGGGCTGCTCAAGGGCCTGGGCTTCGTCCTCGGCTGGCTGGGCACGCTGGTGATCATCGTCGCGGTGGTCGTGGTCGTCACCGGCGGCAAGCCGCTCATCCCGAAGTCCAACCCGTCGACGGCCGCGTTGGTGGTCAAGCTCGTGGTGGGAGCGATCCTGGTCGCGGATCGCGGGGCGTCGGCGGGCCCGGATCGCGCGGGCATCGTCGTCCGACGCGCCCAAGGAGAAGAAGCAGCCCAAGTGGATGACGCGGCTCGACCAGGTGAACCCGCTCGTCGCGGCGGGCCTGGGCTTCTTCTTGCAGCCCTGGGTGTTGGTGGCCGCCGGCGTGACCACCATCGTGGAGGGGAAGCTCGACACGCCGATCGAGTATCTCGCCGTCTTCGGGTTCGCCGTGTGGTGCTCCGCCAGCTATCTCGCGCTCGAGACGTACGCGGCGCTCCGGCCCGCGGTGGTGAAGGCCCGACTGCGGACGCTGCTCGACTGGATCAATTCGCACACCGACCAGGCGATCGTGATCCTGTCCCTCTTTCTCGGCCTCTACCTGATGGCGAAGGCCATCTACGGGTTGGTCTCGGCCTAACCGGGCCTGCGGCTCCGGCGTCGGCTCAGGCGGTGGGCGCCGCGGGCGGCGGCGTTGGCGCGGCGGGTGCAGCCGGAGCCGGAGCGCTCGCGGCACCGATCTGCCGGGTCGGCCGAGGCGGGAACACCGACGGGCCGAGGTTGGCGTGGATCATCAGGACGATGGCCGACGCCACCATGATGTAGACGAGGTCGAGCAGGATCGCCAGCGTGCCGCTGCGGCTCGAGCCGATGCTGCCGAAGATGCCGGGCGCGATCAGCGCCAGCAACAGGTAGATGGCGATGCCGAAGGAGAAGACCAGCTCCAAGAGGTAGATGAACGCGACGACCCCGGCGTAGGAGTTCATGACGCGGGTGTTGGGCCGGAACGGGCCTGAGTCACCGTTGGCGGTGTCGATGCCCCGGCGGAGGTGGAGGACCCAGACGCTGCCGGCGATCACGACGAAGAGCGCGCCGACGACCACCTCGCGCGCGACCGCGTTGCCCATCGGGCCGTAGTGCGGCGCGATGAGGGAGAAGAGCGCCGTCATGATGAGCACCGAGCCGCCGAACGTGAGCTGCAGCGTCACGAAGCTCATGCCGAAGAGGTACACGGTCTGCGGTCGCATGCCGCGCGGGTCCGGCTCGGACCGATTGGCGACGATCAAGACGACGAGGACGATGAACAGCCCTGAGATCAGAGCGATCGCGATCGCGACCCCGGCTGCCACACCGCCGACGGCGTTGACGGATTGACCTGTGACCATGGCTTTTACCCCCTGACAGCCCCGCCCCTGCAGGGCTTGTGCGCAAGGTACGTCACGACGCGCGCCGAAAACGCGGATGCAAACGTCGCGGCGCCTCGCACCAGAGAAAATCCCCGGTTGGTGCAATGGCGCGTGGTACACCGGACAGCGCGGCAGGTATCTCGCAGCCTGCACGAGGAGGTACCACCGATGTTCGCCTACACCTGGCCCCTGCTGAACCTGTTCTGGACGTTCCTGATGTTCGCCGGGATCGCCCTGCTGCTGTTCTTCGTCATCTTCTGCTTCGTCGACAACTTCCGCCGGCGTGACCACAGCGGCTGGGCCAAGGCGGGGTGGACCGTGGTCATCTTGCTCATCCCCTTCATCGGCTCGGTGATCTACATCGTCGCCCGGCCGGCTGACGCGCAGCTGGCGACATAGGGCCCCCGACACGGCGTATCCGGCCCCCCCGGGGGGGCGACCTTGCATTCCTGGCGCAGTCATTCCCCGGCCCCCGGTGCCCAGAACTCACCGGTCCCCAGGCGCCCAGGCACAAAGCCACAGCGGTCTACTGGGCATTCGATTTCCGGACCCCGTATCGCTAATGTGCGTGCCCACCAGGGACAGACCAGGGAGCAGACGTGCAGCACCACGACCCGAAGATCAGCCAGGGGCCGGACCGGACCTGGGTTGTCGAGTGCATCCAGTGCCGGAACGACACACACTCCGAGCTGCCGATCGGGATCGGGATGCCGCTCCGCGACCTCGAGACAGCGCAGCGGCTCCGTGACAACCATGCCTGGCGTACCACACGCGTCGCTGCTTCCTGACCCCCGCGCCGCTCGCCGGTTCCTGACCGCGGCGTAGCCGCTGGCCCGCTGGCCGGCTCGACATCCTGGACGAGGACACGTCGGCCATGGGATGCAGCAGGCGTTTGGGCAGATCCGCTCTCACCCCATGGCGCGCCATCTTGCGGACGCGTCTGCCTTCTGACCAGGGGAATCGGTGCTCATCGAAACTGCACTGGATGTGTCACAATGGGTGACAGAGCATCACGAACCTGCGGGCGGGCTGGGATGCCACACAAGAGCAGTTGACGGGGGTCAGCAGCAGCGTGTCAGACAGGACCTACCAGTACTCCGCCACCGACCTCGACCGCTTCCGGCAGGTCCAGCGCCTGGCCTATGACATCGCGCTGAGGGTCGAGTCCCAGCTTCAGGTGGGCATCACCGAGGTCGAGGCCTGCACCCTCATCGCGGCGGCTCAGACCGAGCACGAGGTGATCCAGGTCTTCCACGATCCCTACGTCCTCTTCGACGGGCGCACGTCGCTCGGCACCGGAGCGGAGCCCGACTACGCGGCGGCCAACGGCGCGGCCTCGACCACAGAGCTGACCCCGACCAACCAGGTCCTTCGAGATGGTGCGCCGGTCATCATCGACATCGCACCGGTTTGCGCGCGGTGTGTCGTCGGACATCGCCTACTCGTGTGTGCTCGGCACCAACCACGTGTTCGAAGAGCTCGACGCCGGCCTCGCCCGGATCCGGTCATTCCTCCAACAGGGCATCGCGGCGCGCAAGTCGATGCTCTCGCTGTACCACGAGCTCGACGAGCGCCTCGCGATGCGGGGCTGGGAGAGCTGCCACCACCGCCAGGCCGACCGCGCGCTGGGCCACCTCGTGTTCCCGCTCGAGCACGAGACGGACCGCCCGTCGCCGCTGCCCGGGTGGGGCGCCGTCGCGGCGGAGAAGATGCTTGCGGCCGGGATCGACGCGCTGGACCACGGGACGTGTTACCCGCTTTGGAACGACAGCTCGTTCACCGACTACCCCGCCACGCCGGGGCTGTGGGCGATCGAGCCCCACATCGGACTCGACGGCGTCGGGGTCAAGTTCGAAGAGCTCCTCGTCGTCACCGACGACGATGCGTACTGGCTTGACGACGACCTTCCCCACGTCAAGCGCTGGGCGGCGGCCAGATACAGCACGGCGTCGCTCCGGGCGACCCTCGCCTGACGCACCCACACGCGCCGCTCAGCGGAAGAGCCGAACGGGCGTCGCGTACTCCATCTCGAAGTAACCGGCCGGTGCGCCCGGCACCCGCAGCGCGGCAGCCGCCGGAGCGATGTCGACGCCCGGCAACCCTGGGAAGAGCGGGTCGTGATGGCAGAACGCCACGCGTCCCGGCCGCAACAACGAGACCTGCTCGAGCATGTAGTCGACCGTGGAGCCCTGGAACGGTTCGCCGTCCACGTTGGGGCGGCCGCCCAGCGACAGCAGCGCCACGTCGGGCCGCAACCCCGAGAAGATGCCGCGCCAGTAGCCGGCGCTCCCGCTGATGAGCATCGACCCGCCGGCCGTCACGAGCAGGTAGGCGAGCTGGCCCCCGTCATGGCGGGAGCACTTGTCGTTCATGGCCACGAGGGCCGGACCGGCCGGCGCCGGTGCGGCGTCCATCCCGGCGAACAGCCGGCGGATGGTCGCGGCGCGGTCCTGCGCGCTGACGTCGAGGTCGCCCAGGCACGGCACCGACGTGTCGGAATCGCTGTGCGCGAAGAGGCAGGCATGGAGCGCCGGCAGCACGCGGACCTTCGTCGATGGCCCGCAGTGCACCGTCTCGCCACCGGTCACGACGAGCAGTTGCTGCTCGGGCACGCCGGCGTCGCGTAGGCAGCGGGCGGACTCGGGTGAGGCCACGACGGTCGCGCCGGCGCCCAGCGCGAGGACGTCGGCGCCGTACAGATGGTCGAAGTGGGAGTGGCTGACGAACACGTAGTCGGCCGATCCCACTTCACGGCTCGTCAGGCCGACCGGGTCCAACCCCGGCAGCCGGTCCAGGTAGGCGTCGAAGAAGAGGTTCAGCCCGGCGTCGCGCACACGGAAGGTGGCGGTCCCGAACCATTCGAGCATGGCGGGCGCGGGCGGCATCACTCGCCCGCCCTTTCCGCGTCGACGGTCGCCGCCGGGTTCCCGATCAATTTGGCCGAGAACTTCACCGCCTTGACCGCACTGGTGACGCCCGTCTGCAACGCGACTCCGATCACGATGAAGACGATCCCGAGCCAGAAGAACCCGCGCCAGCCGAGCATCAGGATCCCCAATCGGCCGAGCATGTACGGCGGCGAGCACACCACAGCCCCGACCGCGCCGCCGACGGCTGTCGCCGCCAGCTTGTCGCGCCGCGAGTGCCCCTTCTTGGTGTCGATGCCGACCATCCGCGCCGGGACAGCGAGGTAACAGAGCATCATGATCCCCACGACGATGCTCTGGCTGACGACGAAGGACCAAGGGCCCCAACGCGTGGCGATGAGGGCGGAGAACGAGAGCGCGAGCCCGACGGTGAGGCCCCACGCCAGGATCGTACGGATGTGGTCGTTGGCCTTGGCGAACGCCGGCCGGATCTGCGGTTCGCCGCCGTCCGCGATCGCAAAGGCGAAGACGCCGTTCAGATAGAAGCTCGCCGCGGTAATGGCAGTGACGCCGAGGATGGCGGGGACCAGGACCGGCCCGCGCAAGATGTGGAACCCCTTGGTGTGCAGCACGTGGATCTTGATGTCGAGCATCGCCACCCAGATCCACATCGCCGGGATGATCTGCACCAGCGTGAGCCGCCAGTTGGTCACGAGCAGCTTGAGCCCCTGGAACAGCATCAAGAACGCGCCGACGATCAGCGCCAGGGGCGCCAACCAGCGGCTTCTCGCACTCAGCTGCATGACTGCACGCTCGACGGCCTGGTCATCGCTCCGAAGGATGGCGTCGATCAGGCGGCGAACGCCGCCGCGCACACGTCGGGTTCCCGCCGAGTCCCCGCCGGTGCCGTCGCCGGCGGACGGACTCGGTTCCGGCTGTTCCTCCGCGGCGTTGCGGTCCTCGAAGTCGAGCGTCACTGCTCGCCCCTCGCTGGACCGACCCGGTACGTCATGCCCGCCATTGTGCCCTTCGCCGGGAAGGGGCACGACTGCGCCCGATCCTCCACCCACAGATCCCCTTTCCGATCGGCGCCCGACGACATAGCCTCTGGCCGAGGAGCGTGTCATCAGCACGTCCAGGGAGGTGCAGGCCGATGGCGGTGGATCAGGTTGTCCCCTTGGCGGACACCCCCGCGACCCGGGCCATGCCGCACCTCAGCGACGAGGAGAGCAGGGCCAAGGGGAAGCAGGCCCGGTCCAAGGTGCCCCGCGACGACCACGCCGCGTTCGATCCCGGCGCGGACCGTCCCGACCCCGTCGCGCTCCTCGAAAGCCAGGCCCCCTCGCGCGTGCCCGAACTCGTCCCGATCCGCTACGGCCGGATGCTCGTGTCGCCGTTCACGTTCTTCCGGGGAGCCGCCCTGGTGATGGCGTCGGACCTTTCCGGCACGCCGCGCTCGGGGATCAACGCGCAGATCTGCGGGGACGCCCACCTCTCGAACTTCGGCGTCTTCGGGTCGCCAGAACGCCAGCTGGTATTCGACTGCAACGACTTCGACGAGACACTGCCGGGGCCCTGGGAGTGGGACGTCAAGCGCCTAGCGGCCAGCATCGTGGTCGCGGGGCGCCACCTCGGGTTCTCGAAGGCCAACCGCCTCGAGTCGATCATCCGTCTCGGCCAGCGCTACCGCGAAGTCATGCGGATGATGGCCTCGATGTCGAATCTCGAAGTTTGGTACTCGAGGGTCGAGATCGAAGGTCTCGTGGATGCGCTCAAACGGCACGCCGCGACGTCGGGCTCCAAGTCCGAGGCCCACATGGCAGCGACCGCATCGAAGACCACGTCCAAGGCGATGACGAAGGACTCGATGCGGGCGCTGAACAAGCTGACTCGCGTCGTTGACGGGAGACGCGTCATCGTCAGCGACCCGCCGCTCGTCATGACCCTCGACGATCTCTTTCCGGGTGAAGACCTCGAACAACACGAATCGCTGTTCCGCGATGTGATCCGCAAGTACCGCCAGAGCCTGCCGACGGACCGCAAGCACTTGCTCGAGCAGTACAAGTTCAGCCAGATCGCCCGCAAGGTCGTCGGCGTCGGCAGCGTCGGCACCCGCTGCTGGATCATTCTCATGCACGGCGCCGCGCCACGACGACGTGCTGTTCCTCCAGGCCAAGGAGGCCGAGGCATCGGTCCTGGAGCGATTCACCAAGAAGAGCCAGTACAACAACCACGGCGCCCGGGTCGTGGCCGGCCAGCGGCTCATGCAGGCGAGCAGCGACATCCTGCTCGGCTGGCAGCGCTCCAGTGGGATCGACGGGGTGTCGCGCGACTACTACGTCCGACAGCTCCAGGATTGGAAGGGGTCCATCGACCCGGACAACGCGATCCCCGAAGGCTTGAAGGTGTACGGCGAGCTGTGTGCGCACACGCTGGCACGGGCCCATGCCCGCTCGGGAGACCGCATCGCCATCGCGGCGTACCTCGGCAACAACGCGACGTTCGACAAGGCGCTCGCGCGTTTTGCCGAGTCCTACGCCGACCAGAACGAGCGGGACTACGAGGCGTTCGCGGCGGCTTGCAAGAGCGGCCGGCTTCACGCCGAAGAGGGAATCTGAGAATGGGCCGAGAGATGCGGCGTCAAGGCGGCCTCCTGCGCAGGAATCGTGTACCTTTACGCTGTTGCAATACGAGATGCGATGCGATCGTGGGGGAGTTTCTTCCGAATGCGCCGTCCCCGGGCGCCCATAAACCAACCAAGGAGACCGAATGATTGCCTCGAGCTACCCCGTCCTCGATGCCTTCCTGACGATGCTGTACTTCTTCCTCTTCATCATCTGGATCTGGCTGCTCATCACCGTCTTCATCGACATCTTCCGCAGCCAGGACATGGGTGGGATGGCCAAGGCGCTCTGGGTGATCTTCGTCATCATCCTGCCCTTCCTCGGCGTCTTCGTATACCTGATCGCACGCGGCAACAAGATGCACGAGCGGGCGGCGGCCCAGGCGGCGGAACAGCAGAAGGCGTTCGACTCCTACGTGCGGCAGGCCGCGGGCAGCGAGGGCGCGGATACCGCGTCGCAGCTGGCCAAGCTCGCCGACCTGAAGTCCCAGGGCGTGCTCACCGACGCGGAGTTCGAGGCACAGAAAGCAAAGGTGTTGGCCAGCTGAGCTAGCCGGCGCCGACGACAAACGAGGAGGTCCTATGACCCTTGGGCCAGTCAGCTACACGGTGGTCGCCTTCCCCGGCAACCGCTTCAACGGCAACATTGCCCCAGAGGTGGAGAAGCTTGTCTCCAACGGCACCGTTCGCATCTTGGACCTGGTGTTCGTGGCCAAGGACGAGTCCGGCGACACCATCACCCTCGAGTTCGACCAACGCGACGAGCTGGCGGCGTTCGGCGACCTCGACGGAGAGGTGGGCGGGCTGATCAACGAGGACGATCTGGCTCACGTGGCCGACGACCTCCCGGCCGGCAATGCCGCCTTGGTCATCGTCTGGGAAGACCTGTGGGCGAAGCCATTGGTCGAGGCGGTGCGGGAGTCCGGTGGTGTCGTCATCGACACGGCTCGCATTCCGGCCGACCTCGTCGAAACCGCATTGGCCGAGTTGGCCGAGGCGATCAAGAACTGAGCCTCGGGCCAACGCGGCCTGACCATCGCAAGGAAACAGGAGGAGCAGAACAATGCCTTTGGGACGACGCCCGGTGATGCGGACGGTTGGGAGAACGGCGGTCATCGCGGGTACGGCATCCGCTGTGGCCGGACGGGTCAACCGTCACCAGCAGCAGAAGTATTCAGAGCAGGATGCGCCGGCCCAGCAGGCCGCTGCGCCGCCGCCCGCCGCACCGGCTGCACCGGCCGCACCGGACTCTGACGAGTTGATCAACAAGCTCAAGGAGCTCGCCACCCTGAAGGACCAGGGCATCCTGACGGAGGAAGAGTTCAACACGCAGAAGGCAAATATCCTCGCCCAGATGTCTTGACGCCGGGGGGCAACCACGCGTCCGCTGGGCGGACGGATCTGCGATGAGGTGGCGCTCCGATGGGGCGCCACCTGTCGCGTCGCTTCCCTGAGCGCCCGATTTCCGCCGACTGACCCGATCCCAGGATCGGGGGGCCTGCCGATAACGTAAGCCCGGATGTGGCCGAACGACCCCACTGCGCCGGCCTCGCTTGTCCGCGTGGGATCGCGCTCGGTGGCGCGCACCTAAAGGGCCTGGTTCCGGCATGGTGAATGTTCAGGATGCCGAGGTAACGGCGCGCGAGACCCCCTCGTCGGAGCGGGGTTCCCGTCGGCGGGCCGCGTGGTGGTGGGTGCCCGGGGCAATCACCGTCGTCACGATCGCCGCCGTCATCGTCGTCACGCTGTCGCAGCTCCATCCCAGCCTCCTCCTCAGCAACACGACCACGACGGGTGGGGACACGGGCGCGCATATCGCGATGCCTTGGTACATGCGGTCGTTGATCACCCATGGCCATCTCTCCGGCTGGTATCCGGGCTGGTACGACGGCATGCCCCTGTACACGTTCTATTTCACGCTGCCCGATTTCTTCGTCGCCGTCGGCTCGTGGATCATCCCCTTCGACGTGGCGTTCAAGATCGGCACGGTGCTGGGGTCCGTGCTGCTGCCGATCGCGGCGTGGGCCTGCGGGCGCTTCTTCCGGCTTCGCCCGCCCATCCCGACGCTGCTCGCGGCGGCAACGCTGCCCTTCCTCTTCGACTACACGTACACGATCTACGGCGGCAACCTGTTCTCGACCCTGGCGGGAGAGTACGCGTTCTCTTTCGGAACGGCCCTGGCCATCCTGTTCCTCGGACTCTTCGCGTCGGCGGTGCGCGAGGGGCGGCACCGGGCCTGGGCAGCAGTCGTCCTCGCCGCGTGCGTGCTGTCGCACATCGTGCCGGGGTTGTACGCCCTGGGGGGTGCGGCGGTGCTCACGGTGATCGAGCTGTTGCCGGCCCGCTGGGGCATCGGCGACAGCACGTTGATGTTCTGGCGCAACAACCCGGGCGCCGTCGTCGTCCCCTGGACGCGCACGCTGTGGCAGCGCGGTGTCCACCGCCGGCATCGGCTTGTTGCTGTCGGCCTTCTGGCTCGTTCCGTTCGGGCTCGAGCGTTCCTACGCCACGTCGATGGGCTACGTGAACCTCACTACGTACCTGCACCAGCTCTTTCCCGAGGCCGACACGTGGGCCCTCGTCCTTGCGGCTGTCGGCGTCGTGATGGCGGTGCTCTTGCGGAGCCGCTTCGGTTTGACGGTGACGGTACTGGGAGCTGCCTTCGCCCTGGCGGAGGTGTTCGACCCGCAGGGGAGCCTCTACAACGTCCGCCTTCTCCCGATGTGGTTCGTCTCCGTCTACGTGATGGCGGCCTGGGCGTTCGGCGTCGGGTGCATCCTGTCCGCACGGGCGTGGCGGCGCGCCAAACAGCTGCGCTGGGATCGCTGGGAGGCTTCTTTCCGCGAACCCGCTTGGGTGGCGGCGCCAATGGGAGAAGGGGGCGACGGTGCCGACGGGAACACGAACGTCGTCCCGCCGCAAGCGCACCCGCCCTACGAGACCTACGAGCCGCGGCGACCGCCACCGCCGCGCTGGGGTCCGGCCGCGGTAGGTGGGGCCTTGATCGGACTGGTGGCCGTGCTGCTCGTCATCGTGCCGCCGTTCCTGGTCTCGACGTCGTGGGGGCCCGTGCATCTCGGGCCGAACGAGGTCACGAACTGGTCGTCCTACAACTACGCCGGTTATGAGGGGCAGACCTCGTACCCCGAATACCGAGCCGTCATCGGGGCGATGGAGCAGGTGAGCAAGCGGTACGGCTGCGGGCGAGCCATGTGGGAGTACAGCGACAGCGAGAACCGTTTCGGCACGCCCGAGGCGCTGATGCTCCTGCCGTACTGGACCAACGGTTGCGTCGACTCCATGGAGGGCCTGCTCTTCGAGAGCTCGGCGACGACGCCCTACCACTTCATCAACCAGGCGGAGCTTTCCGAGGGTCCCTCGGAGCCCGAGGTCGGGCTGCCCTACGCGGAGACGCAGGGCGATGTGGCAATCGGCGTGCAACACCTCCAACTCCTCGGGGTGAAGTACTTCATGGCCGAGACTCCCGCGATCGAGCAACAAGCCAACGCCGATCCCTCGCTGCAGCTCGTCGCGAAGACGGGGCCGTGGACCTACACCTACAACAACGTCCTGATCCACACGACCTGGGACATCTACCGGGTGAAGGACGCCCCGTTGGTGACGCCGCTCACCAATGAGCCCGCCGTGCTCTCTGGTGTCGACCCGGCCCCGTCGGGCTGGCTCAACCAGTCACTGGCCTGGTACGACCACCCCAACCGTTGGAACGTCGAGCTGGCGCAAGGCGGCCCGGCCGTTTGGCCGCGGACGACGGTGGGCGACACGCGGCCGCCGGTGCGGCCCGTGGCGGCGACGCAGGTGACCGACGTCTCGACGACGAACACCACGGTGAGCTTCCACGTGTCCAAGGTGGGCACCCCCGTCCTGGTCAAGGTGTCCTACTTTCCCAACTGGCACGCCAGCGGAGCGGACGGCCCCTGGCGGGTGACTCCCAACCTCATGGTCGTCGTGCCGACGAGCCATGACGTGACGCTCTCCTACGGCCGGTCGGGTGCGGACTATCTCGGTGACTTCCTGACCGTCCTCGGGGTGCTGGCGCTGGCTGCGCTGATCCTCGTGCCCTGGCTCCGTCGCCGGGCCACACCGCCCGTCGCCGACCAGCACGAGCACCCGCCTGCGGCAACCCCAGTGGATCGAATTGGGGCGGCGACAGGTGAGACAAAAGGGACACAAAGTGTCTAACATGTCCAGCAATGACCGTGACGGTGGCGAGGGCGGGAGCCGAGGTCGGAGGCACGGCGGCCTTCACCACCCGGACGTTCAGCCCGACTGAGGAGCGCATCCTGATCGCCGCCCTCGGCCTCATCGGCCGGCAGGGTGTGCAGCGTCTCGGCATGGCGCAGATCGCCGACGCCGCCGGCGTGGCCCGGGGCACCCTCTATCGGTACTTCCCGAGTCGCGACCATGTCCTGGCCGCAGCGGCCGACTACGACGAGGTGCGCTTTCGCGCCGGACTCGACGAGGCACTGGTTTCGGTGCAGGCGCCTGAGGACAGAATCGGGGCCTTCGTCAGCTACGCCTTCGACTTCATCCGGAGCCACCCGGCCCGGCCCCTCTTCGAGTCGGAGCCCAGTTTCGTCCTCAGCTACCTGCTCGACCACCTGCCGGCCATGCGTGGCGAGCTGATCGGGCGAATGGGTGACGCGCTCGACACGGTGCCCGCGGTGAGGGACGGCTACCTCGACCGCGAGCGGCTCGCCGACGTCATCGTCCGCCTCTTCGTCTCGAGCTGGATCATCCCAGAGACCGACGAGGCATCACTTGTCGATTCCCTACGCGGCATCTTGCAGATCTGAACACGAGGAGGATGAAGAATGGAGACCGAAGCCAACACCGCGGAAGCTCCGGCGGACGACGGCTATGCGGCGAACCCGTTGTCGGGCATGGACCCCGAAATGGCTCGCAACCCGCAGCCGCTCTTCAAGTCCCTGCGCGACGACATGCCGGTCATGGCCGTCGACATGCCGAGTGGTGCGAAGGGCATCGTGCTCACGAGGAAGGAGGACATCATGTCGGCGCTGCGTCAGCCCGACGTCTTCTCTTCCAACATGGACGCGGTCGACCTGAAGAACAAGCGGCCCATGATCCCCCTGCAGATCGACCCGCCCGAGCACAAGAAGTTCCGCAAGCTGCTCGACCCGATCTTCGCCCCGCGCAAGATGGCCGCCATGGACGAGGAGGTGTCGGCGCTCGTCAACCACCTGATCGACCAGTTCATCGATCGCGGCGAGGTCGACTTCGCCAAGGAATTCTCCATCCCGTTCCCCTCGCAGGTGTTCTTGACGCTGCTGGGCCTGCCGTCAGAAGAGCTCGACCGCTTCCTGACGATGAAGGACGGCATCATCCGGCCCGACCACGTCACCGGCAAGGGCTACGGCTCCAAGGCCGCCCAGGACTACCAGCAGCAGATAGCGGACTCGACCTACGACTACTTCAACGAGGTCCTCGATCTGCGTGAGGAGGAGCGACGCGACGACCTCCTGTCGATGTTCCTCGACGCCGAGCTCGAGGGCGACCGCCTGACCCGTAACGACATCTTGGACATCTGTTTCCTCTTCCTGATCGCGGGGCTCGACACCGTGACGGCCACGCTGGACTGCATGTACTCCTTCCTGGCTCAGCACCCCGAGCATCGGCGTCAGCTGGTCGAGGACCCCTCGCTCATCCCGAACGCGATCGAAGAGATGCTGCGCTGGGAGACGCCGGTCATGGGGATCGCCCGCGTAGCGGTGCAGGACACCGAGGTCGGCGGCTGCCCCGTGCACGCGGGGGACCAGATCATGGTCATGATCGGCTCGGCGAACACCGACGAGGCGGAGTACCCCGACGGCGAGGTCGTGCGCTGGGACCGCGACGTCAACCCCCACATCGCGTTCGGTGGTGGCATCCACCGCTGCCTCGGCTCGCACCTGGCTCGCATGGAGCTCCGGGTCGCGCTGCGCGAGTGGCACAAGCGCATCCCTGACTACGAGGTCGAGCCCGGGCATGAGCTCGTGTATACGCCGGGGATCCGTTCCATTGAGCACTTTCCCATGCGCTTCACGAAGGCCTGAACCAGCACCTCGGGCCAGCGCGGTACGCCGAAGCGGCGCGTAGGGTGACCGCCATGACCGAACAGCATGATCCGCGGGCGCGGCGCCTGGCGATGGTCCTCGAGCCGGTGGCCGCGCAGGTGTACTTTTCCCCGGAATGCCACACCGCCTACGCGGAGCTGGGGTTCTCGCCGAGCCCGGGCACGACCCCCGGCGGGGTGCAGCTCCCGGACGGCCCCGCCTACTTCACCAGCCGCGGCTCGGTCATGGGCCAGGTCTCGGGAGCGGTGGTGGCGGCCGCCTTCGGCGTGTTCAACCCCGACGCCGTCGTGCCTTCCGTCGAATTCGGATGGAACAAGGTCGACGCAACGACGATCTGTGCGGCGCGCACACGCGGGGCAGTGGCTCAGCTCGAGCGCGTCCTCGGCACCTCTCCCGAAGGGCTCGCCCACGCCAACGCGCTCCTCGAGAGAGCGGTGGCGCCACTCCGTCCCGAGGGCAAACCGCTCTATGCCGGGCTGCTCGGCCTCGGGCTCCCGGGAGAGCCGCTCCCCAACGCGTGGCGCCTCGCCGACATGCTGCGCGAATACCGTGGCGACGCGCACACGGCCGCGTGGACGTCGGCGGTCCTCGACGCCACCGAGATCGGGCTGTTGACCGAGCCGTACTGGGGCATCCCGCTGCGCACCTACGTCCGCACCCGGGCCTGGTCCGACGAGCAGCTCGATGCGGCCGAGGCGCGCCTCGTCGGGCGCGGCCTCCTGGCGGACGGTGCGCTGACGGAGTCAGGCCGCCAACTGCGAGAATCGATCGAGGCGGCGACGGACGCGCAGTGCACCCCGATGCTGGACGCGCTCGGCGACGGGGGGCTCGAGGAGCTGATCGGCCACCTCACCCCGTGGGGCCAGGCGATCCGCGCTGCGGGTGGTTACCCGGCGCAGGGCCCGCACGAGCTGGCTGCTCTGAGCGCCCGCGCCTAGCCCGGCACAAAACCGTCAGGCCAGCGGCTTCGCCTCGGTCCCTCTGCCGGGGGTGATGAACAACGCCACTCCGGGCTCGTGGACCCGCGCCGTGTGCCACACGCCGGCGGGATTGATCACCGCCTGCCCGGGTCGCAGTTCCACGACATGTTCGTGGCCGTCGAGCTCCTGCACCAGGTCGACCCGGCCGGTGAGCAGGACGACGACCTCCTCGCCGCCCGGGTGGCGCTCCCACGAGTCCCATGTTTCGTTCTGTGCCACGACGCAGACGAGCCGCCCCTCCGTGCCATCGGTGGCAAAGCGCTCCTGGTAGCCGGCGAGGTACTCGGGCGTCCACGTGAAGTCGGGCAAAGGTGTCGCCGTGACACCGAGCCCGAGGTGCACGAAGACTTCAGAGAGGTCGAATGCCTCGGCCATCGATCCCACCGTCCTCAGAACAGCGGAGACCACGCCGCGCTGCGCAGGAGCCGGCTCTCCCAGCGGTCGCGAACCTCGAGCGCATCGTGCAACCAGGTCCCCGGGGCCGAAGCTTCCGGAGGAAGGTCGTGGCCCAGCATCCACATGACGGCCTTCGGGTTGACCACGCGCTGCCACAGGATGACTTCGGTCGTCTGGTGGGTCCCGAAGACCGGTTGGAAGGCGGCTTCGAGCTCGATCATGCCGGTGCCCTCTTCTTTCTGGCTGCTCAGCGTGTGGTCGTAGAGGGTGCCCGCCTTGTTCAGATAGGCCTGGAGCCCACCGGCGAACGGCCAAGCCGTGTCCTCCATGAACAGCGAGTTCTTGTGCGTCTGGCCGTCCACGGGCACGCCGGAGAAATCGATGTCCTGGAGGGGTGACCACGGCACCGGCTGGATCACCTTGGCGCGGTGCTCGTGCCGCACGGCGTCGACCTTGGCCGACCATGCGGCGAGGTCGCCTCCGCGCACGCGCTCAGCGAGTTCCGCCCAGGCCGCGGCGTCGCGGCAGCCTGTGATGGAGACCGACGTGTACGCCTGGCCGGTCCCGTGGCCCAGATGCAGGTACCAGAACAGCCGGCTGCCGTCCGACTTGGCCAGCGCCGGCATGTACTCGTCGCGGTAGGCCGCGTCGAACTCCTCTTCCTTCGCCCCGGCAACCTGATGCACTTCGTGAAGCAGCAGCACGATGGACCCCTTTGGTGTCTCGAGCTCGTCCGAGTTCTTCGATGGTTCGATCAATGCGTGGTCGCGATGCCCCCGTCGACCGGGATGATCGCCCCCGTCAGGTACGCCCCCGCCCGCGACGCCAGGAAAATGGCCGTCCCGGCCATGTCGTCGGGCCGGCCGATGCGCCGAAGCGGCGCGCTCGCCCTGATCTGATCGCCGAAGGCGTCGAGCGTGGCGGCCATCATCTTGGACTCGAAAGGGCCCGGCGCGATCGCATTCACCGTGATCGACGGCGCGAGGCGCTTGGCGAGGTGCCGCGTCAACTGGTGCACGGCCGCCTTGGAGGCGGAGTACGCGTACGTCTCCATGGCGGGTGTCTGTATACCGTCGATCGACCCGATGTTGATGACCCGCGCCGGCTCCTCCTGGGTCCCTGCCTTCTCGAGCAGCGGGAGCAGGAACTTGGTGGTGTGGAAGACGCCTTTCACGTTCAACGCCAGGACCCGCTCGAAGGCTGCCTCGTCGTAATCGGCCAAGGCCGCGCCCCAGGTGGCGCCGGCGTTGTTGACGAGGATGTCGAGCGTGTCGACCCGTGAGGCCATCTCGTCGCCCAGGCGCCTGCATTCGTCTTCCTGGGACAGGTCGGCGGGGACGGCGATGCAGGTGCCCTTCTTCGAAAGCTCTTCCGCCACCTCCTGGCATACGTCGGCCTTGCGCGAAGAGATGTACACCGTCGCCCCCGCGTCGACGTAGCCCTCGGCGATCATCTTGCCGATGCCGCGGCTGCCGCCGGTCACGAGCGCCGTCTTGCCGTCGATGGAGAAGAGGTCGGTGGAGGCCATGGGCTCATTCTGGCCCGGGGAGCGCCTGCTCCGCCTCCCCGCGCCTGCTCCGTCTATCCGCTCGATGCGCCCGCACCCACAGCGGTGGTGCGCGCCGACATCGTGATGAAGTCGCGGGCCCACGATGCCTCGAAGAACGTGGCGGGCCCCTGGTCGGCGGCCGGCGGCATGCCGGCTCCGTTCGACGGCCCGGCCGGTGCGCCGACCGGCGGTGCGTAGGTCGCGAACACGGGCCAGGACGGGTTGATGTCGAGCTCCATGCCGCGCACGACGCCGGCCTGTACCAGCAGTTGTGCCAATTGGAGTGGGTCGAGGGCAGGGCCGGCGACGTACACGAGTGCCCCACCGGGGGTGACACCGACGCCCGAACGCCACTGGTTCTCGATCCCCGCTCCCGAACAGGACGACACGCCGCACGTCGCGCCCCACACGAGCCAGTTCGGGTCCGAGGCCTGCGCCGTCGGCTGGCCACCTTCGACGAGCGGGACGAGGTTCTGGCGTACCGCGACCACGTCCGGGGACATCGCCACGTCGCTGCCCCAGGCGCCCACCGTGACCGAACCATCGGCGTGGATCACGAGCGAGGCGGCTCCGTTCACGAGCGGGTAGATCGTGCGGCCCTCGGTGATGTAGCCGCCCTGGGCGTCCTTCATGAGGAAGCCACCGTTGAACGCGGCGACCAGCGACGCCGCCTGCGCCGGCTGGACGGGCGCGGTGAACATGTAGGGGCCGCCACCCGGGCTCTTCGAGCCCGAATAGAGCTGGGCCCCGAGCAGGTTCGTGTCCATCCAGGCGATCCCGGCTTCCGTCGTCCCGCCCGGCGGGACGAGGCGCGTCTCGTAGACGGCGGGGAAACCGTTCACGGTGCGTCCCGCCGGCGTCCACGTCCCGTCCGTCGGCGCCGGGGGTGGAGCGAAGGGGGTCAGCGCTGCCGGGGCGGGCAATGGTCGTGGGCCTGGCGGCGCAGTGGTCGTGGTCGTCGTGGGCGCGTGCGTCGTCGACGTGGTGCTCGCCGCTCCGGCTCGGGGACCGGACGCCGCTCCGCGCGGTAGGCGTTGTGCTGCACGACGCCAAGACGAGGACGAGGGCCAGTACGCCGACGAGAGCCCCCGACCTCGGGATCCCTCGTCCGCCTGCCCGAGGGAAGGTCGGCTGCACGAGCCCGTCAGCGGTGCATTGCGCCGGCTGGCGCCCGCACGATCGTGTTGGGCGAGCCAGCGTTCGCGCCAACGGGCACCTGGTGCCATCCATTGGCGTGAGGTGTGACGAGGATCGCGAGGAGGATACCGAGTACCAGCGCCGACACGAGCAGCCATTCTCGCGCGCCCGCGCCACGGACCTGACGCCGGGTGCGCCGCGACAGATCGTTCCAGGTGAGGTTGGCGGTCTCCAGAAGATGAGCCAGGACATGGAGCGCCATGGCGCCCAGCCAGAGGACGAAGGTCGCCTTGTGGAGGAAGAGCCACCCGGAGCGGTCGGCCGTCGGCACGAAAAGGAGCGCGATGCCCGTCCCCAGAACCGCCACGGTGAGCACGACCACGAAAGGGCCGAGTAGGCGCAAGAACACGGGCGGCGGGCCCTTGCGGCGGTACTCGGGGTCGCCCGTGTAGTAGCGGGCGAAGCGCCATAGGGTGCTGCCCATCTTCACGATGACGACGGGGATCATCACCATCCCGATGACGACGTGCGGTGTCAGCAGTTCGTGGACCCGCAGGACGGTGACACCCTCGGCCGCGAACAGGAGGAAGAGCACCGTCGCTGTCAGCCCCGTCAGACGTGCGTTGCCCTCCACCGAGCGTGCTGGACGCATCCGATGTCGACCAGACCCCCGTTGCTCATGCGACAACATCCTCCGAGGAGCCGGATCGTCGTCGGGGCCGGTCACCGGCAGAGCCTACCGACGCTCGCCTGACGAACTGATGACAGGGCCGCTGCACGCTGGATGAACCGGAGCAACCTCAGGGACGATGCACGGGCGGACTCAGCCGTCGCTCCCGCATGGCGCGCCCGTGATGGTCACACTCAGTTCCCGCACGGCGCGCCCGTGATCGTCACACTCACCGTGCGGTTGACAGGTCCGCGCCCATGTCCGTTCACCACCTTTAGCAATGCGCTTCCTCTCGGCGAGACGACTCTCCCGCCGCTGACGCGGGCACAGTACCCGTCGGGGTAGTGCAGCGCCCTCGGCACGAAGATCACCGTCGGCGTACGTTCCGCCGCGAGGGGCCGGTAGGTCAGGTGAAACGAGGCGTTCGACGGATCGAAGGACATCGACAAAGGGATGCCGCTGATCGCTTCCGGGTAGGTCCGGCTCAGGACGGCGGCCGTAGAACGCAGCTGCCCCGCATTCGTCAGTAGTGACTCGCTCGCGCTGCCCGTGGGGTCCGCGTAGTACTTCCAGGCCCAGTAGGCCCACCCGACCTTCTCGGCGTCGGCCGCCGACGTGAACGCGGACAGCAATGGCGAGCTCGAACTTGCGCCGAATTCGGTGACGAACCACGCCGGGCCGCCCGGTTGTTCGGGCGACGCCATCTCGCGTCGGTCGTCGCCCCGCGTCGAGAGCGACTTGACTTCCTGGTGCGTGCACGCGTTCACATTGATGGGATCACCTGTCTTCGGACTGCGGGACCCGCAGTAGACGTGGACGTTGTAGACGAGGTTCGGGAAGGCCATCGGCCCGATGAAGGTCGGAAAGCCGCGGTTCGCGTAGTTATCGGGTTCGTCGAAGATCAGGTGGTGTGGGTCGTTGACGAGGATGGTCGGGACGACCCCGTTCGCAGGGTCGTTGGGCGGACAGCTCGCTTTGTGCCCATTGAGGAGCGTGCCGATGTGCGCGGTGCCGGTGTAGAAGCATTCGAGCTGCGAGTCGAAGTGCTCGTCTCCCAGCGTCAGGAGCGATCGGGAGAACGGTTCGTTGAACGGGTCGTACCCGAGGACCCAGGGGTTGTTCGCGAAGAAAGCTGCAATGTCCCCCCATACCTGGTCGTATTGACCCTGGAGGTTTCCCACCACGTCGTTGGTCCAGAAGTTGTCGTAGGCCGCGCCGGCTGCCGCCGTCGCGTACTCGCGGGACCACCGCCCGGGAGGATCAGTGGGCGGGATGCCGTCGGAGCAGACGGCCCAGCGCGGGGCGCCTTCCCCGTCGAACATCTGGTTGTAGACGTCCTGGTGCATGTCGAGGATGGTGTAAATGCCGTACCGCCCGAGCAGGTCGACGGTCTGCGCGAGCCTGCTCAGATAGCGCTTCAGCACCGCTTGATCGAGTTGACCGGGATCCCCCGGTTGGCCGCGCCTGCAGATCGCTGGATCGTTGGCGGGCGCCGTTCCGGGTTCGAGCCCGGACCAAACGACACCCAACCGCACCACGTTGAAGCCGAGGCGGGCCATCAGCGACGCGTCGGCCGCAGTGAAGTTCCACGGTTTGCCGGGGTCGGGATACACCTCGTAGGGAGCGTGCTTGTACACAACGTTGACGCCGTGGAAGAAGACGACCCGGCCGAGGTTGTCGTAGAGATAGGGACCGCCCGGAGCGCTGATGGTCCCCTGCACGGGCGCGCCGCCGCCGATGGTCGGCGCGGGCTGCAAGGGCGAGCCCAAGGAGGGGAGCTTCGGCCCCGCGCCGGTCAGGAGGACGATCGACACGACGAGAATGAGGGCGACGCCCAGCGACGCGACGACGAACAGGTACGTCGGTCGCCTGAAGTAGTGGACTTCCCGTCGCGCCCTCATTGCTCAGCCATCGTGGATGGGTGGGGACTGCGGCACCAGGGCGAAAGGTCCCCGGAGCGTGACGAGAAGTCCCGAAGAGGCGGTGACGAGGAAGACGGGACGCTCAGTCGGGCGAAGAGTCGCACGCCAACGCCAGAGCTCCCCGCACCAGCACGCTGGCGCCGACGCGCAGCGCCTCGTCCTCGACGTAGAAGGTGGGGCTGTGGTGCATTCCGCTCGATCCGTCCGCCGCCGCACCGCCGACGAAGAAGTAGCAACCGGGCAGGTGGTTGAGGAACTCGCTCACGTCGTCACTCGGACCGGCCGGCGGCATCCGGAACACCGCCTCGTCGCCTAGCACCGCCTTTGCCTCCGTCTCGACGAGGTCCACCGCGGCGTCGTCGTTGACGACGGCCGGCGTGTGTTCGGGCAGCTCGAGGTCGACCTCCACGCCGAGCTCACCGGCGACGTCCGCACACAGCGTCTCCAAGCGCCCAATGGCGTCCGACCGCTGCGCCTCGGTGAAGGTGCGCAGCGTGCCGGTGACCACGGCCGACGTCGGGACCACGTTGACCGCCGTGCCCGCCCGCAGCGTGCCGGCGCTGCAGACGCAGTCCGTCCCCTCGTACGACAAACCCGCGACCACCGACCCCAGCCGTCCCACCAGCTCCGCGGTCGCACGGATGACGTCGCCCGTCGCCGTCGGCACCGCGCCGTGCCCGCCGGGGCCGCGCAGCGTGATCCGCAGCGAGTGCGCCTCGGACATGGCGATCCCGGCGCGCAGCGCCACCATGCCCGTGGGGATCACGGACGTGACGTGAAAGCCGACCAACCTCGCCCCCTCCATGACCGTCAGACGCGCCGCCTTCGACCATCGCCTTGCCGCCGCAGAGCGCTTCCTCACCGGGCTGGAACAAGAAGATGTAGCGGCCGGGCAGGTCTTCGCGACGGGAGGCCAGGACCGACGCTGCCCCCAACACGGAGCCCACATGGATGTCGTGGCCGCACGCATGCATCAGGCCCTCGACCTCCGATCCCCATGACCGTGTCGTCGAAGGCTCCTGCACCGGCAGCGCGTCGATGTCGCCCCGCAACACGACGGTGCGACCCGGCCGCCCCCGTCCATCGCGAAGATCCCACCCGTCTCGGTCACCCGGAGCGCCTCGTCGATGCCGAGCGAAGCCATGTGGTCGCGGATGAGCGAGGTCGTGAAGTGCTCCTCGAAGGCCAGCTCGGGCCGGCGGTGCACCGCACGCCGCATGTCGACCATCTGGTCGAAGACGGCGTCGGCGGGGGAGGAACCGAAGAGTTCGCTCCCGATCTCCCCGGACACGGAAGGCCTCAGCGCCCCAACAGATCGCGCGCGATGTGGGTGACCTGGATCTCGTCGGTTCCGGCGTAGATCTGGAACACCTTGGCGTCGCGGGCCAGCTGCTCGACCCGGAACTCGGACATGTAGCCGTTCCCCCCGAACAGTTGCACCGCCTCCATGGCGACCTCGGACGCCGCCTGCGCGGAGTAGAGCTTCATGGCTGACGCCTCGGCCAGCGTCAGCGATTTCCCCGCCGCCGCCATCTCGACGTGGCGGAACACCAGATTCTCGACGTTCAACCGCGCGATCTCCATCTTCGCCAGCTTCAGCTGGATGAGCTGGAACTCCGAGATCGGCCGCTCCCACAGGCTCCTGTCCTTGGCGTACTGGACCGACAGCTTGAGGCACTCCTCGATCAACCCGAGCGACATCGCCGCCACTCCGGCCCGCTCGGTGACGAAGTTGCCCTTGGCGCTCTCCCGGCCCTCGTTGCCGCCGGGTGCTCCCTCGGTCTCGCCGAGCAGCCGCTCGCGTCCCACCCGCACGTCCGAGAAGAACAGCTCACCGGTGGGCGACGAGTGCAGGCCCATCTTGCGGAAGGGCTTGGACTGCTCCAGCCCCGGCATGCCCGAATCGAGGATGAACGTCAGCACCGGACGCTGGCGCAGCGGCGTGTCCGACCCGTCGTCGAGCTTGGCGTAGAAGACGATCGTGTCGGCGAACGGACCGTTGGTGATGAAGGTCTTGTTGCCGTTGAGGACGTATTCGTCGCCGTCGCGCGTGGCCGTCGACTTCATGCCGCCCAGGGCGTCGGACCCCGAGTCGGGCTCGGTGATCGCCCAGGCGCCGACCTTGTCGAAAGTCATGAGGTCGAGGCCCCAGCGCTCCATCTGCGCGGGCGTGCCGCTCTTCATGATCGTGCCACCCGCCAAGCCCGTGCTCACGCCCAATGCGGTGACGATGCCCGGGCAGTAATGGCACAGCTCGATGATCGGGATAAGCGTCATGGCAGCCGAGCCGCCGCCCCCGCCTCCGCCCTCGGCCCTCTCGGCGGGCGCACCCGAGGTCCCGGCCGCCTTGCGCTCGATCGCCTTCTTGGCCGACTCCCGCGCCATCACGTCGAGGCCGAATGTCGAATACAGCTTGCGGATCACCTCGTAGGGAGGCGTCTCCCCGTGCTCGAGCTCCTCGACGTTGGGCTTGATCTCTTCGTCGACGAAGCGCCGCACCGCGTCACGGATCGCCAGCTGCTCCTCGGACCACTCGTACATGCGTGCCTCCCTGCGGCCTCTGGGGCTCCGCCGCCCCTGCCGGCGAACTCGAGCCGGCGCCCGACGACCCTACAGGGCGTCCCTAGGCGTCGGCGATCCGGCGCAGCGTGTTGCGGTCCGTGTGGATGACCTCTTCGGGCATCCGGGCGTGCTTGATCACGGTCGTCTCCGAGTACGTGAACTCGTCGTCCACGCTGGTGTCGATGGTGACCTCGTAGCTGATCGACCGGGCGTTCTTGTCCAGCCAGTTGTTGGCGAGGATGCCGTAGGTCTGGCTGCCGATCTTGGCCTCGAGGTTGAACTTCGTGGCGTCGGCCGCAACGATGCCGCCGGCAACGACGGCGGAGCCCCGCGGGATCAGGAAGCAGCGGACCACCTCGCTGTCGCGGGCGTCCCACATCCAATAGCCGACCTCGGTGTGGAAGGGGTTCTCCTCGTCACCCCGCCAGCCGGCCATGCGGTAGTCGAGCCCGTAGAGCACCTGGGATCCGTTCTCGACCGGGCCGAAGGGCTTGAAGTCGACGTGTTCGCGAAAGGGGGTGCTGACGATCTTCCCCTCGACGTTGCCGTAGGCCACGTCCTCGCCCTTGTCGCCCTCCCAGATGCCCACCAGCCGGGCCAGCGGCCCCCACTCAGGTCCTGCGCTCAATGGTCCTCCTTCATGCGCTGTTCACGAGCGGCGTCGAACGGGGTAGACGTCGCCGCCATCGGTCGTTTCACCTTAGAACCTCACCAGCTGGGCGGGTTCAGCGTGGAGGAGCGCCGGTGATCCCTAAGAGGGGCTCGTTCTTCTGGGCCCGGGCCCGCATGCGTGCACGCATGCCGCCGCCACCGGTCGAGCGGGAGCTCTCGGAGTGGCGCTGCGTCCGCGAGACGACGATCCGGCTCAGCACCAGGAGCAGCATCACGATGACCACGAGGATCAGTGCGGCGTCGTAGGCCAAGTAGTGGTACTGCGTTTCGGGCGAGTTGTAGCCCGTGAACACCATGTAGGTCAGATAGGGGAACTGCGAACCCGTCAGCGAGTGCGGGAGGGTGTTGGAGAAGCCCGCCGTGTAGATCAGGGGCGCCGTTTCCCCACACGCGATGGCCAGTGCCAAAAGGAGCCCGGTCACGATTCCGGGCAGCGCGCTCTTCAGAACGACCTTGCGCAGCCTGTAGCCCGCCGACATCCCGAGGGCCTCAGCCCCCTCCCGGTAGCCCGTGGGGACCTGGCGCAATGACGTCTCGGTGTTCTTGGCGATATACGGGATCACCATGATGGAGAGGATGATCAGGGCCGGTAGGAGTGAGAGCTTCCAGCCCAGCCCCACCACGAGAGCGACGTAGCCGACGTACCCGAGGACGATGGACGGGAAGCCGGAGAGGACGTCCGATGCCGTCCGGAGCGGCCCACTCACCCTGCCTGAGAATCGGGTTGGTCGGGCAAACTCGGCGAGGTGGATCCCGGCGAACACGCCAATGGTTCCGGCGATGATGAAGACGCCGATCATGAGGATGACCGTGCCCAGAATCTGGTCGCGCAGGCCGCCACCCGTCGGGGTCAATTGGGTCCAGAGCACGCTCCACTGCCAATGCGGCCAGGCCTTGGCCAAGACGTAGACGAGGAGCCAGGCGGCCGGTGCCATGAGGAGGATCAGCGACAGATAGGTCAGCCCGCGCCACACGCGCGTGGAGACGCGACGACGGCGCGTTGCCGGTCCTGCTGCGAGCAGGTTCGTCATTACGCGCCGCCCACCGGTGCCCCGACGCGGCCCGTGCGGTTCACGATGAGGCGGGCCACCAGGTTCACGACCACCGAGATGACGGCCAGCACGAGGGCGAGCTCAGCCAGGGTCGACACGCCCTGCGGGTTGGCGAGTTGCCCATCGAGCTGGGTGAGGATGGTGGCGGCGATGGTGGTGAAGGGGAGATAGATCGTCGAGGGGATGTGCAACGCAGCGCCTCCGATCATGGCGATCGCGATCGTCTCGCCGAGCGCACGCCCCAGGCCGAGCACGGTGGCGCCGATGATGCCCGAGCGCACCCATGGCAGCGTGACCTTGTTCGCGACCTCCCAGTCGGTCATGCCGAGGGCCGACGCCCCTTCCTTGGGGAGCGGTGGCACCTGGGTGAAGAGGTCGCGGGTTGTCGAGGTGATGATGGGCACGATCATCAGCGATAGCACGATGCCGGCGGAGAGCAGTCCTTCGCCCGAGCCGGTCGGACTACGGAAGTACCTGAGCACCGGCACGTCGGGCATGACGCTGGCGATGTGCGGATAGACGTTTGTCGCCAGCCACGGCGCGAACGCCAGGATGCCCCACAGGCCGATGACGACGCTCGGGATGCCGGCGAGGATCTCGATCGTGAAGCCGAGCGGCCGCGAGATCCACGTCGGCATGCGCTCGGTGAGAGCGAAGGCGGCCCCGATCGAGAGCGGGAGTGCGATCACGATCGCGATGACCGACGAGGCGATGGTGCCCCAGATGATCGCCCAGGCCCCGAACCGCGCCCCCGGGCCACCCCCGTAGCCCTGGTTCCCATAGGTCCAAGTCCGCCCGTAGAGGAAGTACAAGCCATTGTGGCCGATGACCGGGGCTGCCTTCACGGCGAGGACCGTGATGGCGAAGACCAATGCGGCGAGAGGAAGGATCACCGCCACCCAGGCCACGCTGCGCCAGCCCTTCTCCTCGTTGCGGCGGGCGAAGTCGGCGATCCGCCGCGGCAGCGGGGGTTTCCCGACGGGTTCCGCCTGCGGCGTGGCGGGGACACCCCCCGCCACGCCGCCGACGGTTGCCACTACTTGATGCCCAGGATCTGCTTGATCGACTGCGCCACGACCTTGGAGGGCAGCGATTGGAAGTTGACCTGGGAGAGGTACGAGGAGTCTGCGCCGTACTTCTTGTTCAGGGCCCACTCGAGCACCGAGCGGATGCTCTTGGCTGTCGTGCTGCTCGATTGGACGTTGGACACGATGGCGTACTCGTAGTTGACGATCGGGTAGCCGTTGTTGATGTTGCCGTAGATGAGCGAGATCGTCCCGTTGGCCGGCGTCTTCTTGACGTAACCGGCAGCTTCGGTGGCGATCGTCTGCTGGGTCGGCAGGACGTATTGGTTGTGCCCATTCCCCAATGCCGCGTAGACCTGACCGTTCTGCAACACCTGGGTCTCATAGCTGATGCCGACGTAGGCGATGCAGCCCACCGTGGCCTTGCAGCCGGAGACCATGCCCGAGTTGCCGTTCTCACCGAGAGCGCCCGGGGCGTTCGGCCACGGCACGGTGGTGTTGTAGCCGACCTTGGTGCCCCAGCCCGAGGCGTCGGCCTTGGACAGGTAGCTGGTCCAAAGGAAGGTGTCACCGGAACTGTCCGAGCGGTGCAGCGTCACGATCGGCGTGGCGGGCAGGGTCACGCCGGGATTGGCACTGGCGATGGCCGAGTCGTTCCATTTGGTGATCTGGCCTTGGTACATCTCGGACAGCACCTTGCCTGAGAGCTTGAGGTGGGCGGTGACCCCCGGGACGTTGTACACCGCCATCTGAGCCGAGATGACCAACGGGATGTTCTTGAGGTGCGGGTTGGCCTGGACGACCGTCGGGGATAGATAGGCGTCGGAGGCTCCGATGTCGATGGTGCCGTTCTCGGCCTCGGAGATCCCTGTTCCCGAACCGGTCGCGGCCGTCTGGATGGTCGTGCTCGGGTACTTTTCGCTGTAGCCGCCTGCCCACAGGTTGAAGATGGGGTACATCAGGGTGCTCCCGGTCTCCGTCACCGTTCCGCCTGTAGGCGTCTCCACGCCGCTCGCTGGCAGCTTGGTGCTCGCCGATGCGGCCGTGCTGAGGACGACCGAGCTCAGCGCGAGGCACGCCGCGAGTACGGCGATGAATCCCCGCGTCATTCGCGTCGTTCCCATCAATTTGGTCACAGGTTCTCTCCTTGTGAGGTGGTTACTTGGTGTCGCTCTTGCTGCCCTGGCGGATCCGGCATTCGACTGGAGTTTTCGCTCAGGCACGTCGACGATCGGGAACGCGCCTAGCCCATCCGCCCGGTGACGTAACGCTCCGTGTCGGGGTGCGTCGGCCGGTTGAAGACGTCGTCCGTCGTGCCGTGCTCGACCAACGCGCCTTGGTAGAAGAACATGGTGTGATTCGAGATCCGCAACGCCTGCCCGAGGTTGTGCGTAACGACTATCAGGCTCAGTGCCGGCGTCATGGTCTTGATCAGCGTCTCGATCGACTCCGTCGTGATCGGGTCCAGCGATGAGGTCGGCTCGTCGAGCAAGAGCACGTCCGGGCCCACGGCGAGCGCCCGCGCCAGGCACAACAGCTGCTGCTGCCCTCCGGAGAGACGGAACGGCGAGTCGTGCAAGCGGTCCTTCACTGCGTCCCACAGGCCGACCTCGGTCAGGCGCCGCTCGCACACGACGTCGAGCTGCTTTCCTTTGGCGATGCGGTGCGCCTTCACCCCGGCCACGACGTTGTCCTTGATCGACATCGGGAACGGGTTGGGTCGCTGGAACAGCATCCCCACCCGCCGTCGGAGCGTTAAGAGGTCCACGCTCGACGCCCACAGGCTCTCGCTGTCGTAGGTGACGTCGCCCGTGCGCGTGAAGCCGGGCACACGGTCGTTCATCCGGTTCAGAGTGCGGAGGAAGGTGGACTTACCCGAGCCAGTCGGTCCGATCAGCGCCGTGATCGATCCACGCTTGAGCGAGATATTCACGTCGGCCAGCACCGTCCGGCCGGAGAAGCCGAGGTTCAGCTTCACGGCCTCCATGACGTGCTCTGGCCTTTCCGCGTCGGGGTCGAGCGACTGCAACACACTGTCAATGCGTCGCTGCTGTCCCGTCGTCGTAACGGGATCGTTACGCGTCCCCATCACATCCTCGTCTGCCACTACCTGGACCGTAATGAGGCCAGGTGAACGCCCAGCAACAGGAGTGCAATCGCAGAGTGAACAGTTCGTAAGGGTTCGGCAATCTCTGGCCGCCGAAGGCCTACTGCGCCAGCGCCTCTCGGTGCGCCACCCCGATCGACGTGACCACCCGGGGTGCGAACGTCAGCACCACGAGCCACAACGCCGCCGCCGGGATCGACAGGGCGACGGCCACCCCCGACGAGAAGAATGCCGCGATGAAGGCGGCCCCGCCCACCAGTCCGCCCAAGATGTAGGCCAACCACCACTGCAAGATGCGGGCCCGGTTCGGGTCCGAAGGCGGCAGGCAGTCCCGGATGGCCTGGTACGGGAACCAGAAGTTGATGATCGGTACGAACCAGGAGCCGACGCCCCAGGCGGGCGAATGGGTGGCCGGCATCCCGAGGGCCCGGGCGGCCGACGCCGCCCGGTGCTGCCAGATGAGGGTCACCACGATCGCGGCGAGCGCGGCCAGCCCCAAGAGGAAGAACCACGGGCTGATGGATTCGTTCGTGAACGTGGGCGGCGTGATGCCGCGCTGTGTGTCGTCCCAGATGATCTTGAAGTCCTGTCCGATCGTGAGCAGACGCGAGGACTCGGTGCGCAGCAGCACCAGGTTCAAGAGGCCCACGACCGCAGGGACGCACAGCGAGATACGAGCCACCCCGGTCAGTCCGAGCTCGCTCTGGATCAGTCCCGAGGTGTAGTGCGCGTCGAGCCGCTGCGTCGCCGCCGCCCAGGGCGTGGTCTGGAGCGGCGGTCCCAGTGGCGCAGGCGCGCCGGTCCACGGCGGTGGTGGCGCCTGCTGCGGCAGCACGACGGCTTCGTTCCAGGCGTAGCCGTCCCACCAGCGCTGCCCCGGCCCACCGGCCGGATCGGGGTACCACCCCGGCGGCGCACCCGGATAGCCGCTGCCCTCACTCACCCCGACATCCTGCCAAAGCCCGAGACCCGCCCGTGGCACCCACCTCCTTCTGCCTCGCCCGGCGCACAGAGGTCGCAATAACCTGCACGCGATGCGGGTGTTCATCGCCGGCGGTACGGGTGCCATCGGACGGCCCCTCGTCGCCGCGTTGGCTGCGGCGGGCCACGAGCTGGCGGTGTACTCCCGCAGCGCAGGGAAGGTGGCCGCCCTGGGCGTGCCTGGAATCGTCCCGGCGGTCGGCGACGCCTTCGACGCCGAGGCCTTGATCGGTGCGGTGCAGTCGTTCCGGCCCGAGGTCGTCATCAACGAGCTGACGAGCCTGCCCCAGACGGCCAACCCGCTCGCCATCAAGCGCGGCTTCGATCTGACGAGCCGCCTACGCCGCGAAGTCTCCAAGACGCTCGTGACCGCGGCCCGCGCCGGGGGCGCCCGCCGCATCGTCGCGCAGAGCATCTCTTTCGCCTACCGGCCCGGACCGGGCGTGCGGACCGAGGCCGATCCGCTCTGGACCGACGCCAAGGGCCAGATCGGCCTCCTCACCGGCTCCGTCGCCACGCTCGAGTCGACCACGCTCGGAGACGCAGAGCTCGAAGGAGTCGTGCTCCGCTACGGGTCCTTCTACGGGCCGGGCACCTACTTCGCTCCCGACGGCCTCTACGCGACGATGCTCAAACGGCGGGTGCTCCCGATCCCTGGCAAGGGCGGCGGGATGTTCGGGCTGGTCCACATCGACGACGCGGCCGCGGCCACCGTGGCGGCGCTCGAGGGCCCGACCGGCATATTCAACGTGGCCGACGACGTACCGGCGCCGGCGTCCGAGGCGATGGCCTTCGTGGCCGGTCTCATGGGTGCCAAGCCGCCGCGCCACGTGCCCGAGTCGCTCGTGCGGATCGGTGCCGGGGCGTTCCTCGCCTACCTGTTGTGCGAGCAGCCCGCGGTCTCCAGCACGCGAGCCCGCACCGAGCTCGGCTGGTCCCCGCGCTATCCCGATTGGCACGAGGGGCTGACGGCCGTGTTCTCCGGCTCGTAGCCCGCGCACCGCTTGATCAGGCCGAGTTGCACCGGCTCGGTGGTTCTCACCCTCCGCGGACGATCGTGGTCAGGCCGACGTCAGGGCGAGCGTCCGGTGACGGTTCGGGCGTCAACTCGTCCGGCACCGGCTCATGTTGGCACGCCTCTCGAGAGTTACAGGAGAACGGGTGCCATCTCCTCGAGGGCCGCGATGTGGGCGTCGGCGCCTTTCAACTCGGAGTGCATGGTGTTGAGGGAGAGGTGGGTGGCGCCGGCTTCGCGCCAGCGACGGGCGTGCTCGACGAGCTTGTCGTGATCGCGCACGGAGTACTCGAGCCGCCCTTCGAACTGGAAGTTGGACAGGTCGCGTCCCACCTCGGCCGCCGCCTCCCGGATGATCTGGAGCGCCTCTTCGAGCCCGCCGCGCGGGCGCGCCATGGGGAACCATCCGTCGGCAATCCGACCGACCCGCCGCAACGCCGGCGGATCGAACGCGCCGATCCAGACGGGGATGGGCCGCTCCGGTCTCGGTGCCAGCCCCGCGTGGTTGATGTGGTGGAACTCTCCGTCGAACGTCACGCTCTTCTCCGTCCACAGGGCGCGCAGGACGGCCACCTGCTCCTCCAACAGGGCACCCCTTCTGTTGAACGGCATGCCGAGGGCGTCGTACTCGAGCTTGTTCCAGCCGACTCCGAGCCCGAGGCGGAAGCGACCGCCACAGAGCAGGTCGAGCTCGACGGCCTGCTTGGCCAGCAGTGCCGTCTGGCGTTGCGGGCCGATCAGGATGGATGTCGCGAACCCGAGATCCGTGAATCCGGCCAGATACGAGAACATCGTCAGCGGTTCGCGGAACGGGTGGTCGATGCCGTAGGGACCGCCGAGGTTGCCGAGGACGGCGGTGTCGCCGCCGAGCACGTGGTCGTAGGCCGCCAGATGCGTGTAGCCGAGGTCCGAAACGGCCTGCCCGACTGCCCGCACCGCGCCCGTGTCATAGCCGAGCTCGGTCTGGGGGAAGATCACGCCGATGTCCATGCGGGCAGTCTGCCCGCAGTGGCCCGACTCTGCAGGCCTCGAGGTTCGCTGGCGTTCTTCCCCGTGGTCCAGCACCGCCGGACCTGTTGTCGGCGATCGCTACTGCTTGTACTTCGTCTTCCCCTTCGGGACGGCGGGCGGCACCACGGTGCAGCCGACGCAGGGACCCTTGCCCTTGAAGTAGGGCGGGATCGAGGGGGAGTCCGTCACGGGATTGGTCGGGAGCAGCACCGGCGGCCGTGGCTTCTGGTTGAAGTCGAAGTCGTTCGTGACGTTGCCAAGGATCTTGACGTCCTCGCGGACGGTCGGACGCGGGTCGGGCCGTCCGTCCGTCTTGGGGTTGAGCCGCGAGCCGCCGAGGAAGTCGTCCTCGATGAACTTCAGGTAGGCATCGCTGCTCAGGACCTGGTGGTCGATGTAGCCCGGTCTTGGCGTACGGCGAGATCACCAGCGCCGGCACGCGTAGGCCGTAGCCGTTCTGGTCGACGCTCGGCGGGCACCACGTGGTCGTAGAAGCCACCCCAGTCGTCCCATTGCAAGAAGATGGCGGTCGAATCCCAGTCCTTGCTCTTCATGGCCGCATTGATGATGGCGGTGACGTAGGCCTGGCCCCGGTGGACGCTGGCCGGCGGGTGCTCGCTGTCGTTCTGCGATGGAGCGATCCACGACACCGCCGGCAGATCCCCGCTCGCCGCTGCCGCGAAGTAATTGTCCAGCGGTTCGATGTTGCGCAGCTGGTTGTCCTTCTGGACGTCCTCGAAGACCGGCAGCGGGTTCCAGATGCCCGGAGTCAGATAGTTCTGCTTCACCGGCGGGCAGGTCTCGGCCGCGTCGTTCGCGCAGTCGGGCTGGTTGCCGGTCTGGACGTAATAGGCCCACGGGACGTGGTGGTTGTAGAGCAGCCACGTCAGGTCGGTCCATGCGCTCGTCACGTCGGCGGTGCCGGTTTCGAGCGCCTGGTTCACGTAGCGCTGCATCTGGGCGGGTGTGTAGGGGCCTCCGATCTCGTTCGAACAGCTCGAGGGCTTCGGGTTCGAGCAGATGGCCGACCAGCCCGACACCAGGTAGTTATGGTCGGGCAGCGACCACGAGTGGACGGGCTCGAACATCTGGTCCTGGAGCACGAAGTCCTTGGCGTAGGTCCAGTAGTTGAGGATTTCCTCAAACGTGTGGTACCCCATCACGTCTGACGTGGCCGAGTTCGTGCACGCCGGATCGTTGGGGTTGGCACAGGTCTTCTGGGCGGTGGTCGCTTGGGCGATGAACCCGTTCATCGCCCCGTTGTTGACGTCCGCCTCGGCGTTGTTGTCGCCGTGCGGGCCGCCGCCGTTGACGTCGGCCGTGTCGTGATACGGCATCTGGCATCCGCCGGAGGGGATCGGCACGCACACGGTGGGCACACCGTTCTTCATCGGGATGCCGTCGGCCCCGGGATACGTGCCGAAGTAGCTGTCGAAGGACCGGTTCTCCTGTTCGATGATGATGACGTGCTTGATCTTGTGGATGCCCTTGGCCACGAGGTAGCTCCCGGTCGACCCGCCGCTGACGAGCTCGCCCTGGGGCGGGGGCGGCATCGAGCTGCCGCACGCCGAGAGAGTCAGGGAGAGGACGGCCACGCCGAAGGCGGCCGGGGCGAGAGCCCGCAGCCGCTTGGTCCGGCGGTTCCGCCCGGTGGCCCGCCCATGGGAAGTCCGGCGCATCAGTGCACTATTGGCATCGGGGCGCCGTGGGTCAATCATTTGGACCAAACCCTCACACTTCCCTAAAGCGCGTGTCGGCTGGGGCGGGGGCCGGGGGTAGCCCCCGAGCAGAGCTCAGAAGGCCGTGGGGACTGCCCCGACGACGTTGGACACCTTGACGTTGAGGCCCGGCAGCGAGCCGATGAAGCCGGCGTTGCCGAAGGCGAACACGCCACCGTCGGAGCCGATGAGCCAGTAGCCGCCACCGCCGGCCGTGGGCACGATGCCCACGACGTTGTTGACCGAGATGTGCATGGCGGGCAGCGAACCGTGGCTCACGGCGTCACCGAAGGGGTAGACCGAGCCGTTGGAGCCGACCACGAAGTAGCCCTTGCCGTCCGAGGTGGAGGCGATGGCCACGATGTTGTTCACCGACATCGTGCCGGGCAGCGATCCGTAGAAGTGCGCGCTGCCGAAGGCGAACACACCGCCGTCGCGCCCGACGAGCCAGTACCCGCCACCGCCGGGCGGCGCCACGATGCCCACGATGTCGTTGGCCTTGACACCGAGACCCGGCAGAGAACCGTAGAAGCCCGATGTCTGGCCGGTCGGGAAGACGAAGACGCCACCGTCGGTGCCGGCGAGGTCATAGCCGTGGTTGTTGTTCGTCGGGACGAGGCCCACGACGTTGTTGACGTGGACCCCGAGGCCGGGCAGCGAGCCGTAGAAGCCGGCGGTCTGGCCGATCGGGAACACGAAGACGCCGCCGTCGGAGCCGGCGAGGTCGTAGCCAGAGAAGTTGTTCGTCGGCACCAGGCCGACGACGTTGTTGACGTGGATCCCGAGGCCGGGCAGCGAGCCGAAGAAGCCCTTGGGCTGGCCCGTCGGGAACACGAAGACGCCACCGTCGGAGCCGGCGAGGTCATAGCCGGTCGACTTCTGTATCTCGTAGGCGCCGGCGTCACAGGTGCTGAAGCCGATGCCCGGACGGGGCTGGCCGCGCTCGTCGGTGGTCACGGTGCAGGCCGCCACCGGCACGATCCCGTGCGCCGAGCTCGACGTCGTGATGGCGGCGGTCTGCGGGCCACTCGAGCCGTTCGCCGCGAGGGTAAGTGTGCCGATGGTCGACGAGTTGGTGACGCTCGTGAGCCGAGGGCGCAGGTGTTGTTCGCGACGACGTTGTAGCCGTTGTCGGTGAGCGCGCTGGATGCACACTCGGCTGTGGCGCCCGGGTCGTCGAGGATCGAGTTGGCGATCGAGCTCCCGTCGTAGTTGTAGATCACGTCGCCGTGTTGGCGGTGAAGGTGTCGTTGACGAGAGTGAAATCGAAACCCTCGATCGCGCCCGAGTTGGACGCGAACGTGCTGTTGGTCACCGCGTTGGTCTCCCAGGCGGTGATGGCGGTGGGGCCGGTGTTCCCCACGAACGTGCTGTCGTTCACGGTCAGCGTGCCGGAACCGCTGCAGTCGGAAACGTCGAATGCGCCGCCCGAATTCCCGGCTGAGTTGCCATCGAACGTGCTGTTGTTGACGACGAGGTCACCCGTGAGATTGCCCAGGCCGATGCAGCCGTCGGCGGCGTCGATCGCTCCGCCGTGATCGACTGCCGAGTTGCCTGAGATGTTGTCGTTCGAAACGGTCAAGGTGCCGCTGCCCAGGTCGAGGATCCCGCCGCCGGAACCATCCGTTCCCGAGTTGTCGCCGCCGCTGATGGTCATGTGACCGATGGTGACGGCCCCGACGCTGGTGGTGGAGATCGTGATGTTGCTCCCCGCGCCGCCGTTGTCGAGGGTGGGCTGCGTCGCGCCGGTGCCCTCGATGTCGAGGCTGTCCCCGGAGGCGGCGGTGAGGTTGATCGTGACACTCTCGGCATAGGTCGTGGCCGAGCCGGCCACGTCGAGTGTGACGGCGGTGCCGGTGAGCGCCTCGGCTGCGGTCGACGCCTTCCTGGATCGTCTTGCAGGCGCCGGTTCCCGCCGAGGTGCAGCCGGTGGTCGCCGCGCCGTTGACGTTGTCGACGTAGAGCGTGGTCGCGGCCGCGGCACCCGATGGGACGCCCGAGAGCACGATGGCACCCAGGCCGAACATCCCGCACAGGAGCGCAGCAGCTGCTGCGGTGATCGGGCGGGCCGCAACGAGCTTCGTCCTTCGAACCCCAACCCCTTGCGGATGCCCGCTCCGAACGCTGTCCATTAGCCCTCCCGGTTCGTCGGTCCTGCTCCCGGTTCACACTGACACATCAGTGGGCGTGTGGAGGGACCTCACGGGAATCGCCGCGGTCGGCGTTGGGGCTGTGCCTCGCCCGGCCCCGGAAAGTTCGGGGCCGGGCGGAGCGCAACCGAAGATCGGTCAGAAGAGCGTGGGGACCGCCCCGACGACGTTGGACACCTTGACGTTCAGGCCCGGCAGCGAGCCGATGAAGCCGGCGTCACCGAAGGCGAAGACGCCACCGTCGGAGCCGATGAGCCAGTAGCCACCGCCGTCGGCCGTGGGCACGATGCTCACGATGTTGGACACCGTGATGTGCATCGCGGGCAGCGAACCGTGGTCCACAGCGTCACCGAAGGGGTAGACCGATGCCGTTCGAGCCGACGAGGTAGTAGCCCTTCCCGTCGAGGGTGGTGGCGATGCCGACGATGTTGTTGACCGATATCCCCTTGCCGGGCAGCGACCCGTAGTACGTTCGCGTCGCCGAAGGCGAAAACTCCGCCGTCACGGCCGACGAGGAAGTACCCGCCGCCGTCCGGCTGCTCGACGATGCCGATGATGTTGTTGACGTGGACCCCGAGGCCCGGCAGCGAGCCGAAGTAGCCGGCGCTCTGCCCGGTCGGGAACACGAAGACGCCACCGTCCGTCCCAACGAGGTTGTAGCCATGGTTGTTGTTCGTCGACACCAGGCCGGCGATGTTGGAGACCTTCACCCCGAGGCCGGGCAGCGAGCCGTAGAAGCCCGACGGCATCCCGACCGGGAAGACGAACACACCGCCGTCGGAGCCGGCGAGGTTGTAGCCCTGGTAGTTGTTGGTCGGCACCAGGCCGACGACGTTGTTGACGTGGACCCCGAGGCCCGGCAGCGAGCCGTAGAAGCCCTTGGGCTGGCCGGTCGGGAAGACGAAGACGCCGCCGTCCGAGCCGGCCAGGTCGTAGCCGGTCGACTTCTGCAGCTCGTAGGCGCCGGCGTCACAGGCGGTGTACCCGATGCCCGGGCGGGGCTGGCCGCGCTGGTCGGTGGTCACAGTGCAGGCACTGGTCGGCACGATCCCGAAGGCCGAGCTCGAGGTGGTGATCGCCGCGGTCTGCGGGCCGGTCGAGCCGTTCGCCGCGAGGGCGAGCGTCCCGATCGTGGTCGAGTTCGAGATGCTCGTGCGCGCCGAGGCCGCAGGAGGCGTCGGAGGCCACGTTGTGGCCGTTGTCGGTGACCGCTTTATTGCATACGGGCCCGTCAGAGCCGACGTCCAGGATGGAGTTGGCGACCGTGACGCTGGCAGTCGTGTCGTCGTTGAAGATCGCCGTGTGTGCGTTCGCCGTGAAAGTGTCGTCGACAAACGCCACAAACTGACCGCCGAACGCCGACCCATTGCCGGGTGAGGTGTTCGAGTTCGAGGCGAATGTGCTGTTCGTGATTGTGCCCGTGCTCCAGGATGCGACACCTCCACCGAAGGCCGACGAGTTGGACTGGAAAGTACTGCCGGTCACGGTCAGGGTGCCCGATGTCGGACCGGTCGTGCACCAGTCGTGGGCATCGATGGCGCCGCCGTCCCCGCTGGCCGAGTTGCCCACGAACGTCGAGTCCGTCACGACCACGTCGCCGGCGGTCCCGCTTTCACATTGGTCAGCCACATCGATCGCGCCGCCGTTACTGTTGCTTCCCCCGGTCGCGGTGTTTGCGGAGAAGGTGTCGTTGCCCACCGACAGCTTCCCGGTGCCGAGGTCGTTGATGCCACCACCGAACGTCGCGGACCCGTGACTGATAGTCATGTGGTCGATCGTGACGGCTCCGACGCTGGTGCCCGAGATAGCGAAGCCGCTCCCGGTCCCGCCGTTGTCGAGTGTCGGCTGTGTGGCACCGGTGCCTTCGATGTCCAGCGAGTCACCACCTCCCGAGGTGAGGTTGATCGTGACCGACTCGTTGTATGCGGTCGCAGAACCGGCAACGTTGAGCGTCACCGCCGTACCGCTGAGCGCTTCGGCGGCCGTGACGCCCTCCTGGATGGTCTTGCACGCGCCGGCCCCGGCCGCGGTGCAGCCGGTGGTCGCCCCACCGTTGACGTTGTCGACGTAGAGCGTGGCCGTGGTCGCGGCACCAGACGGGACGCCCGATATGGCCACCGCTGAAAGACCGAACAAGCCGCACAAGAGCGCGGCCGCCGCCGATCCCATCGTGCGCGTTCGGAAGAGTCGTCCCCCTCGAATCCGCGCGCCGCGCGCCTTTCCTCTACCGGTCATCTGCATTGACCCTCCCAGGTGTTGTCTGATCGTTCCGTTGCTACCACTGATCCGAGCGCCCTGCGCACGACGCCTCTCCACCCTGTTGTTCCCCTCCGGCCAGGGAATTAACTGCAACAGGCGACGCACGGCACGATCCAGGCACGCATCGGTACGCTGGGTGCCGGTGATGCGGGCCGAACACACCCCGACGGCGGGAGAGATGGTGTGGCGCGCCGGGGAGGACGACAGATGACGATCACGAGCCGCGGGGCGGTGGCCCCGACCGCCGATCAACCGAAGGGCACGGGAGCGACGGCGGCCGCACCCGGCACCGAGGGCGCGACCACAACGGTCGACACCGGCGCCCTCGACACCGTCGTCACCCTCGTCGCCGATCATGCTCCCGGATGGGCGAAGACCGACGCCGCGGCGCGGGCGACGCTGCTGCAAGATGTGATCGACGCCACTCTGGTGGCGCAGGACGACTGGCTCGCCGCGGCCTGCGAGGCCAAGGGGCTCGAGCCGGGCTCGACCGAGGCGGGCGAGGAGCTGTTCGCCGGCGTCGGCACCTTCGTTCGGATGGCCCGCCTGTTCCGCGACTCGCTGCGCGACATCGCGAAGGAGGGCACGCCCTCGTTCGCGGGCCCGGTGCGCGAGGCGTCCGACGGCCGGCTGCGGGTCCAGGTCTTTCCCGGCCTCGGCGTTCGACCGGATCACGTTCGCGCAGACGACGGCCGAGGTCTGGATGCAGCCCGGCGTCACCCGCGACTCCCTCGTCGCCGGCCAGGCGCCCGCCTACGCCGACCCCGTCGCCCACGCCGGCACGGCGCTCGTGCTGGCCGCCGGCAACGTGGCCTCGCTCGGCCCGCGCGACGTGCTCTCCAAGCTCTTCGTCGAGGGCAAGGTCGTCGTGATGAAGGCGAACCCGGTCAACGACTATCTCGTCCCGCACTGGAACCGCGCCCTGGCACCGCTCGTCGACGCCGGCGTCCTGCGCATCGTCGACGGCGGCGCGGCCGTCGGGCAGTACCTCACCGCGCACCCGCTGATCGACGAGGTGCACATCACCGGGTCGGACAAGACCTACGACGCCGTGGTGTTCGGCACCGGCGACGAGGGTGCGCGCCGCAAGGCGGCCGACGAGCCCGTGCTCGACAAGCCGGTCACGGCCGAGCTCGGCAACGTGTCGCCCATCGTCGTGGTGCCCGGCAAGTGGTCGATCCCCGAGCTGCGCTACCAGGCGGAGCACATCGCCACGATGTTGGTGAACAACGCAGGGTTCAACTGCATCAGCGCCCGCGTCGTGATCACACACGATGCCTGGCCCCAGCGCGACGCCTTCATCGGTGCGCTGACGCAGACGCTCGCCGGCATCCGCACCCGTCGCGCCTACTACCCCGGCGCCGCCGCTCGCCGCGACGCCTTCGTGGCCGCGCACCCCGAGGCCGAGTCACTGGGCCGCGGGCCGGCCGACGCGCTGCCCTGGACATTCATCGGCGACGTGCCGCCCGGGCGCACCGACGACATCGCCTTCAACGTGGAGTCCTTCTTCGGGGAGGTGGCCGAGACGGCCCTGCCGGCCCCGGATGCGGCGGCCTTCCTCGATGCCGCCACCGCCTTCTGCAACGACGTGGTGTGGGGCACGCTCGGGGCCACCGTCATCGTGGCGCCGTCCTCGCTCAAGGATGCCGCGGGTGGCCGAGGCGCTGGAGCGTTCGATCGCCGACCTGCGCTACGGCTCCATCGGGGTGAACGTCTGGCACGGGCTGTCCTTCGCCATGGGCTCCACGACATGGGGCGCTTACCCCGGGCACCCGCGCACCGACATCCAGTCGGGCACCGGCGTGGTGGGCAACGCCCAGATGTTCGACCGGCCGCAGAAGTCGGTCGTGCGCGCACCGTTCCGCTCGCGACCGAAGCCGCCGTGGTTCGCCACGACTCCGTCCGGGTACGACGTCATGCGCCGCTTCGTGGCCTTCGAGGCCGAGCCGTCGGCCGCGAAGATCCCCGGACTCATGCTGTCCGCGGTGCGGCGCTGAACGTTCGGATCGCCTCGTTACTTCTCCCGATCGTGGCGGGCGCGGGCGCTGTGCGCTACCTTGCTCGGCACTGACCACAGAGGCGGCGAGCGGTCGGCGGGTGGTCTCCCGCCGGGGAGGTAGGTCGTGACCGCACCCGGTGTCAACTACTGCGCGAACTGCGGCAGCCCGGTGCGGGGCGGGACCAGCTTCTGCGAGAAGTGCGGGGCTCTCCTTCCGACCGGTTCGCCGCCCGAAACCGTCGCTCCCGGCGAGTCACCGCTGGTCTCCGCCGCGCCGCCGCCCCCGCCGCCTCCGGGAAGCTATCCGCCGCCCCCGTACCCCTCCGCGTACGCGACGCCGGGCTACGGGCCCCCGGCGGCCATGGGCCCGTCGACGAACGGGTTCGCCATTGCCTCCTTGGTGCTCGGGATCGTCTGGGTGTTCGGGGTCGGGGCGGTTCTGGCCGTGATCTTCGGGTTCGTGGCGCGCAAGCAGATCCACGAGAGCGGGGGACGGCAGGGTGGGAGCGGGATGGCGCTCGCCGGCATCATCCTCGGTTTCGTCGGGATCGCGGGCGTCATCCTGTGGATCGTCTTGGTCGCGGTGTTCGTGAACAACTTCAACAACTGCCTGAATCAGTTCCCCAACAACCCGAACTCGGTCGTGTGGCACCGGCCCTTCGTTCAACACCGGGACCACGGGCAACAGTCTCAACAGCGGGTCTTCGGGCAACACCGGGACGTCGGCCAACAGCGGTACGACGGGATCGACGCCGAACGGCGGCAGCACGGGCGTGGTGAACGCTCCGGTCTTCGCTTTCCTCTAAACCTCCGAGCGCCGCCGGCTCGAACCTCCGGCCACGCCCGCCGATTACATCGTCTTCGCGCGCAGCGGAGGTATCGCGTACGGCGCTGCTGCGACGAGCGCCGCAATGAGGCCCACAATGGCGCCGAAGCCCCAACCGACCCCACCGCCACCAGGCTTGTCGATGAACGCAATGATCACGAGGACGGCGTTCACGATCGTCGCGGCCATCATCACGGTCAGGTGAGGGACGTCCTGACTGATCGGGAGCCGGTCCCAGCCTGCCCGCAAGACGAGGTACGCCACGACGAGGATGGAGACGATGAGGGTGATGTACATCCAGCCGTGCCACAACCCGTTGACCGAGAAGCTGACCGATGCCCCCAAGAAGCCGGCCGTATAGGTGAACCAAGGTAGGAACAGGCTGATGAACAACACGATTGTCGCGATGCCGGCGATCCGGTCGGCCATTGTCCAGCGGGCCGCGTCGAACCTGAACGGCGGGAGGGTGGAACCGGCGCTCGGGGCGGCCACACGCCGGAGTCGCCGCTGCCGGCGGCGGAGGTGCTGCGCCCGCCGCGGCCGCCGCCGGAGCGAGGCTCGCGCCGCAGCTCGGACAGAAGGTTGCAGCGTCGGCGGCTTCCGCCTGACACTGAGGGCAGGTCTTCGGCATGGCGGACCTCCATCGGTTGTGCGTCGGGTGGGCCCGTGACCCCCCCACGCTTCCTGGCTACGACGTTGCTGTGCGCAGCAACGGCAATTCTATGGGGGTAGGGGGCCTCTGACTAGGGATGGAGGTCAACTTGTGCCTGAGGTTCCCGTGCCCTGCGCGCCTCCTCGGGGGTTGTGGGGCCGGGGCGGTGACACGGTGACCGAGGCCAACGAGTCCCCGCCGGCCGCGAAGCAAGCGGTGGCACTCGGGCACGACAGGGCGGTGAGCGTCAGCGGCACGTAGGCGGCCGACGACAGGCGGAAGGTCGTCCCCCCGTCGCCGCTCTGGGCCACGCCGCCGGTGCCGACGGCAGGGTTCCCCTTCCAAACGGTTCCGACCATGACGCACAGGCTGGCGGTCGGGCACTCCAGGTCGAACACGTTGGCCACCGGGGGCGAGCCCGTCGCCGGTTGCCACGTATGGCCCCCGTCGGTGCTGTGCAGGAGCGCACCCTGCGCAGGGACGATGTCGTTCACCGAGGCCGACGTGGACCCTGCGGCGAGGCAATCGGTCTCGTTGGAACACGTCGCGCTGCGCAGCACGCCGATGCCGTTGGGTACCGAGGCCAAGATCCACGTCTGCCCGCCGTCGGCGCTGAGCGCCACGGCGCCTTCCCCGGTGCCGGTCCCGGTCGGCACGTAGCCGGCGACGAGACACGGTCCGCCTGCGGTGCACGAGACGTCGTCCCCCGCGAGGAACAGAGGGGGCAGATTGCCCTCGCGCTGCCACGCCTGGCCGAGGTCGGTGCTGATCGCCGACCAGATCAACGTGCCGTCGCTCACGATGGCGAGGCATTCGGTCGCCGACGAGCACGAGACCGAGATCACCGTGAGGGCCGCCGTGGGTGTTGCCACGGGATTCCACGTCGCGCCTGCGTTGGTCGTGGCCACCACGACGCCACTCCCTGGGAGCGACGCGCCGTTGGATCCCACCGCGACGCAGTCGTTCGGCGTCGGGCACGAGACCCCGCTCAGCTCGGGGATGCTCCCGCCCGCCACGTGCTGAGCCCGCCAGGTCCGGCCACCGTTCTTCGTTGCGACGATCACGGTCGAGGACCCTGGGCGCGCGGTGGCGTTGGGCCTTGCTATCCCGACGGCCCAACAGCGCCGGACTGTGGGGCAGGACAGCGCGCCGAGCTCTCCGGTCCCCGCCGGCGCGGGCTGACCGAGCACCAGCGGCGTGCCCTTCGGGGCACCCAGGACATGGGACGTGCGGGACGACCCGGAGTTGGCGTTCGCCGTGCAACCGGTCGCGGCGAGCGCGACGGCTGCGAGCAGGACCGTCAGCCGCCAGCCGGATCGCCGGGCACCCCAGTGGCAGAGCACTGAGCATGAGACCACGGCGCACTGACAATAGTGGTGGCGGACCCATTTTCGGGGGCATCGTTGTCTACGCTCGCTGCGGTGGACTGGGTCGACCTGCTGATCATCGGGCTGATAATGCTTGCCGCGGTCCACGGGCTCCGGCTGGGTGCGTTGATCCAGATCCTGACGTTCGGCGGGTTCTGGTTGGGCCTGTGGCTCGGCGCCCTGGTCTGGACGAACCTGCTGAAGACGCCGCACGACAGCACGACCCGCGCCATCCTGATCATCGCCCTGGTGATGGCCACGGCCTGCGGGCTCGGCTACGTCGGCCGCATCATCGGCACCTACAGCAATGTCAGCCTGCGCCGTCACCACCTGGGCAACGTCGACGCCGCCCTCGGCGTCGGTGTGGCGGTGGTGGCCGTCCTGCTCTCGGTCTGGCTCGTCGCAGCCGTCATCTCGTCGCCCAACAGCCGCTTCGCGTCGCTCGACGCTGCCGTGAACCGCTCGGACATCCTGCACTCGATCGACCGGATCTTGCCGCAGACGCCCTCGATCTTCAACGACCTGCAGAACTTCCTGAACAACCAAGGGTTCCCCCAGGTCTTCTCGACGCTGACGCCACCTTCGACCCCGAACGTTGCCCCGCCGACCGACGGCGCAGACGAGGGCGCTCGCCAACGCCGCCGTCTTCTCGACCGTGAAGGTCCTCGGCACCGCGTGCACCAACGAACAGGAGGGGTCGGGCTTCGTCGTCGGACCCGGACTGGTGGCCACGAACGCGCACGTCATCGCCGGAGAGGGATCCGGCAGCACGCAGGTGCTCGTCGGCGGCACCTCGTACGGCGCGACGCCCGTGTTCTTCGACCCGTCCTTCGACCTTGCCGTGCTGCGGACGAGTGCGCCGCTCGGGCCCGCCCTCACCATCAGCTCGAGCCTGGTGCCGAACGGCACCCAGGCGGCGCTCTTGGGCTACCCGGAGGACGGCCCGCTGACGGTCAACCCGGCCAGCGTCACCGAGGAGGTCACGGCGATCGGCAAGGACATCTACAACAGCGGGTCGGTCACCCGCGGCGTGTATGCCCTCGCCGCCACCGTGCTGCCCGGCAACTCGGGCGGTCCGCTGATGGGGCCGGGCGGCCAGGTCATCGGCGTGGTCTTCTCCCGCTCGACCGTCTATTCCAACGTCGGCTACGCCCTGACGTCACCGGGTGTCCTGTCCCGCGTCCAGGCGGCCGAACAGCACCACGCCGCGGTCAGCACCGGGGTCCTGCATCTCGGGCTGAGGCGTCGACGGCGGGCTCGAAGGCCGAACGACCTCTGATCCCCGGCGCGATGCGGCAAGAATGAGGCCATGGCGCAACGCATCGAGGACTACGCCGTCATCGGCGATCTTCATACGGCCGCCCTGGTGGGCATCGACGGGTCCATCGACTGGCTGTGCCTGCCGCACTTCGACTCGCCGGCGTGCTTCGCGCGCCTGCTCGGTCACAAGAACCACGGCTTCTGGCAGCTGGCCCCGGCCGGCGCGCCGAGCAGCATCCTCGCGACCCGGCGCTGGTACCGACCCGACTCGCTCGTGCTCGAGACGGAGTTCGACACGGCGACCGGCACCGTGCGGATCACGGACTGCATGCCCAAACGCGAAGGCCACCCGCACCTGGTGCGCTCGGTCGAAGGCGTGAGCGGCACGGTCGACATGCGCATGGAGTTGGTCGTCCGCTTCGACTACGGCGACGTCGTCCCCTGGGTGACGACTCACGACGGCCTCACCCGCCTCACCGCGGGACCCGACTCGGTCGCGCTGTGGCACCGGGTCGACGCGCGAGGGCAAGGACCTGCGCACCGTCGCCGATTTCACCGTCACCGCAAATCAGCGCTACCCGTTCACGTTGGTCTGGTACCCGTCGCACGAGGAGCCCCCGCCGCCCCTCGACAGCTGGTACGCGGTGCACCTCACCGAGGCCTTCTGGACCGAATGGGCCCAGATGTGCTGTTACCAGGGCCCGTACCACGACGCCGTGATGCGCTCGCTCATCACGCTGAAGGCACTGACCTACGAGCCGACCGGCGGCATCGTCGCCGCCGCAACCACGTCGCTGCCCGAGGCGCTCGGGGGCAACCGCAACTGGGACTACCGCTACTGCTGGCTGCGGGACGCGACGCTCACCCTCGAGGCGCTGATGCGGGGCGGCTACTTCGCCGAGGCCATGGCGTGGCGCGACTGGCTCCTGCGCGCCGTCGCCGGGGACGTTGCCAAGCTGCAGATCATGTACGGGCCGGCGGGGGAGCGGCGCCTCGACGAGTGGGAGGCGTCGTGGCTGCCGGGCTACGAGAACTCCGCGCCCGTGCGCATCGGCAACGCCGCCTCCGAGCAGTACCAACTCGACGTGTACGGCGAGGTCATGTCGGCGCTGTACTCGTCCGCGCGCACGCAGGGTGTGCACTCCGAGGCGGCGTGGGAACTCCAGAAGGAGCTGATCAAGTTCATCGAGAAGGGGTGGACGCAGCCCGACGACGGCATCTGGGAGGTGCGCGGGCCGCGGCGGCACTTCACCCACTCCAAGGTCATGGCCTGGGTGGCGGTCGACCGGGCCGTGCGGACACTCGAGGAGTGGCCCGAGCTCAACGGGCCCGCTCGAGGAGTGGAAGACGCTGCGCGACGACATCTTCACCGAGGTGCTGCGAGAAGGGGTACAACCAGGACGTCGGTGCCTTCACCCAGTACTACGGCTCGGACAAGCTCGACGCGAGCGTGCTCATGATCCCCCTCGTGGGCTTCTTGCCCCCGACCGACGAGCGGGTGATCTCGACCGTCGAAGCGATCGAGAGACAATCTGATCGACCACGGCTTCGTGCTGCGCTACCGCACCGACGACGACGGATCGGTCGACGGGCTCACCGGGCGGGAAGGGGCGTTCTTGGCCTGCTCGTTCTGGCTCGTCGACTGCCTCCACATGATCGGGCGCGAGGAGGATGCCGTCGAGCTGTTCGAGCGCCTGCTCGCGTTGCGCAACGAGCTCGGCCTGCTCTCGGAGGAATACGACCCGTTCGCCGGGCGGCTGGTCGGCAACTTCCCGCAGGCGTTCTCGCACGTGTCCCTGATCAACTCGGCGTTCCGCCTCAGCGGGAACGATCCGCTGGCGACGGCCGCCGATGATGGACGGGTGCTCGATGAACACGTTCAACCCCACCTCACCGGTGTTCCAGCGCATGAAGCGGCTCGGGCGGGGCAAGGTCGGCGGTGAAGAAACGCGAAGGATCGTCTCGCTGAGCGAGGTCCGCGGGGCCGGACGGAAAGGAACACGACGCGTGAAGGCTCTGACCGTGGTCCCCCTCGAGGCAGACAGCGGCGCGTTGACCGACATGCCCGAGCCGCCGGAGTCCGACGGCCCGGTGCTGGTCGAGACGATCGCCATCGGCGTGTGCGGCACCGACCTGGAGATCTGCTCCGGCGCGTACGGCTGGGCCCCGCCGGGCGAGCAGCGGCTCGTGCTCGGACACGAGTCGCTCGGGCGGGTGCTCGAGGCGCCGGCGGGTGGTCACGCTGGCCAAGGGCGACCTCGTCGTCGGCATCGTGCGCCGACCCGACCCGGTGCCCTGCGCGAACTGCGCGGTGCTCGAGTGGGACTTCTGCCGCAACGGCCAGTACACCGAGCGCGGCATCAAGGAGCATCACGGCTACTGCTCCGAGCGCTACCGCATCACGCCGGACTTCACGGTCAAGGTCGACTCACAGCCTCGGCCTCCTCGGGGTCCTGCTCGAGCCGACCAGCGTGGTGGCCAAGGCGTGGGAGCAGGTCGACCGGGCCGGGTCCCGCGCCCATTGGGAACCCAAGACGGTGCTCGTCACCGGGGCCGGGCCGATCGGCCTGCTGGCCGCGCTCATCGGCGTGCAGCGCGGGCTCGACGTGCACGTGCTCGACCAGGTGACGACCGGCGTCAAGCCGGACCTCGTGCGCGACCTCGGCGCCACGTACCACACCGGCAACGTGGCCGACGCGGTGCCGGCGCCCGACGTCATCATCGAGTGCACCGGCGTGCCCGTGCTCGTGTTCGACGCCATGTCCAATGTCGGGCACGGGCGGCGTCGTCGTGCTGACCGGCGTCTCCTCGGGCGGCCATACGATCGACGTCGACGAGGGCATGCTCAACCGCACGATGGTGCTCGAGAACGTCGCGGTCGTCGGCTCGGTGAACGCCAACCGGCGCCACTACGAGGCCGCGGCGGATGCCCTGGCCAAGGCGGACCGCGCCTGGCTGGAGCGGCTGGTCACGCGGCGGGTCCCGCTCGAGCAGTGGCGTGAGGCGCTGCACGCGCCAGCCCGACGACGTCAAGGTCGTGATCGAGGTCAACGCGCCATGAGGGCGTGCTCGGGGGTGCGCGCGTCGTGAGCGGATCGCACTCGCACGGCGGCCACCGCCACCGCCACGCCGATGCCGGCCTGCACGTGCACGACCCCGAGAGCGGCGACGCCATGCCGGCCGTGCCGCCGCCCCGGCGGATCGCCGACGGCGTGCTCGAGATCGACACCATGCTCGGCGGCTGGGAGCGGGTGACGGCGGGCTACCTGATCGAGGGCTCGGCACCGGTGCTCGATCGAGACCGGCAGCCAGACCTCGGTCCCGGTGCTGCTCGCCGCGCTGGCCCAGATCGGGGTGGGCCCGGCGGAGCTGGCGGGCGTGGCGGTGACCCACATCCACCTCGACCACGCCGGCGGCGTCGGGAACGTCGCCCGGGCGTTCCCGTCCGCCACGGTCTACGTCCACGAGAAGGGGGCGCGGCACCTGGCCGACCCGACCCGGCTGATCGATTCGGCGGCCCGCGTCTACGGGGGGCTGCTCGACTCGCTCTACGGCCGCCTCGACCCCACGCCGGCCGAGCGGCTGCACGTGCTCGCAGGACGAGGAGGTGATCGAGGTCAGCCCGGATCGCAGCCTGGTCGCGGTGGACTCGCCGGGCCACGCCAAACACCATGTCGGACTGCACGACTCGCTCAGCGGGGTGCTCTTCGCCGGTGACGCCGTCGGCGTGAAGCTGCCCGACGGGGGCGTGCTGCGACCCTCGACGCCGCCGCCGGACTTCGACCTCGACCAGGCCATCACCTCGCTCGGAAAGTTCGCGGCCCGCCGTCCCTCGGGCATCGCGCTGGCGCACTACGGACTGCTCGAGCAGCCCGAGGAACTGCTCGCGGAGGCGGAAGAGACGCTGCGCCAGTGGGCGGAGACGGCCGAGAAGGCCTACCGCGAGGGCGCCGACATCGCCGATGCGCTGTCCGCTCGCTTCGACCCGCTGCTCGGCGACATCGACCCCGCGCCACAAGGAGAAGCTGGACATCATGAACGGGGTCCATTCCAACGCGGCGGGGTTCCGCCGCTGGCTCGAAGGGCGCGACAAGGCGCCGCCGAGCTGAACCAGCGCGGCGGCGCCCGACCCGGATTCGACGCGAACCCGGCGTCAGACGACGAGCTTGGCCCGCAGCTCCTCTTGGCGTACCTCGAAGTCGTCGAGCGAGATGCGGCCGTCGGCCAGGTCCTCGTGCAGGGCCGCGAGCTGCTCGAGGAGCTGCGTCTGGTCGACCTCGTCGGCCGACGGCGAGGTGCGCCCGCTCCTCGGCCGCGGCGACCTTGTCTTCCTTGCGCGCCATGCGGTCGTCCATCTTCGCCTTGGCCCTTTCCTTCTTGGCCTGGTCGCGCTGCAGTTTTCCGAATGTCGAACGTGCGCGTGCCACGGTTCACTCCTTTCCGGCCGCCGGGGGACGACCAGGTACTGACACGGCAAGACCAACGCCTCGCCGCTGTTCTCGCCGCATTCGCCCATGCGGCGGGCCCCTGCGGACCCGAGCGGAGGAGGTGGGATTTGAACCCACGGTGCCCATGAGGCACAACGGTTTTCGAGACCGTCCGATTCGGCCGCTCTCGCACTCCTCCGAGCGGAGATCCTAGCCGCTCTGACCTGCTCCAAAGGATTCGCCAGACGCTCGATCGTTGCGTCGGTCCGCAAAAAACGAGGTCAGGAGTGCGCCGCATTCGTCGGCGCGTGCACCACCTGTGACGGCGATCTCGTGGTTGAGTCGCGGGTCGGCACACAGGTTGTAGAGGGTCCCGCAGGCGCCCGCCTTGGGGTCCGACGCGCCGAAGACGAGCCGGCCGACGCGGGCAGCGACCAGGGCGCCCGCGCACATCGGGCAGGGCTCGAGCGTGACGACGACGGTCGCTTCGCGGAGACGCCATCCGCCCAGAGTCGCCGGCCGCGTCGCGCAAGGCGAGCAGCTCGGCGTGGGCGGTCGGGTCGTCGGCGCGCTCGCGCTCGTTGTGGCGCCGGGACACCACCTGGCCGTCGACCAGGCAGACGGCACCGACAGGCACCTCGCCTTCGGTCGCGGCGGCCCGCGCCTCGGCCAGGGCGATCTCCATGGCGTCGTCGTCGCTCATCGACGGGGAGGGCTCTGAGGTGGCGATGGGCCAAGTATGGGAGCGCTGGCGCGCCCGGCGAAAGTCGGCGCCGGCCTCTCGCACGGTGCCGGTGACCTGGGTCTTCGGATGTGTCAGGACATCGGAGACCGCAAATCTGCGCGTCCGGACGTGCCAGGAGAGCGGAGGAGGTGGGATTTGAACCCACGGTTGGTTGCCCAACACACGATTTCCAGTCGTGCCGATTCGGCCGCTCTCGCACTCCTCCGTGCTGTGCAGCCTGGTCAGGCTAACGGCACCCGAAGGTCCTCTGTGCGGAGACGTCCTGGTCCAGGGTGCGGACAGCAGCTCCGCCCCGGAAAATCCCTCTACCTCGGCCTTTGGGGTCCCGACCCAGGTCAGTGAGTTAACGCTCATGTCACTTTTCGGTTCCTCTAACGTTCATCTTCGTGTAACCTTGAGGACAGGATTGGCGAGTGCCGGAGGTGGGTGAGATGGCGAAGCAGAGGGAGCTGAACCCGGAGAGCAGTGCGGACCGGGCGCGATGGACGATGCGACGCCCTTCCGCCGCATGCTCGTGGCGATCGACGACTCGCCGGCGGCGCAGGCCGCCGTGGGCCTGGTGGCCGAATGGGTCGACGGGCCGGGTGCCGATGTGCGCTTCGTCCAGGTGACCGAGGAGCGCAGGCAGCGCGGAAACGACGTGGCGCAGGTCGAGCGACCCGGAGGCCGAGCCGCCGGCACATCGCCTCGTGGTGAGCGCGCCGACGTTGGGCGCCCGCAACCGTCAACTGGTCCACGGCATCGCCGAGGCGGCGGAGGACTTCGGCGCCGACGTCATCGTCCTCGGCTTCGACCGACCGCGCCTGGCCGGTCACCGGCTTGCGCCCAGCCTGCGCGAGCAGATCATGCGCGCCACCGAGCTGCCGGTCCTGGTGGCGCCCAGTCCGCACGCCGACGGCAGAGCGGCACCACGAGCGGGCCGGACCTCCGCCGACGACGAGGAGCGGGCGGACACCGAGCGCGCGCTATGCCCGTGTTTGACACGGTCGTCGTCGGTGCAGCCGACTCCGAAGGAGCGGACGCGGGCCTTCCGCCGCGCCCTCGCGCTGACGCAGGCCACCGGCGGCACGCTGCACATCGTCGCTGCCATCGACAGCAAGAGAGAATCCCAGTCGGCGCCGTGGCTGCCCGAAGAGTTCCGCTACACGGCGGGCGGGGGCCGGCGCGACCGATTGGCTCCTGTCCAAGCTCGAGCAGGAGGCCGCCGGCTCGCAGGTCGACGTCGACCACGCACCCGGTGCTCGACGACCCGGCCGGGGCGATCACCCGGGTGGCGGCCGACGAGCAGGCCGACCTGGTCGTCGTCGGGTCGGGCTCCGACCACGGCGCACGTCCCTCGCCCACGTGCCGAAGGCCGTCATGGACCACGTGGGCTGTGCCGTCCTGGTCGTGTAGGGAAAGAACCCGAACGGCCCGCTAACCTTCACCTTTGCACCGTCGACCCGATGTTGGGTGCGGTGGCCGGGTCCTACGCGACGGCCGCTCGTGAATCGAGTCAGGGTCGGAAGGCAGCAGCTCTCAGCGGGTTTGGTTGGGCGCCGTAGTCAACCTGGCCGCCGTACCGAGCACCGGGTCGCGGTGTCTGACGCCATGGGTAGGCTCGGCCGACATGGCCGACGCCCCCTTCGTCTCGCTCTACCGCCGGTTCCGGCCGGGGCGATTCGACGAGATGCGTGGCCAGGACCACGTCGTGCGCGCGCTGCGCAGCGCAGTGCGCGACGAGCGTGTCTCGCACGCCTATCTCTTCAGCGGCCCTCGCGGCACGGGCAAGACGTCGTCCGCGCGCATCCTGGCCAAGGCGCTCAACTGCGAAGCCCCGGTCGACGGCGAGCCCTGCGGCGTCTGCACGTCGTGCGTCGAGATCACTCAGGGCAACTCACTGAACGTCCACGAGCTCGATGCCGCCTCGAACAACGGCGTCGACGCCATGCGCGATCTCGTGGCGCACGCCGGCCTCGGCACGCCCGGACGGTGGAAGGTCTACATCGTCGACGAAGTCCACATGCTCTCCCCGGCCGCCGCCAACGCGTTGCTCAAGACGCTCGAAGAGCCGCCGAGCCACGTCGTGTTCGTGTTGGCCACCACCGACCCCCAGAAGGTGCCGCCGACGATCCGCAGCCGCACCCAGCACCTCGAGTTCCGCCTGCTCGGCGCGGAGACCCTGCACGACCTGCTCGAGTCGGTCAACACGCAGGCCGGCCTCGAATCTCGATGACGAGGCGGTCGAGGCCGCCGTGCGACGCGGCCGGGGCTCGGCGCGGGACGCGCTCTCCGCACTGGACCAGGTGGTGGCGTCGGGTTCCGCCGATGCGGCCCGCCCCGAGCTGGCCGGCCTGGTCGACGCGCTCGCCGACGGCGATGTGGGACAGGTCCTCGTCGCGCTCAGCGCCCTCATGGCGGGCGGGTGGGGGCCACAGCAACTTGCCACCGAGCTCATCGACGACCTCCGCCAGGTATTCCTCGCCGCGCTGGCGCCCGAACTCTGTGCCGCCTCGGGCCCATCGCTGCAGCGCTTCGTCGCGCTGGGCCGAGACCATGAGCCTGGCGCGCGTCGTGCGGAGCATGGAGATCCTCGGCCATGCGCTTGATCGACATGCGCGACGCGCCGGACGCGCAGGTCGTGTTGGAGATCGCGCTCGTCCGCGCCGTGCGGCCCGATCTCGACTCGGGTGTCGAGGCGCTCGTCGACCGGGTGAGCGCCCTGGAGCGTTCGCTCACCGGGGCGGCCGCCTTCCCGCGGCCGGCGGCGCCGACACCCGCACCCGCCGCACGCACCCGAAGACGACCGAGGCACCCTGCGCCAGCCGCACGGCAGCCGCCGTCCGCATCGTGCGCCCGCGGCAGAGGTGGGCCGCCGCCCGTCCCTCGGGGCCGTGCGGCGGAGCAAGCAGGCGGCGAGCACCCCGGCCGCTCCGGCGGCGCCGGCCCCCGAGGAAGCCGCCGTACCGGCCGCGCCCACGCCCGCAGCCCCGACCCGAGGCCGACCGTCGCCGGCGAGCCGACGGAACAGCGGGCCGCGCCGCGCCGGCGCCGTCGACCGCGACTCGCTCACCGAGGCGTGGGGCGACGGCATCCTCAAGGGCCTGCCCGCGCGCGCCAAGGCCCTCTTCAGCGCGGGACGCTTCGTCTCGGTGGACGAACAGGGAGCGCACTTCGCGCTGCCCGAACGCAGCACACCGGGACCGCTGCCTCGAGATGGTCCCAACGGTCGAGCAGAAGCTGACCGCGCACTTCGGCTGCTCCCGTGAAGCTCGTGCTCGACGTCGACGACAGCGGCTCGGCACCTCCGGCGCCCGCCCGCCCGCCGGCTGCGCCGTCGACAGGCTCGTCCGGCCGCGAGCCCGAGGTGGAGACGCTCGACCCGGCCGACTACGCGGAGGAAGACCCCAACGCCGGGAGCGACCAGGCCTCGGAGGCCCACGCCCGGCTCCTCGAGGCGTTCCCCGGAGCCAGCGAGGTGCTGGGCTAGAAGCACGGGAAGGCCGAATCCGGCCCGTAGAATTCGCGTCGCCGCCGGCGCCCGACGAGATAGTTGCGCGCGACGGCGACCGCACGCTCCACCACGAACGAAGGGATCGCCCGCTCGACGATGTACACCGGCCCTCTCCGCTCTCTCATCGACGAGCTCGGCCGCCTGCCCGGCATCGGCCCGAAGTCGGCGCAGCGCATCGCGTTCCACATCTTGAAGGTGCCCGTCCGAGGACGCCCGCCGGCTGGCCGATGCCATCATCGCCGTCAAGGAGCGCACCACGCTCTGCGCCATCTGCTTCAACGTGGCGGAGATGGGCGAGCTCTGCGCGGTGTGCGGTGACGACCGGCGCGATCCCGAGACGATCTGCGTGGTCGAGGACCCCCGCGACATCGTCGCCGTCGAGCGCACCGGGTTCAAGGGTCGCTACCACGTCCTCGGCGGCGCGCTGAGCCCGCTCGACGGCATCGGCCGCGAGCAACTCCGCCTCGGCGAGCTCCTCGACCGCATCGGCGAGGGGGTCATCAAGGAGGCCATCGTCTGCACCAACCCGACGATCGAGGGTGAGGCGACAGCCATGCTCGTCGCCCGTGAGCTCACGCCGCTCGGCGTCACGGTCTCCCGGCTCGCCAGCGGCCTGCCGGTGGGGGGCGACCTCGAGTACGCCGACGAGCTGACGCTCGGCCGGGCGCTCGAAGGACGGCGCCCGCTCGAAGTCTGACCGAGGACCTGCCCAGCCGTCCTTCTACAATTGCCCGATGCGCATCGCCATCGTGGGAGCAACCGGCCAGGTCGGGGTCGTGCTGCGCTCGATCCTGGCCGAGCGCAACTTCCCCGTCGACTCCATGCGGTACCTCGCGTCGGCCCGCTCGGCCGGCTCGATCCTGCCGTGGGACAACCAGGACGTCGTCGTCGAGGATGCCGAGAAGGCGGACCTCTCGGGCATCGACCTCGCGCTGTGCTCGGCGCCGGCCGCCGTCTCGCGCGCGCTCGCGCCCCGGCTCGCCGCCGCAGGTGCCATCGTCATCGACAACTCCTCGGCCTGGCGGATGGACCCAGAGGTGCCGCTCGTCGTGCCCGAGGCCAACGCCGAGGCGTTACGCGACATCCCCAAGGGCATCGTCGCCAATCCGAACTGCACGACCATGGTCGCCATCCCGGTCCTCAAGCCGCTGCACGACGAAGCGAGCCTGACCCGACTCATGGTCTCCTCGTACCAGGCCGTCTCGGGCGGCGGCGTCGAGGCCGTGCGCGAGCTGGCGGAGCAACTGGCCAAGACCGTCGACAACGCGGCCGACCTTACCTATGACGGTACGGCCGTCGAGTTCCCGCCCCGCAGCGTCTATCCGGTGCCCATTGCGCACAACGTGATCCCGTTGCAGTTCAAGATCATCGACGACGGGTCGCTCGAAACCGACGAAGAGCAGAAGTACCGCAACGAGGCGCGCAAGATCCTCGAGTGCCCCGAACCTGGCGGTGACGGCCACGTGTGTGCGGGTGCCGGTTTTCACCGGGCACTCCGCCGCGATCGTCGCCGAGTTCGAGCGCCCGATCACACCCGAGCGCGCCACCGAGGTGCTGCGCACTGCTCCGGGAGTGGAGGTGACCGAGATCCCCACGCCGCTAATGGCGGCCGGCCGCGATGTTTCCTACGTGGGCCGGATCCGGCGGGCTCTGGACCACCCCAACGCACTGGCTTTCTTCGTCGCGGGCGACAACCTGCGCAAGGGTGCCGCGCTGAACGTGGTGCAGATTGCCGAAGAGCTGGTGGCGCGGCGCGGTTGATTTTTCGGCCGGGCATGCCGAAGGGATTAGGGACGAAGGGGGGAGTCAGATGATCATCATCTTCGGACTGCGCAGGCTCAAGAAAGGGATGGGGTCGGTCCTGCTGCGCTGCGCCAATTGCGGGATGAGCCCTCTCGCGTTGCTCCGGGTCTCGACCTGGTTTGCTCTGTTCTTCATCCCGGTGATTCCGGTGAGCTTCAAGCACTACACCGTGTGCCCCAACTGCAAGCGCCTCGATCAGGTCTCAAAGGCGGACGTCGAACAGGCCCGGGCGCAGGAAACCACGATCAGGGCGTCAGGCCAGCAGGGGCCAGTGGACGTCACGAGCCAGCCCGCCACCCTCGAGCACGCCGTGCACGAGTGGGCCGCTGCCGGCCCGGCCCAGATGGGTGCGTCCGATCCTGCCCCAGCGGCGGCGCCCCCAGTTTCCGCCGGTGTCGCGGGCCCACCGCCGGCGCCACCCGCAGGGTGGTATGCGGACCCGGCCGGCGGATCGAGGCACCGGTATTGGGACGGTCAGCGCTGGACGGAGCGGACCGCGCCCCCACCGCCATCGCCCTAGTCGCCGAGCGCGACCGGAGCGATCGCCGGCAGGAACCTATTTGCCGTTGCGTTCGCGGTGGTCGCAGCCCGGCCAGCAACAAGGTCGGCGCATGCCCTCTTCCAACTCCTCCTGCGTCCGGCGAATGCGCCGTTCCCGGGTCGTCTCCTGCTTGGCGTTCTCGACCCAGCAGATGAACTCGTTGCGGGCCAGTGGCGTGATGTCCTTCCAGGCATCGAGCGCCGGCGGGTTGGCGACGAGCGCGACCCGCAGGTCTTGGGGAAGCGTGTGCACCACTCCACCGGGAACCCGCGCGCTGCTCACGGCGCCACGGTAGCGGACGGTCGGAAACCGTGGTCGCCGGCTCAATAGGGTGGTTTCATGGCCCAGCGCTACTGGCGAGGATCCGTCGAAGACGCAGTCATGCAGCACGAGCATGGATTCATCTGGCTCGCCATGCTCGAAATGATCGACACCCCGTTGTCCGGAAGTAAGGCCTTGGACATCGGCTGTAACCGCGGCGGCTTTCTGCGGCTCCTCGTCGACCTCGCCGAGATCGGAAACGGTTTCGGCTACGACCCGGCGCCGGGTGCGATCGAGGACGCCCGCCGCCTTTCTGGGGCTCGGCCCCTGACGTTCGAGGTGGCCGCGACGGTGCCCGACAACTGGTCGCACTTCGACGTCGCCTTCAGCCACGAAGTGCTGTACGTCGTGCACGACCTGGCGTCGCACGCGGCGGCGGTTTTCGCCGCTCTCGCTACCGGCGGCTCGTATTTCGCCACCATGGGAGTGCACGCCGACAGTTCACTGATGGTGGCGTGGCACGGCCAGAACGCAGACGAGCTCGACCTGCCTGGCCCTTACCGTCTTGACGAGGTCGCCGACGTCTTCGAGGAGGCGGGATTCCAGGTGGCCGTGGGCCGGCTCCCGTTCAGCTTCGTCCCGGTGCACGCACACCGCGGTGACTCCCAGACGGACACACCATTGAGCAGCTGGCTCGACTACTACTACCGGGACAAGGTGATGTTCCGCTTCACCAAGGCACAGTGATCGGAATGCACGAAAGCGAATCGGTCCGTCCGGGCGACCGCCTTCTTCTCCCCTGTGAAGGTGGCCCATCCCAGAGCCGTTTGGAGTACTTCCCGCCCCGGCTCGAAATCGAGGAACGCGGTGGCACCTACGTTCTGGTTGACGTGGGTGAGCCACACGAGTGGCGGTACGTCTTCGTTCCGGGCGGGTTCTGACCTTCGCCGGCCGTTGGCCGTTGGCCGCTGCCCGGTGAACCGGGGCCGGCCCCGGAGGAGGAGTCCGGCGGATCAGTCAGGGCCGGCTGACACAGGCTCGGGACCGCCGACGACGAGCGTCGCCAGGCGGCGGGCCAGGTTCACGGAGTGGTCGCCGAAGCGCTCGTAGAAACGGGCCACCATCGCCAGCTCGATCGCCACCGGGAGCGGCATCGTGCCCGCCACCAGCTCGGCGGTCAGGGTGACGTGGAGGTCGTCGAGTTCGTCGTCGAGGTCGTCGATGGATGCCGCCGCATCGGCGGAGCGTTCCGCGAAGGCGTCGGCCGTCTCGCGCCAGATGTTGGCCGTGACCTCGCCCATGCGCTCGACGAGGCCGCGGCTGCGTGCCGACATCTCGACCCCGAGGCCACGAGCGGCCCGGCGGGCGATGTGCTCGGCCAGGTCGCCGTTGCGCTCCATGTCGGGCAACATGCGGAGGATCGCCACGTACTCGCGGCGTTCCGATGCCGTCGTCGCGCCGTGGACCAGCTGGTGCTGCACGGTCGTCAGGATCTGCCCGATCAGCTTGTCGATGACCTCGTCGCGCTTGACCAATTCCTTCGCCGCGTCGCGGTCGCCGGCGAGCAGGGCGTGCGTGGCGCCGGCGATGCCCTCGCCGACCAGCGCGAAGACCTGAGCGAAGAGCCGGTCCACCTCGTGCGGCTCGGGCATCGTCGTCGGCCACAACGGCTGCTCCATGGCGAGGGGACCACTCGGTGCCTCCGGTTCGGCATCGTCCTCGACGTGTTCGTCGCGGCGGTCGTGTGCGTGCATGCGCTTGGTGCTGCCACCGAGCTTGAACGGCATCTTGTGCACGCTATCGGGTGCGTCCTCCGTCGGCACGAGGCCCGGTGACGAACTCTCTGGGCACGAGGCCGTAGCCGAGACAGTGGACGCGAGGCCGGCGCGACGTGTCGGTGTATATGGACTCGCCCTTCTATATGCCGAGTCCGCAGACGGTCCCCGACCCTGAGACACCCCATCGTTACCCTGGACCAATGGTCATCGGTGTGCTCATCGGGCTCGCCGCCGGAGTGCTCGTCGGCGTGGTTTGGTATCTCGTGCGCGGCGCGCACGCCGCCGGCGCAGCGCGCCTGGCCGAAGCCCGACTGGCCGACGCGAAGCTGACCGTCGCCGAGCAGTCGGTGCAGCTCCAGGCGTTGTCCGAGGCCGCCAAGAGCGCGGAATCGGCGCGCGACGTGGCGAGGGCCGAGCTCGAACTCCAGCGCAGGCACCAGGCAGAGGCCACGGCGCGAGCCGAGGAGGACATGGCCCGCCTGACCGGCGCGTTCGCATCGTTGTCGCAGGAGGCTCTGGCCAAGAACAACGAACAGTTCCTCGCGTTGGCCGATACGCGCTTCGGCCAGGCCCGCACGGCGGCGCAGGGCGACCTGGCCCAGCGGCAGCAAGCGATCGAGGAGCTCCTGAACCCCCTGAGCGAGACCCTCACCCGCTACGAGCGGGGCATCCAGCAGATGGAGGCCGAACGCCAGGGCGCCTACGCCAGCCTGAACGAGCGGGTGGCGGCGCTGCACCAGGGCCACGAGCGTCTCGAGAAAGAGACCCGGAACCTCGTCACCGCCCTGCGCTCGCCGCACACGCGGGGCCGGTGGGGCGAGATGACGTTGCGCCGTGCCGTCGAGGCGGCCGGGATGCTCGAACACTGCGACTTCGAGGAGCAGAAGACGGTTGCCGGCGAGGACGGCTACCTGCGGCCGGACATGGTGGTGCACCTGCCGGGCGGGGGCCAGGTCGTCATCGACTCCAAGGTCCCGCTCGAGGCGTTCCTCCAATTCACCGAGGCGGACGACGACGACGCCCGACAGTGGCTTCCTGGAGAAGCACGCCAAGCAATTGCGCACGCACATCGAGCAGCTGGCCAGGAAGGAGTACTGGAAGCAGGTCGAGTGCTCGCCCGAGTTCGTCGTCGCCTTCATCCCGGGCGAGCCGCTGCTGGCGGCAGCCCTCGACGCCGACCCGACGCTGCAGGACTACGCCCTGGACAAGCGGGTCATCCTGGCCACCCCCAACACGCTGGTGGCCGCGTTGCGCACCATCGCGCTGTCGTGGCAACAGGAGACCCTGGCCGAGAACGCCCGCGAGGTGAAGGACCTGGGGGCCGAGCTCTACGAGAGGCTGCGGACCTGGACGGGACACATGCAGTCCCTACAGAAGAGCCTTTCCTCGAGCGTCGACGCCTACAACCGGGCGGTCGGATCGCTCGAGTCGCGCGTCCTGGTCACCGCCCGCAAGTTCCCGTCTCTCGGCGTGGTCGGCAGCGAGCGGGCCGGCATCACGGAGCTGTCTTCCATCGAGACGGCGCCGCGCCATCTGCAGGCGGTCGAGCCCGACGATGACGACGACGGCGACGAGGCCGGCGAGGGCGGCGAGATCCTGCAGCAGAACATCCTCCCGCTGTCGGACAGCGCGGGCAGCGGTCCGAGGCGCCTGCCGGGCTGACGCCGGCGCCGGCGCCGGCGCCTGCACCGATGGGTGCGCGCGTCGGACCGTGGTGCAGCGGGAGTTGGCCGCGGCGGGCCGCCAGCGAAAACGGCAGGACCGCAGTGAACATCGGCGACGTACTCTGCACCGGTGCTCCACGTCCACCGTTCCGACCGCGCCGACGATCTGGTCGCGCAACTGGCCGAGCTGGTGGCCGTTCCCTTGGCCGACCCGATGCAGGCGGAGGTGGTCTCGGTGCCGACGCAGGGCATCGAGCGCTGGCTCTCACAGCGGCTGTCGGGCCACCTCGGGGCGAGCCCGGGCGCGCACGACGGTGTGTGCGCCAACGTCGAGTTCCCGTTCCCGGGCAGCCTGATCTCGGGCGCACTGGCGCAGGCTTCGGACGTGGATCCCGAAGGCGGACCCCTGGTTGCCCGAGCGCGCCGTGTGGCCGCTGATGGAGGTGGTCGAGGAGCATTTCGACGACCCGTGGCTGGCCCCGCTCGCCAAGCACATCGAGAACTCCGAGACGGTCGAGGGCTCGAAGCGGTTCTCGAGCATCCGCCATGTGGCCGATCTCTTCGACCGCTACGCGATCCATCGCCCCGACATGGTGCAGCGGTGGGCCGCCGGGTCGCCGCAGCTCGGCGAGGCGACCTGGCAGGTCGACCTGTGGCGGCTCCTGCGGGAGCGGATCGGCCAACCGGGGCCGGCGGAACGCCTGGGCGACGCGTGCCAGCGGCTGCGAAAGGAGCCCGAGCTGCTCCCGCTGCCGCCGCGGCTCTCGCTCTTCGGCCTCACGCGGCTGGCGGCCAGCTACCTCGACGTCCTCGAAGCGATCGCCAAGGGCCGCGAGGTGCACCTCTTCCTCCTGCACCCGTCGCCGGCGCTGTGGGCCCGGCTGCAGCCCGAGGTCGACGCCTCGCTCGCGCTTCGTGCTGCGGGCCGAGGACCCGACCGCGAGCGTGCCGCACCATCCGCTGCTCGCGTCGTGGGGCCGCGACGCGCGGGAGATGCAGCTGGTGCTGGGCGCTGCGGTCCCGCACGGCCAGGAGGTCGTTGCGGAGGCCAGTGTGGTGGCGTCGACAGTGCTGCGCCGTATCCAGGACGACGTCCGCTTCGACCGGCCGCCGACCGGTACCGGGAGCGACGAAGGTGAGCGGCCGTTGCTCGCGGCGGACGACGACAGCATCCGCGTGCATTCGTGCCACGGCCGGGGGCGCCAGGTCGAGGTGCTGCGCGACGCGGTCCTGCACCTGCTGGCCGACGACCCGACACTCGAGCCCCGGGACATCATCGTCATGTGCCCGGACATCGAGCACTTCGCGCCGCTCATCCAGGCGACGTTCGGCGCGCACGACCTGAACGACGGGCCCTTCGATGCCACCCGCCAGCTCCAGATCCGGCTCGCGGACCGCTCGCTCCGCCAGACGAACCCCGTGATGGGCGTGCTGGCCGAGGTCATGGAGCTCGCCACGGCGCGGATCACGGCGAGCGAGGTCCTCGACCTGGCGGGCCGGGACCCCGTCCGGCGGCGCTTCGGGTTCAGCGACGACGATCTCTTCCGGCTCGAGGAGTGGGTGAACGGCGCGTTCGTGCGGTGGGGATTCGACGCCGAGCACCGCCGCGCCTTCCAGCTCGCCGACGTCGGCGCCAACACCTGGCGCGCCGGGCTGGACCGGATCCTGCTCGGGGTCGCGATGGCGGAGGACGCACAGCGCCTCTTCGGCGAGACGTTGCCGCTCGACGACGTCGACAGTGGTGACATCGAGCTGGCCGGCCGCCTGGCCGAATTCGTGCACCGCCTGCAGCGCGTTCTCGACGAGCTGGCGGGAGTACGGACGGTACGCGACTGGGCCGACACGCTGGCCCGTGCGTCCGATGCGTTGAGCGCGACGACACCGCGCGACGACTGGCAGCGCGCCCAGCTCTCCGCCGTCCTGGAGGACCTCGTGGCCGAGGCGACGGTCGACGACGACGCCAGCAGCGTGGAGCTGAGCTGTGACGACATCCGCTCGATCATGACGGACCGGCTGAAGGGGAAGCCGACGAGGGCGAACTTCCGGACCGGGCACCTCACCGTCTGCACCCTCGTCCCGATGCGCTCGATCCCGCACCGGGTGGTGTGCCTGCTCGGGCTCGACGACGGGAGTTTCCCCCGTCACATCGAGCGGGACGGCGACGACCTGACGGCGCGTGCCCCCAGGGTCGGCGACCGCGACGTGCGCAGCGAAGACCGCCAGCTCCTCCTCGACGCCCTGCTGGCCGCGCAGGACCACCTGTTGATCACCTACTCGGGGCGCGACGAGCGCTCGAACCTGCCGCGTCCGCCGGCCGTCCCGGTCGGCGAGCTGCTCGACGTCGTCGACCACACGGTGCGGGTCGACTCTGGCTCCGGCTCAGGCTCGGGCTCGGGCCGGGCCCGGGACGCGATCGTCGTGAAGCATCCCCTCCAGCCGTTCGACCGGCGCAACTTCGAACCGCGCGCCCTGGCGGGCGACGGCCCCTGGAGTTTCGACTCCCTGCATCTCGCCGGAGCCGAGGCGGCGCTGACGCCGCGCCAGGCCCTGCCACCGTTCCTGGCCGGCCCGTTGCCACCCTTCGAGGGCAAACCGATCGAGTTGGACCAGATGGAGCGGTTCCTCCGGCACCCCGTGCGGGCCTTCCTCCGCGAACGGCTGAACGTCTCGCTGCGCAACAAGACGCGCGAGTTCGAGGACGCCATCCCGATCGACCTCGACGCGCTGGAGCAGTGGCAGATCGCGGACCGTGTGCTGCAGGCCCAGCTCGCCGGCGCCACGCAGAGCTCGTGCCTCGATGCGGAAGTCGCCCGCGGCGCCTTGCCGCCGGGGCAGCTGGCCGACTCGGTCCTCGGTGCGATCACCGGTCCGCTGGACGAGCTCGTGCAAGCCGGGGTGAGTGCGACGCCCCCTTTGTCGGTCGACGTGTTGGTCGATCTGCCCGGCGGGTTGGGGCTCGTGGGCACCGTGGCCGGCGTGCGCGGGGACGTCATCCATACGGTGACCTACTCGAAGCTCGGACCGGCACCCCGCCTCCTCGCGTGGCTGCGCCTTCTCGCCCTGACGGCAACCACGCCCGACCGGGCGTTCGAGGCGTGCACGATCGGGAGGAGCCGCAGCAACCGGGCCACGATCGCGGTGGCGCGGCTCGGACCCCTCGGACCCGACGCGGCCAGCCGCAAGGCCGCGGCCGAGGGCCACCTGCAGGCGCTCGTCGACCTGTTCCGGCGCGGCATGCGCGAGCCGCTGCCGCTCTACCTCCGGACGTCGGCGGCCTGGGCGGAGGCGGTGGACGCCGGGCGCGATCCGGCGGCGGCCGCGTCGTCCGCCTGGACGTCGCAGTACCGCTTCGACAAAGAGGACAAGGAGGCCGAACACGCGCTCGTGCTGGGTGCCGACGTCGCCTTCGACGACCTGTTGGGGACCGGTGGCCCGCCTCGGGGCGACGAAGGCGGCTGGGAGGCGTCGGAGACGACCCGCTTCGGCGTGTTGGCGCGGCGCCTGTGGGACGGGTTGCTGGCGCACGAGCAGGTGATCGAGCGATGAGCGCACGCCGATCCCCGAGGCCCGGCCCTTCAACGTGTGCGGCGATCTCCCCAAAGGCATGACCCTGTTGCAGGCGAGCGCGGGAACGGGCAAGACCTTCACGATCGCCGCGCTCACGACCCGTTACGTGGCCGAGGGCATTCTGCCGATCGACCGGCTGCTCGTCATCACGTTCACCCGCATGGCGACCGGCGAGTTGCGCGAGCGGGTGCGCGAGCGCCTCGTGCGCGCGTACGACGGGTTGGCCGACTTCCTCGACGGCGCCGCCGGCCACGAAGACGACGAGGTCGTGCAGCTCCTGACGCAGGGCCCGGAGGCCGAAGTGGCGCGCCGGCGAGACCGGCTCGGCAAGGCGGTCGCCGACTTCGATGCCGCCACGATCGAGACCACGCACGGCTTCTGCCTGCAGGTCCTCTACGGCCTCGGCACGGCCGGCGACGTCGACCGCGAGGTCACGCTGGTCGAGGACGTGAGCGACCTGATGGAGGAGGTGGTGGACGACCTCTACCTGCGCAAGTTCGCGACGCCGGTCCGAACCCTCTGCGGTTCACCCGCGAGGAGGCGATGGAGATCGCGAAGTTCGTGCTCGGCCACCCCGACGCAGCGATCGTTCCGCCGCTGTCCCAGCAACAGGACCTGCCTTCGATCCGCCGGCGTTTCGCCGAGGCGGTGCGCGACGAGATGGAGCATCGCAAGCATGCATTGAAGATCCTCACCTACGACGACGTGCTGCTGCGCCTGCGCCAGACGCTGGTCGACCCGGTCCGTGGGCCCGAGGCCTGCCGGCGGCTGCGCGACCGCTACGACGTGGTGCTGGTCGACGAGTTCCAGGACACCGACCCGGTGCAGTGGGACATCATGCACGAGGCGTTCGGCCTGGGCGGAGCGACGCTGGTGCTGATCGGCGACCCCAAGCAGGCCATCTACGCGTTCCGCGGGGCGGACGTGCACGCCTACCTGTCGGCGCACCGCGTCGTGCGCTCGGAGTGGACTCTCGACGTCAACTGGCGCAGCGACCAGGCGCTGCTCGAGGCGTACGACGCGCTGTTCGGCAACGCTCAGCTCGGGTACGCCGACATCACCTATCGCCACGTCCGCGCCGCCGATGCCCACCAGGAGGCGCGCCTCGTCGGTGCGCCGGCAGCCCGCGCCGCTCCGCCTGCGGGTGCTGCACGGCTCCGACGGCCTGGTCCCCCTCACGGCGCAGCGGCGCGAGCCCAAGGCGCCCGAGACACGGCAGCTGCTGGCGCGGGACCTGGCGGCGGACGTCGTCGGCCTGTTGTCGGCGCGGCCCGAGCTCGTCACGCGCCGGCGCGACGGGACGGAGGCCGAGCGCACCACCCTGCACCCGGGCCACATCGCGGTGCTCGTCCGTGCGAACGCGCAGGCGGTGCTCGTGCGCGACGCGCTGCACGCGGTGGGGGTGCCCGCCGTGATCGGCGGCGCCGGCTCGGTGTTCGGCACCAAGCCGGCCCAGGAGTGGTTGCGGCTGCTCGAAGCACTGGAACGGCCGACGGCACGGGACCGGGCTTCGCTGGCCGCGCTGACATCCTTCGTCGGCTGGAGCGCGGAGGAACTGGCGTCGGCCTCGGACGACGACGTGGGAGGAGCTGCACCTGTCGCTGCACCGGTGGGCCGCCCTGCTGCGGGACCAGGGCGTCGCGTCGCTCTACGAGACGGTGAGCAGCGCGCACGGTGTGCCCGGCCGCGTGCTGGCGCGTCCGTCGGGGGAGCGCTTCATGACCGACCTGCGGCACATCGCCCAGCTGCTCCACGAGGCCGGTGTCGCCGAGGGTCTCGGCCCCACCGCGATGGCGACCTGGCTGGGCCGGCGCATTCACGACGCCGAACGCGATGCCGACAACGAGGAGCGGGCGCGCCGGCTCGAGTCCGACGCCGAAGCGGTGCAGGTCATCACGATCCACCGCAGCAAAGGCCTCGAGTTCCCGATCGTCTACTGCCCGTTCGCCTGGGACGGCCACCCCTTCAAGAGCGAGGTGCCGGTGTTCCACGACCCCGCGAACGCCAACCTGCGCACCATCGACGTCGGCCACGAGGGCAACGCGTTCGCGCAGCACCAGCGGTTCGAGCTCGAGGAGGGGCGCGGCGAGGACCTGCGCCTGCTGTACGTGGCGCTGACGCGGGCCCGGCACCAGGCGGTGCTCTGGTGGGCGAGCGTCAAGGACAGCCAGCACTCGCCCCTGGCGCGGCTGCTCTTCGACCGGGACGACGCGGGCGTGGTGCCGCCCTACGGCGCCGCGCCGCGCAGCGAAGCGGCCGTCGACGCGGCCGGCAACGACCTCGGCGAACGTGTCGCGGTCGAGCGGGTCGGCCCGGTCGCCGACGTGCAATGGCAGTCCGCCGGGGACGCCCCGCCGGCGCTCGAGGCGGCGGTGTTCGCACGCCCGCTCGACACGGAGTGGCGGCGCGCGTCGTACTCGAGCCTCACGAGCGCCGTGCACGAGGCGCCGAACATCGGGAGCGAGCCGGAGCACGCCGCTGACGTCCGACGAGGACGTGCCGGCGCCCGTGCCCCGGGATGCGCCCGGCGGAGGAGCCGACGCCGACCCGACGCGGCGCATCGGCCTCGGCCTGGGCGACATGCCGGGGGGTGCCCTCGTCGGCACCGTCCTCCACGGCGTCTTCGAGCGCACCGACTTCGCCGCTGACGACCTCGACGCCGCGGTCGGGGACGCGTTGGCGCAGGAGCTCACCTGGCACAACGTCGACCTGGGCGACCGCGCCACGGTCGTGGCCGGGCTCCGTGCCGCCCTCGAATCGCCCCTCGGCCCCCTGGCGGACGGCCTCGCGCTGCGCGACGTGACCCGGGCCGACCGGCTCGACGAGCTCGGTTTCGAGATCCCGCTCGTGGGCGGCGACTCGCCCCGGGCGCCGCTCGACCTCGGCGCGGTCGCCGACCTCCTGGAGGCGCAACTCGACGCCGGGCGACCCGGTGGCCCGCGTACGCGCCGCGCCTGCGCGACCCGGCGCTCGAGCGGACGCTGCGGGGCTACCTCACCGGCAGCCTGGACCTGGTCTTCCGCCGGCGCGACGACCGCTTCGTGCTGGCCGACTACAAGACGAACCGCCTCGGGGCGCCCGGGGAGGCGCTGACGGCCTGGCACTACCGGCCCGAGGCGCTCCAGGCCGAGATGGTGGCGGCGCACTACCCCCTCCAGGCCCTGCTCTACGAGGTCGCGCTGCACCGCTACCTGCGCTGGCGGCTCGCCGGCCGCTACGACCCCGATCGGCACCTGGGCGGCGTGCTGTACCTCTTCGTCCGCGGCATGAGCGCGCTCGAGCCAGCGGTGTTCGACGGGCATCGCTGCGGCGTGTGGTCGTGGCGCGCACCGTCCGGCCTCGTCGAGTCCCTGAGCGACCTGTTCGACCGGGGCGTCGCATGACGGTGGCCGAGACCGGCGACGCCTACGACGCCGGGCTGGCGCTGGGCATCGACGGGCCGCTGCACGAGTTCAACGCCGCCGGGGTGCTCTCGACCTCGGACGTCCACGTGGCCCTTCGCCTCAGCCGCCTCGGTGCGGTCGACGACCACGTCGTGACGCTGGGTGCCGCGTTCGCGGCGCGGGCGCCGCGGCTCGGCCACGTCTGCGTCGACCTCGCGGCCGATCCGCGCCACGGCGAGCAGCGACACCGACCTGCCCGCGGACCTCGACACCCTGCCGTGGCCCGACCCGGACCGCTGGCTCGAACGGCTGGCCGCCAGCGTCGATGGTCGGCGCCGACCGACCGCTGCACCTGGACGGGACGAACCTGTACCTGGACCGCCTGTGGGCCGACGAACGTGCCGTCGCCGCCGACCTGCGCGCGCGGGCGGCGACGCCCGCACCCGGTGTGGACGGACCGACGCTGGCATCGGGGCTGCGCGAGCTGTTCCGCGGCGGCGACGACCCGGACCTCCAGCGGATGGCGGCGGCGGCCGCGTCCTGCGGCGCGTGGCGGTGGTGGCCGGGGGGCCCGGAACGGGCAAGACGCGCACCGTGGCCCGGGTGCTGGCCCTGCTCGACGCCCAGGCCGACGCCGCGAAGGCCCGCACGCCGCTCGTCGCCCTGGCGGCGCCGACGGGCAAGGCGGCGGCCCGCCTCGAAGAAGCGGTGCGCAGCGGCGCGGAGGACATGCCGGTCGGCGAGGCCGTGAAGGACCGGCTGCGCGCGCTCGCCGGCGTGACGCTGCACCGCCTCCTCGGCTTCAACCCGGGCAACCGCACGCGGTTCCGTCACAACCGGCTGAACCGGCTGCCCTTCGACGTCGTCGTTGTGGACGAGACCTCCATGGTCTCGCTCTCGCTGATGGCGAGACTGCTCGAGGCGGTGCGCCCCGACGCGCGGCTCATCCTCGTGGGCGACCCCGAACAGCTCGCCTCGGTGGAGGCGGGCGCCGTGCTCGGTGACATCGTCGGGCCCGCGTCGAAGGGCCCGTGCATGGAGGAGTCGGCCCGCGTCGCGCTCGCCGCGGTCACCGGCCAGCGCGTGCCGGCGGGCGAGGGGACCGAGGCCGCCGTCGGCAACGGCATCGTGGTGCTGCACAAGGTGCACCGCTACGGGAAGGCGATCGCAGCTTTGGCCGAGGCGATCCAGCGGGGCGACGCCGACGCCGCCATCCGCGTCCTGCAAGACGGCGGTTCCAACGTCGAATGGATCGCGACGGACGGCGGACCCGTGGCCACCGGCCACGTGCGCGCGGTCCGCGCCGCAGCCGTCGAGAGCGGCCGCACCGTCATCGAGTCCGCCCGGTCCGGCGACGCCGCCTCGGCGATCGCGGCGCTCGGCCGGTTCCGCCTGCTCTGCGCGCACCGGCACGGGCCCGACGGTGTGGCCACCTGGATGCAGCACGTCGAGGACTGGCTGCGCGCCGAGGTCGAGGGTTTCCACACCGGCAGCGAGTGGTATGTCGGCCGCCCGCTGATCGTGACCGAGAACGACTACGGGCTTCGGCTCTACAACGGCGACACCGGTGTCGTCGTCGGAGCGGGCGACGGCCGCCTGGTGGCCGCGTTCGAGCGCGGCGGCGGGGTCGCCGAGGTGAGCCCGACGCGCCTGGCCGCCGTCGACACCGTGTACGCGATGACGGTGCACAAGAGCCAGGGCTCGCAGTTCCACACCGTGGCGTTCATCGTTCCGGCGGAGGGCTCCCGCCTGCTGACCCGGGAGCTCCTCTACACCGCCGTGACGCGCGCCGCAGGAGCGACTCATCCTCGTCGGCGCCGAAGCGTCGATCCGCACCGCCGTCGCTCGCCCGATCTCCCGAGCTTCGGGGTTGGAGGTCGCCCTGTGGGGCAGCGGGGCCTGACGAGGATCCCCGAGCGGGCATTCCCGCGTCTTTTATGCTTCCGCGGCAACCAAAAGCCCTGGTCTCACGGCAATAACAGCCGAAACTCAGGCTGGATTCAGGGTTCTGCCGCATGATGACGCTGACATGACTCCGTAACAAAAGCGGAGCCTGAGTGAAAACAAGGGTGAGGATGAGGATTCTGGTTCTGGGGGGAGACGGCTACCTGGGCTGGCCCACCGCCCTGCACCTGTCGGCCCGCGGCCATGACGTGACCATCGTCGACAACCTCGTGCGCCGCGAGTACGACCGCGAGATGGGCGTCGACAGCCTGGTGCCGATCGCCTCGCTCGAAGACCGCGTGACGCGCTGGGAGCAGATCTCCGGGCACGCCGTCAACGTCCGCATCGGCAACCTCACCGACGCCGCGTTCACCTACGGCGTCGTCACCGAGGCGAACCCCGACGCCATCGTGCACTTCGGAGAGCAGCGCTCCGCGCCCTATTCGATGATCGACCGCGAGCACGCCGTGTACACACAGGTGAACAACGTCGTCGGCAACCTCAACGTCATGTACGCGATCCAAGAGATCAATCCCGACATCCATCTCGTGAAGCTCGGGACCATGGGCGAGTACGGCTACCCCAACATCGACATCGAAGAGGGCTTCATCGAGATCACGCACAAGGGCCGCACCGACGTGCTGCCCTACCCCAAGCAGCCCGGATCCTTCTACCACCTCTCCAAGGTGCACGACAGCCACAACATCATGTTCGGCTGCCGGATCTGGGGACTGCGGGCCACCGACCTCAACCAGGGCATCGTCTACGGGCAGTCGACGGCAGAGACGGACCTCGACCCGTTGCTGGCGACGCGCTTCGACTACGACGGCGTCTTCGGCACAGTGCTGAACCGCTTCTGCGTGCAGGCCGTGACGGGTCACCCCCTGACCGTCTACGGCGCCGGCGGCCAGACGCGTGGCATGCTCAACATCCGCGACACCCTGGCCTGCGTGACGCTGGCCCTCGAGAACCCGGCGGAGCGCGGCGAGTTCCGGGTCTTCAACCAATTCACCGAATCCTTCTCCGTGCGCGACATGGCGCAGATGGTCAAGCGGGTCTGCCCGACGCGGGTCGACATCGCTGAGGGCCTCGCCAACCCGCGGGTCGAGAACGAGGAGCACTACTTCCATGCGGCGAACACCAAGCTGCTCGACCTCGGGTTGCAGCCCGCACCTCCTCACCGACGAGGTGATCGCCGAGCATCCTGGCGCTGGTCGAGCAGCACCGGGACCGGGTGGACGTGCGTGCCATCGCCCCGACCGTCCAGTGGCGCTCGAGCGCCAGCACGCTCACCACGGCGGGCGAAACGGGCGATTCCTCGTTCCTCGCGCTGTAGACCCGCCGTTCCCGCAGTAGTTTCCTGCGGCGATGTCGCCACGCAGGCCCCGCCGCCGCGCGCGCCGTCGATCACCGGCCCGCCCGATCCTCGTGGTGGGTGCCGTGGCCGTCCTCGCTGCGCTCCTCATCGGGGGTCTGGCCGAGGTGTCGCGGCAGTCGCAGGGCTACGACGCCACCTCCAACCGGACGCTCGCCGGCGCAGGGCGCCGTCGTGGCCGAGCAGTCCAATGCCACCGGGTCCACCGCGACGGCGCTGATGAACACGCTCCAGACGCAGAACCGGCCGGGGCTCCAGATCGCCCTCGACGACCTGGTCCAGGAGACGGCCGACGAATCGGCCCGCGCCGACGCGGCGGCAGCCGCAACCCCGTTGGGATCGGTGGGCGCCGGCTTCGCCGCCGTCTTCGCCGACCGGGCCCAGCGCGATGCGCGATCTCCGCGCCGCGATCGACGGCTATCTCGGCATGCAACCCCTCCCGGTCGACGGGCACGGCCACCACGGTGGCTTCGACGGCGGGGGACCGGCGCCACGCTCCTGACCGCGACGGACGCTACGAACCGCATCGCGGCGGCGGGTGCGCTGCTCGCGCACTCCGACTCGTTGTACAGCTCGGTGCGGCGCGCGCTGCGTACGGCCGCGGGGAACGGCCGGCTACCAAAATCGGCCTGGGTGAGCAACCCGCAACTGTGGGCGCCCGGTGCCGTCGCCAGTCAGATCGACCTGATGACGTCGTCGCCGTCGCTGGCGGCCGTGCACGACCTCGTGTTGCGCACGGTGCGGATCAACCCGCCGACCTTGCCGACGCCACAGGGCGCGTCGGCCAATGTGTCGGTGCTCACGCCGACGACACAGATCTCGGTGGACGTCGTGCTCGCCAACGACGGCTCGGTCGCCGAGCCGCGCGCCACAGTCCACTACACGTTGGCCAGCCAGTCGTCGGGCGGCGACGAGCAGCCAGACACAGACCGTCGCCCTCGCCTCCGGCTACTTCGCAGGCCCTGCCCACCGCCATTTTCGGGGTCACGTCGGGGACCACCTACGTGTTGACCGTTGAGCGTGGATGTGCCGGCGGGGCAGACCCAGCTTGCCGGCACGGCGGTGCAGTACGTGCTGGCGATCTCCCAGGCGACGTGCTTGAGCCCGAAGGGTGTCGTGTCGACCAACTGCGCACCGCGGTCATAGGATCGGATCCGCACCGAAATCCAGGAATTGGAGGGCCAGCTCGTGGCCGAGAGCATCACGATCACGGACAATCGCTCGGGCGAGTCCATGGAGATCCCGCTGGTCAACGGCGGGGTCTCCGCCGTGGAGTGGGCCAAGCTCCTGCCGGGGGTGTGGTTCTTCGACCCCGGCTTCATGTCGACGGCGGCGTGTGAGAGTGCGATCACCTACCTCGACGGCGACGCCGGGATCCTGCGCTATCGCGGCTATCCGATCGAGCAGCTGGCGGAGAAGTCGACCTATCTCGAGGTGGCGTATCTGCTGCTCAACGGTGAGCTGCCCAACCGAGGACCAGTTCGACGCGTGGCGCCACGACGTCACGTACCACACCTTCATCCACGAGAACGTACGCAAGCGCTTCCTCGAGGGCTTCCACTACGACGCCCATCCGATGGGGATGCTCGTCTCGGCGGTCGCCGCCTTGTCCACCTTCTACCTCGACGCCAAGGACATCTTCGACCTCGAGTCGCGCAACAAGCAGATCATCCGGCTGATCGCGAAGATGCCGACCCTGGCGGCGGCGGCCCACCGCTTCAGCGTCGGCATGCCTTTCGTCTACCCCGACAACTCGCTTGACTTCGCCCCCAACTTCCTGTCCATGCTCTGGAAGGTCGCCGAGCCGCGGTTCGAGGCGGACCCCGTGCTGTCCCGGGCCCTCGACGTCCTCTTCATCCTGCATGCGGACCACGAGCAGAACTGCTCGACCACGGCCATGCGGGTCGTCGGCTCATCGCACTCGGACCCCTATTCGGCCACGGCCGCCGCCGCGGCCGCCCTCTACGGGCCCGCGCCACGGCGGAGCCAACGAGGCGGTGATCCGGATGCTCACCGAGATCGGCAGCGTCGAGAACGTCCCCGACTTCATCGCCATGGTGAAGTCGGGCCAAGGGGGCCAGCGCCTCCAGGGCTTCGGCCACCGCGTCTACAAGAGCTACGACCCGCGGGCCACGATCATCAAGCGCACGGCGGACGAGGTCTTCGAGGTCACGGGCAAGAACCCGCTGCTCGACATCGCGCTCGAAGCTCGAGGAGATCGCGCTCAACGACGAGTACTTCACGTCACGGCGCCTCTACCCCAACGTCGACTTCTACTCCGGCCTCATCTATCAGGCGATGGGCTTCCCGCTCGAGATGTTCCCGGTGCTCTTCGCCATCCCGCGCACCGCCGGCTGGCTGGCGCACTGGCAGGAGATGCTCGACCAGGACTCGAAGATCGCGCGGCCGCGCCAGCTCTACATCGGGCCTGAAGAGCGCGACTACACGCCGATCAACGCACGCTGAGCGGGAGCGCGCCCGTCCGGGACTACCCCCGGATCGAATCCGCCCGGGGCCTGATCCGGGCCAGGCCCTCCTGCGCCAGGGTGACGCACAACTCCCCTGACTTCTCGAAGAGGAAGCCGCGCGCGAGGCCGCGCCCGTTGGCCGCGACGGGGGAGTCCGTGTCGTAGAGCAGCCACTCGTCGGCACGGAACGGCCGGTGGAACCACATGCAGTGGTCGAGGCTCGCGCCCATGAACTCGGGGTCGTCCCAGTTGATCTCGTGGGGGGCGAGGATGACGTCGAACAGGTTCATGTCCGAGGCGTACGTCGCCACGCAGGCGTGGAGCAAGGGGTCGTCGGGCAGCTCGCCGTCGGCCCGGATCCACAGGCGCTGATAGGGCTCGCCGGCGCCCTTGCTGTGCCACGGCAGCTCGCCGATGTGGCGCTGGTCGATCGGGTGCGGTCGGTCGAACCAGTCGGCCAGCTCCTCCCGCCACGGCTCGAGCCGTTCGAACAGCGGCGCCAGGGTCTCGGGCGCCGGCACGTCCGGCATGGGGATCTGGTGCTCGAGCGGGCTCTCCTCGAGGTCGGCGAAGGAGGCCGACATGTTGAAGATGGCCCGCCCGTGCTGGATGGCCACGACGCGACGGGTCGTGAACGACCTCCCGTCGCGGATCCGGTCGACTTCGTAGAGGATCGGCACGTTCGGGTCGCCCGGACGCAGGAAGTACGCGTGGAGCGAGTGCACGCGCCCGTGCTCGACGGTGCGCCCGGCCGCCATGAGCGCCTGGCCGGCCACCTGGCCGCCGAAGACGCGCTGACGCTCCTCGTTCGGCTGGATGCCGCGGAAGATGTTCTCTTCAATCGGTTCGAGGTCGAGCAGGCGGACGAGGAACTCCAGGGACGCGCTCATCGGCCCATGTTCGCAGGCGGGCGCACCCACCGCCGCTGGGCGCGCCGCGCCGCGTCCCACTACCCTGCGGCGGCGTGACCACCGAGGCGAGGACGCGAGCTGGTGTTCCCGGCGGGCTTCACCTGGGGCGTGGCGACGGCCGCGCACCAGATCGAAGGCGGCAACGTCAACAACGACTGGTGGGCGTGGGAGCACGACCCGGGCTCGGGCACGCTCGAGCCGAGCGGCGACGCGTGCGACTCGTTCCACCGCTGGCGCGAGGACGTGCAGCTGGTGGCCGACATGGGCCTCGGCGCCTATCGCTTCTCGCTCGAGTGGAGCCGCATCGAGCCGGCGGAGGGCGAGTTCTCGACGGCCGCGCTCGAGCACTACCGGCGGATGTGCGCGGCGTGCCACGGCCACGGCATCCTCCCGGTCGTCACGTTCCACCACTTCACGACGCCGCGCTGGCTGGCCGAACGCGGCGGCTGGGAGTCCCCCGACGCGGTCGACCGCTTCGAGCGCTACGTCAGCCGCGCCGTGGCCTACCTGGGCGACCTGATCGGGTGGGCGTGCACGATCAACGAGCCGAACGTGGTGTCGGTCATGGGGTACTTCCAAGGCCAGTACCCGCCCGGGGTCAAGGAGGACTTCACCCGCTACGGCGCGGTGAACGAGACGATGGTGCGGGCGCACCGCAGAGCCGTCGACGCGCTGCGAGCCGGGCCCGGCGACTTCCCGATCGGCCTCACGGTGTCCATGGCCGAGATCACGGCGGAGCCCGGGGGCGAGGCCCTGCGCGATGCGGCCGAGGAGATGCTCGAGAACGTCTTCCTGCGGGCGACGGAGGGCGACGACTTCGTCGGGGTGCAGTGCTACACGCGGATGCACTTCGGCCCCGAAGGCCTGGCCGAAAACGATCCGAACGTCCCGGTCACCCAGATGGGCGACGAGTACTGGCCCCAGGCGGTCGAGCACACGGTGCGCCGCGCCGCCGCGGTCAGCGGGCGTCCCGTCGTCGTGACGGAGAACGGCATCGCCACCGCCGACGACACCGAGCGCATCGCGTTCTTGACCGAGGCCCTCGAGAGCGCCCACCGCTGCCTCGACGAGGGCATCGACCTGCGCGGCTACTTCGTGTGGAGCCTGCTCGACAACTTCGAGTGGCACCTCGGGTACGGGCCCAAGTTCGGGCTGGTGGGGGTTGCACCGGGCATCTTCGAGCGAAGGCCCAAGCCGAGCGCCCATTGGTTCGGCGAGGTGGCGCGTTCCAACCGGGTTTTCACAGCAGGCGTTTAACCGGCTGTCAGGGTCGGAATTCGCCGACGGGGTAATGTGAAGGGGTGCCGCATTCGCCTCGGGAATCGACCGACGACCGCACGGCGACCCCGGTGACGACCCCGCCAGCGCACCCGCCGCTGAAGCACATCTGGTCGTCCGATCAACCGATGGCTGCTCGGATCCGCCAGATCATCGCGCACCCTTCGAGCCTGAAACTCTTCAAGTACGCCGGCGTGTCGGTGATCTCGACGATCGTGTCGCAGGTCACCCTGTTCATGACCTTCGGCGTGTGGCGGGTGATGTCGGAGGTGCCGGCCAACATCCTGGCGAACGCCGTCGCCACCGTGCCGTCGTATTACCTCAACCGCAAGTGGGTATGGGGGAAGAGCGGGCGCTCACATCTGTGGCGTGAGGTCGTTCCGTTCTGGGTGCTGTCCTTCGTCGGCCTGGCGTTCTCGAGCCTGGCCGTGTGGCTGGCGCGGCAACTTCGCCCGCAGCCACAATTACGGGCACGCCACCACGACGCTGTTGGTGAACGCGGCAAACCTGCTGTCCTTCGCCATCCTGTGGATTGTGAAGTTCCTCATCTACAACAAGCTCTTCCACATCGACCCCGTCGAGTACGAAGAGCACCACACGGATTCGTCGGACCCTGACTGAGCGACCCCGGGCCGGCCTCGGAGCCGGACGGCCCTTCAGTCCCGGAAGTTGTTGAACTGCAGCGGGATCCCGAAGTCCTCCGCCTTGCACTTCGCGATCACCTCTTGGAGATCGTCGCGCTTCTTGCCCGTGACCCGCAGCTGTTCGCCCTGGGTCTGTGAGGACACACCCTTGAGGCCGAGGTCCTTGATGAACTTGTTCAGCCGCTTGGCGTGGTCCGAAGAGATCCCGGCCCGGATGGCCACCTGCTGGCGGGCCGTGCCTTTCTGAGCCTCCTCGATCTTGCCGGCGTCGAAGGCCTTCAACGAGACCTGGCGCTTGACCAGCTTCTCGTGCAGGACCTGGTGCAGCGCCCGCAGCCGATCATCGGTCGACGAGCGCAGCACGAGCTCCTTCTCGCCCAGCTCGATCGACGAGTCCGTGTTCTTGAAGTCGAACCGGGTTGCCGCTTCCCGGTTGGCCTGGTCCACCGCGTTGCGGACCTCTTGCATGTCGACCTCGGAAACGATGTCAAAAGTGGGCATGCGGCCCAGCGTACCGGCGTGCCTCCGGCGTTCTCGGGGCCCGGGGTCCGAGTAATCTCGCTCGCCTGCGGGTCGGTGTCCGAGTGGCCAAAGGAAACAGGCTGTAAACCTGTCGGTTAACACCTACGGAGGTTCGAATCCTTCCCGGCCCACGCAGGGTCCAGGTGGTCAGGCTCGTCGTCACGGCCTCCCCCGACGGCAATGGCCATTGGCCGGAGGCGGTCGAGCGGGGCACCAGTCCGGGGCGGCAGTAGGATTCCTCGAAACATCCCAGGCCAAGCGCCTAGGCCGCCGTGCGGCGTGGCGTTACAATGCTGTTTCAGATCGATTGCGGGCACACGCTCGACGCAGCGTGAGCCCCCTCCCCCCCGACCGGGTCTTTTGCCCGGCGACGACAAGCGAGACTGACATCCAAGTGGACGACATCGCCGAGGCCAGCCCCCATCCGGTCCGGGACCACATGAGCACCCGCCTCAGTCGCTTGTCGATGCGCGCCGAGGCGTGGCAGATCCGTCTGGCGCCGCGTCTCACCCTGACCCAGCGCGTCGAGGCGGACCGCGGCGACCCGGACGACTGGACGTTCCTACGGCGTCCCGCGCTGCTCGGCTTCCTCGCCGTCGTCTCCATCTGCGTCGGCGCCTCGCTGCCGAGCTCGCCGTTCAAGCTCGAAGGATCGATGGGTGGGGCGGCACGTGGTTCTTCGGGGAGGCACCCTGGCCCACGACCGCGTGGATGCTGCCAGGCGTCGTCGCCGTGTACGGCGGGATGATCCTCTTCGTGCGCGTGTGGTTCGGTCTCTACCAGACGCTGCGGGCGCGGCCGAACGTGCCGATCAAGTCCCTCGCCTACATGCTCGCCCTGTGGATCCTCCCGCTGATGGCGGTGGCGCCGCTCTTCAGCCGCGACGTGTTCTCGTACGCGGCCCAGGGCGAGATGATGAGTCACGGCTTCAACCCGTACCACTACGGCCCCGGCACGCTCGGCTCGGGCCCGTTCGTCAACGGGGTCGATCCACGCTGGTTCAACACCGCCGCCCCGTACGGCCCGCTCTTCTTGATGCTGGCCGGCTGGTCGGCCTCGCTCAGCTTCCACCACGCGCTGATCACCGTCCTGCTGCTCCGCGTGCAGTCGGTGGCCGGGGTCGCGCTGATCGCCTACTGCATCCCGAAGCTCGCCCGATCCTTCGGCAAGGACCCGGGACCGGCGTTCGTGCTCGCCGTGCTCAACCCCCTGACGCTGCTCGCGCTCGTCGGCGGCGCCCACAACGACGCGCTCATGGTCGGACTGCTCCTGGCCGGCGTGACGGCCGCGCGCCGCGGCATCCGGTCTGGGGCGTGGTGCTGTGCGCGCTGGCCGCGTCCATCAAGGTGCCCGCCGCCATCGGGATCGTCTACATCGCCTGGGACTGGGCCGGCCCGGGCGCCGAGTGGCGCGCCCGCGCCCGCATGCTGGTGCGCGCCGGCCTCATCGCGGTCGCCGTGATGGGCGCGCTCTCGCTCGTGTCGGGCCTCGGCTGGGGCTGGATCGCCAACCTCGGCACCCCGGGCACGGTGCGCTCGTGGATGGCACCGGCCACGGCGGTCGGGCTCGCCATCTCGGGCACGCGCGCACGTCGATGGGCATCGGGGTGAGCCTGGCCGGCATGCTCACCCTGACCCGCGCCATCGGCCTGCTCGCCGCCGCGGTGCTCGCGCTCTACTGCCTGCGCCACCGCGAGCGGATGGGCCTGCTCTCGGCCCTCGGGCATCACCATGCTCGCCTTCGTGCGTGCTCGGCCCGGTCGTGCAGCCCTGGTACCTCACCTGGGGGATCATCCTCCTCGCCCCGATCGCCACCGGCCGGATGCTCTACGTCATCCTCGGCCTCTCGACGGTGGCGCCCTTCATCGGCCTGACCGGCGGGGCCGACCTGCTCAACCAGCTGGTCCACACCGACCCGGCCAGCATGGTGCTCGCCGTCTTGGTGCTGTGGGCGGTCGCCATCGTCCCGCTCGGGAACTGGACGACCTCGTGGCGCCTCGACCGGGCGAAGCTGCGGGGCCTTCCCGCTCCGGCGCACGCGGGCCAGGCCTCCGCGCCCAGCCCTCGAGTCGTCCTAGAGCAGCCGCTGGAGCTCGACCACGTCGAGCCACTGGCGGTGCTTGCGCCCGACCTCCCGCTCGACGCCGACCAGCTCGAACCCCGCGGCCGTGTGCAGCCCGATGGAGGTCTCGTTGTGCCCGGCGATGCGGGCGATGACCGAGTGGAACCCGTGGGCCGAGGCCAGCACCAGCAGCTCGGCCAGCAGGGCCCGCCCCACCCCGCGGCCACGCTGGGACCGGTCGACGTAGACCGAGTTCTCCACCGTGCCCGAGTAGCCCGAGCGCTCCCGGAAGGGCGAGAGCGAGCCGAAACCCAGGACGATCTCCCCGTTGGCGCCGGCCAGGCCCTCGACGCCGGCGTCCGGTGGCTCGATCGCCACGATCGCCGGGTGGACCCCGCTGTGGCCCAGGATCCAGGCCTCCTGCTCGGCCCGGGTGCGGGGCACCATGTCGAAGGTGTTGGTGCTGTCGGTGACCTCGACGTTGTAGATCGTCCGGATGGCCTCGGCGTCGGCCAATTCCGCCAGTCGGATCCGCATCCGCCGATGGTACTGTTGACGTGCGAAAACCGGGGGAGCGGAGGCAGCCCGTGCCGCCCCCCGGCTATCGTTGTCGACTCGCGGAACGAAGCCCGCGGCGCCCCCTTAGCTCAGTCGGCAGAGCACAGCCATGGTAAGGCTGGTGTCGTCGGTTCGATTCCGACAGGGGGCTCGCCCATGGCGGCGTAGCTCAGTTGGTCAGAGCACACGGCTCATAATCGTGTTGTCGCGGGTTCGAGTCCCGCCGCCGCTACCAGGCCCGGGGCGGGTGCCCGGGCGGCGATCAGGAAGGATTCACCATGCCGAAGAACGAGAAGAGGGTCCAGGTCACGCTGGCCTGCGAGGTGTGCAAGCGGCGCAACTACATCACGACCAAGAACAAGCTCAACGACCGTGAGCGGATCGAGATGAAGAAGTACTGCCGCTGGGACCGTCAGCACACCCTGCACAAGGAGACCCGCTGAGCCGATCCGACCCTGCCGGTGCTACTCTGGCAGGCCGTTCCCCAGGTCAGGGGGAAGAACCACCTGCCCGACGGCAACCGAAGGCAACCCCACCGAGGGCAGTAGCTCAACTGGTAGAGCACCGGTCTCCAAAACCGGCGGTTGGGGGTTCGAGTCCCTCCTGCCCTGCCCCGGACGTGAACACCCGACGACGAAGTACGTGAGGCGAGATCCGTGAACCGCGAGACCAAGCGCATGATGCAGCGCCAAGGGCAGATGGAGGCCGATGGCTCTCCGTCCACCAAGCGCGCGCCTGCGCACGGCGACGCGGACGCCCCGCCAGCAGAAGGGTGGCGCTCCCGTCCGCCGCCGCTCCACGCCCGGCGCAGTTCGTCCGCGAGGTCCGCGACGAGATGCGCCAGGTCGCCTGGCCCTCGCGCTCCGAGCTCATCAACTACACGTCGGTCGTCTTCACCACGCTGGTGATCATGATCAGCCTGATCTTCGTCCTGAACCTCGCGTTCGGGAAGCTCATCACCCTTCTCTTCACGAAGTAGCACCCACCATGACCGACATGTCGCACACACAAGCAGAAGAAGCCCTCGCGACCGGTGACGAGGAAGACGTCGCAGAGGCCGTCGAGGCCGAGCGGGAAGAGTCCGAGCAGGCGCCCGAGGAGGCCGCAATGAGCACGACGTCGACCGACGACGTCACTGGACGAGGTCGCGGCCGAAGACGAGGCCGAGCTCGAGGCGATCGCCGACGACGCCGTCGTCGAGGCGGTGGCCGAGGAGATCGAAGAGGTGGCCGCCGAGCAGGCTGTCGAGGAGATCGTCGAAGAGATCGCCGAGGAGATCGTCGAGGAAGCGGTGCTGGAGACGATCGAGGAAGTCGAAGAAGCCGGAGAGGCCGCCGCGCCGGCGGCGAGCGCCGAGCCGGACCTCGTGCTCGATGCCACCGGGAACGGCTCGGCCGCAGTGGACGAGGACGTCGAGCTGGGCGGCTGGGGCCACGACGAGGACGAAGAGGAAGAGGTCGTCGAGGTCGAGAGCCCCTACGACCGTCCCGGCCGCTGGTACGTGGTGCACACCTACTCGGGCTACGAGAACAAGGTGCGCTCGAACATGGGCAACGTCGTGGCCTCCCGGGGCCTCGAGGACCGGGTGTTCGAGGTCGTCATCCCCATGGAGGACGTCGACGAGTTCAAGGGCGGCAAGAAGGTGACCGTCCAGAAGAAGGTCTTCCCGGGCTACCTGCTCGTGCGCTGCGACCTCGACGACGACACCTGGGGCGCCATCCGCAACACGCCGGGCGTGACCGGCTTCGTCGGCCCGGGCACCAAGCCGACCCCGCTGTCGCGCCGCGAGGTCGAGAACATCCTCCAGGTCAAGGTCGAGGGCGTGCCCGGCGCGGCGCCCAAGCGGTCGCGGGCCCGCCTCGAGTACGAGGTCAACGAGACGGTGCGGGTCAAGGAAGGCCCGTTCGCCGACTTCTCGGGCCAGATCTCCGAGATCAACGAGGACCAGCTCAAGCTCAAGGTGCTGGTCAACATCTTCGGCCGGGAGACCCCGGTCGAGCTCGAGTTCAGCCAGGTCGCCAAGCTCTAGGCGCGGCGCCGGCACCGAACCGACGACACGACGCACACAGGACGAGAAAGAAGAAGGAGTACAGACGATGCCACCGAAGAAGAAGGTGCTCGCCGTGGTCAAGATCCAGCTCGAAGCGGGCTCGGCCACGCCCGCGCCCCCGGTGGGCACGGCGCTCGGCCCCCACGGCGTGCAGACCATGGAGTTCTGCAAGCAGTACAACCAGCAGACCGAGAACATGCGCGGCCAGGTCGTGCCCGTCGAGATCACCATCTACGAGGACCGCACGCTTCAGCTTCGTCCTCAAGACCTCGCCGACGCCGGTGCTGCTGCGCCAGGCGGCCGGCCTCGACAAGGGCGCGGCGACGACCGGGCGCGAGCAGGTGGGCACGATCACCGACGCCCAGCTCGCCGAGATCGCCACGGCCAAGCTCAAGGACCTGAACACCGACGACCTCGAGGCGGCCAAGAAGCAGGTCGCCGGCACGGCGCGCTCGATGGGGATCACGGTCGCCGGCTAGGCGGCCGAGACGGAGAACGAAGCGATGACCCAGCACGGGAAGAAGTACAAGGACGGCCTGACCAAGGTCGACCGCGAGCAGCTCTACGGCCTCGGCGAGGCGGTCGACCTGCTGAAGGAGCTGGCCAGCGCGAAGTTCGACGAGACCGTCGAGCTGGCGGTCCGCCTCGGCGTCGACCCGCGCAAGGCCGACCAGATCGTCCGCGGCACGCTGTCGCTGCCCGAGGGCACCGGCCGCACCAACCGGGTGGCCGTGTTCGCCGCCGGTGACGCCGCCACCGAGGCCCGCGACGCCGGCGCGGACGTAGTGGGCGCCGACGACCTGGTGGCCAAGATCAACGGCGGCTTCCTCGACTTCGACGTCGCCATCGCCACGCCCGACCTGATGGGCCAGGTCGGCTCGCTCGGCCGCGTGCTCGGTCCCCGTGGCCTCATGCCCAACCCCAAGACCGGCACCGTCACCACCGACGTCGGCAAGGCGGTCACCGAGTTCAAGGGTGGCCGCGTCGAGTACCGCACCGACAAGGTCGGCAACGTCCACCTGCGCGTCGGCAAGGCGTCGTTCACCAAGGAGCAGCTGATGGCGAACATCCGCGCCGTGGTCGACGAGCTGCAGCGGGCCAAGCCGGCCGCGGCCAAGGGGCGCTACTTCCTCTCGGTCACGGTGTCGACGACCATGAGCCCGGGCGTCCACATCGACCCGGTCGAAGGCCCGCCTCACCGACGAGGAGCTCGCCGTCCCGGCCTGAGCCGGACACCCGTACGGGACGGTCCGCCGGCTCGTACTACGCTTTCCCGCACAGCTCGCCGCCAGCCCTGCCGGCGGACGGGCACTGAATCCGAACGCCAGAGACCTCCGGTGCACCTCCGGGTGCTGAAACGGCCCACCGGGCCGGCCTGACGAGGCGACATCTCGCAGAGCCGGCCCCGCCGGCCTGCGCCGTCGCACGCCGGAGACTCCTGGCCCGCTTCCGGGCAGTCGAGCCCGGTGGAGGAACCGATGGCAACGCAGAACGCACAGATGGCGCACAAGGTCGAGGTCGTCGACGAGGTCAAGACGCGCATGAGCGCGGCGACGGCCTCGATCGTGAGCGAGTACCGCGGCCTGACCGTCGCCGAGCTGGCCGACCTGCGCCACGCGCTGGCCGCGGTCGGCGGCGACTACAAGATCTTCAAGAACACCCTCGTGCGCCGGGCGATCGACGGCGGCGAGTACCAGCCGCTCGGCGGAGTACCTGAGCGGCCCGAGCGCGCTGACCTTCGTCCAGGGCGACATCAGCGCGGTGGCCAAGGCGCTGCGCGACTTCTCCCGGGCCAACCCGCACCTCGTGATCAAGGGCGGGCTGGCCGACGGCTCGCTGCTCTCGACGTCCGACCTGGCCGCGCTGGCCGACCTGCCGCCCCGCGAGGTGCTGCTGGCCCGCCTGGCCGGTGCGCTGGCTGCGCCGATGAGCAGATGGCCGGCCTCCTCAAGGCGCTGCCGCAGAACCTGGCCTACGGGATCTCGGCGCTGATCGAGCAGAAGGGCGGCGTCGACGAGGCCGCGGCCGTGGCCGAGCCGACGCCGAGCCGAGACCGGCGCGAGGCCGGCAGCGGCCAGAGACCGCAGACGCAGAGACAGCCAGAGGCAGAGGCACCGCAGAGGCAGAGACCGCAGAGGCAGAGCCGCGCGGAGGCCGCCGCGAGGCAGCCGCACCCGAGGCGACGGAGACCGCCGAAGGCAGCCGCCGAGGCCAGAGGCGGCGACCGAAGAGCCGGCCGCCGAGTAGTCCGAACCAACCACAGAGACCGAACACCCAAGAGACCGAAGAAAGAAAGGAAGGCCAGGAAGATGGCAACCCTGACCAAGGAAGAGATCCTCGACGGGATCGCCGAGCTGTCGGTGATCCAGCTGAGCGAGCTGTTGAAGGACTTCGAGGAGCGCTTCGGCGTGACCGCGGCCGCCCCGGTGGCGGTGGCGGCAGCGGCGGCCCGGCGGCCGGCGGCGGCGACGGCGGCGGTGCGGAGGAGGAGAAGTCGGCCTTCGACGTCATCCTCACCGAGGCCGGCGACAAGAAGATCCAGGTCATCAAGGAGGTCCGTGCCCTCACGAGCCTCGGCCTCAAGGAGGCCAAGGACCTGGTCGAGGCGGCGCCCAAGCCGGTGCTCGAGAACGTCAACAAGGAGGACGCCGACAAGGCCAAGGCCGCCCTCGAGGGCGCCGGCGCCACCGTCGAGGTCAAGTAGTCCGTGCCGGGACCCGCGGGGCTTCGGGCCTCCCGGCCGGTGCCCGGGTCGTGCCTGCCCGGGTCCGGACTCGGCATCACGGGTGTATCGCTCGACCGCTGCTCACTTTTGCTCGGCGATCGGCGAGAGGCAGCCCGCATGCGCACCGAGCAGGAGCCGCGTCTGCTCAGCACCCAGTGTCGAGCAGGACCCCTGGCCGCAGCCGCGACCGGGCCCTGGCGAGGGTCCTTGACGCCGGGGGAGGGCACCTTTACCCTGTCGGGGACCCCGGGCGCAGCCCGTCTAGGCCGGCGCGGCCGGAGGGTTGTGCTCAGGCACGTCTCACGGTAAGATGCACGGTTGCCGTGCGTCTCCGTGTGCTCGAACTCGTAATTCCTGCGTGTCGGCGCGCGCCCCGGCAGCCCTCGTAGTCCCGTCCACCCGTCCCGTCCGCCCCAGCACGCACCCGCAGTATCCGCAGTCCCGTCCCCAGCCGGCCGTCCTTTTCTCCTTGGAGGTGTTGACCGTTGTCTTCACGGTCCCGCAGCCCCGAACGCGTCTCCTTCGCCAACATCAACGAGGCCCTTCCGCTCCCTGACCTGATCGCGATCCAACGCGACTCGTTCCAGTGGTTCCTCGACAAGGGCCTCGCCGAGGCCTTCAACGACATCAGCCCGATCGAGGACTTCACCGGCCAGCTGAGCCTGGAGCTCGAGTTCGACCCGACCGACGCCGACCTGCGCCCGCCGCCGAAGTTCTCGGTGGAGGAGTGCAAGGAAAAGGACATGACCTACGCGGCGCCGGTCTTCGTGCGCGCCCGCTTCCTCAACGCCACCACCGGCGAGATCAAGGAGCAGACGGTCTTCATGGGGGACTTCCCGATGATGACCGACCGCGGCACCTTCATCGTCAACGGGACCGAGCGCGTCGTCGTGTCCCAGCTCGTCCGCTCGCCCGGCGTCATCTTCCAGCCGGGCCGCGACGCCAAGACCGTCTTCACCGGGACCATCCACCCCTACCGCGGTGAGTGGATCGAGCTCGACATCGAGGCCAAGCCGGGCAAGGACGTCACGGCCGGCTGCCGCGTCGCCCGCAAGCGCCGGCTGTCGCTCTTCGTGCTGCTGCGCGCGCTGGGCTACGGCGACGAGGCGTTCCTCGACCGCTTCGTCCGGCACTTCGACTTCCTCGAGGGGCAGTGGGAGAAGGAGCGCAACCTGGCGCCCAGCCGGGAGGAGGCCCTCCTCGAGATCTACAAGCGCGCCCGCCCCGGCGAGCCGCTCTCGGCCGAGGCCGCCCGCGTCTACTTCGAGAACGCGTTCTTCAACCCGAAGCGCTACGACCTCACCCGCGTCGGCCGCTACAAGCTGAACCGCAAGCTCGGCCCCGAGATCGACCGGCTCTCCGACCTCTTCGGGATCGAGATCGAGAAGCCGGCGCCGGACCAGTCGGTGCTGAGCGCCGTCGGAGATCCTGGCCTCGGCCACCTACATGCTCCACCTCGCGCTGCACATGGCCGACGGCGAGTCGACCTACCGCATCGACGACCAGGACCACTTCGCCAACCGGCGCATCCGCTCGGTCGGCGAGCTGATCCAGAACCAGGTCCGCGTCGGCCTGAGCCGCATGGAGCGTGTCGTGCGCGAGCGCATGACGACCCAGGACGTCGAGGCGATCACGCCGCAGACGCTCATCAACATCCGTCCCGTCGTCGCGGCGGTCAAGGAGTTCTTCGGCACCTCGCAGCTCAGCCAGTTCATGGACCAGAACAACCCGCTGTCGGGCCTGGCCCACAAGCGGCGCCTCTCCGCGCTCGGCCCGGGCGGCCTCTCGCGTGAGCGCGCCGGCTTCGAGGTCCGTGACGTCCACACCTCGCACTACGGCCGCATGTGCCCGATCGAGACGCCCGAGGGCCCGAACATCGGCCTGATCGGCGCCCTCGCCACCTACGCCGCGGGTCAACGAGTACGGCTTCATCGAGACGCCGTACCGCACCGTCGTCGACGGCAAGGTCACCGACGAGGTGAGCTACCTGGCCGCCGACGAGGAGGAGGAGCACGTCATCGCGCAGGCCAACGCGTCGGTCGACGCCGAGGGCCGCCTCACCGAGGACCGCGTGCTGGTGCGCCGCGGCCCCCAAGGCACCGGCGTGCGCGTCGGCGCGGTCGGCGGCTCCTACGGGACGACGTCGGAGATCGACTTCGTGCCGCCGTCCGAGGTGGACCTCATGGACGTCTCGCCGAAGCAGATCGTCTCGGTCTCGACCGCGCTGATCCCCTTCGTCGAGCACGACGACGCCAACCGGGCCCTCATGGGCGCCAACATGCAGAAGCAGGCCGTGCCGCTGGTCGTGCCCGAGGCGCCTTACATCGGCACGGGTGTCGAGGCGCGCGCCGCGCGCGACGCCGGCGACGTGCTCCTGGCCGAGGGCAACGGCACCGTCACCGAGATCAGCGGTGACTCCATCACCGTCGAGTACGCCTCGGGCCAGAAGGACCGCCTGCGGCACCGCGCTCGGCGCGCAAGGTGTACCGCCTCTCCAAGTTCCGCCGCTCCAACCAGAACACGTGCATCAACCACCGCACGCTGGTGGCCGAGGGCCAGAGCAGTGACGACCGGCGACCTGCTGGCCGACGGGCCCTCGACCCACAACGGCGAGCTCGCGCTCGGCAAGAACCTGCTCGTCGCGTTCATGCCGTGGGAGGGCTACAACTACGAGGACGCCATCATCCTCTCGGAGCGCCTCGTGCGCGACGACGTGCTGACCTCCATCCACATCGAAGAGCACGAGGTCGATGCGCGCGACACCAAGTTGGGCGCCGAGGAGATCACCCGGGACATCCCGAACCTCTCCGAGGAGATCCTGGCCGACCTCGACGACCGCGGCATCATCCGCGTCGGCGCCGAGGTCGAGCCGGGCGACGTGCTCGTGGGCAAGGTCACCCCCAAGGGTGAGACCGAGCAGACGCCCGAAGAGCGCCTGCTCCGCGCCATCTTCGGTGAGAAGGCCCGCGAGGTGCGCGACACCTCGCTCAAGGTGCCCCACGGCGAATACGGCAAGGTGATCGACGTCCGCGTCTTCTCCCGGGAGGAGTCGCACGAGCTGCCGCCCGGCGTGAACCAGCTGGTGCGCGTCTACGTGGCCCAGAAGCGCAAGATCTCCGAGGGCGACAAGCTCGCCGGCCGCCACGGCAACAAGGGCGTCATCTCCAAGATCCTCCCGGTCGAGGACATGCCGTACCTGGCCGACGGGACGCCGGTCGACATCATCTTGAACCCGCTCGGCGTGCCGAGCCGGATGAACGTGGGCCAGGTGCTCGAGTCGCACCTGGGCTACGCGGCCCGCCACGGCTGGGAGGGCATCGAGGTCAACGAGGGCGTCGGCACCTCGGCCAAGGGCGACGGCGCGGCGCGCAAGACGCGCCCGCGCACCGAGCCTGCCGCCTGGGTCTCGACGCCGGTCTTCGACGGCGCCCACTGGGACGAGACCGAGGACGCCGGGACGCACCCGACGATCAAGCAGGTCTTCGGCCAGCTCAACTCGGACTCGGCGAACGGCAACCGCAACGGCAACGGCAGCAGCAACGGCATCGCCACCGCCAACGCCACCGCCGTTGCCATCGCGACCGCCGACGACAACGGCACGCCTTCGGCGACGCCGACGGGCATCGCCACGGTGACGAGCAACGCCACCGCCGGCCACGGCACCGACCGACGCCGCCCGCCTCCTCGGCACCGACGGCAAGGCCACGCTCTACAACGGGCGGACCGGCGAGGTGTACGACAACCCGATCTCGGTCGGCTACGTCTACATCCTGAAGCTGGCCCACCTGGTGGACGACAAGATCCACGCCCGCTCCACCGGCCCGTACTCGATGATCACCCAGCAGCCCCTCGGGTGGGAAGGCGCAGTTCGGTGGCCAGCGCTTCGGCGAGATGGAGGTGTGGGCCCTCGAGGCCTTCGGCGCCGCCTACGCGCTGCAGGAGCTGCTGACCATCAAGTCCGACGACGTGCTCGGGCGGGTCAAGGTCTACGAGGCCATCGTGAAGGGGGAGAACATCCCCGAGCCCGGCATCCCCGAGAGCTTCAAGGTGCTCATCAAGGAGATGCAGTCGCTCTGTCTCGACGTCGAGGTCCTGGCCGTGGACGGCCGTGAGATCGAGATGCACGAGCTGGACGAGGACGTGTTCCGCACCGCCGAGGAGCTGGGCATCGACATCAGCCGCAACGAGCGCGGCTCGGACGAAGAGGACGAGCGGCGCGCCGCAGAGAGGAGCTTCTCCTAATGGCTCTGGACGTCAACACCTTCGACCAGCTGCGCATCGGGCTCGCCACCGGCGACTCCATCCGCGGCTGGTCCAACGGCGAGGTCAAGAAGCCCGAGACGATCAACTACCGCACGCTGCGCCCCGAGAAGGACGGCCTCTTCTGCGAGAAGATCTTCGGCCCGACCAAGGACTGGGAGTGCTACTGCGGCAAGTACAAGCGGGTGCGCTTCAAGGGCATCATCTGCGAGCGCTGCGGCGTCGAGGTCACGCGCAGCAAGGTGCGCCGCGACCGCATGGGCCACATCGAGCTGGCCGCGCCGGTCGTGCACATCTGGTACCTGCGCGGCACCCGCAGCTGGCTGGCCTACCTCCTCATGGGCACCGAGCCCAAGGAGGAGCTCAAGGCCAAGCAGCTCGAGAAGGTCATCTACTTCGCCGCCAACCTGGTCACCTGGGTCGACGACGAGAAGCGCCACCAGGACCTGCCCGAGCCTCGAGAACGAGATGGCCGAGGAGATCGCGGACATCGAGAAGAAGCGCGACCTCGACATCGACCGCCGCTTCAAGGCGCTCGAGGATGAGCTCAAGGCGCTCGAGGGCGAGGGCGCCCGCGACGCCGAGATCAAGGCGCGCCAGCGCGCCGTCGAGAAGGAGATCCAGTCGGCCCGCGAGCGGGCCCAGGAAGAGGTGGAGATCGCCCAGCGCTCCCTCGACGAGTTCCGCAGCATGCACGGCCGCCAGATCATCGAGGACGAGATGCTCTGGCGCGAGCTGCCGCATGCGCTACGACGAGTACTTCGAGGGCGGCATGGGCGCCGAGTACATCCTCAAGCTCATCGACCGCATCGACCTCGATGCCGAAGAGATCAAGCTGCGCGACATGATCGACGCCAAGGACGGGCGCCGGCCCCTCTCAGCGCGCAGCGCCGCCAGAAGACGATCAAGCGCCTCAAGATCGTCACCGCCTTCAACCGGCGTGACGACCACGGACGCCGCATCAACGACCCGCGGGCGATGATCCTCGAGGCCGTGCCGGTGATCCCGCCGGACCTGCGCCCGATGGTGCAGCTCGACGGTGGCCGCTTCGCCACGTCGGACCTCAACGACCTGTACCGCCGCGTCATCAACCGCAACAACCGCCTGAAGCGGCTGCTCGACCTCGGCGCGCCCGAGATCATCATCAACAACGAGAAGCGCATGCTCCAGGAGGCCGTCGACGCGCTGTTCGACAACGGCCGCCGCGGGCGTCCCGTCACCGGCCCGGGCAACCGGCCGCTCAAGTCGCTCTCGGACATGCTGAAGGGCAAGCAGGGCCGGTTCCGCCAGAACCTGCTCGGCAAGCGCGTCGACTACTCGGGCCGTTCGGTCATCGTCATCGGCCCGAACCTCAAGCTGCACCAGTGCGGCCTGCCCAAGCTCATGGCGCTCGAGCTCTTCAAGCCCTTCGTCATGAAGCGGCTCGTCGACGCCGAGCTGGCCCAGAACATCAAGAGCGCCAAGCGCATGGTCGAGCGGCGCCGGCCCCAGGTGTGGGACGTCCTCGAGGGCGTCATCCGCGAGCACCCGGTGCTGCTGAACCGTGCGCCGACGCTGCACCGCCTGGGCATCCAGGCCTTCGAGCCGGTGCTGGTCGAGGGCAAGGCGATCCAGGTGCACCCGCTCGTCTGCACGGCCTTCAACGCCGACTTCGACGGCGACCAGATGGCCGTCCACCTGCCGCTCTCCGCCGAGGCGCAGGCCGAGGCCCGCGTGCTCATGCTGTCGGCCAACAACATCCTCTCGCCGGCCACCGGCCGCCCGATCACCGTGCCCACCCAGGACATGGTCTTCGGCGCCTACTACCTCACGCTGCGCGTCGAGGAGGGCACCGGCGCGGGCCGGGTCTTCCGCCACCTGCACGAGCTCGAGGCCGCCTTCGACGCCGGGGACGTGGAGCTCCAGGTCCCCATCACGCTGCGCCCCGCGCCGGGCTCGTCGCTGGCCGAGCGCCTCGCCGCGGCCGGCGTCACGCCCCGACGCACGCAGAGGGCAACGGCAGCAGCGCCGAAGGCGACGCCACCGAGGCCAACGGCAACGGCACCGCCAACGGCATCGTGTTCGAGACGACGCCGGGCCGCGTGTTCTTCAACGAGGCGCTGCCCGAGGGCTTCGCCTTCGTCAACGACGTGGTCGGCAAGCGCAACACGCCGATCGGCACGATCGTCGAGGAGCTCTCGGCCAACTACCCCAAGCACGTGGTGGCGGCCAGCCTCGACCGCATCAAGGCGCTCGGCTTCCGCTTCGCGGCCCAGTCGGGCCTGACCATCTCCATCAACGACGTGCAGACGCCGCCGGACAAGATGGCCATCCTCGACCGCTACGAGAAGGAGGCCGAGAAGGCCGAGACGCAGTTCAAGCGCGGCATCATCACCGACGACGAGCGGCGCCAGAAGGAGATCGAGATCTGGACCTCGGCCAACTCCGAGGTCGGCCGGGCCATGGAGGCCCAGCTGGCCACGATCGCCTTCAACCCGCTCGACATGATGGTGGACTCGGGCGCCCGAGGGAACAGCCAGCAGATCCGCCAGATCGCCGGCATGAAGGGCCTCGTGTCCAACCCGCGCGGCGAGATGATCCCCCGGCCGATCAAGTCCTCCTTCCGTGAGGGCCTCTCGGTCCTGGAGTACTTCATCTCCACGCACGGCGCCCGCAAGGGCCTGGCCGACACGGCGCTCCGCACCGCGGACTCGGGCTACCTGACCCGTCGACTCGTCGACGTGGCCCAGGAGCTCATCGTCCGCATCGAGGACTGCGAGACGACGCGCGGCGTCTGGATCGAGGGCGTGGCCCCCGACGGCCCGGGTCACCGCAACTACCTCGAGACGCGCGCCTTCGGCCGGCTCCTCACCGAGGACGTGAAGCTGACCAACGGCACCACGTACCCGGTGGGCACGCTGCTCGACGACGAGATCCTCGCCGCCATGCGCGACGACGAGGCGGTCGACGCGCATCCGCACGCGCTCGGTCCTCACCTGCGAGTCGCCCCAGGGCGTCTGCGCCGCCTGTTACGGGCTTGTCGCTCGCCACGGGCTCGATGATCGAGCTCGGCGAGGCGGTCGGCGTGATCGCCGCCCAGTCGATCGGCGAGCCGGGCACGCAGCTGACGATGCGGACCTTCCACACCGGTGGTGTGGTCGGCGAGGACATCACCCACGGCCTGCCCCGCGTGGTCGAGCTCTTCGAGGCCCGCACGCCCAAGGGCGCCGCCGTGCTGGCCCACCACTCGGGCACCGTCCGGCGTGGAGGACGAGGAGACGGGCCGCCGCCTCACGGTGGTGGCCGACGACGGCACCGAGGACTCCAGCCTCGTCGCCGCCCGCGCCCACCTCGAGGTCACCGACGGCCAGGAGGTCTCCGCCGGCGACGCGCTGGTCGAGGGCCCCAAGGACCCCAAGGAGCTGCTCGAGGTCAAGGGCATCCGCGAGACGCAGCAGTACCTCGTCGAAGAGGTGCAGAAGGTGTACCGCGACCAGGGTGTGTCGATCCACGACAAGCACATCGAGCTGATCGTGCGCCAGATGCTGCGCCGGGTCCTCGTCGCCGAGCCGGGCGACGCACCGTTCCTGCCCGGGCGAGCGCGTCGACAACCAGATCTACGCGGAGGTCAACCGCACGCTCGTCGAGGACGGCAAGATGCCGGCCGAGGGCCGCCCCGAGCTGATGGGCATCACCAAGGCGTCGCTCGCCACCGAGAGCTGGCTCTCGGCCGCCTCCTTCCAGGAGACGACCCGGGTGCTCACCGAAGCGGCCATCGAGGGCCGCAGCGACCAGCTCTTCGGCCTCAAGGAGAACATCATCATCGGCAAGCTCATCCCGGCCGGTTCGGGCATGCAGCACTACCGGAACATCCGCCTGGAGATGCCCGACGCCGAGGCGATGCCCTTCTGGGCCATGGGCGGCGGGCGAGTCCGACACCGAGGACCTGGCCAACTGGCTGCGCGACATGGGCGAGGGCGGGAGCGAGGACCCGTTCGACTCCTCGATCGACGCCAGCTGGCTCGGCGCCGCACCGACGGCCGAGGACGCCTACGGCAACCCGATCCAGGACAGCGGTACGGCTTCCGATGGCGCCGTCTCGACCGGGTCGCCGTCGGACGAGCCGGGTGCCGACGCCGCCGGCGACCCGGTGCAGGTGACAACGCGGTTCACCCGGGTGTCGGAGGAGCCTGCCGGCCAGGGTTCGCGGCGTGAGGCCGGGCCCGGTGCGCGGATGCCTGATGGCAAATCAGGGTCGCTGGCGCCCTGGCCAGGGCGGACGTTCCCCGACCGCCGGCCCGACCGCCCAGTTGGAGTGCTCTTGCGACCGGGGACGAGGGTCGGCGGCCGCTGAAGAGTTTCCCGAGAGGTCCCTGCAGGGAGCGTCGAGTGGCGACAGCTCGGCTCAGTCCCTGACCCCGCCGGCGTGGACCGCTGAGTCCGCACTCGGGCTACAGGTTGAGCCACCTGCGTGCGCTCGAAGCGCAGTCGATCCACATCATCCGCGAGGTGGCCGCGGAGTTCGAGCGCCCCGTGCTGCTGTTCTCGGGCGGCAAGGACTCCATCGCGATGCTGCACCTGGCGCGCAAGGCGTTCTGGCCCGGCGCCCATCCCGTTCCCGGTGCTGCACATCGACACCGGGCGCAACTTCGCCGAGGTGATCGAGTTCCGCGACCGCTACGTCGGCGGCCCACGGCTTGCGTCTCGTCGTGGCCTCGGTGCAGGACGATATCGATGCCGGGCCGACCGTCGACGAGATCGGCGCCGCGGGCCACGCGCAACCGCTTGCAGACGCCGACGTTGCTGCGGACCATCCGCGAGGGCGAGTTCGACGCGCGTCTTCGGCGGCGCCCGGCGCGACGAAGAGAAGGCTCGGGCCAAGGAGCGCGTCTTCAGCTTCCGTGACGAGTTCGGCCAGTGGGACCCGAAGAACCAGCGCCCTGAGCTCTGGAACCTCTACAACGGGCGACACCACAAGGGTGAGCACATCCGGGTCTTCCCGCTGTCGAACTGGACCGAGCTCGATGTGTGGCACTACATCGGCCGAGGAGCAGATCGAGGTGCCGCCGATCTACTTCGCGCACATCCGCCCGGTCGTTCGAGCGCGACGGCATGCTCATGGCGGTCGACCGAGCACCTCGAGCCCGACGACGGGCGAGAGGTCTTCGAGGCGAGGGTGCGCTTCCGCACCGTTGGCGACGCCGACTGCACCGGCTGCGTCGAGTCGCCCGCCGACACCATCGACGCTGGTCATCGACGAAGTCGCTGCCACCCGGCTCACCGAGCGGGGCGCCACCCGGGCCGACGACCGGATCTCCGAGGCCGGCATGGAGGACCGCAAGCGCGAGGGCTACTTCTGATGGAGCTCCTGCGCCTGGCCACCGCCGGTTCGGTCGACGACGGCAAGTCGACCCTGATCGGTCGCCTCCTCTACGACTCCAAGGCGATCTTCGAGGACCAGCTCGAGTCGATCCGGCGCACCAGCAGCCGCGCGGCAACGCCGAGACCGACCTGGCGCTGCTCACCGACGGCCTGCGGGCCGAGCGCGAGCAGGGCATCACCATCGACGTGGCCTACCGCTACTTCGCCACGCCGAAGCGCAAGTTCATCATCGCCGACACCCCGGGCCACACCCAGTACACCCGCAACATGGTGACCGGCGCCTCGAACGCCCACCTGCGCTGATCCTGATCGACGCCCGCAAAGGCGTGGTCGAACAGAGCCGGCGCCACGCCTTCCTCTCTCGCTGCTCGGGGTCCCGCACATGGTCGTCTGCGTCAACAAGATGGACCTGGTCGACTGGGACCGGGACCGTACGAGGAGATCAAGGCCGACTTCATGGAGTTCGCCACCCGCCTCGACGTGCACGACATCGTCTTCATCCCGATCTCGGCCCTGCTGGGCGACAACGTCGTCGCAGCGCTCGGAGAACATGTGGTGGTACGAGGGGTCGCCGCTGCTCAACCACCTGGAGTCGGTCTACATCGGCAGCGACGAGAACTTCATCGACCCGCGCTTCCCGGTCCAGTACGTCATCCGGACCCAGTCGCCGCGACGATCCCGACTTCCGCGGCTACGCCGGAACGGTGGCGAGCGGCGTCTTCGGCCCGGGCGACGAGGTGATGGTCCTGCCCTCGGGCACGACGTCGCGATCGAGTCGATCGAGACGGCCGACGGCGCGGTGGCCGAGGCCTTCCCGCCCATGGCGGTCGACGATGACGCTCGACGACGACATCGCCGTGTCCCGCGGCGACATGATCTGCCGGCCCAACAACCAGCCGACCATGACCCACGACATCGAGGCGACGGTCTGCTGGATGGACGAGCGCTCCTCGCTGGCGGTCGGGCGGACCTACCTGCTCAAGCACACGCACCCGGACGGTGCGCGCCGACGGTCGAGGCGCTGCACTACCGGCTCGACGTCAACGGCCTGCACCGCGACGACGACGCGCAGACGCTCGAGCTCAACGACATCGGCCGCGTGTCGTTCCGCACGCACCGAGCCGCTGTTGCGTCGACGACTACCGGACCAACCGGACCACGGGCAGCTTCATCCTCATCGACCCCGCCACCAACACGCACCGTCGGCGCCGGCATGATCCAGGTCGCATCGCCGACGACGCACGCCAGCCCGAACGTCGTGCGCCACCGCGGCCGGCTCACCCGGGCACGAACGCTTCGCCGCGCTGGGGACGCCGGGCGCGACGCTCTGTTCACCGGCCTCTCGGGCTCGGGCAAGTCGACGCTCGCCGCCGGCGTCGAGGAGGCCTCGTGCAGCAGCGGCCGCCCCGCCTTCATGCTCGACGGCGACAACCTGCGCCACGGGCTCAACGGCGACCTCGGCTTCTCCGACGAGGACCGCACGGAGAACGTGCGCCGGGCCGGCGAGGTGGCCGCATGTTCGCCGAGGCGGGCTCGCTGGCGCTGATCGCGCTCGATCTGCCCCTTCGAGGAGGACCGCCGCGATCCGGAGCTGCACGACGAGGCCGGGCTTCCGTTCGTCGAGGTCTACGTGGACACCCCGCTCGAGGAGTGCGAGCGGCGCGACCCCAAGGGCCTCTACGCCCGGGCCCGGGCGGGCCAGCTGCCCGGCTTCACCGGGATCGACTCGGACTACGAGGTGCCCGCCGAGCCCCGACCTGGTGCTCGGGCCCGGCTCGGGGTCGGTTCTCCGAGCAGGTCTCCCGGGTGCTCGAGCTCCTGGAGCGCACTGCTCCGCTAGCGGGTGGCCCAGAAGAACCGCCGCCAGCGCCGGCTCGACACAGAGCAAGCAGGACCGGGCGCACGCGCGCCAGGACGCGCAGCGCGGCGCGGCGGCGGACGTGGCCGGCACGCCGGGAGCGCCGCCGCCGCCGGGTCGGCCTGGGTGTCGTCGCGGTGCTGATCGTGGTCGTCGGCTGGCATCGCGGTGCCGCTCGCTGCTCACGCTCGTCGAGCACGCCGTCGCGCGCCACGCGGGCACGGCGCGAGCCAGCCGTCGGCTCGTCGGCGCACACGGTCCTGCGACGTTCCCGGCGGCGTCGGCGCTGGCGCGAGCAGGGCGGCGTCGGCCTGGGTCACCGACGACCTGCGTGACCTGCTGGTGCGATTCGACCCGGCGACGGGCAAGGTGCGAGCACTCGGTGCACCTGCCGGGCCGGCCGGTGGCCATGGTGCTGGCGGGCGGACACCTGTGGGTCGCCGACGCGGTCGACAACCAGGTGGTCGAGGTCGATCCGGCCACGCTGCTCGATCGTGCGGAGCGTGCCGGTGCCGGCCGGGCCGACCAGCCTGGCCGTGCTGGGCGACGACGTGTGGGTGACGTCGCTCGTGGCGCAACGAGGTGACGCCGATCGAGCTGCGACCGGGAGCGGCGGGGACGCCGGTCGCCGTGTCTGGCGGGGGCGGTACGTGTGGCCGCGGGCTTCGGCGCGCTGTGGGTCACCGGGTACGACCAACCTGCTCGACTTGGCCACGCCTCCGGACCGACTTGACGGGGTCGCGGCAGCAGACCGTGACGGTGGGGCAGGGCCCGATCGGCGTGGCGACCGGACGGGGCACGGTGTGGGTGGCCAACGCGGAGGGCGGGACCGTCTCGGACCGGTGTCGCCGACGGCCTATCCGTGACGCCGACCTTCCAGGTCGGCGGGGACCCGCTCACGGTGGCCGTGTCGGGCCGGGATGGTCTACGTGGGCTTCGGGACGGCGCAGACCGGTGCGGACGGTGGCGCCGGCGCCCAAGTCGCAGGCGCTCGTCGTCCGCACCGAGGCCGCGGGTGTCCTGGTGCCGGTGGCAGGGGTGGTGCGGTTGGCGGTCGAACCCGGGCCGGGTCCTGGCGGTGACGCGGGGATGCAGCGGCATGCGTCGAGCGTGTCTTCGAGCATCTGCAGCGCGTGGGACTGGGAGTCGTTGCGTGGTGACGCTGGCGCCACGAGGTCGTACGCATCGGCCCCTTCGGGGACCGGATGGCCAGTGCGGCGACCGCTACCTCGCCATGCTCGAGGAAGCGGCGCTCGGCGACTACCGCAACGACGTCCACCTCGTGACCTCCGGGCCGACGGCCGGCTGCCTTCGCGTGGGTGACCGAGCACCTCGGCTATCCGAACGAGCCGCTGCACCTCGAGGAGGCGTACGCGTTCGTCGCTCGACCACGAGGCGGTGACCCGGATCGAGGTGTTCTGGCAGACGCCCAGGTCGACCCGGTCGCGTTCTGGTCGTATCGAGGTGGTGACGGATCGTGCGAATCACGCGCCGATGCTGCCCTCGGTCGGAGCGAGGTGCCAGCACTGGGCAGGCATGACCCTCGTCGGGCGCGCCGCCCGGGCCTGCACGTCGCCGCCATAGGCCTGTCGCCTACCAGGTCGGGTTCCCCGTCGCCGTGGCCATGTCATGGCGGACATCGGACGTCGTGCCCGGACCGACCCGCGGCGCCAGCAGTTCTTGGCCGTGCAGCTCACGCAGCTCACGAGTGCCTGCCGCGTCACGCGAACCGCTGGGCATGCGGACATGTCGCGCACGCCACTCATCGGGCGCCTCACCACACTCGAAGAGCGGGTGCGCCGCTGCGACGTCCCGCGTCGCTGAGGTCGCGCTGGCGTTCGTCGATCTACCACGACGGTCGTCGCGGCAGCCGTGCTACGGCGTCGACTCGTAGCCGACGCGGGGATGCCATCCACGAGCGAGACACGGGGCGCCTTCTCGAGACCGTCCGGGAGTCCGATGTCCGTCCAGTCTCGACGATGCGAGGCCTCGCAGGCAGCCGAGTCGGAGCGCGGCTGCCACGTGTTCAGCTGGCCCCGTTGCGTGGCCCGGGCCGCGGGCGGGCCCGCTCGGGCCCGCCTGCGAGTCGGCGCGGACTCCAGGCCCGGTTGGATCGAGGATCTCGGCGTTGCGGACGTACTGGAACGCCACCGAGCAGCCGTTCGCAGATGGTCCACGTGCAACTCGACGCCACCTGGCCGAAGATGCTCGACTTCATGGGCGACGAATGCGGTATCACGACGACAGAGTGCCTCACCGCCGGTCTGGCCGGCACGCATCAGCGGCGCCAGGCCCGACGCCTCGCGGTGCGGTCTCTCCGCCATCGACGAGCTCGGCGCCGACTGGATCGCGGAAACCTCCGTCTGGATTTCGCCTCGCTCAACACGGTCGAGCGTGCCTCCCGCCGGGATCGTGGTGGGAGCGCCCACTGGGACACCCTGAGCGGACGGCCGACCGACGCTCAGCTCGCCTGTCTTGACCGTCTCGCAGAAATCAGCCGTGGATGCTCGACCGCCAGATCGACGACGTGTCTGGTGCGCTACGACACCGATGAGGAACTACGCCTCCGGCCGTGAAGTCTAGATCAAGGCGCTCCGAGCATAGCGTGCGAGGCGGCGTGGCGAGACGGAGCCCTCTACTCCTGGACGAGCTCGATCAGCGTCCCGAACGAGGTCTTCGGGTGCACGAAGGCCACCGTCGTCCCGCGTGAGCCCGGGCGCGGTGCCTCGTCGATGACCCGGCCGCCGGCGTCCTTGACCGCCTGGAGGGCCACGGCGCAGTCGTCGACCCGGTAGCCGATGTGGTGCAGGCCCTCGCCCTTGTTGGCCAGGTACTTGGCCACCGGCGAGTCGTCGCGGATCGGCGTGAGCAGCTGCACGTAGGAGTCGGCCACCTTGAGCAGCGCCTCCTCGACGCCGTCGGACTCGACCCGCTCGCGGTGGTCGACGGTGGCGCCGAAGACCTCGGCGTACCAGGCGATGGCCGCCTCGAGGTCGTTGACCGCGATGGCGACGTGGTCGATCTCGGTCAGCAGGGGTCGCTCACGCCCCGTGCCTCCGGAACAGGGTGATGCGGTCCTCGCCGACCTTGGCCCGGAGCTCGGGGTCGTCGATGCCGAGCCCCTCGGTCGGGGGCCAGGCAGAGCACGCCGATCTTGCCCTCGTGCAGGTTGTGGTGGACCTGGTACGCGGCCTCGCCCACCTGCTCGAGCGGGTAGACGGCGGAGAGCGGCGGCAGCACCTTGCCGTCGCAGATCAGCTGGTTGGCGTCCCAGGCCTCGCGGTAGTTGGCGAAGTGCGAGCCCTTGATCGTCTTGAGCTTCATCCAGAGGTGGCGGTTGTCGTACTCGATCATGTAGCCCGACGTCGCCGCGCAGGTCACGATGGTCCCCGCCCGCTTGCAGGCGAAGACCGACGCGCCCATGGTCTGGCGGCCCGGGTGCTCGAAGACGATCTCGGGCTCGCCGCCCACCAGGCCGCGGATGTCCTTGCCGAAGCGGCGCCACTCCGACTCGTCCTGGGTGTGCTCGTCCGCCCAGAAGCGGTAGTTGGCCGCCTTGCGGTCGATGACCGCCTCGACGCCGAGGTCGTTGAGCAGCTTCACCTTCTCGGGCGAGGACACGACGCCGATCGGCGTGCCGCCGCCGTTGAGCACGTGCTGCACGGCGTAGCTGCCCAGGCCGCCGCTGGCCCCCCACACCAGCACCTTGTCGCCCTGGGTCATGCGGGCGCCGTTGGGCGAGACCAGCATGCGGTAGGCGGTCGAGTTGCACAGCGCGTTGATGGCCGCCTCCTCCCAGCTGAGGTGCGCCGGCTTCGGCATGAGCTGGTTGGCCTTGACGAGCGTGATGTCGGCCAGGCCGCCGAAGTTGGACTCGAAGCCCCAGATGCGCTGGTTGGCCGCCAGCATGGAGTCGTCGTGGGCCGAGGGGTCCTGGTCGTCGACGTAGTTGCAGTGGACGGTGACCTTGTCGCCCACCTTCCAGTTGCGCACGGCGAGCCGGTCCGCAGGACCACGCCGGACGGCGTCCGAGCCGACGACGTGGTAGTCGAGCGCGTGGCGGGCCGCCCACGGGCCCTCCTTGGCCAGGCGGTCGAGGAAGCCGAACGTGGGCAGCGGCTCGAAGATGGACGTCCACACCGTGTTGAAGTTGATGGACGACGCCATCACGGCCACGTAGGCCTCGTCGGGGGCCAGCTCGGGCAGCGGCACCTCCTCGACGTGGAGGGACTGGCGGGGGTCCTTGTCCGAGGACTCCATGCCCTCGAACATGTCGACCTCGCTCCGCTTGACCAGGGCGGCCCGGTAGGTGGTCGGGCATGGGGAGTCCGGCCAGCTCGTCGGCGGGCGCGCCGGCCAGGGCAGCACTGAGGATGTCGCTCATGTGACCCGACGATAGTGGGCCGGTACGATGTGGTTTCCGACCGGTAACCAGACCGGCGGGAACCCGGAGGTGCAGGGAATGGCTGAGGCCGTCATCGTCGCAGGGGCTCGGACCCCGATCGGGAAGCTGTCGGGTGCGCTGGCCGGGTTCACGGCCATGGACCTGGGCGGCTTCGCCATCGCCGAGGCGCTGTCCGCGGGCCGGCGTGGCCCCCGACCAGGTCGACTACGTCCTCATGGGCCAGGTCATCCAGGCCGGCCAGGGCCAGATCACGGCCCGCCAGGCGGCGGTCAAGGCCGGCATCCCGATGACCGTCCCGGCCAACACCATCAACAAGGTCTGCCTCTCGGGCCTCAACACCATCTACCTGGCCGACCAGATGATCCGGGCCGGCGACGCCGACATCGTGGTGGCCGGCGGCATGGAGTCGATGACCCAGGCGCCCTACCTGCTGCCCGGCGCCCGCGCCGGCTTCCGCATCGGCGACGGCACGCTGGTCGACTCCATGATGTACGACGGCCTCACCGACTCCTTCGACCACATCGCCATGGGCCTCTCGACCGAGCAGCACAACGCAGAAGGTCGGGCATCTCGCCGCGAGCGCCAGGACGCCTTCGCGGCCGCCAGCCACGAGAAGGCCGCCGCGGCGGCCAAGGAGGGCCGCCTGGCCGAGGAGATCGTCCCGGTGCAGGTGCCCCAGCGCAAGGGCGACCCGCTGCTGGTCGACACCGACGAGGGCGTGCGCCCGGGCACGACGGCGGAGTCGCTCGGCGCGCTGAGAGCCGGCCTTCGACAAGAACGGCACCATCACCGCCGGCAACGCGTCGCAGATCTCCGACGGCGGCTGCGCCGTCGTCGTCATGTCGGCCGACAAGGCCAAGGAGCTCGGCGTCACGCCGCTCGGCCAGCTCGTCGGCTACGGCATGGTGGCCGGGCCCGACAACTCGCTGCTGACCCAGCCGTCGCGGGCGATCCTCAAGGCGGCCGGCAAGGCCGGCGTCGACCTCGGCGCCATCGACCTCTTCGAGATCAACGAGGCCTTCGCCGCCGTCGGCCTGGCCTCGGTCGACGACCTCGGCATCGACGAGGACAAGGTCAACGTCAACGGCGGCGCCATCGCGCTCGGCCACCCGGTCGGCATGTCGGGCACCCGGGTCGCGCTCACGGCGCTGCTCGAGCTGCGCCGCCGCGGCGCCTCGACGGCGGCCGTGGCGCTGTGCGGCGGCGGCGGGCAGGGCGACGCCGCCATCCTGCGCTCGCTGGCCTGAGCCGAGCCCGGCCCGTCGTCAGCCCGTCAGTAGGGCGGGCGCCATCAGGGCCGACCAGCTTGGCGCCGCCCGCGGCCACGTCGGCCCAGTGCTCGACGCTCGAACGTGTAGACGCCGAGCGCGCACGTGGGGAAGCCCGTGCCGCACCGCCAGCGAGCAGGCCCTTCTTGTCCCGCGGCGACGAGCAGGCCCTGCGAGAGGGAGTGCGCCGTCGGGTTGTGGCCCGACCACCATGGCGGCCGCGACGTCGTCGGGCAGCGCCCGCACGAAGGCGAGCACCTCCTCGGGGTCGGCGCCGTAGAGCTCGTCGTCGAAGCGGCATCTCGGGCGGATCCGCCATGTCGGCCAGGACCAGCTCGGCCGTCGCCGCCGTGCGGGCGGCCGGCGACACCAGCGCGACCTGCGGCCGCGGGACGCCCGCGAGCGCCGGCCCCAGCCCTCGCCCTGCCCGGCGAAGAGGCGCCCGAGCGCGGTGGCGTCGCGCCGGCCCCGCGGGGCGAGGACGCGGTCGAAGTCGGAGCCGCCCGGCGGCGGGTCGGTCACCGTCTTGGCGTGCCGGAGCAGCCACAGGGTGCGCGCCGGCCTGCGCCTTCGGCGCCATCAGCCCAGGGCGAAGGCGGCGTGGAGGGTGCGGACGGCCCGCTCGACGTCGCCCTCGGCGACGATGCACGAGGTCCGGATGGTCGAGGTCGAGATCATGTCGATGTTGATCTCCTCGTTGGCCAGCGTCTCGAACATGGTGGCGGCGATGCCGGGGTGCGACTTCATGCCCGACGCCGATGAGCGAGACCCGGGCCACGTCGGCGTCCGACGTCACGCCCGGTCGCGCCCAGCTCGTCGGCGTGGGCCTGCGCCGTCTCCACCGCCACGGCCAGGTCGGCCGTTGGGCACGGTGAACGAGATGTCGGTCGTCCCGTGGGCCGAGGTGTTCTGCACGATCATGTCGACGTTGATCGACTTGTCGGCCAGCGCCCGGAAGAGCCGGGCCGCCACGCCGGGCCGGTCCGGCACCCCGCTGACGGTGACCTTGGCCTCCGAGGTGTCGTGGGTCACTGCGGTGACGACGGCTTCTTCCATGTCTGCATCCTCCTCCACCACCCAGGTGCCGGGCTCCCAGGTGAAGCTGCTGCGCACGTGCAGCGGGACATTGTGGTTCCGGGCGAACTCGACGGCGCGCAGCATCAGCACCCGCCCGCCGGTGGCCGCCATCTCGAGCATCTCCTCGAACGAGATCCGGTTGATCCGGTGCGCCTCGGGCACGATCCGCGGGTCGGCCGTGAACACCCCGGTGACGTCGGTGTAGATCTCGCAGACGTCGGCGTCGAGGACGGCGGCCAGGGCGACGGCGGTGGCGTCGGACCCGCCGCGGCCGAGCGTGGTGATCTCGCGGTCGGCCGAGACGCCCTGGAACCCCGCCACGACCGGCACCTTCCCGGCGGCCAGCGCCTCGCGCAGGCGGTCGCCCTTGACCTCCTGGATCTTGGCCCGGGTGTGGTCGTCGTCGGTGATGATGCCGACCTGGCTCCCGGTGAAGGAGGCGCCGTCGACGCCGAGGTCGGCCAGGGCCATGACCAGCAGCGCCATGGAGATCCGCTCGCCGGTGCTGACGAGCATGTCGTACTCGCGGGGCGGCTGGGTGGTGCTCACCGAGTTGGCCAGGTGGATGAGGTCGTCGGTCGTCTTGCCCATGGCGCTGACCACGGCGACCACGTCGGAGCCCTGCCGGCGGGTGCGGGCGATGTGGTCGGCCACGGCGCGGATCCGGTCGGCGTCGCCGACCGAGGTGCCCCCGAACTTCTGGACGACCAGTGGCATCCGGACGAGGCTACAGACTGCGCACCGGCCCGTCATCGGCCGTCGGCCCTCGGCCGCCGGGCCGGCCCGGCGGCACCGGCCGTGCCCGGCAGGGCGATCCGAGGCCGCCCCGGGGATTGGGTAGGGTCTCGCGGCCGTGCCCAGCGACAAGAGAGCCCGCCAGCGCGCGGCCAGGGAGGCGCGGCTGGCCGCCGAGGCCCAGCAGCAGAAGCGCCGCAGGCAGATCCGCAACGGCGATCATCGTGGTGGTCGTCGCCGGCGCCATCGTCGGGATCGTCTTCGCCGTCTCGAGCGGCAACAACAAGTCGGCCAGCAGTCGACGCGACCACGACGACGCAGCCACGGCGGCCAAGGGCCGAACGCCAAGCTCCAGGCCGCAGGCCGAACGCGGTGGCGGTCAAGGCGGGCTGCCCGGCCAGCACCAAGACGCACGGTCAACACCCAGAAGTACCCGCCGCGCCGGCCATGACGATCGACACGTCCAAGACCTACACCGCCACCGTCGTGACGACGGCCGGCACCTTCGACATCGCGCTCGACGCCAAGACGGCCCCGACACGGTCAACAACTTCGTGTTCCTGGCCAACAAGGGCTACTACCACTGCGTGATCTTCCACCGGGTCATCCCCCACTTCATGGACCAGACGGGCGACCCGACCGGGACCGGGCAGGGCGGCCCGGGCTACACCATCACCGACGAGAACCCGCCCAAGGCGGCCAACGCCGGCAGCAGTACCCGCTCGGTTCGGTGGCCATGGCCAACACCGGGCTCGCCCAACTCGGGCGGCAGCCAGTTCTTCATCGTCGCCGGGCCGCAGGGCGAGTCCCTGCCCAACACCTACGCCCTGTTCGGCTCGGTCACCTCGGGTATGAACGTGGTCGACACCATCAACCAGCAGGGCTCCGCGCCAGGCGTCCCGCCCGACGTCACCCAGCGCATCATCTCCGTCACCATCCACGAATGCTAAGGACGCCCACCATGGCCACCCCCACCCCACCCGCCGCCGACGGCTCGAGCCCGCAGCAGCGCAAGTTCGACGAAGAGCCGCCGATGCTCATCGACACGGACAAGCGCTACGTGGCCACCATGGTCACCTCGCACGGCACGATGGTCATCGCCCTCGACCCGCTGGCCGCGCCGAAGACGGTCAACAGCTTCGTGTTCCTGGCCCGCTACCACTACTACGACGGCATCGTGTTCCACCGCATCATCCCGGGCTTCGTGCTCCAGGGCGGCGACCCCACCGGGTCGGGCTCGGGCGGCCCGGGCTACCGCTTCGCCGACGAGCTGCCCGCCGCAGGGCCGCTACAAGGTCGGCTCGCTGGCCATGGCCAACGCGGGGCCCAACACCAACGGCAGCCAGTTCTTCGTGATCAGCGGGCCCGACGGGGTGCGCCTGCCGCCGCTCTACTCGCTCTTCGGCGAGGTCGTGAGCGGGCTCGACGTCGTCGAGAAGATCAACGCCGTCGGCAGCCGCTCCGGCACGCCGACCGAGCGCGTCGTGATCGAGAGCGTCACCATCGAGGAGAAGGACTGAGCCCGAGCGCCTCAGCCCTTCGAGCGCGCCCAGCCCTTCGGTCTGGGCGCCCGCCGACGAACACCGCCGGCGTCCCCGCTCCCTCGGAGCGCCAGGCGCCCGTCGCCGTCGCGGATCAGCGCGGTCCGGGCCGGGAGGGCCACGACGGGCAGCGCCGCCGGCGCCATGGCCACCGTCCGCTCGAGCTTCTGGCCGTGGGCGTCGTCGTGCTCGTCGCCGAAGTGGGGGACGACGGTGAGGTTGTCGACCAGTCCCAGCCCGAGCGTCAGCGCGCCGCCGCGCGGGTCGACCATCGGGTCGGTCAGCACCATGGCTCCCGGCCCCGGCCCCGGCCACCACCGCCCCGCCGGCCAGGCCGCGCGCAGCGCCTCGAAGACGGCCGACCTCTTGAGCACGGCGCGCAGGTGCAGCGGCGAGCCCCCGGCCAGGTAGATGAAGCGGGCCCCGGCCAGGGCGGCGGCCATGCCGGGATCCTCGGCCGAGGCCCGGTCGACCACCATCAGGCCCTCCACCTGGGCCCCCGAGCGGCTCGAACCACTCGGCCGCCCGCAGCACGACCCGCTCGGGGTGCTGGTAGGCGGCCGCGGTCGGCAGCACCACCACGTCGGTGCCGCCCGAGGCCGCCAGCAGGGCGGCGTCGAAGGTGCAGCCCTCGGTCCATTCGTCGCCCCCGACCAGGGCCAGCGTGCCGGTCGTGTCCATGGCGCCACTCTTGCACGCCCGGCACCGGCCGTCCCGGCTTCGACTGCGGTGGTTACCGGCCGGTAACCTCGCCGCCCATGTCGATCACACGGGTGGGAATCGTCGGTTCGGGGATCATGGGCTCGGGCATCGCCGAGGTGGCGGCGGCGACGGGCCACGAGGTCGTGCTGCGCAGCCGCAGCCAGGCCGGGCGCCGACGCCATGGTGGCGGGCCTCGCCAAGTCGCTGGCCAAGCAGGTCGAGAAGGGCAAGCGCACCGAGGCGGAGGCGGCCGAGATCGCGGGCCGCGTCCGGGCCACGACGCACCTGGGCGAGCTGGTCGACGTCGACCTGGTGATCGAGTCGGTCGTCGAGGACCTCGCGGTGAAGAAGGACCTCTTCGCCGAGCTCGACAGCATCTGCAAGCCCGAGACGATCCTGGCCACCAACACCTCGACGCTGCCCGTGGTGGAGATGGCCATGGCGACCGGCCGCCCCGACCTGGTGTGCGGCATCCACTTCTTCAACCCGGCGCCCGCCATGGCGCTGGTCGAGGTGGTGCGGCCGATCACGGCCAGCGACGCCACGGTGGCGGCGGCCGTCGCCTTCGCCGAGCGCGTGCGGCAAGGACCCGGTCGAGGTCAAGGACCAGGCCGGCTTCATCGTCAACGCGCTGCTGTTCCCCTACCTCAACAACGCGGTGCGCCTGCTCGAGCAGGGCGTGGCCACCAAGGAGGGCATCGACGCCGCCATGAAGGGCGGCTGCGGCTTCCCGATGGGGCCGTTCGCGCTGCTCGACCTCGTCGGCCTCGACACCTCGCTCGCCATCCTCGATGCGCTCTACGAGGAGTACCGCGACCCCAACTACGCCGCCGTGCCGCTGCTGCGCCGCCTGGTCACCTCGGGCCAGCTCGGCCGCAAGACCAAGAAGGGCTTCTACGACTACAACCGCTGAGCCGCGCCGGCGCGACGCGGAACGGGCGGGCAGAATGGTGGTGCGCCCCACCGTCTGGAGGTGAAGTGAATGGCGACCGACCACGCAGCGTGACGCGCCCTGGGTGATGCGCACCTACTCGGGCCACTCCACGGCGCGCGCCTCCAACGAGCTCTACCGCACCAACCTGGCCAAGGGGCAGACCGGGCCTCTCCATCGCCTTCGACCTGCCCACCCAGACCGGCTACGACCCCGACGCGCCCGAGGCGGCCGGCGAGGTCGGCAAGGTCGGCGTGCCGGTGGCCCACCTCGGCCACATGGAGGAGCTGCTCGACGGATCCCGGTGGCGGACATGAACACCTCCATGACGATCAACGCCACGGCGGCCTGGCTGCTCGGGCTCTACGTGGCCCACGCCGAGGACAAGGGCGTCGACCCGGCGCTGCTGGCCGGCACGACGCAGAACGACATCGTCAAGGAGTACCTGAGCCGCGGGACCTACATCTTCCCGCCCGGGCCGAGCCTGCGCCTGACCGTCGACACCATCGCCTACACCGTGCGCCACGCGCCCAAGTGGAACCCGATCAACGTGTGCAGCTACCACCTGCAGGAGGCCGGGGCCACGCCGGTGCAGGAGATCGCCTACGCGCTGGCCACCGCCATCGGCGTGCTCGACGGCGTGCGCGCCTCGGGCAAGATCGACGACGCCGAGCTGCCCGCCGTGGTCGGCCGCATCAGCTTCTTCGTCAACTCCAGCGTCCGCTTCGTCGAGGAGACCTGCAAGATGCGGGCCTTCACCGCGCTGTGGGACCGCATCTGCCGCGAGCGCTACGGCGTCGAGGACCCCAAGCTGCGGCGCTTCCGCTACGGCGTGCAGGTCAACTCGCTCGGCCTGACCGAGCAGCAGCCCGAGAACAACGTGCAGCGCATCGTGCTCGAGACGCTCGGCGTCACCCTGTCGAAGAGCGCCCGGGCCCGGGCCATGCAGCTGCCGGCCTGGAACGAGGCGCTCGGCCTGCCCCGGCCGTGGGACCAGCAGTGGTCGCTGCGCATGCAGCAGGTGCTCGCCTTCGAGTCCGACCTGCTCGAGTACGACGACATCTTCGAGGGCTCCAAGGTCGTCGAGGCCAAGACGGCCGAGCTGGTCGAGGCGGCCGCGGCCGAGCTGGACGACGTGCGAGGCGCTCGGCGGCGCCTTCGAGGCCATCGACGAGCTGAAGCGGCGGCTCGTGCGCAGCCAGGCCGAGCGGGTCCGGCGCATCGAGTCGGGCGAGCAGAAGGTGGTCGGCGTCAACTGCTTCACCGAGACGGCGCCGTCGCCGCTGCTCGGCGACGGCGAGATCGAGAACATCCTCAAGGTCGACCACCGCGTCGAGGCCGAGCAGATCGCCGACGTGGAGCGCTGGCGGGCCGACCGCGACGACGCGCGCCGTGCGCGCGCGCGCTCGACGAGCTGCGCCGGGTCGCCGAGGACGACGGCCCCGAGCGGCAACATCATGGCGGCCACCATCGCCCTGGCCCACGCCGGCGGCACGACCGGCGAGTGGGCCGGCGCGCTGCGCGAGGTGTTCGGCGAGTTCCGCGCCCCCACCGGCGTCAGCGGCGGCGTCGGCCGGCGCGGCGACGACCTGGCGCCCGATCCGCGTCCGCACCCAGGCGCTGGCCGAGCGCACCGGCGGCCCGCCGCGCCTGCTGGTGGCCAAGCCCGGCCTCGACGGGCACTCCAACGGCGCCGAGCAGATCGCGGTGGCGGCCCGCGACGCCGGCTTCGAGGTGATCTACCAGGGCATCCGGCTGACCCCGGCGCAGATCGTGGCGGCCGCCCGCGACGAGGACGTCGACATCGTCGGGCTCTCCATCCTGTCGGGCTCCCACCTCGAGCTGGTGCCCGACGTGCTCGACCGCCTGCGCGCCGCCGGCAGCACCGCCGCCGTGGTGGTGGGCGGCATCATCCCGCCCGACGACGCCGAGCTCCTGCTGGGCAAGGGCGTGGCGTCCGTCTACACGCCCAAGGACTACTCCTTCGACCGCATCATGGAGGACCTGGTCGCGCTGGCCGAGCGCCAGCGCGCCGCCACTCCGCGGGTGAGCCGGGCCATCTCGCGCCAGGTCACCGGCGACCGCGCCGAGCGCGATGGCCCGCAGCGCGGAGGCCCTCGGGCACGTCGTAGTGGTTCAGCGCCGCCGAGCGCCGGTGGCGCTGGTAGCCCCGGCGCGGGATGCCGAGCGCGGCGGCCATGGCGTGGAGCTCGTCGGGGTCGTCGGCCAGCAGGTGCGACCAGCGGTCGGCCCGGTCGCGGACCGTGGCCCGCTGGCGCCAGTCGTCGACGTAGACGGTCAGCGGCGCGGCCCAGGGCCGGTCGCGGCGCAGCGGCACCGGCTTGTTCCACCAGCGCCCGCTGAAGCGCCAGGGCTCGTGCACCGGGTCGTGCTCGTCGGGCGGCGGCGGGCCGGGGCCAGGCCAGCTGCACCGCGGCCGTGATGGCGGCCAGCACGGCCGGGTCGGGCTCGGGCCGGCGGCCGCAGGGTCGAGCTGGCCGGGTCGACCGGCGGCGGCGCTCACAGCGGCACGTTGCCGTGCTTGCGCCGGGGCAGCTCCTCGCGCTTGGAGGCCAGGATGTCGAGGCTGCGGCAGATGACGGCGCGGGTGTCGGCCGGCGAGATCACGTCGTCGATGTAGCCGCGCTCGGCCGCGATGTACGGGTTGGCGTAGCGCTCGGTGTACTCGTCGATCAGCTCGGCCCGCCGCGCGCCGGGTCGGCCGCCTCGGCCAGCTCGCGCCGGTAGACGATCTCGACGGCGCCGTTGGGGCCCATGACGGCCAGCTCGGCCGACGGCCAGGCGAAGGCCAGGTCGGCGCCGATCGACTTGGAGTTCATGACGACGTAGGCGCCGCCGTAGGCCTTGCGCGTGATGATCTGGATCCGCGGCACGGTCGACTCGCAGTAGGCGTAGAGCAGCTTGGCCCCGTGGCGGATGATGCCGCCGTACTCCTGGTCGGTGCCGGGCATGAAGCCCGGGCACGTCGACGAACGTGAGCAGCGGGATGTTGAACGCGTCGCAGGTGCGCACGAAGCGCGACGCCTTCTCCGACGAGTCGATGTCGAGCACGCCGGCCAGCACGGCGGGCTGGTTGCCGACGATGCCGACGACCCGGCCGTTCATGCGGGCGAAGCCGCAGGTGATCGACATGGCCCAGTGGCGGTGCACCTCGAAGTACTCGCCGTCGTCGACGACGGCGCGTGATGATCCTCTTCATGTCGTAGGGCTGGTTGGGCGACGTCGGCAGGAAGTCGATCAGCTCGGTCACCTGCGCGGTCGGGCTCGTCGCCCGTCAGCTCGAGCGGCGGCTCCTCGAGGTTGTTCGACGGGCAGGAACGACAGGAGGTGGCGCACGTCGTCGAGGCAGGCCTTCTCGTCGGGCGCGACGAAGGTGGCCACGCCCGGACTTGGTGGCGTGGCTCATGGCGCCGCCGAGCTCCTCGAGGGTCACGTCCTCGCCGGTGACCGTCTTCACGACGTCGGGGCCGGTGATGAACATGTGCGAGGTGCCCTGCACCATGAAGATGAAGTCGGTCATGGCCGGCGAGTAGACGGCGCCGCCGGCGCACGGGCCCGAGGATCACGCTGATCTGGGGGATGACCCCCGACGCCGCGACGTTGCGGTGGAAGATGCCGCCGTAGGAGTGCAGCGAGACCACGCCCTCCTGGATCCGGGCGCCGGCGCCGTCGTTGAGGCCGATCATCGGGACCCCGGTGGAGGCGGCCAGGTCCATGACCTTGTGGATCTTCTCGGCGAAGACCTCGCCCAGCGCGCCGCCGAAGACGGTGAAGTCCTGGCTGAAGATGCAGACCCGGCGGCCGTCGATGGTGCCGAACCCGGTGACGACGCCGTCGGTGTAGGGCCGGTTGTCCTCGAGGCCCATGCCGTGGGCCCGGTGCCGGGCCAGCATGTCGAGCTCCTGGAAGGACCCCTCGTCCAGCAGGTACTCGATCCGCTCCCGGGCGGTCAGCTTGCCCTTGGCGTGGTGGCGCTCGACGGCCCGCGGGCTGCCGGCGTGGAGGGCCTCGTTCTTGCGTTCGGCCAGCTCGGCCAGGCGTTCGGCCATGGAGTGTTCCATGGGGTTGAGGCTAACGCTCACCGGGTGCGGCCTGAAATTGGGACCGTAAGACGACCGAACGAGAAGCCGTTCTAATTCTCGACGGAAAATACCTGGTCTGACCAGGAAAAAGATCAGGCGCCGGGGCCGAGCGGCCCGGACCGACCGGCCCGACCGCAATGGGGGGGAAGACGATGACGCTTCTGCAAGTAGCGGAAGCCGAGGTTCGATTCGGGGGCGTGCACGCGCTGCGCGGCGTGAACCTCGACGTCGACGCCCGGCATCGTCACGGGCCTCATCGGCCCCAACGGCGCCGGCAAGACCACCTGCTTCAACGCGATCTGCGGGCTGCAGAGCCTCAACGGCGGCCGCATCACCTTCGACGGCACCGACATGACCGGCGCTCAAGCCCCACCAGCGCGCCCGGCTCGGCATCGCCCGCACGTTCCAGCGCCTCGAGGTCTTCGGCTCGCTGTCGGTCCGCGAGAACGTGCTCGCCGCCGCCGAGATCCGCCGGCGCTGGTCCCGCGACCGCTCCGACGCCGCCGCCAACGCCGACGGCGTCCTGTCCCTGGTCGGGCTGAGCCACCTGGCCGACCGGCCGGCCGACACGCTCCCCACCGGCCAGGCCCGGCTGCTCGAGCTCGCCCGCGCCCTGGCCACCCGGCCCCGCCTGCTCCTGCTCGACGAGCCGTCGTCCGGCCTCGACGACAGCGAGAGCGACGAGCTCGGCGACCTGCTCTGCCAGCTGGCCGGGGCCGGCATGGGCGTGCTGCTGGTCGAGCACGACATGGGCCTCGTCATGCGCATCTGCGCCCAGATCAACGTGCTCGATTTCGGCGCCGTCCTGATGGTCGGCGGCGCCGGACGAGGTGCGGGCCGACGAGCGGGTGCGTGCCGCCTACCTGGGCGCGGCGGACGACCCCGAGGAGAGCGGCGGACGGCCGGCGACGGCGCGCCGGTCGCGGCGACGGCGGGGACCCATGGCTGAGACGGCGACGAAGCCGGTGCCGCCGGTGCTCGAGCTCCGGCGCGTGCACGCGGGATACGGGCAGATCGAGGTGCTGCACGGCATCGACCTCGCCGTGACCACCGGCTCGGTGCTGGCGCTGCTCGGGCCCGAACGGCGCCGGCAAGTCGACGACGCTCAAGGTCGCCAGCGGCCAGATGGAGCCGACGAAGGGCTGCTTCCACGTCCTCGGCCGCCACGTCAACGGCATGCGCCCCGACCGGCTGGCCCGCGCCGGGCTGTGCACGCTGCCCGACGGGCGCGGCATCTTCCCGAACCTGACCGTCATGGAGAACCTGCGGCTGATGACCTACGGCGGCCCCTCCCGCTCGCACGTCGAGCAGCATGGCCTTCGCCCGCTTCCCCCGCCTGGCCGAGCGGCGCCACCAGCTGGCCGGGACGCTCTCGGGCGGCGAGCAGCAGATGCTGGCCATGGCCCGCACGCTCAGCGTCGAGCCCGCGGTGCTGCTCCTCGACGAGATCTCCATGGGCCTGGCCCCGATGATCGTCGACGAGCTCTACGCGCTGGTGAAGCAGATCGCCGACGAAGGGCGTCGCCGTGATCCTGGCGGAGCAGTTCGCGGCCACCGCGCTCGGCGTCGCGACCGACGTCGCCGTCGTGGTCCAGGGCCGCATCGTCGTCGCCGGCAAGCCGGACGAGCTGCCCGACGACCTGGCCGACGCCTATCTCGGCGGTGCCGCCGCATGAGCGCCGCGCGACGTCGCTCCGCCGGCTCGCGGTGCCTGGCCGTCCTCCTCCTGCGCGCGCTCCTGCTGGTCACGCGGCGGCTCGGGGCTGCTCGCCGTCGCCTCTGTCCGACGGGCCCGGCCGGTGCCGACAACACCGCCTGGGCGGCTTCACCGTCAACGCGCTGGCCGAGTCGATCTCGGTCCAGTACGAGCAGCCCAACTTCCCCGTCCCGGCCAACCCGTCGCTGGAGTTCGACGAGGGCTATGCCGCGTCGTCGGACAACTACGGCCCGACCGGATCGGCCACGGCCTCGACGCTCTACCCGGGCCAGGTCGTGGCGAACGCCGGCCCGGAGCTCGCGCTGCTGGTGCCGGGCGTCCCGCTGCCGCCGGCGCCGACGTGGCCGATCCAGGCGGTCAGCGACTTCCCGCAGAAGCCCAACACCGCGTCGACCGACATGCCCGGATTGAACATGGACGCCCAGAGCTCGACCGACGGGAACACCGCCACCGCCACCCTCGGCAACGACGCCGCCGACCGCCGGCTCCAACGGCGGCAACCCCACCCAGCAGGCGCCGTCGGGCTCGGGCAACCTGCTCGCCGGCTCGAACGCACTGCTCGGCGTCGGCGGGCTGTCGGCCAACTCTTCGGCGCAGGCACCGTCGATCAAGGCCACCGCGGACGCCACCGCCACCGTCGGCGGCATCTCCATGCTCGGCGGGCTTCATCTCCATCGGCAGCATCACCTCGACCGCGGACGCCTGTCCGACGGCACCACCGGCAAGGTCACGGGATCGACCCAGGTGCAGAACATGTCGATCGCCGGCCAGCAGGTCTCCATCACGGCCGACGGCATCCAGGCGCCCTCCGGCAAGCCGCTCGGGTCGCTGCCCGTCTCGGCCCTGAACACGCTCCTCAAGGAGCTCGGCATCACGATCGCGGTGACGAACACCACCGACAAGGTCAGCGGGCCCTCGGCCAGCCGCGAGCTCGACGGCCTCGAAATCCAGGTCAACCTCGACACGCTCGACACCGCCGCCAACAAGTTCGCGTCGCTGCTGCCCGCGAAGCTCATCTCCCAGCTGCCCGTCGCGATCCCCAACGAGCAGCTGATCACGTTCTACTTCGGCCGCGGTGCAAGTGAGCTCCACGGCGTCCCCGAGCTTCGTCGCCTCGAACTCGGGCAGCACGGGCGCCGCCGCGTCGTCGTCCACGTCGACCGGCGCGTCGACCACCGGCAACACCGGGAAGCAGCTTCACCGGCAGCACCGGGGACTCGGCACCGGCAGCAGCTTCGCCGGCAACACCGGCAGCGGCGGCTCGTCGCCCGGCGGGCAGCACCGGCACCGGCTCGCCGCCGTGTCGCCCCAGACGTCGACTGTGGGCGCGACGTTCAAGGGGATCGGTGCCGCACTCATCCTGCTCGGCCTGCTCGCCGCGGCCGCACTGGCCTATCTCTACAAGCGCGCCGACGACATGACCGAGCCCTCGGCACCACCTGTTCGGACGGGGACCCCCTCATGGAGCGCTTCACGCGCCACGCCCGACGAATTGTCTGACTTCGGAGGATTCGGCTGATGAAATTCCCAGGAAGGTCGTCCGGCGAGCCCGACCCCGGCGAGGTCGACCCGGGTCAGCGCGAGCGCCGACTTCAGCGGGCTCGCGGGGCCCGTGGTCGTCCCGCCGGCTCCCGTCGCGCCCGGGCGGGCCAACGGCGCCACGCCCGTGCCGACGCGCCTGCAACGGCTGGCGGCCGTGGTCGACCGGGCCCGGCCGGGTCGCAGCAGCCGCAACGTGCGCAAGTGGCTCGAGTGGATCGGCATGGCGCTCATCGTCTTCGGCTTCGTCTGCATCCTGCTCGGTTGGTACGGCGCGGCCAACAGCCCGTACCTCTACGAGGAGATCCCCTACGTCATCTCGGGCGGCCTGCTCGGCGTCGCGCTGGTGATCGGCGGCGGCGTCCTGGTGCGCTGCGGCCTGGAGCATGCGCCAGATCGAAGAGGAGCGCCGCAACGCGCTCGCCATCGTGCGCTCGGTGGACCGGCTCGAGCGCATTTTGCGCAGTCTCGACGAGGCGCGCCGCAGCGACCGTGAGGAGCACGTATGAGGGGCATCCGCACCCGCTCCCATCCGCAACCGCCGACGCGTCGCCGTCGCGGTGTCCGTGGCCGCCCTGGCGCTGCTGGCATCGGCCTGCGGCTCCCGGCTCACCGGGTCCCAGGCCGCGCTGGCCCAGGGCGCGTTCGGACATTCGGGCAACGGGGGCTCGGGCACCGGGGTCGGCACCGGCGCCGAGGCGCTCGGCACGACCTCGTCGGCCGGTTGCGGGTCGTCCTCGACCACGACGACCACCGCGAAGTCGTCCTCGTCGACGACGACCACGAAGCCGAAGTCGGGCGCCGCGTCGACGACGTCCAGCACGACCACGACGACGGCGCCGTGCGCCTCGTCGAGCTCGCCCGGCCTGGCCGCCGGCTCGCCCGGCAGCAGCGGGTCCGCCGGCTCCCACGCCGGCACCAGCACCGGCGCCGCGGCCAGCCCGGCCACCCTGGCCGGCGTGTCGAACGGCGCCGGCGCGTGCGGCGCCAACGGCAACCAGGCGCCGGCCGGCGGCAACGGCGGCGCCACCGCCACCGGGGTCACGGCCACCACGATCACCGTCGGGCAACATCTCGAGCATCAGCGGCGTCGCGCCGGGCCTGACCCAGAGCGCGCAGCAGGCCACCGAGGCCTGGGCCGCCTACGTGAACAGCACCGGCGGCATCTGCGGCCGCCAGATAAAGGTCCAGCCCTTCGACGACGGCAACGACTCGGGCCAGAACTTCGCGGACGCATCCCAGGCCTGTTCGAGCGACTTCGCCATGGTCGGCAACGCGTCGGGCTTCGACGACGGGAGCGCCAACGCGGTCAACAGCTGCAGCATCCCCGACATGTCGGCCGAGGTCTCGACGGCGGCCGCCGGCGGCACCGCCGACATCTTCGGTGCCAGCCCGGGCGACGACCACTACTACCCGCTCGGGCCGGGCAACTACATCAAGGCGACCTATCCGAACGCCATCAAGCACGCGGCCGAGATCTACCTGCAGGTGCCGGCCACGGCGAGCCAGGCCGCCCACGAGATCCAGGCCAACTCGAGCGTCGGCTTCGAGTACACGCCGGCCAACGGCATCGCGACGACGCCGACCAACGCCAACTACGGCACCATCGTCCAGCAGCTGCAGAGCCAGGGCAGCCAGTACGTGTCCGAGTACTCCGACGACAACTCCGCCGAGCGCCTGCTCCAGGCGATGCAGCAGGCGAACTACGCGCCGCAGGTCGTCGACTGGATCTCCGAGGAGTACTCGCCGCAGTTCGCCCAGCAGACCTCGCCCGAGTCCAACGGCAACCTCGTGGCGATGACGGCGACCGCGGGCTACGAGGACGCCGGCAGCAACCCGGGCCTGCAGCTGATGGAGAAATGGATGGACCGGGTCGCCGGGGCCGGCAACTGGCACAAGGACATCTTCGCCATGCTGGCCTGGTCGGCCGGCCTCGCCTTCGAGCAGGCGGCCAAGGAGGTCGGTCCGGACCTCACCCGCCCCGCGCTCATCTCGAAGATCCAGGGAATCACCAACTGGACCGGCGGCGGCGTCACGCCGCCGTCCGACATCGGCAGCAAGGTGCCCTCGAAGTGCTTCTTCTACGAGAAGATCTAGAACGGCGGCTTCCAGCGCGTCTACCCGACCGCACCGAACACGTACGACTGCAACAGCGGCTACGTCCAGTACTGATCCCCATGGGCAACCCCGCGACGGAGCGCTGAGCAGCGATGCACGCATTTCTCGAGTACACGGTCATCGGCCTGGTGCTGGGCTCGGCCTACGCCGTCGCGGCCAGCGGCCTGGTGGTGACGTACTCGACCTCGGGCATCTTCAACATCGCGCACGGCGCCATCGGCATGTTCATGGCGTTCGTCTACTGGCAGCTCTCGGTGGGCTGGCACCTGAACCAGGCGCTGTCGCTGTTCCTGACCGTCTGCGTGCTGGCGCCGCTGCTGGGCGCGGTGATCGAACGCACGATCATCCAGTGGATGGACCCGACCAACGTGGCGACCACGCTGGCCGTCACGGTGGGGTTGACGCTCCTCTTGTTCGGGCTCGTCAACAACTACATCTGGAAGCCGACGGCGCGGGCCGTGCCGCAGTTCTTCGGCTTCAACGGGTTCACCCTCTTCGGCGTGCACATCGACTACGAGGAGGTCATCACCGTCGGCGCCGCCATCGCCATCGCCGTCGGGCTGCGGCTCTTCCTCTATCGGACCCGGACCGGCATCGCCATGCGCGGCGTGGTCGACAACCGGCCCCTGGTCGGGCTCTTCGGCGGCCGGGCCTGGCAGCTGTCGACCCTCAGCTGGTCCATCGGCGCCTCGCTGGCCTCGATCGCCGGCATCCTGGTGGCGCCGCGGATCCAGTTGCAGCCGCTGATCCTCACGCTGCTGGTCATCGACGCCTACGCCGCCGCGGTGTTCGGGCGGCTGCGCAGCCTGCCCCTCACCTTCGCCGGCGGCCTCATCGTCGGCCTCGCCTCGTCGTACGCCCAGGGCTACGTGCCCAACAGCGGGGGCTTCTGGGGCTCGACGCCGGTCCAGGGCATCCTCACGCTGTCGGTGCCCTCGGTCCTCCTCTTCATCTTCATCCTCGCCCTGCCCGCGCTCCGGCTGCGCACCGGCGCACCGCAGCGGCACGCGCCGCTCGCGCCCGCCAGCCTGTTGCGCTCCTTCCAAGGGGCGGTCCTGCTCATCGTCGGCCGTCATCGTGGCGACCTCGTTCATGGGCCCGGGCAACGTCATCAAGCTCGGCATCGGACTGTCCCTCGCGCTGGTCTGCCTGTCGCTGGTCCCGCTCGCGGGGTACGGCGGCTTCATCTCGCTCTGCCAGCTGACCTTCGCCGGCATCGGCGCGTTCGCCATGTACAAGTGGGGGAGTGGCGGCTCGGTCTGGGGGCTGCTCGCGGCCGCCGGGCTCGCCGGAGGGGTCGGGGCGGTCCTGGCCTGGCCGGCGCTGCGGGTGCGCGGGATCTACCTGGCGTTGCTGACCATGGCCTTTGCCACGCTGTGCGACAACGCCCTGTTCCCGTGGTCGGCCATCTTCGGCTTCAACGGCTCGGTGTCGGTGCCCAAGCCGTCGATCTTCGGGCTCCACATGACCTCGCCCAAGTCGTTCACCATCTTCCTCGCCGTCGTGTTCGCCCTCTTCTCCATGGGCGTCCTGGCCCTGCGCCGCGGGCCGTTCGGCCGGGTGATGGTGGGCATCAAGGACTCCGAGGCGGCCTGCGCCACGCTCGGCCTGTCGCTGCGCACCACCAAGCTGGCCGTCTTCATGCTCTCGGCGGCCATGGCCGGCGTCGCCGGCGCGCTCTACGGCGCCGCGAGCTCGGTGGCCACGCCGACCAGCTTCTTCGGGTTCGAGAGCCTGCTCATCCTGGCCGTGGTCGCCATCGGCGGCGTCTCGGTCTGCAGCGGGGCGCTGGCCGGCGGCCTGGCCCTGGGCTTCCTGCCCAACAACGCGCAGGACGTCTTCATCGGGGCGGGCACGATCATCCTGGCCTTCTCCTCCGACGGCGTGCTCCCGCTCGTCTACTCGCGCTTCCACCGCTGGTGGGACGGGGTCGTGGCGCCCCGGGACCAGGCGGTGCCCCTGGCTGCCGAAGGCCGGGCCGGGACCCTCGCCGGGACCCGGGCGGCGTAGCAAGGGGCGGCCGGCTTCCCGGAGGGGAAGCGGCACGCCGGCCGCACCGGGCGCGGCCGGACGCGGGGCTGCACCAGGCCCGGCGCGGTTGTGAGACCCCCAGGCGACCGCTACACTCTTATCCCTGCCCAGTGCGGCTTCGGCCAGCGCGCGAGCGCCAGCACCGGGTGACCATTTTCTTCACTTCCGAGAGGTAGCGCGTGCCCACGATTGCCCAGCTCGTCCGCAAGGGACGACAGGCCAAGGTGACCAAGACCAAGACCCCCGCCCTGAAGGGCGCGCCCCAGCGCCGGGGGGTCTGCACCCGCGTCTACACGACCACGCCCAAGAAGCCGAACTCGGCCCTGCGCAAGGTGGCCCGTGTCCGTCTCAGCTCGGGCGTCGAGATCACGGCCTACATCCCCGGCGTCGGCCACAACCTGCAGGAGCACTCCATCGTCCTCGTGCGCGGCGGCCGGGTGAAGGACCTGCCCGGTGTCCGTTACAAGGTCGTGCGCGGCGCGCTCGACACCTCGGGTGTGCGCGAGCGCGCCCAGGCCCGCAGCCGCTACGGCGCGAAGAAGGAGTCCTAGGCATGCCCCGCAACGGACCCGCCACCCGCCGCGAGCTCGCGCCCGATCCCGTCTACCGCTCGGTCCTGGTGACCCAGGTCGTGAACAAGATCCTCTCGCGCGGCAAGCGCACGCTGGCCGAGCGCATCGTGTACACCGCCCTCGAGCAGGTGCAGGAGAAGTCCGGCGGCGACCCCGTCGCCGCGCTCAAGCGCGCCGTCGAGAACACCCGGCCCGAGGTCGAGGTGAAGAGCCGCCGCGTCGGTGGCGCCACCTACCAGGTGCCGGTCGAGGTGCGCCCTCGGCGCGCCACCACCCTGGCCATCCGCTGGCTGACGACGTTCTCGCGCCAGCGCCGGGAGAAGACGATGGCCGAGCGTCTCGCCGGCGAGATCCTCGACGCCTCGAACAACATCGGCGCGTCCGTGAAGCGCCGCGAGGACATGCACAAGATGGCGGAGTCCAACCGCGCCTTCGCCCACTACCGCTGGTAGTGGACCAAAACCCGGACCCCAGGACTCTCAGGACCCTTCAGGACCTTTCGCATGGCTGATCCCGTTCCCGCACGCGACTTCCCGCTCGCCAAGACCCGCAACATCGGGATCATGGCGCACATCGACGCGGGCAAGACCACGACGACCGAGCGCATCCTCTATTACACCGGCCGCAACTACAAGATCGGCGAGGTGCACGAGGGCGCCGCGACCATGGACTGGATGGTCCAGGAGCAAGAGCGCGGCATCACGATCACCTCGGCCGCGACCACCTGCAGCTGGCGCGACAACTGGATCAACATCATCGACACCCCGGGCCACGTCGACTTCACCGTCGAGGTGGAGCGCTCGCTGCGCGTCCTCGACGGCGCCGTGGCGGTGTTCGACGCCGTCGCCGGCGTGGAGCCGCAGACCGAGACGGTGTGGCGCCAGGCGAACAAGTACAACGTGCCGCGCATCTGCTTCGTCAACAAGATGGACCGCATCGGCGCCGACTTCGAGCGCACGGTGCAGATGATCCGCGACCGCCTCGACGCGCTGCCGGCCGTGATCCAGCTACCGATCGGCGCCGAGTCCGAGTTCAAGGGCGTCATCGACCTGCTCGAAGAGAAGGCCCTGGTGTGGTCGTCGGACATGGGCGAGGAGTGGGAGACCCTCGACGTCCCGGCCGACCTGGCGGCCGAGACCGAGGACGCGCGCCACCAGCTGATCGACGTCGTGTCCAACTTCGACGACACGATCATGGAGAAGTACCTCTCCGAGGAGCCGATCACGGCCGACGACCTGCGCCGCGCCGTGCGCACGGCCACGCTGGCCGCCGCCGTGGTGCCGGTGCTCTGCGGCTCGGCCTTCAAGAACAAGGGCGTGCAGCCCATGCTCGACGCCGTCGTCGACTACCTGCCCAGCCCGCTCGACCTGCCGCCGACGCAGGGGCACAAGCCGGGCAAGACCGAAGAGCTGGACGAGCGCAAGGCCGACGACGCCGACGCCCTTCTCCGCCCTGGCCTTCAAGATCATGACCGACCCCTTCGTCGGCAAGCTGACCTACATCCGCGTCTACTCGGGCACGCTCGGCAAGGGCGGGACGGTCAGCAACTCGACCAAGGACAAGAAGGAGCGGGTGGGGCGCATCCTGCAGATGCACGCCAACCACCGCGAGGACAAGGACGCCATCTACGCGGGCGACATCATGGCCGTCGTCGGGCTGAAGAACACCACGACGGGCGACACGCTGTGCGACCCGCAGCACCCCATCCAGCTCGAGGCGCTCGAGTTCCCCGAGCCGGTCATCCACGTCGCGGTCGAGCCCAAGACGAAGGCCGACCAGGACAAGCTGTCGCGCGCCCTGTACGCGCTCAGCGAGGAGGACCCGACGTTCCGCGTCCGCTCCGACGAGGAGACGGGCCAGACGGTCATCAGCGGCATGGGCGAGCTGCACCTCGAGGTGCTCGTCGACCGCATGCTGCGCGAGTTCAGCGTCGACGCCAACGTGGGCAAGCCCCAGGTGGCCTACCGCGAGACGATCCGCAAGCCGGTCGAGAAGATCGAGGAGCGCTACATCCGCCAGACCGGTGGCCGCGGCCAGTACGGCCACGTGGTCATCGGCGCCGAGCCCACGGGACCCGGAGGCGGCTACGAGTTCGTCGACAAGATCACCGGCGGCGCGATCCCCAAGGAGTACATCCCCTCGGTCGACGCCGGGATCCAGGAGGCGCTCACCGCCGGCGTGCTGGCCGGCTACCCGACGGTGGACGTGCGGGTCACCCTGACCTACGGCTCGTACCACGACGTGGACTCCTCCGAGATGGCGTTCAAGATCGCCGGCTCCATGGCGATCAAGAAGGCGCTCCACGCCGCAAGCCCCGTGCTCCTCGAGCCGGTCATGTCGGTGACCGTCACCACGCCCGAGAACTTCGTCGGCGACGTCATGGGCGACCTGTCCTCCCGCCGGGGCCGGGTCGGCGAGATGGAGCAGCAAGGCACGGCCCAAGTGATCAATGCGCACGTCCCGCTCGCCGAGATGTTCGGCTACGCTACCGACCTGCGTTCTCGCACCCAGGGACGCGCCACGTACACGATGCAATTCGAGGCGTACAACGAAGTGCCCGAGTCGATCTCCAAGGAGATCATCGCCCGGGCCCACGGGGAGTAGCCGGGCCAGCCAGGCACCGGCCAACGAAGAAACCAAATACATCAGGAGTAGCGAGGCGATGGCCAAGCAGAAGTTCGAGCGCAACAAGCCACACGTGAACGTCGGGACCATGGGTCACATCGACCATGGCAAGACGACGCTGACGGCTGCCATCACGAAGGTCCTGTCGGAGAAGAACCCGAACACCTCGTTCACCAAGTTCGAAGACATCGACAAGGCGCCCGAGGAGAAGCAGCGCGGCATCACCATCACGATCGCCCACGTCGAGTACGAGACCGAGAAGCGCCACTACGCGCACGTCGACATGCCGGGCCACGCCGACTACATCAAGAACATGATCACCGGTGCCGCCCAGATCGACGGCGCCATCCTGGTCGTCTCGGCGGCCGACGGCCCGATGCCCCAGACCCGTGAGCACGTGCTGCTGGCCCGCCAGGTCGGCGTGCCCTACATCGTGGTCGCGCTGAACAAGGCCGACATGGTCGACGACGAGGAGCTCCTCGAGCTCGTCGAGCTGGAGGTGCGCGAGCTCCTCACCAGCTACGAGTTCCCCGGCGACGACACTCCGATCATCCGGGTGAGCGCGCTCAAGGCCCTCGAGGGCGACCCCGAGTGGAGCGAGAAGATCGTCGAGCTGATGAACGCGGTCGACGACTACATCCCCGAGCCCGAGCGCGAGGTCGACAAGCCCTTCCTCATGCCGGTCGAGGACGTCATGTCCATCACCGGCCGCGGCACCGTGGTCACCGGCAAGGTGGAGCAGGGCATCGTCAAGGTGGGCGAGGAGGTCGAGATCGTCGGCCTGCGCGACACGCAGAAGACGACGGTCACCGGCGTCGAGATGTTCCGCAAGCTCCTCGACGAGGGCCGGGCTGGCGACAACATCGGCGCGCTGCTCCGTGGCACCAAGAAGGAAGATGTCGAGCGCGGCCAGGTCCTGTGCAAGCCCGGCTCGATCACGCCGCACACGAACTTCGAGGCCGCCGTCTACGTGCTGAACAAGGAGGAGGGCGGCCGCCACAAGCCGTTCTTCACCCACTACCGGCCGCAGTTCTACTTCCGCACCACGGACGTGACCGGCGAGATCACGCTGCCCGAGGGCACCGAGATGGTGATGCCCGGCGACAACACCGACATGGTGGTCGAGCTGGGCAAGCCGATCGCCATGGTCGAGGGGCTGCGCTTCGCCATCCGTGAGGGTGGCCGCACCGTGGCCTCCGGCCGCGTCACCAAGATCCTCAAGTAAGAACGAGAGCAGGCAACGCCACCATGGCCGACGGCCCGAAGCAGAAGATCCGCATCAGGCTGAAGGCCTACGACCACGAGATCCTCGACCAGTCGACGGAGAAGATCGTCCAGACGGTCCTCCGGACGCAGGCCAAGGTGCTCGGGCCGGTGCCGCTCCCGACGGACAAGCACCGCTACACGGTCATCCGCTCGCCGCACAAGTACAAGGACTCGCGCGAGCACTTCGAGATGCGGGTGCACAAGCGCCTCGTGGACATCGTCGAGCACACGCCCAAGACGGTCGACTCGCTCCAACGCCTCGACCTGCCGGCCGGCGTGGACATCGAGATCAAGATCCAGACCGCCTGACGGCGGGCGACCCCGCCTCCCCGCCGGACGCCTGGCAGGGGGGTGGCCGATGGTGTAACCTCACGGGCCGCCGAATTCGGCTGCTCAGAGGCGAAATTGCGGCGCTCCGGCGTTGCATCGGACAACAGACGTGCGTGATCGCCGGCTCTCGGGCCGGGACCTCACGCCGAACCATTCGAGCGCTCCGCTCGGGATTCCCGGGCGGAGCGTCTGCGTGCGCAGGGAGCTTCCTGTGCCCGCCAGACCAGCAGCACCGAACACGCAGAACGCAGAACTCACAGTCCACAGAACGATTCAGGAAGAAGAGGACACGTGGCTACCAAGGCCATCGTCGGCGAGAAGGTCGGCATGACCCAGGTCTGGGACGACCAGAACCGCGCCGTACCGGTGACGGTGCTGAAGGTCGCGCCCGTGCGCGTGGTCCAGGTGAAGACGCCCGAGTCCGACGGTTACGCCGCCTTGCAGGTGACGTGGGGCTTCCGGCGCAACTCCACGCTCTCCAAGCCGCAGCTGGGCCACTACGCCAAGGCGGGCGTCAACCCCGGCCGCAAGCTGGTGGAGCTTCGCCTCGACGACGTCGCTGACTACGCCGTGGGCCAGGAGCTGGCGGCCGACCTGTGGGAGGCGGGTGAGCGCGTCGACGCCATCTCGGTCTCCAAGGGCAAGGGTTTCGCCGGCGGCATGAAACGGCACAACTTCAAGGGCCAGGGTGGCGGGCACGGCAACCACGGCCACCACCGGGCGCCCGGCTCGATCGGCGCCTGCGCCACACCCTCGCGCGTCTTCAAGGGCACGACGCATGGCCGGCCAGATGGGCGGCACCCAGGTCACCGCGATGAACCTCGAGGTGGTCGCTGCCGACGCCGAGCGCGAGCTGGTGCTGGTGAAGGGCGCCGTGCCCGGCGCCCGCGGCAGCGTCGTCGTGCTGCGCGACTCGGTCAAGACGCCCAAGACGGCGGGCCGGTCCCGATGACGGCGACTTCGACGGCTCCCGAGGCGACGGAGCGCACGGGCTCGATCCTGAGCCACACCATGAAGAAGGACCGCCCGGCACCGGTGCAGCGCACGGGGCTCAAGCGCAACGCGGCGGGCCACGACCTCGGCACGGTGGACCTCGAGCCGACGGTGTTCGGGCTCACGCCCAACCGCGCCGTGCTCCACCAAGTGGTGACGGCACAGCTGGCCGGCATCCGCTCCGGCAGCCAGTCGACCAAGACGCGGGCCGAGGTGCGGGGCGGCGGCGCCAAGCCGTTCCGCCAGAAGGGGACGGGCCGGGCCCGGCAGGGCTCCAGCCGCTCGCCGTCGATGAGCGGCGGCGGCGTCGCGCTCGGGCCGAAGCCGCGCAGCTACGAGCAGAAGACCCCGAAGAAGATGATCCGCCTCGCGCTCCTCTCCGCGCTGAGCGACATGGCCGAGACCGAGAAGGTGATCGTCCTCACCGACTGGGAGATCGAGGAGCCCGACACCCGGGCCGCCGTGGTCATCCTCCAGAAGCTGCGCATCGACGGCACGGTGCTGTGCGTGCTGGCCAACGACGAGATCGACATCGCCCTGTCGCTGCGCAACATCCCCGAAGCGTCCATCACCACCCACGCCGAGCTCTCGGCCCACGACGTGGTGCGGGCCGATTGGATCGTCTTCTCCGAGCGCACCCTTCCCGCCTCACCCGCCGACTTCGCGGGCACGCATCTGAGAGAGGCGCCGCCGGCGCCGACCAAGCCGTCCAAGCCCGAGGCGGACGCCGCACCGGCCGCCAAGGCCGACAAGGCGGCTCCCGCCAAGAAGGCGGCGAAGGCGACCAAGGCGGCGATGGCTGCCGACGCCGAGACCGACGCCGAAGTCGAGGCCGAGACCGACGCCGAGCCCGAGGCTCCGGAGGCGGAAGCCCCCGAACCCGAGACCGCGGAGTTCGAAACCGCGGAGAAGCCGGCCAAGAAGGCACCGGCCCGCCGGGCCCGGGCGGCGAAGAAGGCCAAGGAGGACGACGCCGATGCGTGACGCCATGTCCGTCCTGATCCGTCCGGTGGTCTCGGAGAAGAGCTACGCGCTGATGGAGCAGAACGTCTACACGTTCATCATCGACCCGGGTGCCACGAAGATCGAAGTGGCCCATGCCGTCGAGCAGACCTTCGGCGTCCGCGTCACCAACGTCAACACGCTCAACCGCAAGGGGAAGACGACGCGCAACCGGCGCACCAACGTCCGGGGCAAGCGTCCCGACACCAAGCGCGCCATCGTCACGCTCCACCCCGACGACTCCATCGACCTGTTCGAGCGCTGATCGGAACATCACCCATGCCACTTCGCTCACGTAAGCCCACCAGCCCCGGAAGGCGCTTCCAGACGGTCTCGGACTTCTCCGAGATCACGCGCGACCGTCCGGAGAAGTCACTGCTTGCGCCGAAGCCGCAGAGCGGTGGGCGCAACAGCTACGGCCGCAAGACGTCGCGCCATCGCGGCGGCGGCCACAAGCAGCAGTACCGGGTCATCGACTTCCGCCGGAACAAGGACGGCATCCCGGCCAAGGTGGCGACGATCGAGTACGACCCCAACCGGAACGCCCGGATCGCCCTCCTGCACTACGTGGACGGCGAGAAGCGCTACATCCTCGCCCCGGCGGGGGTGAAGGTCGGCGACAAGCTGCAGAGCGGGCAGGGTGCGGACATCAGGCCCGGCAACGCGCTGCCACTGCGGTACATCCCGGTCGGTTCGACCATTCACAATGTCGAGTTGCGCCCCGGCGGCGGCGGCAAGATGGCGCGCGGCGCCGGCATGAGCGTCCAGCTGGTCGCCAAGGAGGGCGCATTCGCCACCCTGCGCCTGCCCTCGACCGAAATGCGCCGGGTCTCCATCGACTGCCGTGGCACGCTCGGCGTCGTCGGCAACGCGGAGGCCGAACTGGTCAAGGTGGGCAAGGCGGGCCGCAACCGCTGGAAGGGCAAGCGCCCCCAGACCCGTGGCGTGGCCATGAACCCGGTCGACCACCCGCTCGGTGGTGGCGAGGGCAAGTCGTCGGGTGGCCGCCACCCGGTTTCACCGTGGGGCAAGCCCGAGGGCCGCACCCGTTCTCGCAACAAGAAGTCCAATTCGATGATCGTCCGTCGGCGCCGCACCCGCGGCGCGCGGCGCTAGGCGAGGGTTGAGGAAACATGCCGCGTAGCCTGAAGAAGGGACCGTTCGTCGACGGCCATCTGCTGAAGAAGGTCGACGTCCTGAACTCCAGCGGGGACAAGAAGGTCATCAAGACCTGGTCCCGCCGGTCCACGATCATCCCCGACATGGTCGGGCACACGATCGCCGTGCACGACGGACGTCGCCACGTCCCCGTCTACGTCACCGAGTCCATGGTGGGCCACAAGCTGGGCGAGTTCGCACCGACGCGCACGTTCCGCTACCACGCCGGCCAGGAGCGAGGAGCCCGGCGATGACCGGCGTCAAGACGAACGAACGGCCGGGCACCCGTGCCGTGCACCGGCACTGCGGCATGTCGGCCTCGAAGGCGCGTCAGGTGCTCGACCTGATCCGCGGTGAGGACGTACAGCGGGCGGCCGAGATCCTGACCGGCACCGAACGCGAGGCCGCCGAGCTCGTTGGCAAGGTTCTCACCTCGGCGGTGGCCAACGCGGCGCACAACGACTCGCAGAACCCCGAGGAGCTCTACGTCTCGGCCTGCTACGCGGACGAGGGCGCCACGATGAAGCGCTGGCGCCCCCGGGCCCGTGGCCGGGCCACGCGGATCCGCAAGCGGACCTGCCACATCACGATCATCGTGAGCCGGCTGCCGGCCGACCAGCTCGAGCTGCGCCGCCGCCGCATGGAGGCCGTGAGCGCCAACCGGTCCCGCCGGGTCGACGCCTCGCGCCGCCGGGCCGACCTGTCCGGGCGGCTCTCGCGCCGCCGTGCTGCGCAGGCCAAGGCCGAAGCCGAGAAGGAGGCGGCCGAAGAGGCCGAGTCGGATGAGGTGGAGGACGCGGTGACCGACGAGGCCGTCACCGACGAGACCACGACGGACGAAACGGAGACTGACGAGAGGGAACAGGCCGAGTCCGATATCGCCGAGGACGACGTCAAAGCGAGCGCAGACGAGACCGCCGAGAACAGCGATGACGCGGACGAGAAGGGCAAGGACGAGTAAATGGGCCAGAAGGTAAACCCCTACGGCTTCCGGCTCGGGATCACCACAGACTGGAAATCCCGTTGGTTCGAGGAGCGCCATTACAAGGAATTCGTGGTCGAGGACTGGAAGATCCGCGACTACCTGATGAAGCAGCTCGAGGCTGCTGCAGTCAGCCGGATCGAGGTGGAGCGAACCCGCGACCGTCTGCGCGTCGACATCCACACCGCGCGACCTGGCATCGTCATCGGCCGCCGCGGCGCCGAGGCCGACCGCCTGAAGAAGCACCTCGAGGAGATCACGGGTCTGCAGAACCGGATCCAGCTCAACATCCAGGAGATCAAGCAGCCCGAGCTCGACGCCGCGCTGATCGCCCAGGGAATCTGTGACCAGCTCGTGCGCCGCGTCGCCTTCCGCCGCGCCATGAAGCGGGCCATCCAGACCGTCCAGAAGGCGGGCGCCCAAGGCATCAAGGTGCAGTGTTCGGGCCGACTGGGCGGCTCGGAAATGTCGCGCAAGGAGCAGTACCGCGAGGGCCGCGTGCCCCTGCACACCCTGCGCGCCGACATCGACTACGGCTTCCGCGAGGCGCGCACCACTTCGGGACGTGTCGGCGTCAAAGTCTGGATCTACAAGGGCGACATCCTGCCGTACAAGGTCTCGATCGAGGACAAGATCACCCGCGAGGCCGCCATGGCGGTCGGCGAGACGTCGGGCCAGAGTGGCCCGCGTCGCCTGATCACCGCCGGCGGTGGCCGGCGCCGGGCCGAGGATTTCGCGACGGATGAGGAGACCATCGAGGACACCGTCGAGGAGACCATCGAGGAGCCCGTCGAGGACTCGGCGGCCGCCAACGGCGCGAGCGACGCGACCGACGCGACCGACGCGACCGACGAGGCCGAGGTGGAAGAGGAGACCGAGGTGCCGGTCAGCGACCTGCTGCCCCAGCCGACCGAACCCGACGACCTGGAGCGCCAGCTCCGCCAGGACGAGGAGATGGAACGCCAGGCCCGTCACGAGCACCACGAGGCTCCGCACTTCCGCAAGGAGTCGGACTGACATGTTGATGCCCAAGAAGGTCAAGCACCGCAAGACGCAGCGGGGCCGGCTGACCGGGGCGGCGCGGGGCGGGACGTCGGTCTCCTTCGGGGACTTCGGGATCCAGGCCATGGAGCCGGGTTGGCTCACGGCGCGCCAGATCGAGGCAGCCCGTATCGCGATGACCCGTCACGTCAAGCGTGGTGGAAAGGTCTGGATCAGGGTCTTTCCCGACAAGCCGGTCACCCAGAAGCCGGCCGAGACGCGGATGGGCTCGGGCAAGGGCAATCCCGAGCTGTGGGTGGCGCCGGTGCACCCGGGTCGCGTCCTGTTCGAGTTGGCCGGCGTCGACGAGCCACTCGCCCGCGCCGCTATGGAGCGCGCCATCCAGAAGTTGCCGTTCAAGGCCCGCTTCGTGGTGCGGCCCGGTTCGCACGGTCACCCCGAGGTGGCGGTCTGATGCCCACTGCTCACGACCTCGCCATGCTCGACGGCGACGAGCTCACCGCCCGCCTGGGCGACTCGCGACGCGAGCTGTTCAACCTGCGCTTCCAGCTGGCCACCGGCCAGCTGGACAACCCCGCCCGCATCGGGCAGGTGCGCCGGGAGGTGGCACGGATGCTGACGGTGCTGCGCGGCCGCGAGATCCTCGAGGCCGAGGGTGCCTACGTTGCACCGACGGCGGAGGAGCACGAGGCGGCCCGAGCCAAGCTGGCCGCCGAGGACGCCGAGCGTGAGGAGCGCGCCGCCGCCAGGGCCGCAGCCGCCGAGGCGGAGGCGGAGGCGGAGGGCGAGGGCGTCCTGCACGACCACGACCACGATCACGACGAGCCGGACGACGACGAATTCGACGAACAAGAGGAAGAGGCCTGATGGCCGACGAGAACCCAGAGAACCAAGAGACGGACGAGGCGGCGAAGGCGGCCGCTGCCGACGCGGAGAAGGCGCTCGAGGCCATCGAGGCCGAGGCCGCAGCCGAGCTGCCGGCCGACGACAGCGAAGCCACCGCGCCGGCGAAGCCGACCAGCGCCGGGAAGTCGAAGGTGACGGCCGCCGGGACGGAGGACACCGGGCGGGCCAACCGCCGCAAGGTCCGCGAGGGGATCGTCGTGTCCGACGCCATGACCGCGACCGTGGTGGTCGCAGTCGTCGACCGCGTGCGACACCCCAAGTACGGCAAGACCGTGCAGCGCACCAAGAAGCTCTACGTCCACGACGCCGAGGACACCGCCAAGGTGGGGGACCGGGTCCGGGTGCAGGAGACCCGCCCACTCTCCAAGCTCAAGCGCTGGCGCCTGACCGAAGTGGTGGAGCGCGCTCGATGATCCAGCAGGAATCCCGGCTCCGGGTCGCCGACAACTCCGGCGCGCGTGAGGTGCTGTGCATCCGCGTGCTCGGTGGCTCGCGCCGGCGTTACGCGAGCATCGGCGATGTCTTCGTCGCGACGGTAAAGGACGCGATCCCCGGCGCAGCCGTGAAGAAGGGTGACGTCGTCAAGTGTGTGGTCGTGCGCACCAAGAAGGAGAAGCGCCGGCCGGACGGCAGCTACATCCGCTTCGACGAGAACGCCGCCGTCCTCATCAACGACCAACAGCAGCCACGCGGGAACTCGCATCTTCGGCCCCGTCGGCCGTGAGTTGCGCGACAAGCGCTTCATGCGCATCGTCTCGCTCGCCCCGGAGGTGTTGTGATGAAGATCCAAAAAGGCGACCAAGTGATTGTCCTCCAAGGCAAGGACAAGGGCAAGAAGGCCGATGTGGTCCGGGCAATCCCCGATCGCCAGAAGGTAATCCTCGAAGGTGTCAACGTGGCCAAGCGTCACGCCAAGCCGACCCGCGCCACTCAGCAGGGCGGCGTCATCGACAAGTTCATGCCCGTGCACATCTCGACCGTGGCCCTCATCTGCAAGAGCTGTGACCGTCCGACGCGCATCGGCTACAAGTTCGAGAAGGACGGCGAGAAGGTACGCGTCTGCAAGAAGTGCGGGTCGACGCTATGAGCACGACGAGCACCCCAACGCGACCCCGACTCAAGGAGCGCTACCTGACCGAGGTGCGGGGCCAGCTCAAGTCCGAGCTCGGCCTGGCCAACATCATGGAAGTGCCCCGCCTGGAGAAGATCGTCATCAACATGGGCGTGGGCCGAGCCACTCAGCAGGCCTCGCTGATCGAGGGCGCCCAGCGTGACCTCGAGGTCATCACGGGACAGAAGCCGATCGTCACCCGCGCCAAGAAGTCCATCGCGGGCTTCAAGCTCCGCGAAGGCCAGAACATCGGCGTCAAGGCCACCCTGCGCGGTGACCGCGCCTGGGAGTTCCTCGATCGGCTCCTCGCACTGGCGATCCCGCGCATTCGAGACTTCCGTGGACTCTCGCCACGGTCGTTCGACGGACGCGGGAACTACACGTTCGGCCTGACCGAGCAGCTCGTATTCCCTGAAATCGATTACGACAAGATCGACACGACCCGCGGGATGGACATCACCATCGTCACGACCGCACGCACCAACGAGGAAGGACGGGCGTTCCTGGCAGCGTTCGGCTTTCCCTTCCGACAGGAGACCCGGTAACACCATGGCGAAGAAAGCTCTGATCGAGAAGCAGCGTCGCACACCCAAGTTCAAGGTGCGGGGATACACCCGGTGCCAGCGGTGTGGGCGGCCCAAGGCCGTCTACCGCAAGTTCGGGTTGTGCCGCATCTGCTTGCGCGTCATGGTGCATGCGGGCGAGGTGCCCGGTGTCACGAAGGCGAGCTGGTAGCCCGCCATGACCATGACTGACCCCATCGCGGACATGCTGACCAGGATCCGCAACGCCAACTCGGCCCAGCACGACACCGTCAAGATGCCGGGCTCCAAGCTCAAGGTGTCGCTCGCGGACATCCTCCAGCGCGAGGGTTTCATCGCGGACTACAAGGTCGAGCCCAACCAGGGCAAGCCGGGCACCACCCTCGAGATCACGATGAAGTACTCGGGCGACCGCACCCGGACAATCGCCGGCATCAAGCGCGTGTCCAAGCCAGGCCTGCGCATCTATGCCCGGGCCGACGGAATGCCGCGCGTGCTCGGCGGCATGGGTGTGGCCGTCGTCTCGACCAGTCAGGGCTTGGTCACCGACGCCGAGGCGCGGCGAAAGCACCTGGGCGGGGAGGTGCTCTGCCATGTCTGGTAGCACGATGTCGGCTCCGACCATGAGAGGGGATGCCTGATGTCGCGCGTCGGACGTTCGCCGATCTCAGTCCCCTCAAGCGTCACTGTCACCCTGAGTGGTTCGACGGTCAACGTGAAAGGCCCGCAAGGGACGCTCGAGCGGCGTCTTCCCGAGGGGATCACCATTGCGCAGGACGGCGACACCCTTCTGGTCAGCCGGCCCGATGACGAGCGCCGGCACCGGGCGCTGCACGGTCTCTCGCGTTCCCTCGTGGCCAACATGGTTTCGGGTGTGACCGAAGGCTTCACCAAGGAACTCGAGATCGTCGGCGTGGGCTACCGCGCCAGTGCGCGCGGTTCCAACACGATCGAGCTCGCACTGGGTTTCTCCCATCCGGTGGTCGTCGACGCGCCCGAAGGGATCAGCTTCGAGGTGCCGGTTCCTACCCGGATCATCATCAAGGGCATCGACAAGGAGAAGGTGGGCCAGGTCGCCGCCGACATCCGCAAGCTGCGCAAGCCCGAGCCCTACAAGGGCAAGGGTGTGCGCTACGCCAACGAACGAGTGCTGCGCAAGGCTGGAAAGGCGGCGAAGTAATGGCACGCACGAGCGATCGCACGCGTCTGCGGCTCCGGCGTCACGCGCGGGTGCGCATCAAGGTGAGCGGGACGGCCGAGTGCCCCCGCCTCGCCGTGCACCGCTCCAACCGGCACATTTCGGCCCAGCTCATCGATGACACCGCTGGTCGTACCCTGGCCGCGGCCTCCACGGTCGAGCCCGATCTCCGCGCGTCGTTGGGCAAGAGTGGCGGCGGTAACGTGAGTGGCGCAGAGTCGGTCGGACGCTTGCTCGGAACCCGGGCGAAGGCGGCCGGGATCACCAGAGCGGTTTTCGACCGTGGTGGCTTCGTCTACCACGGTCGTGTCGCCGTCCTGGCTGATGCGGCACGAGCCGAGGGACTGGAGTTCTGAGCATGGCCGAGACACAGTACGAAGAGCGCACCATCAAGGTGAACCGCGTCGCAAAGGTCGTCAAGGGTGGCCGGCGCTTCTCGTTCGCCGCGCTCATGGTCGTGGGCGATGGCAACGGCAAGGTGGGCCTTGGCTACGGGAAGGCGAAGGAGGCCGGCCTCGCGGTCCAAAAGGGCATCGAAGAGGCGCGCAAGAACCTCTTCGACGTGCCCCTCGCGGGTACCACCATCGTCCATCCCATCATCGGCGAAAGCGGCGCCGGCCGCGTCCTGCTCAAGCCGGCCGCGCCCGGTACCGGCGTCATCGCGGGCGGGGCGGCGCGCCACATCCTCGAGATGGCCGGCATCCGCGACATCCTCTGCAAGTCGCTCGGCTCCTCCAACGGCATCAATGTGGCCCACGCCACCATCGACGGCCTCAAGCATCTGCGGCGCCCCGACGAGGTGGCCGCGCTCCGGGGCAAGGCCCCCGACGAAGTGACGCCTGGCGGCGTGTTGCGCGCCTGGCGCGAGCGTAAGCGCGAGACCGATCTCTACACGGCGGAAGCAGGTTGACGATGGCCGGGCGTACGACCAAGAAGGATCCGGCGGGTGCGCAGCTGCGGGTCACCCAGACGCGTTCGTCCATCGGTACGAAACCCAAGCACCGCGGCACGCTGCGGGCGCTGGGCCTGCGCGGCATCGGGCAGTCGAACGAGCTGCCCGACCGCCCCGAGATCCGGGGCATGATCGCCCGCGTGCCGCACCTCGTGAATGTCGAGGAGGTGGCGCAGTGAAGCTCCACGACCTGTCACCGCCCAAGGGCGCGACCAAGGCCAAGCGCCGCGTCGGTCGGGGCACCGGCGGCAAGGGCCACAAGACGGCAGGCCGCGGGACGAAGGGGCAAAGGGCCCGCAACACCGTGCCGCTCGGTTTCGAGGGTGGCCAGCTGCCCTTGATGCAGCGGATTCCGAAACTGAAGGGCTTCAAGAACCCCTTCCGCGTTGCCTACACGCCGGTCAACCTTGCTGCCCTCGACGCCCTCGGCGCCGACGAGGTCACGGTGGAGACGCTGGTGAAGGCAGGTGTCGTACGTCCGAAGGCGCTGGTGAAGATCTTGGGGCAGGGCACAATCAGCCGGCCCGTCCGGGTCTCCGTGCACGCTTTTTCCAAGTCGGCCGAGGCGGCCATCACTGCCGCAGGTGGCACCGTCGAACGGGTGCCGCTGCCCTACGCACAGGGGCGTCCGCCGGCCGCGGGCAACGCCCTGATGAACCGCTAGTGACCGCACCGGGCCAGCGCTGAGGGGAAGGGCATGCTCTCCCGGCTCGCCAACATCTTCAGGGTTCCCGACCTTCGCAACAAGGTCATCTTCACGCTCGCCGTCATCGCCCTCTACCAGATCGGCGCGAACGTGCCCGTGCCCGGGGTCAACTGGGCCCGGCTCCAGAGTCTCGAGAGCCAGGCCTCCTCGTCCGGCGTGCTCGGCTTCTTGAACCTCTTCAGCGGCGGCGCCTTGGTGCGCCTGGCCGTCTTCGGCCTCGGCGTCATGCCGTACATCACCAGCTCGATCATCATCCAGCTGCTCTCCACGGTGATCCCCAAACTCGAGGAGTGGCGCGACCAGGGCGCGGTGGGCCAGAAGAAGATCACCCAGACGACCCGCTACCTGACCGTGGGGCTCGCCGTCATGCAGTCGGCGGGGCTGGTCTACGCCTTCCACGGCCACGACTCCGCGCTGCTCGGGACCAACATCGACCTCATCCCGACGTTCAGCTGGCCGCTGGCCCTGTTCATGGTGCTCATCCTCACGGCCGGCACCGCGTTCGTCATGTGGCTGGCCGAGCTCATCACCCAGCGCGGCATCGGCCAGGGCATGTCCATCCTGATCTTCGCCAACGTGGTGGCCGCCATCCCGACTGGGTTCAAGGCGATCTACGAGGAGGGCGGCAAGACCAAATTCGGGATCATCATCATCGTCTCGCTGATATTGCTCGTGGTCATCGTCTTCATGGACCAGGGCCAACGACGTATACCCGTCACCTTTGCCAGACGTGTGGTGGGCCGCCGCATGTACGGCGGCAGCTCGACCTATATCCCGCTCAAGGTCAACCAGTCCGGCGTCATCCCGATCATCTTCGCCAGCTCGGTGCTCTACATCCCGGTCCTGTTGTCCAATGTGATCCCGTGGACCTGGTTCCAGAATTTCGTGCGCAACAGCCTGACGCCGACCAGCTTCTTCTACATCGCCGCTTACTTCCTGCTCATCGTGATGTTCACGTTCTTCTACGTCTACGTCGCCTTCGACCCGCACCAGCAGGCCGACCTCATCCGCAAACAGGGTGGCTTCGTCCCGGGCATCCGTCCGGGGCCGCCCACCGAGCGCTACTTCGCCCATATCCTCAGCCGCATCACCGTGGTCGGCGCGTTGTTCCTGGGCTCGGTGGCGGTAGTGCCCTCGCTCCTCATGGCGCTGTGGCACCTCAACCGGTTCCCCTTCTACGGGACCACCCTGCTGATCTCGGTCGGCGTCGCCCTCGAGACGATGCGCCAGATCGACAGCCAGCTCATGATGCGCAACTACGAAGGCTTCCTCAAGTAGGCCGTCCGTGATTCCCGGGGTCAGACTCGTGGTCCTCGGCAAGCAGGGGGCCGGGAAGGGGACGCAGTGCGTCCGCCTTTCGCATCACTACGTCGTGCCGCACGTCTCCACTGGCGACATGCTGCGCAGCGAGGTGAAGTCGCGCTCCGCACTGGGCCTGCGAGCAGCGAAGTTGATGGACGATGGCGAGCTGATCCCAGATGACCTGGTGATGGAGATGGTGGGCGGCCGCCTCTCCGAGCGCGACACCACGGGGCGCGGCTTCGTCCTCGACGGCTGCCCCCGTACCACCGGCCAGGCCGAAGCGCTCGAGAAGATCTCGGAGCCCTTCGGGCTCGATATGGTCATCGACCTGCAGGCGCCGACGAGCCTCGTCATGAAGCGGTTGGCCTCCCGGCGGGTCTGCGTCGACTGCGGTGCCAACTACTCGACGGCGGCACCGCCGCTGGTGAACTGGACCTGCGACGTCTGCGGCGGCGAGGTCGTGCAACGTCAGGACGACACCGAAGAGGCGATCGAGCGCCGGCTCAACCTGTACGAGGAGGAGACGGCTCCGCTGCTCGACTGGTACAAGAAGCGGGATCTCCTCGTCGAGATCAACGGCACCGGCTCGCCCGACGCGGTGACGCGGCGCGTGGTCGGCGCCATCGACGCGATGCGTCACCGGCGCCAGATCGAGGGCGACAAGCAATGAGGCGCAACGACTCCGAGCTGGCCAAGATGCGCCGCGCCGGCAAGGTCGTCGCCGAGATGCACGAGGCGACCCGGGCCGCGGCCAAGCCGGGCGTGACGACCGCGGAGCTCGACAAGATCGCGCGCGAAGTGCTCGACAACCGGGGCGCCGCGTCGAACTTCCTGGGTTACCACGGCTTTCCCGCTGTGATCTGCACTTCGCCCAACTCGATGATCGTGCACGGCATCCCGGGCTCCTATGTGCTCGAGGAGGGCGACATCCTCTCGATCGACTGTGGGGCGATCATCGAGGGCTACCACGGCGACGCCGCGTTCACCATGGGCATCGGTGGCATCTCCAAGGAGGCCCAGAAACTGCTCGATGTCACCGAGCGCAGCCTGTGGGCCGGCATCGAGCAGCTCGTGAAGGGCAACGCGCTGCACGAAGTCGGTCGCGCCGTCCAGGACGTGGCGGAGGGCGCCGGCTTCAGCGTCGTGCGTGAATACGTCGGCCACGCCATCGGCACCGCCATGCACGAGCAGCCCCAGGTCCCGAACTACTGGCCGGGCAGCAAGGGCCCGACGCTCAAGACGGGCAACGTGTTCGCCATCGAGCCCATGGTCAACGCCGGCGGAGCCGAGACGGTGCTGCTCGACGACGGCTGGAGTGTGGTCACGGCCGACGGCAAACTGTCGGCGCACTTCGAGCACACGATCGCCGTAACCGAAGACGGCCCCGAGGTGTTCACCGTCGCCTGACACGGCGACAAGACCACCAACGACGGACGCCGCGTCTACCGTGCGTCCTGTGGTCGAGGGCGGGGCGGGGCGGGCGGGCGGTCGCTGGCAAGAGGTGTGGCACTTCGACACCGCCGCCATTTCGATTCCGACGGGCCTCCGCTGTGCCGTTGCGATTGCGCTCCCGCTGATCATCGGCATTTCGTCGGGCCACTCCCGGGCCGCCGGTTGGGGGGCGGTCGGCGCCTTCCTGACCGACATGACGATGAACCAGCCCGAGCACCGCTTCAGAGCTCGCGTCGTTGCCGGTGCCGCAGTCCTGGTCGCGCTCGGCGGGTTCCTCGGCGCACTGGCCGGCATCGAGGGCTGGGTGATCTACCCGCTGGTGGCTCTGTGGACCGCAGCGTCGGGTCTGGCCGTGGCGATCAGCCCTCGGGCGGCGTTGGTGGGCGTTTCCTCGGCGACGGGGTTGCTGTACGCCGCGTCGTTCCAGGTCTCCACGCTGCAGTCGGCGGAGGTCGGCGCCTGGATGCTCGCGGCCGGCCTTGGTGCGGCCGCGATCGGCTGGGCGACCCACCTGCCCTTGGTGGCGCGCCGCGCCCCGCAGCCGGCGGCGCCGCCAACGCCCGCCGGGTTCGAGTGGGTCCACTCCAGCGCCCGGGGCATCCGCCGGGGGCTCTCCGTCGACTCGACACTGGCCCACCACGCGGCCCGGCTGACGTCGGTCTCGGTCGTGGCGACAGTCCTGTACCGGGTCATCAACCCGATCGACGGCTTCTGGATCCCCGAGGCCGCTCTCTTCATCGGCCGTCCCGATGCCACGCTCAGCATCGAACGCAGCATCCTGCGCGTGGCGGGCTCCTTGATGGGGGTCACCGTGACCACGCTCCTCTTGGTGACGATCGAGCCCTCCTCGACCGGCCTCGCCGTGATCGCCGTGGTCGCGGGTGCGATCGCGTTTGCGGTCCAACGTGTCAACTTCGGCTTCTACATCACCTTCGTCACGGTGATCTTCGTGGTGCTGACCGCCTTCGGCGGCGTGCCCGAGAGCCACGCGGTCTACCAGCGCCTCCTCTACAACATCCTGGGTGCCAGCCTTGCTGCGGCCTCCCTGCTGCTCTGGCCGAGTCCTGGCCGGCGCTCACCAGCGTCTTCCCCCTGAGCCCGGACCCCCCTCCGCCGCCAACTGCAATCCAAGTTGCAACCCGACGGGAGACTCTGGTCAGGGCTGGCGGATACTGTCTCGAGCGACCCCTATGGGAGGGGGCCCGGCGGGGCGGGCGGGGCCGCCAGCCAACGGCTGGAAATCCCCAGCCCGTGCGGTAGACTCTCAAGCCGGCCCTTGGTCCGTACCCCCTGCGGAACGCGCCCTCGGATCGATCCGAATTTCGCACCCTCCGACCTCGCGTCGTCTGGTGCGCCCGAGTAGCACCACAGACCAGTTCGAGGAGGGTCACCTGCCCAAGCCCAAGGAAGACGCCATCGTGCTCGAAGGCACGGTGGTCGAGCCGTTGCCCAACGCCATGTTCCGAGTCGAGCTCGAGAACGGCCACAAGGTGCTGGCGCACAGCTCGGGGAAAATGAGGATGCACCGCATCCGCATCCTCCCAGGGGACAAGGTCCAGGTGGAGATCACTCCGTACGACCTCAACCGAGGTCGGATCACCTATCGGTACAAGTAACAGAGAAGGACGGGAAGTCAAGTGAAGGTTCGGCCGAGCGTGAAGCCGATCTGCGAGAAGTGCAAGGTCATCCGGCGACGTGGTGTCGTGCGGGTGATCTGTGACAACCCGCGTCACAAGCAGCGGCAGGGCTAGGGAGAGGAAGCGACATGGCCCGAATTTCCGGCGTCGACATCCCGCGTGAGAAGCGGCTCGAGATCGCGCTGACCTACATCTACGGCATCGGCCCGACGCTCTCGAAGCAGATAACCGACGCCGTCGACATCAGCCCCTCCACGCGCGTGCGTGACCTGACGGACGAGGAGGTGGCCAAGCTCCGTACCTACATCGACCAGAGTTTCCGGGTCGAGGGTGACCTGCGCCGTGACGTCTCCCAGGACATCAAGCGCAAGATGGAGATCAACTGCTACCAGGGCGTGCGCCACCGCAAGGGCCTCCCGGTCCATGGTCAGCGCACCCACACCAACGCCCGCACCCGCAAAGGCCCCAAGAAGACGGTGGCCGGCAAGAAGAAAGCGGTCAAGAAGTAATGGCCAAACCCGCCAAGCCCGGACAGCGGCGCCCCCGTCGCAAGGAGCGCAAGAACGTCGCGTACGGCGTCGCCCATATCAAGAGCTCCTTCAACAACACGATCGTCTCGATCGCCGACCCCGAGGGCAACATCCTCGCCTGGGCGTCGGCGGGCAACGTCGGCTTCAAGGGCTCACGCAAGTCGACGCCCTTTGCGGCGCAGCTGGCCGCCGAGGCCTGCGCGAAGCGTGCGATGGAGCACGGCGTGCGCAAGGTTGACGTCCTGGTGCGTGGTCCGGGCTCGGGCCGTGAGACCGCCATCCGCTCGCTGGCGGCGGTCGGGATCGAGGTGGTCGGCATCAAGGACGTCACGCCGATCCCGCACAACGGTTGCCGCCCCAAGAAGCGGCGCCGGGTCTAGGACGAGAAGAAGAGGAACGAGGAACCACCCCCCATGGCTCGATACACCGGTCCCGTCTGCCGCCTCTGCCGGCGCGAGCGGACCAAACTGTTCTTGAAGGGCGAGCGCTGCTACTCGCTCAAGTGCCCGGTCTCCGAGGCGGTGACCGACCGGCACAGCCGCGCCTACCCGCCGGGCGAGCACGGCCGCGACCGCATGCGCCAGGGCTCCGAGTACCTGGCCCAGTTGCGCGAGAAGCAGAAGGCCCGTCGGATCTACGGGATCCTCGAGAAGCAGTTCCGCAACATGTACGAGGAGGCCACGCGCCAGCCGGGCATCACCGGTGAGAACCTCCTGCGCAACCTCGAGCTGCGGCTCGACAACGTGGTCTTCCGGGCCGGCTGGGGCGCCAGCCGCCGCCAGGCCCGCCAGTTCGTGCGCCACGGGCACGTGCAGGTCAACGGCAAGCGCGTGACCATCCCGAGCTACCGGGTCCGCACGGGCGACAAGGTCACGTTGCGTGAGGCCACGCGGGGGAACTTCCTCGTCCGCCGCAACATGGACACCCTCGAGCGCCAGACCCCGGCCTGGCTCGAGACCGGCGACGCCGGCTTCTCGGTCGCCGTGCTGAACCCTCCGTTGCGCGAGCACATCGACGAGCCGGTGCAAGAGCAGCTCATCGTCGAGCTCTATTCGAAGTAGCCGCTCGGTCCGTCCACCCCCTTTCGCCCCGACCCCCGTCACAGGAGTACCCACCATGTTGATCATCCAGAGGCCCACCGTCGAAGTTGTCGACGAGGAGCAGCACAACCGCCAGCGCTTTGCGATCGGCCCGCTCGACCCGGGCTTCGGCACCACGCTCGGCAACTCGCTGCGGCGCACGCTCTTGTCCTCGATCCCCGGCGGTGCCGTGACCCAGCTGCGCTTCGACGAAGCGCTGCACGAGTTCACGACGCTCCCCGGTGTCAAGGAAGACGTCACCGACATCATCTTGAACCTCAAGGACCTGTTGGTGCGGGTGCACTCGGACGAGCCCGTGACCCTGCGGCTCGACGTGCGGGGCCCGGCCGACGCCACGGCGGCTGACCTCCAGGTCACGTCGGACGTCGAGATCCTCAATCCCGACCTGCACATCGCCTCCATCAACGCCAAGGGCCGCCTGGCCGTCGACGTCACGGTGGAGCGCGGGCGTGGCTACGCCTCGGCCGACAAGAACAAGCGGTCGTCGACGATCGGCGTGATCCCGATCGACTCGATCTTCTCGCCCGTGCACCGCGTGACCTTCGACATCGAGCCGGTGCGGGTCGAGCAGTCGACGAACTACGACCGCCTCGTGCTCGACATCGAGACGGACGGGACGATCTCGCCCCGCGAGGCGCTGGCGTCGGCCGGCGACACGCTGCGCAACCTGGTCTCGCTGGTGGCCGACCTCGAAGAGGCGCCCCAAGGCCTGGAGCTCGGCGACACCGGCACCACGACGAGCGGCTCGCCGGACCTCGACCTGCGTATCGAGGAGCTGGACCTCTCGGAGCGCCCGCGCAACTGCCTCAAGCGCGCCCAGATCAACACGATCGGCGAGCTGGTCGAGCGCACCATGGAGGACCTGCTGGCGATCACCAACTTCGGCCAGAAGTCGGCCGACGAGGTCGTCCAGCGCCTGGACGAGCGCGGTCTGTCGCTGCGCACGAGGGACTAGGGATCTCGCCATGCAGGCCACCCCCAAGCGCGGCCGCCGTCTCGGCGGTTCCTCGGCGCACCAGAAGGCAATGATGGGAAACCTGGTCGCGTCGCTGATCGCGGCGGAATCGATCGTCACGACCGAGGCGAAGGCGAAGGCCATGCGCCCGGTCGCCGAGAAGTGCGTCACCGTCGCCCGCAGAGGCGGCGTGGCCAACCAGCGCCACGTGGTCGCACTCATCCGGGACAAGGACATGACCCACAAGCTCTTCGAGGAGATCGCACCTCGCTACGAGCAGGAGGGCCGTCCGGGTGGCTACACGCGGATCCTGAAGTTGGGCCCGCGGCCGGGTGACAACGCGCCGATGGCGCGGATCGAGTTCGTCTAGGCCGATCGCCGGGTCCACCGTGGAGGAACCGGCTGGCGCTGTGACGCAGCGCTGGAGGCTCCTCGTCGCCTACGACGGCTCCGCCTTCCACGGCTTCGCCGTCCAGCCGGAGGTGCCCACTGTTGCCGGCGCGCTGCGCCAGGCCCTGGAGCGCACCGCTCGCTTGGGCGAGGCGCCGTTGCTCACCTGTGCGGGTCGGACCGACGCCGGGGTGCACGCCCGGGGACAGGTCGTCCACGTCGACCTCCCGCCGATTCCCTACGACGGCCCGGGCCTAGCCCGGGCGATCAACCGGCAGCTGGCGCCGCAAGTGGTGGTGCGGCGCGCGGAAGAGGTGGGCCCTGAGTTCGACGCCCGGCGGTCGGCGACGGGGCGGACCTATCGGTACCTGGTGTGGAACGCGCCGGAAGCCGATCCGCTGCTGGCGCCGATCGCCTGGCACGTGAGCGACCCGTTGGATCTGGTGGCGATGCGCACGGCGTCGGATGTGCTGTTGGGGAGCCACGACTTCCGGTCCTTCTGCCGCCGGCCTCCGGGGACCGACGCATCGGAGCCGATCGTGCGGCGGGTGACGCAGGCCCGCTGGTCGATCGACGCCGGCCCCGAGGCGACGGACGCCGACGGCGTGCGTCCTTCGGATGCCGCGGCGTCGGGGGCCCGCCTTCTGCGCTTCGACATCGCCGCGAGCTCGTTCTGCCACCAGATGGTGCGCTCGCTGGTGTCGTCGTTGGTCGACGTCGGCCGTGGCAAGGGCAACGCCGCCGCGCTCCTGGAGCGATTGCGTGCCGCGTCGCGCCAGTCGCTGCCCGAGCCGGCGCCGGCCGAGGGGCTGTGCCTGGTGTCCGTGGACTACAGCGGCGAGCGGCCGCCGACCTCCTCGTAGGCGGGCCCGTCGCGGCGCACGCCGGAGCGCTGTTGGATGCCGTTCGGCTCAGGCCGCGCGGCGGCGCGGTACGACTGCTTCCACCACCATTCCGGCCCTCGAGAGACAGATGACCCTCGAGGTCGATCCATGGCTCGCTCACCACACGCTGGAAGCCAGTCAGCATCTCGACGAAGAAGCGCCGCTCGAGGTTGATCGTCTGCTGGGCGAGCTCGAAGCTGAGGTCCACGAAGCGCACCGGTTGACTCACCGCAACCGGGAGAGCAGTCCGGACCAGATCGGTGAACACCCGCAGCGTGGCGGCGATGGCTTCTTCGCCCGTTGCACCGCCGCTGCGCAGCGAGTCATAGACGGCCCCGAGAGCGTCGGAGTTGTCTTCCCCGGACGCAGCTCGCGCGGCCAGTCGTTTCTGTCGTGGTCGGCATAGACGTAGTCCTTTCGTGAGGCTCCCCATTGGTTATACCGAATGTGTCTGTCCGTTTCCCCAAGACTGGGAGAACACGTCGTGAACTCCGGATGGCGGACCCGTGACGAAACCGACGTTCTCTCTCCGACACAGGAGTCACAGACACCGCGGGGACCTCGGCCGTCTGCAGCAGAAGCTAGAGGTCGAAGGTGCTCCGCAACGTCTCGACGATGGTGCTGATCCGTTGGACCTCCTCGCGCAGGGCGTCGACGTCGGCCCGCAAGGAGGTCACCACGTCGTCGAGGGACACAGAACGCATCGCCACGGCTGCATCGATCGAGCCGGCGTCGGATGCGGCTTCTGTCTCGGGTGGCTCGCCGGCGAGCAGCTCGGTCCAGCGTTCTTCTTTTTGGCCCGGTCGCCGCGGCAGTTGGCGAGCCAGCGGTTCGGGGCCGCCGGCCAGGCGCTCCAGCTCTGCTCCGACGTCGTCGAGGCTGCCGAAGTCGGCCATGCGTTCGGTCCGGGTGCGCAGCTCACCGACCGTCTGCGGACCCCGGAGCAACAGGACGGCCAGGACGGAGAGGCCTCTTGGGTCGAGGCCGAAACGTTCGTCGAGAACTTGGCGGTACCGGGTGGCGGAACGGCCATGGCCGGGGTGGACGAAACGAAGGAGGCCGACCTCCTTCATTGCATTCAGCGCATCTTCCACGATTGCGTCGTCGTACGCCACAACCGGGTCACGGTTCGACGTCTGGTTGCAGGCGGTAACCAAGGCCTTGAGCGTGAGTGGGTACTGCTGGGGCGTTGTCAGCTGCTTCTCGGCCAGGCTGCCGATTACGCGCGCTTCGACTGGGCTGAGCTCCACGATCTATGTGAGCCTATTGCGGACCGTCCAGGTCGCGACTGACGCCGGCACTGCTCAGGTCGACGGCCCACCCACGAGCGATCAGGCAGGCAATCAAGACCGACCAGACGGGGCAGCGGGCGCAGGAACGGCGTCTTGCTTCCTTCGTGGGCAACCCCTTCCGGGAGGAGCGACTGGATCTCGCCAAAGACAAAGGTCCAGTGTGACGGCACCGGTCTGGTGGAATTCTCCGGACCGTCCTGGTGTTGCTGCCCACACCATGTTTGCGGGGCTGACACCCTTGGTCCTCTCCGCATCGTGGAACATAGTTACGCGGGCACCTACCTGGTCGAGAGATAGGACATGACAGCAGGGCAATGGCTACGACAGCTTCCCCGAAGTGTGATCTGGCCCGGACGACGTCGTGCCCCATCGGCGGCGCCTCCCAACGATTGCCTCGATCAGGTCAATGACTGAGGGATCCCGGACAGCCATCTGGTATCGCTTCCGGGTGACCCTGGCGCGGCGCTGGACGGGACCTCTTGTGCTGGCCGTGATCATTGGACTCATCGGAGGCACCGCCATGGCCTCGATCGAGTTCGCACGTCGTACGCAGTCCTCGTATCCGGCGTACTTGAAGGAGACAAACGCTTCAGACCTGACGCTCTCCACCTATGGAATTGCCAGCAGCAATGCGACCCACTACTCGCTGGCCACAGAGCGCGCCATCGCACGACTGCCCTTCGTTACCCACGTCGAGAGTTGGGTGGGAGTGTTCGCTGTTCCGCTCGAGCGCAATGGGGCACCTGAACTGTCTGTCACCAACGAGGTGAACTTCGCCGGGAGCAAGACGGGTTTGTACTTCGGCGAGGACCGCCTCCACGCGTTGGAGGGAAGGGTCGCTGATCCTCACCGAGCGGACGAGTTCATGACGACAACGCTGGGCGCAAAGCTCCTAGGGATCAAGCTTGGACAGGTGATCCCCGTCGGCCTGTACACGGGAAGCCAGTCCCAGCTTCCTGGTTTCGGCACTGTCCAGGTGCCCCCCGCCAAACGCTTCGAGATGCGACTCGTCGGGATCGTGGAATTCAACAATGAAGTCATAGAGGACGACACTGACCGGCTCCCCACGAACGTCATCTACACACCGGCGCTCACTCGCCAGGTTTCTGACGTTGACACGAATGGAACTTGGTATGGGATGCAACTACGGGATCACGGGGCGTCCCTGGCTTCGGTCGAAGCCGAGATACGCCAAGTGCTGCCAACTGGTGCAGTCGCCAACTTCAGCGTCACCGCTCAGACTGAGGCCAAGGTCGAACGGGCTGTCGAGCCCGAGTCGATCGCGTTAGCCGCCTTTGGATTAATTGCAGCCTTGGCGTGCATCGTCATCGCCATCCTCGTCATCAGCCGACAGACGCAGGCCTTCGAGCACGATCGCCAGGTGCTACGTGCCTTGGGAGCGCCCCCGTGGCTGACGCTGATTGACGCGGTGAGCGGCAGTATCGTCGCCGTTTTGGCGGGCACCATCGTGGCTGTAGCGCTCGCGGTCGCCGTGTCGCCGATTGCGCCTTTGGGACCGATCCACAGCGTGTACCACCCGGGTTCCTCTTTTGACTGGACCGTCCTCGGCGTGGGCGTCGCGTTGTTCGCTGGTGTTCTCATTGCAGCCTCTGTGATCGTGGGCGTGCTCAACAGTCCGCACCGACGATCCGACCGAAAGGAGTTCGGACGAGTCCGGACGTCGCGAGTGGCGCAGCTGGCGTCGCGGGTCGGCCTTCCTCTGTCGGGTGTCATCGGCCTGCGCTTTGCCCTCGAACCTGGACGCGAGCGCACAGTTGGTGTCGCGCGGTCTGTGCTCGTGGGTGCGGTGGTCGCCCTGACGACGGTGGTGGCCACACTGACCTTCGGCAACAGCCTCAGGGCACTGGTTACGCACCCCAATCTCTACGGCTGGAACTTTACGTATGCACTGATGTCGCAGCAGGACGTTCCACCCAACACTCTGAACTGGCTGAACCACAGTCATGACGTGGCCGCGTGGTCGGGGTTCAACACACCCAATCTCGAACTCGATGGACAGAACACTCCTGCCATGGCGGCCAATGGGATCCCGTCCGTCGCACCACCAATCCTCTCGGGGTCTGGACTTTCGAAGGACACCGTCGTTCTCGGCTCGGCAACTCTTGCGGCGCTTCACACACATATCGGTGGAACGGTCACCGTGAGTTACGGATCTCCCAATACCGCCCCGCTGTACCTACCACCCACTCGGATCGTTGTCGCCGGCACCGCGACGTTCCCGGCCATCGCCGGGACCTCGACATTCTCGGAACATACAGGCCTCGGAGTCGGCGCGCTCATCTCCGCCACTGCCCTCCCGAAGTCATTCTTGCGAGCCGTGCAGAATCCTGATCCGGTACTCAATGGTCCCGGACTGGTGTTGGTGCGCATGCGCCCAGGAGTCTCGGTGTCCGCTGCGCAACGTGACATGCACCACGCGGTCCAGGTTGCAGGCGCGGAGTTCGCCACAGATCCGAACGCCGCCGGCGACGATGTAATGGTCCTGACGGTGCAGCGACCGGCTGAGATCGTGAACTATCAGGCGACGGGGGACACCCCCGAACTGCTCGCCGCCGTCCTGGGTGCTGGTGCGACGCTCGCCCTTGCCCTCGTCCTTGCTGACACCGTCCGCAAACGACGAAGAGATCTTGCGATGCTGAAGACCTTCGGATTCATCCGGCGTGAGATTCGATTGACACTCATCTGGCAGGCCACTGCCGTGGTCGTGGGCGGCATCGTGATCGGTGTCCCGCTGGGGATCGCCCTTGGGCGACTGCTGTGGGATCTCTTTGCGCGGAATATCGACGTCGTGCCTGCGCCGGCCATTCCGTCTTCGATTGCCCTTGTCGCGCTTGCCGCCATCGTCATAGCGGTGTTGGTCGCGCTACTCCCGGGCCTCGCCGCGGCATCGACTCCACCAGCGGTGGTCCTCCGAGAGGAGTAGGCACTCGCCAGCTGACAGAAGGACGCACCGGCGTGGTGTGCCACCCGGATCATGTCGTCGCGGACGTCCGACTCGTTGGCGACGCGCTCCGTGCTGAGGCCCCACAATGACGAGCGCGGCACCAACCTCTCCGTCTTGACCGCCCCGGGACCTTTCCATGGCAGCTGTGGCGACAGCCACCTGGGCTTTCGTGTAACTCATGTCCTCCTTTCGCGAGGCTGCGAGCCGGAGTGACCCTCGCAGGAACGGGTCCTGGCGGAGCCCGGCGGTCGCTACCCAAAAAGCCCTGGAAGAGGCGGCTTGCTGGGCCTTTCCGGAGGCCCTATCCTGGTACGTCGGCCCCGGGGGTCCCTGGGGTCCGGAGTCGGCTGGAAAAGGCCAGCTCACCACCCACGCGGAAGCGAAAGATCGGTCTTGTGCGCACATTTTCACCGAAGGTCAGCGAGATCCAGAGAGCCTGGTACGTCGTCGATGCCGACGGCCTCGTCCTCGGGCGCCTGGCCTCAGAAGTGGCAGCCGTCCTGCGGGGTAAGCGCCGCCCGTACTTCGCGCCGCACGTCGACACCGGCGACAACGTGATCGTCGTGAACGCCGACAAGATCGTGCTGACCTCGAACAAGGCCGAGGCGAAGCAGGCCTACCGCCACAGTGGCTACCCCGGCGGCCTGCGCTCCACCAGCTACGCCACCCTGCTCGAGGAGAAGCCGGCCGAGCTGATCCGGCGCTCGGTGCGCGGCATGTTGCCGAAGAACACGCTGGGCCGTCAGCAGCTGAGCAAGCTCCACGTCTATGCCGGCCCCGAGCACCCGCACGCCGCCCAGAAGCCCGAGTCCCTCGACCTGCCCGAAGCCAAGCGGGCCGGCTGAGCCAGGAAGGACACAACCCACCACATGCCCGCTCCAATGAGCCAGACCACCGGCCGCCGCAAGCAGGCGGTGGCGCGCGTGCGCTTCCGCCCCGGCCAGGGCACGATCACCATCAACAAGCAGCCCTTCGACAAGTACTTCACCTCCGCCACCCACCGCATGCTGGCGACAGAGCCGCTGCGGATCACGAATACGGCGGAGTCCTACGACATCGACGTGACGATCGATGGTGGCGGGATCTCCGGTCAGGCCGGTGCGCTGCGCCTGGGCATCGCGCGGAGTTTGTGCGACGTCGACCCCGAGCACCGCGGACCGCTCAAGCGCTCCGGGTTGCTGACCCGGGACGCGCGGGAGAAGGAGTCGAAGAAGTACGGCCTGAAGAAGGCCCGCAAGGCGCCGCAGTACTCCAAGCGGTAAACGGGCCCGGAACAGCCCGACCCGAGTGCCTGCCCGCTTCGGCACCGATGGCGTGCGCGGGGTGGCCAACGAGGAGCTGACGGCCGAACTGGCCCTCGCCCTCGGACGCGCCACCGCCCGCATCCTCCCTGCACCGACGTTCGTCGTCGGCCGCGACACCCGTCTCTCGGGGCCTCTTCTGCAGGCCGCGTTCTCAGCGGGGTTGGCCACCGAGGGCGCGGACGTCATCGACCTCGGTGTGCTGCCGACGCCGGGCGTGGCGACGGTAGCGGCGGCGCGGGCGGTGCCGGGGGCAGTGATCTCGGCCTCGCACAACCCGTACGGCGACAACGGCATCAAGCTGTTCTCTCTGTTCGGGACGAAACTGCCGGTGGAGGTGGAGAACGAGATAGAGCGCGAGCTGGCTGCGTTGCTGGCAGACCCGGAGCGGCCGCCTGCCCGTCCGACGGGGTTGGGGGTGGGGCGGTTGTCGGCCGACCCCGAGGCGGCGGAGACGTACGTGGCGCATCTGGTGGGGACGCTCGGCGGGCGGCGTCTCGACGGGCTGCGCGTGGTCGTCGACTGCGCCAACGGCGCCGCGAGCGCGATCGCGCCGCGGGTGCTGGCGGAGGTCGGCGCGTCAGTGACGGCGCTGCACGACGCGCCCGACGGCGTGAACATCAACGACGGCTGCGGATCGACGGATCCCTCGGAACTGGCGCATGCGGTCGTGACGTCGGGCGCGGACCTGGGGCTGGCGTTGGACGGGGACGCGGACCGGGTGATCGCAGTCGACAGCGCCGGCGACATCGTGGACGGCGACGTCCTGTTGGCGCTGTTCGCGTTGGACCTCGCCGGCGCGGGACGAGCTGGCGGAGAACACGGTCGTGGTGACGGTCATGACGAATCTCGGGTTCCGGCTGGCCATGGAGGAGCGTGGCATCGCGGTGCTCGAGACCGACGTGGGGGACCGCCACGTGCTGGCCGCCCTGGACGCGGAGGGACTGTCGCTGGGGGGCGAACAGTCGGGCCACATCATCTTCCGCCGGCTGTCGACGACCGGCGACGGCGTGTTGACGGGTTTGGCTCTGGCCGACCTCACGGCGCGCCGGTCGCGGACGCTCGCCGAGCTGGCCGCCGGGTCTGGTGGAGCGGGTGCCGCAGCGCTTGGTCAACGTGCCCGTGGCGAAGCCGGAGCGCCTGGCCGACTGCGCCGAGGTGTGGGAGGCCGTCGTGAAGGCGGAGGCGGAGCTCGGCCACGCGGGCCGCGTGCTTGCTCCGCCCGAGCGGCACCGAGCCGCTGGTGCGGGTGATGGTCGAGTGCCGCGAGGAAGGCCAGGCCGACGCCGTGGCGGCCCAGCTCGCGGGGGTCGTCGAGGTGGCACTCGGGCAGGGGTGAGCGCCGCAGGCGGGCCGGTTACCCCAGGTAGCCTGGGACGATTATGTGCGGCATCATCGGCGTCACCGGCGAGGCCGACGCCCTCCCCATCCTGCTGGGTGGGCTGCACCAGCTCGAGTACCGCGGCTACGACTCGGCCGGTGTGGCGCTGGTGGCCGGCGGGACCGTCTATCGGGCCCGCAAGGCGCGGGCCAAGCCGGTCCCCGGGGTCACGACGCCCTCGCCGGTTGCCCAGCTCGCCGACCTGACGTCCGACGCCCCCAGGTCCGGCGTCCAGGCCGCCATCGGCCATACCCGTTGGGCCACCCACGGCCAGCCGACGGACACCAACGCCCACCCGCACGTCGACTGCACCGGGCATCTCGCTCTCGTCCACAACGGGATCATCGAGAACCACCTCGAGCTCAAGGCCGACCTGGTCGCGAAGGGCCACCACTTCACCTCGGCCACCGACACCGAGGTCATGGCCCATCTGATCGAGGACCACCTGGCGGCCGACCGGGCCGGCGGCCTGGCCGAGGCCACCCGCCACGCGCTCAGCGCGGTGCGCGGCGCCTTCTCGATCGCCGTCGTCCACGCCGACGAGCCCGACACCATCGTCGGCGCCCGCCGCTCCACGCCGCTCGTCTTCGGGCTGCACGACGACGCCGCCTTCCTGGCTTCGGACATCCCCGCCCTGATCGGCCACACCACCGAGGTCTTCACCCTGGCCGACGACGAACTGGTCGTGCTCACGCCGGGACACGCCGCCGTCAGCACCCTCGCCGGCGCCCCGGTGACCCCCGAGCCGCTCAGCATCACCTGGAACCTGGAGGCCGCGGAGAAGGGCGGCTACGACGACTTCATGTCGAAGGAGATCCACGAGCAGCCCGAGGCCATCGCCAACACGCTGCTCGAGCGCAACGTCCTCGGCGGCGCCGTCGACCTCGACGAGCTGCGCATCAGCGCCGACGCGCTGCGGCACCATCGACAAGGTCTTCATCGTCGCCTGTGGCTCGAGCTACCACGCCGCGCCTGGTCGCCAAGTACGCGATCGAGAAGTGGGCGGGGCTGCCCGTCGAAGTCGACATCGCTTCGGAGTTCCGCTACCGCGACCCCGTCGTCAACGAACGCACCCTCTTCGTCGGGGTCTCCCAATCGGGCGAGACGCTCGACACGTCGGAGGCCCAGCGCGAGGCCGCCCGCCGCGGCGCCAAGATCCTGGTCGTCTCGAACGTGGTCGACTCGTCGATGGCCCGCGCCGCGCACGGGGTGCTCTACACCAGGGCCGGGCCGGAGATCGGCGTGGCGTCGACGAAGTGCCACCTGGCGCAGATCGTGGCGCTCGAGGTGCTCGGCCTGTACCTGGGCCAAGCCAAGGATACGGCTGCCGGCGCCGGAGATCGACCGCATTCTCAACGCGATGGAGACGCTGCCCGACCTCGTGTCGGCGTGGCCCTGGCGCGATCGGGCGACGTCGACGACGTCGCCGGCAAGCTGACGGACGCACGCGACTTCTTCTTCCTCGGGCGCCACGTCGGCTTTCCCGGTCGCACTGGAGGGCGCGTTGAAGCTCAAGGAGCTGGCCTACCTGCGGGCCGAGGGCTACCCGGCGGGCGAGTTCAAGCACGGGCCGATCGCGTTGATCGAGCCGGGGCCGTCGTTGTCGGGATCGCGACCCGGAATCCGTTGTGGGAGAAGCTGCTCTCCAACGTTGCCGAAGTGCGCAGCCGCGGTGCCACCGTCGTCCTGGTGGCCGACGACGGCGACGAGGAGTCGGCCGCGGCGGCGGACCACGTGCTGTGGGTCCCGCCGACCGACCCGCTGCTCTCGCCGGTCGTGGGCGTGGTCCCGCTGCAGCAGCTGGCCTACCGGCTGGCCCGGCTGCACGGGCACGATCCGGACCGCCCGCGCAACCTGGCCAAGACGGTGACGGTCGAGTGATCGTCGGCGGTGACGGTGGGTCCGGCATCGTCGGGGTCGGGCGTCGACGCGGTGAGCGTCGACCGCTTCCGCCGGCTGCTCGAGCGGCGGCCGCGCTTCGCGGCGCGCTGCTTCACCGAAGGCGAGCAGTCCGACGCGGGCAGCTCGGCCGACCGGGCCCAGAGCCTCGCGGCGCGCTTCGCGGCCAAGGAGGCCGTGATGAAGGCGCTCGGTACCGGCATCGGCGCGTTCGCGCTGACCGACGTCGAGGTGCGGCGCACCGGAGGCAAGGACGCCACCCGCAACGCGCCCTACGTGGTCCTGACCGGCACGGCGGCCGAGCTGGCCGGCGCGCACGGAGCAGGCCGTTTCCACCTGTCGTTGACGCACACCGACGACGTGGCCATCGCCTTCGTCGTCGCCGAGCAGGCGGTCGCGGGTCCGGGGCCGGACGGGACTGTCGTCGGCCACCGCTGCCGCTGCCGCTGCTGCGGGGTCTGCCGCATGCGCGCCGTCCTGACCCGCGACGAGATGCGGGCCGCCGACGCGGCCGCGCTGGCGGAGGTCTCGCACGAGACCCTGGTCCGCCGCGCCGGCACCGCGGTGGGTGTGGCCGCGTTGGCGATGCTCGGGGGCGCCTACGGGCGCCGGGTGGTCGTGGTCGCGGGCAAGGGCAGCAACGGCGCCGACGGCAGGGTCGCCGCGGGCGTCCTGGAGCGGCGCGGGGCCCGCGTGACGGTGCTGGAGGCCTCGACGGTCGCGGACGGCGCAGTGCTCCCGCCGTGCGACCTCGTGATCGACGGTGCGTACGGGACGGGCTTCCGCGGTTCGTACACCGCGCCGGCGGTGCCCGCGGGCGCGCTCGTGCTGGCCATCGACATCCCCTCGGGTGTCGACGCCGACACGGGGGAGGCGCCGAGCCACGCGGTGCGGGCGGACCGCACGGTGACCTTCGCCGCGCTCAAGCCCGGGCTGCTCCAGGGCGCAGGGCCGGCGCAGAGCGGCACGGTGGAGGTGGCGGACATCGGGATCGGCTTCCCTGCTCCGCAGGCCTCGCTCATCGAAGACGCCGACGTCGCCGCGTTGCTGGCGAGGCGCGAGCGTGGCGTGAACAAGTGGACGAACGCGGTGGGCGTCGCTGCGGGGTCGGCGGGCATGGAGGGCGCGGCCGTCCTGTGCACGCGGGGGGCCATGGCGGGAGGCGCGGGCATGATCCGGCTCGGTTCGCCGGGTGATCCCTCGGCGGCGTGGCCGACCGAGGTTGTGCGCATGCACCTGCCGGCCGAGGGCTGGTCCGGTGCGTTCCTGGAGGCGACGTCCAAGTGCAAGGCGATCGTCGTCGGCCCCGGGCTCGGGACCGGCGAGGCGGTCGCCGAGGAGATCCGCGCCGTCGTGGCGAACGCGCCGGTTCCGCTCGTGATCGATGCGGACGCGCTGACGGCGCTCGGCGACGTGTGCGTCGGCGCGCACCCTGTTGGACAAGCGCAGTGCGCCGAGCATCCTGACCCCGCACGACGGCGAGTACGCCCGGGTGGCCGGGTCGGCACCGGGGGAGGACCGTCTCGCCGCCGCGCGGCGGTTGGCCGAGGCGGTCGGCGCCGTGGTGCTGCTCAAGGGCCCGCTCACGGCAGTGGCCCGGCCCGGTGGCGGGACGACCGACGTGCTCCTGTCGGATGCCGGCGGCCCGGCGCTTGGCCACCGCCGGCAGCGGCGACGTGCTCTCGGGCATCATCGGCGCGTTCTTGGCGCGCGGTGTCGACGCGCACGAGGCGGCGGCGCTGGCGGCGCACGTGCACGGCCGGGCGGCGTCGCTCGGCCCCGCCGAAGGCCTGGTGGCCGGCGACCTGCCCGGGCTGGTGGCACGGTTCCTGTCCGGGAGCGCAGCGCACGCCCGTACGGGCAGCGGGGGCAGACGATGGCTGACGGCGCCCCGATGCGGACGGTGCACCCTCTGAGCGGCGTGGACGGCGCAGAGCTCCCGGCCGAAGCGACGATGGCCCAGGGCCACTCGCGACCGGCGTGGGCCGAGATCGATCTCTCCGCCATCACCCACAACACGAGCGTCCTGGCCGGGCTGGCCGCACCCGCCGAGCTGTGCGCCGTCGTCAAGGCCCACGGCTATGGGCACGGTGGCCCGGCGGTTGCCCGCGCCGCGCTCGCCGGCGGCGCGCAGCGGCTGGCGGTGGCGCTGGTCGACGAGGGCGTCGAGCTGCGCGAGCACGGGATCACCGGCCCGGTCCTCCTGTTGAGCGAGTGCGCCCCCGACGCCGTGCAGACCGCGATCGAATTCGGCCTGACACCGACGCTGTACTCGAGCGAGGCCATCGCCGGCCTTCGCCGGCGGTGCCCGTGCGGCCGGGCGCCGGGCCGCGGTGCACCTGAAGGTCGACACCGGCATGCACCGGGTGGGCGCGGCGCCCGAGGCCTTCGTGGCGTTGGCCGAGGAGATCGTTCGCGAGCCTTCGCTCGAGCTCGAGGGCGTGTGGACCCACCTGCCGGTGGCGGACGGCGAAGAGGAGGAGGACCGCTCCTTTACCGAGGGTCAGCTCGACCTCTTCGATCGCCTCGTCGCCGACCTGGCTGCCGCGGGCATCGAGGCACCGCTGGTGCACGCGGCCAACACGGCGGGGAGCATCGCGTTCCCCCGCTCGCGGCACGCGCTGGTGCGCTGCGGGATCGGCCTCTACGGCTACCTGCCCGGTGCCGCCGTGCAGAAGGCGTTCGAGGAGCAGGCGGCGGGTGAGGTCATGCGTCCGGCCATGGCTCTCAAGGCGCGTGTCGTCGCGGTGCGCGAGCTCGAGGCAGGGGAGCGCCCGTCGTACGGCCGGCTCCGGCCGCTGCCGTCGCGCGGCGTTCGTGGCGACGGTGCCCATCGGGTACGCCGACGGCGTGCCCCGCGCGCTGTTCGACGCGGGCTACGAGGTGCTGATCGGCGGCGTCCGCCGCCCGCTTGCGGGCATGGTCACCATGGACCAGATCGTGGTCGACTGCGGCGACGACGACTCGGTGCGACCCGGCGACGAGGTGGTACTCCTCGGCACCCAGGGCGACGAGACGGTCACGGCGGACGATTGGGCCCGCATGCTCGGAACGATCAGCTATGAGGTCGTGTGCGGCGTGGGGCCGCGCATGCCGCGGGTCCTGCTGCACCGATCCGGCGTTGTCTGACACCGAAGCGCTCGAGCGGCTGCGTGTGACCGCGTCGACCTGCACCCTCTGCCCGCTGGCGGAGGGTCGCACCCAGGTCGTCTTCGGTGTGGGCAACCCCGCGGCCGACCTGCTCTTCGTGGGCGAGGGGCCGGGCCGTGAGGAGGACCTCGCCGGCGAGCCCTTCGTCGGCCGCTCGGGCAAGCTGCTCGACCGGCTCATGTGGGAGGAGATCGGGCTCACCCGGGCCGAGTGCTACATCGCCAACGTGGTCAAGTGCCGGCCGCCGAACAACCGCAACCCGGCGCCCAACGAGATCGAGGCCTGCCGGCCCTACCTGACAGAGCAGATCGCGCTCGATTGCGCCCACGGTGATCGTGACGTTGGGCAACTTCGCCACCAAGCTGCTGCTCGACAGTGCGCGTGGGATCCGCGAGCTGCGCGGACAGGTCTTCGAGCGGGAGGGCGCGCAACTGGTCCCGACGTACCACCCGGCGTACGCGCTGCGTGCCGGCGGCGAGGCCCTGGCCGAGATGCGGGCGGACTTCGTCCGGGCCAAGCGTCTCATCGGCGGGGGGCCTCGATGAGCTCCGACGCTCTCGGTGGCCGCTGGCCCGTGCAGGCAGCGACCGGCTCGCCCGACGAGACGCGGGCGCTCGCCGCCGCGCTGGCCCCGCTGTGCCGCGCCGGCGACGTCGTCCTCCTGGTGGGCGACCTCGGTGCCGGCAAGACCGTGTTCGCGCAGGGGTTCGCCGCCGCCCTCGGTGTGGCGGGCCCCGTGACCAGCCCGACGTTCGCGCTGGTGCGGCACTACCGCTGCGGGGCCGACAGCCCGGTGCGCACGCTGATCCATGCCGACGTGTACCGCACGGGCTCGGTGGCCGAGGTGACCGACCTGGCGCTCGCCGAGCTGGTCGAGGAGGACGCCGTCGCGCTGGTCGAGTGGGGCGACATGGCCGCGCCCGCCCTGGGCGAGAGCGCCCTCGAAGTGACCCTGGTCGTGCCGGAGGCGCCGGCGAGCCCGGAGGCACGAGGTGTCTCTGTGGTGGGACGCGGGCGCTGGGCGGAGCGAGCGGGCGAGGTTGCGGCGGTGCTCGATCCTGTGGCGGGTCGGGGCGCGCGATGAGTCCGGTGGCCGGCGACGTGGCCGCCGTTGCGATCGAGACGGCCACCGAGACGGTGGGCGTGGCCGTGCGCACGCCCGACGGCGTGGAGGCTGAGTTCGCGCTGACCGGACGGCGGCGCCATGTCGAGACGCTGACGCCCGCGCTTGAGCACCTGCTCGACCAGGTGGGCCTGGTGCCGGGAGACCTCGGCGTCGTCGCCGTGGACATCGGACCCGGCCTGTTCACCGGGCTGCGCGTCGGGGTCGCCGCGGCCAAGGGCCTGGCGCAGGCGCTCGGCATCGGGGTGCTTTGCGCCACCAGCCTCGACATCCTGACGGCAGCGGCGGCCGAGGTCGTAGATGGTGCCGCGGTGCTGGCCTGCGTCGACGCCCGGCGCGGGGAAGTCTTCGCGGCCGTGCGCCGGTCGGACCACCAAGGCGAGACCATGGCGGAACCGCTCGCGCCGGCACTCTGGTCTCCCGACGACCTCGCTGTCGCCCTCGGCCGCCTGGACGGGTCACCGCTGTACGCCGTGGGCGACGGAGCGCAGCGATACCGGGCGGTCTTGTCGGGAGTGCCCGCGGTACAGGTCGTCTCGCCGGCACTCTCGTTCCCGCCACCGTCGACACTTCTCCGGCTCGCCCTGGCGCGGCTCGAGCGAGGGGAGGCGCCAGTCGACGCCTCGTCGGTCGTTCCTCTGTACATGCGTGAGGCGGACGCGAAGAGCAACTTCGTACGGGCTCGGGGCGCGACCGAGCTGGAGTCCCGATGATGCGGATCGAGAAGCTGAAGCGTCGCGACCTGCGCAAGCTTCTCCCCATTGAGAGCCAGGTGTTCCCCGAGCCCTGGTCGCCGGAGGTCTTCAACTCGGAGCTGGCCCTGCGCAAGGGCCGCCTGTACCGCGCCGCCTGGGACGGCGAGGAGATGGCGGGCTACATCGGCTTCCTCATCGTCGACGACGAGGCACACATGACGACCATCGCCACCGCTCCGGCCTACCAGCGCAGCGGTGTGGCCATCACCATGATCGTGGACGCGCTGCACACGCTCCGGGCGGGTGGCGTCAAGCACATCTCCCTGGAGGTCGCCGCCAACAACAGAGCGGCGCAGTCGCTCTACCGGCGCTTCGGCTTCACCCCGGTGAGTGTGCGCAAGAACTATTACCCGGTGACAGGCCAGGATGCCCTCGTCATGTGGGCCTACGACATCGATTCCGAGGAGTACGCGCTCCGGCTCGACGAGCTGGCGCGGGTGGGGTTCAAGCTGGACACCGGCCGCGCGTCGTAACCAGGCCGGCGCCAGGCGCTCAGGCGGTGCTTTCTCGAGTGTCCCCGGCGATTTTCAAGGATCAAGGCCGTGGGTTTGCCGGGGCTGGCCCGCAACGGCAATGGAGGGACGACGCCGCCCCGGCCGGCATGGAGCGGTTCAGACCGCCTCTAGGGTCGCGTGGGTCACCTCGCACCCTCAGGGAAGGAACTCGTCATGGAGACCATCGCGCTCGGCAACCAGGGACTGCACGTCTCGCGGCAGGGACTCGGCTGCATGGGGATGTCGGACTTCTACGGGCCCCGCGACGACACCGAGTCGATCGCCACGATCCACCGTGCGCTCGAGCTCGGGGTCACCTTCTTCGACACCTCGGACATGTACGGGCCGCATACCAACGAGATGCTGGTGGGCAAGGCGCTGGCGGGCCGGCCGTGACGGGGCGGTGATCGCCACCAAGTTCGGCATCGTGCGCGATCCCGACGACCCCACGCGCCGCAGCGTCAACGGCCGTCCCGAGTACGTGCGCCAAGCCTGCGACGGCTCACTGTCGCGGCTGGGCGTCGAGCACATCGACCTCTACTATCAGCACCGCGTCGATCCCGACACGCCGATTGAGGAGACCGTCGGTGCCATGGGCGAGCTGGTGACGGCGGGCAAGGTGCGCTACCTCGGCCTGTCGGAGGCGGCGCCCGCCACCATCAGGCGGGCCCACGCGGTGCACCCGATTTCGGCGCTGCAGACCGAGTACTCGGTCTGGTCGCGTGACCCCGAACAGGAGATCCTGCCGACCCTGCGTGAGCTGGGCATCGGGTTCGTCCCCTACAGCCCGCTCGGGCGGGGGTTCCTGACCGGCAAGCTGCGTTCCCTCGAAGATCTCGACGAGGCGGACTTCCGCCGGTACCAGCCGCGGTTCCAGGGCGACAACCTGGCCGCCAACGTGGCCATCGTCGAGGTGGTCGACGAGCTCGCCCAGGCCAAGGGCTGCACGCCGGGACAAATCGCGCTGGCCTTCGTCCACGCCGCCGGCCGCGACGTCGCCCCGATCCCGGGCACGAAGCGCCGGACCTACCTCGAGGAGAACGTGGCCGCGCTCGACGTGGAGCTCACCGAGGAGGACCTTGCGGTCCTCGACCGGGTGGCGCCCGCCCAGGGCGAGCGCTACGCCGACATGTCGCCGGTGAACCGCTAGTTCAGGAGCATCCCCGCCGGGACGGTGCGGCCCGTGACAGGCCGCGTCGCCGTACGTAGGGTGGCCGGTGAGGGGGCCACGACAAGGAGGTGCTCGTGCCGAAATATCTGTTCGAAGTGAAGTACACGCTCGAAGGCATGAAGGGGCTCAGGGACCAAGGTGGCTCGGCCCGGGTGGCCGCGTCCAAGGCGCTCGTCGAAGAGGCGGGCGGCACGATCGAGTCCTTCTACTTCGCCTTCGGCGGCCGCGACGCGTTCATCATCGCTGACTTGCCGGACAACGTTGCCGGCGCTGCGCTCGGACTGATCGTCGGAGCCTCGGGCGGCGTCAATTCGGCGGCCACCGTCCTGCTCACGCCCGAGGAGATCGACGAGGCTGCGAAGAAGCAGTTGACGTACCGGCCCCCCGGCAACTGAACCGACCGTCGCCACAGTTGCACCACCGGTGCCGATCAGCCGACCGGCGCCCGACCCGCCGCGTCCTGCGCCGCGCAGAGCTCGGCCAGCGTCGCGCTGATGTCACCGAGAGGATCGCTCGTCGCGATCTGCGCCTGCAGTGCCCGCGCCCGGAGGTGGTAGCTCCGCCGTTCCAACACGCGTCGCACGGCATGGGCGACCATGGCCGGCGAAGGACGGCCCGTGCGCAGGTTCACGCCCGTGCCGGACCAGTGCACTCGCGCCGCCACCTCGGGCTTGTCCTCGCTGTCGCCGGCGACCACCAGGGGCACGCCGTTCGCCAGCGCCTGTTGGACTCCGCCGTAGCCACCGTTGGTCACCATCACGTCGACGTGGGGGAGCAGCCGGTCGTGGGGGATGAAGCGCTCGAGGCGCGCGTTCGGACGGCAATCCGGCCCGCAGCGGCTCGGGGTCTGGCCCACCCGTCGTTGCCACCACCAGCACGTCCTCGTGGGCGAGGGCATGGACCGTCAACAGCAGTAACCGGGCCAAGTCAGCGTTGTCCAGCGTCCCTTGGGTCACGTGGACGACCTGCCGTCCGCCGCCCAGCTCGCCCCACCACGGCGGTTCGTCGAAGTCCGCGGTGGGCGGGGCGAGGATCGGGCCGACGAAGCGCACCGAGGGTGCGAGGTCCGAGCGCGGGTACTCGAAGCCGGCCACGGTCGCCTGCAAATAGGCGTCCACCACTTTGGGCGGGAGGTCGATGAAGTAACCGGGGAAGCGTCCCGCGCCGTTCAACGCCGGCCTCGGCGAGCCGGTGACGGGCGAAGCGCTGGATGTCGGCCAGCGCGCCGTGCTCGGTGATCCAGTTCAGGACGAGGTTGCGCGCCCGCGCCGGCAGGCCCGATCCCGGTTGGAGGGCGACGCCGAAGGGCGCAGTGTCGCGGCTGCGCGCGGGGTAGGGCATGACCCCGACGCACGCGAGGACCGGCCGCTGCGCGGCGCGGGCCAAGCGCCAGCGGCAACGCGCCGAGGAACATGGTGTCCACGACGATCGCATCGGCCGGCCGCTCGGCGAGGATCGCTCGCAGGTCGCGGCACTGCCCTGGGATCGGACCGATGAAGATGCGACGCAGGTCGTCCTTGACCCCTCGCACCCCGCGTTTGGACGACGACTCGCGTTCGGGATTCGCCACCATGAGGTCGTGCGCGTCGTACTCGTTGGCAAAGGGCACGAAGGACGCGCCGGTCGCGGTGACCTTGTCGCGGTAGTGCGGCGTGGTGAAGAAGACGACGTCGTGGCCCTCCTCGACCAGCCGGCGGGCCAGCGCCAGCAGGGGGGCAGTGTGGCCCTGGGCCGGCGTGGCGCACAGCACGTAGCGCCGGCTGCGTTCCGCCGAATCCGAAATCGAGGGCTCTTCGCGGACCATCTCCTCCGCACTGGTCGCTTCCTCGTCGCCGGTGACTACGCCGGTCAACAAACCCGTCACCCAACCACCGCGGCTCCGTCGGCCCCGCCGGCCACCGGCTCCGCCAGCTCCGCCGGCCACATGTGTCACGTTGCGACGACCGCCCCACTCCACGGCACCAGGGTGAGCGCGCCCTCGACGACGGATCCGTCCAGAGCTCCGTCCGTCGCGACGACCACACGACCCTGCACGTCCGCGAACTCAGTTGGCGTGTCCGACATGTTCAACAGCACGACCGTTCCCGCACCTCGCACGTACGCCCACGTTCCCTCGGCAGAAGGCAGAGACCGATAGTCGCCCACCGCCAGGTCGTCGCTCGCCCGCCGCGCCGCGATCACCCGACGGCAGAACGCCAGCACGGACCGCGGGGTCGCCCGACTGGTCGGCCACGTTGTTCGTCGACGGGTCGGCCATGGGAAGCCAGGGCTTCACTCCCGCCGTCGTGAACCCGCCGCCCGGACCGCCGTGCCACGGTATCGGGGTGCGTTCGGGGTCACGCCCGGCATAGGGGTAGAAGCGGATACCGACCGGGTCGAGCATCTCTTCATGCGGGACGATGCCGTCGACCAGGCCGATCTCGTCACCGGCGTACAGGAACGCCGTGCCGCGCAGCGTGAGTAGCAACAGCAGGGCCAGCTTCACCTTGGCCGGGGTCGCCGCCCGCCCAGCGCGTCGCGAGGCGCGAGAAGTCGTGGTTCGAGGCGTGCCAGGTCGGCCACGCGCCATCCGGCAGCAACGCCTCGGTCTTCTCCACCACTTCGCGCAGCGCCGTCGCCTCGAACGGAGCGAACATGAACTGGAAGTTGAAGCCGCCGTGCAATTCGTCGCGCCCGCTGCCGTAGAACTGCACCAGCCGCTCGATCGTGTCCACGTTCGTCTCGCCGATCAGCAGGCGCTCCTGCGAGTAGGTCTCCGCAACCACTCTCCAGTGCTGCAGGATGTCGTGCGCCTCGGGCCGGTCGGTGTTGTAGACGTAGCGCACGCCCATGAACTGCTGCTCGATCGGGTCGTCCTCGGTCGCCGGTGGGTTGTCCCGCAGCTCCTTGTCCTTGATCATCATGTTGCACACGTCGATCCGGAAACCGGCCACGCCGCGGTCCCACCAGAAGCGCAAGATCTCGTCGAACTCTCGCCGCACCGACTCGTTCCACCAATTGAGATCCGGTTGTCCCGCCTCGAAGTTGTGCAGGTAGTACTGGCCGCTGGCCTCGTCGAGCTCCCACGCCGGCCCGCCGAACATGCTCACCCAGTTATTGGGGAGGCTGCCGTCGGGCTTGGGGTCGGCCCACACGTAGTAGTCGCGGTACTCGGCGTCCTTGCCCGTCAGCGCGTCGACGAACCACTCATGTTGGTCGCTCGTGTGGTTCGGGACGAGGTCCATCAGGATCCGGATCCCCCGCGTCCCCGCCTCGCGTACCAGGGCGTCCAAGTCCTCGAGCGTCCCGTAGTCGGGGTCGATGTCTCGATAGTTCGAGACGTCGTACCCCCAGTCCCTGTTGGGCGAGCACGTCACCGGCGACAGCCACACAGCGTCGACGCCGAGTTGCTCCAGATGCTCCAGTTTGCTGATGACGCCCTGGATGTCTCCCACCCCGTCGCCATTGGAGTCTGCGTATGAGCGCGGATAGATCTGATAGAAAACGCCGCCCTGCCACCAGCGGTCCGGATCCGTCACGCCGCCGACCCTCCACTCGCTGCCCGGGGTTGCGCCCTACGCAATCGGCTGTCCACGCTCACGACGCGCTCTTCTAGCAGTTCCGGGTCGGTCCCGCAGGTCCCGATCGGATTAGAGACGCTGCACGGCGGCGGCCGCAATGCGCTGTTCGGTCGCGATGGGAAAGGACGAGCCGATGGAGGTGAAGGTGATCTGCTGGCCCAGTCGCCCCTTGATGGCGAAGAGCTGCGTCACCGTGATGTTCACCGTCCCGCCTCGGCTGATGGCGGGCACGCTCATGGAGTATCCCGCCGTGAACGGGAAAGCCATGGGGTCGGTGGCAGAGACGAGTGGGGTCCCGTAGTTCAGGCCCTTCGGCGGCTTGCCGAAGAGTTTGTTCTTCAGCGGCCCCTGCGCCAAGGTCGTCATGCAGCCCGGCGTCTTCTTGTTGGCGGTCGTCCCGAGCTCGGCGAAGGCGTTCTTGGCCGACGGAAAGACGGTGACGTTGTCGTTCACCGTGAGCGAGCCCGACCGGTTCTGGTATTGCGGGCTGTTGACCGACGGCGGGTTCTCGCTGATCAGGGACTCGGCCACGCCGATGCAGCGAGCGAGTTGCGCATCGCCGACCGTGGTGTTCGGGTTGTTGGGGGCCTTCGTGCGCTCCCACCCCGAAGGCATGTCCGTGAGTACGAGGAGGGCCTGGCGTGCCTGGGCCAGCTCACTCGTGCCCGGACCGGAGCGGGCCGCGCCGGCGCCGTTGGCCGAAGCAATCGTCCCGGCCAGTGCGCCCAAGGCCGTCAATGCCACGGCCGACGAGGCAACCCACGGGCGCGGTTTCGTGCCGCCATCTCGGCCCATGCGGTCCTTCCTGCACTCAATCAAGGCCGAGTCTCCCGACCAGATGTCCCGCTCCTGGCGCAACGCTAGACGGAGCCCAGCGCTCGTGGACGCCGGAATGATCGTGGGGTCGTCTACGGAAGGGGTGCAGGATGTCGCGTTTGGGTGCATCCGTGTCCCTGTTATGGGATTGGCGCATTTTCACAACGCCTGCGTTATGGATCGGGAAAACAACAACCCGCGGGTTATGGAAAGCGGGAGAATCCATAACAGCGCTCCATATACGTCCGCGCCGCGGCCTCGGCCCGCGCGCCGTATAGAGCGCCGCGCTGCGGCGAGCATCGATCCGGGCTCGCGTGCATTCAGCTCCGTGCCTCCGCCAATTGCGTCAGGTGCACCTGGAGCAGCGCTGGGAACGCGACCCCGTTGCCGTTGAACGTGAGCTGGTGGACGAACCGGCCATGGACGAACTGGATCGCCGTGCTGCTGATGGTGAGCTGGCGGTCGCCGCTCAGCAACGGGATGGTCACGGTGTAACCCGTCTGCCCCCGCAGGTAGGAGCCGGGCGTCAACGCCGCAATGCTCACGGTGCCCACCGTGGCGCCGGAACCGGCCTCGTTCTGAACGCTCGCCCGAAGGGCCTGGCTGCCGATCCTGTTCATGCAGCTGGGCGTCCTGCCGTTGGCCATCGCCTGGAAGGCGCCCCGGGCGTCCCCAGCGGTGGGGTACACCAAGACGCTGTCCTCGACCGCCGCGGTGTGGTCCGCGCTCGTGTAGCTGGGACTGCTGAACTTGGTCGCCTTGATCCCGGCAATGCGTGACGACACGCCGACACAGCCGGCCAGTTGCTTCGACCACGGCGACGTGTGGCTCGTGGCGACGGCAGGACCCGCGACCCAGCCCGGGGGCAGGTCGGAGGGATGGACGAGCGACCGCTCGGCTTGTGCGTTCAGCGATGCCGGCAGCTGCGCCGAACCCGAAGCCGAGCTCTCGCTTCGCGCTGAGCTCGATGCCGCCACCGCGAGCGACCCACCGCCGCCCACGACGGCGGCGAGCAGCCCGCCCATCAGCGCGACGAGAAAGACCACGATGCCCATGACGGCGCAGGCGCGTTGCCAGTGGTTCAACCTTGACAGGGCCATCGGTGCCCCCTCCCATATCCTCCGTCTGCGGTCTCGCCGCTGGCCCTGTGGGCCCGACGTCGCCGCATTTCCCACGTAGGGAACGGGGGAGGAGGCCCGGTCTCACGGCGCCATGCCGCTCGAGCCCGGGACCCGGGTCTGTCTTAGGTCCTCCCGTAGGCGACGGTCTCGAGGTGGCGAGCCTGCGATGGCGAGAAGCCGCTGCCAACCCCCGTGAAGGTGAGCTGACTGTCGGTCTTGCCGTGCGGAACCGAGACGAGGCTGATCGAGACGTTGAGCGTGAGGCCCTGACTCGTGGTCGGGAATGCGATCGTGAAGCCGATCGCGTGCGAAATCAACAGAGCACGATTGGTCGCCGCCACGGTGATGGCCCCGACGGTCACCCCCTTCCCGAAGCCGCTGGTGAAGGACGACCGGGCCGGGCCCTGAAGCACCGTGTTGAAGCAGCTCACCATCTTGGGACCCGCCAGGACGGCATTGGCCTCGTTGGCCACCTTCTGGGAGGGGAAGACGTTGACGGCATCTTGGGCGGTCTCCAGTCCGTTCTTCGACCCGAAGGTCGGGCTGGTCGCCATCGGGGTGTTGAGGTTGACCAGGTACTGGGAGATGCCCAGGCAGTTCACGAGCTGCTGTCCGCCCGGGAAGCTCGGGGCGCCCCCGTTCTTGTAGCTGGTCGTGACCGAACCTTGGCCGCTCCATCCGGTGGGGAAGTCCGACTTCACGAGCAGTTGCTGCTTGGCCTGGGTCTCCTCGGCCTTGACGTTGGACGGCGTCGAGCTCGCCCCCGCTTGGACGGCCCCGCTGGTCACGGCCACGATGCCCGCAAGCAACGTGCCCACGATGGCGGTCCTGGCCACGGCCCAGCTCGGCCCGCGCTCGTCCGACCGGATTTTCATGCTCGATGTCCCTTCCCTCTTCCTCGGTGCGTCCGCCGAGTTCCGGGCCACACCATAAGACCCCCGGCGACCTGCCGGGGAGCACCGGCCTGGGGCCGGTTGCCTGTCGGTGCCGCGCCCGCTATGTTGGCACTCACATACCGAGAGTGCTAACAACCGCCAAGGAGGCCCCTCCCGATGCCGCAGAAGCTCCACCCCCTCGATGACCGCATCGTCGTCCGTCCCGGTGAGTCCGAGGAGACCACGGCGTCCGGCCTGGTCATTCCCGACACCGCCAAGGAGAAGCCCCAGCAGGGCGAGGTGATCGCCGTCGGCCCGGGCCGGCGCTCCGAGGACACCGGCGAGATCATCCCGATGGACGTCAAGACCGGTGACACCGTCGTCTACTCCAAGTACGGCGGCACCGAGATCACGGTCGAGGGCGAGGACCTCCTCATCCTCTCGAGCCGCGACGTCCTGGCGAAGCTCGCCTAGTCACGCAGTCCAAGAGGTCTGCCCGAGACGGGTCTGCCCGCCGCCCCGGTGATTCCCGGGCCGGCGCGGCGGCCTCACCATTTTCAGCCAACCCCTAGAGGAGTTCGAGAAGTTCCATGCCCAAGATCCTGAAGTTCGACGAGAGCGCCCGGCGCGGTCTCGAGGCCGGCGTCAACAAGCTGGCCGACACGGTAAAGGTGACGCTGGGGCCCAAGGGCCGCAACGTCGTGATCGAGAAGAAGTTCGGCGCCCCGACCATCACCAACGACGGCGTGTCCGTCGCCCGCGAGGTGGAGCTCGAGGACCCGTTCGAGAACATGGGCGCGCAGCTGGTCAAGGAGGTCGCCACCAAGACCAACGACGTCGCCGGTGACGGCACGACGACCGCGACCGTGCTGGCCCAGTCGCTGATCAGCGAGGGCCTGCGCAACGTCGCCGCCGGCGCCGCCCCGGGCGACCTCAAGCGCGGCATGGACAAGGGCGTCAAGGCCGCCGTCGAGAACATCGCCAAGCAGTCGACCGAGGTCGGCGGCAAGACGGAGATCGCGCAGGTCGCGTCGATCTCCGCGGCCGACACCGCCATCGGCGACGTGCTGGCCGACGCCATCGACAAGGTCGGCAAGGACGGCACGGTGACGGTCGAGGAGTCCAACACCTTCGGTATCGAGCTCGAGCTCACCGAGGGCATGCAGTTCGACAAGGGCTTCCTCTCGCCGTACTTCGTGACCGACCCCGAGCGCCAGGAGGCGGTGCTCGACGAGCCCTACATCCTCTTCTTCAACTCGAAGGTCTCGGCCGTGCACGACCTGGTCCCGGTTTTGGAGAAGGTCATGCAGTCGGGCAAGGCGCTGCTGATCGTGGCCGAGGACGTCGAGGGCGAGGCGCTCGCGACGCTGGTGGTCAACAAGATCCGCGGCACGTTCACCTCGGTCGCCGTCAAGGCGCCGGGCTTCGGTGAGCGCCGCAAGGAGATGCTCCAGGACATGGCCATCCTCACCGGTGCCCAGGTCATCAGCGAGGAGATCGGGCTCAAGCTCGAGAACGCGACGATCGACCTCTTGGGTTCCGCCCGGCGGGTGATCGTGACCAAGGACGACACCACGATCGTCGAGGGTGCCGGCAAGAGCGAGGACGTCAAGGGGCGCGTGGCCCAGATCAAGCGCCAGATCGACGACACGGACTCGGACTGGGACCGCGAGAAGCTCCAGGAGCGGCTGGCCAAGCTGGCGGGCGGCGTGGCCGTCGTCAAGGTCGGGGCCGCCACCGAGGTGGAGCTCAAGGAGAAGAAGCACCGGATCGAGGACGCGCTGTCCGCGACCCGTGCGGCGGTCGAGGAAGGCATCGTCGCCGGCGGCGGCACGGCGCTGATCCGGGCCCGCAAGTCGGTCAACGATCTTGCCGACACCCTGGACGGTGACGAGGCGACGGGTGCGCGGATCGTGGCCCGCTCCTTGGAGGAGCCGCTGCGCTGGATCGCCTTCAACGCCGGCCTCGAAGGCGCGGTGCTGGTGGCCAAGGTCGAGTCGGCCAAGGGCAACACCGGCCTGAACGCGGCCAACGGCGAGATGGAGGACCTGGTGAAGGCCGGCATCATCGACCCGGCCAAGGTCACCCGCTCGGCCCTGCAGAACGCGGCGTCCATCGCCGGGCTGCTGCTCACGACCGAGGCGCTGGTCGCCGACAAGCCCGAGAAGGGCCCGGACCCGGCCGCCGCCGCTGCCGCCATGGGTGGCATGGGCGGGATGGGCGGGATGATGTAAGACCCGCTGGTGGCGGGCGATCCCGTGTGCGGGTCGCCGTCGCCGTGGGGTGACGTCCTTTCTCTGTATCTCGGCGGTACCGTTGGGAGCAACAGAGATCGTGTCGGGTGTCGATGCCGGGCCTTCGGGCCCGGCATCGGCGCTGTCCGGGGGCGATGGAGTACCTGTTTGCACAACTCCGTCACAACTCCGGCCGCGCCCGGCCCGATGGGGTGGTGCTAGCCACACTCCTGCGTAGGTAAAACCACGGTTGACACCCCTGTTACCTGGTGCAACCATCGCCGTGAGGCCGGAGTCGGCGGGGACGTCGAGGAGGGGGCCGGGCTCGTCTGTACAGCACTTCTACGGCCGGACAGGGCGAGTCATGGCAAAAGCGATCGGGCGGTACGGCAATGGATGGCGGCGTCGCACAGGGGGCGGCGCACGGCGATGTGGCGCGGCACCACGTCGTGGTTCGAGCGCCCGGCTGACCGCACTCGTCACGGCTTCGTGCTTGGCGTTCGCCGGCATCCAGGCCAGCGTCCAGTTGGTCGGCGCCGGACCCGCGTCGGCGGCGGGCCCGGCGAACGGCCAGATCGCGGCGACCGCCGGCGACACGGGGAACGGGCTCGGCACGCAGATCGGGCAGCAGCCATACGGACTCGCGGTCGCCCCCGACGGCGGCGTGTACGTGTCGGACTTCTCGGATGCCGCCGCGTTCACTCCGGGCGCCGGGAACTCAGACGGCGACTCGGTCATCCGCCGAATCGACCCGTCGACCGGCAACGAGCAGACAGTGGCCGGCGACGGCGTTTCGAACCTCGGCGTCCACATCAATACGTCGGTGGACTCGCTCCATAGTGCGCTCTACGACCCCGCCGGCATGTCGATCGACCCGACCAACGGGTCACTGGTCTTCGACGAGCCGTGGTTGGGCGTTGTCGCGCGCTACACGCCTCCGAGCGGCCCGGGCGCCGGGTCGCTGGCGCAAGTGACGAGCAACCAGACAGGGGGCTTCGGCGACGGCGGCGATGCCGCCATCGACTCGTTCGGCGACGTCGTATACCCGGAGTTCTCCGGAAGCGACGTGAAGGTGTACGCGAACCATACCGGAACCCTTTGGGGCGTCAGTCTGACTGCGGGTTCGGTCACCACGATCACTACGCCGCATGCCGACCCGTGGGCGGTCGCCATCGACCAGAGCAACAACCTCATCGTCTCGGACGCGTCCGACAGCATCGACGTGCTGCCGGCGGTGACCGGCAATTTCTACGGACAGTCCATGACGGCCGGCACGTTCATCCGGATCGCGGGAAATGGGGCTTGCTGCACGTCGGCCTACGGAGGCGACAACGGGCCGGCCATCTCCGCCCTGGTGGGATCGCCGCACGGCCTGTCCGTCGACAGCCACGGCAATATCCTCGTCGCCGACACGTTCAACAACCGGGTCCGTGTCATCGCCGGCTCAGACGGCGTGTTCTACGGCATCACCATGACCCACGGATACATCTACACCGTCGCCGGGTCCGGCGGTCTGGGTTCGTTCGGTGGTGACGGGGGCCCCGCGACGTCCGCCTTGTTGAAGGGCCCGACAGCGGCCGTGGCGGACACGGCGGGGAACCTCGTGATCGCGGACATCGGGAACCTGCGTGTCCGGGTCGTCGCCGAATCGACCAGCAGCTACGGACAATCGATGACGCAGGGCGACATCTACACGGTCGCGGGCAACGGGTGGATGTCGTACTCCGGAGACGGCCGGTCCGAGACTGCGGCCCAGCTGGGCGTCCCCGAGGACGTGTCGTTCGATGCCAACGGGAACGAGCTCATCGCCGACTCCGGCAACGGCAGGATCAGGGTGGTCCCTGCCGCTTCCGGCCCTGCCTACGGCCAGACGATGACGGCCGGTGACATCTACACGGTCGCGGGAGGCGGCGCCGGTGGAGATGGTGGCGCGGCGACGTCGGCGACCCTGGCCAGTCCGGGCAGTGTCCGGAGCGATGCCAGCGGCAATCTCCTGATCGCCGACACGCAGGAGAATCGCATCCGTGTGGTGGCGGAAACACCGGGGACCTCGTACGGACAGCTGATGTCGGTCGGCGACATCTACACGATCGCGGGCACCGGGACGTCGGGCTTCGCGGGCGATTCCGGCGCGGGGACTTCGGCCGAGCTCAATGCGCCGCAGACGGCGATCCTGGACAGTGCGGGCAACGTCGTCATCGCCGACTCGGGCAACAACCGAGTCCGGGTCCTGGCCGAGCACACCGGCAACTTCTACGGACAATCGATGACGCAGGGCGACATCTACACCGTCGCGGGCACCGGGGTCGGCGGGTTCAACGGGGACAAGTCGCCGGCCACGACGGCGGAACTGTTCAACCCCATCGGGTTGGCACTCGACTCCCAGGGGAACGTCCTGGTCGCCGACAACAGGAACGGCAGGGTCCGTGTCATCTTCTCCCAGACGGGCACGGACTTCGGTTCGACGCAGTCCGCGGGCGCGCTCGTCACGATCATGGGGGGTGGGGCGACCTTCACCCAGGGTGTCGCGCCGCTGAGCCTGGGCCTTTCTCCGAACCGGCTGACCGTCGACACGCGGGGCGACGTGATCGTGTCGGACAACTCGCTCGAAAGCGTCTACGTGCTGGCGGCCATATCCGGAACGTATTGGGGTCAGGCCATGACCGCGGGCACGGCGTACTACGTGGCCGGCCACAACACGGGCTGCCCGTCGTATACGCCGTCGGGAGCCGCGACGTCCGCCTATCTGTGCCAGCCCGCTGGCGTCGCCGTCGACCCGAGCGGGGACATCACCGTGGCCTCGCCCGAGATCAACCGCATCTTCACCATCGGCAACGTCCTGTCGATCACCCCGACGAGCCTGCCCGGGGGGTCCGTCGGCCAGGGCTACGGGCCGACAACCTTGAACGCCGCGGGCGGGGCCACCCCGTTCACCTGGTCGCTCCCTTCGGGTTCCCTGCCGCCGGGCCTGAACCTCGGGAGCGACGGCACGATCTCGGGTACCCCGACCACCAGTGGCACCTTCGACTTCACGGTCCAAGCCACCTCTTCGGATAACCCGCCCCAGTCGGTGACCGAGCCGCTGTCGATCACGGTGCAAGGCCTCACGATCAACGCCGCGACGCCCGCGGAAGGGTTCGTCAACGTCGCCTACAGCTCTCCGGCGTTGACGGCGAGCAACGGCTACCCGCCGTTCAGCTGGTCGGTCATCTCGGGAACGCCGCCCCCGGGCGTGAACCTGAACGCTGACGGCACCTGGACGGGGACGCCGACCGCTCAGGGCACCTATTCCTTCACCGTCCAGGTGACGGACTCGGACCCCGCGGGCGTACAGACCGCAACGGCGCCGCTCTCCATCGTCGTCGAGCCGTACGCGACGTCCATCATCAACACCGTGGCGGGAACGGGGTCCGGCTCGAACGGGACATCGACGTCGGGATCATCGCCCGCCGCGACGGACATCGGGGAATCAGCGGGGGTCACGACTGACGCCTTCGGCAACACGATCATTGCCGACGACGTGAACGGCAAGGTCGACGTCATCGCCGCGCAGACCGGAACCTTCTACGGCGTGAGCATGACGGCAGGTGAGATCTATCTGGTGGCGGGCGGGGGCTCGGGGTCGTCGACAGGGACCGGGAACCTTGCAACTGGTTTCCAGCTCGGCAGTCCGGACGGGCTCGCGATCGACGCGGCCGGCAACCTCGTGGTCGCCGACTTCGGGACAGACCAGGTTTACGTCGTCCCCAACAACACGGGGCCGGACTTCGGCCAAACGATGAGCGCCGGGGACATCTACCTCCTTGCCGGCGCCGGCGGTGGCTCCGGCTTCAGCGGAGCCGGCGGCCCAGCCACCTCTGCCGTCATGGGGGAACCGACCGGGGTCGCGGTCGATCACTCCGGCAACGTCCTCATCTCGGACTTCCTCGACAACACGATCTGGGAGGTGGCGGACTCGACCACCCCGATGTACGGGATTGCGAGCCCGATCGTCGGTGACATCTACCAGATCGCCGACTCCAGTGGGACCTCGGGCGACACCGGGGACGGCGCGGCTGCCACCGCTGCGACCCTGCAGGACCCAGGTGACGTCGCGGTGGATGCGGCGGGCAACGTTGTCATTGCCGACACGGTCAACGATGCGGTCAGGGTCATCGCAGAGTCGACCACTCCGATGTACGGCATTGCGAGCCCCGTGGTGGGTGACATCTACACCATCGCCGGCATCGGCACGGCGGCGTTCGCCGGTGACGGTGGGCCGGCCGCCTCTTCACAGCTGAGCGATCCGTTCGCGGTGACGTTCGACAGCCTCGGCAATCTCTACGTGGCCGACCAGGGCAACAACCGCATACGGATGATCCCGGACTCGAACGGCACGTTCTATGGACTCTCGATGGTCGCCAACGACATCTACACGGTCGCCGGCGACGGCAACGCCGGCTTCTCGGGCGACGGCCATGCGTCCGGGCTGGCCGAGCTGAACGCGCCAGGCGGAGTCGCAGTGACGCCGGACGGGACGCTGGTGGTCGCCGACACCTTGAACAACCGCGTGCGTGAAGTGACCGGTGGACTGCCGACCGCGGGGACGCCGAGCACTCCGAGCGGGCTCATGGCGACGCCGGGCAACGGCCAGGTCGTCCTGAACTGGAACAGCGCGAGCGGTGCGACGGGGTATTCGGTCTACGACGCGACGACAACGGGTGGCGAGGTCACGACGGGGACACCCGCCTGCACGGCCGTGGCGCCGGCCACGACCTGCACGGTGAGCCCACTCACCAACGGCACCGAGTACTTCTTCGTGGTGGTGGCGACGAACGGGGCGAACGCGTCCGCGCCGTCTGGCGAAGCCAACGCCACGCCCGAGGCGGCGCCCGGCAACTTCACATTGACCCCGACCGCGGAGAACGGGCAGGTGCAGCTGGGCTGGACCGCCTCGTCGAACGCCGGCTCCTACACCGTCTTCTACGCACCGAGCCCGGGCGATCCCCTGAGCGGCTCGACGGCCTGCACGGCGACCACCTCGCTCATGTGCACGGTCGGCGGGCTCGCCAACGGCACCATCTACAACTTCGAGGTGGTGGCCACCGGCGTCGGCGGCTCGACGGACTCCAACGAAGCGTCGGCCACCCCCGAAGCGGCACCTGGACCCTTCACCCTGGGTGCCACGGCAGGAGACGGTCAGGTGGCGCTGAGTTGGAGTTCGTCGACCAATGCCAGCTCGTACACCGTCTGGTACGCGGCGAGCCCGGGCGACCCGCTCATCCACTCGAGCACGTGCGTGGCCACCACGGCTCTCGTATGCACGGTCAGCGGGCTGACGAACGGCACCAGCTACAACTTCGAGGTTGTGGCGAGCGGGCCGGGTGGCTCGACCGACTCCAACGAGGTGTCGGCCACGCCCGAGAACGCCCCGGGCGCCTTCAGCCTCACCACGGCCCTCGCCGCCAACGCGCAGGTGGCGGTCAGCTGGGGCACCTCGAGCAACGCCACGAGCTACGCCGTCTACGACGCCACCACCGCGGGCGCCGAGAACACGGCCGGCACCCCGGCGTGCAGCGTCAGCGCGCCCACCCTCACCTGCACGGCGAGCGGGCTGACCAACGGCACCAAGTACTACTTCGTCGCCGTGGCGAGCGGGGTCGGCGGATCGACCCAGTCGAGCAACGAGCTCAACGCCACGCCCGAGAACGCCCCGGGCGCCTTCAGCCTCACCACGGCCCTCGCCGCCAACGCGCAGGTGGCGGTCAGCTGGGGCACCTCGAGCAACGCCACGAGCTACGCCGTCTACGACGCCACCACCGCGGGCGCCGAGAACACGGCCGGCACCCCGGCGTGCAGCGTCAGCGCGCCCACCCTCACCTGCACGGCGAGCGGGCTGACCAACGGCACCAAGTACTACTTCGTCGCCGTGGCGAGCGGGGTCGGCGGATCGACCCAGTCGAGCAACGAGCTCAACGCCACGCCCGAGAACGCCCCGGGCGCCTTCAGCCTCACCACGGCCCTCGCCGCCAACGCGCAGGTGGCGGTCAGCTGGGGCACCTCGAGCAACGCCACGAGCTACGCCGTCTACGACGCCACCACCGCGGGCGCCGAGAACAGGCCGGCACCCCGGCGTGCAGCGTCAGCGCGCCCACCCTCACCTGCACGGCGAGCGGGCTGACCAACGGCACCAAGTACTACTTCGTCGCCGTGGCGAGCGGGGTCGGCGGATCGACCCAGTCGAGCAACGAGCTCAACGCCACGCCCGAGAACGCCCCGGGCGCCTTCAGCCTCACCACGGCCCTCGCCGCCAACGCGCAGGTGGCGGTCAGCTGGGGCACCTCGAGCAACGCCACGAGCTACGCCGTCTACGACGCCACCACCGCGGGCGCCGAGAACACGGCCGGCACCCCGGCGTGCAGCGTCAGCGCGCCCACCCTCACCTGCACGGCGAGCGGGCTGACCAACGGCACCAAGTACTACTTCGTCGCCGTGGCGAGCGGGGTCGGCGGATCGACCCAGTCGAGCAACGAGCTCAACGCCACGCCCGAGAACGCCCCGGGCGCCTTCAGCCTCACCACGGCCCTCGCCGCCAACGCGCAGGTGGCGGTCAGCTGGGGCACCTCGAGCAACGCCACGAGCTACGCCGTCTACGACGCCACCACCGCGGGCGCCGAGAACACGGCCGGCACCCCGGCGTGCAGCGTCAGCGCGCCCACCCTCACCTGCACGGCGAGCGGGCTGACCAACGGCACCAAGTACTACTTCGTCGCCGTGGCGAGCGGGGTCGGCGGATCGACCCAGTCGAGCAACGAGCTCAACGCCACGCCCGAGAACGCCCCGGGCGCCTTCAGCCTCACCACGGCCCTCGCCGCCAACGCGCAGGTGGCGGTCAGCTGGGGCACCTCGAGCAACGCCACGAGCTACGCCGTCTACGACGCCACCACCGCGGGCGCCGAGAACACGGCCGGCACCCCGGCGTGCAGCGTCAGCGCGCCCACCCTCACCTGCACGGCGAGCGGGCTGACCAACGGCACCAAGTACTACTTCGTCGCCGTGGCGAGCGGGGTCGGCGGATCGACCCAGTCGAGCAACGAGCTCAACGCCACGCCCGAGAACGCCCCGGGCGCCTTCAGCCTCACCACGGCCCTCGCCGCCAACGCGGCAGGTGGCGGTCAGCTGGGGCACCTCGAGCAACGCCACGAGCTACGCCGTCTACGACGCCACCACCGCGGGCGCCGAGAACACGGCCGGCACCCCGGCGTGCAGCGTCAGCGCGCCCACCCTCACCTGCACGGCGAGCGGGCTGACCAACGGCACCAAGTACTACTTCGTCGCCGTGGCGAGCGGGGTCGGCGGATCGACCCAGTCGAGCAACGAGCTCAACGCCACGCCCGAGAACGCCCCGGGCGCCTTCAGCCTCACCACGGCCCTCGCCGCCAACGCGCAGGTGGCGGTCAGCTGGGGCACCTCGAGCAACGCCACGAGCTACGCCGTCTACGACGCCACCACCGCGGGCGCCGAGAACACGGCCGGCACCCCGGCGTGCAGCGTCAGCGCGCCCACCCTCACCTGCACGGCGAGCGGGCTGACCAACGGCACCAAGTACTACTTCGTCGCCGTGGCGAGCGGGGTCGGCGGATCGACCCAGTCGAGCAACGAGCTCAACGCCACGCCCGAGAACGCCCCGGGCGCCTTCAGCCTCACCACGGCCCTCGCCGCCAACGCGCCAGGTGGCGGTCAGCTGGGGCACCTCGAGCAACGCCACGAGCTACGCCGTCTACGACGCCACCACCGCGGGCGCCGAGAACACGGCCGGCACCCCGGCGTGCAGCGTCAGCGCGCCCACCCTCACCTGCACGGCGAGCGGGCTGACCAACGGCACCAAGTACTACTTCGTCGCCGTGGCGAGCGGGGTCGGCGGATCGACCCAGTCGAGCAACGAGCTCAACGCCACGCCCGAGAACGCCCCGGGCGCCTTCAGCCTCACCACGGCCCTCGCCGCCAACGCGCAGGTGGCGGTCAGCTGGGGCACCTCGAGCAACGCCACGAGCTACGCCGTCTACGACGCCACCACCGCGGGCGCCGAGAACACGGCCGGCACCCCGGCGTGCAGCGTCAGCGCGCCCACCCTCACCTGCACGGCGAGCGGGCTGACCAACGGCACCAAGTACTACTTCGTCGCCGTGGCGAGCGGGGTCGGCGGATCGACCCAGTCGAGCAACGAGCTCAACGCCACGCCCGAGAACGCCCCGGGCGCCTTCAGCCTCACCACGGCCCTCGCCGCCAACGCGCAGGTGGCGGTCAGCTGGGGCACCTCGAGCAACGCCACGAGCTACGCCGTCTACGACGCCACCACCGCGGGCGCCGAGAACACGGCCGGCACCCCGGCGTGCAGCGTCAGCGCGCCCACCCTCACCTGCACGGCGAGCGGGCTGACCAACGGCACCAAGTACTACTTCGTCGCCGTGGCGAGCGGGGTCGGCGGATCGACCCAGTCGAGCAACGAGCTCAACGCCACGCCCGAGAACGCCCCGGGCGCCTTCAGCCTCACCACGGCCCTCGCCGCCAACGCGCAGGTGGCGGTCAGCTGGGGCACCTCGAGCAACGCCACGAGCTACGCCGTCTACGACGCCACCACCGCGGGCGCCGAGAACACGGCCGGCACCCCGGCGTGCAGCGTCAGCGCGCCCACCCTCACCTGCACGGCGAGCGGGCTGACCAACGGCACCAAGTACTACTTCGTCGCCGTGGCGAGCGGGGTCGGCGGATCGACCCAGTCGAGCAACGAGCTCAACGCCACGCCCGAGAACGCCCCGGGCGCCTTCAGCCTCACCACGGCCCTCGCCGCCAACGCGCAGGTGGCGGTCAGCTGGGGCACCTCGAGCAACGCCACGAGCTACGCCGTCTACGACGCCACCACCGCGGGCGCCGAGAACACGGCCGGCACCCCGGCGTGCAGCGTCAGCGCGCCCACCCTCACCTGCACGGCGAGCGGGCTGACCAACGGCACCAAGTACTACTTCGTCGCCGTGGCGAGCGGGGTCGGCGGATCGACCCAGTCGAGCAACGAGCTCAACGCCACGCCCGAGAACGCCCCGGGCGCCTTCAGCCTCACCACGGCCCTCGCCGCCAACGCGCAGGTGGCGGTCAGCTGGGGCACCTCGAGCAACGCCACGGCTACGCCGTCTACGACGCCACCACCGCGGGCGCCGAGAACACGGCCGGCACCCCGGCGTGCAGCGTCAGCGCGCCCACCCTCACCTGCACGGCGAGCGGGCTGACCAACGGCACCAAGTACTACTTCGTCGCCGTGGCGAGCGGGGTCGGCGGATCGACCCAGTCGAGCAACGAGCTCAACGCCACGCCCGAGAACGCCCCGGGCGCCTTCAGCCTCACCACGGCCCTCGCCGCCAACGCGCAGGTGGCGGTCAGCTGGGGCACCTCGAGCAACGCCACGAGCTACGCCGTCTACGACGCCACCACCGCGGGCGCCGAGAACACGGCCGGCACCCCGGCGTGCAGCGTCAGCGCGCCCACCCTCACCTGCACGGCGAGCGGGCTGACCAACGGCACCAAGTACTACTTCGTCGCCGTGGCGAGCGGGGTCGGCGGATCGACCCAGTCGAGCAACGAGCTCAACGCCACGCCCGAGAACGCCCCGGGCGCCTTCAGCCTCACCACGGCCCTCGCCGCCAACGCGCAGGTGGCGGTCAGCTGGGGCACCTCGAGCAACGCCACGAGCTACGCCGTCTACGACGCCACCACCGCGGGCGCCGAGAACACGGCCGGCACCCCGGCGTGCAGCGTCAGCGCGCCCACCCTCACCTGCACGGCGAGCGGGCTGACCAACGGCACCAAGTACTACTTCGTCGCCGTGGCGAGCGGGGTCGGCGGATCGACCCAGTCGAGCAACGAGCTCAACGCCACGCCGGTAGGAACTGCGAGCCCGCCGACAATTTCGAAGGTCCAACCAACGTCCGGTCCTGACAGCGGCGGCACCTCGGTCACGATTACCGGGAGTGGCTTCTCGACCACAGCGGGCGCCACCGCGGTCAAGTTCGGGAGTACCGCCGCGACCGGCGTGACGTGCATCAGCACGACCTCGTGCACCGCATTCTCACCTCCTGGCATCGGGACGGTCGACGTGACCGCGACAGTCAGCGCGCACACCAGTTCCACGAGCCCGTCAGACCAGTTCATCTACCTGATCGCAGACTGTGCCCGGGTGCGGATCACCCAAACGACCTTCGTTACGTGGGGCCACATTCTCTGCCTGGGACCGGGCTCCGTCGTCTACGCGCCGATCTTCGTTCTGGCTGGTGGCGGACTCCTCGCGGACGGGACGAACTTCTACGGTTCGGTCTCGGCCGTCGACGACATCGCTTACCAGATTTGTGGTTCCCAGATCGCCGAAGAGATGAGCGTGTCGTGGGCAGACGGCTTGGTCACCATCGGTGGCCCTTCGAGCGGTACTTGCGCGGGCAACACCATCACCGACGAGTTGGACCTGACATCGAACACCGGGGGCGTGGAGTTCGACCACAACACCGTCGCCGACACGGTGTTGATCGCCGGGACGACCGGGGCGCTCCCACCCCCGTACTCCGGATCTGTGCAGGCGGTCGGTAACACCATCGCGCGCGGCGGCAAACTGATCATCAAGCCCTGATCATCAAGCCCTGATCATCCGGAAATTGCCGGGCTGGCAATCGGTCGACAGCGCTCCGCAATCTCCGCATCGTCGATATGACACTGCAAAGGGCGCCTCAATCCCGTAGGCGTCTCGACGAGGCCACGTCAAGCGAGCGTGCCTTGTTCGGTATGTACATTTGGCGCGGTGACGCGAGCAATCCACGACCATGGCCACGCGCCGCGCCCGATCAGGTACGTCAGAACACTGGTGGTAGCGCTTCTCGTCCTGGCGGGCGCGGTATGCAGGCAACCCGGTCCCACCGCAGCTGCGGCCACGACCCACGCGCCCCGTGCGACGTTGAACACCAAACCCGAGCCCCTGACGGCGCCGAAGACCTCGTTCGCTCAGGACACGAAGTTCTTCACCGACGTCACCGAGGCGGACCCCGCGCTGATCACCTACGAGAAGAACCACGGGAACGTGGCGCTGCAGGCGCTCCTCACCGACGGTTCGGCGTTCTGCGCCCTGCTCAAACGCGGCGGAGGCATCGACAAAGCCCTCGTCGCAGAGGCCGAAGGCGCGAGAAGCACCGAGTCCCGTACGAGCCTTCCGTTGTCGGTAACGACCTTCAACACCATCGAGTCGGTTGCGCTCCTGACGCTCTGTCCCTCCGAGCAGAAGTTGGTGCCGGCTTCCGTCCGAACGAGGATCCGCAACCTCGGTGATGCCCTGGGCAACAGGGCGGGATGAAGGCCCCCTGCTTCGGCACCGTTCGCGGAACCGTCACGCAGGGGTCGGGCTTGATCACACAAGAATAAGGATCCCGTACCGCAACGTCATCACACGCGTAACCCGCCACTCTTAAGTTGCACGCACCTGCGGAGTCCCATGAGAGGGAGGTTGCGTGCGGATCTCGATAACGAAGCGGCGCCCCATTCGGTCGACGGCGATGGCTGCGGCCGCGATCGCGACGATTGCGCTCTCGGGCGTCGGTGTCTCGACGGCGATCGTCGGTACGACGGCGTCTTCGGCCGCACCGGCCAACACGAGCTGCCCGACGGGGAGCTCGTTGCAGGTACCCCAGGGTGGGTCGAACGGCCAAGCGCAGTGCGTCATCACGTCGACCGGCACCCCGGTGGGGGCGATCAAGCACGTCTGGCTGATCATCCTCGAGAACAAGTCCTACGACGAGAGCTTCACCGGCCTCAACCAGAACAGCTACCTGTGGCAGACGCTGCCCCAGCAGGGCGCCCTGCTCACGAACTACTACGGCACCGGGCACTTCAGCATGGACAACTACATCTCGCTGGTGTCCGGACAGTCCCCGTCCTTCGCCACCCAGGACGACTGCTCGACGGCCGCCAACATGACCAACAACAACGGCGGGATCATCACGACGGGCACCGTCGGCACCGGGACCGACTCCGACCAGACGACCGACGGCAGCGGCACCAACACCAACCCGCCGAACCCGACTGCTGCGAACAACGGCAACTTCGGGCAGCTCCTCACCCACGGCGGTGTCGACGCCACGCTCCCGAACAACGGCTGCGTGTATCCGACAGACGTGACGACCGCCTTCAACCAGTTCAACGCCGCCGGCGTCACCTGGAAGGCCTACGCCCAGGACCTCGGCGGTGCCCAGCCGGTCGGCGCGACGAGCTACGTCACCGGCGCCACCCCAGGGGTGAGCGACACCGTGCCCGGTCGTGAAGACGGAACCTGCGGGTACCCCGGCACCTCGACGGGCGACCCCGTCACCGCCCCCACCAACCTGGTGGCCCCCAGCGGCGACGTCACCAGCTACACGGGGGCCCAGCCGGCGAACGCAAACAACAACGGCGACCCCGCCGACCAGTTCGTCGCCAAGCACTTCCCGACGCCATGGTTCAACTCGCTGACCGGACAGTCCGCCGGCACACAGAACGGCGTCCCCTACACCGCACAGCCGGCGTTGAACGAGCCGACGCTGCCGGAGTACGACGGCCCTGGGGCGCCGACGAGCGGTGCGTCCGACACGAACTGTGACGCCAACCACGTCTCCAACCTGGACGACCCCACCTACGGGCTGGCGCACGACCTGGGCCTCCCGGCCAACGAGGTGCCCGCGTTCAACTGGATTACCCCGAACAACTGCAGCGACGCGCACGACGCGTCGTGCCAGGGCAACAACCTCTCCGGCGCCTTCAACGCCAACGGGTCGCCTGACTACACGCCGGCGGGCCTCCCGGCCGACGATCCCGAGGCGACCACGCCCGCCAACTACACGGGCGGCCTGTACGCGGCGGACCTGTTCCTTCGCTACTACGTCCCGATGATCGAGCAGTCGGCGGCGTTCGCCGACGGCGGGCTCATCGACATCACCTTCGACGAGGCCAACCCGCCGTTCACCACGGGCAACAGCTTCAACAACGTGCCCGCCCCCGGTGACAAGTCGACGTTCTCCGCTCCGGCCGACCAGCCGACGTTCGGGTCGGCCGGGACGACCGAGCCGGGGGCGACCTCGCTCTACGGCGCCTACGGGGCGCAGAGCGACGCCGCCGGCGAAAACATCAACGGCCACAACGTCAACACCGAGCCGACCGGCCCGAACGACCCCGAGGTCACGAACAGCTCGGGCCAGCAGTTGCAGCCCGGTCCGGGCGCGTCCGGCTTCATCGACCGTCCCCTGGGCCTCGCCGGCGAGAGCCCGAACGTCAGCGGATCTCCGGGTACCTCGAGCGAGCCGGCGGTCGCCGGGGCGGGCTCCAGCATGGTCATCGACTCCAAGATCAATGCGCAGGACACGGGCCGGCTGGTCTCGGGCACCGATGGGGCGGGCAACGCGATCCCCCCGGACACCTTCGTCGGGGCCGTGAGCGACACCGGGCCCTACGCGTTGCAGTCCAACGCCAGCACGGCCACGGCGTCGAACAACTACGCCAAGCCCTGGATCGGCACGTTCGAACTGCTCAACGACAGCGGGCAGCCGGTCACCCTGCCGAACGGCTACAACGGCAACGTGACGCTCGGCGCCGAGGCCGCGACCTCGACCGTGGGCAACCCGACAACGTGCCCGAACGGCAGCGAGGCGGCGACGACCGCCGCGTGTGTCACCGCTGACCCGCTCTTCGACTCGACCGACTTCACTCCGGGCGGCGGCGACACCGGGACCGTGCTGATCAGCCCGCTGATCAAGCCGGGCACCGTGTCGGGGACCTCCTACAACCACTACAGCACGCTGCGCACGCTCGAGGACCTGTTCCTGACGGGGCAGACGTGCGGGGAGCCCAGCAACCTCGACATCCCGTTGGCCGCCGGTACCGTCTGCGGTGGCCTCGATGGTCACGGCCACATCGGCTACGCGGCCCAGGCCGGGCTGGCCAGCTGGGGTCCCGACGTGTTCACCGCGACCCATTTCTCGGCCGTGACCGTGCCCCCGGGCTACACCAAGGTGAAGAACAGCGGCACCCCCGGCCTGTACTGCCCGCAGAACCGCACCCTCGGTTCGGACGCCCACGCCGGGGTTCCGGGGTGGCGGCCACTTCGGTGGCATGGGCGGCCTGCCCGGTGTACCCGGTTGTGGGAGCAGTGCGGGCGAAGGCGGCAACGGTGGCAGCGGGACGACGGCGTCCGGTCATGGAGGCGACGGCGGCAACGGCGGCAACGGTGCCTGCCCACCCGAGGAATGGGTGGCGGGCGTCTGGCTGACGTCTTCGGGCGCCGCGACCACCCCGTACGACACCCCGCCGTGCAACGGTGCCGGCGGCAAGGGTGGGAACGGTGGACGCGGCGGGAAGGGTGTCGGCACGACTCCCGGCGGCAACGGCGGCAACGGCGGCGACGGCTCGCCCGGCACACCGGGCACACCCGGCAAGAAGGGAGCCGACGGTTAGGCGACAGGTAAAGGTGGGACCGGCCTTGGTCCCGGCGACCGCGGCGGCGACGGAAGGGCCAGGAGGCTCGGGCCGGGCATCGGTGCCCGGTCCGAGTCGTGTCCTCCCTCTCGTTCTGTTGCTGACCCTGACCGCTGTGGCGTTCGCAAGTTGCGGCGGGGCGAGCCCCGGTCCGCAGTACCCCTCCGCCCTCCCGGGCAAGACGACCGCCAGCTATCCGTCCTTCCTCCCGAAGAAGACCCTCGATCCGGCGGTCGACGCCACCCTCGTCGGCACCGAAGCCAAACCGGCGCTCCAGGTCGAAGGGTTGCCCATCGAGGTCGAGACGAAGGCGTTCGCCGTGCACGTCATGGTGGCCGGCCCGGTGGTCCCCGGGGAGGGGTTGCCCTACCAGCCGGCCGCTACCACCTCGACCTGGACGGTCACGATGAAGGACGCCACGGCCGACGTGCCCGTCCGCCTGGCCGACTTCCACGCCGTCGACCACCTCGGCCACGTGGACGTCCCCGGCCTCGTCCCGGGCCAACGCCGTCCGCCGGCGGTCCTGCATCCCGGGCAGACCCTCACCTTCAAGATGCGGGCCTATGAGCTGGTCGGCCAGGGGACGATGCAATGGGCGCCCGACCACAGGCACGTCGTCGGGAACTGGGACTACACCGTCGAGAACGACTGACGTCCGCCCCCGCAACGCCCGAATCGTCGCACCGCCACGGCGCCCGTATCGAGGCCCGGCCTGGACACGTAGAGTCGCTGCACACGGAGGTGACGCCATGACCGACCAGTACCGCAAGGACGACGCGGCCGTCGCCCAGCTGACGCCACGCCAGTTCGCTGTCACCCAGGAGAGCGCCACCGAGCCGGCCTTCGACAACGAGTTCTGGGACAAGAAGGAGGCGGGCATCTACGTCGACATCGTCTCGGGCGAGCCCCTCTTCGCCTCGCTCCAGAAGTTCGACAGCGGCTGTGGCTGGCCGAGCTTCACCATCCCGCTCGAGCCCGACAACGTGGTCGAACACCAGGACCAGAGCCTCGGCATGAGCAGGACCGAGGTCCGCTCGGTGCACGGTGACAGCCACCTCGGCCATGTCTTCAACGACGGGCCGCGGGACCAGGGTGGGCTGCGCTACTGCATCAACTCGGCCGCCCTGCGCTTCATCCCCTACGAGGACCTCGACAAAGAGGGCTACGGCCGGTACAAGGCTCGCTTCGAGGAGCTCGCAAAGAACAAGGACAAGTAAGGACAAGGACAAGGACAAGAAGGACAAGGAGGCAGAGCGATGAGCCAGCAGACCGAGACAGCGATCCTCGCCGGTGGGTGCTTCTGGGGCATGCAGGACCTGATCCGCAAGCGCCCGGGCGTGATCTCGACGCGGGTCGGCTACACCGGCGGCGACGTGGAGAACGCCACCTACCGCAACCACGAAGGCCACGCGGAGGCGATCGAGATCGTCTTCGACCCCGACCAGATCTCCTACCGCGACATCCTCGAGTTCTTCTTCCAGATCCACGACCCCACGACGCGCAACCGCCAGGGCAACGACCGCGGCACGAGCTATCGCTCGGCGATCTTCTACCTGAGCGACGAGCAGCGCCGCGTCGCCGAGGAGACCATCGCCGACGTCGAGGCGTCGGGGCTCTGGCCGGGCAAGGTGGTCACCGAGGTCACCCCGGCCGGTCCGTTCTGGGAGGCCGAGCCCGAGCACCAGGACTACCTGGAGCGCTACCCCAACGGCTACACCTGCCACTTCCCGCGCCCGGGCTGGGTCCTGCCCCGGCGCAGCGAGAGCGTGGGCTGAAGCCAACCCGCCCGACGCCCCGACGCCCGGACGCCCGCACGCCCGGACGGTCGGCCCGCCTTACGAAAAGGCGTGCACCACGGCGCGGTAGTTGAGGCTCGGCGCGGACGCCGGCGGGATCGGCAGGCCACCGATCCGGGACCCCACCTTCTGGCGTAACGACGGCCCACCCTCCGAACCCGCCGGCGGGGGCGGGGGCCCGATTACGGTGCGCACCTCGCTGAACCCGGCGGCGCGGCACAGGTTGTGCAACGCCTCGATCGTCGGCACGTACCAGTTGCCGAAGTCGACGCGCAGGTCGCTCCCGGCGTGGAACTGCATCAGCACTTCGCGATCGAAGCCCTGGATGTGCACCGCCTCCGTCTCGATCACGGCCACCTCCTTGGTCACCGCGCGTAACCGTTCCAGACAGGTGAGCGGCTCCTTCATGTGGTAGAGCACCCCGAGATACAGCACCACGTCGAACACCCCGAGCGCATCGAGATCGACCTTCTGGAAGTCGCCGACCACCGGCTCGACCTTTGAGTCCAAGGCCGCCTTGGCGAAGTTGAAGCCCCGCTGGCCCGGCAGGTCGGGACGCCAGAAGTCGGTCTCGTCCCTCGACTGGTCGGGCAGTGTGCCGTTGGCGATGCACTCGGCCCAGTAGGCCCCACGGGCCACGAAGTCGACGCCCCAGGCGTAGTGGTCCAGGGCGACCACCCTGCTGGCGCCAGCCTGCTCGGCGGCGAAGGAGAATTTGCCGTCCCACGCCCCGATGTCGAGCACGCTGCGGCCCGTTACCTCGGGGATGACGCCGGCCGAGGTCTCCTGGACGCTGATGCCCTTGGTGACCACGCCGTTGCCCAGGTCGATCGTGTGGTACCACCCGAACGCGTCAGCCTGGGCCTGCAACTCTTCTGGTGTCGTCACGGGCGGAGAGCGTAGCCAGCCCGGACACCGCCCGAAGCCGGTGATCGCAGCGCCGTTTCGAAAGCCGGTTGCCGTTGCAACGACCGCTTGTTAGGTTCCAATCATCGACCGCAAGCTCCGAAGGGGACCGGATGCAGGAAGCAGGTTGAAGGTGACCGCGGGGGGCGGCAGGGCCGGCGGGACCACACTGCCCTGGCGCGCCGTGGTCTCGGCGTTTGCCGCGGTCCTCGCCCTCGGCGTGTTGAGCGGGTTGTCCATCGTCTTGCCATCGGCGTCGTCGGCCGCTGCAGCCGGCGCCCCGGCCTCTTACGTTGCGCCGACCGGCTATTGGTCCATGGCGGGCGACGGGGGCGTGTTCAATTACGGGCAGCGCGGGATTCCACGGCTCGACCGGCAGCCTGAAACTCAACGCCCCCGTCGTCGGTGGCGCCCGTACTCCGTCGTCGAACGGATACTGGGAGGCCGCTTCGGACGGCGGTCTCTTCGCCTATGGCGACGCCAATTTCTTCGGCTCCATGGGTGGCCAGCACCTGAACGCCCCCATCGTCGGCATGGCCGCCACCCCCGACGGTCAGGGCTACTGGCTCGTTGCCGCCGACGGCGGCGTCTTCGCCTTTGGCGATGCACCCTTCCGCGGCTCCATGGGCGGTCACAAACTCAATGCGCCGGTCGTCGGCATGGCCGCCACCGGGACGGGCAACGGCTACTGGCTCGTTGCCAAGGACGGAGGGATCTTCAACTTCGGCGATGCCAACTTCTACGGTTCCATGGGCGGCCACCGGCTGAACGCGCCTGTCGTGGGGATGGCGGCGACCCAACTCGGCTCCGGCTACTGGCTCGTCGGCTCCGACGGAGGCGTGTTCACCTTCGGGACCGCCGCGTACCTGGGCTCGACGGGAGGCATGCAGCTCAACGCACCCGTGGTCGGCATGTCCGTGACCTCGAGCTTCAACGGCTACACGTTGGTCGGTGCGGACGGCGGGGTGTTCACCTTCGGGGATGCGCCGTTCCAAGGGTCAGCGGCGAGGCTGCATCTGAACGCGCCGGTCGTGTCGATCTCCCAGATCGGCCCGACGGTGGGCGGCCGGGTCCTCACGGTGGGCACGTTCAACGGGATGCCCGGCCAGTACTCCAGCATTCAGGCCGCCGTGAACGCGGCGCAGCCCGGCGACTGGGTCCTGGTTGCGCCCGGCGACTACCACGAGGCCAACGACATCGCGAACCCACCCACTCCAGGCCAGGCATCGGTCGGCTGGTTCGGCGGGGTCGAGGTCGACACCCCCTACGTGCACATCCGGGGAATGCAGCGCAACTCGGTGATCATCGACGGCACGTCGGCGTCGTCCTCATCGTCGTGCTCGAACAATCCCGCGAACCAGAACCACGGCGCCAGCATCCCCGGCTACAACAGCGGCAACCCGATCGGACGCAACGGCATCTTGGTCTGGAAGGCCAACGGCGTCTCGGTGGACAACCTGACCGTTTGCAACTTCCTGACCGGGTCGTCGGGCGGCGGCAACGCGGTGTGGTGGGACGGCCAGCCCACCGAAGCGACGAGCGGCCCCCTCGGTCTCGTGGGCTATTCGGGCAGCTACCTGACGACCACCTCGAGCTACTACGACCAGGCGACCAATACGGGAGGTGCCTACGGCATCTTCTCGTCGGCGTCGTCGGACGGCGTCTGGAACAACATCTACGCCAGCAACTTCAACGACTCAGGCATGTACATCGGCGCCTGCCGCGACGCGTGCGACGCATGGGTGAACAACGCCTGGATGGAGTACAACCCGTTGGGCTACTCGGGTACGAACTCCGGCGGCACGCTGGTGATCTCGCAGTCAACGTTCGACAACAACCAGGACGGGCTCGACACCAACTCGCAAATCGCCAGCGATCCGCCGCCCATCCAGAACGGCAGCTGTCCCGACAACGGGACCAGCGGCTTCACCGGCACCGCTTCGTGTTGGGTGTTCATGGACAACTCCGTGCACGACAACAACGACCCCAACGTTCCTGGGACGGGCGTGGGCGATGCGGGAGCGGGGCCGGTCGGAACCGGTATGACGCTCTCGGGCGGCCGCAACGATACGGTCATGAACAACACGTTCGCCAACAACGGCGCGTGGGGCGCATTGTTCCTTCCGTTCGCTGACACCGACACACCACCATCGGGGATCACCTGCTCGGGTCAAGGCCTCACGGACCTGAGCGTGTTCTTCGGGTCGCAGCTGTGTGCGTACGACGCGTTCAATGACGCAATGATCGGCAACACCTTCAACCACAACGGGTTCTTCGGCAACCCGACGAATAGTGACGTGGGGAACCTGACCATCGCAACGGGCATCCCGCAGAACTGCTTCTCGGGCAACGCCATGCCCGACGGGTCGGCGCCGGCGAATCTCCAGACGACGAACGCAGTCTGTGGACCGCTGACGACCACGTCCAACTTCTCGCTCGCGCCGGGCACGTTGTCGGGGGAGATCCTGTGCAACAGCGGGCTGCTCGGAAGCGGGTTCTGCCTGTCGACGGACAGCTACCCCCGCGTGTCAACCGTGACGACGCAGCCGTTGCCCACCAATCTGCCGACCATGCCCAACCCGTGCGTGGGTGTGCCGGCGACCACCTGGTGCACCGGAGGCAAGCCGAGCTGAAGTAGCCCCGCGCCTAGGTTGGCGGAGTGCCCCGAGCTGTACCGCCCCAGGTAATCCCGCGTCCGGCCGATTGGCGGCCTGGCGGCCCGCCGCCCTGGGCCGGCCTCTCGTCGGAGCGGCGGGCTTCCATCGCCCTCGACCGGGTACTGGCCGCGCTCGACGTCGCCGGGCAGGCCGGCGCGGTTCCCGCCGACGTCGGCAAGGATGCGATCTTCGAAGCGCCGGTCGTCGGCGAGATGCCTGCCCCGGCCCTCGCCGTCAACGCCGGCGTGCTCGCGGCCTTGTTCGAGGAAGACGGCGAGGCTCGGCTCGTGCTCACCCGTCGTTCGACCGGCCTGCGGACGCACCAGGGGCAGGTCAGTTTCCCAGGCGGCCGGCTCGAGGAGGGCGAGGACGCGGTGGCGGCCGCCCTTCGGGAGGCGTTCGAAGAGGTCGACCTCGACCCGTGCCTCGTGACCACCGTCGGCTGGCTCCACCCGGTGCTCACCATGGTGTCGGCGTCGTTCATCTTGCCGGTGCTCGGGTCCATGGGCGGGCGGCCCCACCTGGTGGCCAACCCGAGCGAGGTCGAGCGGATCTTCGACGTGTCGTTGGTCGAGCTCGCCGACCCGGCGATCTTCCACGAGGAGCGCTGGCGTTTCCCGGGCCGTGTCATCGCCGGTTCCGACGACAACTCGTTCCCGGTGTGGTTCTTCGAGGTCGCGGGCGAGCTGATCTGGGGGGCGACGGCGCGCATGCTGCACGAGCTGCTGGGTCTCGTGCTCGTCGGCGCCAGCGGGACCTGAGACGCAGCGGAGCGCTCTGCGACCGATGCCCCCGAAAACCGCCATCACGCCGCCGTCCATTCCCGAAGTCCTCGATCGGATCTCGTCGGTCGCGTTCTCCTCGCACCTGGAATTGATGGATGTCTGGCTCTCGGGGCTCCAGGCGGAAGGCGAGGAGGCCGCGTCGGTGCGGATCGAGTCGAGCCGCCTCGAGGACGTCACCCTCCGGCGTTGCGATCTGCGTGGGCTCGAGGCCAGGGACGTCGTCTTCGAGCGCTGCGACCTCACGGCATCGGACTTCTCCGAGTCGCACTTCCTCCGGGCCGAGTTCCGTGGCTGCCGGCTCTCGGGAGCGGTCTTGTCGATGAGCACGTTCGAGGACGTGCGGTTCGTCGATTGCAAGGCCGACCTGCTCAACCTGCGCATGGCCGAAGGTGAACGGGTCTGGATCCTCGGCTCGAACCTGCACGAAGCCGACTTCTACTCGGCCAAGCTCCGGTCGTCCCGAGTCCTCGATTGCGACCTGTCAGGGAGTGAGTTCTCCGGAGCGGACCTCAGCGGCACCCGACTCCAGGGCTCCCGGCTCGACGGGGCAAGGGGAGCCGCGGGCCTGCACGGCATCGAGGTCGATTCGAGCCAGGCCGCGCTGTTCTCGAAGCTGTTGCTGGAGCTCCATGAGATCGCCGTCGACGACGCGCCGGACGACTGATCCACGCCGGCCACCGACACCAGTTTGCCTGGGTCCGGTTGTATTCGCGTCCGGGTTCTATTTTCCGCCCGAATACAGAATCTCTTCCGCGTTTTCAGAACGGCATGCGCATAGAACCGCCCACATTTAGAACGAAGTCGCACATACACGCGCACGCCTACATCGCCGATCCACGGCGTCAGTCCGAGAACGCGATGCGCAGCGCGCCGAAGGGGCCGAACGACACCTCGAGCGCATCACCCGGTGCGACCGGGACCGGCGGCACGACCGAGCCGCAGATGATGCGCTGGCCCGATTCGAGCCCGCCACCGTGCGCAGCGAGGTACGAGCGAACGAAGGCGACGGTGATCGCTGGATCCTTCGTGAGCCGACCGGCGGCGACGACCTCGCCGTCCTTAGTCACGGTTGCCGCCATCGCGAGGGGGTCGGCACCCGGCACTTCGGCGCCGAAGACGACGCCGCGGTGGCAGATGTTGCCGGCGAGCACCGGCTCGATGTCTTCGAAGGAGATGTCGAGGTCGACGAGCTCGAGCGCGGGGGCGAGACCGGCGATGGCACCGCCGCCGCCCACGCGGACGGCCAGCTCGACCTCGACCGCAGGTGCGACCCAGCCGGCGAGCGAGACGGTGGCGCCGGGCTCCACGACACGGGTGTCGGTGAGATAGCCCACAACGGCGTCGCTCAGGCCGAAGTGCTCCTGGATCGCCGGGGTGTCGAAGCCGATCTTCCAGCCGATGCCGGCGGCGCCGCCGGCCAGGTCGTCGGTCCGGCGGGCGAGCAAGGTCTGCATGCCCCGGTCGACGGCGGCGGAAGCGTCAGGACTCGGCACCGGGGCAGTCTCGCGCCGCGGGCTGGCTCGAGCGGGAGCCGGCCGCACTAGGCCCGCCCGTCAGGGCCGAATTCGGCGCCGGCGAAAGGGCTGAATTCGAGCGCGGAGGAGAGCCTGAGACGACGTCCGAGCAGAGTAGGATGAAGGATCGTCGGCGTGTCGGCCCGGCGTTCGCAATTGAGTCGTAGAGACATGCCGGTGTGGTGGTGGAGCCGTGCCGGCCCCACGAATGCCGGAGGACGACCAAGTGGCAGATATCGAGATCGGCATCTTCAAGTCAGGACGCAGGGCCTACGGGTTCGACGACATCGCGATCGTCCCCAGCCGGCGGACCCGGGACCCCGAGGACGTCGACATCTCCTGGGAGATCGACGCCTACAAGTTCGGGCTGCCGTTGCTCGGCGCCGCCATGGACGGGGTGATGAGCCCGGCCACGGCCATCGAGCTGGGGAAGCTCGGCGGGTTGGGCGTGCTGAACCTCGAGGGGCTCTGGACCCGCTACGAGGACCCGACGGCGTTGTTCGACGAGATCCGTGAGCTCGACGACGAGAAGGCCACCTCGCGGATGCAGCAGATGTACCAGGAGCCGATCATCCCCGAGTTGGTGACGGCCCGCATCCGTGAGATGAAAGAGGCAGGGATCACGACCGCCGCCTCGGTCACACCGCAGCGGACCGAAGCGCTGGCGCCGGCGATCCTGGCCGGTGAGCTCGACATGCTGGTGATCCAAGGGACCGTCGTCTCCGCCGAGCACGTGTCAAAGACTGTGGAGCCGTTGAACCTGAAGCGCTTCATCCGCGAGTTCGACATCCCGGTGATCGTCGGTGGGTGTGCGTCGTACCAGGCGGGGTTGCACCTGATGCGCACCGGTGCGGTGGGCGTGCTGGTCGGGGTGGGCCCGGGGAACGCCTGCACGACCCGCGGTGTGTTGGGGCTCGGTGTGCCGCAGGCGACGGCGATTGCCGACGTCGCCGGGGCGCGGATGCGCCATCTGGACGAAACCGGCGTCTACGTCCACGTCATCGCAGACGGTGGCATGTCCAAGGGTGGGGACGTCGCCAAGGCGATCACGTGCGGCGCCGACGCCGTCATGTTGGGGTCGCCGTTGTCGTCGGCGTTCGAGGCGCCGGCTCGAGGGTTCCACTGGGGCATGGCCACCTTCCACCCGACGCTGCCGCGGGGCGCCCGGGTGCGCACGGGGGTGCGCGGGTCGCTGCGTGAAATTCTGCTGGGGCCTGCCCACGAGAACGACGGCCGCATGAACCTGTTCGGCGCGCTGCGAACGGCCATGGCCACTTGCGGCTACGAGACGGTCAAGGAGTTCCAGAAGGCCGAAGTCATGGTCGCGCCGTCGCTGCAGACCGAGGGCAAGCAGCTGCAACGCGCGCAGGGCGTGGGGATGGGCCACTGAGCGTGGTGTCGCGCGCTCCCGCTCGGCCTGCTCGGCGTCGGTGACCGACACCGTCCTCGTCGTCGACTTCGGTGCGCAATACGCCCGGCTGATCGCCCGCCGGGTGCGCGAGGCGCACGTCTATTCCGAGATCGTCTCGTCGACGATCTCCGTCGACGAGATACGGGAGCGGGCGCCGAAGGGGATCATCTTCTCGGGCGGACCCAAGTCGGTGTACGAGACGCCGGCGCCGTCGATCGACCCGGGCCTCTACGAACTCGGGATCCCGATCCTCGGGCTCTGTTACGGCGCGCAGCTCATGGCGCTGCAGCTGGGTGGGACGGTGTCGCGGACGGGGGCGGGGGAGTACGGGCGCACGGCGTTGTCGCTGTCGCAGTCTGGCGGTGGCGCGCGGTCGCCGCTCTTCCCGGACTGGCCGGCCACGTCGTCGGTGTGGATGAGCCACGGCGACGCCATCACCGAGGTGCCGCCCGGTTTCGTGGCGACGGCGTCCTCCCCCGGCGCGCCCGTGGCCGCCATGCACGATGTCGAGCGGCGGTTGTTCGGGCTGCAGTTCCACCCTGAGGTGGTCCACACCGACCGGGGCGGGGAGGTGTTCGACCACTTTTTGATCGACGTGTGCGGGTGTGCGCCAGGGTGGACACATGTGTCGATCATCGAGCAGCAGGTGGAGGCGGTGCGGGCGCAGGTGGGTTCGGACCGGGTGCTGTGTGCACTGTCGGGAGGGGTCGACTCCGCGGTGGCGGCGGCGTTGGTGCACAAGGCGATCGGGGACCAGCTGACATGTGTGTTCGTCGACACGGGGCTGATGCGGGCCGGCGAGGCGGACCAGGTCGAGGACACGTTCCGCCGCCAGTTCAAGGTGGACCTGGTCCACGTGAAGGCGGCCGACCGCTACTTCGCGGCGTTGTCCGGTGTGACCGACCCCGAGCGCAAGCGCAAGATCATCGGCGAGCTGTTCATCCGTATCTTCGAAGAAGTGGCGCGGGACCTCGGGGCCGGCGGGTCGGGTGCTGACGGGGGTGGTTCCGGCGCCGGCGCCGGCGGCCAGCCGGGTGGCGGTGCCGCACACGGCGACGGGCCGCGCTTCTTGGTGCAGGGGACGCTGTACCCCGACGTGATCGAGTCGGGGAGCGACACCGCGGCCAACATCAAGTCGCACCACAACGTGGGCGGCCTGCCCGAGGACCTGGACTTCGAGCTCGTCGAACCGTTGCGACTCTTGTTCAAGGACGAAGTACGCGCCGTGGGCGAGGAGCTCGGCCTGCCCCACGAGATCGTGTGGCGCCAGCCCTTCCCCGGTCCCGGCTTGGGGGTGCGCATCATCGGTGAGGTCACTCCGGAGCGGGCCGAGGTGCTGCGTGCCGCCGACGCTGTGGTGGTCGAGGAGATCCGCCGGGCGGGGTTGTACCGCGAGCTGTGGCAATCGTTCGCCGTGTTGCCGGCGGTGCGCACGGTGGGCGTGATGGGCGACGGCCGCACCTACGCCTACCCGATCGTGATCCGCGCCGTCACGAGCGACGACGCCATGACGGCGGACTGGGCCCGCCTGCCCTACGACCTGGTCGAGCGCATCGCCTCGCGCATCATCAACGAGGTGGAGGGCGTCAACCGCGTGGCTTTGGACGTGACGTCGAAGCCGCCCGGCACGATCGAGTGGGAGTGACCGTGGCGCCGGGGAGCGGCGGGCGCGGTGCGCAGGGATCCTCGTCGGAGTCTGACGCCGAAGCCGTTGGCAGTAACGGACGGCTCTTCGACGACTCCGACGAAGGGATTGGTGCGTCGGTGGCAACCGGTGCGTCCGAGAGCACCGACGAGGACGTCGACCCCAAAGCCGATCCCGGCTACGCCGAGGGCGCGGACGACGGCCGGCGGAGGCGCCGGCGTTCGGCCACCAAGGCCGGCGCGTTCTCGGGCAACCCCGCCGCCCTCCTCGACGACCTGACGCTGCCCCAGCGGGCGGCGGTCGAGCACCGGGGTGGCCCGCTGCTGATCGTGGCGGGCGCCGGATCGGGCAAGACCCGGGTGCTGACTCGCCGTATCGCGCACCTGGTGGCGACCGGTGACGCCGCACCGTGGGGCATCCTTGCCATCACCTTCACCAACAAGGCGGCCGACGAGATGCGCTCCCGCGTCGTCGACCTCGTCGGCGGAGCGGCTGAGAAGATGTGGGTCTCCACCTTCCACTCGGCCTGCCTGCGCATCCTGCGCATGAACGGCGACCGCCTGGGGTACCGCTCGGGCTTCACCGTCTACGACGACACCGACAGCCGGCGCCTGGTGGAGATGATCACAGCCGAGCTGGGCTTCGACCAGAAGCGTCTCCCCTCGCGTGCCGTGCAGGCGGTGATCAGCCAGGCCAAGTCCGAGCTCGTTGACTTCGAGCGGTTCAAAGCGGAGGCCCAAGAGGGCCCCGATCCCTTCCGCAAGCGCATCGCGGATGTGTACACCCAGTACCAGCAGCGGCTGCACGCGGCCAACGCCATGGACTTCGACGACCTGCTCATGGTCACCGCGAACCTGCTGCAGGCGGCCGACGACATCCGGGAGAAGTTCCAGGAGCGCTTCCAGCACATCCTGGTCGACGAGTTCCAGGACACCAACCACGCGCAGAACGAGATCGTCAAACTCCTGGGAGAGGCGCACGGCAACGTGTGCGTGGTCGGCGACTCCGACCAGTCGGTCTACCGGTGGCGCGGCGCCGACATCCGCAACATCTTGGAGTTCGAGCGGGCCTTCCCCAACGTCACGACGATCCTGCTGGAGCAGAACTTCCGCTCGACGCAGACCATTCTGGACGCGGCGAACGCCGTTATCGCCAACAACGTCGGCCGTCAGCCCAAGGAGCTCTTCACCGTCGGCGACACCGGCGGCCCGGTCAAGCGCTACCGCGCCGAGGACGAGCGTGACGAGGCGAACTGGGTCTCGAGCGAGATCCTGCGGCTCCACGCCTCCGAGGGGCTGTCGTGGGGCGACGTCGCGGTCTTCTACCGCACCAACGCCCAGTCACTCCCGCTCGAGACGAGCATGAAGTTCAGCGGCATCCCCTACAAAGTCGTCGGGGGCGCCAAGTTCTACGACCGGCGTGAGATCAAGGACGTGTTGGCGTACATCCGCGTCCTGGCCAACCCCGACGACGAGGTCTCGGCGCGCCGCATCGTCAACGTCCCCAAGCGCGGCATCGGCGACGCCTCGGTGGCGCGGCTGGCGGCCTGGGCCCAGATCGAGAACGTGCCGTTCTCGGCGGCGATCGACCGGGCGGAGGACGCCGGGCTCACGGGCAAGGCGTTGAAGGGCGCCGAGCAGCTCGCGAAGACCCTCGGCGAGCTGCGCCCTCTGGTGGACACGATCAACCCGGCCGACTTCGTCCAGCTGGTGGCCGACCGCACCGGCTACCTGGCCGAGCTGGTGGCCGAGCACACGCACGAGGCGGACGGCCGCATCGAGAACCTGGCCGAGCTGGCCACGCAGGCTGGCGACTTCGACGACGTGATGGGGTTCCTCGAGACGGTCGCGCTCGTGGCCGACTCCGACGAGCTCGACTCCGACGGGTCGAAGGTCTCCTTGATGACCCTGCACACCGCCAAGGGCCTGGAGTACCCCGGGGTGTTCGTGGTCGGGCTCGAAGAGGGGATCTTCCCCCACTTCCGCGCGCTGTCCGAGCCGACCGAGCTCGAGGAGGAGCGCCGCCTCTTCTACGTGGGGATCACCCGGGCGCGCCGGCACCTCGCGATTTCGCACGCCTGGTCGCGCACGACGTGGGGGCGCACCCAGCCGGCCATGCCAAGCCGCTTCGTGACGGAGGTGCCGGCCCATCTGGTCGAGGACGTCGGGCTGGGCTCGCCACGGCGCGGCACCGGGTACGACTCCGTGTCGGGCGACGAGCATTTGTCCGGCGCGACGTTTGCGCCCGCCGTGCTCGATGGCCGCCAAGGCCGGGGCGGCAAAGGCGAAGGGCCGGGGGAGCACGGGAGCAGAAGAGCTCGGGCTCGTGGCGGGCGACGAGGTGGTGCACGAGCACTGGGGCCGCGGCGTCGTCATCAGTGCCAAGGGCGAAGGGTCGCGGGCCCAGGCGAGCGTCGACTTCGATTCGGTAGGGAAGAAGAACCTCCTGCTGTCGGCGACGCCGCTGCGCCGGGTCTGAGGCCACGGGTACGCTCGCAACCTTCGTGGCGGCGGAACCGCGAGAAAAGAGGAACCAATGGGTGACAAATCGATCGAAGCCGGCGCCTGGATGCTGGAACACGGGCATCGCGCGTTGCTGACGCTCAGCGGCGGCCGCTTCCCCAAGAAGGTCGCCGGCATGCAGCCCGTCGAGCTGACCACCATCGGGCGCAAGACCGGGCAGCGCCGCGCCACGCTGCTGACCTCGCCCCTCTACGGCGAGGACCGCGTCGTGTTGGTGGCGTCGAAGGGTGGCCACTCCGACGACCCCATCTGGTACAAGAACCTCGCCGCCAACCCCGAAGTGGAGATCACGGTCGGCGACCGCACCAGGAAGATGCGCGCCCGCACGGCGACGCCGGACGAGAAGGCGACCCTGTGGCCCGAGCTGGTCAAGGTCTACAAGGGCTACGACTCCTATCAGCGCAACACGGACCGGAACATCCCCGTCGTCATCTGCGAACCGACGCCGGCCTGAGCGGGGCCCGGCCCGGACCCGCAGCCGCTCCTGCCTCTGCCTTTGGCCGGCCCGCCCGGGACCGCCGGAACCGTCACGGCGGGTTCCATCTGGCGCCTGAGCAGGGCCGTCCGTATCCTGGGACCCCGATGAAACGTCCCTACAGGGTTGTCGTGGCCAAGCCCGGCCTCGACGGACACGACCGGGGGGCCAAGGTCATCGCCCGCGCCCTGCGGGACAGCGGGTTCGAGGTCGTCTACACGGGCCTCCACCAGACCCCTGAGCAGGTGGTTCAAGCCGTCGTGCAGGAGGACGCCGACGCCGTCGGGCTGTCCCTGCTCTCGGGCGCCCACCTCACCCTGGTGCCCAAGGTGGTCAAGCTGCTGGCGGACGCCGGCCGCGGTGACGTGCTCGTGATCGTCGGCGGCATCATCCCCGAGGCCGACATCCCCGCCTTGAAGGCGGAGGGGGTGGCCCAGGTCTTCACCCCGGGCGCCCATCTCGAAGCCATCGGTTCGTGGCTGGGCGAGGCCCTCGACGCACGCGAGGAGGCCCTCCAGGGCTGACGGATTACCGGCGCCGCCCGGCCGGCGCCGCCTCCGACCCGCCGGATCGGTCGGAGCCCCGGAACTCGACCCGGATACATTCCGACGAGATCGACACAACGACACAGGGACGAAGGAGACAGCACCAAAGTGGACCTCTACGAGTACCAGGGCAAGCAGTACTTCGCCCGTTTCGGCATTCCCGTCTCACCGGGTGGGGTGGCCGACACCGTCGACGAGGCTGTCACCCAGGCCGAGGCCGCCGGCTATCCGGTGGTGATCAAGGCACAGGTGAAGGTCGGCGGCCGCGGCAAGGCGGGTGGCGTGAAGCTGGCCAACGACGCCGACGAGGTGCGCCTCCACGCCGGCAACATCCTCGGCCTCGACATCAAGGGCCACGTCGTCAAGCGGCTGTGGGTCGAGCACGCGTCGGACATCGCCAAGGAGTACTACGCCAGCTTCACCCTCGACCGTCCGGCCAAGCTCCATCTCGGCATGCTCTCGGCCGAGGGCGGAGTCGAGATCGAAGAGGTGGCGCAGACCAACCCCGACGCCATCGCCAAGATCCACGTCGAACCCGGTCACCGGGCTCAGCGAAGAGGAGGCCCGCGAGTGGGTCGATCGGGCCAACCTCGACCCCGAGGCACGGGAACAGACGGCAACGCTGCTCGTGCGGCTCTACCACTGCTACGTCGAGGGTGACTGCGACCTGGCCGAGATCAACCCGCTCATCCTCACCCCCGAGGGCAAGGTGCACGCCCTCGACGCCAAGGTGACGCTCGACGAGAACGCCTCCTTCCGCCACCCCGAGTGGGAGGAGTTCGAGGACGACTCCGACATCGATCCCCGCGAGAAGATGGCGAAGGAGAAGGGCCTCAACTACATCGGCCTCTCCGGCGACGTCGGCATCATCGCCAACGGCGCCGGCCTGGCGATGTCGACGCTCGACGTCGTGACGCAGGTGGGCGGCGAGGCGGCCAACTTCCTCGACATCGGCGGCGGGGCCAACGCCGACGTCATGGCCGCCGCGCTCGAGGTGATCAACGCCGACCCGGCGGTCAAGAGCATCTTCGTCAACATCTTCGGCGGCATCACGCGGGTCGACGAGGTGGCCAAGGGGATCATCGAGGCGATGGGCCGGGTCAGCCTGAACTCGCCAGTCGTGATGCGCCTCGACGGCACCAACGCCGAGGCGGGCCGGGCGCTGCTGGCCGACCACCTGTCGGACACCCTGATCGCCGAGCCCACCATGCTCGATGCCGCCCGGCGCGCCGTCGCGCTGGCCAAGGCCTAACCCCGAGTCACCCCACCCGAGAGGAACGAACGTGAGCATCTTCGTCGACGAGACGACCAAGGTCTTGATCCAGGGCATCAGCCCGACGAGCCAGGGGCTCTACCACGGCCTGCGCAACAAGGCCTACGGCACGAAGGTCGTGGCCGGCACCAACCCCAAGCGGGGTGGCGAGGAGATCGAGGGCATCGCGGTCTACGCGTCGGTGGCCGAGGCGGTGAAGGAGACCGGCGCGACGGCGTCGTTCATCAGCGTGCCGCCCCGCGGCGCGGCGGACGCCATCATCGAGGCGGCCGAGGCCGGCATCACCTTCATCGTCTGCATCACCGAAGGCATCCCGGCCCAGGACGAGGCCGTCGCCTACAACCGCCTCGTCCAGGAGTTCCCCAACACCCGCCTGCTCGGCCCGAACTGCCCGGGCATCATCAGCCCCGGGAAGTGCAACATCGGCATCACCTCGGGCGACATCGCGCTGGCGGGCGGGCCCGGTGGGCATCGTCTCGCGGTCGGGGACCCTGACCTACCAGGCGCTGCACGAGCTGTCGCAGCAGGGCATCGGGCAGACCACGTGCGTCGGCATCGGCGGCGACCCGGTCCCCGGCACGAACTTCATCGACTGCCTCGACGCCTTCGAGAAGGACCCCGAGACGAAGGCCATCATGATGATCGGCGAGATCGGCGGCTCGGAGGAGGAGCGGGCGGCCGAGTTCATCGCCGCCAACGTGAGCAAGCCCGTCGCCGCCTACATCGCCGGGGTCACGGCGCCCCCGGGGCGCAAGATGGGCCACGCCGGCGCCATCATCTCGGGCTCGTCCGGCACCGCCCAGGCCAAGATGGAGGCGCTGTCGGCGGCCGGCGTCGCCGTGGCGCAGAACCCGACCGAGTGCGGCGAGAAGGTGGTCGAGATCGTGCGGGGGCTCGGCTGAGCTGACCCGCTGCCGGGCGATGCGGGGAGTCCGCCTGGGACGCTCCGCGGTTCTGCGCCGGCGCGCGTCATTAGCGTTTGGCCCATGACGCCACCGCCGCTGCGCCTGGCCGACCTCGACCCGGCACAGCGGCGCTGGTCGTCCTCGTGCGGTCGGGCGTGATCATCCTGCGTCGCCTTCGCAGTGATCCTCGGCGCGTTCTACGTCCTGCCCTTCGACCACCTCTCGAGCGAGCGGTCGGTCCTGCGCCTCAGCGCAGTCGTCGCCCTCGTGGTCAGCCGTGTTCGTCTGGCAGATCCGGCGCATCTCGATCGCGGAACTCCCCGAGCTGCGTGCCGTGGAAGCGCTCGGCATCGTCATCGGCGTGTTCCTCGTCGGGTTCTCGATCATCTACCTCTCGATGTCCAACGCCAATGTCCACAGCTTCAACGGCTTCAACCACCCACTCGACCACACCGAGGCGCTCTACTTCACGATCAGCGTCTTCTCGACCGTCGGCTTCGGGGACATCACGGCCAAGACCGACACCGCCCGCCTGGTCGTATCGGCCCAGATGCTCCTGGACCTCGCCATCATCGGCGTCGTCGTGCGGATGATCCTCACTGCGGCGCGCAGCCGTATCGCTCCGGAAGCCGACGGCGGACGCGACAGCAGGCCCGCACCCGCCGAGTAGGCGAAGCGCGGGCCTGCTGTTCGCGTTCGGTGGGCTTTTGGCGGTCCTACGCCGCGACCGGTTGTGCCGGCGCCGCGCTGACTGCAGGTCCCGGCCCCGCGTCCCCGCCGAGTGTGCCGCGCGACTGCTTGACGGCGATCACGATGCCGGTCGCCACGATCCAGATCGGGAAGCCGAAGAGGAAGGCGAAGAAGCTGAACGGCCCGCGCCATGCCGACCACGGCCACCAGGATGGAGTACCACCCCAGGCGCTTGGGCAACGGAGCGACCCCACGGTTGAGCAGGATGGCCAGGCCGGTGGAGAGGGTCAGGAAGACCATGCCGGCCAGGAGCAGCAGCTCGTTGTTCGTGCTGTAGAAGTTGATGAAGTGCGCGACCGCAAAGTCGTGGTTGTGCGACGCCAGAATCAGCGTGATCTGGAAGCTGCCCGCAGACGATGATGCCCGCGACGAGCAGGATCCCCGAAGCGAACGCGATGTTGGGCCAGAGCCTCTGTTCCCGCCGGCCTGGATGAGCACCGTGCGCAGCTGGGTTACGAACACGAGGATCAAGAACAGCGCCAGGCCGACCAACCAGATCGTGGCCCACTGCTGGTTCACGTGGGTGTTGTACCAGTGCGCCACCGTAACGCCCGACGCATTCTCGTTCGGCGACCCGCTGGAGAGCGGTCCGAACGAGACGAAGATGAACGCGACCGCCACCAAACCGATCAGCCACATCCAGCGGTTCAAAGCTGGAATCCTTCATTGCAATCCCTCCCTTTGTCCTTGCGGACGTCTGAGAGCGTGGACCGCGACCACCAAAAATGGAGCCATCGCCACGCTCCAGCGCCAATTCTCACCTCCATTGTCCGGCGGAGGGGGATGGTCGGACAGTGCGTTAGTACCTAATTCCGGGAGGGGGCTAGTACCCCCAGCGGCTGAGCCGGGGCTGGGACCTGGGAACCTTCACGTTCGGGACCGCGCGGCCAGCACTGACCGCCCGTACCCCGTCGGGCTCGGCCTGGATTCTCACCCGACGGCCTCGCCCGCCCCGATGCCGCTCCTCGACATCAGTGTTCCCGAGGACGCCATTCGGGTCGTCGTGCCGCGCCGCGGATGGACGGGGCCCGGGTCGTGGTCGTCCGTGCGTACGTTGCTCGCCCGAACCACTTGTTGCAGCCGTGAGGTCATCTTCGATCGGCCGCTCGGGACGTCGGCCACCGGTACATTTCGCTCGCTCGACGACGGGCTCAGAGATAACTCTCTTGTCACGAAGAGTTTGTTTTGCAGAGGGTCTCTCGTCACGGAGTAATTCACTTGCCTCAGTACAGTGCCCCGCGTTCGCCGGGAACGACCCGCTGACTGAAGGCACTTGGCGAGCGAAGAGGTCAAGGAGAGGGAACACGACATGACGCTCCCTCGGTTGCGCGAGAACGAACCTTGCTCCGGCTTGCTTGCGCGTCCCGCGTTTTCTTCGTTCAGCCATTTGTCCACAGTGTCGGCGACATTCATTCATTCGATCGGGGTCGTTGATCGGATCACGCCGCGATGACCGATATGACCGTCGGCCCGGCGGCGCCGGCGTCTGGTGCCCGCACGGACTCGCCGCGTCGTCGTCGACAAGCCCAGCCGTTCCGACCGCCTCTTCGACCTGACCACACTCGGGGCGGGGCTCACGGTCCTCGTGCTGCTCACCCTCGTGGGTGTCTTCTTGCTCTGGCAGGGTCGCCATGCCTGGGCCTATGCCGGCTGGCACTTCTTCACCACCACGGCGTGGAGCACGAACACCAAGCATGTCGTCATCGGCGTGGCGGGATTGTTGTTCGGCACCATCGTCGTCGCACTGATCGCGGTGGCCATCGCCGTACCCATGGGCGTCCTGGCGGCGCTCTTCATCTCGGAATACGCGCCGCTGCGAATGCGCAAGGTCTTGCAGGGGCTCATCGACGTCTTGGCTGCCATCCCCAGCCTGCTGTTCGGCCTGTGGGCATTCCTGACGCTCCAGTACCAGATCGAGCCGCTGTCTCGATGGCTGACGACCTATTTCGGATGGATTCCGATCTTCAGCACGACGAAGGGCGCCAGCCTCCTTAGCTCCATGTTCATCGCCGGCATCGTCGTCTCGTTGATGTGCGTCCCGATCGTGGCGTCCATCTGCCGAGCGGTGTTCGCGCAGACCCCGCCGGGTGAGAAGGAAGCGGCCCTCGCCCTCGGTGGCACCAAGTGGGGGATGATCCGCACGGTCGTGCTTCCCTACGGGAAGGGCGGGATCATCGGCGGCTCCATGTTGGGTCTCGGGCGGGCCCTGGGCGAGACGATCGCGGTCACCCTCATCCTCCCGCAGGTGCCGCACATCTCCCTCCACTTCCTCGAAGAGGGAGGCGGGACGATCGCCGGCTTCATCGCGCAGCGGGCCGGCAGCGATCCGTTCACCGTCTCCGGCCTCATGGCAGCCGGCCTCGTCTTGTTCTGTCCTCACTCTGGTCACCAATCTGATCGCCTCCACCATCGTGGCGCGGAGCCGGTCCGGGGCTGCGGTCGACCTGTGACGGACCTCATCGACGCCCCGAGCACCGATCTTGTCCCGGACCGGACGCGGACGACGGCACGCCGCTTCCGCCCGGAGACCCGTCACCCAGCGCCCAGCTCGCCGCCGCCGTCCCCGCCGGCCGACGAACATGACGAAGCTGGACCTGCTTGTCATGGCGGCGTCCGCGGTCAGCTCGATCAGCCTCTGCTGGCTCGTCTTTGCGGTCCTGACCGATGGCGTCGGCTGGTTGCTGTTCTGGATCGTGGCCTATTTCCTGTTCCTCGCCATCTACTTCGTGGCCTCCTACGACAGGGTCGGTTGGCTGGGTGCGGTGGACCGGGTGGTCACCGTCGCCGTGTCCACCGCCATGGTGATCGTGCTCATCCCCCTCGTCTGGCTGGTCAGCTACATCGTCATCAAGGGGATCCCGGCCCTCCGGCCGAGCTTTTTCGTCCACGACCAACGAGGCGTCACCCCGACCATGCCCGCCACGGCGGGAGGTGGCTTCCATGCCATCGTCGGGACGATCGAGCAGGTCGGGCTCGCCTTGTTGATCTCGCTGCCTTTGGGCGCGGCGACGGCGTTCTTCCTCAACGAGAGTCGCTCGAAGCTGCGTCGTCCCGTGCGGATCTTCGTCGACGCCATGAGCGGCATGCCGTCCATCGTGAGCGGCCTGTTCATCTACGCCACCTTGATCATCCCCCTGGCCAAGTACAACGACCTGTTCTCGTTCAACGGCTTCATGGCGTCGTTGGCTCTCTCGATGACGATGATGCCGACCATCTGTCGCGCCATCGAGGTCGTCCTTCGCCTCGTGCCCAACGGGCTCCGGGAGGCAGGCCTGGCTCTCGGCGCCTCACGGGCGAAGGTGGTTCTCTCCGTCGTCCTCCCGACGGCGTCGACCGGCGTGGCCACCGCGGCGATCCTCGGCATCGCACGCGAGGCAGGCGAGACGGCGCCGCTGCTCTTCACGGCCTTCGGGTACAACCTCATGAACGCCAACCCGTTCCACGGGCCGCAGGAGAGCCTGCCGCTCTTCATCTACCGCTTCGTTCGCACCCAGTCGACGGCTGACATCCAGCGTGGCTATGCCGGCGCGCTCGTGTTGCTGATGCTGATCCTGAGCCTGTTCATCGTGGCCCGGATCATCGGGCGTGACCGTTCGGTGACCAACAAGCGACCGATGCGCCTCCGCATTCCGCGGCCGAACGTCGGCTCCGGAGCCCGCACTGCACCGAAGCTCATCGCGTCAACGGCACGGCCGCGGAGCGCCACGGGCACGGCCGCGGGGGAGCCATGACCGATCTCCACATGAACCCGCCCGGCGTGTCCATGAACCACCGAGCCGGCGTCGCCGACCACGAGCGAGATGTCCGCCAGGCGATTCGCGAGAACAAGGCCGCAGGCCACCGTCGTCGAGGGCGAGAGGGCAGCACCCAAGCTGATCGGTGGCCCACCGCCTGGCGCGGCGACGCTGGAGGCCCGCGATGCGTGCGCTTGGTTCGGCGAGCACTTGGTTCTCGAGGGCGTGGACCTGACGATGGCGGCCGGGGAGGTCACCGCACTCATCGGGCCCTCGGGGTGCGGCAAGTCGACGTTCTTGCGCCTCCTCAACCGGATGCACGAGCTGGTGCCCGGGTGCGGCGATGGCCGGGGACATTCTCCTCGATGGCGATCGACATCTACGGCGCCGACATGCGCGCCCAGGTCATCCGCACCCGGATCGGCATGGTCTTCCAGAAGCCGAATCCGTTCCCGGCCATGAGCGTCCGGCAGAACGTCCTGGCGGGACTGAAGCTCACCAAGATTCGCTGCAGCGACCAGGACGCACTCGTCGAACAATCGCTCCAGAGGGCCGGCTTGTGGCGGGAGGTGCGCGAGCGGCTCGACAGCCCGGGCGGCGCTCTCTCGGGCGGTCAGCAGCAGCGTCTGTGCATCGCGCGGTCGCTGGCCGTAGCGCCGAACGTGCTGCTCATGGACGAGCCCTGTTCCGCCCTCGACCCCTCGTCGACCAGGCGCATCGAAGAAACCATCAATGAGCTGCGCAACGAAGTGACCGTCGTGATCGTCACGCACAACATGCAGCAGGCGCAGCGCGTTTCGGACCGTGTGCCTTCTTCCTGGCGGCGGAGAACCAGCCCGGGCAACTGGTCGAACAGGGTCCGACCGACGCGGATATTCAGCTCCCCGGAAGACCCGCGGACCGCCGACTACGTCGCGGGCAAGTTCGGATGAGCGTCATGCCTGCGCGCATGCTCACGCACGGGGTCGTAATGCTTGCCGTCTCGCTGGCCGGCGTCTTCGTCGCCGCGAGCACGCCCGCGGGTGCGGCAGCGACGTCTCCCGCCAACGGTCAGGGGTCCACCTACGCCGCCCTCGCCTTCCAGCAGTGGACCCAGAGTGTGCAGAACCAGGGACTGAACCTCAACTACACGCCCACCAGCTCACCGGCCGGCTTGGAGGCCTACAGCCAGAACACGGCCGACTTTGCGGGAACCGAGGCTGAGTTCTCAGAGCTCCTTCCCGGATCCCCGGTCAACGTGCCCCGCGGGTTCGAGTACACGCCGGACGTCGCCGGGGCGACGGCCATCATGTACAACGTCGCGTCTGACCCCGAGCGGGCAGGACCCCATCAGCTCGCTGCGCCTGTCGCCGATGACCATTGCCAAGATCTTCCTGGGCAAGATCAGCAACTGGGACGACCCGGCGATCAGCGCCGACAACGGCGGGGTGACGCTTCCCAACCAGCACATCACGGTGGTCTGCCGGACGGGTCAATCGGGAACCACGGCACTCTTCTACGACTTCGTCGCCCACACCGACCCCGCGGACTACGCATCGTGGGCCGCACAGAACGGCTTTTCGACGGGCACGAGGATCCTCGAGGTCGACAACGCCATCTCGCCCACACAACATGGCGTGCCAGTCGGGTTCGGACACCGAGGCCAACTACATCGCCGCCAACCGGTGGACGATCGGTTACGACGAATTCGGCTACGCCAAGGTGTACAACGACAACGTCGCATGGGTGCAGAACGCCTCGGGCAACTGGGTGCAGCCCTACGCAGTGAACATCAGCGCAGCGCTGGAATCGGCGCAGCTGGCCCCGGACACCTCGCAGAACCTGACGGCCGTGTACACCAGCACCAACCCCGCGGCCTATCCCGATCTCCGCCTACTCCTACATCTTGGTGCAATGCGCGCCGAACTCGGTGCGTTCAACGTGCCTCTCCGCCTATTCCAACCAGGGCATCGCGAACACGATGGCCCAATTCATGAGTTTTGTGGCCTGTGCCGGCCAGATCCACATGGCCGCCATCGGCTACGCCCCGCTGCCTCCGCAGCTGTCGCAATTCCTGGCGGATGCCGTCGGGTACATGTTGAATCAACCGGCGCAGCAGCTCAACGCGTCGAACTGCAGCAATCCAACCTTCAGCGGGAGCCTCGGCGCAGGTGCGTCTCCACCACCGCTGCCCCCGATCGGCAACGCGCCCGGGGGTTCGGCGCGCGACTGAGCGAGCGGGAGTTCGTCGCCGCGTCCGGCACTTCGGCCGCACGGCAGCTCGTTCGGCCGCCGGAACGACCGGCGGGACCGGGTCCAGCAACGGATCGGGGTCCGCCGGCACCTCAAGGCACGAAGCCAAGCAATCGAAGCTCAAAGCCGGCTGCTCCCGCGGCCCTCGCGGGTGGTCAGTTGCCGACGAGCCCGTTGCTGCCGCTTCTCGCCCTTCTGCTGCTCCTGGCCGTCCCCGTCGTCATCTTGTCCGTCAAACGAAAGCGTGAAGCCACATGACTCGATCGCCCTTAACCGTCGCAATGCAACGTCAAAGTTCAGAAAGGGAGCCGTGGACACTGGTCATGCCGCACTCGAATACCTGTCGCAGTTACGGAATGAACCTCACGAAGGAGCGAAAGTGAAAGACAAGCGATCAATATTGAGGCGAGGCCTCCTCGCCGGAGCCATGGCGCTCGCCGGTTGCGGCGCGAGCGTCGCTGTGGCATCGGCGCCCGCCGGGGCGAGCAATACCGAGATGTACGGTCGTCGGTTCGGCCACGACGTTCTTCATGATGCACGCGCTGTTCCCCGAGGTGAACGACGTCAATCCGAACCCGGAGGTCGGGTCAGAAACCCAGTCGATCGCCTCGGATTCACTGACCTGTTCGGGCGGGAGTCACGTACAGCACGACCACTCAGCCTCCCAACGGCTCCGGCGCCGGGAAGACCGCGCTGGCGGCCGAAGAGACGCGCCGCCGCTACCTCGCAGGGCTGCATCGACTTCTCGCGGTCGTCCTCGCCCCCGGCCCCGCACGCGGAGACGCTGCCGAGCGGCAGCACCGAGTCCGGTGACCCCAGCCCGTCGCACCTCGACTACTACGCCTACGCCCTCGACGGCGTGGGCCCGCTCGTCGGCACGACGCTCCGTCGACCGTGACGTACGGCCGGGTCCAGACACGGGACCGAACAATGGCTTGACGTTGGCCCAGGTCCAGGCGATCTTCGAGTGCGTAGACACCAACTGGAACCAGATCACTGTGAACGGCGTGACCGGCGCGAGCGCGCCGATCGTTCTCTTCTGGCCGCAGGCAGGATCCGGCACCCGCGCCGTCATCACTGACGTGCTCGGGTTCGACCCGACCAAGCAGGTCGCACCGAGCGTATGCACCACGACCACCCAGCCCATCACCGAGTTTCACCTTGAGCAGCGCGACCGCGCCGAACGAGGAGAACACTGAGGACGGCATCATCTACCAGAACAGCGTCGGTGACCCGAACGCCGCCGGCGGCGCCGTCGCAGCTGGCTCCGTGACTGCGGCGGCCATCTACTTGTATTCGGCTGGAAAGTTCAGTCAGCAGTGGGACGACACCACCGATTACAACTCGACGCACAACAACTTCGTCGACCAGACCCTCAATGGCGGTACCACCAACACCATGGGGAACTTCGTGGCCGGCACCCTCACCATGGCCACCATGCGGAGCACGTCTGGGACTGGCGAGGCCTATGTCTGACCTGACCCCCCAGGTCGGTCGCTTCAACCAGGACACCAACCGCGGCACGTTCGCCATCGACGGCAGCACCGTGGCGGAGGCGAACGAGTGGTACTCCAACCTCCCGTCGAGCACGGCCGGCAACCCCTCCGACTCCACCGCCACCATTCCCGGCGTCCGCTTCGTCTACAACGTCGCCGACACGGTACTGCCGGGTTACAACGGAGCCAAGATGCTGATGGGCTTCGACAACCAGGCCAGCGGGACGAAGAGCACACTCTGCAACGGTGACGACTCCAGCACCATCACCGCCCAGGGCTTCCTGCCACTGACCACCGGCTCGACCGCGCCGGCCGGTTCGGATGCGGCCGGTGCGACCTGCCGGGAGTTTGCCGGCTTGTCGTACCCAAGCCAGGGGACACCGATCCACTGGACGACGCCGACGTTCGACAACAGAAGCCAGTAAGCGTCGCGCGGCGTCGGTGGTCTGGGTCCGCTCGGGCCCAGACCACCGGCTGGCGGCGGGATCACGTCGGTTGAAGGAAGAGGACACACACCTACTACATGAGACAGAGCGCAAACGAGCGATGAGCACGGCTCAGCAGCATCCAAGGCGATGCCCTCAGCCGATGTCGCGCGCCGCGTGGCCACGCGCCACGGGCGCGTGTCTCGTCGCGGTCGGTCTAGCGGCTGGGCTGGTCGTCCTCCTGACCGGGTTTCCGGGGCAAAGCGGTATTGCCCGTGCGGATACGACCCCGAACAACAACAACAACCCCTACTTCACGCTTACGGTGAGCCCGTCCGCCACCCAGAACCTGGCTGACGGGCAAGCCATCCCGTTCACCGTCACTCGCACGGCGCTCGGGACGAGTACCGGGCTGGAGATCGCAGCCGTCGGAACCGGCTGGTGCGCGTCCGACGTGCAGCTTCCCGTCTCGGAAGATCCCGGCAACCAGAGCTTCAACTCCTTGACCACCGGTTTCCCGCTGGTCAACGCGACCACCCCGGGAGCACCTCCCGAGAACTGTCTCGATTACGTCAACTCCGATCTCAGCGCCATCGTGTCCAACGGCTCGTCGCTGCCCGACCATCGCCCCTCAGGCCGAACACCAGCACGAACGTCGCCGGAACCCAGGGCGACTACCCCACGGTGAGCGGCCAGGCCCTGGCCGAGCAGGGTCAGGGGGGCCAGCAACCCGTGCCATTCAACGGCATCTCGGTCAACTGCTTACCGAGCCAGCCCTGCACGTTCGCGTTGGCGATCTGGACCGAGAACGTGCTGACGCCAGGACAGATCGAGGTCTATTTCGTCGGGGTTCCGGTCGACCTTCGTCGCCTCGTCGGCGGGACTGGCCTGCAGCAGCCCCGCAGCGGGACAGATCAACAGCGAAAGCCCCGACCGTCTCGGTGAGACCATCACCAAGCTGGGCATCGACGCCTGTCAGAGCGGCTATGCCGGCGGCCAGGGACTCACGTTCAACCTCGGTATCGGGCACCAGCGACGACGAGGCATTGTGCGCGTTCGCGGAGCGGAAGCGTCGACCTCGCTTACAGTGCGGTCGGCTACGGACAGCAAGGATCGCAATTCATGCCTGCGAACTGCGCGGATGGTGCGGCACCGCAACGCTCGTACGTGGCGATACCGATCGCACTGAACGCGGTGGTCCTCGCACATACGGCCAACTTGGTCCAGTCGACCCCCGTACCGGAGCTTCGGGACAGCGGTGACCGACTATCCCCAGCTGAAGATCACCATCGCGCAGTTCGCCCAGCTCCTCAGCAACGGCGGCTATGAGGACGTCTCTGGGGGCGGCAACGACGAGTGACTCGGGGACGTGGGGGAGCCAACTGGGCAAGGGTCTCCTGGCGCTGAACCCCACGTTGTCGAGCGGGTACCAGGATTCCTGCTCGGGTGTGCGTCGTCGTCGGTGCCGGCTCGGGAGTAGGAGTGGCCGCAACGTCGGGAACCGACGCCACGACCTATCTCGCCACGAGATACCTCGACGCCTTGGCGCCCACGCAGCTCGTGAGTGCACCCGATGCCCAAGCCGCCTTCCCGTCCGAATCACTGGCGCATCATTTCGAATTTCGGTGCGCCGCCTCCGGCCTACGACGTCCAGACCTACACAGGCCGGTCCATCCTCGGCCACTACACGACGCCGTTGTCCGGCATCCGCATGGTGGGCCCTGACCGATTCCGCTACGGCGGCGGCGACCTGGGGCGGCCTCGACGACTTTGCTCTGCAGACCTCCGACTCGCTCTCGGCCGCTCCGAGCCAAGCGGCCTATGTCGCCCCGACCACGGCGTCCATGCAGGCCGCAGCGGCGAACATGACGGCGCAACCAGACGGCACGTTGCTTCCAGACCCCCAGGGTGGCGCGGTCGGCGGCGTCGAGCCCTACCCGCTCACGTACGTCGAGTACGCCATTGCCCCGGCCCAACCGCTTCGCAACGCAGACTGTACGGCCGACACCGCGGCCCAGACGGCATTGAACGAGTGGCTGACCTTCCTCGTCGGCCAAGGCCAGCAGGATCTGCCGTCCGGGATGGCTCCGCTGCCGAGCTCTCTGACCGCACAAGCGCAGGCCGCCATCGCCAAGGTCGGCACCGCGAGCGCCTGCGTGTACTCCCGGCCGCCGCGGCCCCAGGTTCGAACTCGACCCTCGACCGCTCGGCACGCCGTCGGGTGCGGGCTCCTCGAACACAGCATCGGAGTTCGGGGGCATCACGCCTGACGAGTTTGCCAACTCCGCCTTATTGAGCCTCGCCGAAGCGAATGCCGCCTCCGGGTCGAAGGGCGGAAAGGGCGCCGGTGCCGAGAACGTGACGGCCCGCGCCGCCGCCTTGAGCCTCGCGGCGTTCGGAAAGCTCCCGCCCGACAGCTGGGCCCTCCCGCTGCTCGGCATCTTGGTTCTGACCCTGCTGGTGCCGGGTCTTGTGTTCTTGGCCTCCCGTCGATCGCGCGGCGCCCTCGCTGAGCTTCAGCCCAGACCTCGACCCACAGGCGCAGTCCCCGGTGGACGGCGGTGCGGAGACATGACGATGACGCAGGCTCCCGTTCCAGAGGTGGAGAACCGCTTCGAGATCCCGGACTCTCCGGAGCCCGCTCCCTCCACAAACGACGGCGGCGCGCACGACGACGAGGCAATCCCGCACCGGCAGCTGAACCGACGTCGGCTCATCTTCGGCGCCATCGCCGTGGTCCTGGTCTTCCTCATCGCCGTCGGAGCGGTGATCTACGGGATCGGCTCGCTCGTGCATGCACGCGACCAGCGGGCCCTGATGGCAACCGAACGCACGGCCATCGCCAACGCGGCCATCCTGGACAAGGCGCTGGACACGGTGAAACTCCCGACCAAGCCCCCGGCGCCGGGCGCTCCCGTTGGCGTCCTGGCCATTCCGTCGCTCTCCGTCAACGAGGTCGTGGTGGAGGGCGTCAGCCCGAGTCAGACCGTCTCGGGCCCTGGCCACGTCCCTGGTACGGCAGGCCTCGGACAACCGGGCAACGCCGGGATCGTCGGTCGCAATGCCGCCGTACGGAGCGGTGTTCGGACGACTCGGTCAGCTCAGGCCCGGCGACAGGGTCCTCACCGCCACGACAGAGGGTCAGATCCATTTATGTCGTCCGACGCGTCGGCAACGGTGACGATCGCATCACTGGAGCCCCTTTTCCGGGCTACGCACAACAACCGTCTGACGCTGGTGACCTCGGCATCGGACGTCCCGTGGAACAGCGGTGAAGCCGTCGTCGTGACGGCCGTGCTCCGCGGCAAGCCCTATGCGGCCACGCCGCAGGAAAGCCGCGACCAGAGCCAACTCGGCAACACGGGCGAGTCCGGAGCTTGGGTCGAGCTGATCCTGAGCGTGGCGGCGTTCGCCGCGGTCACCGTGGGCGCCCTCTATCTCTATCGCCGCTGCACGATCCGTTCTGCCTATCTCTTGAGCACAGCGCCGCTGGTGGCGTTCACCGTCCTGGCGGCCGAAAGCATCAGTCGCTTGTTCCCTGCGTGGATGTGATCCGCGTGCCCTTCATCAAGTGCAAGAAAGGCCTCATCGAATGCCACAGCGCAACACAGAGCCCGGATTCCCGCGTAGAGCAGTCCGGACGAGCGGACCCCAGCATGAGGAGCGATGTCGAGTTGTCCCCGTCGAAACGATCGATGCATCAGAGCCAACAGGAGGAAACCGTGAGCCGAACCGACGAAGTTGCAACTAACGCGCCGGCGAAGTCCCGGCGCTCCCGGATAACGGGACGACGTGGTTGGGCGGCCGGGCTGGCCGCGCTCGTCAGCGCGATCGGCGTCGCGCTCGTGCCTGCATTGGGCGCACCCCCAGCGGGCGCGGCTGCACCCACGGTGACGGTCGTCACCGGCCACGCCGGCGCCTCGGCTCCCGCGTTGGGCGTTCCGGTCGCCGAGGGCTCGGCCCAGGTCAATCCGACCTACGTGGCCTTCAATCCCACCAACGGTGACACGGCCATCGCTTCGACGAAGGCGGGCTCGGTCTTCGTGTACCTGATCGCCGGATCCTCCGAGGCGAACGAGTACAACATCGAGACCAACAACAGTCCGGTCCAGAACGGAACCCTCACCGCGGGGGACGTGTACGTCATGGCCGGAACCGGCACCGCAGGCCTGATCGCCCAGCCTGGCAACAACCAGTTCGGCAACTCTCTAACGGCGGTAGCCGTCTCGAATCCCATCCAACCGACGTCGGTGGCCTTCGACCAGAACGGCAACCTCCTGATCGCCGGGGAATTCAACGGTGCCTCCGCCATTCAGGTCGTGGCCGAGACCTCCGGCACGTTCTACGGAGTCTCGATGACCGCCGGTGACCTGTACACCATCGCAGACGTCGGGGTTTCGGGTTCCCCGTCCTCCGCGATCAACATGGGCAATGTGGCCGCGCCAGGTAACGGCCTGTCCGTCGACGGCAGTGGGAACATCGTCGTCGGAGACGGTGACGGAGTGGACTTCGTCAACGAACAGAGCACGGGCAGCCTCAGTCTCTACGGACTGACCATCCCCCACCAGTCGTCAGCCGTGCTGGCCGGAACGGCCCAAGGTGGCTCCGACTGTGCCGCCGGTGCCGCGCACGACGCCGGCAAAGACCCTCTTCTTCCAGAGCGCTGCGCCTTTCTTCGACGGGTCCGACAACGTCTACTTCAGTGACAACGACGGCGGTACCAACGGCGGCGGGTGTGTCTGGGTCCTCCCGGCCCGTTCGGGCACCCTCGACGGGATGTCCGTCACGGCTGGCAACGTCTACAAGCTCGCCGGCAACGGCGGCAGCACGCCGACGACCGACGGCACGGCCGGGGTCCAGGCCAACGTGGCCGGCACCAGCCAGGTCACGGTGGACTCGGCCGGCAACGTCGTCCTGGCCGTCCAGAGTGGTCCGAGTTTCGGCACCAGTCCCGCCATCCTGGTGCTGGCGGAAACCACCGGGACCTTCTACGGGACCTCCATGACTGCGGGGGACGTCTATACGGTCGCTGGCGGCGCCTCGAACCTGCTGGCCACTCTGAGCGGCCCGACCTCCATCCTCAACGCGGGGGGCGGAAACCTTCTCTTCACCGACGGCGCCTCCACGAGCGCCAATCTCGACGAGCTGTCGGGTGCCCCGGCCGTTGTTCCTGTCGTGTCCGCCATCAGCCCGAACTCGGGCCCTGTCGCGGGCGGGACGAGCGTGACGATCACGTCGTCGGTGCCCAACTTCACCGGGGCGACCGCCGTCAAGTTCGGCGCCACGGCGGCCACCAACTTCACCGTGAACAGCGCCACACAAATCACGGCCACTGCGCCGGCGGGCAGCGCCGGGACTGTTGACGTCACCGTGACAGGCACGGGTGGCATCTCGGCCACGTCGAGTGCTGACCAGTTCACCTACGTCCCCGCCCCGACGGTCGCCAGCGTTGCCCCGAGCTCGGGGCCGACGGCCGGTGGCACCAGCGTGACGATCACCGGCTCCAACCTCGGTGGTGCGACCGCGGTCAAGTTCGGCACCACGACCGCCAGTGTCACCAATGACGTCGCCGGCTCCATCACCGCCACGTCGCCCGCGGAGAGTGCCGGGACGATCGACGTCACCGTGACCACCCCCGGCGGCACTTCGGCAACCTCGTCTAACGACCAGTTCACCTACGTCGCCGCTCCGACGGTGACCGGGGTGAGCCCGATTGCTGGTCCGCTTGCCGGCGGCTCCAGCGTGACGATCACGGGCACCAATCTCAGCAGTGCGACCGCAGTCAAGTTCGGCGCCACCACCGCCAGCGTCACCAATGACGTCGCCGGCTCCATCACGGCCACGTCGCCCGCGGAGAGTGCCGGGACCGTCGACGTCACCGTGACCACAGCGGGTGGTACTTCGGCTACCTCGACCAACGACCAGTTCACGTACGAAGCCGCACCGACGGTGACCGGCGTCAGCCCGAATGCCGGTCCGCTGGCGGGCGGCACCAGCGTTACGATCACCGGATCCGGCCTGGCCGGGGCGACGGCGGTCAAGTTCGGCAGCACGACCGCCAGTGTCACCAACGACAGCGCCGGCTCAATCACGGCGACGTCGCCCGCGGAGAGCGCCGGGACCGTCGACATCACCGTGACCACGCCGGGTGGCACCTCGACGACGTCGACAGCCGATCAGTTCACCTACACCACCGGTCCGACGGTAAGCGGTGTGGTCCCGAACGACGGCCCACTTGCGGGCGGGACGAGCGTGACGATCTCCGGCTCCAATCTCAGCGGTGCGACGGCGGTCAAATTCGGGAGCACGATCGCCAGCGTCACCAACGACAGCGCCGGCTCCATCACGGCTACGTCGCCCGCGGAGAGCGCCGGGACGGTCGACGTCACCGTGACCACGCCTGGCGGCACCTCGCCCACCTCGATCGCCGACCAATTCACCTATGTGGCGGCTCCCACCGTGACCAACGTCACCCCGAGCTCAGGGAACATCGCCGGCGGCACCAGCGTGACGATCACCGGCACCAACCTCAGCGGGGCGACCGCGGTCAAGTTCGGCACTTCGACCGCCGGCGTCACCAATGACACAGCCGGCTCCATCACGGCCACCGCTCCGGCCGGCAGCGAAGGGACCGTCGACGTCACCGTGACCACACCGGGTGGCACCTCGGCCACTTCGAGCGCCGACCACTTCTCCTACCTCACCGTGCCCGGCACGCCGACGGGGCCAACGCCGTCGCCGGCAATGCCCAGGCCACAGTGGGCTGGACGCCTCCGGGCAACAACGGAGGGGCCACGATCACGAGCTACACGGCCACGAGCTCGCCGGGTGGGCACACCTGCAACACCAGTGGCACGAGTTGCACCGTCACCGGGCTGACCAATGGGACCGCCTACACCTTTACGGTCACGGCGACCAACTCCCAAGGTCCCAGCTCGCCCTCGGCACCGTCGAACTCGGTGACCCCGAGCGCAGGCCCGCAGCCACCCGCGCCACCGCCGGGTGCCACGCAGTCCAACGGGGCGGCCTCGGACAGCGCGAGCGGAACCGCGACGGCGTCGCTACCGGGCAACAGCATCTCGGCCAGCGGCACGGGCGTGGGGGCTGTCACGGTGGCGCAGTACGCAAGCGACCCGACGGCGGGAGCAGTCTCCGGAGGCACCGGCGTCTTCTACGACGTGGCGGTCGCGCCGGGCACCACATGGACGACGCTCACCATCACGGTCTGCAGCCTCGGATCAGGAGGTCAGTCGATCTCGTGGTGGAACGGCTCCGCGTGGGTGCCATTCTCCGACCAGTCGTTCAACTCGTCGACCGGTTGCGTGACCGCCACCGTGACGGGCAGTACGTCGCCGACGCTGGCCCAGCTCACGGGGACGCCGATCGCTGCGACCGGGCCGTTGTCCGGCGGCTACTGGTCGGTCGCCTCCGACGGAGGGATCTTCTCCTACGGTGACGCCCAGTTCTACGGCTCCACCGGGGCGATGCATCTCAACAAGCCGATCGTCGGCATGGCGTCGACGCCCGACGGCAAGGGCTACTGGCTGGTCGCCTCGGACGGCGGCATCTTCTCCTACGGTGACGCCCAGTTCTACGGCTCAACCGGGGCGATGACGCTCAACAAGCCGATCGTGGGCATGGCGTCGACCCCCAGCGGCAAGGGCTACTGGCTGGTCGCCTCGGACGGCGGCATCTTCTCCTACGGTGACGCCGTGCTTCTACGGCTCCACCGGGGCGATGACGTTGAACAAGCCCGTCGTCGGCATGGCGTCGACGCACGACGGCAAGGGCTACTGGCTCGTCGCCTCCGACGGTGGCATCTTCAACTACGGCGATGCCGTCTTCGATGGCTCCACCGGGGCGATGACGCTCAACAAGCCGATCGTCGGCATGGCGCCGACCCATGACGGCAACGGCTACTGGCTCGTCGCCTCCGACGGTGGCATCTTCAACTACGGCGACGCGCCCTTCGAGGGCTCGGCCGGTTCGGTGCACCTCAACAAGCCGATCGTGGGCATGGCGCCCACCGCAGACGGCAAGGGCTACTGGCTGGACGCCTCCGACGGTGGCATCTTCAACTACGGCGATGCGGCCTTCGACGGCTCGGCTGGGGGCACACCCCTCAACCAGCCGATCGTTGGCATCGCGGAGCACCCAGAAGGGGGATGAACCTGCCTCACACCAAGGACCACGCCGACGCGCGGTGAGCGTTCCTCGGCCCGCCGGGTGATCGCCATGGGCATCATGTTTGCGGCCGTGCCGACGGTCCCAGCCATTTGGCTGGGGCCGCCGGTCGCCGCGACCACGACCCTGGGCCCGCTCAAGTCGGTGGCGTGCACACCATGGCCGCGGACCCGGCGATCGAGGCTCCGCTCTACGCCCAGCAGAAGGGGGCCAGCGGCAAGTCGGACGGTTGGTGGTGCCAACTTCCGCACGCGACCCAGGTGCCGGGTGGATTGGTCCCTCTGCGACGGGATTCAGCACCGCTGCCCAAAAACTACGACCTCGATCAGACCGTGTACTCGTCGGCAGGGACGGCGAAGGACGCCTCGATCACCACACATGGGCCACCGACCCTCATCGTCGAGGTCAAGGTCAACAGCGCCGTCGCACCGGGCGCGACGGCTCGCGTCCCGCAATTCTCCAGCGCCCAAAAGGTCGTCCTGAAGAAGGGCGTCACGGCGAACGTCCTGACGGACTCGGGCCAGACCGATGTGAGCTGGGCGTTTTCGACGTCCGGGCGTGCCCAAATACCTGAGCGCCGTCTCCTCCGTCACAGTCGCCGGGTTCGATGTGCCGGCCTCGGTGGTCATCGCCGTGGCGAAGCATGTCGCACCCCTCTGATGGCCGACTGCAAGCCCGCTCGTATTCCGACGCGCGCCGGGATCTGACCTTGGCCGGCTCTCGGCATCGTCTCTCGGGCTGGTCCCGTTCGTCGGGATCCGTCCCGCCGGTGGCATCGACGACCGCAGCGACGTCGAACGAGCCCACCGTCAATGTTGCGTCCGCTGCCTCGAGCACACCGCTGACCCTGGACCAATGGAAGCAGCGGTACGAGCATGATGTGGGCATCCTGGCCGACGACGTGCTCGTCGTCGTCGACGACGGGAAACGGGCGCAGAGCCACGACACGACGGCGAAGGTCAAGACCACGGTGAGCGACTGCCGCACTTGGGCCTACGACGCCAGGCAAGCGCGCACGGCTGCACCGCCGATCCCGATGGCGGAGCGCCGAACGGGCCTGGACGACCATGATCGGGGCGTCGGCCCACGCTGCCTCGGACTGCCTCGCCGCGCTGCAGCACGGGTCGCGGCGCAGTGCCAAGGACTTCCAGAAGCAACTGAAGATCGTGGAACAGGACGAGGTGACCCTGACCCACGACCTCAACGGTTCGTAGCACCACCAGGGAATTCCTGGCGCCTTAAGGCGACTGGTCCGGCCCCACTAGATTGGCCGTCGTGCGTCTCGCGGTACTTGTCTCGGGTTCCGGGACGATCCTGCGGGCGATGTTCGAGGAGGGCCTCCCGGTCACCACCGTCCTCGCCGACCGGCCCTGTGCCGCCCTCGAAATCGCCGAGGAGTACGGGGCTGCAGCCGAGCTCGTCGATCGCAAGGCCTACGGCGGGTTCGGCACCGAGTTCGACCGGGAGGGGTTCACCGCCACCGTCACCGCCACCCTTGTGGCCCACCAGGTCGACCTGGTGGCCATGGCCGGTTTCGGGACGGTCCTGACCGGGACGGTCCACTCGGCGTTCCCGAATCGCATCCTGAACACGCATCCCGCCCTGCTGCCGCTCTTCCCGGGTTGGCACGGCGTGCGCGACGCTTTGGCCGCTGGCGTCAGCGAGACCGGCTGCACCGTGCACCTGGCCACGCTCGAGATGGACGCCGGGCCGATCCTGGCCCAGGAGTCCGTGCCGGTCCTGGCCGGCGACACCGAGGAGACGCTGCACGAGCGCATCAAGGTGGTCGAGCGGACGCTCTATCCGGCCACGGTGGCCTGGGCGCTGGCGGAGCTGGAGGCCGGCCGGTCGATCGAACCGAAAGGAGTACACGAGGAGATGACGTCGTGAGGGCGCTGCTGTCGGTCTACGACAAGGAAGGCCTGGTCGAGTTCGCGCAGGGGTTGGCGGACCTCGGTTGGGAGCTCGTTGCGAGCGGCAACACGTCGGCGAAGCTGCGCGAGGCGGGGATCGCGCACACCGAAGTGGCCGAGGTGACGGGATCGCCCGAGATGCTCGGAGGACGGGTCAAGACCCTGCACCCCAAGATCCACGGCGGCATCCTCGCCGACCGCTCCAAGCCCGAGCATCTCGAGGACCTGAAGGTCAACGGGATCGAAGCGATCGACCTCGTGGTGTGAACCTCTACCCGTTCTCGTCGGATCCCGTCGATCGAGCTGATCGACGTCGGCGGGCCGACGATGGTGCGCGCCGCGGCCAAGAACCACGAGCACGTCGGCATCGTGACGTCGCCGGCGGACTATCCGGTGGTGCTGGAGGAGCTGCGCGCGTCGGGCTCGCTGTCCGCGGCGACGCGCCGCCGCCTGGCCCGGGCCGCCTTCGCGCACACGGCGGCTTACGACGCGGCCATCGTCGAGTGGTTGGACCGGGGCGGGCCGAAGCCGGTGGGCGAGTTGGAGGGGGCGAGCGACGCCGACGTCGAGGAGGCCGCGCTGTCGGCCGTGCTGCCGCCGACGCTGCACCTCACGCTCGAGCGCACCGAGGTCCTGCGCTACGGCGAGAACCCGCATCAGCGTGGTTCCCGGTACCGGGTGGCGGGCACGGCCAGTTGGTGGGACTCGATGGAACAGCACGGCGGCTCCGCGCTGTCCTACCTCAACATCTTCGACGGCGACGCCGCCTGGCGCCTGGTGCACGAGCTGGCGGCGGACGCGGGAGGCGGGACGCGAGGTGGCGGTGGCCATCATCAAGCACGCCAACCCCTGCGGCGCGGCGGTGGGCGCTGACCTGGCGACCGCCTACGAGCGCGCCCTCGAGTGCGATCCGCTCAGCGCCTTCGGCGGCGTCGTGGCGATCGGCGGCGACGTGACGCCGAGGTTGCCGACGCGATCGCGGCGGGGCCCCAGGCCGACGTCATCATCGCCGCGTCGTACACGCCCGAGGCGGTCGAGAAGCTGCGTGGCGCGGCGCAGGGCGACCCGGTTGCTGTCCGGGCCGGCGCCCGAGCACGCGGTGCGCCAGCTGCGCAGCCTCGGGGCGAGCGTCCTGGTGCAGGACGTCGACGCCTTCGTCTCGCCGCGCGCGTCGTGGCAGACCGTGACGAAGCGGGCGCCGAGCGAGGAGGAGTGGCGCGACCTCGTGCTGGCGTGGCGGGTCTGCGGGCGCACGACGTCCAACGCCATCGCCGTCGTGACCAACGGCCAGGCCGTCGGCGTGGGCGCCGGGCAGCAGTCACGCGTGGTCGCGGCGGAGATCGCCGTGCAGAAGGCCGGCGAACGGGCCAAGGGCGGTGCCGGCGCCAGCGACGCCTTCTTCCCCTTCCCCGACGGGCTGCTTGGTCTTGGCCGACGCCGGGGTCACGGCGGTCGTCCAGCCGGGCGGCTCGGTGAAGGACGGCGAGGTGGTGGCGGCCGCCGACGAGGCGGGCCTGGCCATGGTCCTGACCGGCGAACGGCACTTCAAGCACTGATGGCGGCCATCCTGCTCGACGGCGAGGCTGGTCGCCGCACGGATCAAGGCGGAGGTGGCCGATCGCGCCGCAACGCTGGCGCGCTGAGGGCGTCCACGTGGGGCTCGGCACGATCCTGGTGGGCGACGACGCGCCGAGTCGCGCGGTACGTCGCGCTGAAGCACGAGGACTGCGCGGCGCTCGGGATCTACTCGGTGGGCGAGCACCTGCCCGCGACCGCGACGCAGGCCGAAGTGATGGACGCGATCGCCCGCTTCAACGCCGACCCCAAGGTGAGCGCGTACCTCGTGCAGCTGCCGCTGCCGGCGGGCCTCGACGAGGAGCAGGCGTTGCTCGGCGGTGGACCCGGCCAAGGACGCGGACGGGCTGCACCCGATCAACCTGGGCCGGCTCGTGCTCGGCACGCCGGGCCCGCTGCCGTGCACGCCGGCGGGGATCGTCGAGCTGTTGCACGCGTACGACGTCCCGGTCGAGGGCAGCCACGCCGTGATCATCGGCCGTGGCGTGACGATCGGGCGCCCGCTGGCCAACCTGCTGACGCTTGAAGCGCCCCGGTCTCAATGCCGCGGTGACGGTGGTGCACACCGGCGTGGCGCGCGAGGACATGGCCCGGATCGTGCGACGGGCGACATCGTGGTGGCGGCGGCCGGGCAGCCGCACGTGCTCACGGCCGACATGGTCAAGCCGGGAGCGGCCGTCGTCTCGGCCGGCACCAGCTTCGAGGGGAAGAAGCTGTCCCCGACGCCCACCCCGACGTGGCCGAGGTGGCCGGCTGGATCACACCCCGGCTCGGTGGGGTCGGGCCCATGACCCGTGCCATGCTGTTGCGCAACGCGCTGCGGGCAGCGGAGCTGTCGGCCCGGTGAGCGCCGTGCCCGCAGTGGCGACGGCGACCGCAGTGACGCCGACGAGCGACGGTGAGGCTGCAGCCAGGGAGGCCCAGGCCAGGTGAGCGAACGCGAATACTCCGAACGCCCGTGGGGCAACTACACGGTGCTCGACGACGCCGAGCCGGACCACAAGGTCAAGCGCCTCGTCGTGCACCCGGGCAAGCGCCTGAGCTACCAGCGCCACTCCAAGCGGGCCGAGCACTGGTTCATCGTCGCGGGCACGGCGCAGGTCACGATCGACGGGGTGGTGACGGAGCTGCACCCCGGCGACTCCATCGACATCCCGCTGGAGGGCGCCCACCGCGTCGCCAACGCCGGGCGACACCGACGTCGTGTTGATCGAGGTGCAGCACGGGTCGTACTTCGGCGAGGACGACATCGTCCGCCTGGAGGACGACTTCGGCCGGGTCGACAACGGTGCGGGCGCCGGGCAGGCGACGCCGTGACGCGCATCGCCGAGCTGCTCGAGGCCGGGCCGACCTACTCGTTCGAGTTCTTCCCGCCGAAGAACGACAAGGAGCTGAAGACGCTGGCGCGCACCATCTCGGAGCTGCAGCCGCTCGAGCCCTCGTTCGTGTCGGTGACCTACCGCGGCGGCGCCGAGTCGCGCCAGCGCACCTTCGACCTCGTGACGGGGATGTTGCACACGACGCGGCTGAACCCGATGGCCCACCTCATCTGCGTGGCCCACTCCCGGCTCGAGCTGGCCGACATCTTGGTGGCGCTGCGCAAGGCGGGCGTCGAGAACCTGATGGCGCTCGGCGGCGACCCGCCGGCGGACCCGGACGCCGGCCCCGGCGAGCTGGCCTTCGCCACCGAGCTGGTGCAGCTGGCGCGGGCGATCGGCGGCTTCTCCATCGGCGTGGCGGCCCACCCGGCCGGGCACCCGCGCTCGGACGACCTGGCCGACCGACCGCGACTACCTGGCCGCCAAGCTGGCGCTGGCCGACTTCGGCGTGACCCAGTTCTTCTTCGAAGCGTCCGAATACCAGGGCTTGATGGCCGACCTGCGCGAGCGGGGGATCGACACTCCGGTGCTGCCCGGAATCCTGCCCGTCACGTCGCTCTCGACGATGGGGCGGCTCGGCGCCATGGGCGCGGCCGCGCCGGCCTGGATGGAGGAGCGGCTGCGCGCGGCCGACGAGCGGGGCGGTTCCGACGCCGTGCGCAAGGAGGGCGTGGAGCTGGCCACCGAGCTCTGCTCGCACCTCCTCGAATCCGGCGTGCCGGGGCTGCACTTCTACACCTTCAACACGTCGAGCGCGACCCGCGAGATCTACGCCGCGCTCGGTCTGGGGCCCACCACCCCCCAGTAGCGGTCCGTCAGCGTCAACCGGTCAGTCGAGCGGTCGCAAGAGGTCGCCCGGCTTCGATCGTGTCGCGACCAACGCCGGCACGATCGCGATGATGTTGGCGCCCACGAGGACTCCGACGGTGATCGCCGCGGTCAGCAGCCACGGTACGACGGTGACCGGGACCACCCCCAGGTTGTTGGCGAAGGTGTTCCATACGCCGCGGCCGGCGATCAGCCCCAGCGGGACGCCCACGACGACGCCGACCAGGGCCAGCGTCGTGGCCTGCCAGGAGACCGACGACACGACCTGGCGGTTGACGAAGCCGAGGACCTTCAAGAGCCCGACCTCCCGGCGGCGCCGCGACACGCTCACCACGAGCAAGTGCGCCAGCGTCGCCGCACCGAACACGGCCAGCATCACCCCGAAGATGAGCGGGAAGTTGACCGCCTCGCCGAAATTGACCAGGGAGGTCGGGCGAGGGGCTGTGAGGTGATCGACGGGTACTCCGCCACGTAGCGGTCCAGCGCCGCCTTCCCCCGCGGGCCCGGGACGAAGCTCGCCCTGACCCCACCGGTGCCGAGGTTGTGCCCGGCGAACTGTTGCCGGCACAGGGCGAGCTGAGGGCCCGGTTCGCACGCGACGTGGATGAGGCCGGCCGTCGTCGTCAGGATCCCCGTGCCGAGGCTCACGTACCCCCCGATCTGCGGGAAGGAGATCTGTGAGACCACCCGGTACGGCTCGGTGTGGGGGGCACCGGAACGCGTCGTGAATGTGATGTCGACGACCGACCCGATGTGCGCGCCCACCTGGCGCATGGTCGAGATCCCCGAGCCCGACCTGGTCGTCGCCGACCGGAAGAGTCCCGGCCACCGTCGAGAAGAGGAGGGGCCCCTTGACCGACGTCCCGGCAATGCTGCCAACGATCTTCCCGTTGACCGTGACGTCCCCCGCGCCGACACCCTCGGTGACGGCGGTCACGGCCGGATTGTGCTCCAGGCTGGCGAGCAGGGCGGTGTTCGGCGGGCTGAAGCCGACCTGCTCCGGGTCGCCATACAACCGGGGCGTCGTCGTCAGGTGGGTCAGGCTGGCGCCGAAGACCCCCGTCGCGCACAACGCGATGACCGCTAGCACCATGCCCAGGAGCGCCGAGCCCAGAGGAACGGAGTCCCACCGGATCGGCGCTCCAGGGCGTTGCGGACGCCGATGACCGCCGTTGGTGGCGCGCCCAGGGTGACCAGGTGCCGCACCATCGCCGAGGAGCCGGACGCCGCGGCCCGCTCGTTCTTCCCACGGGTGCGCGCCGCCCGCAGGGCCGGCCAGATGCCGAGTGCGAGGACGACCGCCACGGTGGCCAGCGCTCCGAGCAGGAGCACGAGCGAGTCGAACGCGATTCCGGTGGAGTCCTCGGCGAGTCGTGCCTCACCGAGGGGCGCGATGGGAGACAGCGACGACGCGATCACGACGGCGCCGACCGCGCCGGCCAGGCCCACCACCAGGTTCCGTGCCATGTCGAGAGCGAAGAGCTCCCGGCCGGACATGCCGACGGCGACCAGGGTCGGGTGGTCCTCGCTCTCGACGGCGCTCTGGCGGGCCAGCGCCTGGCCCACGACCGCCAGCCCGACGAGGGCGGCGAGCGCGGCGAGGATCCACCACCCGACGGCCTGCGGGTGGATTGACGCCTGGATTGTGGCGGCCGTGCCGTCCTCGCTCGAGACGCCGACGCTGCCGATGCCCAGGTTCAGCTTGTTGGCTTGCTCGACGAACTGGGGATGCCGGCCGCACCGTGGCGAAGGCGGACGAAGTACTGGTATTGAATCGCCGTGTGCGGGAGCACCGAGCGCGCGAACGCCGGGCCGGCATACAGGAGGTAGACGGGGGTCGTCCCGGACGGGAACTCGACCTCGCTGGCTTCGATCCCGACCACCTGCAGCGCGAGGTGCGGACCGTGCGGGTCGAGGTAGCCCCGTATTGGGGTTGTTGTAGTCGGCGGCCTGGGAGGGCGCTTCGAACGGGACGTGGATCACGGTACCGACGTGCACGCCGTGTCCTGTTGCAACGTGGACGATGCCAGCACCTGGTCGGGTTTCGACGGGTCGGGCAACTGGCCGGAGACGAGCGTGAAGGGCGACCTGCCCCGGCCCGGTACGACAGCTACGCCGAAGTTGTTGCCGTTGATCGTGTGTGCGCAGTCACAGGTCGGATTCCCGGCGTCGGCGAAGATCGAGCTCCGTGGCCGAGGCGACCCCCGGGATGCGGCCAACACCGGGCACCGGTCTGGTGGCGTAGACGATCGAGTCGAATCCGTGCGCCGCCACGAAGCGCGGGAACGCGTTCTCCGTCCGCCGGCCGGCGGCCGCGGCGGCCAGCACGAGGCCGCCGACGACGCTGACGAGGAGCGCGATGGCCAGCCAGGACCGCCAGCGGCGGCGTAACCCGGCGTTGAACACCAGCCTGACTGCTCCCACGGAATGTCCCTCCCGTCACCGTCAGCTTGGCGAGGTCAACACGGGCTTCCAAGGTGGCCACCCTGTGAGCCCGCTCGTGCTGGCACCACGTCGACCTCGGCGGGATCGATCGAGTAGTGGGTAACATAGTGGGTATGGCGTATGTCGTCGCCCGGCCCAGAGGCCGGTTCGAGATCCGGGAGTCGGTCCACACCCCCAAGGGCCCCCGCGCCCGTTCCCTGGCCAACTTCGCCCACCTCGACGACGAGGTGCTGGACCGGGCCCGTCGGCGGGCGAGCCGTCCCTTCGATACTGAGGCGGTACGGGCCGCGCGCTGAACGGGCCGCCGCTGAACGGGCCGCCGCGGAAGGCCCCGCCCGCCACGAGCGTCCGGAGACGCGGCACTTCGTCGAGGCCTCCCGCCGGATGGCCCGTTCGCTGGAGCGGGTTCGCCCGCCCGCCGACCGCGGGATCCCGGCGACGCCCTGATCGGCCTTCTTGGTTTCGTGGCAAGGGTCAAGCCGTTCGGTCCCGCCCGAACCCCGGCGCCGCTGCGATTCCCGCCGCTCGCCCGTCTTCGGGCGGAACGGATCGCCCGGGCCGGTCCTCGGTGAGCAGTACCGAGGAGCTCAGCTGACCTGGCCCCGATGATCGTCTCACTCCACGAGATGCTCGATTCCGCCGGCGTGCCCCACCAGTTCGGGGGGGCTATCGCCCTGGCCTGGTACCGGAATCCCCGGGCGACGACCGACATCGACGTCAACCTGACCCTGCCCCCCGAGGCCGCCGAGCCCGTCCTCGGGTTGCTGGGCCTGCTCGGCGTCACGGTGACACCAGAAGACAGGGCCGCGATCGCCAGGACGGCCAGGCCCGGCTGGACTGGGGCGGCTCGTATCTCGACGTGTTCTTCGCCACCATGGACCTGCACCTCGAAATGGCCGAGCGCGCCCGCCGTGGTCCGCTTCGGCCCGGTCGACATCCCGATCCTCGCTCCCGAGGACCTGATCGTCTGCAAGGCCATCTTCGACCGGCCCAAGGACTGGCTCGACATCGAGGAGATGCTCCGGTGGGGCACCGAGGTCGACGCCGACCCGGACGCTCTACTGGGTGGGCGAGATCCTCGGCCCGGAGGCCGAGCAGTACACCCGCCTCGCCGAGGTGCTGGAGGCCGGGGCGGTCGGCTGACCTGGTCCGATCGGCCTCGGACCAGGCTCGAATTCGGGCGACCCAACGCTGCCGCCCCGTAGCATCCGGGCCATGGCAGATCTCATCCGCATGGGCGACGACGGCAACCTCGTCGTGCCCGACGAGCCCATCATCCCCTTCATCGAGGGCGACGGCACCGGCGTCGACATCTGGCCCGCCGCCAAGCTGGTCCTCGATGCGGCCGCCGCCAAGCACGGCCACAAGGTCGCCTGGAAGGAGGTGCTGGCGGGGCAGAAGGCGTTCGACGAGACGGGCAACTGGCTGCCCGACGAGACGGTCGGAGACGTTCCGGAGCGCACCTGATCGGGATCAAGGGCCCGCTCACCACGCCGGTCGGGGGCGGCATCCGCTCGCTCAACGTGGCGCTGCGCCAGATCCTCGACCTCTACGTCTGCCTGCGCCCGGTGCGCTGGTTCGCCGGCGTGCCCTCGCCGGTGCTGCACCCCGAGCTGGTCGACATGGTGATCTTCCGGGAGAACACCGAGGACGTCTACGCGGGCTACGAGGTGCAGTCGGGCACGCCCGAGGCCGAGAAGCTGGCCGCGTACCTGCGCGAGGAGATGGGCTGGCCGATCCGCGAGTCTGTCGGGCATCGGCATCAAGCCGATCTCGCCGATGGGCTCCAAGCGCCTCATCCGCGCCGCCATCGAGTACGCGCTCGACCGCAAGCGCCGGAGCGTGACGCTGGTCCACAAGGGCAACATCCAGAAGTTCACCGAGGGCGCGTTCCGCGAGTGGGGCTACGACCTCGTGCGCGAGGAGTTCGCCGACGTCGCCGTCGGCTGGGACGACTGCGACGGCAACCCGGGCGACAAGCTGCTCGTGAAGGACACGATCGCCGACATCACGCTGCAGCAGGTGTTGACCCGGCCGTCGGACTTCGACGTCATCGCGACGACGAACCTGAACGGTGACTACCTGTCCGACGCGCTGGCCGCCCAGGTCGGCGGCATCGGCATCGCGCCGGGCGCCAACATCAACTACGTCAGCGGCCACGGCATCTTCGAGGCGACGCACGGCACGGCGCCCAAGTACGCCGGCCAGGACAAGGTGAACCCGGGGTCGGTGTTGCTCTCGGGTGTGCTGATGTTCGAGCACATCGGGTGGAACAACGCGGCCGCCGACATCGTGCACGCGTTGGAGGCCACGATCGCGGACAAGATCGTCACCTACGACTTCGCCCGGCTCATGGACGGCGCCACCGAGGTGAAGACCTCGGAGTTCGCCTCGGCCATCGTCGACCGCCTCTGAGCCCAGGCCGCTGCGTCTGCGGCTCCGGCGCACGGCACCGTTTCCCATCGCTTCCGCACCATCTCGCTCGCCAGCCAGGCACGAAAGGACCGACTCCCCATGGCATCGAAAGCCCCCATCCACGTCACCGTCACCGGCGCCGCCGGCCAGATCGGCTACTCGCTGCTGTTCCGCATCGCCTCGGGCCAGCTCCTCGGTGACGACCAGCCGATCGTGCTGCGCCTGCTCGAGATCGAGCCGGCGCTGAAGGCCCTCGAGGGCGTGTGCATGGAGCTCGACGACTGCGCCTTCCCCCTGCTGCACGACATCGTGGCCACCTCGGACCTGAAGACCGCCTTCGACGGCACGTCGTGGGCGCTGCTCGTGGGTTCGATCCCCCGCAAGGCCGGCATGGAGCGGGGCGACCTGCTCAGCGTGAACGGCGGGATCTTCAAGCCGCAGGGCCAGGCCATCGCGGCGAACGCCGCCTCCGACGTGCGGGTGCTGGTCGTGGGGAACCCCTGCAACACGAACTGCCTCATCGCCCGGTCGAACGCGCCCGAGGTGCCGGCGGAGCGCTGGTTCGCCATGACCCGCCTGGACGAGAACCGGGCCAAGGCGCAGCTGGCCCGCAAGGCCGGCGTGCTGATGGGCGAGGTCTCCCGGGTGGCCATCTGGGGCAACCACTCGGCGACCCAGTACCCCGACTTCGCCAACGCGCTGATCGGCGGCAAGCCCGCCACCGACGTCATCACCGACGGCGAGTGGCTGCGCGGTGACTTCATCACGACGGTGCAGAAGCGGGGCGCGGCGATCATCGACGCCCGCGGCTCGTCGTCGGCCGCCTCGGCCGCCTCCGCCGCGATCGACACGGTGGTCAGCCTGCGGACGGCGACGCCGGCCGGCGAGACGCTTCTCGGTGGCCGTGGCGTCAGCACCGGGCAGTACGGCGCGCCCGAGGGCCTGCAGTTCGGCTTCCCGGTGACCTCCGACGGCGCGGGCGGTTGGTCCGTGGTCGAGGGCTTCACGCACGACGACTTCGCCACCGAGCGGATCAAGATCACGACCGACGAGCTGCTGGGCGAGCGCAACGACGTGCAAGGAGCTCGGGCTCATCGGCTGAACCGGGACGCCGGCGGGCGTTTCGTCACCGGCTGTTCGCGGCGGCGCAACGGCGCCGAAACACGCCTCTGGCACCCTGAACGCCGTGGGTGGCGGATCGAACGGCTCGGCGGCGTGAGGGCGACCGGCGGAGGCCGGGGCGAGGCCGGAGCGTTGCCGTGCTGACGCGCATCCGCATCTGGCTGCCCGACGCCCCGGGTGTCCTCGGCGCCGTCGCGGCCGAGATCGGCGCGGTGAAGGGCAACGTCGTCGGGCTCGAGGTGCTCGAGCGCGAGGCGGGCGTGGCCATCGACGAGATGGTGGTCGAGCTCCCCGACGACCCCGGCGCCGTCGACGCCGTGTGCCGCGGCGTGCGCAACGTCCCCGGCGTCGGTGTCGAGGAGGTCACCGAGCTCTTCGCGAAGCGAATGACAGCGACGGCGAGGCGCCGGACCGGGAGGACACCGTCCTCGCCGCCACGACGGCCATCCTCGATACGGCCACGCCCGACGCAGCCCTGAAGGAGCTGACGGAGCGCCTCCGCACGCTCTTCGCCCTGTCCTGGCTGGCCGTGGCCGACGACGCACTGACTCGCTTCGTCGAGGTGCACGGCGACGCGCCGTCGGTGGCCTGGGTCGCCGCGTTCGCCGAAGGAGCGCGCAGCGGCGCCGACCCGGCCAACGACACGACCGGCTCAGGCGTCTTCGTGGAGCCCGTTCCCGGCACCGGCCTCGTCGTGTGCGGCGGGCGGACCGTCGCGATCCGGCGCCGCGAGCGCCAGGAGATCGCCCTCCTCGTGACGGCGGCGGCGCGCTTCATGGCGGCGCTCGGCCGCCCGCGCTGAGGCGCTCTCGCACCTCGTCCCGCTGAGCGCCCGCAGAAGCCACGCCGAGCGCCCGCCGAGCCACGGCGCCTAATGTCCGGCGCCATGGTGCGCATCGGCTTCGTCGGGTCGGGGACGATCGCGTGGGCCCATGCACTGGGCCTCAAGGCGATGATCGAGGGCGGCGTGCTCGATGCGGCAATCACCGCCGTCCACGACCAGCGCCGACGCCGGGCCGAGGGCTTCATCGAGGCCGTGGGCAGCGCCCGGGGCGGTCGCCGTCGACGAGGCCGAAGAGGTCGCCGCCCGGGCCGACGCCGTCTACGTGTGCACGCCGACGGCGGCGCACCGGGGCGCCGTGGACGCGGCCCTCGCCGCCGGCCGCGCGGTCTTCTGCGAGAAGCCGCTCGACCGCGACCTGGCCCGCGCCACCGCGCTCGTCGACGCGGTCAGCCGCGGCGGGCGTGCCCAGCCAGTGCGGGCTCGTCCTGCGCAGCGCGCCGGTGTTCCGGGCGCTCCGCGACCATCGTCGAGGGCGGCACGCTGGGCGAGCCGATGGCGGCGCGTCTTCCGCGACGACCAGTACTTCCCGATCCAGGGCACGTACCGGTCGCAGTGGCGCGCCGACGTCGCCCAGGCCGGCGGCGGCTGCCTGATCGAGCACTCCATCCACGACCTCGACATCCTGCGCTTCTGCTTCGGCGAGGTCGATCGCCTCGCCGCCCGCACCGCCAACCACGCCGGCCACGAAGCCGTCGAGGACCTCGCCGCCGTGTCGCTCTCGTTCGCTTCGGGCCTCGAGGTCCAGCTGACCAGCGTCTGGCACGAGATACTCAGCCGGGGCTCCACCCGGCGCGTCGAGGTCTTCTGCCGCGACGGCATGGTCTGGCTGGACGACGACTTCCGCGGCCCCCTGCACGTCCAGACGAGCGACGGGACCGAGGTCCGGGCCTGTCCCTCCCCCGAATGGGTCGACGCGCTGCCCCTCGCCGACGACGCCGTCGGCCTCGCGATCCGCGCCTACGTCGAGGCCGACCGCGCCTTCGTCGATGCCGTCGCCGGCCACACGACACCCGAGCCCGGCCTCGATGTCGCCCTCGCCGCCCACCGCCTGGTCGATGCCGCCTACCGTTCGGCCGCCCACGGCGGCGAGCCCGTCGACCTGCGCCGCGCCGCCTCCGCGCTCACACTCACAGCCCCAGCCGCGCCGGCCACGCCCCTCGCCACGTCCGACGCAAGGATGAATTCGCACCCCGACGCCCTCATCCCGAGGTAGGAAAACCGGCCCGAAAACCGCACCTGGCCAGGGCGGACACCGCGCCGGCCCCGCCCAGGCCCCGCTGGACGAGCGGGTTACCATTCCTCAGGCGCCGCGTCGGAACCCGACCCCGGCCGTCGTTCTCACCGCAAGCCTCCCCCAGCGATCCCGAGAAGGAGATCAACGAGCGTGCGCCTGCAGCCCGCATGGTTCAAGACAGCAGCCCCTCGCCGCCAAGGTGCCCGAGGTCACCGCGCTGTTCTGGGTGGTCAAGATCTCCACGACCGCGGCCGGCGAGGCGCTCTCGGACTGGTTCGGTGTGAAGCACAACATCAAGTGGGGCTTCTTCATCGACATCTTCATGTTCTTCTCCGCCCTGTACCTCCAATTCCGCTCGCGTCGATACGGAGCCTGGACGTACTGGTACCTCGCCCTTGCCATCGCCACCGCCGGCACCGGCGTCGCCGACACGATGCACCTCGTCCTCAACCTGCCCTACGGCGTCACGTCGCTGTTCTGGCTCATCGTGCTCGCCGCGGTCTTCTTCCTGTGGAACCGCAGCGAGCACACGCTCGATATCCACTCCATCACCACCAACCGCCGCGAGAAGTACTACTGGGCCGTCGTCTTCGCCACCTTCGCTCTCGGCACGGCGGTCGGCGACTTCGCCGCCACGACCCTCGGCCTCGGTTACCTCGCCTCGGCCGCCTTCTTCTGCGGCGTGATCCTGATCCCGTTCGCCGGCTGGAAGTTCCTGAACTGGAACAGCGTGTTCGCCTTCTGGTTCGCCTACGTCATCACCCGCCCGATCGGGGCCTCCTTCGCCGACTACCTGAGCAAGGGCCACGACGTCAGCGGCGCCGACTTCGGCGACTGGCAGACCGCCCTCCTCTTCACGGCCATCGTGGTCGGCCTCGTCGCCTACACGGCCAAGGCCCGCTACGACATCCAGCCCGAGCTCCAGGCCACCCCCGGCCCCAACGAGGTCGCCGGCGGCCCGGTGCCCGAGCAGTCCTGAGGCCAGCCCGCCCTTTTCGGCTTCGCCGCCACCTCGCCCTGCCGCCGGACGCTCTCCGGAGGCCTCCCGTCGGCCCAATCCGTCGAGCACCTCCGCCGCTCCGCCCGGTTGCATACGCCCTGCTGTTGTCGGCGCCACCTCCTTCCACAACCCCTGCGTCATAGAAGGGCAGTTTCACAATCTCTGCGTTATGGACACTGGCCGTTTCCATGACAGGGACCGCATATAGACCGGAGCGCGCAAGCCTCGGTCCCGCGCCACTTACGAAGGCAACCACAGCGGGCGATCCTTCGGCGCCCCCATCAGCGCGAGCCTGGAGCCGCCCCGCCCGTAGGGTGCCTGCCATGGACGTCCCCGCACTGCTTCTCGAGATCTACGGCCGGATCCCACCGCTCGCCGAACAGGCGGTCGACGGCCTGACCGCCGACCAGCTCGCCACCGCCCCGGCGCCGGGCGCCAACACGATCGGATGGCTCGTCTGGCACCTCACCCGGGTCCAGGACCACCACGTGGCCGAGCTCATGGGCACCGACCAGATCTGGACCACCGGCGACTGGGCGGCACGCTGCGCCCTCGATCCGGACCCGGACAACACCGGCTACGGCCACAATCCCGAGCAAGTGCTGTCGGTGCGCCCCGAGACGCCCGACGTGTTGCTCGGCTATCTCGCCGCGGTCGACGCAGCGGACGTGCGGCATGCTCGAAGGGCTCGGCGCCCGACGACCTCGACCGCGTGGTCGACCGCCGGTGGGACCCACCGGTCACCATGGGCGTCCGCCTCGTCAGCATCGCCGACGACTGCATGCAGCACGTCGGTCAGGCCGCGTACGTGCGCGGGATCCTGATCGACTGACGTAAACGAGCGTCCTGCGGACGCACCCTCAGGAGCGGCCCGGCGGCTTGGGCCAGCGCGCGTACTCGGAGAAGCGATAGATCGTCTCGTACCCGAGGGCGCGATAGATCGGCTCGCCCATCGGCGAGGCCTGCAGCGTGCACCGATGAGGCACCACGCTCGAAGGCCAGGTTCGTGACCGCCGTGGTGACCAACGCGCCGAGGCCGCTGCCCCGGGCGGCGGAAACGGTGCCAACCCACTGCACGCTGGCCACGCCGTCGCTCTCGAACGTCATCGCCGTGGCGACCGCCATGCCGTCGCGCCGCGCCACTACGACGTGTGCGGCCGGGTCGTCAGCCAATGCGTTGGCCTCGTCGAACAGTTCGGGCAGCACCTCGGCCGGCATGCCGTAGGTGGCGTACGCCTCGGCGTTGACCGACACGAAGTCCGCGACACCGGCCTCGTCCTCGACCCGATCGACGACGACGCCGTCGACACCTGGGTGGTCGGGGAGCGGGGCCAGCACGAGCATCTGCGGCACAGGCGCTCCGAACTGTTCCAGCCCGGCCGACTGGCAGGAGTCGCGCAGGTCGTCGTCCTCGCCGTTGTCGCGCACCTTCACGGAGAACCCGCGGGCGAAGCCTCCGAAGAAGGATTCGGCGTGTGCGATGAGGACGGACCCTTCGACGGCCGGCCCGGTGCGGAACGCGCTGTTCGCCACGACGGGGAGCCACGACCCACCCGCGCACAGCACACACCCGTCAACTTCTTCGACGGCGCCCTTGGTGCTCCAACGGGCCTGGGCCCGGTTGAACGCGATCAAGTTCGCCTGGCCGAGCTCGACTTCCATCGACGGGGACCCGGACGCCATGCCGCCATGTTGCCCCGCCGGCCTGCTGGGCGCTCAGCTGGCCAGAGCGAAGACCGGGTGCCGGGGCGCCTCGGCCTCCCAGTCGGCGTCGCTCGCATCCTCGGAGATGCCGCCGAAGAACATGCCCGTCTCGAAGGCCCAGCGCTTCAGGTACGAGCGCAGGATCGGGACGCTGTTCCCGACCGGGATCTCGGTCGCCGTGCACAGGTCGCGGTGCCGCCCGAGGATCAGCACGAGGTGTCCATCGGCGCTGCGCACGTTGCGGACCCACTGGGTGTCGCCGCGGGGGGCGACGAGATACTGCTGGCCCTCGTAGGTGAGCAGGTTGACGGGGGTGTGGTGCAGCTTGCCCGAGGTGCGACCCCGGTGCTCGAGGATGCGGGAGCCCCGGACGCTGATGCCGAGGCGGGTGAATCCCTTGACCAGTCGGTTGAAGACGTTGCGGGTGAACCAATCCGGGCGCTGGTAGTGCGGGGTTTCGGGGGTCGGGGTGGTCTCCATCGGAGCCTCCTGCGTGGTGTCGGTGATGGATGTCATGAACAATGATCCTAAAAGAGAACAGTGTTCATGTCAAGTACTTGTGTTCTCGTTCCGGAACATTCAAACTGGCAGCATGCCGACGTCACGCACAGCCCGGACGGCCCGAGAGCGGGTTCGGGACGAGATGACCGCCGAGATCCTGGCTGTGGCGCGTGCAGCATCTGGCCAACGAGGGCGCCGCCGCCCTCTCGCTGCGCTCGGTGGCCCGGGATCTCGAGCTGGCCCCGTCGGCCCTGTACCGCTACTTCGACGGGCGCGACGCCTTGCTCAGTGCGCTGATCATGGCGGCGTACGAGTCGCTGGCGGAAGAGGCCGAGCGGGCAGCGGACCAGGCGCACGACGCGGGGAGCACCGATGCCGCACGGTGGCTCGAGGCGCCGCGCGCCATTCGGCGATGGGCGCTCGAGCGTCCCTATGAATGGGGCCTCATCTTCGGCACGCCGGTGCCCGGGTACGAGGCGCCCCAGGACACGGTCGAGCCCTACGCCCGCGTCGCCGCAGCCTTGGCCCGCCCCGTGGTCGAGGCGAAATCGGCCGGCCGCCTACGCCCCGGACGCGCCCAGCGGCACCGGTACCGACGAGCTGCGTCAGGCGCTGACGCCGGTCGCCGAAGGACTCTCCCTCGATATGCCCGTGGAGATGGTTGCCCGGATCGTGCAGGCCTGGTCGACCGTGGTGGGCGTCATCAGCCTCGAGGTCTTCGGGCACTGGCGCAACACCGTCCTCGACCCGGAGGCCTTCTTCGAGGAGACCGTTCGAAATCTCGCCGAGGACATGGGGCTGGCCTGAAGCCGCTGCGGCGCTCCAGCGCCTCAGCGCCTCAGCGCAAGCGTGCCCGCAGGGACTCTGTGCGGTCTCGCAAGGACCGCAATTGGTCCTCGGGGACGAGACCCGTCAACGCTTCGACCACGTCGCGCAACAGGCTGGCCATCTCGGTGAGTTCGGCGCTCGCCTCCTCCAGCTTGATCTGCGAGAAGGGCCAGGCGATCGTGACCCACGTCGTCGCGTTGTGGACCCCCGACGACGCATCCGCCGCCTTGGTCGAATCGCGGTCACCCGCCGAGGCGGGCTCGACACCGGAACGGCGAGGTTCGAGCGAATCACCCATGAGCTGAGCTACTCCTCACCCGTGAGCCGGGCGCGCACACGCAGAGACGATGGCTTGTACAGAAGAGGTCGGGCCACGCGCCGGGCCCGTGCGCCGAGGGCTACCCCAAGACGGGCAGCTTCAGCTGGATCCCGGCATTCGTGAGGAACGCGATCTTGTGCTCGAGCGCGTTTTGCCAATCGACCATGTCCTTGTCGAACTGCATGCGGTCGCCCTCTTCGCATGCGTGCTCGAGCTCGTCGAACGCCAGGTCTTCGGCGTCCAGCAGGGCCCGGTACCGCGAAAGGAAGTGGTCGTCGATCGGCTGATGCACGTCGTCCCTCCTACCGCCGGCCCGACCTTCGCGAGCCGGTGCCGAAACGATACTTCTGTCACGCTTTGTTCGCTCAGGAGTGACTCGGGATTGGGCGCCGATTGACACTCAACTGCAGTATCCACCGACGGCCCAGAGGGTCCCCTCGAATCACCAGAATCGGCGCAACCGGAGGTAGGTGCGGGGCATCAACGAGCGGAACACCATGGCCGCGTCGATCAGCCCCGACACGCTGATCTCCAGCGACGGACCACCAGCCTGCGCCAATATCCGGCGCGAAACCGTGCCCACGCTGCGGCGGGTCAGACGGGGCGGCTTCCGCAGGCCCCGCCCGAGCGCCCCGAGGCCCAGCTCAGTCGCCATGAAGGCCGGGTAGACCACGTGCATCCGGACGCCTTTGGGCCCGAGCCGGAACGAGGTCGACTCGGTGAAGGCCGAGAGCGCCGCCTTGGAAGAGGGGTACGCCCCGGGCCCGGGCGACGGGAGGCGCCCGCCGTCGGAGGACACGTTGATCACGATGCCGGCGCCCCGTTCCACCATCGCGGGCGTCACGGCCAACGTCGCCGCCACCGGAGCGAAGAAGTTGACGTCGAAGGTGTGCCGGAAGTCGTCCTCGCCGATGTCGACCAGGCGGATGCCGGGGTCCTGCGCCGCGTTGTTGATCAGCATGTCGATCGCGCCGTGTGTCTCGGCGACGTGGTCCAGCACCTTGCGCAGGTTTTCGGTGTCGCTCACGTCGCAGGTCATCGTCTCCGACGAAGGTGAGTGCTGCCCGAGCTCGAAGGCCAGGGCATCGAGGCGCGCCGTGTTGCGCGCCAGCCCGACCACGGTCGCGCCGGCCCGCGCCAGGTCGCGGCAGAGCTGCGCGCCGAGACCGGCCGAGGCGCCGGTGACGACGACCACCTTGCCGACGTAGCGGCCGCCGAAGGAGGGCGGTCGTGCGGCGGGCGAGAAACGAAAGACGGCCACCGCGCCGAGCGCGCTCAGGCTTCCGAGGCCGACGCCGAGGAGTCGTCGAGGGGATCGGTCAGATCGTCGAGGGCCGAGCCCAAGAGCCCCGCTGCCGCCGCCAGCACCACCTGGCTCGCGACGAGCGCCGCCAGGTCGCCCCGGACACGCACGCGCCCGGCCGCCAACGCATCGGCCGGGATCCAGTCGGCCGAGGGCCAGGGCCAGGGCATCGGCGTACCCCAGCGCGATCGTGGCGGTCGCCGGCCCCGCCGCGCCGTCGGGCTCGAGGGCCATATGGGCATGCCCCTCCGCCACGGAGAGCACGACCCGCACCTCCGGGCCGTGCGGACCGACGTCGGAGGGGACGCCGCTCACGACCTGGGCCACGCTGAAGACCCCGTCGGCCGCAGCCAAGGAGCCCGTGCCCGCCGCCGCGACGGCGTCCGAGAGGTCGAGCGCACCAAGGGCTGCGTCGAAAGCCTGAACCCACTCGGGTGAGAGATAACGCGCCACAGGCGAAGGAACGTAACAGTCGGGAGCGCGAATCAGGAACGGCGTCGGCCCGCCGGCCCCCGGGCCAGGCCTCCCGCGCAGGCCTCAGTCCTCCGACGTCATCTCCGCTTCGATCGCGGACTTCTTGGAACGCCCCATGATCTTGCGCCCGAGCCACGCCACCGGGTCGTAGCGAGCGTCCACGACGCGCTCTTTCATCGGGATGATGCCGTTGTCCGTGATCTTGATGTGCTCGGGGCACACCTCGGTGCAGCACTTGGTGATGTTGCACATGCCCAACCCGAGATCGTGGGACGAGCTCGCGCCGGTCGTTCACGTCCAACGGGTGCATCTCGAGTTCGGCGAAGCGGATGAAGAACCGGGGCCCCGCATACTTCGGCTTGTTCTCCTCGTGGTCACGGATGACGTGGCACACGTCCTGGCACATGAAGCACTCGATGCACTTGCGGAACTCCTGGCCGCGCTCGACGTCGATCTGTTGCATCCGGTAGCCGCCCTCGGGCTCGGGCCCCGGCTTGAACGCCGGCACCTTCTTGGCCACCTCGTAGTTGAACGAGACGTCGGTCACCAGGTCCCGGATGATCGGGAACGTCTTCATCGGCGCCACCGTCACCGGCTCGCCCTCGGGCAGCGTGTCCATGCGGGTCATGCACATCAGCCGCGGCAGCCCGTTGATCTCCGCCGAGCACGATCCGCACTTGCCGGCCTTGCAGTTCCAGCGGCACGCCAGGTCCGGCGCCGGGTCGGCCTGGATCCGGTGGATGACGTCGAGGACCACCTCGCCCTCGACCGCGGGCATCACGTAGTCGGTGAACTCGCCACCGCCCTCGTCACCGCGCCACACCCGCATCGTCACCTTCTCGGCGCTCTGGGTGCCGGCCCTGTCGGCCGTGCCGGCCGCGTCACGGGGGGCGGACTCGGTGCCGGCGGCCCCGACGCCTGCCGCCGTCGTCTCAGCCGTGTCAGCCATGGCCTACTTCCCTTCCTCGAAGAGCTCGCGCAGTTCGGCGGGCATCTCCGGCAGCGGCTCGGGTCCGATCGCAATCGGCGCCAAGTAACCCCGCTCGCCCCGCTGGTGCTGCACGAAGTTGACCTTCCCCATCTCGGCGTCGGGGCCCGGGTAGTCCTCGCGGGTGTGGCCGCCGCGCGACTCCTTCCGGTTCAGCGCACCTTGGGCCACGGCGATCGACGTCGTGATCATCGACGGCAGGTCGGTGGCGAGGTTCCAGCCCGGGTTGTAGGCCCGCCCGCCCTTCACCTGCACCTTGGCCGTCTGTTGCTTGAGATCCTCGAGCTTGGCCAGCGCCTCCTCGAGCTCGGGCCCGTTGCGGATGATGCCGACCAGCGACTGCATCGTCTCTTGGAGTTCGTGCTGGACGTCGTAGGGGTTGTTGCCGTCCTCGCGCCCGAAGGGGGCGAAGGCTTCGTCGATCACCGAGGCGATCTCCGCCGCGTCGACCTGCGGCGATCCGGTGCGGCCTTCGGCAAAGTCAGAAGCGCCGATCCCGGCGCGCCGTCCGAACACGATGAGGTCCGAGAGCGAGTTGCCGCCGAGGCGGTTCGCCCCGTGCATGCCGCCCGAGGCCTCGCCGATGGCGAAGAGTCCGGGCACGGTGGCGGCCTGGGTCTCGGCGTCCACCCGGACGCCGCCCATCATGTAGTGGCACGTGGGGCCGACCTCCATCGCCTCGGCCGTGATGTCGACGCCGGCCAGTTCCATGAACTGGTGGTACATCGAGGGCAGGCGGCGCTTGATGTACTCGGGCGTGCGCCGCGTTGCGATGTCGAGATACACGCCGCCGTGCGGGGTCCCACGGCCGGCTTTCACCTCGGAGTTGATCGCCCGGGCCACCTCGTCGCGCGGCAACAGGTCGGGCGTGCGCCGGTTGTTGATGTGGTCCTCGTACCAGGCGTCGGCCTCTTCTTCGGTGTCCGCCGTCTCGGAGCGGAACATGTCGGCCACGTAGTTGAACATGAACCGGGTGCCCTCGGAGTTGCGCAGGACACCGCCGTCGCCGCGCACGCCCTCGGTGACGAGGATGCCGCGCACCGACAACGGCCACACCATGCCGGTCGGGTGGAACTGCACGCATTCCATGTCGATGACGTCGGCCCCGGCCCAGATCGCCATCGCATGGCCGTCGCCGACCGACTCCCACGAGTTGGACGTGTACAGCCATGACTTGCCGATCGAGCCGGTGGCCAGCACGACCGCTTTGGCGGTGAAGGCAACCATCTCCCCGGTCGGCCGCATGTAGCCGACCGCCCCGGAGATCCGCCCCTCGCTGTCGGCCAACAACCGCAGGATCTTGCACTCCATGAACACGTCGGTGTCCATGGAGACGACCTTCTGCTGGAGGGTGCGGATCAGCTCGAGGCCGGTGCGGTCACCGACGTGGGCCAGGCGGGCGTAGCGGTGGCCGCCGAAGTCGCGCTGCGAGATCCGTCCGTCCTTGGTGCGGTCGAACAGGGCTCCCCAGCGCTCGAGCTCGTAGACCCGGTCGGGCGCTTCCATGGCGTGGATCTGTGCCATGCGCCAGTTGTTCAGCATCTTGCCGCCGCGCATGGTGTCGCGGAAGTGGACCTGCCAGTTGTCTTCCTTCCACACGTTGCCCATGGCGGCCGCCATGCCGCCTTCGGCCATGACCGTGTGCGCCTTGCCCAGCAGCGACTTGCAGATCACCGCGACCCGCAGGCCCGCGCTCCTTGGCCTCGATCGCGGCACGCAGTCCGGAGCCACCTGCGCCGATGACGATCACGTCGTAGTCGTGCGTCTCGTACACGTCGCCCGCCACCGACGCGGTCGCCGCCGCCGTCCCCGAAACCGTCCCCGTTGTCTCGCTCGCAGAACCCGTAGAAGTGGCCATCATCAACCCTTAGAAGTGGAAGCCCGGGTCGTGGATCGTCCCGCTCGCCACGAGGCGCACGTACAGGTCGCTCAGCGCGACCACGCACAAGCTGATCCAGGCGAACAGCATGTGCCGCCCGTTCAGCGGCGTGACGAACTTCCAGAGCTTGTGCCGCACCGGATGCTTCGCAAAGGAGCGGACCTGGCCGCCGCAGAAGTGCCGGCAGGCGTGGCACGACAACGAATACAGCCAGAGGAACAAAGCGTTGAAGGTGAGCACCAGCGCCCCGATGCTGATGCCCCAGCCCGAGCCCACGCCCGGCTGGCGGTACGCCAACACGGCGTCGTACGTCAAGATCCCGTTGAAGATCAACAACACCCAGAAGAAGTACCGGTGGACGTTCTGGAGGATCAGCGGGAAGCGGGACTCACCGCTGTAGCTGCCGTGGGCGTCGGCCACCGAGCACGCAGGCGGCGACCACCAGAAGGACCGGTAGTAGGCCTTGCGGTAGTAGTAACAGGTGAGCCGGAACCCCAGCGGGAAGATCAGGATCAGCAGCGCGGGGGAGTAGTTCCAGAACGGCAGTGTCCCGAAGGAGTGGCTCCCCGCCACGCAGGAGTTGGCGACGCACGGCGAATAGAACGGCGAGATCAGGTCCCGGTTCAGCGCCGCCCCGGCGTAGTAGTTCTTCCCGACGAAGGCGGCCCACGTCGAGTAGACGACGAAGGCCGTCAGGACCGTGACCGTGACCACCGGCTGGACCCACCAGGTGTCCCGCCGCAGGGTGGCGACATCGGGCCCGCCCCGTGCGCCCCCGATGGCCACCGGCGTGCTCGATGCGCTCTCGACCGTCGTCGTCACTCAGACCTCCTCGGTGGCCGCTCCGTCGGGATCGCGGCCGCCAAATCTATGCAGACCGCTCCGCAGCGGCCCCGAGGCGCCGGCCCACCAGGCCGAGACCCACTTCAGGCGAACCCTATGACCGCCCGACCCAAACGTCAAAGACATAAAGAGCATCATTTTCAGAGCGATAAGCTCTGAATAAGAGGTCACCCATATGCAGCTGCACCAACTCGCCTACGCCCTCGCCGTCGCCGAGGAGCAGAGCTTCACCAGGGCCGCCGCCCGCCTCCACCTGGCCCAGCCCAGCCTGAGCCGCCAGGTCCGCCTCCTCGAGAGCGAGCTCGGCGTGGGGCTCTTCAACCGGGGACCCGGCCAGGGCCCGGTCACCCTCACCGCCGACGGCCAGACCCTGCTCCCCTTCATGCAGCGCGTCCTGGCCGACGTCGAGGCCACCGGCGCCGAGGCCCGCGCGCTCTCGGGCATGGCCCGCGGCCGGCTCGCCGTCGGCGCCACGCCCAGCCTGATCACGAGCGCCCTCGCGCCCGCCCTCGTCGAGTTCCACGAGAGCCATCCCGGCATCGACCTCTCCGTCGTCGAGGCCGGCTCGCACCAGCTGGTGCCCCAGGTCGCCACCGGGGAGGTCGACCTCGCGCTGGTCGTGCTGCCCGTAACCGATCCCCTCGTGGTCACGACGCCGCTCTTCGACGACCCGTTGGTCCTCGCCACGGCGCCCGACCACCCGTTCGCCGCCCGCCGCAGCCTCAGGGTCAAGGACCTCGACGGCCTCGACCTCGTCATGTTCCGCGAGGGTTACGACCTGCCGCGTCGTCACCCTGGACGCATGCCAGGCCGCGGGCGTCGAGCCGCATCTCGTCAGCGAGGGTGGCGAGATGGCGGGCGTCCTCTCCTTCGTCGCCGCCGGCCTCGGCGCGGCCGTCGTCCCCGCCATCGCGCTGCCAGGGGACGGCTCGCTCGTCGGCATCCCCTTCACCGGCCCCGAGCTCAGCCGCACAGTGGCGCTCGCCCAGCGGGGCGACCGCACGCTCGCCCGCCCGGCGCGCGCCCTGGCCGATCAGCTCACCGCGCGCTACGCCTTCACCGACTCCTGAGACAAAGGGCGACGACCGCCCCGTCCCGCCCGACGCCGCGGCGGCGGGGTCACTCTCCTAACAGACCCCGGAGCCGCTCGACCTGTTCGGGCACGAGGTGCCACCAGGTCCACCGGCCCCGCTTCTCTCCCTCGATCAGTCCCGCCTCGGCCAGGACGCGCGTGTGGTGCGAGATCGTCGGCTGACTCTTGCCGAGCGGTCCTTCGAGGTTGCAACTGCACACCTCTCCCTCGGCGGCCACCATGGAGAGCAACCGCAGCCGGACGGGGTCGCTCGAGCGCGCCGAACACCCCGGCCAGCTCCGCGGCGTCCTTCTCGCCGAGCATGCTCTCGGTGATGGGGGCGCAGCAGGCGACCGCGGCGCCGGCCCCCGAGCTCCCGGTGCCCCTCGTCTTCGTGGTCCCGCTCTTCACGGCAGCCTCCCCTGACCCGACCCATTGACAGCAGTCGATATGTACGGCAAACTCATCATATCGATTTCCATCAATCTAACGGAGTCCCCATGTCCCGTGTGCAGCTCGCCCTCAACGTCTCGGACCTCGACGCGGCCGTCGCCTTCTACACGCAGCTCTTCGGGAGCCCGCCGGCGAAGGTGCACCCGGGCTACGCCAATTTCGCCATCACGGACCCGCCGCTCAAGCTGGTCCTCATCGAGCACGCGGACAGCCGGGGCACCGGTGTCGGTGGCGCCCTGAACCACCTGGGCGTCGAGGTGGACGAGCCGGTCCAGGTGGCGCAGGCCAGCGCCCGCCTTGCCGGCGAGGGCCTCGACACCGTGGACCAAGAGGCCACGACCTGTTGCTACGCGGTGCAGGACAAGGTGTGGGTCGAGGACCCCGATGCCACCCCCTGGGAGATCTATACCGTCTTGGCCGACGCACCGGTGGAGACCGGGCTCGCCGGCGACGGGTCGTGCTGCGCCGAGACAGAGGCCGAGGTCGGCGCCATCACCGGGGCTGTCGCCGCCGGGAACTGCTGCTGAGCACCGTTCACGCGGCCGGGACGCAAGAAACGCCATGAACGACGTCGTCCTTTGGCGCCGCCTGCTGGCGGAGTTCGTTGGTAGTGCATTCCTCGCCGCGCTCGTCATCGGCTCGGGCATCGCCGCGCAGCAACTCTCGCCCGGCAACACGGGACTCCAGCTCTTCGAGAACGCGGCGGCGACGGCGGCGGGGCTCTACGCCATCATCTTGATGTTCGGCCCGGTCTCGGGCGGCCACTTCAACCCGGTCGTGTCCTTCGTCGATGCCGGCTTCGGCGGTCTCTCGTGGCGGGACGCGGCGGCGTACCTTCCCGTGCAGACGCTGGGATGCATTGGCGGAGCCGTGGTGGCGAATCTCATGTTCTCCAAGGCCGCCTTCGAGCTCTCGACCAAGCACCGGGCGTCGTCCGCGCACTTCCTCTCCGAGATCGTGGCCACGCTCGGCCTCTTGCTGGTGATCTTCGCCCTTGCCCGTTCGGGCCGGTCACGGTCTGCGCCAGCGGCCGTCGGGGCCTACATCGGTGCCGCCTATTTCTTCACCAGCTCGACGAGCTTCGCCAACCCGGCCATCACGGTGGGCCGCATGTTCTCCAACACGTTCGCCGGGATCGCGCCCTCGTCGGCGCCATCCTTCATCGCCGCCCAGGTGGTCGGTGGTGTCCTCGCCTACGGCCTCATCCGAACCCTGTACCCCGGAGTGACGCCGGACGAGGCGGCGGACATCCTCGTGCCGCACCTCCGGGGTGCCGCGGATCCCGAGACCCAACGGTTCCAGAAACCGGACGTCGCCGAATCGAGCATGTCATGAACGGACTGGGGGCCCGGCCGGGCCGCACCGAAAGGCAGGAGGATGCATCTCGTCGCCATCGGCGGTAGTGACGCCGGCATCAGTGCCGCATTACGGGCACGCGAGCTCGACCCCGCGTCGGACGTGACGGTTGTCGTCGCCGACGCGTACCCGAACTTCTCCATCTGTGGGATCCCGTACTACGTGTCGGGCGAAGTCACCCACTGGCGCAACCTCGCCCACCGCACCGTGGCCGACCTCGAGGCCACGGGCATGGCGCTCCGCCTCGACACACTGGCCACCAAGATCGACGCCGACGGTCACAAGTTGCACCTGCGAGGTCGCGACGGTGAAGAAGAGATCCTCCCCTATGACGCCCTGGTCGTGGGGACCGGCGCCGTCCCGGTGCGCCCTGCGATTGAAGGTCTCGATGCACTCGGGCCCGACGACGGTGTTCATCTCTTGCACTCAATGGGTGACACCTTCGCCGTCATGCGCACTCTGGAGGAGAAGCAACCGAGCAGCGCCGTCATCGTGGGCGCCGGTTACATCGGCCTCGAGATGGCCGAGGCGTTGAGGACCCGCGGGCTGGCGGTGACACAGATCGAACAGCTCGACGAGGTGCTTCCGACGGTGGACCCCGATCTCGGAGCGCTCGTGCACGCCGAGCTCGCCGACCACGGCGTCGATGTCCGGACCGGAACTGCTGTGAGCCGGATCGAACGTGCCGGAGGTGGTCTGACTGTGGTCGGGCGGACAGCCAGTGGCGACAAGGTCGAGTTTCCGGCCCAGATGGCCCTGGTCGTCGTGGGTGTCCGTCCCGACACCGAGCTCGCCGCTTCGGCCGGGGCAAAGCTGGGTCTGCGCTCGGCCATCGACGTCGACACATCGATGCGGACGAGCCTGCCCGACGTGTTCGCCGCCGGCGACTGTGTCGTGACCCACCACCGCCTGCTCGGACAGGCCTACCTTCCCCTCGGCACGACGGCCCACAAGCAGGGTCGGGTGGCGGGTGAGAACGCGTTGGGCGGAGTCCGTGAGTTCGCCGGCAGTCTCGGGACCCAGGTGGTCAAGATCTTCGACATGGTGGCGGCCCGGACGGGGCTGAAGGACGTCGAGGCCACCGCTGCGGGATTTGACCCGGTCACCGTCGACTTCGAGGGAGACGACCACAAGGCGTATTACCCGGGCTCGCACCGGGTGCGCCTGCGCTACACGGGAGACCGCTCCTCCGGTCGCCTGCTCGGCGTGCAGCTCTTCGGACACCGCCACGCTGAGGTGGCCAAGCGGGTCGACATCGCCGCTACCGCCGTCTTCGCGGGACTGAGCGTCGATGCGATCAGCGACCTCGACCTGTCCTACACGCCGCCGCTCGGCAGCCCCTGGGACGTCGTGCAGGGCGGCGCGCAGGCGTGGGTGCGTGAGGCTGGAGCGACTGGAGGCGACTCGGGCTGACCATCTCCGAAGACCAGAATCGACCTCAGAGGGAGGGTTCCGATGGATGAGAACGGCTTCATTCCCGACGAAAGGCGCGCTGCGCTCCACCGCGTGGTGTTGTACCTGCGGCAAAAGTACAAAGGCGTCTTCGGGCAGGAGACGATCGAGGCGATCGTCTTCGACAGCTACCGGCAGATGGCGGCGAAGGCCAAGATCACCGAATGGCTCGTCGCCACTGCGGAGAAGTTGACCGGGGAGCGGCTCGATGCTCTGTTGCGCGCTGAGGGCCGTTCGCCGAAGGACGTGCCCGCGGTTCTCTTCCTCTGCACCCACAATGCCGGGCGGTCCCAGATGGCCCTTGGTTGGTTCACGCACCTCGGCCAGGGTCGGGCAATCGGCTGGTCGGGTGGCTCGGAACCGGGGACCGAGCTGAACAAGGTGGCGATCGAAGCGATGGCCGAGGTGGGCATCGATATCTCGGGAGGCTTCCCCAAGCCCTGGACCACGGAGGTCTTGGCCGGGGCCGACGTGGTCGTGACCATGGGTTGCGGCGACGCGTGCCCGCTCATACCGGGCAAGCATTACGAGGACTGGGATGTATCGGATCCGGCTGATCAGCCTCTCGAAGTCGTCCGGCCGATCCGCGAGGAAATCGAACGGCGGGTGCGCGACCTGCTCCACCGCCTGAAAGTCGAGGTCCGGTAGGCGGCAGGTCACGGCCGTCGCAACGGAAGCCGCCGCGCCGCCGTGCAGGTTCGGGGTTTAGGCTTCGCTCATGCCTGGCTCTTCCTCCTTCGATCCTTCCGCGACACCGCGCCCGGGTGGCATGAAGCCGCCGAGCGACCTGCCCACCGCGCTGGCCGACCTGCGCGCCTCGGGCTGGGAAACGGTGTCGGTGGCCGAGGAGATGCGCGCCAATACGCAGAAGGCGATCGCGGCCGGCGCGTCGCTCACGCCCGGGATCCTCGGTTTCGAGGAGACCGTCATACCGCAGCTCGAGAATGCGATCCTGGCCGGGCACGACATCATCCTCTTGGGCGAGCGCGGCCAGGCCAAGACGCGCGTCATCCGTTCCATGGTCGGGCTCCTCGATGAGTGGATGCCCATCATCGAAGGCTCGGAGATCAACGACGACCCCTACAACCCTGTGTCGCGTTTCGCGCTCGACCGGGTCGAGGAGCTCGGCGAAGCCACACCGGTCACCTGGGTCCACCGCTCGCAGCGCTACGGCGAAAAGCTGGCCACGCCCGACACCTCCATCGCGGACCTCATCGGGGAGGTCGACCCGATCAAGATCGCGGAGGGCCGCTACCTCAGTGACGAGCTGGCGCTGCACTACGGCCTGATCCCACGAGTCAACCGCGGTATCTTCGCCATCAACGAGCTGCCCGACCTGTCCGAGCGCATCCAGGTCGGCCTGCTCAACATCCTCGAGGAGCGTGACGTCCAGATCCGGGGCCACCGCATCCGCCTGCCGCTCGACGTCATGCTCGTCGCCACGGCCAACCCCGAGGACTACACCAACCGCGGCCGCATCATCACCCCGTTGAAGGACCGCTTCGGCGCGCAGATCCGCACCCACTACCCCTTCGAGACCATGACCGAGGTCAAGATCATGGAGGCCGAGGCGGAGCTCCCCCAGACCGGCGTCCCGGTCAGCGTGCCCCCCTTCATGAAGGAGATCGTGTCCGAGGTCAGCCAGCTGGCCCGGCGCAGCACCCACCTCAACCAGCGCAGCGGCGTCAGCGTGCGGCTCTCCATCGCCAACTACGAGACGCTCGTCGCCTCCTCCGTCCGCCGCGCCCTGCGCACGGGCGAGCCGGTCGCCGTCCCCCGGGTCAGCGACCTCTCGGCCCTCGTCCCCTCGACCCAGGGCAAGATCGAGGTCGAGGCCATGGAGGAGGGCCACGAGGAGGAGGTCGTGGCCCAGCTGGTGGCCGCGGCCACCCTGTCGGTGTTCCGCCGCCGCGTCACCCTCGACGACCCGCAGTCGATCGTCGGCGCCTTCCACGACCAGGTCGTCGTGCACGTCGGCGACGACATGCCCAGTGCCGCCTACCTGTCCGTGCTCGCCGACATGCCCGAGCTCGAGCCGCCGACCCGCAAGCTGGCCGGCCCCGAGGCGGCGGAGGCGGAGTCGCCGGCACTCATGGCGAGCGCTCTCGAGTTCCTCCTCGAAGGCCTCCACCTGACGAAGCGGCTGAACAAGGACGCGTCCGGCGCCCGCGCCCTCTATCGCGGCCGCAAGTAGACCTACGACCATGAGCGGCGCCCGCTACGACTACTCGGAATGGGACGGCACCCAGAATTTCGCCGACCTCGATCCCGACGACCTCCTCGCAGGCCTCACCGACGACCTGCTCGCGGGCGGTGACCTCGACGACGCGCTCCGCCGCCTCCTGCGCAGTGGCTTCCGCACCGCCGACGGTGACCAGGTCGAGGGACTGCGGGACCTCCTCGACCAACTGAGGCGCCGCCGCCAGGAAATGCTCGCCGAGGGCGACCCCGACGGCCGCATGGCCGAGCTCAGCCAGCGGCTCGACGAGATCGAACAGGACGAGCGCGCCGCCATCGACGATCTCGTCGAAGAAGCGGCGTCCTCCGACGACGAGCGCCGCCAGCAGGTCACCGACGACGTCGCCACCGAACGCCGCATGGCGCTGGACCTCCAGCCCGACGACGCACCCGGGCGCATCCAGTCGATGCAGCACTACGACTTCGTCTCGAGCGAGGCCCGCGAGAAGTTCGAAGAGCTCGTTGAGGAGCTCCGCAAAGAGATGGCCGACACGTTCTTCGAGGGTGCGTCCGAGGCGCTGTCCAGCATGGACTCCGAACAGATGGCGCGCATGCGCGACGCCTACGACGCGCTCAACCGCATGCTCGAACAGCGCGAAGCCGGTGAGGACCTCGACCCGAGCTTCGAGGAGTTCATGGAGAAGTTCGGCGACATGTTCCCGGGCAACCCGCAGAACCTCGACGAGCTCCTCGAGCAGCTGGCCGAGCGCATGGCTGCCGCCCAGGCCGTCTGGAACTCGCTCAGCCCCGAGCAACAGGCCCAACTGCGACAGTTGATGGAAGCCGTGCTCGAGGACATGGACCTGCGCTGGCAGGTCGACCGCCTCGCCCAGAATCTCCAAAGGGCGTTCCCCGAGGCGGGTTGGCAGCGCTCCTACGAGTTCCAGGGCGAGGGGCCGATGAGCCTCGACCGCGCCACCGACCTCGCGACGCAGCTCGGCCAGCTCGATCGCATGGAGGAGGTGCTCCAGTCGGCGTCCACGCCGGCCGCCCTCGGCGAGATCGACCTCGATCAGGTCAGGCAGCACATGGGAGAGGATGCCGCCCGCGCCCTCGACAAACTCGCCAACCTCACCAAGTCGCTCGCCGACGCCGGCCTCATCGAGCAGCACGGTGGCCAGATCGAGCTGACGCCGAAAGGTGTGCGGCGCCTCGGGCAGAAGGCGCTCGCCGACCTCTTCGGCCAGATCAACAAGGACCGCATCGGCGACCACTCCACCGTTCTTACCGGCGCCGGCCACGACCGCGAGGAGACGACCAAGGCCTACGAGTACGGCGACCCGCTCAATCTGCACCTGTCCACGACGGTGCACAACGCCGTGCGGCGTACCGGCTCCGGCGTCCCGGTGCGCCTCAAGCCCGAGGACTTCGAGGTCGTCGAGGTCGAGGCGCTCTCCCGGTCCGCCACGGTCCTCTGCCTCGACCTGTCCATGTCGATGCCGATGCGGGACAACTTCGTGCCGGCCAAGCGCATGGCGATGGCACTGCAAACGCTCATCTCCAGCAAGTTCCCCCGGGACTTCCTCGGCATCATCGGTTTCTCGGAGATCGCACGCGAGATACGACCCGACGAGATCCCCACGGCCATGTGGGACTACGTCTACGGCACCAACCTGCAGCACGCGTTGGCGCTGTCGCGGCGCATGCTGGCGCACCAGCACGGCACCAAGCAGATCATCGTGGTGACCGACGGCGAGCCGACGGCGCACGTCGACGACTACGGCGAGGTCACGTTCAACTACCCGCCGATCCCCGAGACGCTGCGCCGCACCATGGCCGAGGTCATCCGCTGCACGCGGGCGGGCATCGTGATCAACACGTTCGCGCTCGACCTCCAGCGCACCCACTACCCGTTCGTGGAGCAGATCGCCCGGGTCAACGGCGGCCGCACCTTCTACACGACCCCCGACGCGCTGGGCGGCTACGTGCTGGTCGACTTCCTCCAGCACCGGCCGCGTCCTTCGCCCCGCCGGCTGAGCGTCCGCCCTCCGGGCAGCGCGGCCGCGCCGGTTGCGCCGGTCGCGCCGGGACCGTCACGGCGGCCGGCATCGCCCTCCGCTCCTTTCTCGGCTCTGCCTGGAGAAGTCGCGGCATGGCGGCGTCGAATCACTGCCGGACGCAGCAATTGCTCCTGAGTCGGGCCTGATTACGGGGGTTCCGCGCCGTTATCCACACCCCCCCGAGCAGGGGGAAGGCACGTTTTTTGCCCTCTAGGGGAATTAGGGCCTTGCGTCGCCGAGCCTGAGTAGTCAAAGATGTTGCTTACATCGCTGTAACTACAACGGTGCTACCTCAGGCGAATGAAGGGGGGCGAACCAAAGTGTCGATGGACATCATCACCACGCTCTACGGTCGCCAGGAACGTAGCTGGCAGCTGCAAGCAAACTGCATGGGCGTCGACCCGGACCTGTTCTTTCCCGAGCGGGGCGCGTCGACCCGTGAGGCCAAGGAGGTCTGCCGGGGTTGCGTGGTCCGGGAGGACTGCCTCGAGTACGCCCTGGCGAATGGCGAGAAGTTTGGTATCTGGGGCGGTATGAGCGAGCGCGAGCGGCGCCGCCTGCGTCGTGCCCGGGCCCTGGCCCGGCGCGACATCGCCAGCGCCTCTTAGACCAGCCGGGATTCCACCGTCGCCCCGGCGCTGAGGCCCAGTTCGGGCCGACGCGCCGGGGGCACGGCGGCCAGCACGACCTCGGGCAACAGGCCGACGAGCTCGGCGCCCTCGACGGCGCCGGCAGCGTCGGCGGCCACGGCGGCGACCGCGTCGTAGAGCTGGGCCGGCCCGAAGGCGTCGGGCTCGATCAGGTTGCACGAGACCTGCGCCCGTTCGCCCACGGCCAGGGCGAGGGCACGGACATGGGGTCCGCGGACCCGCGGCGCCACCAGGCGGGCGACCTCGAGCGAGGAGACCCAGACGTTGTAGGCGATCAGCACCCGGCGGGCGCCGACGGCGGTGGCGCCCGAGCGGGGGTCGGGCCGGGCGGGGCCGAAGTCGGGCGTCAGGCCCGCAGTCGGCGCGAACGCGTGACCGGCGGATGTCGGGCAGGGTCCGGTTCCGGCCGCCGGGCAGCGGCCCGTAGAGAAAGCTCGGCACGCCCAGATCGTCGGCCAGCCAACGCGCGAAGTCGTCGCGGTGCGCGACGGCGACGGTCAGGTCGCGAGGCGCAGCGAGGCCGGGCTCGTAGGGGACGAAGGGCACGACGTCGAGGACGCCGAGGCGCGGGTGGGCACCGTCGTGCGTGCGCAGGTCGAGCAGGTCGACCGTGGCGGTGGCGAGCGAGCGGGCGGCGGTGGCGACGTCGTCGGGCGTGCCGGCGAGCGTGAGGACGGCCCGGTGGTGGTGCGGGTCGCGGTGCAGGTCGAGGAGGGCCGGCCCGGCACTGGCGGACAGCGCAGCCAGGACGGAATCGTCACGGCCCTCGCTCACGTTGACGACGCACTCGAGGCAGCGCGGGCTCGTGGTCACGGGCGCCAGCGTGCCAGCACGGGGGACGCGGCGCGGCCGGCGCGTCGAAGGGGGTGGAAAAGAGGAAAGAGGAAGGGAAGCGGCGAGGTGGATCGAGGTGGCGGCTCAGGAGCCGCCCGCCGGGCTACTTGACGGCGACGGCGTGGGAGAGGCGGCGGCGGCGCAGGATGCGGCGGCGCTCACGCTCGGAGGCACCACCCCAGACACCGTGGTCGATGTGGTGCTCGAGGGCGTATTCGAGGCACGGCTGTGCGACCGGGCACTCGGCACAGATGCGCTGGGCCACGAGCACGCCCATCCCGTCACTCGGGAAGAAAAGGTCAGGTGCAACTTCCTTGCACTTGCCCCGGGCCATCCAATCGGTATTCATTGTTCCGCTCCTCTTTCACGCACCATTCTAAGGGAGGTGCCAGTCGGCTCCTAGGGTCTTGGGATAGGAGTTTCCTAAGAATCCAGGGCGGGATTTCGCTGCTACCAGGGAGAACGTGTGCGAGGCGCTCGGGGCTACGCTGGCGCCGGTCGCCGAAACGCCAGGAGGTGCGATGTCCCCGGAAGCCGAGGACGAGGTTGTCGAAGAGGGCGAGCAGTTCGAGCCCATCGGCCACGTGCGTGTCGTGTATCTCGGCCCCGTCGCGCCCCACTGGGAGGTGCAGAGCGACTACGGGCCGGCGGACGTGATCGAGCAGTTCCGCGAGCGCGTGCTGGCCCGCCTCGTCCTCCTCCCGCCGCACGACCCGCAGTTCCGGCGCAACAGCGAACGGGTCGTGCGCGACGCCGAGCGGGAGCAGCTGGCCCTCGAGTGGGTGCTCGACTACGGCGAGGCCGAAGAGGGCTGAGCAGGGCCTGAGCAGCAGCGGCGCCGGTTTTCGAGGCCGGCCGCGGGCGGCTTTTGCCTGCACCCATCTTGCATCCGGGGGGCCACTGGGCCGACACCCCGGCGGTGGAAGCATGTCCCCCCGATGGCGGTCCCGGGACGGGGGATTCCCGGGGCCACACCGAGGGGGGGCACCAAGTGGGAGTGGGGGAGATCCACACGTTCGACGAGGCACCGGTCGTCCGTGAGATGCAGGCGCTCGTCGGCCCGTTGACCGGCGACGAGGCCGCCTTGGTGCGGGCGCTGACACCGAGCGGACCTGTCGAGCACCGAGTTGGTGCAGCACATGTTCCAACTCGTCGATCTGCTGACGACGGTGCGCACCGACGAGGAGATGGCGGACTACGTCTACGCCATCGCGCCGCAATGGGACGACAGCATCGAGCTGCTGGTGCTGGCGGGAATGCTCGCCAGCGCGGTCGAGCGCCACGAGCTGGCGCGGGCCGCCTGAGCCTTTCCGGCTCCCGTACGTCCCTGACGTTCAGTCCATCAAGCCGATACGCGCCAGCCACAGACCGGGCGCGTCGACTTCGGCGGGCGTGGGCAGATCGAGCTCGTCGCCCAGGAGCCGGGTGAGCGCGTCGTCGCCGGCCCGCTCGATCACGCCCTGCACAAACGCACGGCCCCGGTCGACCTCTTCCTGGCCCACGTCGAGGCCGAAGAGCCCGGCGAACGCCTGCTCACCCTTGCCCTCCTCGATCCGGTAGCGGTACCACGCCTCGCGCAGCGCGCCCGGCGACGAGGTCAGCGTCTCCGCGATGGTGCCCGTGACGTGGTCCACATAGGCCCCGATGGCCGTCGTCTGCGCGGTGAGCGCGCTGGAGATGTTGCGCTGTTCGGGGCTGATGAGGTCTGCCAGCAGCGCCTCGGGGTCGCCCATGGCCTCTTCGAGTGAGGCCTGGTCGCCGAGATTCAGGCTGTCACCCAGGCGCTCGACGATGTTGCGCTGGGCCGCGGCCGCGTGCGCCGACGCGTCGCCGAGGAGCGTGTTGAGCGACGATCGCACGCCGGGACGCGTCAGCACGGCGTGCATGGTGAGCTCGCGCAGGCAGACCCACAGCTGCACCTCCTGGAGCGGCAGGCTCCAGTCGTCGGCGAAGCGCGCCACGTTGCCCGGCACGAGCAGCAGCGTGGAGGACTCGGGCCACGGGAGCGGCAACGCGTACTGGCCGAAGGCGCGGCGCGCCAGGTGGCCGGCGGCGGAGCCGAACTGCATGCCGAGGAACACGGGGCCGAGCGTCAGCGCGAATTGCCCGATGAGGCCGCCGAGGCCGCCCCCGTCGTCGGGGTCGAGCGCGCTCGAGGTCGGTCGAGGGCACGGCCGCGGCGCCCTGCTGCTGCGCCTCGACCATCGCCTTGAGGACCGGCCGGTAGGCCTCGAGCACGCGGAAGGACCACTGCCCCGGCCCGACCGCCTCGAAGGAGACGCCGGCGCCGCCCGAGGCCGGCGTGATGCCGGTGGCGGCGGCCACGTGGAGCTCGGCCACCCGCGCCAGCTCCTCGAACGCGATGCGCACGAGCGGATCGGGCGTCTCGTCCTGCCCGCCGTCGGTGGCGACGCCGAAGGCCAGCGTGCGCGCCGCCTCGAACCAGCTGTCGCCCGCGCCCGGCCCCGACCCGATGACCTTCATCAGGTCTCCGAGGAGACCCCCCATCGGGTTGTCGGGGTCCATCGAGCCACCAAACATGCTCACGCCTGCATGCTACGAGGACTTGCCCAAGGTCACGCCCACCGACTTGGAAGCCGTGGTCCCCGGCGCGCCCTGCACCGAGAGGGTCACGGGGGTGCCCGGCTTGAGCACGTAGAGGCGGGCGCGCAGCTCGGCGAACGTGCGGACCGGGAGTTGGTTGACCGCGGTGATCACCTCGCCGGCCTGGAGATGGCCCCACGCCGGGGTGCCGCTCGGCACCGTCATGAGCTTGGCCCCGGCGCCGCCCGGCACGTCGCTCCCCTGGACGCCGAGCACGCCGGGGACGACCCGGTCGCCGGACCGGAGGTCGTCGGCGACGCCGACCACCAATTGCGTCGGCAGGAAGGTCAGGGACGACGAGCCCGGAACGGGTTGGCAGAGGATGCCGATGACCGCACCGCTCGCGTTGAGCAACGGCTCGCCCGCGGTCGCGGTCGCGAGGCCCGGCGACGACGTGATGGCGGCCATGCCGCTGTCGGGACAGGCGTCGCTCGTGCTCCCTGTGGCGACGGCGGCCAGAGTCCCGGAGGTGGCCTGGAACTCGACGGCCGAGCCGCCGGACGACGCGTAGCCGAGGACGGTGTCCGGGGCGCCGCCGCCGAGGGCGGCGTCGTCGGAGAACGGCGCCACCGGCACGTCCGACGGCACGTTGACGAGCGCGACGTTGGACGTGGCGTCGGTCCCCACGATGGACGCCTGCTCGAGCCTGCCGCCGGGCCCGACCATGTCGATGCGGTGCACGCCGACGAGGAGGTCGGCCGTCGTCACCACCATGCCGCCCTCGGCCACCGCCACCCCGATGAGGGTCACCGTGCCGTGCGCCGTGGTCGCCTGGAGCTCCACCATCGAGCGGGCGGCGGTCTGGGCGGCTGCGGGCACGCCGTCGATCCGGCTGGTCAGCGTGGTGAGCGTCGCCCCGCCGGGGGCGTTGCGCCCGGCGCCCTTGAGCGGCGTCTGGGAGGCGGGGGAGAGCAGGACGACCAGGAAGGCCCCGACGGCGGCGACCGCGCCCGCCGCGATGAAGACCATCAGGATGCCGCGGTACCGGTGCTTGGCCGGCGGGGAGAGCACCGGGCCGGCGGCACGCACCGCCGGCACCTGCTCGCTCGGATGGCGCCACAGACGGTCGTCGGGGTCGATCCAGCCGCGCAGCGGCGATTCGGGCTCGTCCGGGTCCGCACCTCCCTCGTCACGTCCCGGATCGCCGCTTTCCGGCTCCTCGGGTGGACCACTCACCTGGGCGAGGCTACCGAGGTCGACCGCAAAAGTGCCGTCGCACCTCGGGGTCGCCGTACCATGAGACCGCATGTCGCGGGACCTGGCCATCGACCTCGGTACCGCCAACACGCTGGTCTACGCCAAGGGGAAGGGTCTCGTCCTCAACGAGCCGACCGTCGTCGCCCTCGACTCGCGCAGCCGGGAAGTGCTGGCCATCGGTACCGACGCCTGGCAGATGATCGGGCGCACCCCCGGCTACATCGTGGCGGAACGCCCGCTGCGCGGGGGTGCCATCACCGACTTCGAGGTGACCGAACGGATGCTCAGCGTCCTCCTGCACCGGGTGGGGGTCAGCCGCATCAACCGGCCCAAGGTGCTGATCTGCGTCCCTTCCGCCATCACCGCCGTGGAGCGGCGCGCCGTGAAGGAGGCGGCGCGGCGAGCCGGCGCGTCGGCCAGCTACCTGATCGAGCAGCCGATGGCCGCGGCGATCGGCGCCGGCCTGCCCATCCACGAGCCCGTCGGGAACATGGTCGTCGACGTCGGCGGCGGGACCGCCGAGATGGCGGTGATCTCGTTGGGAGGCGTCGTGGCGGTGCGGGCACTGCGCTGCGGCGGCTTCGACTTCGACGCCTCCATCCAGAGCTTCGTCCGCAACAAGCACGGCGTGGCCATCGGCGAGCGGACGGCGGAGGCCGTGAAGATGGCCATCGGGTCCGCGTCACCGCATGCCGGCGAGCAACAGGCCGAGATCCGCGGCCGCGAAGTCGCGACGGGCCGGCCCAAGACCGTGCTGCTCACGCCGATGGAGGTGCGCGGCGCGCTCGAGGACAACGTCGCGAACATCGTGGAGACGGCCGCCATCTGCCTGGGCGAGGCGGCGCCCGAGCTGGCCCAGGACATCATGTTCGAGGGCATCCATCTGACCGGAGGCGGCGCGTTGCTCCAGGGTATGACCCAGCGGCTCGCGGACGCGACCGCGGTGCCGGTGCACCTGGTGGACACGCCGCTCGAATGCGTGGTGCAGGGCGCGGGGATCTGCCTGGAGTCCTTCGACAGGCTGAAGCGGCTGTTCACCGAGGACGACTAGGGCCGGACGGCGGGTCGGCGGCGGCGGTGTCGGTGTCGGTGTCCAGCAGCTCCTCGGCCGCCTGGCGCACCTGCCAATCGCGGTCCTCGGCCGACCGGCGCAGGGCCGGTCCCACACGCGGGTCGTCGAACCCGGCCAACGCGACCGTGGCGCGCCGACGGACGGTCGGGCGATCGGCGAGCGCATCGAGCACGGCATCGAGCCCGGCCGGGTCGCCGATGGCGCCGAGCGCGGCGACCGCCCCCTCGCGACAGCGGGCGTCGTCGTGGGTGGTCGCGAGGGAGACCAGCGCCGGCACGGCGGGCCGATACCGGCGCTCGCCGACGAACCACGCGGCGCCGACGACGACGAGGGGATCCGGATCCGCCAGGGCGGCGGTGAGCGCGGTGGGCAGCGCGGAACGCGAGCCCTTGCCCCGCACAAGCGTCGCGGCGTCGACGGCACGGCGGCGGACGGCGGGGGCGTCGTCGGCCAGCGCAGCCAGGACGTCCGCTGCGGTCAGCTCTCCGAGGCGGGCCAGGGCACCGACGGCGGCCGTGCGCACGCCCGGATCCCGATCGGCCAGGCCGCGGCGGGCGGCCGTGCTGTTCCCCCGGTGGCCCGCCAGGGCGACGCTGCGGCGGCGGCGCTCGGCGCGACCGTCGCGACCGTCATCCGTGGCAACATCGTCGTTCACCGGTTCCGAGTATGTCTGACCCTGACGCGCCCGCCGACGGGGGTTCCGCCCCGACCTCGCCGCCCCCGCCACCTCCTGGCGAGGCGATGCGGCGATTCGTCCAAGGTGAGAGCCCAGGCGCGGAGTGGTCCGTGCCCCCACCGGGGAGCTCCCACAAGCGGCGCCGCTGGCCCTACGTGGTGGGCGGCTTCATCGTGCTGGTGATCCTGGCGGCCATCATCGCGGCGCAGATCACGATCCCCTATTACGTCATCACGCCGGGGGACGCGTCGCCGGTCGGCCAGTACATCGAGGTGCCGCAGGCGGACAACCACCCGATCAGCGGCAACATCCTGCTGACCGATGTGTTCGTGTCGCAGTTGAACGCGCTCGGGTACCTGCAGTACCGCTACCTCGATTCCAACAACGAGATCTACTCGAGTCAGGACCTGCTGGGCCCGTCGACGAGCAGCAGCGAGTTCGCCGACCAGGGCTACCTGGAGATGGCACAGGCCCAGTCCTTCGCGACAGCAGCCGCGCTCTCGCATCTCGGCTACACCGTGACGTCGTCCAACGTGGGCGCGCTCGTCTACGGGATCGTGCCGGGCTCCCCGGCGTCCAAGGCGTTGAAGGTGGCGCAGGTGATCACCGCGGTCAACGGCACACCGACCACGTCGGAGTGCGGGCTGATCGAGGCGCTGCACGGCTATGCGCCCGGCACGACCGTGACCTTGAGCGTGGAGCAGTCGTTCATCAACAACGTGGGGGACTTCGTGAGCGGCCCCGTCGCCGAGAAGCCGGTCACGCTGGAGAAGGCGCCCAAGGCGTCGGTGGTCAACTTCTGCGGCGGGTCGCCGATCACGCAGACCGCGTTCGTCGGGGTCGAGGCCGAGACCCAGCAGGACTGGCAGTTCCCCGTCAAGGTGTCCGTGCACACCCAGGACATCGGCGGCCCATCGGCCGGGTTGGCCATGACGCTCGGCATCATCGACAAGCTGAGCAGCGGTCGGCTCACCGGCGGCCACGTCGTCGCGGCAACGGGCACGATCGACCAGAACGGCAACGTCGGTGATGTCGGGGGTGTCGCCGAGAAGACGATCGCGGTGGAGCGGGCCGGAGCGACCGTGTTCTTCGTGCCCAAGGTGGAGCTGAAGACGGCGGAGGCCAAGGCGTCGTCGCAGCTGCACGTGTATGCCGTCAGTAACCTGGACCAGGTGTTGCGGATCTTGCAGAGGCTGGGCGGCAAGGTCACCACGAATCCGGTGCCGGCCCAGGCAGCGTCGTAGGCTGCTTCTATGGCTGACGTCCGTCCTCCCATCTCCTCTTCTCGTCTCGCCACCGGGGACATCGCAAAGCACTCGTTCGCCATCGTCCGACGCGGCTTTGACCCCGACGAGGTGCGGTCCTACCTGCAATCGGTGTCGCGGAGCCTCGAGGCGCTCGAGGAGCGGGAGCAGGAGCTGCGGGCCGCCATCGCCGAGGCCGAGGAGCGTGCGGCGCACCCCGTCGTCGACGAGGCCACGCTCACCGCGTCACTGGGCCAACACAGCGCGCAGATCCTGCGCCATGCCCACGACGAGGCGGCCAAGATCGTGGCCCAGGCCCAGGAGGGGGCGTCGACCTTGCTGCGCGAGACGCAGCTGCAGGTCGAAGAGCTCCAGTCCCGCACCGAGTCCTCGGCGGCCGAGCGGGTGGCCGAGGTGGAGCTGCTGGTGGCGAACGCGGAGCAAGAAGCGCGCGTCGAGAGTGACCGCATCGTCTCCGACGCCGTCGCCGAGGGCGAGGCGGTCATCGCAAAGGCCAAGGACGAGGGGCGCACGTTGCTGGAACAAGTGCAAGAGGCCCGCCGGCGCGTGCTGGCCGACCTCGCAGCGCGGCGGCGGGCGCTAGGGATCCAGATCGAGCAGCTGCGTGCGGCGCGCGACGAGATGGCGGCATCGGTGCACGGCGTGCGTGACCGGGTGGACGGCATCCTGTCGCATCTCGACCGCAGTGACGAGGAGGCGCGCGCGGCCGCGGTGGCGGTGGCCGAGCAGTTCCGGCTGCAAGGCGGGCCCGACGGGCCGCACGACCAGGACTCGCTCGACGAGGTGATCGCGGAAGGCCCGGACGAGGGGCCGGCGCCGGCCGTCCGCGTCACCGACGGAGACGTCGATGAGCCCGGTGCGGGGACGGGGATGCGAGCGACGACGTCGCGGCGGCCAACGCGCCGTCTGTCGACGAGCTGTTCGCGCGCATCCGGGCGGGCGCCCCGGACGAGGGCGCCGAGGCCGGCGCGGGGACGGCCGCACCCGAGCCGGCGACGGAGGCTGTGCCCGAGGCCGCAACGCAGGCCATGGATGTGGTCGTGGTCGAGGAGCAGGTGGAGGCCGCGGATGCGGCACCTGCGGGCCCGGACGACCCGCTGATCGCACAGCGCGACGAATTGCTGGGGCCGGTCACAGCACGTCTCAGCCGCGCCGTGAAGCGCGCGCTCGGCGACGACCAGAATCGGCTGCTCGATCGGATCCGCAGCTCGCCGTTGCTCAGCGGCGACGAGTTGCTGGGGCCCGAGGAGGAGCACCGGACTGTGTTCGAGCTCGCGGTGCGCACGCACCTGGGTGAGGCCTATGCGGCGGGGGCGGCGTTCGCGGGAGCAACAGCAGCCGGCCTCCCCGATGACGGCACGGTGGCGGAGTCGTCGACGGGCCTGGCCCACGTCGTCGTGACGATGTTGCGGCGTCAGATCGAGGACGACGGCGGTGACTTGGGCGACCAGATGAGCGCGGCGTACCGCGAATGGCGTGGCGAGCGCGTCCAGCGCGTCTCGGGTGACTACGCAACGCAGGCCTTCTCGGCGGGCGTGGTGGCGGCGGGCGCGGACCAGAAACTGCGTTGGGTCGTGACGTCCGCGACCGGGTGTTCGGACTGCGAGGACAATGCGTTGGCCGGGGCGGTCAGCGCGAGCGAGGCCTTCCCGACCGGCCATGTGCACCCGCCTGCCCACTCGGGCTGCCGCTGTCTCGTGGCGCCGACAAGCGACTGAGCTGGGAAATTCAGCTCGCCCGCACGGCACGCGGTGCCGCAAGGGCCTGAGACGCTGACGTTAGGCTCCCTCCGTGCGCATCCCCAGCGACCTTCCGGCTGACCCCTCGCCGCCGCGCCGCCGGCACCGCGCTCGCTGGTGGATCGCAGGGTTCGCCGTTCTCGTCATCATTCTGCTGATCTCGCTGCGTTCGCTGGCGAACATCTGGACCGACAGCCTCTGGTTCTCGTCGGTCCACTTCCACAACGTCTTCTCGACGCTGCTCGTGATCAAACTCGGGCTCTTCGGCGTCTTCGGCGCCATCTTCTTCGCGGTGCTCTGGGTCAACCTCGTCGTGTGCGACCGCATCGCCGGCCGCGACGTCGTGCTGGCCCAAGAGGACGAGTTGGTGCGGCGCTACCAGCACTACGTGCGTCCTTACTCGGGGCGGATCTACGTCGCCATCGCCTTCGTGCTTGCCCTCATCGGCGCATCGGGGACGATCAGCCAGTGGAACAACTGGATCCTGTTCCGCCACGGGGGCAACTTCGGGGTCACGGACCCGCAATTCCACAAGGACATCGGCTTCTACGTCTTCAAGCTGCCCTTCCTGATCTTCTGCGTCGACTGGACGCTCGCCATCCTCATCGTGACGCTGGTGATCACGCTGGTCTTCCACTACCTCAACGGCGGGATCCAGCCGCAGCGGGGGCTGCCGCGGGTGCGGCCACCGGTGAAGGCTCACATCTCTGTGCTGCTGGCACTCATCGCGCTGGACAAGGCGGTGGGCTACATCTTCCAACGCTGGTCGATGGTCAACGCGTCGGACGGGTATGTCAACGGGGCCGGGTACACGGACGTCCACGCGCGGCTGCCCGCGGAGCTGCTCCTCGTCTACGTGTCGATCGGTGCCGCGCTCATCCTGCTCTACAACATCAGGCGCCAGGGCTGGACGCTGCCGGTGTTGGCCGTGGGGATCTGGGCCTTCGTGGCGCTGGTGGTCGGCATCATCTATCCCGCCCTGCTGCAGGCACTCAAGGTGAACCCGGCGCAGAGCTCGCTCGAGGCGCCCTACATCCACCGCAACATCACGGCGACGCGGGCCGCCTACAACCTCGATCACGTCACCTTGCACTCGTTCCCGGCGTCGACGACCATCACGCCGAGTCAGACGGTGCTCAGCTCGCAGACGATCGACAACATCCGGCAATGGGATCCCGACCCGTCGATCTCGCTGGAGACGTTCCAGCGTCTCCAGGGCATCAAGTCCTACTACGCGTTCCCCTCCCTCGGGGTCGACCGTTACGTGCTCGGGGGCGTCTTCAGCCCCGTGCTGATCGGGGTGCGTGAGATCTCGCCGTCGGGGGTCCCGTCGCAGACGTGGGTGAACACCCACCTGCAGTACACACACGGCAACGCGGCAGCCGTCGCCCCGGCCAACCAGACGAACAACACCACCAACGCCAACCCGGTGTTCGGGGTCTCGGGGATCCCCCCGGTCTCATCCCAGGGCTTGCCCAAGATCACGCAGCCCGACGTCTATTTCGGGCTGGGCGAGTCGGGCTATGTCGTGGCCAACACCAAGCAATCGGAGGTCGACTACCAGACGTCCAATGGCAACAACATCGAGAGCAACTACAGCAGCAGCGGCGGAGTCCAGTTGTCGAACTTCTTCTCCAGGGCGGCGTTCGCGTTGCGGCTCGGCGACTTCAACCTGCTGATCTCGAGCCAGATCACCGACAAGTCACGCATCATGTTCGTGCGGGACCCCCTCGCCATGGCACAGAAAGCGGCCCCGTTCCTCAGCTTCGACCACGACCCCTACGCGGTGATTACAAAGAAGGGCCAGATCGACTGGATCCTCGACGGCTACACGACGACGTCGAACTACGCGTATTCCCAGAACGCCGGCTCACAGCAGGTGGCAATCAACAGCACGCTCCCGAGCAGCTACAACTACGTGCGCAACTCCGTCAAGGTCGTGGTCAACGCGTACACGGGCCAGATGACGTTCTACGACATCGACCCGAGCGACCCGATCCTCCAGGCCTACTCGGCCGCCTTCCCGCACATGTTCGTGCCGCTGCGCGACATGCCGGCGGGTCTGCAGGCCCATCTGCGCTACCCCGAGGACATCTTCTCCATTCAGTCCGCCATCTACGGGCGTTATCACCTGCTGAGCCCGCAGCAGTTCTACGCGGCCAGCAACGCATGGCAGTTGTCGCCCACGGCGGGAGCGGGGCCGCAGTCCCAGGCGCTGCTGGCGCAGAACACGTACAACAACCAGGGCCAGCTGATCTCGACCCAACCGGCGCGCATGTCGCCGCAGTACCAGGTCTATTCGTTGCCCGGCACCGATCCGACGAACCCGGCCAACCAGATCTTCACCGTCTCGGACGGGTTCGTGCCGGCGACGCAGTCGACGGGATCGAGCTCGAGCCAGAACTTCAACCTGACCGCGTGGATGGTGGGATTGTCGGACCCGTCGGACTACGGACAGCTGAACCTCTACGAAGTCCCGCAAGGCACGGTCGGCCCGGCCAACGCGGACGCCGAGATCCAAGCCGACAGCGACGTGTCCTCGGCGATCACGCTGCTCAACCAGCACGGGTCGCAGGTGCTGCTGGGCGAAACCCTCATGGTCCCGATCGCCAATTCCATGGTCTACATCCGGCCCCTGTACGTCGCAGCGAGCACGAACCCGCAGCCCAAGCTCGAGTACGTCGTCGCCGTCCTCGGCGGGACGGTGAAATTCGACACGTCGCTGTCCGCGGTGATGAGCGACATCACGCATGTGGCGCTGCCCTCGACGTCAAACGGCGGCTCGTCGGCCGGCACCGTGCCGGCCGCTCTGGCCAGCATCCTGGCGGCGGCGCAGACCGACTACGAGAACGCGCAGGCGGCGCTGAAAGCACAGGACCTGTCGGGGTACCAAGCGGACATCGCGGCCATGGAAGAGCAGCTCGCCTCGGCCCAGGACGTACTGAACGCGACGACGGGAAGTACCACCACCACGACGACGACCACGCTCCCGAAGATCAAGCCTGGGAAGGGGTCGAAGAAGACCAGCGGGACGACGTCCACCACGTCCTCCACGACAACGACCACGACCACGACAGCGCCGACGAGCACCGAGCCCCGGGGTGGCCCGACCACGACGTCGCCGACGAGCGCATCTGCGGCGGGCGTGGCGCCGAGCGGCAGGCACTAGGGGCTCGGGGTCCGGCGAGCGCGGTTTGCAGGCCGCGCCGTGCGGTCGCATGATGTCGGAAGCCAAGGAAAGGAAGGCTTCCGATGGGACTGCTCGACAAGGTCAAGGCGCAAGCGACGGCGGCCACGGAGATGGCAAAGGACGCGGCGGCCAAGGGCCAGGCGAAGCTGGACGAGTCGCAGGCCAAGAAGGTGGCCGAGGGGATGCTCCGGGACCTGGGCGCTGCCTTCTACGCAACCAAGACGGGCCGGGCCACACCGACAACCGACGCCGACATCGACCGCCTGGTGGCGGCGCTCCAGCAGCACGAGTCCGACCACGGTCCGATGACTCTGGCGCCGGAGTCCGCGGCCGGCGGGCCCACGGCCGCACCATCAGGCGACGGCGCGGCGGACGACCCGGCCCCACCGCCGCCCCCGCAGGCAGCCGACCCGGCCTCGCCCCCGCCACCCCCGCCCAAGGCGCAAACGCTCTAACTCCAGCTCCCGGTCCACGGCGGCGTCGACGCTCCGTGAGTCCCGATAGGATGTCTCTCTTCGCCGCGGGGTGGAGCAGTCTGGTAGCTCGTCGGGCTCATAACCCGAAGGTCGGAGGTTCAAATCCTCCCCCCGCCACTCAGTCTTGGCTGGATCGCTGTGCTTGGTCAGGCTGCCGACACTCGCTGCCGATCCGATTGCCGACTTGGTGGGGACATTTCGGCGTCATTACCCAGGGGTCAGGGTCGACCTTGCCGCCCCCGAAGTCAATGATGACGTCTTCGCCCTGGTCGAGTCTGGCGCGTCTGAACTCGGCCTGACCGACGCCGCCAATGCCCCGGTGACGCGTACTGCCGTCGTGGGCCCAGGAACTCGTATTCATCCTTCCTCCGGGCTCGGAACCGGCCGGAGGAGACATACTCGAGGCGCTCGAGCTCGGTGAGATTCCGCTCGTGGTGGACCAGGATGGCACGTCGACGCGCCGGCAGCTGGAGCAACAGTTCGAGATGCTGGGCCGTCAACCCACCCTTGCGGTGGTCTCGGCGCAGCGCGAAGCGATCCTCCTCTCGTGGTGGCGGGGCGCCTGCTTGGGCGGTTGTGACGCGGCCCACTCCCCGCGCGGTCCGGGACCTGGTCCTCGTGCACAGACCTAGGCCCACTCTCACCCGCATCATCCCGTTCGTCGAGCTGGCTGCGGAGTCCACTCAAAAGAGCGGTTGCTGTTGCATCGGCGCACTGACCGTGCATCGGCTGCGCTGCAGGAGAAGCGCCGGCGGCGACTAGGTCCGGTCAGGTGAAGATGATGTGGCCCCCGGCCGCCTTCTCGTAGAACTCACCGACCGTGATGATGTCTTGCACCTGGCCTATGAAGTCGTTCTTCTCCAACCCGAAGAGGTCGACCGACGCCTTGCATGCATACATCCCCGCGCCGGTGTCGGCAATCATCTCGATGAACTCGGGAATGGAGGGGATGTCGAGCTTCTCCATCTTGTGGTTCATGTAGTGCGTCATGGCTGTCGACACACCGGGGAGGCCGCCGGCCATCGTGGCCAGGTGCAGGCCCGGGTTGCCGACCGTCGCCAGCTTGATGTGCTCGTTGCGTGCCTTGTGGATGGCGTCGAGCCCGAAGAAGGTGAAGAAGAGGTTTGCCTCGATACCCTCGGCCCGTGCACCGTTCGTCATGATCAGTCCCGGGTAGATACCCTCGAGGGAACCCTTCGAGATGATGATCGAGACCTTTTCGATCGTGTCGCTCATGGTCACTCCTTTCAGATGCAGCCGCGTGGCTTGGGGATGCCGGCGATCTTGGCGGCGACCTTCGCCGGACCCTTGGGGAAGAGCTGGTAGAGCTCTTTGATCGACACGCCGGAGGTCTTACCCAGGACGCGGACCGTGGGTCCGGTCCCCTTGGCGAGGAATTCAGATCGCATGAACCGAATGACTTGCCAGTGCGCATCCGTGAGTTCGTCGATTCCTTCACGACCGGCGAGCTCGGAAACCATGTCCTCAGTCCACTGTTCGGGTCGGACGAAGAAGCCCTCGTCGTTGAGCTCGACATTGGTTGTGGCAATGGTCACGGTCGACATAGCTCAGTCCTTTCTCGAACCGCTCGCTTGAGCTGGGATCTTTCCGGAGTGCGGCATGGCCGATCTGATCCCGGGGACATCTCGTCCCGGCAGCAAACCGTGCCAGTAGAACCACTGGAACATGAGCTTGCCGAGGTGGTTGAGCCGGGACTCGGCCAGCAGGGGCAGACCGACTTCGCTCGGGTAGTGACCGGGGAGCGGCTCGGTGTCGTAGTTGAAGTCGATCAACAGGGCCTTGTGGAATCCGGTCTCGATGAAGCAGTTGGTGTGCCCGTCAAAGCTCTCATCGAACGGCTCTCCTGCCAGGAAGCATCGAATGTTCTCGACCAGCACCTCGCCTTCGAAGTGTGTGACCGAACCTGCTTTCGACGCGGGGACATTCGCGGCATCGCCGATCACGAAGACGTTGGGTGCAGCCTTTGATTGGAGGGTGTGCTCGTCGGTGGGCACGAAGTTCAACTCGTCGCCCAGACCCCGAGATCGGCCGACATAGGGAGCTCCGCCATGGAGCGGAACGACCACAGCGAGGTCGAAATCCACCACCCGGGCGTCGTAGCCGGTGAGGTGTCCATCCACCCCGTCAATTTCCCCCGTGTTGAACTCGGTCACGAGATCGATGCCTTTGTCGGCCAGCATCCCCGTCAGCCGAGCGGACGCCACAGGCTTGGTGAAGGCGCCGTCGAGCGGGGTGACATAGGTCAACTGCACCTGGTCACGAATGCCGCGCTCGTGGAAGTACCAGTCGGCCAGGAAGCAGAACTCGAGCGGAGCGACGGGGCACTTGATGGGCATGTCGACCACGTTGACGACCAGGCGGCCACCCTCGAAGGTGGCCAGGGCTTCGCCCAGCGCTGCAGCTCCCTCGAGCGAGTAGAAGGTGAACATCTTGTCCATCCACCCGGCGCCGGTCAGGCCCTCGGTCTCCTCAGGCACGAGCACGGCGCCCGTTGCCACCACGAGAACGTCGTAACCGAGGGTGGTTCCGTTCTCGAGGGTGACCCGGTTGGTTTCGACGTCGACGAGGTCGATGGCGCTGTTCAGGTACTCGATCCCGTGATGGAGTTGGCGACTCCTCGGCCGCACGATGTCGTCGGAGTTCGCAAGCCCGAATGGCACGAAGAGCAGACCCGGCTGGTAGAGGTGTCGGTCGTCTTGGTCGATGACGGTGATCTCTGCCTCGGCTTCGGAGTAGAGACGCCGTAACCGATTGGCTGTCAACGTTCCGCCCGTTCCGCCGCCCAGGATCACCACGCGATGTGCCATTAGTTACAGTCAACGTCTCAGCTGAGCCGGTGGTCAGGGGGCAAAGGTCCTACTCCCTGGTGACCATCGTCCTAATGGGCGCACGATCGGTGCCGGGGGCGACGACTCATACGGGGCCGGGCTGGCCCAAACACCGGGACAGAAACTCCGTCAGACGTGAGGCGTCTCTGACGATCGACAGGCCCTTGACGGGGTCCTTTGTGACGTCGAGCGACGGGCAGAACACGTCGTCGTCACCGCAGAAGAAGTGCGTGAGCCGAGGACGCTACGTCGCTGCTGTCCCTCATTGACGGAACAGATTCGGGGCGACCTGCTGTCGAAGCTCATTGGCGTGTCTGTGATGGCGTCGCGGCTCTCGTTATGGTCATTGATCGCGTCGACGGGTCTCCCCCTCGACACCTTTGGCGTGGCCGCTCCGAAGACCAGTCTGGAGCAGCGCCGCGTAGAAGATCTCCTCCTTGCTTGCTGAGGGAAGAGCGCGTCTAGCCACCAGACGAGGAACGCCACTCATAGGCAGGCGGTAACGGGACCTTGTCACCTATGCAGCGTTACCTTGGTCCCTATTAAGACTCCCGTCAGGAGATCATCGTTGGCCTCATTGGAAGACTCAAGATGAGCTAACAACCGACTAGAAGGAGGTGGTGTCGTAATGACTATGACGAATTTCGAGCCCTCCATCGAAGCGGATCATTCGTCCCAGGCGATTCCGACGTCCCCGACGATTCCGAAGTCCCCGACGATCCCGAAGTGGATCAAGCCTGTCGTGATCGGCGCATCGGTACTGAGCCTGGCAGGCGTGGGCGTAGCTGCGTACGCCGTGGCCACGCAACCAGCGACGGCCTCGGGTCCTCAAGGGCCACAGGGTGCCCAGGGTCCTCAGGGACCACAAGGACCTGAAGGTAAGCAAGGACCGGCGGGACTCGCCCAAACGACTGTGTTCCGCGCGCCCTCGGTGGTGTCAGCTGCAGACCCGCCTGTTGGGACTGTTGTGGAAGCCAAGACGACCGTCCCTGCCGGGGATGTGCTCCTCAGTGGCGGAGCCCAGGTCTCGGCACCCGGAACGGTCGCAGATCGGAACGTCGCCCTGCGCGAATCGTTCCCACTGAACGACACAACGTGGGAGACCGTAGCCATCGTCACCGGTCCGCTGGGCCAGGGGGTCAAGATGACCTTGACGCCCTACGTCACGTACGGCGTCCCGACAACTGCGACGTCGGTCACGACGCCTTCGGCTCCTTAAGGCCGACCCAGGCGCGTCGAATACCGACGAAAGGCGACTGTGGTCGCCGACAAGAAAGTTGTGCTTGTCGGGACCACAGTGATACGAGTCGGCGCCTTTGGTCTCCCGGTTACTGATGCTTCTTCACAAGATCTCGGACGTACCGGTGTGAGTCGCTTCACTAACCGCTATTCGAAAAAATGATCCATCCCACGAAAATCCCACGGATTCGGATTTCCATGTCAGCGAGCACTTCGCAGGTCAGCTCCCGAATCCGGTCATCGTCCCAGCTAGCCCGGCAACTTGGTGCTACGGCTTAGGTCTGCAAAGGTCCTGGTAGACGCTTCTTCTAGGTCTGATAACCCGAAGGTCGGAGGTTCAAATCCTCCCCCCGCCACTCAGAGCCGTTCACAGAGGTCGGTGAACGCGTCGACAAAGTACCCGGGGACTTAGAGCCCTGGCCTTAGCGCTTGGACTACGGCGTGTGTCGGGTTGTGAGCACTGCACCACTCGCACTTGACGTGTCTGTTGCAGCGTTGGCTAGCCTGACCGCGGTAAGTCCGAAGGTGGAGGGGCATTGATACAGAACCCGATCGCGAACGTGTTCACATGGCCGGCCGATGATCCAGAGCTGCTCGGTGGTCAGTGCAAGGACTGCGGGGCGATCACGTTCCCGGTGCAGTCGCGGTGCCCGCGCTGTGGAACCCGGAGCATGGCCGAACTTCCCTTACCCCGCCGCGGCACACTCGTATCCTGGACGACCCAGGAGTTCCCGCCCAGCTTCGACTACAGGGGCGATCCGACGGGTGGGTCTTTCGAGCCTTATGGGGTCGGGCTTGTGCAACTTGACGACGTGGTCAGGGTCGAGTCGCGGCTCACCGAGTGCGATCCTGCAAAGCTCGACTTCGGAATGGAGGTCGTCCTCCGAATCGTCCCGTTCTACGTCGACAAGGACGGCAACGAGATCATGACCTTCGCCTTCGCGCCCGTCGGCGCGCAGAACAGTGAGGAGCGCTGAATGGACGACGTCGCGATCATCGGTGTCGGTCTCCACCCCTTCGGCCGGCACGGCGACAAGTCCGCCTACGAGATGGCCGCCGACGCCGTCGAGCTGGCGTTGACCGACGCGGGCGTGACCTGGAACGACGTCCAGTGCGCCTTCGGCGGGAGCTGGGGGGTCTGGACCGACCCCCTCACCGGCCTGGTCGGCCTCACCGGCCTTCCGTTCATCCACGTGTTCAGCGCGTGCGCAACCGGCGCGGCCACCATCCAGCAGGCGGCAAACGCCATTCGCGCCGGCAACGGTGACATCGTCGTGGCCGTCGGCACGGACAAGCACGCTCGGGGCTCGTTCAAAGGAGATCCGACGACGACCAACGTCCCTGCGTGGTACGGCGAGAACGGGCAGTACGTGACCACCAAGTTCTTCGGCATGAAGATCAACAAGTACATGCACGACCATGGCGTCTCTCAGGCGACGTTGGCCAAGGTGGCGGCGAAGAACTTCCGCAACGGCGCTCTCAATCCAAAGGCCTTTCGTCGCAAGCCGATCACCGAGGAGGAGATCCTCAGCTCGCCGATGCTCAACTACCCGCTGACCTCGTACATGTTCTGCGCTCCCGACGAGGGCGCTGCGGCGGTGGTTCTCTGCCGCGCCGACATCGCTCATCGCTACACAGACACACCGGTCTACGTGAAGGCGACTGCTATCCGCACGCGCAACTACGGCTCGTACGAGGTCAACACCACGTGGTCCCCTGTCGAGGAAGACGTCGCACCCACCGTGCACGCGTCCCGCGCCGCCTATGAAGACGCCGGGATCGGGCCCGAGGACGTCGATGTCATCCAGGTCCAGGACACCGATGCCGGCGCCGAAGTCATCCACATGGCTGAGAACGGCTTCTGTGCTGACGGCGATCAGGAGAAGCTTCTCGCCGACGGCGCTACCGAGATCACGGGTCCAATGCCGATCAACACCGATGGCGGCCTCATCGCCAACGGTGAGCCCATCGGAGCCTCCGGCCTCCGCCAGGTCCACGAGCTCGTACTCCAACTCCGCGGACAGGCCGGCGACCGCCAAGTCCAGGGCAACCCGCGCGTCGGCTACGCCCAGGTCTACGGTGCTCCCGGCACCGCCGCCGTCACGATTCTCTCCCGCTGAGGGCTGGTCCGCAGGCGGGCCTGCGAGTCCTCCGTCAGCTCCCAGAACCTAGGTTGCCGCGAAACCGATTTGGCGCGACCAACGCTCCTTGGCCCGTCGACCCGACTCAGCTGCGCTGGCTTGGTATCTCGGACTTCGTGCGCGGCCGGTCGGGGTATCCGTCAGGGATTTCTGGATCCCGAAAATCCCACGGATTCCGATCCTGTTGAGGAGAGGTCGACTTCTTGACACATCAGAGAGGTGGGTGGTTCCGGAAAGGTGGTATCGAACCACCGAGCCGTTGACGTGCGCGCCGTCATCATCTCCCCGAGCCGGTTCACCGCGGCCGCCACCGAACGGTGACGACCGGGAGGTGCGCCATCGAGCAACTCGTTCCAGAAGACGGACCAACCGCCTGACAGCGCATCGCTTCGCCCGGCCGTCGTGACCAGCCGAGACACCGCCGCCACCGCTCGTGGCCGGCCGACGAGCCACCCTTGCAGAGCGGCGGTGATCCGATGATATGGAAGGTGGTCGACCGCCAGCGTCGGCCGATAGCGCTCTGCTGCCTGCCCTGGCTCGGCGAGGAGCGCTTCGGCGGCAGAACGCCCGCTGCACATCGCTTGGGAGATCCCCTCACCCTGAAGAGGATTGACCAGACCGGCGGCGTCGCCGACGAGGAGTACCCGCCCTTCGGCCGGAATGGTGCCAACCATGCCCATCTTGAGCCAACCACCCAGGCGACGCGATGGCATCGAAATCGACGCGTCGGTGAGGAGCTCGACCTCACGCAGGTGCTCGAGGAAGCGTGGCAAGGCCTGCTGGACCTTCGCTCCCGCCTTACGATCGGCCACCGTACCCAGACCCAGTCCGACGTTTGCTCCCCCGGTGGCTCCTGGAAAGACCCACCCGTAACCGGGAAACCCTTGCCACGGCGTCAGATTCCCAAAACACGATGGCCGGGAGATCGACGGCTTGCGGAAGGTATGTCCGTATCGCGAAACCCCACAGGACCTTCTTGGCATCGACCATGCCGGCCGCCCCCGCCACCCGGCTCGTCGCGCCGTCCGCTCCAATCACGAAGTCGGCGCGCAGCTCGGTCCCGTCGCTCAACCGGTAACCGTCGATTCGTCCCTTCGCATTCCAGCGGCTCGACGGCATGTCCGTATACCGGAGTGGCTCCCGCTTCGACCGCCACCTCGTGGAGCATCGAATCAAAGACCGTCCGTGTGACCGCCGTGCCATGACCGGGGTAGGTGAGCCCTTCGCCGCAGGGCAGCTGCGCCCGGCGACCGTTCGGGCCGACGACCACGATTTCGCCGACGTTGCGTCCCTTCGGCGCGGGGATGCTCGAGGTCGGCCAGCAGCTGGAGCGCCCGCGGGCCGACGATATCGCCACACGCCTTGTCACGAGGGAACTGTGCCTTGTCGACCAGCGCCACCCGGGCTCCGCCCCGGGCGAGCACGAGTGCGGCGATGCTGCCTGCTGGGCCGCCACCTACAACGAGGACGTCAAAGCGCGATGACACCACACCGACCCTCTCTCGTTGCCGGGACCTACAGTGAGATCTTCTCACCCCAGGAGGAGCGATGCTCCCGTACGTCACACGGCGATCGGAACCGATTCGCGCAGCAGCTGTTCACGCCTCTCCCTCAGCGCTACGACCGCTTGGCCGAGGTCCTGTCCATGGGCCAGAACGGCCGTTGGCGCCGGGCCATGATCGATCGGATCGTGCCCACGTCGCCGGCCACGGTGCTCGACGTCGCCTCCGGGACGGCCGGTGTGGCATTGCAACTTGCCGAGCGAACGTCCGCCGACGTCGTCGGCGTGGACCTGACGATGGAGATGCTGGCCCGAGGCCGACACAACATCGCCGCGGCGCGGCAGGCTGATCGTGTCCAACTTGTTGCCGGCCGAGGCGAGCAGTTGCCATTTCCAGACGGCACGTTCGACGCCCTGACCTTCACCTACCTGCTCCGATACGTCGATGATCCGCAAGAGACCCTCCGCGAGATGGCTCGCGTCGTGAAGCCAGGAGGCACGGTGGCCAGCCTCGAGTTCTTCCTACCGCCGAATCGCTTTTGGCGTTTCATGTGGTGGCTCTACACCCGACTGGTTCTTCCCGTTGCAGGGTTCCTCACCGGTGGGCGGGAATGGTTCCGCGTGGGCCGATTCCTGGGACCCAACATCTCGGGTCACTACCGGAAGTATCCACTGGCCGTGGACTGAGGAGGCGTGGCGTCAGGCGGGCTTCGAGCAGGTCGGGGTACGCGTCATGAGTCTCGGTGGTGGGCTGGTGATGTGGGGTACCCGCTGCGATGGCTGACGAATCGGGCGTGCTCCCCGGCCGGCACCGGCCCTGAAGTTCCGCACTCTTCGGCACCTGCCTACCCATCCGGGGACCGAGAACCGGCCGGCTTTCTACGCCGCCCGACCGGGCGGGTGGCGGGATTGGTGGACCCTGCTGCACCCGCCGTACACGGCCTGGCACCTCTCCTACGTGGTGATCGGCGCGTGTCTCGCGCCACATGTCAGCGTGTCTCGGTTGGTGGCGACGCTGCTTGCGTTCCTGCTCGCGGTCGGATTCGCCGCGCACGCACTTGACGAGTTGCACGGGCGCCCGCTGGGCACCCGGATTCCTACCTCGGCGCTTATCGCCGTGACCGTCGTCGGCCTGGCCGGGGCGGTGGCTCTGGGGATCGCCGGAGTGTGGCGTGTGGGCTGGACCCTGATTCCGCTTCTGGTGCTCGGACCACTCCTCGTGCTGGCCTACAACCTGGAGCTGTTCGGGGGGTTCGTCCATACCGATATCGGATTCGCCCTCGCCTGGGGCTCTTTCCCGGTGCTGGTTGCCTACGTCGCACAGACGGGACGCGTGGCCACCGCCCCGCTGATCGCCGCCGCCGGCGCTTTCGCTCTATCGATGGCGCAGCGCCAGCTGAGCACCCCCGCCCGGCTGATCCGCCGCCGCGTCAACAACGGTCGAGGGGCGCGTTGCCTTACGTGACGGCGAGACCATCGTCGATCGACCAACCAAACCTTCTGGCGCCACTGGAGGGGGCCTTGCGGGCGATGTCGTGGGGTGTCGTGTTTACGGCGGCAGCCCTGGCCATCGCCCGCTTGACCTAGTCGGAGGCCAGCCTCTTGTGGAACCCTGCGACGGTGATCTCAACGACCCGGTCGTGACCCCACTGGAGCACCGGATGTGCCATCCGATCAGCAAGCCGCATGGGCCGCTGCATCATCTCGACCGTCCAAGCCACTTCGACACTCGAGCCGGCCCCTCGGGCACGCAGCTCGAGGCTCGCTTCTCCCTCGAGATCGCCGTGTATCTGCGTCTCGATCCTGCGTGGTGGCTCGCATCGAGTGAGCTCTATCTGAATGCGCATCCGATACGGGAGCGGCGGAGCAATCACACCGTGAAGAACGGCTCCGTTCTCCAGTGAGCCTCCTTCGAGACGAAATTCTTCCAGCCAGGGCCACCACGCTTCGAACTGGTCGACCTCCCCAATGACGTCCCACATCTCCGCCGGAGAAACGGAAAACTCAAACGCACGCCTATACGACATGATGGGTCGACGTGGCACGTCAGGCAACGATATCGAGGTTGAAGTGTGTACCGTGTTCGCGAATCGCCATGGCACGCAGCCGCCATTGGCTTCGAATCGAAGACCAGCTCGGTACTCGAGGCGTCCGCATGGAGTCGCGGGGCAATCACTCGAAGATTGGCCAGAAGGTTCTTGGGATCCCACGAAAATCCCACTGAGTCAGGATTCGATGTCGGAAGCTGCTTCCGTTCTCGGCGTGATTGACGCCGCTCCCGAGGTTCAAGACCCCCCGCCACTCAGAGATCCGCAGTTGGGAGCCGGTCCGATGGGCCGGCTCTTCTGCTGCTCTGCGAGAATTCCCACGACAGATCCGACGAGCGGGCGGGAGTTCAGGTGACCACGACCCCCATAGCGGACTATGCGCTCCTATCGGACCGGCATAGCGCCGCGCTGGTCAGCCGGCATGGATCGATCGACTGGCTCTGCTTCCCACGGTTCGACAGCCCCTCAACCTTCGGTCGGCTCCTCGGCGAAGACGCCGGGCACTGGTCTTTCGGGGCCGCCAATTCGACGGAAGTAACCAGGCGCTACCGCGACCGCACGATGGTGATGGAGACCACGTTCCGCACGCGGACGGGTGCGGTCACGATTACCGACGGACTTGCGATGGGGGCTGGCAACCGAGGTCACGAACTCGGCAAAGGGGCGCCTCACGTGCTGCTGCGACGCGCCACGTGCACCGAGGGGCAAGTTGACTTGTCTCTGGAGTTCGTCCCGCGCCCCGAATATGGGTTGAGGCATCCCTCGCTCGACGAGGTCGACGGAGGAGTGGCGGTGTCTGGCAATGGTGACGCGCTCGTGCTGTCAACGTCCATGCCTCTGACGCTCGATCAGGATCGCGCCGCGGCTTCTGGACGGTTCCAGCTCTCCCAAGGCGAAAGCATGGGTTTCGCTCTGCATCACGGGAGCGAGGCCGAAGGCGATGCAGCCCTGATCTGGAGCCCGTCGGAGATACGCGCCCGGCTCGAAGACACGGTGGCGGGATGGGAGTCGTGGTCGGAGCTCCACCAGGCCTACCTGGGTCCGTGGCGCGACCTGGTGCACCACAGCGGGCGGGTGCTCCAGTCACTCTCCTTCGCGCCCACGGGAGCCATCTGCGCCGCCGCGACCACGTCGTTGCCCGAGACGGTGGGTGGCACCCGCAACTGGGATTACCGCTATGCCTGGGTCCGGGACGCGTCCTTCACCATCCAGGCCCTTTGGGTGGCGGCATGTCCCGACGAAGCCAACGAGTTCTTCGATTACGTCTCATCGTCCGCCGCCGGCTCGCTGGAGCAGGGCGGCGACCTGCAGATTATGTTCGGCATCGGCGGTGAGCGGGACCTCAGTGAGCGTGAGTTGCCGCACCTGGAGGGCTGGCGGCACTCGGCGCCGGTTCGAATTGGCAACGCCGCCTGGAAACAGCGCCAGCTCGACGTCTACGGCGAATTGCTCAACGCGGTGTACCGCATGTCTGACCACCTGTTCGACAACACGCACCGGGTTGGGCCACTGTCCGACTCGGGCACGTGGGATACGCCCACGGACCTGGCCCCTTCCACGCGAGAGTTCCTCGTGCAACTGGCCGACACCGCCGTCCGCCGGTGGCAGGAGAAGGACCAAGGAATCTGGGAGATCCGGGGGGAGCCCCGTGATTTCTTGTACTCGAAGCTGATGTGCTGGGTGGCCCTCGATCGAGCGGTGATCCTGGCCGACCGTCTCAACGCCTCCTTTCGAGTTGAGTCATGGACGCAGTCGCGGGACCAGATCCGCGAGGCGATCGTGACAAAGGGCTGGAGTGACCAGGCCCAGGCCTTCACCCAGTCCTTCGGCTCGGAGGAGCTTGACGCCTCCAACCTCATGGTGTCTCTGGTGGGATTTCTCCCGGCCGACGATCCCAGAGTGCTGGCCACAATCGATGCGACAGAGGACCGGCTCACCGACGAGCGGGGATTGGTGTATCGCTATCGGTCCCACGACGGCCTCGAGGGTGAGGAAGGCACCTTCCTGTTGTGCACCTTCTGGCTCGCCCAGGCCCTGGCCCTGGCAGGCCAGTCGCTTCGGGCCCGGGCCGTGTTCGAGCGGGCGGCCGCCTTCGTCAATGACGTCGGTCTTCTGGCCGAGGAGGTGGATCCAGTCAGCGGCGAGCTCCTCGGCAACTTCCCGCAGGCGTTCAGCCACATCGGGCTCGTCAATGCGGCCTGGGCAATTTCTGAGAGCGAACGAGCGACGCAACCGACTTGAACATCTGCTGGACTCCGGTGGGAACTTTGGAGCAAACCCGTTCAAGTTCGGAGGCCATATGCGTAGCGACATCCGTGAAGGCGAGACGTTTCCCGACTACGAGCTCGCCGATCAATCCGGCCGCCGGCGGTCTCTATCGGAGCTCCAGGGGGGCAATCCAATGGTGCTCCATTTGTCCCGTGGCGGCTTCGATCCCAAAGAGCATCAGTTCGTGAGACATTTGGTCGACGTGTATCCCGAGTTCCGGAATGCATACACGCGATTGGCCCTCATCTCGACCGACAGTCAGCTGAACATCAATGAGTTCCGGGACGCGCTGGGCGCCACGTGGCCGTTCCTGTCGGACCCCGATCGGGTCGTCCAGAATGATCTGGACATCAAAGAGTTCACAGATGAGCCGCACGATCCGATGATCCCGCACACGTTTGTCCTCGAGCCCGGACTCAAGATCTTCAAGATCTACAACGGCTACTGGTACTGGGGTCGCCCCACCATGGCCGAGCTACACGTGGATCTGAGGGAGGTGTTCAAGAAGACTCGACCCGACTTCGACTTGGCGGCCCCGGGGTTGAGGGAGGCCTGGGAGCGGGGAGACCGGGATCAATTCCTCGTCGACACGCTGGAGGAGCCGATCCGGTACACCGAAGGCAAGAGCATCGGTATCAAACGCTGACGCAGCGGGAAACGTCGACTCGTCTCGGTTCGGGCCTTCGGCCACACGACTCTCGAGCGGTTCGCGGACCGCGTGGAAGAGCGGTTGAGACCTGTACCCGAGCATCCCATTCGAGCGGCCATACGCTGGAATGACGTCGAACGTCGGGAACACGGAGAGTTTCCGTGCAAGGCGCACGCTCGGGTGCGACAATCCTTCTCCGACCAGACAGAGGAGAGGCGGATGAGCACCGTCCAAGGACAGAGTGGCGCTGCCGGCGGGTCACCGAGCAGCGAGCCGGCCGACCTGAAGCTCGAGGTGGTCGTCATCCCCGTCGCAGATGCCGATCGTTCCAAGGCGTTCTACTCCGGCCTCGGGTGGAGGCTCGACGCCGACTTCTCCTTCGACAACGGGTTCCGGGTCGTCCAATTCACGCCGCCGGGATCGCAGTGTTCTGTGCAGTTCGGCACCCACATCACAGGTGCGCCACCAGGGTCCGCCCATGGCCTGTACTTGATCGTTTCCGACATCGGGGCCGGGCGCGACGAGCTCGTCGATCGGGGAGCGAAGGTCAGTGAGGTGTTCCATTCCGGTTCGCCTGGGGCGCAACTGGACCCCGAGGGGGCGGGTGATCGGGTCAACGGGCCGGATCCGGATGGCGCGAGCTACAACTCCTTTGCGACGTTCGAAGACCCGGACGGAAACAGCTGGCTGCTCCAACAGGTCACCCAACGCCTTCCCGGCCGGCTCGATCCAGCCGTCACCGCGTTCGACTCGGCTGGTGACCTGGCTGCGGCATTGCGCCGCGCCGAATCGGCCCACGGTGAGCACGAGAAGCGCATCGGCCGCGCCGATCCGGACTGGCCCGACTGGTACGCCGACTTCATGGCGCGCGAACAGAGTGGTCAGGAGCCAACATGAGCGATTTCGACGTGATCGTGCTGGGCGGCGGTGCGCCCGGGGAGCACTGCGCCGGGGCCATCGCGGCGAGGGGGTTTCGGGTCGCCGTCGTCGAGCGGGAGCTGGTCGGCGGCGAGTGCTCGTACTGGGCGTGCATCCCGTCCAAGTCTCTCTTGCGTCCGGGGGAGGCGGTCCAGGGCGCCCGCGACGTCGACGCCAGTGCCGAGGTGAACGTGCAGGCGGCGCTCGACTGGCGGGACTACATGGTGTCCGACTATTCGGATGCGGGACAGCAGAAATGGCTGACGGATCGTGGCATCGAATTGATCCGGGGCGTGGGGCAGCTCGCCGGGCCAGGCGTGATCGAAGTGGACGGCACTCGCCACACGGCGGAGCATGTCGTCGTGGCGACGGGCGCGGCTCCCTTCGTGCCGCCCATTCCGGGGCTCGACGACCTCGATGGCGTCTGGGGCACGCGGGAGGCAACGGCCATGAAAGCAGTTCCCAGCCGACTTATTGTGCTCGGCGGTGGTTCGGCCGGTGTCGAGATCGCACAGGTGGTACAGCGGCTCGGTGGGCAGGCCGTGCTCGTCGAGGGCGCCGATCGGCTGATCCCACGAGAGCCGGCGCCCCTCGGCGAGGCTCTGAGCAAGGCATTGCAGCGGGACGGGATCGAATTGCATCTCGGAGTCCAGGCCGCCGAGGCCTCCCGTGATGGAGACGACTACGTCCTGAGGCTCTCTGACGGCAGCGAGGTGCGGGGTGAGCGACTGTTGGTGACGACCGGCCGTCGTCCTCGCGTCGACGGGATCGGGCTCGAGACGGTCGGCATCGAGGCGGACCCACACGGGATTCGGGTGGACGAGTATCTGCGGGCCGGTGAAAAGACCTGGGCTATTGGTGATGTCAACGGGATCTGGCCCCTGACGCACGTCGGCGAGTACGAGGGCGATGTCGTGGCGGCGAACATTGCCGGTGAGAGCCACCCAGCGAACTACGAGGCCGTGCCGCGGGTGACGTACACTGACCCGCAGGCGGCTGCGGTCGGTGCCGCGGAGGCGCCCTACAGCAGCACAACGCTCTTGACCGACGTGTCCAAGACCGCGACCTACAGTCACGCGTACGCCCAGTCGAACGGATTCTTGACCTTGCTCAGCGACGGTGTCCGGTTGACCGGTGCTTACGCCCTCGGACCGGAGGCCGGCGAGTGGCTCCAGCAGGCGACGCTCGCCATACGCGCCCGCATACCGCTGGAGGTTTTGAGCGACGTCATTCAGCCCTTCCCGAGCTTCTCGACCATCTTCGATTCGGCTTTCAAGACCCTTCGAATGGAGATCGCGAAGAAGCCGCCTCCTCTGCAACCGATGCAGGCGCAGATGGCGCGGCCATGACCGTGGAAATCCATCGGAGGTAACAGATGGCCGAAGTCCCGTCGCCCCATGAAGAGATCCTTCTCACCCACTTCATCGTGTCGGACGACGTCGAGCGCTCTCGGCGCTTCTACACCGAAGTCCTTGGGGGACAGGTCGCCTTCTCCAACCCCGGAGGGCCCACCAACGTCGCACTGTCAAACAGTTGGATCGTGATCAATGCCGGTGGAGGCCCGACCGACGACAAGCCGGAGGTCACCTTGGAGACGCCCGGCGACCCGAATCGGGTGAGCAGCTTCGTCAACATCCGGGTCAAGGACATGGAGACGGTGTACTCCGAATGGAGCAAGCGGGGTGCTCAGTTCCTGACCCCGCCCAAGCAGCATCAGTACGAGATCCGTTGTTACATCCGTGATCCCGACGGTCACCTGATCGAAGTGGGGCAAACCACCGACCCCGGAGGGGACTGGGTGCCCGATCACTGGCCCTCGAGTCCGTCCGCCGGCGAGTTTCCACCGGCCCCAGAGGGAATCGTGCTGGCCCACTTCATCGTCTCGGACGATGTCGAGCGCTCCCGGCACTTCTACACCGAGGTGCTTGGAGGCAGGCTCGCCTTCTCCGGACCCGGAGGGCTGACGTATGTCCAGCTGTCGAACAGTTGGGTCATCATCAACGTTGGCGGGGGTCCGACCGATGACAAGCCGGAGGTCACGCTCGAGACGCCGGGAGATCTCAACAGGGTCAGCAGCTTCCTCAATATCCGAGTTACGGACATGCAAGCCGTATACCCCGAATGGAGTGCGCGTGGTGCGCACTTCCTGACGCCACCGAAACAGCACGAGTACGAGATCCGTTGCTACATCCGCGATCCCGATGGTCATCTCATCGAGGTCGGACAAACGACGGATCCGGACGGGGATTGGTCTCCCGACCACTGGCCATCAAGCAAACCCGAATGAGATTCCTGGCGCAGACATCTCGAACATGACCACGGCAATCATCGGCACCGGAGGCATCGGATCGGCCATCGCCCGCCAACTTGCTTCGGGTGACGAGGCCCTGCGGCTCTCGAGCGCCGACAAGGAGTCCGCTCGAAAGCTAGCGGCCGCAATCGGCGGAGCTGCGTCCGTCGCCTTCGACAACCGAACCGCTTTGCAGGGAGCCGATGCCGTCGTTCTTGCGCTGCGGTTCTCCGTGTTGAAAGAGGTCATCGACGAGATCGCCGACGCGCTGAGTGAGACGCTTCTCGTCGTTCCGAGCAATCCGGTCGGCCTCGACCAAAAGGGCGAGATCGTACGACTCCTACCGGAAGGACAGTCATCGGGCGAGGTCGTCGCTGGGTGGTTGCCGGCCGGGACACCCTTTGCCATTGCGTTCGGCACCATGTCGGCCGATCTCTTCGAGTCATCGAGCCATCGGTCTCCCGAGCGAGCAGTTCTGTTCTACGTGTCCGAGGACGACCGTGGGGGCAACGAGGTCGAGCACCTGATCCGGACGGCGGGCTTCGAGCCTCTGAGGATCGGCGGCATCGAGCAGTCGACCCGACTCGAGGTGGGCGGCGACCTTCATGATCTTGTTGTGAGCCCCGCGCAAGCACGGTCCCTGGTCGTTGAGGCCTGATTTGCCTGCCGACTTGGCCGGGAAAGGGAACGAGGCCAAAATCTGAAGTGTTGTCGTGAACAGCCGTCTTCCCGATCGAATACTCGACCTGATCAACTTTCTTGAAGCGAGCGTCGGCGCCTACCACGAGCTCATCGGTGTCGGAGGACGCCGGAGCGATGATCTGATCGGCGAGGTATACCTCGTCGGATGAGCCCTACTTCCCACGCTTCACGCAGGGTCGCGGTGGTGACCGGAGCGTCTCAAGGCATCGGCGCCGGCGCTGCGGAAAGCTTCCGGGAGGCCGGATATGCGGTCGTGGGCGTGTCGCGATCGATCAGCGCTTCCGACGCATCCGACTTTCTCACGGTCAGAGGTGACATCGCCGAGGTCGAGACCGCCCAGAAGATCGTGGATCAGGCGGTCAATCGCTTCGGGCGCATCGACAGCCTGATCAACAACGCTGGCGTCTTCATCGGCAAGCCATTTACCGACTACACACTCGAGGACTATTCGGCGATCACGGCAGTGAATCTGACCGGGTTTTTCCATGTCACCCAGGCCGTCATCCGTCAGATGCTCACCCAGGAGTCGGGTGGTCACATTGTGAATATCACGACGAGCCTTGTCGACCACGCCGAGAGCGAGAACCCATCTGCTCTCGTATCGCTCACCAAGGGTGGTCTGGCGGCGGTGACGCGCTCACTTGCTATCGAGTACGCGTCGCGAGGTGTGCGGTGCAACGCGGTCTCGCTCGGGGTCATACAGAACCCTGCCTTCGATCCAGCGTCGTATGAAGGCCTCGCAGAGCTTCATCCGCTGGGCCGAGTCGGTCAGATCAGCGACGTCGTCGAGGGAATCCTCTATCTCGAGCGAGCCTCATTTGTCACGGGAGTTGTCCTGCACATCGACGGTGGTCAGTCCGCGGGGGCCTGATTCGCCTACTTATCTTGCACACGAGAATCAGATGCTCAACGCCATTTGAGGCCCTCCTGGATTCACCGCGTCAAAAGCTAGCCAACACCGCTCAGCCGTCCCGGTGCAGAAACCCGTGGAGGATGGCCTGGGTGAGTTCTTGGAGGATGGCCTCCCTCGAAGGCTGTTCGGCTCCGAAGAAGGTCGAACGCAACGCGGCCATGCCGGCGATCATCGCGACCGTCGAGTAGGCAGCAAGGTCCGGTTGACTCGAATGCACTCCTCGGATCGCCATGCCCTCAGAGCTGATCTGGCCCAGCACCGCAAGGCCTCTTCGGATGTCGGCAATGCCGGCCTCGTTCATCTCTGCCTCGCCCAAGGCCTCTGAGGACAAGAGGGTGATGACGAGGCCTCGATGCTCGACGAACACGTCGTAGAGCTGGCCGACGAAATGTCGGGCTAACTCTTCCTCGTCTGTCTGGTCGGGTACGACCGCCTGCCACGTCCGGCCGAAGTCGTCGACGAAGCTGGTGAAGGGAAGGACCATGGTCTCGCGGAAGAGGGCTGCTTTCGAACCGAAGTTCCGGAAGAGCAGGGCTTCGGTGACGCCGGCGGCCTCGGCGATCTCGCGGGTTGTGGTGCTGCGGTAGTCCTGACAGGCGAAGAGGTCGCTGGCGGCCTCGAGGAGGAGTCGCCGAGGCTGACCTCGAGGCCGGCGCGTCGCCCGGGCCGGCGTCTTGGTCGCCTGCTTCTTGGTCGAAGTTCGCTGGGGCACGGTTCCTCGAAGAGCGGGGCGGTCGACAGCTTTAGATAGTCTCCACTATCTTAAGTGGTACGCGCGGGGAGGAGTGCGGTTGTGGCTGCAGTCATCATGCTGGGCACGTTGTTCGGGCTGATCGTCCTCGTCTTCGGCCTGGTGCTTCGCTACGACCCCGAAGCACGTCGCGTTCCGAGTCGAGAGACCGATCGATGACCCATGGGTTGACACCCTTGCTCGAGGCATCTATCGCCTTTGCGTACGTCGGAGGGAGCGCTTTCGTGGCCATCGGCGTCTACCTCACGTACCGCCGCCGCCGCCTACATCCGCTGCTGCTCGTTTGCATCGCTGCGATGTCCATCTCGTGGATCGAGGCGCCCTACGACTGGGCGATGTACGCGCAATTCGCTCCGGCCATCCCCCGCATGCCGTCCTGGTGGCCGTTGGACATGACGTGGGGTGGGCTCCCGGCGTCGGTGCCGGTGGGTTACATCTCCTATTTCGTAACACCCGCCCTGGTGGCGGCTGCACTCGGACGACGATTGAGCTCGAGATACCACTGGCGCAGGCCGATCACCCTCCTCGCCGTCGGGCTTGTCGTCGGATTTCTCTGGGCGCTGAGCTTCAACGGCATCCTGGGGGCGCGACTCGGCGTCTTTTACTACGGGCGCGTGATTCCTGGCTTGGCCTTGTGGCAGGGGACCAAGCATCAGTACCCGCTCTATGACGCCCTCGCCATGGGCGTGATGATGATGGTCTTCGCTTACATCCTCGGACGAACGGATCCTGAAGGACGAACCGTCATCGAGACGTGGGCCCACACAAAATGGCCAAACGGTCTTTGGCCAACCGTCATGTCTGTTGCGGGCGTCGTCGTTCTCGCAAATTTGCTCTATGGCGCTGTCTTCACGCCGCATCTCGTGACGAAACTGGAAAGCCGCGTGACCGCCGGGCCCACGACGCAACTGTTCCCGGGCGTGCCGAACCAACCATTGCAGGGCGCTACGCACGGCAGTCCCTGACCGATCGCCCCCAGGACACACATGACCACGAAGCCCTAGGCCGAAGTTCGACTGGTCCGCCCACCGGCGCGGAATCGATTGGAGCTGAAGTTGTCGCGTTTAATGAGAAACGGAACCTTGGCCGTTGCGATCACCACCCTGGTCGGCGGGATGGTGACGGCCTTCGCGACTCCAACGGCCTCGTCAGCCGCCCCCCTGTCTATCGCCTACATCTCCTCGCTTTCAGGGCCAGCCGCAACGGAGTTCGGCAACTCTCAACAGGGGTGCGTGGCGCGGGTGGATATGCAGAACGCCGAGGGCGGGGTTAACGGGCGGAAAATCGAGTTAACAGTCGTGGACGACGAAACGAATCCGACTCTCACCTCGACGGCCGTTCAAGGTGCGATAGCCAAAGGTGCGATCGGGATCGTGGCCAACTCGCCGCTCTTCTTTCTGGCGGCGAAGTACGCGCAGCAAGCGGGGATACCGGTGACGGGCAACTCCTCAGACGGTCCAGAATGGGGTGAACAGCCCTACACCAATATGTTCGATGCGTTCCGGGGGAGTGAAAACCCAGCAACGCCGGTGAACAGTATCTACGGCAACTTTTTGAAGTCGCGCGGTGGAACGGTCATCGGCACATACGGCTACGGTGTGTCCCCGCTCTCGGCCGAGGAAGCGATCGGCGCAGCCGAATCTTTCCAGCGGGCTGGGGGCAAGATTGGTGTAGAGGACACTTCGGTGCCCTTCGGCAGCGTCGATTTCACTTCCGCCGCGCTCGTTGCGAACGAGAAGCATGTGAATGCGATCCTTCCGACGATGGACGGTGCCTCGAACTTTGCTCTGGTCACAGCACTCGAGCACGCAGGGGTGAAGCTCAAGGCCGTCCTGTTGTCGGTTGGCTACGAGCCGAGCGTCGTCCACTCACCAGCGTGGTCGAGCCTCCAGGGGGCGTACTTTTTGTCCCTTGCCCGTCCCTTCTCGCTGCCCAACGCCGGCACCGAGGAGATGGCAGCCGCGCTCGTGAAGTACGCAGACTTCACGAGGGGCGAGTTTCCTAGCTATGGCCAGGATCTGTCGTGGCTCGGGTGCGACCTCATGATCAAGGGCTTGCAACGCGCAGGAGAGAACCCGAGCCGGGCAGGAGTCGTCAGGGCGCTGCGAAGCATCAAGACCTACAACGGCAACGGGCTGCTACCGATCAACATCAACTACTCGACAGTATTCGGGCACGATCTCCCCCAGTGTGCCTGGGTTCTACGGGCCGAGAAGTCGGGGTTCGTACCGGCCTCGTCAAAGCCTTTCTGCGGTACTGACTACCCCGGTACGAGCACCAATACCAGCTCGTAGAGGACCTTTCGTGGAGCTTCATGGGGCGTCGGCAAGGCACCTGGAAGCGGCGCTCGGTTGGGATCGCCTCGGTACCCCGTCGCTCTACTTGACCGCCGGAAGTTGGCGCTTGACTACCAGGCCCGAATCTGGCCAGCGAACATTGTGCACCCATCGAAACCGTTCCATTGCTCGGATGACGAGTGCGCTCGTGTCTATCTGAAATCGCCGGACGCCGTGGCGGGCCGATCTTGGAGCAGCGTGGTGGAAGTTGTGCCAGGCCTCGCCCAAAGACGGCACCGCCAACCACCAGACGTTGCGGCTCTCGTCTGACGTCTTGAATGGCCGGGGTCCGGTGATGTGGCACACCGAGTTGATGGCGAAGGTCATGTGGTGGAGTACGGCGACTCGGACAAGGCTCCCCCAGAAGAAGGCCCAAAACGCAGCTTGCCAGGACCATCCCCAAAGACCGCCCGCCACTGGGGGAATCAGCATCGAGAGAGCGACCCAGAACGGGAACCAGCGGGAGATCCCCGAGATGACTGGGTCTTTGCAAAGATCGGGTGCGAATTTCTGCTGAGACGTCTGGGCATCGAACAGCCAACCGATGTGCGAGTGCCAGAAACCTCGAATGAGCGCCGTGAGCGTTACCCCGTAGCGCCATGGCGAATGTGGGTCACCCGAGCGGTCGGAAAATCGGTGATGCTTCCGGTGATCGGCGACCCAGCGCACGATGGGGCCCTGAATGGCCATGCTCCCGGCGATGGCCATCGTCACCTCCACCCAGCGTCTGGCGCGGAACGCCCTGTGTGTGAAATAGCGATGAAACCCAACAGTGATCCCATGGCCGGTGAAGATGTACATGGCGACCGCGATGACCACGTCGCGCCAGTTCAGACCCCAGCCCCATAGGACGGGTACGGCCACGATCAGGGCGATGAACGGAACCGCAATGAACATGGCCAGCGCCAACTGCTGCCAAAGGGTCTTGATGTCCGTCGGGTCTTCAGGGACGGAAGCTTCGAGATCAGTCGGCTGCATGATCACGGTTGCACTCCTTGTGATTGTGACATCTCCTCCTCCGATTTTGTTCCATCCGAGCGGATCCCGATCTGTCTCAGTGCCTCAGGCCGTACAACGAGATGGTGTCGAAGGAAGCTCACCTTCAAGGGTAAGCCCTCTGGTAACGCACAGTCGCGAAGAATACGGTGGTCCGAGGAATAATAGGTGGAGCGTGGGCCGCCACTTGTTCACCCGATTATCTTCCAAACCGACTAAGGGAGAAAGACGTGGGAAGGCTCGAAGGCAAGGTGGCGTTCATCACCGGGGTAGCCCGCGGACAGGGGCGGAGTCACGCCGTCCGCCTGGCCGAGGAGGGCGCCGACATCATCGGGGTCGACATCTGTCGGCAACTGCAGTCGGTGGGCTATGAGATGTCCACGACAGCGGACCTCGAGCAAACGGTCAAAGAAGTCGAGGCTCTCGGACGAAGGATTGTGGCCAGGGAGGCCGACGTCCGTGACTTTGGTGCGCTCAAGGCTGCATTCGGCGAGGGAGTCCAGGAGCTGGGGCCGGTGCAGATCGTCATCGCGAATGCCGGCATCGGCCCCGGTGGGATGGCTTCGTCCGAGCAGCAGTGGGCCGAGGTCATCGGCGTGAACCTGACCGGCGTGTGGAATACGGGACGGGTGGCGATCCCTTCCATGGTCAAGGCCGGAAATGGCGGTGCGATCGTACTGACGAGTTCCACCGGTGGCCTTACCGGTGCGCCGATCGACGTCGCAGGCATGCTGGCCTATACGGCTGCAAAGCATGGCGTCATCGGTTTGACTCGGTCGTGGGCCAACTCGCTGGCACCACACTTCATTCGTGTCAACAGCGTCGCACCCACCACCGTCCGCACACCCATGGCGGGTGGCGGGAACGTCGCTGAGATCGTGGAAAACGTCCCACAGCTGGCGGGATCACTGCTGAACGCCATTCCGGTCGAAGCGGTCGACCCGATCGATGTCTCAAATGCAATTGCTTGGCTCGTCTCAGACGAGGCCCGGTACGTGACGGGGTCCGTGATCCCGGTTGATGCGGGAAATGTCAACCGGCGCTAGCTGCTGAAGGGAAGGATCATGACGGTTCAGGCAACGATCGAAGAGCTTCGGGAGCGTCCCGGCGAGGGCGAGATCATTCCGGTCATCGACCCGGTGACGGAACAGCCGATCGCCGAGTTTGCGGACGGCGGCGCGGCCGCCATCGACCGGGCGGTCGCTCGAGCTCGTGAGACTTTTGACTCGGGGGTGTGGCACCAGAAGCCGCAATCCGAGCAGGCTCAGGTGCTGTGGCGCGTGGCAGAGCTGCTCGAGGCTCAGGCGGACGACATGTCGCAGCTCGACTCGCTGAACACCGGCATGCCGTTACCCCAGGCTCGCCGCAACATCGCTGCGGCTATCGAGTTCTTCCGCTACTTCTCTGGGTGGTGCACCAAGATCAACGGGATCGCCCACGACGTACGCATGACGGGGGGACTCTCAGGGCTCGATGGTTCGGTGCACGCGTACACGATCAAGGAACCAGTTGGCGTCGTGGGTTTGATCGTCCCGTGGAACGGCCCGGCGTTCAACGCCGCCGCCAAGCTCGCTCCATCTCTAGCCGCAGGCTGCAGCAGCGTGCTCAAGCCGGCTGAGGAGACACCGTTGTCGGCGCTGATTTTCGAGAAGATCCTCGCCGAAGCCGGGGTGCCCGATGGTGTCGTCAATCTGGTCAACGGCTATGGGCACACCACCGGCCAGGCTCTCATCGAGCACCCCGAGGTCGACAAGATCGCCTTCACTGGATCCACGGAGGTGGGCAAGCTCATCGTGCAGGCAGCGGCCGGAAACCTGAAGAGAGTCATGCTCGAGTTGGGTGGCAAATCACCGGTTCTCATCTACGACGACGCCGAGCTCGACAAGGCCATCCCCGCGGCGGCCATGGGCATCTTCATCCACTCGGGGCAGGCCTGCGTAGCGGGCTCCCGCGTTTTCGTACAACGCGGTGTCTACGAAAGGGTGGTCGAAGGCATCGCGGCGATGGCGGGCAAGATCCGGCTCGGCGGCCCGAGCGAGGGCAAGGTTCACAGCGGACCGCTCATCAGCGAGCGGCAGCTACACCGGGTCATGGGCTACATCGACGAGGGCAAGCGTGATGGCGCCGAGGTCGTGATCGGTGGTCACAGGCTGGAGCGCACCGGGTACTTCGTGCACCCGACGGTGCTGGCACAGGTCAGGCAGGACATGCGCCTCTGTCAAGAGGAGATCTTCGGGCCGGTCGTTGCGGTGACGCCGTTCGACGACGACGACGAAGTGGTCGCAATGGCGAACGACAGCACCTACGGCCTCGCCGCCTCAGCCTGGACCAGAGACGTCTCGCACGCTCATCGACTTGCCAAGCGCCTCGACGCGGGCACCGTCTCGATCAACTGCCAGATGATGTGGGATCCGGCCATGCCCTTCGGTGGCTTCAAGCAATCCGGTTGGGGCTACGAGAACGGGCAGGAAGGCATCGACGGGTATCTCAAGAACAAGACCGTCTGGGCGCAGCTTTGAACCAGTGAAAGAGCGGATGTCCCCACAACATCCGCGGATTCAGTACACGCAGGATGTGAGCGTCTCAGAATCCCGAAAAGCCGCTTTGCCTCACGTCGTGATGTGGTCGCGTGGCAGCCTCGAACGCGGGCCGCGTGATCTCGAAGAAGCCGTCATACTCCGAGAGCACCGTGATGGCGTCCCACAACCGAACGGCCTCGGTGCCCGTGGGAGCGGGCGCCATCACGGGGCCCTTGAAGCCGTGTGGAGGATCGGCCCTGACGACGATGGTCGGCGTCTGGGTCTTGGGCCCGCCGAACGCATAAGCGATCTCCATCGACTCACAGATGGGCCCGTCCCACTTCTCGTCACTAGCCGCGTCCAGCAGTCGGGGTTCGAGGCCCGCCGCGGCGACGGTGTCGCTGAGAATCCCGTCTGCTCCGCGACCACGGTCCGAGAATCGAACCGCGCCCCACTCTGTATAGAGGCGCCCGACGGCGTCTTCTCCCGCTTCGGCGCGTGCCGCCTCGAAGATGCGCAACATGCGGTGTGAGAGCGCGTGACCGTCGAGAGCTTGCTGGCGGTAGCTCTCGGGCACGGTCGGTGCGACGTCGTAGTCGTCGCGGATCTCAAGGCAGTATGAGCGCCAGATGATGTTGAGGTCCCTTTCTGGCGCGACCTCGAGCAACCACCGAGACGTAATCCAAGCCCACGGACAGCTTGGGTCTACATAGAACTCAACGTCGATCATCGAGTCGGATTGTAGCGGTGGGGCTTCCCCACTGACCGTTGCGATGTGCACCAGATAGGGTGATTTCGATGTCAGATCTCGCTTGCAGCGAGCCGGACGACTTCGAAAGGCTGCGTGCCGCGCGGGGAGAGGGTTGGCAATGGTCCCGCATCCAAGAGGAGCCTTGCCCGCAATGCGGTTTGAATCCGGCTGTGATGGAGCCGGAAATGCTCGGCCCCAGGGGGGTCGTCTTGGCAGGCAAATGGCGCGCGTTTCTTGTCGGAGCCGATAGCGGGTTTCTGCGGGAAAGCCCCGAGCCGGGCGTGTTCTCGCCGATTCAGTACGGAGCCCACGTGAGCGGCACGCTGCGGGTGGCCAGCGAGCGTCTCGAGTTGGGTCTCGAGCAGGAGGAACCGATTGTTCCGATGTTCAACCCCGGACAGGAGGAATGGGCGCGTTACAACGAGCTGGACCCGGGAGAACTCGCCCTCGAGTTGGAGGGAAATGCCTCCAGAGTGGCCGACATCCTCGGACGGCTAAAAGGTTCGCAGTGGTCTCGCACGGTCATCAACGACCGTGGCCAATACGGGGTCTACACCTTCACCCTGGTAGGGATCGGCCGCAATGTTGTTCACGAGTCGCACCATCATCTGCTCGATGCCAAGGGCACGCTGGCCCTGGGTGCAGTCCCGTAGAGCCTTCGGAGGAGGTTGCCGTGGAGGATGCAGGATTGCGGGAGCTCGTGACTGCGTTAGAGGAACGCGTGGGCCGACTCGAAGACCAACTGGCCATCCACCGCCTCATCAATAGCTGGGGACCGGCCGTGGATACCGGCCAAGCAGAGGCAGCGGCTGGCCTCTTCTCGGACGATGCCGTCCTGACGTCTGATATGTCACACCTGGTCGGGCCGGCCGCGATTGAGGAGATGGTTCACAGTGACGGCCAGCAGGCTCTGATCCGTCAGGGTTCGGCTCACATCCCAGCCTCTCCTCTCGTAGACATCGACGGCGATGCCGCGCGAGCCATTGGTTACTCGCGGGTGTACCTGCACACTGACGCGGGCTACGAGGTGTGGCGCGTGTCAGCCAACTACTGGGAGTTCCGAAGAACCGCGCACGGCTGGCGGGTCACAAGCCGGACCAACCACATCATCGACGGAGGATCCGAGGCGCAGGAGCTTCTGGCCGGTTGGTTCAAGCAAGACACCTGACAATCAAATTCTCCATCCGCCCAGCAGATATCCGCAGCGCGGAATACCTCCTGGGCAGAGGGCTCCCGGCCCGAATTTGCCGCCGAACGAGATTCGCCTCAGGTCAATGACCCCGGAGCACTGAGGCTAGTCGATCGGCTAGTTTCGCCGGCCATGAGCCGAACGACCGGTGAGCGGATCATCTTCTGGGCCCTGCCCGCAGTCGCAATCGTCTGGATTGCGGCCTTCTTCCTCTTCCCGGGGTTCCTGCCTCCCATGTCACCAAAGGCATCCGCGGTCCAGGTGGCGGCTTTCTACGCCGACCACACCTCACGGGTCAGGTACAGCATGATCCTGCTCAACTGGTTCTGCGTTGCGCTGATACCGATCTTGATGCTGCTCGTCGAGCGCATGCGGCTGATGGCACACCGCACACCGGTGCTTCGCTTTTGCGTTATCGGAGTCGCGGGAGCTGCGCCGATCGTGTTCCTCACCTCCACCATCTTCTGGCTCTTGGCTGCGTTCCGGCCGTATCGCGCCCCAGATCTGACGATGCTCTACAACGATCTCGCGTGGATCACGTTCACGTGCGGCGTGCCGTTCCTGGTTGCCCTCTGCCTGTTCGTTGCGGTCGCCATCTACCTCGACCAACAGGCCGAGCCGGTTTTCGCACGCTGGGTCGGGCACTTCAATCTGCTGATCGCCGTTGCGCTCGTGCCGGCGGGTTTCGCCGGGTTGACGCTGAGTGGCGTCTTCGCATGGAACGGGTTTCTGTCGTTCTGGGTGAAGAATGTTGCCATTGCGGTGTGGCTTATCGTCATGGCCATCGCCCTGGGACGAGCGATGAACCGCAAGGGCGAGCCGGCGGGGGACATCGTATGAAGCGGCCGAGGTTGCTCGACGATCCGAAGCGGGAACTCTGGTTGGCCTGGTATGCGACGATCGCGTTCTACACCCTGTACGCGATCGTCTTCTTCGTCGTGACCCGGACGCAACCTCCCGGAAAACCCTGGTACGACCCGACGCAGGTCGTCGGCTGGTTCGCCGGCCGCCACGAGGGACTCCTCATCGGTTTCGCATGCATCTTCGTGCTGGGGGGCCTCTCCGCCACGTCGATCGCACTGATCTCGTATTCGATGCGTCGAATGTCCGTCAGCCGCGCGTTCTCGTACTCCTACTTGATCATCTATGCCGTAAGTGCGGTCCCCGGCTTTCTCTTCATCTGCGTGGCCATGACGGTCGGGGCCATGCGGCCGGACCGAAATCCGCTGATCCAGCGATGGCTCTACGACCTGGGATTTCTCTCGTTCTCCGGGACCATGGGCGTGTTTCTCATTGGCTCACTGATCTGGATGACGGCCATCCTCCTCGACAAGAACCGCGTGTTCCCGAAGTGGTTCGCGTATCTCAACCTGTGCAACGCCCTCACCGAGGTCGTGGTCGCTCCCTCCTGGATCTTCCACAGCGGTGCGTTCGCGTGGAACGGCGTCATCGCATGGTGGATCAATGTCGCCGTTTTCGGTTTGTACACCGGTGCGTTCATTTACCTGCTCAGATGCATGATCCTCCGTGAGGACTTCGGAACAGGACCGTTGCCCGACCTGCCTTCGAAAAACTGGCACAGGATCTTTCCGGCAGAGGTGGGAGCTTCATGACCACCACAGAGAGTCCGGCGTCTCTCCTCCCTGCGAAGCATGGCAAGCATGTGCCCGGTCAGCCCGACATGTGGGTATTCGTGCTCTTCGAGTCCCTCGTTTTCACTTCCTACTTTTGCGTGTATCTGTACTCGCGGACGCAGCACGAATCGGCCTTTCTGCGAAGTCAAGCCCACCTCCTTTTGTGGCTGGGCGTGCTCGACACCGTCGTCCTGCTCACGAGCTCCTGGGCCATTGCCCGCTGTGTCCAGCACGCCCGCGCCGGGGAGTACGAACTCGCAAAGAGAAATGCCTGGGTCACCGCAGGGTTGGGCTTCGTGTTTCTGGTTCTGAAGATTGTCGAGTGGGTCCGCCTTGTCCACTTGGGATACACCTTCACGAGCAGTCAGTTCTTTCAGTATTACTTCTTCCTCACGGCGATCCACTTCGTCCATCTTCTGATCGGGTTCGTCGTGGTCGGCGTGCTGATCCTCCAATTGAAGGATCCGAAGAGGCGCGGTCAGCAGACGGTCGAAACATGTGCGACCTACTGGCATACCGTCGACTTCTTCTGGGTCTTGATCTTCGCTCTGCTCTACGTGGTGAGGTGATCGCAATGTCCTCCCTCAACAAGAGGCTCTTTGTGGTCTGGCTGATCCTCGTCGCTATCACGCTGTCGTATCTCTGGATCGATCATTCAGCGGGCCAACATGGCATACCGACGGCAAGCACAGTCGTCACCGTGGCCGCGATCTGTCTCGCCCTGATCAAGGTCCGCATCATCATGCGGGAGTTCATGGAGGTGCGCGGGGCTCCCCAGTTGCTGTGTCGCCTCACGGACTTCTGGGTTGTTCTCATGGCTGTGGCGATGCTGGGCGTGTACCTTGCCGGGCGAGCGATTGCCTGAGTCCGAGAGGCGTCACTCGAGATGCTGCCTCGGACAGATCTCGGCTCGACTGGGGTACTTCACACAGTGGATCGATAGCATGACAACGGCGTGGATGAGTTGGTCGAGCGGGAAGGACAGTGCGCTTGCTCTCCACGAGGCGCGGGCTGCCGAAGGTCTCGAGGTGGTGGGGCTGCTGACGACGGTCAATGCATCTTTCGACCGAGTGGCGATGCACGGTGTGCGACGCGCCCTGCTCGAGGCGCAGGCAGCGGCCCTCGGCTTGCCCCTCCACGTCGTGGATCTGCCGTGGCCGTGCTCCAACGAGGTCTACGAGCAGAAGATGGCGGTCGCCATCGACGAGGCGCGCCACGCTGGGATCGACGCGATGGTGTTCGGGGATCTCTTCTTGGAGGACATCCGCCGCTATCGGGAGACCGCTCTGGAGGGCACCGGCATGACGCCGTTCTTTCCGCTCTGGCAACGGCCCACGCCGGACGTCGCTCGATCGCTCATCGATCTCGGCTTCCGCGCCGTGGTCGTCTGCGTCGACCCGGCACAGGCGCCCCGCCATATCGCCGGGCGGTGGTACGACGCGGCCTTGCTGGACGAACTGCCCGTTGGTGTCGACCCGTGCGGGGAGAACGGCGAGTTCCACACGGTCGTGGTGGACGGCCCTGGATTCGCCCTCCCGGTTGACGTCGAGGTCGGCGAGGTCGTGGAGCGGGACGGGTTCGTCTTCGCCGACGTGGTCCCCACCACCCTGCGGGTCTAGCCGCACCACAATGGTCCCGGGTGATGTCCGGGGCTGAAGGGGGGTGACCCGAGGCCCAGTCGGAGCAGGGGCGGCTCAGACGCCGGCGCTCGCCGTCTCCGAGCGGGCGTGCAGCGATGTCAGGCCCGGCGGCCGAGGAAGTAGAGGAACTCCGTTTGCACGTCGGCGTCCGGCGGCGGCTCGAGCTTGGCGGCAAAGACATTCGGCATGCGGATCATTGCGTCCATCGGTTTGAGGGTTTCGAACGCGTGCTGGACGGAGTCTTCGTCGAGGTGCTCGTCCGCGCCGATCGTGCGCGCCAGGTCCCATGTGTGCACGAGCACATCCATGGTCACGAAGCGGCCGATGATTTCGCCTGCCGGCATCTTGCCTGTCGGCCCGTCCATCTCTTTGACCGACTCGTCGGGGTCTCCGGTGATCTCGTCGATCGCACGCGAGGCTTCCTCCCACGCCTTCTTCGGGTCCTCGTCGGGCCCGAGAGGTCTCGACTCCCCACCTCTCACGCCCGGCGATAACGCCCCGGTGTCCCTCGACAACGTGGGCGACGATGTCGCGTGCGTTCCACTTCTCGCAGGGGGACTGCGATTCCCATTGCTCTGGGGCTACGGCATGGACCGCCGCGTCGAAGCCAGTCGACACCCGGCGATAACTGTCCTGGATTTGGGTCATGGTTTCGATAGTAGGCATGAAGCGCAGAGCCGCGTCCTCCTACTCAATCAGGGCACCGTTGCGACCAAGGCTCGTGCCGAGCTCGGTTGGGAGCCATCCCGCCCGTCGCTGCTCGACGAGTTCCGCGAAGGCAGTTACCGCTAGCAGGCGATCGGGTCACCGGGCCTCCGGGTCCCCGAGGAACGGTCGTACCTCGATCGGCAAGGTCGTGGCCCGAGCGAGCTTTCGGCCCCACTCGAGCGCCTCGTCGAGGTTCGCCGCCTCGATAATGGTGACGCCACCGATGTGCTCCTTGGCCTCGACGTACGGACCGTCCGTCATGGGCATCTTCTCGCGACGGGGATGAATCACCGTCGCCATACCGGACTCTGCGAGGCCGCCGGCGAAGACCCATGCGCCCGCAGCCTTGAGCTCATCGCGAAGGACCGCGAGATCGCGGTCGATGACCGCCAGTTCGTCGGCCGGAGGCACGTTGCCGTCTGGTTGGTAGATGCTCAACAGGTATTGCGTCATCCATGACTCCTCTTCGTACGGTGAGGCCCGGTCACGTCGTCCCCGGCTCGCTCGTAGACGGCGATCACCACGCCGGCGGACGAGGTCGAGTTCTCGACCAGCCGCAGCGAAGCGTCGAGCCCGTCGGGGAACAACCGCCGTCCGCTCCCGAGCACCAGCGGGTGGATCATCAACAAGAACTCGTCGATCAGATCGGCAGCCATCAGTGGACCGATCAGCTCGCCGCTCCCCATGATCCCGAGGACCCCGTCGGTGCGCGCCTTGAGCTCTCCGACCGAATCGGCGACGGTGCCGCGCAACAGCGTCGAGTTGGGCCACGGGAGTGGTTCGGCGAGTGTCGAGGACACCACGTGCTTGGGGGTGTTGTTGAGCATCGGACCGAATGGACTGTCCGGCTGCTGATTCCAGAAGCTGAGCAGGTCCTCGTAGGTGCGACGTCCGAACAGCCACCCGCTCAGGCCGCCTCCCGCGGACATCCGTTCGCCCATGGCGTTCTGCAACGCGCCGTCGGGCGGCGCCTCGGTGCGGTGGCCCCATCCCGAATGCCGGAATCCCCCTCGGGTGTCCTCGTCGGCGCGACCGGGCCCCTGCATCACGCCGTCGAGCGTCACGTGGTTCATCACGACGATTCTGCTCATCTCCAGCCTCCTGTGGTTCGTGCCGGCGGCCCTGTCTGGGTAGCCGGGAAGCGACGGGATCAGGCGGCCACCTGGCCCGCAACGCCTACACGAACGGCCCGGGGCGAAATCGACAATTCGGTAGACCGGAGAGACGGAAATTCTTCGGAGTGGTGCCGCAGCCGTGTGAGCTACCTGACGCGAGACCCTCAACTATTCGCCGAGGGCGTACAAGGACTCATGGAGGGCCGCCCACGCCTCCAGCTCGATGGGCCCGCTGGTCAGGCTGGCGCCGACCACCAAAGCGATCTGGTCGGCGTCACGTCCGAAGACCGCCGTCCAGGTGGCGTCGTCACCGTGTCGTGCGACCAGGCACCCGTGCTTGTCCAGCGCCCCGGCGATCTTCTCGAGCTTTTCGACCGTGTCGACCTCCAACACGACCGCGCGGATGCCAACGTGGCCAGCACCGACGCGCCGGGCCGAGGACGTGGCAATGGACCGAAAGACGATGACCTGGGCGCGCTGCGCTCTCCGGCGCATACATAGCCGCCAGCTGGTCCTTCCTTGCGAGCAGGGTGAAGGCAAACACCTCGCGATAGAAGTCGATCGAGCGGTCGAGGTCCTCGACGTTCATCACCACACTTTGGAAGTTCATGCCTTGCTCCGAGCGCTGGGGTGTTGACATTTTGCCGGTCTTGCTCGGGCTTTGCACGAGTCGATCTGCGGGCGGCGAACGTAGGGCGGCTCCCGCGGGTTGCGGGTGGTGTAACGCAATATGCTGCGAAGAGAGAGGCGAGTATGACCACAGATGACATGTCGCAAGAGGACCTGGAGGAGAGCCACTCCGATCAGGACGCCCTGGTCGACGAGGTCGAGGAGGAATCCTTTCCTGCGTCAGATCCGCCGTCTTCGTGGGCCGGCTCCAACCCGGATTCCGCCTCGTAGCCATTGCCCACCGAAGACCACCGCGGTGCAAAATCGGGATCTGTGAACGCCGAGCTCGACGAGCTGAGGCGATTGCGCCGGGCCCGGGACCAAATGGACCGCGAGTACGACAAGCCGCTCGACGTCCCAGCCCTCGCTCGCACCGCGTTGATGTCAACGGCGCACTTCAGCCGCCGTTTTCGCGAGGCATATTCCGAGACGCCTTATTCCTACCTGATGACACGTCGCATCGAGCGGGCGAAGGCGTTGTTGCGACGCGGCGACCTGACCGTGACGGATGTGTGCTTTGCGGTCGGTTGGGGGAGTCTCGGATCGTTTTCGGCTCGTTTCACCGAGCTCGTCGGTGAGTCTCCCTCTGTGTACCGCGCCCGTGATCACGACGAGCTTCGCATCGTGTCGCCGTGCCAGCTGATGGTCCTGACCCGCCCGCGGAAGAGCGGGAGTCCGGGCGGACGAGAAGAGAGCAGTTTCGAAGAAGCATCCGTCACCTCGTCGGTTTAACGTCGTCGGCATGACCGTTTCACTCAGCACCGTGCACATCACCGTCGACGACCCCGAGGCGGCGCTCGCCTTCTACCGGGACACCCTCGGCCTGACGGTGAGCCTCGACGTGTCCAACGACGGCTTCCGCTGGATCACGCTCGTCTCCGACACCCAGCCCGAGATCGGAATCGTCTTGTCCCAACCCCACGGGGGTCGGTCCCAACAGGACGGGGACGCGCTCGCGACGTTGTTGGCCAAGGGAGAGCTGTACCCGGTTCATTTCGCCTGCGAGGACCTCGACTCGACCTTCGACAAGATCGCCGGCACGCCTGGCGTCGAGGTGCTCCAAGAGCCCGCAACCCAGCCGTGGGGCAAGCGCGACGCCGCCGTCCGCGATCCTGCGGGCAACCGGCTTCGCATCGAACAGGCCTAGGAGCCTCCCCGACCCGGTTCAGCGGGAGGACGTGATCCTCTTTGTGACGACCGGTTCCAGGTCAGCCCCCGACGGAGTTGACCCAGGTCTGCGCCACCGCAGCCGGCTGCTCCTGGTTGGAGGTGACGTCGAGGTTCAGCTTGGAGATGGCGGTGGTGGTCAGCTTGGCGTCGATCTTGTCGAGCACGCTGGCCACCCCCGAGGTGTCGACCGACTTGCGGATCACCGGGACGATGTAGTCCGCACCCTCGAGGTGCTTGTTGTCGGTAAGGGCGACGAAGTTGTTCGACACGACGTTGCCGTCGCTCGAGAACAGCTCGACCACCTGGACCTCGCCGTTCTTGAGGGCGGCCACGCTGAGCGGACCCGCCTCGTCCAGGGACTTGAAGCCGGCGAAGTTGAGGCCGTAGACCTTCTTCAAGCCCGGCTCACATCCCGGCGAACGTCGGGCACTCGGGTGGCCCGCCGAGCGTCAGCTTCGATGCGTACGGCTTGAGGCTCGAAAGCGTCGTCAGGTGGTCCTTGCTGGCCGTCGCCTTGGTGACGGCGAACACGTTGGTGTCGAGCGCCTTCGACGCCGGCAGCACGGTCACGCCGTAGGAGGCGAGCGCTTTCTGGTCGGCGGGGATGGCCGTTGCGATGTTGTCACCCGCCGCCTGGGGCGTGCCGCCGTGGAGGAAGCCGAGCAGCGAGGCCGCGTAGTCGGGCTCGAGGTTGATCTGGCCCTTCTCGATCGCCGGGACGACGATGGCACGAGTCCCCAGCGCCGGCTCCACCGTCACCGGGTAGCCCGCCTTCTTGAGGACGTCGGCCCAGATGTTCGAGACGATGGCCTGCTCCTCGAAGTTGGTCGACCCGATCACGATGGTCGGTTTGCTCGAAGCGAGCCCCCGCCGACGTGCCGGTGAGGGCCGCCGGGACGATGAGCGTCGAGGCCAGGGCGGCCAGTGCTCCAAAGGCGAGGGACCGCGAGAAACGCATGTGGACACCTTTCGTCGGTGGGGAGGTGCCGCCGCGCCGAAGTGACGGAACCGTAACGGGGCTGTCAGGAAAACGAAATCCTGACCACTCTGTTGGCAAATAGCAAGCCATCAGAGCGGCTGGGTGCCTCCGACCGGCTGGGGCAAGGCGGTGTCACCGGGCCGGACGGCTCTCCGCCGGCGGAGCGGTGCCGGCGTCAACACCCTGGTCAGGATGGTCGAGCACGAATGCCACCAGTCCCCGCCATGGCGGCGACGAGGAGGGCGCCGCTGAAGGCCACCACCGAGTTGTTCTCGTTGAGCCCGCTGATGACGAACGTACCCAAGTCGGTGTAGCTGACGTAGGCGGCGAGGGTTGAGGTTGCGACGACTTCGATCGAGGCGGTGCGCACGCCCGCCATGACGAACGGCACCGCCAGTGGCGCCTCGATCGTGCGCAGCACCTGGCCGCCCGTCAGTCCCATGCCTTTGGCGGCATCCCGGACGTCGTCGTCGACTTCGCGCATCCCGACGTAGGTGTTGGTGAGTATCGGTGGGATCGCCAATGCGGTCAGCGCGATCCAGGAAGCCAGGAAGCCGCCCCACTTGAGGGAGATCGAGGGCTGGATCGCCAGGAGTGTCAGGAGGGCCAGGGTCGGCACGGCGCGGAACGCGTTCGCTGCGTTGACTGCGACGAGCCCCCTCGGCCCGTGTGGCCCAGCACCACGCCGAGCGCTGCCGCCCAGGATCACCGCTGTCGCGACGACCGCGACAACCAGTTTGATCTGATTCCAGAAGAGGATGGGGATCCCTTGTGAGCCCGACCAATTGGCTCGACGTCGTGAACCAGCCGAAGACGTGGGCGAGGAAGCTCATCTCAGACTCCCGCCACCTGTCTGGGCCGGCGGGTTCGGGACCAGGGGACGGCGAGCCGCTGTACGCCGACAAGGAGGAGGTCCGCCACGGCAGCGAGCGCGATCGACAGGACCAACCCGACGATGATCGGGGTGTTGTAGCCGATGTTGAAGCCGTAGATCATCTGCTGTCCCAGCCCGCCCAGGCCGATCAGCGCGGTGACGGTGACGAGCCCGATGACGGTGGCGGTGGCGACGCGCAAGCCGGCGAAGATGAACGGCAACGCAAGCGGGAGGTCGACGCGGACGAGCGCCGCCGTTGGGGTGTAACCGAGCCCGGTGGCTGCATCGCGCGCGTCTTCGGGCACCGCATCGAGCCCGGCCACCGTGTTCCAGATCATGATCAGCAGCGTGTAGCCGACGAGCGCGACCTCCGCTGTGACATAGGAGTACGCACCGGTAATAGGTACCAAGATGGCAAACAGGGCCAGCGACGGGATGATGTAGAGCGTGCTTGCGATGCCGAACACCGGAGCGCGGACGAGCCGGTAACGCCAGGCCAGCACGGCCAGCGGGATCGAGATGGCGGTGCCGATGGCGACCGCGATGACGCTGAGCTCGATGTGCTGGACCAGGTCGGCCTGGATCTGGCTCCAGTTGCTGGGTGACGTAGCTCCACCGGAAGAACGGGTTCGTCCCGATCAGCACCGCGCCGACGTTACCCCGGCACTGCGCCGATGGTGCGGCCGCAGCCCGGTGGCGACCGGGGCGACGTCAGCCCCCGCGTCAGTAACCTCTGTTCCGGTGATCACGCTCGACGCGGTGACCAAGCGCTATGGCACCGACTCGGTCGCCGTCAAGGATCTGAACCTCACCGTGCCCGACGGTGAGGTCTCCGTCCTCGTCGGGCCGTCGGGCTGTGGCAAGACGACGACGCTGCGCATGATCAACCGGCTGATCGAGCCGAGCGGCGGGCGGATCCTCATCGACGACACCGACGTCCTCAAGATGGACCCGGTGCAGTTGCGCCGCAGCATCGGCTACGTGATCCAGCAGGGCGGGCTGTTCCCGCACCGCCGGGTGGGGGACAACGTCGCCACCGTCCCGCGCCTGCTCGGCTGGGACAAGAAGCGGGTCGACGACCGCGTCGTCGAGCTGCTCGAGCTCGTCGGCCTCGACCCCGAGAGCTACCGGCGCCGGTTCCCCCACGAGCTCTCGGGTGGCGAGCGCCAGCGCGTCGGGGTCGCCCGCGCGCTGGGTGGCGACCCGGCGATCCTGCTCGATGGACGAGCCCTTCAGTGCGGTGGACCCGGTGACGCGCCAACGTTTGCAGCAGGAGCTGCTCGGGTTGCAGGCGAAGCTCAAGAAGACGATCGTCTTCGTCACCCACGACATCGACGAGGCGACGCTCCTCGGCGACCGGATCGCGGTCCTGTCCAAAGGAGCGCACGTCGAGCAGTACGACACGCCGAGCCAGGTGCTCGGCCGCCCCGCCACCGCGTTCGTCGCCGACTTCGTCGGGGCGGATCGGGGGGTGCGCCGCTTGGCCGTGATGCCGATCGAGTGCAGACTCGCTCTTCCATCCGCCCGAAGTGTCGCCCGAGGCCAGCATGCTCGATGCCCGGGCGGCCGCAGCGGGCGCCGACAGCCGGTGGGCGGTCGTCGTCGACGACAGGTCCCACCTGTTGGGCTGGATCGACCTGGAGCCGAGCCTCACCGGTTCGGTGGAGGACAACCTCGTCGCGTTCGAGGTCGCAAGTGCCGCTCGGGACCTCGCTGCGCGCCGCGTTCGGCGAGATGCTCCAGCACGACGTGCACTGGCTCCCTGTCGTGGACGACGGCCGCTATCTCGGTGTGCTCACGCCGAACAGCCTCCATGCCGCGGTGCGCCGTTCGGTGGGTGGCCAACCCATCGAGTCGCGCGACCTCTGAGTCCCGGGCTCACACCACCTTGAGCGTGACCTCGATGTTGCCCCGGGTCGCATTGGAGTACGGGCAGACCTCGTGCGCAGCATCGACGACCTTCTGCGCGGTGGCCTCGTCGACGCCGGGGATGTGGACGTCGAGCTCGACGGCCAGGCCGAAGCCCCCGTTCCCAATCGTGCCGATCGTCACCCGGCCGGTCACCTCGGAATCGCCGGTGTCGACGCCCATGCGGCGGGCCACCACCGCCATCGCGCTCTGGTAGCAGGCGGAGTAACCGAGAGCGAAGAGCTGCTCGGGGTTGGTCCCGCCACCGGCCCCACCCATCTCGGCCGGCGGCCGGATATCGAGGTCGAGGACGCCGTCGGAGGACATGCCGTGCCCGTCGCGGCCCCCTTTCGTGGTGGCCTCGGCGGTGTACAGCGCTTTGTTGAGGACGGTGGTCATGGTCGTCTCCTTCTCTCGACCCCTCTTCATCCAACTCCTACCCGCCGCCGGGCCTTCCCTGACCTCGTCGCAGGCGACCCCGTCGGACAGGTCATGACAGTAACTGTCATGACGAGTAGGATCGAGGCGTGGGCCGATGGGAACCCGACGCGCGGGGACGTCTCGCCAGCGCGGCGATGGAGCTCTACGGCGAGCGCGGCTTCGACAACACCACGGTCGAGGAGATCGCGGCGCGCGCCGGGCTCACGGAGCGGACCTTCTTCCGGTATTTCGCCGACAAGCGGGAAGTCCTCTTCGGCGGCGCGCACGAACTGCAGGAGTTCCTCGTGGCCCACGTGCTCGACGCGCCGGCCTCCCTGGCGCCGATCGAGGTCATCGCAACCGCGTACATGGCGGCCGGTGACGACGTCTTCGAGGCGCGCAGGGACTTCTCACGGGCACGCCAGGCCATCATCGCGGCCAACGCGGAGCTGCAGGAGCGCGAGCTCATCAAGCTGGCGACGCTAAACGCCGCCCTGGCCGAGGCGCTGCGCCAGCGCGGCGTCGCGGATCCGGCCGCGTCGCTCGCCGCCGAGTCCGGCGGCTCCGCGTTCAGACTCGGCTTCGAGCGTTGGATCCTGGACACCAAGAGGACGCCCATGTCCACGTGCATCCGCGAGTCGCTCGACGCGCTGAAGGCGGTGGCCGCCGGGAGGTGAGCGCCCGTCCCGTACGTGCTCCGGCCGTCAGTCGCCGGGGGTCTGGTAGCGGGCGATCACAGCGGCCTCGATCCGGAGGCGGGACGCCTCGTCGGCCCGGCCCAACAACTCGAGCCGGGCGGCCTGTGCGTCCCGCTCCCACAGTTCGGTCTCGACCACGCGCTCCAGCTCGCGTTCGGTCAGCGCGCGCCGCGTGGCATCCGCCGCACCGACCCCTCGCACGGCGCCGGCGACGTGCTCGCTGGAAGCGCGCGGCTCGGGCGGCGCCTCCTCGACGGCTTCCGCGTTGTCGATTGCCGCGATCAGGGTGCGCAGCGCCGCCATCTCGTCGCGTCGCTGCGCCTTCATGGCCGCCCGCAGGTCGCGGCGGAGGCGGGTGCGCAGCCTCTCGGCCGGGGTGTCCTCCGTCACCAGGCGTCAGCAGTCCGAGGCGCGGTGCCGACCCGGTTGGTCAGACCCGCGTGAGAGCGACCGCGGCGTCGGGCTCGGACACCCGGAAGGTGAAGCTCTCCTCGACATAGAGGCGCACGACGCCGGCGTCGTGGTCGCGGTAGCCGATGGAGAGGTCCTGGCCCAGACGCAAGACGAAGTCCCCGCCGCGTTGGCTCACCACGACACCGCCCTGCACGCCGGGCGCCCACACCACCGGCCCGCCGAGGATCTGGCGCAGGTGGTCGAGCAGGAGGTAGCCACCGTGCTCGGCCGTCTCGACGATCCCGGTATAGATGGCGGGGTCGATGGCGAGCCCGTAGGGACCCCCGACGCCCGCTCGCCGCAGTGTGTCGGTCGCCTGCGCGACGACCTTGGGGTACTGCTCCATGTCTGTCTCGATGGCGACGGGGGAGTGGGAGCTCTCCTCGGTGATGCCGAGAAGGCCGCCCGCCACGTAGCCGTGGAAGACCGCGGTGTTCTCCGCCAGCGCGATCTGGTGTACCGCCTCGTCGAGCTCGCGCAGTTCGATGTCGCCCGCGCCGCGGTCCGCGTCGTCGAGCTCCTCGCGCGAGATCGCGAACTCTGCCCGCAGTTCGACGACCGGGAGCACGCGGCGCTGCAGCGCGCGCACTCCCTCGGACGGGCTCTCGACTTCGTCGACCCGCCCGAGGTCCGTGGCCGAGTACCCCCAACCGTTCGGGCCTTCGACGTCGACCAATTTGCGGGCCGCCAGGTGCGTGACGAGGCGGCTCGTGGCCTCGTTCTCGATCTGGCTCCAGGCGGCCTCCGAGATCGGGGCCAGGTCGCGGTAGAGGTGGTCCATCAGTCGGTTCCCTTCAGGCTCCCGATGCCGAGCGAGCCCGAAGGAGGCCCATCACCGGCCGCCTCGGCTTCGGCTTCGACTTCGGTCACCGGCTCGCTGGTGAAGAGGTAGGTCCGCAAGTGGCGGTCCAGCACCGGGTCGCGCCGGCGCAGCCACTCGAGGGTCATCGCCGCGTGTTCCTTCTCTTCGTCGCGGTTGTGGGCGAGGACGTCCGCCAGGCCCGAGTCGTTCGTGGCCTGGACGCGCTGGTCGTACCAATCGACGGCCTCGAGCTCCTCGACGAGCGAAGTGAGCGCCCGGTGCCGGTCGATCGTCGCCTCGTCCAGCCGTTCGGACGGTTCGTGCAGTCCCTCGCTGCCCATGAGCGCCCCAACTTAACGCGGGCGTGCCGGGGATATCCCGGGGCAATGCCGGTGTGGACCGGCCGGCGGGGGCTCGTCAATGCTTCGAGCATTCCCGCTTTAGGGTGAGATCGGAGCGAGGAGGATGCATGAGCATCGAGATCAACCACATGATCGTTCCGGCCCGAGACAGGAAGGCCTCGGCGCGGTTCCTCGGCGACATCCTCGGCGTCGAACCCGGCCCGGTGGTCATCCCGCACTTCGAGCCGCTCCAAGTCGGCGGCGTCACCCTCGACTACATGGACTCAGCGGAGGTGCAGTCGATGCACATCGCCTTCGTGGTCGACGACACGACCTTCGATGCCGCGCTCGAGCGCTTCGAGGAGATGGGCACGTGCACCTTTGCCGACCCCATGCGCAGCCAGCCGGGCGAGATCAACCACCGTTTTGGAGGCCGGGGCATCTACTTCGACGATCCCGACGGTCACTTCTTCGAGCTGATGACCCGGCTGCCCTGAGAGCGAGGGCCACCGACATGGCCGGAGGCTCGTTGCTGGTCTGCTGACCGGTCGCGAACCCTCAGGGCGCGAGCCCGAAGCGGGACACGGCAGGCACCCGGGGACCGGAACCGTGCCTGCCTGAGCTGGGCCTTTTCCCGGGTGGAGACGGGATCCACCCGGCAATAGACCCACGGGTTGACGACCCCGAAGCCGGATTTCCGGACACTGGGTCCATGACCTTTTCCGATTACCTCATCGACTTCACCCTCATCGGCCTCGTCCTCCTGCAAGTCAAGGGGCGTCGCCTCACCACCAAGGCCTTGGTGCTGCCGATCGGCATCGTCGCCTACGTGGCGTACACCTACCTGAAGGGGATCCCGACCGCCCACAACGACCTCTTCCTGATCGTCGGCTTCGCCGCCGTCGGGGCCACGCTCGGCGGGCTGGCGGGCAAGTTCACCTCGGTCACCAAGGCGGACGACGGGTCGATCATGGCCAAGGCCGGCTTCGCGGCGGCCGCGTTGTGGATCCTGGGGACCGGCGGGCGCCTCGCCTTCCAGCTCTACGCCAACTACGGCGGTGGCTCCTCGATCATGCACTTCAGCGCTGCGCACGGGATCACCGGCGCCGAGGCCTGGACGGCCGCTCTCATCCTCATGGCCCTCAGCGAGGTCGTCATGCGCACTGCGGTGCTGGCCCGGCGGTCCTACCAGGTGCACGGCACCTGGCCGCTCCCTGCGGCCCCGGCAACCGAGCGCCCCCGCCTGCGGACCACGGTCCTCACCGGTGTGCGGTCCATGATGGACAGCAGTGACCGCCCTCTTTCCTGAACCCAAGGACGTCGGGCCCCGCTGGGGCAGACTCGCCAACGGCCTAACCCTCGCCGGGTTAGGCCTGTTGGTTTTTGGGGTCGTGAGCGGGGTGCAGGGCACCGACACGAGGGGACAGAAGGTGGCAGCTCTGGTGCTCCTGGTGGTGGCGGCGCTCGCCTGGGTGGCGTGGGTCGCCGTGCGCAATTTGGGCTCCGAGGCCGCCCTCGCCGCCTGCCTCGTCGTGATGGCCGCCGCGGGCGGGGCGCTGGCGGTCTTCTCGCCGATCGCCCTCGTCTTCCCTGGCGTGGCGACGCTCGCCGCGGCCTCACGGTGGGCCCTGGTCCCATCCGTGGCCGTCGGTGGCGTCGGCGTGCTGTCGGTGCTCGTCGCCACGGTGGCGAACGGGAACAACGTCGCCCTCGTGTCGGGCGGTCTCGCCGCGGCGTTCACCGGGGTCATGGTCGGGCTCACCCGGCGCCAGGCCATTGAGCACGCGGACCAGGTGACGAGACTCGAGCTGGCGTCGGATCGCGCTGACGTGGAACGCACCCGGGCGGAGGTCCTGGGCGAGCGCAACCACCTGGCGCGTGAGCTCCACGACGTCCTCGCGCACTCGTTGGCCGCACTGTCGGTCCAGCTCGAGGCGTTCGCCACGGTCGTCGACGCCGAGCCCGGCACGAGCCCGAAGATCCGAGAGCAGCTCGAGCGCACCCGTCAGCTCGTGCGCGAGGGACTCGACGAGGCACGGCGCGCGGTGCGGGCATTGCGAGACGACGCCGAGCCGCTCGAGCAGCGGCTATCCCGATTAGCCGAGCAGCATCAGGCCACGTTCTCCACCTCGGGCATCGTCCGCCCGCTCGCACCCGAAGCGGTGCTCGCTCTCTACCGGGTCAGCCAGGAAGCCTGCACCAACGTGGTGAAGCACGCACCGGGCGCCGCGGCATCCCTGAGCCTTGCCTTCGGTGTCGACCGCGTCACGGTCACGATCGAAAACGACGTTCCGGCCGGCGACGGCGGGACCAACCCCCTCGGGCGAAGCGGGGGCGGCTTCGGGCTCCGTGGGATCTCCGAGCGCGTTGCGCTGCTCGGTGGCGAGGTGGAGGCCGGTGCGGTCCCCGGTGGCTGGAGGGTCAGCGCAACCGTGCCCGTGCCCGAGGTCACCTCGGTGACCACTCCGGGAACCGGTGAGATGCTCGGTTCGTGAAGGTCCTCATTGCCGACGACCAGCGGGTGGTCCGCGAGGGCCTGGCCATCGTCGTCGGGGGGTTTCCCGACACCGAGGTGGTCGGGCTGGCCGCCGACGGGGCCGAGGCGCTCGAGCTCGTGGCCAGCGAGTCGCCGGACGTCGTCCTGATGGACCTGCGCATGCCACGCCTCGACGGAGTGGAGGCGACCCGCACCGTCCGCGAGCGCTACCCGGGCGTCCAGGTCGTCGTGTTGACGACCTATGCCGACGACGAGTCGATCGTGGCGGCGCTTTCGGCCGGCGCGGCCGGGTTCCTCACGAAGGACGCCGCCCGCGACGACATCCGCCGCGCCGTCGAGGCCGCCGCCGCCGGCCAGTCCGTGCTCGATCCGTCGGTCCAGGCCGCCCTGCTCAAGGCGGCGCAGCAGGGGGTGGCCCGCCCGCCCGTCTCCGCCGCCGGGCCCGACGGGCTGACCGAGCGCGAGGTCGAGGTCCTCGCGCTGATCGCCTCGGGCCTCTCCAACCACGAGATCGCGGCGCGCCTCTTCGTGGCCGAGACCACCGTGAAGACGCACGTCAACCGGATCTTCGCCAAGACGGGGAGCCGCGACCGGGCCCAGGCGGCGGTCTACGCCCACCGCCACGGCCTGGGCGACGGCCCGGCGCCAGGGGCCGCCGCGCCCACCTGATCGTCCGGCACGCGCCGGCGCCCGTCCTGATACCCTATAGGGGTATTGGGTACGACCGAGGAGACGGAGGGCGCCATGCGGCCTGGCTACATCGACAACAAGGACGCGGTGCAGAAGCGGTTGCGCCGGGTGGAGGGCCAGGTGCGCGGCATCGAGCGCATGGTCGAAGAGGACCGCTACTGCATCGAGATCCTCGAGCAGGTCTCCGCCGCGACCAAGGCGCTGCAGGCCGTCGCCCTGGAGCTGCTCGATGACCACCTCGCCCACTGCGTGTCCGACGCGGTGCGCAAGGGCGGCGACGAGGCAACCGAGAAGCTGAACGAGGCGTCCGCCGCCATCGGGCGGCTCGTCCGCTCCTGATCCCGATGCTGGCAACGGCCTCCTTCCTGGTAGACGTGGGGCGCTCGCTGCGCGAGGCCTTCTTCATGTTCTGGGTCACCTTGTGGCCCCTGATCCTCGGCTTCGGCCTGTCGGGCGCGGTGCAGACCTTCGTGCCGCGCGACACGCTGCGCCGGAAGCTCGGCGATCACCGGCCGCCGGCTGTGGCGCGGGCCACGGCCTACGGCATGGTCTCGTCCTCGTGCTCGTACGCGGCCTCGGCCATGGCCAAGTCGCTCTTCGTCCGCGGCGCCGACTACATCGCCGCCATGGTGTTCATGTTCGCCTCGACCAACCTCGTCATCGAGCTCGGCATCGTGCTGATCGTGCTGATGGGATGGCAGTTCGCCGCCAGCGAGTTCGTCGGCGGCTTCATCATGATCGGCCTGCTGGCAACGCTCGGCGCGCTGTGGCTGCGCGGGCGCCTCGTCGTCGCGGCCCGGGCCCGGCTCGATGCCCAGGCCGATTCCGAAGATGAGCATTCCCACCCGATCCACCCCGAGGACGTGCAGGAGACGACGAGTCTGCGCACCGAACTGCGCGCACCGGAGAAATGGGCGGACAGCGCCACCTACACGATGGCGGACCTCACGATGCTGCGGCGCGATCTCTTCCTCGGCTACCTCGTCGCAGGCTTCCTGGCGGTGTTGGTGCCGACGTCGGCGTGGCAGGCCCTCTTCGTCACTGGCCACGGGTTCTGGACGAGCGTCGAGAACGCGATCGTCGGCCCGTTCATCGCGATCATCAGCTTCGTGTGCTCCATCGGCAACGTTCCGCTGGCGGCGGCGCTCTGGCACGGCGGGATCTCCTTCGGTGGCGTGATCGCCTTCCTCTTCGCCGACCTGATCACCTTCCCGTTGCTGATGATCTACCGCAAGTACTACGGCACCCGGCTCATGCTGCGCATGCTCGTGGTGTTCTGGGCGCTGATGTCGACCGCCGCGCTCGTGACCGAGCTCATCTTCCACGCCGCCGGCGCCGTGCCGACCATCCGGCCGGCCACGGTGGTCTCGACCGGCTTCTCCTGGAACTACACGACCTACCTGAACATCGTGTTCCTGGCGCTGTTCGCGGTCTTGTACTGGATGTACCGCAACCGTGACCGGTTCGGCACCGGCGGGCGCTACGCCCGCGACCCCGTCTGCGGGATGCAGGTGGAGAAGGCCCATGCCCCGGCGTCGCACGAGCTCGACGGCCGGCGGGTGTTCTTCTGCTCTGACCATTGCGCCGAGCGCTTCATGGAGCAGCCGGCACCGACCGGCGCGTCCGCCCACGACCACTGACCCGACAAGGAGCACCCGATGGACCCACAACGCATGATGGAGCGGCTCGACGCCATGGTCGCCAACGGCCGCATCAGCGCAGAGGAGGCGGCACAACTCCGTGCGGCCGAAGGCACGCCCGCCTTCGACGACGTCGTCGCGCGCATCCGGGCCCGCCACGCGCAGGCACACACGGACCCGGCGGTGGCCGACGGCCGGATGAGCCAGGAGGAGGCGGACGGCCTGCTCGAGCGCGTCCTCGCCGGCGAACACTCCACCGATCTGCGCAAGCAGGTCCGCGGCACGCACTGAGACGTGGAGGGCGGCCCCGCCCGCCCGCCGGACGGGGTCCGGGGGAACCGATCGGCCGGCAAGCCACGAGACGAGGCCGACCGCTAACGTGCCGTCACCATGTCCGACTACGACGCGATCGTCATCGGGGCGGGTCACAACGGGCTGACGGCGGCCGCGGTCATGGCCCGCGGCGGCCTGCGGGTGCTGTGCCTCGAGAAGAACCACTTCATCGGCGGCATGGCGTCGACCACCGAGTTGATCCGGGGTTACCGGTTCGAGCTCGCCGGCTCGATCCAGTTCCCGGTGCCCAACGAGGTCTACGAGGACCTGGAGCTGGCGTCGTGCCCGATCTACGAGCCCGAGGTCCAGTCGGCCAGCGTCGGCGAGGGCGACGGCTCGCTCATTCTCCTCTACTCGGATCCCGAGAAGCTGCTCGAGCACTTGGGCGAGACGCTCGGCATCGAGGCGGTGCTCGGCATGGCGGAGGTGGCGGCCTGGGCCGAGGCGCCGGCGCGTGCGATCGGGCGCTTCGACGTGCGCCAGCCGCCGAAGTCGCTCGACGAGATGTGGGCCAGCGCGACGAACGAGACCGAGCGCGAGGCCATCCGGCTGGCCATGTTCGGCAGCGTGATGGACGTCGTGGACCGCTACCTGCCCGACCCCGTCAAGCACGCACCCGTGCGCAGCATGCTCGCGTTCCTCGCCGTCAACTCGACGTACCGCGGGCCCTACACGCCCGGCAGCGCCATGTGCCTGGCCTTCGCGCTGGCGTCGCCGGGCACCGCCACGATGTCCAAGGTCCGCGGTGGGCTCGGGACGATCGCCGACCACCTGCTGGCGCTGTTCGAGCGCCACGGGGGCGAGCTGCGCCGCCACGTCAAGGTGACGCGGATCGTGACCGACGGCGGTGCGGTGCGCGGTGTGGAGCTCGGCGAGGGCGAGGTCGTGACCGCCCCGGTCGTGGTGTCGAACCTCGACCCGACGCAGACCTTCTGCCATCTGCTCGACCCCGAGGCGCTGCCCGAGGCCTTCACGCAGCGGGTGCGGGCGATCGACCACCGGGCCGCCTACTTCCAGGCGCACTTCGCGCTCGCGCGGGCTGCCCGAGTATCGAGCGCCCTACGAGGCGTTGAACGGGACGTCGTGGGGGCGCAACGTCACCTTCTTCGGCACGGCAGAAGAGATGCAGCGCGACTTCGAGGGCTGCGTGCGGGGCGAGGTGCCGGCGTCACCCTCGTTCAATCTCCAGATCCCCTCCATGGACGATCCCGTCACTGGCGCCCGAGGGCATGCACGCGGCGATCAGTCGTTCGCGTTCTACCTTCCGGTGGCCGGCGACCGGGAGACGCAGAACCGGTTCCGCGACGAGATGGCCGAGCGCATCGTGGCCAAGATCGCGGCGGCGGCGCCGAACTTCCCCGACCTCATCGAGCGCCAGCTGAACTATCCCGCCTTCACCTACGAGCTGATGTTCGGCTGCACCGGCGGCGACTTCTGCCACGGGCTGCTCCAGCCCGAGTTCATGGGGCCGTTCCGGCCCGGGCCGCGGGGGTGGCCGGACAACCCGGTGCCTGTGGACGGCCTCTATCTGTGCGGCGCCGGGTGCCATGGCGGGCCGGGCGTCACGTTCATCCCCGGCTACAACGCGGGCTACGCGGTGCTCGAGATGGCGCGGGCGCCGCGGCTGGGGGAGTCTCGGCCGGCGGCTCCTGAGCGAGCGCCTTGTTGTAGCGCACTGGCGCTCCATGAAGGCCAGGTAGCAACGCGACGGACATGGCCAGGCTCGTGAAGAGGCTCATCACGAAGAAGATCCACGCCCACTTGAGGCCGCGCCGGCTGCCGTCGACGATCGTCCAGAGCGGCATGAGGACGACGTTGACGATGACGTAGTCCTGAGCGGCGGAGTCCGCGGCCCAGTTGGTGAACAGCATCTTGGTGTAGTTCCAGTAGTTGGCGTCGTGGTACGTGTGCGTGTAGCGCACGTTGAAGTACCAGCCGAGCACGAGGGAGATCAGCACCCACCACGTAGTACGTGCCCTCGAGGAGGGTGATTCGGCCTGCGGCGTTGCCGGCGGTGAAGAGGTGGCGGTTCACGTAGAAGGCGACCGCCGTGGTCGCGATGCCAAGGATGCCGGTTATCAGTAGCTGCGCCGTCATGTCCGTCCTCCTGTGCTCCTGCGTTCCGGTGCTGGTGGCGACACCATAAGCCCGGAGTGCGGCGCGGCGCCGGGGAACGACGAGGGAGAGGGTCGGGCCGGGTTGCCCTCGCTACCCCTAGAGCAACTCGAGGAGGCGCTCGGGTGGGCGGCGCGATCACTGCCTTGTCGCCGACGACGAAGATCGGCCGCTCGAGCAGGATCGGGTGGCTCGTGATGGCGTCGAGCAGTTGGTCGGGCGTTGCGGTCTCGAGGCCGAGCTCCGCGTAGACCGCTTCGCCGGTGCGCATCATCTGGCGCGGATCGTCGATCGACAGCATGGTCATCAGACGCTGCAGGTCGGCGATGGTCGGCGGCTCTTCGAGATAGCGGACGTGCACGGCCTCGATGGCGCGCTCGTCGAGGATGGCGAGTGCGGAGCGGCACTTGGAGCACTCGTCGTTGACGTAGAGCTGCGGCCCGGTTTCGTTCTCGTTCTCTGTCCGGGGTGGCACGGCGGCCAGGATAGGACGGCCGGCCGGCTCAGCCCGACGCTCCCGGGACACCCGACGACGGAGGCAGATCCGCCAGCACCTGGCTCCAGCTGTAGATGCAGCGAGCGCACGGGCGCACCGGCCACGGCCAGCGTCACCGCCATCGACGTCCCGCCGTTGTCGCCGCTGTGGTGGTCGCCGGTCGTGTCGATCGCCGCGCCCATCAAGAGGTTGGGGCCCGAGCCGAAGTCGTCCAGGATGCCCTTGCGGTGGCCCCAGCATCCAGCAGCCCCGCGATGCAGGCAGTCGAGATTGCCGCTGTTGTAGCCGTCGTCGTACATCCAGCCGTAGACCGCATCGAGGCCGTTGGACGAGCCCCCGGCCCACTCGGCGTCGTCGAGGACGTAGTCGGGCCCCGGGTCCGGGGGGTCGTTGGCGTCGTTCGCGCCGCGCTGGGCGTTGGCGTCGAGCGCCGAGGTGAGCCCGTTGAACGCGGGCAGCCCCCGGTCGGCCCGTTCGAGGTTTACCACGACGAACAGCTGCTCGGGGACGTTCAGCTGGGCGAACCCGGCCGGGAGCACCATCGGCCGGACGCCTTCGAGCGCGTGCGCGTGGTTGATGGCCTCGAGCGCGGCGTTGATGCAGGCGCCCGAGTTGTCGACGCCGATGCCGGCGCAGAGACGGGTGAAGTCCGGGTCCGGTTGCACGTTGTGGACCGGGTCGGGGACCCCGGCATTGGACTCGGACGCGGGGAGGGACCGCAGGGGCCGCAGCGTGGCCTCTTGGGTGGCGGCCGAGCGCGTTGTTCCACGTGTAGACGAAGGTGCCGGGGTGTGCGGCGACGGCGAGCGTTGCGGCCAGCGACGACCCGCCCCGATCACCCGGCGAGGTGTCACCGTTCGCGTCGTATGCCGCGCCCATGGCGAGCGGGTGTGACCCGAAATGCTGGAGCACGATCTCGCGGTCGGCCCAGCAGCCGGACGCTCTGGGTGCTCGAACAGTTCGGCACGCCGCTGTTGGTCCCGTCGTTGTACAGCCACTGATAGTCCGCGTCGAGACCGTTGTTGACGGCCCCGATCCACTCGGCGCCGACCGCTCTGTAGTTGCGGCCCGGCCGGGGCGGCAGCCCGGCGGTCGGCGGCACCCTTCTGCGCGTTCGCGTCGAGCGCGGTGGACAATCCGGCGAACGGGGCGAGCCCCCGGTCGACGCGTTCGCGGTTGAGCACCACGAAGACCTGCTCGGGCACGGTCAACTGCGCGAAGCCGGCCGGCAGCGCCATCGGTCCCAGACCCTCGCGGGCCCGGGCGTTGTCGATGGCCGCCAACGTGAGACGGATGCAGGTGCTCGAGGAGTCCTCGCCGACGGGCGCGCACGAGTTGGGGTAGTTGGGCGTCGGCGCAATGGAGTTCGATGGCGTCGGCGAGGGCACTCGTCGCCCGGTTCGGCCCCGACGAACAGCCGGCCAGCACGAGCGCGAGGGCGAGGACGGACGCGACCGCGCACGCGGTTGCGGTGGCCGGTCGGGCGGTGCGCCGGCGCTTCCGGTCCCCGGCGGCGCACGTCACGTCGTCGGGGACCTGCATCAGGGGCCCTAACGTAGCCAGCGGCCAGCGTGGGCTCGATGGCGTGTCGCCGGCGGCGCCGTCGGCTGACGAAGGCCGGGGCCGGATCGGGAGTCGGGGAGGCCGGGCCGGGTTGGCGCTCAGGACGAGGCGTGCCGTGCCGGCGGCTTGACCGCCACGCCCAGGGTGACCCAGCACCACGGTTTCGGGCCTTCGATGTAGCGCTGTTCGTTGCGTTGCATCACGAAGCCGGCCTCCTCGACGAGCGACGACGGGTCGCGGGTCAGGTGGCAGCCGTCCGCCAGCCGGCGCTGGATCGGCTCGAAGCGGTGCTGCCACTTGGCCACGCCCGGATCGGGCGACAGCCCGTGCTCGAGGAAGTGCACGGTGCCGGCCGGCTTGAGGACCCGGAGCAGCTCCTCGAGCGCCTGCAACGGTTCGGGCACGGTGCACAGCGTGAAGGTGCAGAGCGCGGCGTCGCAGCTGGCGTCGTCGAGCGGCAACACCTGCCCGTCGAGCCCGACGTGCTCGACCGGCACGGCGGCCTCCCGGACACGGCGCTCGGCGCGCTGGCGTGCCACGCTGTGCCGGCTCCACCGCCAAGACGGTCTCGACCTCGGCCGGGTAGTGGGGAAGGTTCAAGCCCGAGCCGAAGCCGATCTCGACCACGCGGCCCGAGAGGCCCTCGGTCGTGCGCGCCCGGTACTTGTCGAAGCCGCTGGTGCCCAGGGTCAATTCGACGAGCCGCGGCACGACCTGCTCGTTGTAGAAGCCCACGGGCCGACGCTACCCCCGCCCCTGGGGAAGAATCAGCGCCATGGAGATCCACGGCAGCGCACTGGTCACCGGGGCCAGCCGCGGCATCGGCCGGGCCGTCGCGCTCGAGCTGGCGCGCCGCGGTTTCGACACCGTCGCGACGATGCGGGATCCCGCCGCCGGATCGGGCATGGCCGAGCAGGCGGCCGGACGCCTTCAGGTCCGCCGGCTCGACGTCACCGACCCTGCCACCTTCGACCTGCCCGACGACCTCACGGTGTTGGTCAACAACGCGGGAGTCGACACCGACTACCTGCCCGTCGAGCACGCGGACATCGGCGACTGGCGTCGCATGTTCGAGACCAACGTCTTCGGCACCGTCGCGCTCACCTCTGCGGCCATCCCCACCCTGCGCGACAACCGCCCGGCGGTCGTGTGCACGATCACGTCGTCGTCGATCATCGCGGCCGTGCCGTTCTATTCGGCGTATCGCGCCTCGAAGGCGGCAGCCTCCGCCTTTTGCGACAGCCTGCGTGTGGAGGTCGCGCCGTTCGGGATCAGGGTTGTCGAGATCATGCCGGGACCCGTCGACACCGACATGTTCCGCCTGAGCGCGGGGATCTGGACGCGGCGCGGTTCCCCGAATACCGGGAGCTCGCCGACATCGCCTGCGAGCTCCGGCGCGCCCACGCCGACCCGCGGGTCGTCGAACCCGCCGCGGCGGCTTCCGCCATCGTCGATGCGATCGTGGACTCGTCCGGGCCGATGCGTTACGGCTGCGACCCGGTCTCGCACGAGCTCATCGACCTGTGGCGCCAGAGCGACGACGAAACGGTCTTCGCGCTGACGGGGCAGTCGTTGCTCGACCACGTGGCCAAGGCGGGAGACGCCCCCAGCCACGGGTGACGGCACCACCGGCGCCGCGGCCGGACGCCGCATCGATCTCTGCGCAAGAGCCACAGCGGTAGATCCTTCGTGTCACGCCGTGCGGGCTACGTTCGAATCCGACAGAAAGGGGCCTGTGCAGCTCGACGTCGTCTTCGCCGTCTTCCCGATCATCTTCCTGGGCGAACTGCCCGACAAGACGATGTTCGCGTCCCTGGTCCTCTCCACGCGCGGCCGGCCGTTCGTGGTGTGGCTGGGCGCCGCCGCGGCCTTCGCGGTGCACGTGGTCATTGCGGTCACCATCGGCGTCGCCATCTTCCATCTGCTGCCGCACCGCGCCGTGCAGGCGATCGTGGCCGCCATGTTCTTCGCCGGGGGCGTGCTCGCGCTGCGCGAAGCAAGAAAAGAACGCGAGCGAGGAAGATCTGATCGAGCGCGAGGTTGCGTCACACCGACGCGTCGCGGTCACCGCGTTCGTCGTCATCTTCCTGGCCGAGTGGGGGGACCTGACGCAGATCCTCACGGCCAACCTGGCGGCGCACTATCACGATCCGCTCTCGGTCGGCGTGGGCGCGCTGCTCGCCCTCTGGGCGGTGGCCGCGCTCGCGGTGGTCGCCGGTCAGAGCGTGCTGCGGTTGGTCAACATCGCGACGGTCCGGATCGTGACCGCCGTCGTGCTGTTCGCGCTGACGGGGTGGGCCGTCTTGGAGGCCGTCCGCTGAGGCCGGTTCTGTCGACCCAGGGGTCGCGGCTTACGGCTCGGGCAGGTCGCGGAGCGCCTCGCCGAGCTCGCGGCGGTGGGACAGGCCCAGCTTCTGGTACACGCGGTGGAGCCGGTTCTCGACCGTGCGCACCGGAAGGTGCATGACCTCGGCGATCTGCTTGTCCGTGCTGCCCGAGGCCGCCTGCAGCGCGGTGTCGAGCTCGGCCGGGGTGAGCTGGGCCCGGACCCCGATGGCGCGGACGAACGGGGTGACGGCGCGCTCGCAGCGCGACAGCAGGCGCGCGGCGCGTTGCTGGCTGGAGGCCGCCTCGCGGGACATGCCGGCGCGCAGGAGATGCACGGCCGACTCGCCGAGCGCCTCGGCGGCGTAGAGGTTCGCGCCGAGGGCCTCGAACTGCGCGGCCGCCTCGTCGAGCCCGCGGCTGTCCCGGCGAGCCGCACCCAGCGCGTACGCGAGCCGGGCCGTCGTCAGTTCGCCGTCCACCCGTTCGGCGAGCTCGCCGAGCTGGTCGACGACCTGGCGGGCCCGTCCCATCCGGGCCAGACCGTGGAGGGCCGTCGGTGGCGCCGAGCAGGTCACCGACCTCGCGCGCCGAGCTCCGCCGCCGCCTCGAGGTGCTGGCGTGCCGGACGCCATGTCGCCGCCGGCGGCACGGACCCAGGCCCGGGCCTGCAGGACCTCGACCTCGTACGACAGGTCGGTCGGCAGGGCGAGGGCGTCGAGCTCGACCAGCGTTTCGGCCGCCTTGGCCGCGTGACCGGCGAGCGCCAACGCCGTGGCGCACAGCGTGTAACAGCGGCGCGCCGGCACCGTGAGACCCAGGTCGATGAACGTCCCGGTCGCGCTGGCCGCCTGCAGGAATGCGCTCTGGACGCGGCCTTGTTCGAGGCGGAGAGCTCCGAGGACCGCGGCCACGACGGCGCCCTCGGGCGACGCGGCGGCGACGGTGAGGTCGTTGCGCACGCCGTCGATGAGCGCATCCGCCTCCTCGAGGCGACCCAGCCCGATGAGGGTGAGGGCGCGGTTGGAGAAGGGGCTCCACAGTTCCGTCCCGACCGGGTGCTCGACCGGCACCGGCGCCGGGTCGAGGACGCGCAGGGCCTGTTCCATGGCGCCGGTGCGAGTGAGCAATTCGCCCACGACGGCATGCACGCTCGAAGGCATCGCAGAGTGGCCCTGCTTCAGCGGGACCGGCACGGTCGTCGAGGGCGGCAGCCGGGCCGTGCAGGGCGCCGTGCATGCAGAGGCGCCGCGCCAGCAGCTCGCCGCGCCAGCTCGGCGTCGGTGGCGGTGTTCAACAATGCTTCGATCGCCGACACGTCGGCCAAGCCGCGCGCGAAGTAGGCCAGGTCGAAGCGCAGGAGCGCCACCCGGATGCGTCTCGGTGTCGTTCGCGGCTTGCCGATCGAGCACGTCGAGCGCGTCCGCCGCCTCGGCGTCGCGGCCCTCGAGGTGGGCGGCCTCGGCCGCCAGCAGCTGGGCCTCGAATCCCTCGCCCTGCTCCATGGCCGCCAGCGCCAGGCGCTCGGTCAGTGCGAAGTCGCGCCGGTCGCGAGCCGCCCTCGCACCGGCGAGAAGCAGATCAGCGTCCCCGCCGCCTCCGACGAGGCGCAGCGAGGCGAGGAGCAACGTGTCCTCCTGCCGGCTCGAACCCGAGGCCTCGGCGAGGGCTCGGGCGAGCTCGCGCTCGCGGCGGGGGCTGATGCCCGCGCGCACGACGTCGGTGAGGACGGGATTGGCCAACTGAACCTGGAGGCGCCGGCCGTCCATGGAGCTCGTCAAGAGGCCCTTGTCCTCGAGCGCCTCCACGGCGGCGCGTTCGGTCAGCTCGTCGAGGGCGGGTTGCGCCAGGGGCTCGCCGATGGCGGTGAGCTCCATGGCGCGGCGCTCCGCCTCGCTCAGGCGACCGAGACGGAGGTCCATGAGCTCGACGAGGCGAGAGGTCGGTTGGAGCGGACCGCGCACACGCCAGACGCCGCTTTCGTCAGTCAGGGCCTGGCTCTCGAGCGCGCCCGAGATGACCTCCCGCACGAAGAGCGGGTCGCCCCGCGTGTATTCCGCCGACGAGCCGCACCGATGCGGCGTCGATCGGGCCACCGAGCACGCGTCGGAGCAACTCGTCGATCTCGTGATCTCCGAGCGTCGACAGCTCGATGCGCGTCGCGTCGTGGTCCTTCCACAGCACCACCGTCGGATCGGCGAACTTCTCGACGGCCGGGCCGGCGGTGGGAACGCAGGCGACGACCGTGGCCGTGGCATTGAGGGACAGCTGGTGCATCAGCATCGAGGACCCGTCGTCGAGCAGATGCGCGTCGTCGACCAGGAGCAGGAGCGGCCGTCCCTCGGCCGTGGCGACAAGCTCCCGCGCGTAGTACCGGAGCAGGTCCCCCTGGGCCCCGGGGCCGACCGCGGCCAGGCCGGGTGGCAGGAGCGAAGCGAAGGCGCCGAAGGCATGGGAACGGGCCTCTTCGGTGCCCGACACGAGGGCGACCGACATGCCCTGGTCCTGGGCGAACTCGGCTCCCGTCCGGGCCAGCGCGGTCTTGCCGCTGCCGGCAGGCCCCACGATCACGGCGCCGCGGCGCTCGCGGATCGCTTCCTTCAGGAGCTGGAGCTCGCGAGAACGGCCGGCGAGTGGCCAGGGACCCGCGACGACACGTCGTTCAACGGGTGTCCCGCCGACATCGAACGCCATCTCTAAATCCCCCTCGAGAATCGAGAGATCTATTTTCGCCCAACTACCTTCTAATTACGATAGGCCACACGCAGGTTGCAGGGGGGTCTTTCGGCCCTTTTCCCATGCTCCTAGCGACGAAACTGCAACTCACGCCATTTCTTGCGATCGAACACGCTCGATCGTGGTCTCGCCGCACGGGCGGGTGGCTGTGCCTCGATGGCGTCCGCTGCGTCGCGCTCTTCGCACACCGGACGAATGCCACTTCCCCGGAGCCCCGAGGCGCTAAGAAGAACCGCTGTGAAGGCGGGATGGCTCCCACGGCTCTTCGGGGCGCTCGCGGCGTCGGTGCTCGTCGCGCTGGCTGCGCCGGTGCACACGGCCGCCGCCGCGGGCAGCGGGCCGGCCTTCTACACCTGGCAAGCGCCCGGCGGGGCCGGGACGGCGGGTGCAAGGGTGATCGCGCTCACCTTCGACGACGGGCCCAGTCCCTATACGCCCGGCTGTCCTCTCGGTGCTCCAGCAGTATGGCGTGCCGGCGACGTTCTTCGAGATCGGCGACGAGGTGACGCGGTACCCGCAGTATTCCCAGCTGCTGGCGAGCGCGGGCTATCCGGTCGAGAACCACACGTGGAGCCACCCCGACCTGACGAAGCTGTCCGCCGGCGAGGTCGGCGCGCAGATCGACCAGACCCAGGCCGAGATATCGGCGGTCACCGGCACGACACCACAGTGCCTGCGCCCCCCGTACGACGCGTTCAACGCCACCGTGCTGAACGAAGTCGCCGCTCGCGGCATGACGACGATGAGCTACTCCGTCGACTCCAAGGACTGGACGCGTCCGGGCGTCGGCGCCATCGTGCAGGCGGTCGTCGGCGCCGCGTTCCCCGGGGCGGTGGTCGGCATGCACGACGGAGGCGGTGACCGCTCCGAAACGGTGGCCGCGTTGCCCCAGATCATCACGCAGTTGCGTGCGAAGGGTTACGCGTTCGTCTCGATCTGTGGCGGTTATGGGGGACCACAGGTGACGGCGACGTACGGCTTCGGTGATGCGCCGGCTCCCGGTCCCGCGGTCACGTCGAACCTGCCCCTCGTCGGCGCCGCACTCGCCGGTACGGGTTCGCCGGCCGGCGGCTACTGGGAGGTCGCGTCCGACGGAGGGATCTTCTCGTTCGGCACCGCGGCCTTCCACGGGTCCATGGGCGGCCAGCCGCTCAACAAGCCGATCGTCGGCATGGCCGCGACCCCCGACGGCAACGGCTACTGGGAGGTGGCGTCCGACGGCGGCATCTTCTCGTTCGGCACCGCCAGCTTCCACGGGTCGATGGGCGGCCAGCCGCTCAACAAGCCGATCGTCGGCATGGCCGCGACCCCTGACGGCAACGGCTACTGGGAGGTGGCGTCCGACGGCGGCATCTTCTCGTTCGGCACCGCCGCTTCCACGGGTCGATGGGCGGCCAGCCGCTCAACAAGCCGATCGTCGGCATGGCCGCGACCCCTGACGGGAACGGCTACTGGGAGGTCGCCTCCGACGGCGGCATCTTCTCGTTCGGCACCGCGAGCTTCCACGGTTCGATGGGCGGCCAGCCGCTCAACGCGCCGATCGTCGGCATGGCGCCCGGCCCCGCGGGCGGCGGCTACTGGGAACTGGCGTCGGACGGCGGCCTGTTCTCCTTCGACGTGCCCTTCTACGGGTCGCGCGGCGGCCAATCGCCGGTGGACCGGTTCTTCGCCATGGTGGCGACGCCTGACGGCGGTGGGTATCTGCTGGCGGGCCAGCACCCTCCGCCCTAGCCGGGCGGCGGGACGGCGCCCTACGCCGCCGTAGCGGACGAGAACCGGTAGCCGATTCCCCGGACGGTCGTGATCCACCGTGGGTTCTCGGGGTCGGTCTCGATCTTGAGCCGGACCCGGCGCACGTGCTCGGTGACCGTCGAGCATCCCTGCCAACGGCTGGTCGAGCCCCACACCCGTTCGAGCAGTTCCTCGCGTGAGAACACGCGGCCCGGGGCACGTGGCCAGGAAGGCCAGGAGGTCGAATTCCTTGCGGGTCATCGTGACCTCTTCCGTCGCCGAGAGTGACCGTGCGGGTCCCGTGGTCGATCACCAGGCCCCCCAGGTCCAACGTCGTCGTCGGCGTCGCGCTGCCGCGGCGCATCACCGCTCGCACCCGAGCCTCGAGCTCGGCCATGGAGTAGGGCTTGTCGATGAAGTCGTCGGCACCCAGATTGAGCAGCCGGACGCGATCCTGTTCCGAGGCCTCGCCCGAGCACACGATGACAGGCACGGTGCTCCGGCGCCGGATCTTGGTCAGGACGTCAGCCGTGCCGCCGTCCCGATCGAGATCGAGCACGACGAGGTCGGCCTCCTGCCGGAAGACGGCCCGCAAGGAGTTCGCCATGGTGTCGGCCTCGATCACGCGATAGCCGGTCTGCTCGAGGAAGCGGCGCAAGGCCGAGCGGAAGGCGTAGTCGCTCTCCGCCACGAGGATCGTGCGGGTGGTCGTGAGAGGACCGGGCCCGAACGCCGGCGTGGGAGCGCTCCGGTGCAGACCCTCGTGCAAGGGCACCCTGCTGTGCAGGTCGAGCGATGTCATGAACGTCCCCCTCATCACCCCTGCGCCCTGTGCGCAGGACTCTGCGACGTGTCGCGGCAAACCCGGCCCGATTTGGTCCCGCCGCGATGGGTTCGCTTTCCGTCGAAATCAAGTGTCGTCGGCGCGTCAGCCCAGCTCAATAGGTCTTATGGACCAATGTTGTGCTGCCGTGGTGCCGACACGGTGCCGACGCGGTGCGGGCGTGGTGCGGAGGCGATCAGCGGCCGGGCGGGCGGGCCGGAGTCCGGCCACGCGGCGCCAGAGGCTAGGGAGCGCAGAAGCGGTACCCGATGCCGCGTGCCGTGGCGATCCAGTGCGGCGCGTTCGGGTCGTCTTCGATCTTGAGCCGGATCCGGCGGACGTGCTCGGTAACGGTCGAACACCCCTGCCATTCGTCGGTCGATGCCCACACCCGCTCGAGAAGGTCCTGGCGCGAGAAGACCCGGCCGGGCGACGCGGCCAGGAAGGCCAGGAGATCGAACTCCTTGCGGGTCATGGGTACGACGGTCTCGGCCATCGTGACCGTGCGTGTGTCCCGGTCGATGACGAGGTCGCCGTAGTGGAGAAGCCGGTTCGGCGGCGTCTTGGCGCCCCGACGGAGCACCGCCCGGACCCGGGCCTCGAGCTCGGCGAAGGAGAACGGCTTGACGACGAAGTCATCCGCTCCCAGGTCGAGCGAGCGGATGCGCTCGCTCTCGGAGTCCCGTCCCGAGCACACGATGACCGGTACGGCGCTGTCACGCCGGATCTTGGCCAGGACGTCGAGGCCGTCGACCCCGGGCAGACCCAAGTCGAGGATGACCAGGTCGGCCGAGCTCTGGAACACCGCTCGCAGTGACGCCGGGCCGTCGGCGGCCTCCGTGACCCGGTAGCCCGAGCGCTCGAAGTACTGGTGCAGGGCCAGGCCGGCAACTGTGGTCGTCCTCCGCGATCAGGATCCTGCGGTCAGCTCCGAGTCGCTCCGGCACGTCGCGCGCGGAGGGACGGCGAGTCCGCCGCGCCATGGCGGAAGCCGTCGCGGTAGTCGTGTTCGCTCCAAGTCCATCGAGATCGTCACATGTTTTCTCTCGGCCTGCGAGCAACCGCGCTTGAGAGCGACGCGGGTGCTGACCGGTCGCATTTTGTGAGGTTTGGCCTGGAATTGCGCCGCGCGGACGAATCCCGAGGACCACCGCGTCCCGGGCGGCGACGAGAAGACGGCGGTCGTCGCCGGCCCGTCCGAAGGTTGCCGCACCGATGACGTGACGTGCATCGAGGCGAATCAGGGTGGGTCAAACGGACCAGGCCTGCGCCCACCTGTCGGGCGCGGTGCCCGAGGCAATTCGGGCCCGGGACAGAGTCGCCCAAAGGCGGCTCAAGGGGGGTTCGCGGCAATTCCATATCGCTTTGCAGTGCCCCGCAGCCCGGTCGGATTGGCACAATTCGTTGCCTCGTTTCTGCAACCAACTGACAACGAAGGGGCAACCTACCAGGCAAAACAGGATGAAATAGAGTGGTGGCTACTCCTGAAGGACCGAGTTGGACATGGTCAAATAGGAAGACCTCATTGCAAGGCGTGGTGCCTGTCGGAGGCTCCACAATGAGGGAGGGGGATTACGTGGCAACAACGATGGTTGCAAGCTCCGGTGCGCCGGAGACAACAGAGGAAGACGGCCTCAACGGCATCTGGTCCGAGTTCAAGCGGACCGGCGCACGGACACTGCGCAATCAGTTGATCGAGCACTACTCGCCGTTCGTGAAGTACGTCGCCAGCCGGGTCATGTCCGGGCTGCCGCGCCACTTCGACGAGGACGATCTGACGAGCTACGGCATCATCGGGCTCATCGACGCCATCGAGCGGTTCGAGCCCGATCGCAATCTCCGCTTCGAGACCTATGCCATCCCGCGGATCAAGGGCGCCATCATCGACGAGTTGCGGTCCATCGACTGGGTGCCCCGTTCCGTGCGGAGCAAGGCGCGGGCCGTCGAGCAGGCGGTCACGCACCTGGAGACGACGTTGCGGCGCACGCCGACCGAGGCCGAGGTGGCCGAGGAACTCCAGATGTCCTCGTCCGACTTCCATACGGCCATGCGCAAGATCTCCTCGGCCGGAGTCATGGCTCTCGACGAAGTGCTTCGTGGTGGCAGCGGCGATCGAGCGGATCGCTCGACCCTTGGCGAGTCTCTGCCCGATCGTTCCTTCGGACCCGTGGACACATTCGAGGCCAAAGAGTCCAAGCAGGCGTTGCTCGACGCGGTCGAGAACATGCCCGAGCGGGAACGGACCGTCCTCACGATGTACTACTACGACGGCATGACGCTCACGGAGATCGGCTCCGTCCTCGGTGTCACCGAGAGCCGGGTCTGCCAGATCCACACCAAGGCGTTGCGGCAGCTTCGCTCGAGGCTGGCGGATCGTCCCGACGGCCAGGAGTCGCGACGTATGAGCCGGGCAGCCGGTCCTGCGGGCGCCGTCCGTCCGCACGGAGACCGGCAACAGGCCGACCTCCCTGGCGCTCGCCAGCTGACGCACCCACCGCGCTGATAGCCGGACAGGGCCCGAGGCCAGCCTCGCGCCCATCGACACCAATCCAGGTCGGCCCTCGGCGCGCCGCCTCAGAGGCGCGAAGGGCCCGAGGCGCCGGTACGGTACGCATCCGAATCACCAAACTTCGGATGACAGGGGACGTGCCATGCCATTGCACAAGCGGGAATCGGTCCGTGAAGGGATGCTCGACTCCATCTACGCGGACCGCGAGCTCCATTCCCGACTGCCCGCCGGCCGGTGCCCCTCCAAGGAGATGCGCGCCGAAGAGGCGTTCCAAGCCATCGTCGACGAGCTGATGCTCGACGGCAACGCCCGCCAGAACCTGGCCACCTTCTGCCAGACGTGGGAGGAGCCCGAGATCCATCGCCTGATGGACATCGCCATCGACAAGAACCTGATCGACAAGGACGAGTACCCCCAGACGGCCGAGATCGAGCGCCGCTGCGTGCACATGCTGGCCGACCTGTGGCACGCACCCGAGACCGGCGAGGCGATCGGGTGCTCGGCTATCGGCTCTTCAGAGGCCTGCATGCTCGGGGGCATGGCGGCCAAGTGGCGCTGGCGGGCCAAGCGCAAAGCCGCCGGCAAGCCCGCCGACACCCCCAACATGGTCTGCGGGCCGGTCCAGGTCGTCTGGCACAAGTTCGCGAAGTACTGGGACGTGGAGATGCGGGAGATCCCGATGTCGCCCGGCCGCTACTGCATGGACGTCGAGCAGATGCTCGAACGGGTGGACGAGAACACCATCATGGTGGTGCCGACCTTCGGGGTGACCTACACCGGCGCCTACGAGCCGGTGCTCGAGCTCTCCCAGGCCCTGGACCAGCTCCAAGAGGACACCGGGTTCGACATCGACATCCACGTGGACGGCGCCAGCGGTGCCTTCCTCGCGCCGTTCTGTGCCCCTGACATCGAGTGGGACTTCCGCGTTCCGCGGGTGAAGTCCATCAGCACCTCCGGCCACAAGTTCGGGCTCGCGCCCCTCGGGGTGGGCTGGGCGCTGTGGCGCGACAAGTCGGAACTGCCTGACGACCTCATTTTCCACGTCACCTACCTGGGCGGGGACATGCCGGTGTTCCAGATCAACTTCTCGCGGCCGGCAGGCCAGATCGTCGCGCAGTACTACAACTTCGTCCGCCTCGGCCGCGACGGCTACCGCAACGTGCACGACGCCTGTTATCTGACCGGCAAGTACCTGGCGCACGAGGTGGCCAAGCTCGGGCCGTTCGAGATGCTGTGTGACTCGGACCCTCAGACCGGGATCCCGTCGGTGGCCTGGCGCATCCGCCGAGGGCGAGGACCCGGGGTACACGCTGTACGACATCGCCGATCGGCTCCGCAACCGCGGCTGGCAGGTCCCGGCCTACCCCCTGACCGGCTCGGTGTCCGACGTGTCCGTGCAGCGCATCCTGGTGCGCCAGGGCGTCAGCCGGGACCTGGCGACGATCCTCCTCGACGACATGGAGCAGGCGATCGCACACTTCGACCGTCACCCGGTGACGGTGCCGATGACCAAAGAGGAATCAGGGGGCTTCAGCCACCTGTAGGCGGTGCGGGCGTGGCCGGAGCCGCCGGCGCTTCATCGGGTTCCGTCACGTTCACCGACCAGTCCACCGCGATGACCCGGCGCCGAAGGAACCGCGGCCGGCCGACCTTCGCGGCACGGTCGGTCGTCCACGGGGCGGGGTACGCGTACGTGAGCCCGGCCAACGACCGCACCGCCGGCTCGTAGCTCGAGCGGATCCACGCGAAGCGGCGCCACGCCCTCCTCCGTGCGGTCGGGTGCGACGCCGATGAGGGGTGCCAGGGCCGCCATGGCCTCGTCGTACTCGGCGCGGGTGATCGTGATGGGTGGCGCCGGTTCGGAGAAGCGACCGACCACCTCGGCGATCCCCATCGGCTCGCCGATCGGGATGGACGCGGCGCGCGCCACGCGGACGAAGCCCGGCATGCCGTAGACGAGCACCATCATCGGGCCCTTCTCGATGTCCTCGAAGGACGCCCCGGCCTGCGTTTCCGACGAGGACAGTACGAGCGCGGCGGCGTCCAGCAGGGTGCCGATGGTCGCCACCCACGAGTGGTCTCCGTGCGTCTCGGGGAAGTACGTGAGGATCGGGAACGCGGTATGCGTCTGCTCGATGTCGAGGATCCACTCGGACTGGTTGCGCCAGAACTCCGTGTTGTCCAGGGCCCCGACACGCTGGAGGTTCAGCAAGAGAGGCACGACCGACGGGGGTGCTCCGGAGATAGGCCGGAGCCGGATGATGCCCCTCTCCCGCCCGTTGTACGCACCGTAGATCGTCGGCAGGTAGCTGATGAGGAGGGCGACGAGACCCGAGCCCGATGGTCGCCTCGATGAACGCCAGCCAGATCCGGGCGGTCCCACTCGGCTCGGCGAACCCGAGCGTCGTCAGCGACGAGCCGCTGATCTCGAAGGACCGCTGCCAGGTCATCGATCCGGTGCCCCAGAAGATGAACGTGAAGGCAACGACCATGGACAGCATCCACACCAGCGGGAGGCTGACCAGTGCGACGGGCGCATACAACGACCTGAGCGCGATCGCCCGTTCGCGGGTCCGCGACCGATGGACGAGCAGGCGGTGAACGGCGGCGAACACCGCCTGCGCCAGACGCGGGAACCCCTCCTGTGGCAGCACGACCGTCTTGAGCGCGGAGCCGAGGATCGCCAGCACCAAGACAGCGCCGAAGATGACGGACAGGATCTGCAGCACGATCATCGTGAACTGAGCGCCTTCGTCAGGAGATTTCTTTGGTGGCGGATTGCACGGCTTCGTCGATCCCGTGCTTGTCGACCTCGAGCTCCTTGGACACGTGCTTGCTCGCCTTCAGTTCCGCCTTCTCGAGCGCCGCCTGCACGGTGCTCTCGCCGACCACGACGAGCGCCGCCTCGCCGGCGTCGATGACATCGCCGAACTCCTTCACGTCGGCGCGCGACATGCCCTTCCACAGGTGGCCGCTGACGCCGCCGATCGCGGCGCCGACCAGCGCCGAGCCGATGATGGAGGGCGGGAACAAGATCCCGACGAGCGCCCCCGCCGCCGCCCCGCCCCAGGCTCCGTGGCGCGTCGTGGTCTCGTCCTTGTTGACGTGCACCTTGCCCAGGTAGTCCTTGGACACGACCGCAGCGTCGTACGTGCCCACGGCGCCGGCCGCGTGCAGCCCCTTCACCACTTCGTAGTCGGCGCGGGCGTCGACCTCGCTGGCGTAAGTCCCGATGAAGATGAACACTCCGTCCGTCTTCGACATGATGTCTGCTCCTTTCTGGCGGCCCCGTCGGCCGGACCCCGGCCGGGGTCACTTCCTCCTGCCTCGCGCGGCGAGACTAGAGCGGGTGACGCGCTCCGGCTCGGTTTGGGTGATGCAACCTCTGGCATGATCGATTGGGTGCCACTGCCCCCGGCCATAGAGATCGCGCGGCGGGCCACCCTCCACCCGATCGCCGACATCGCCGGCCAGATGGGGCTCGGGCCCGAATTGCTCGAGCCCTACGGCGCGCACGTCGCCAAGGTGAGCCTGGATGCCGTCGAGGCGCTGGCCGGGCGGCCCCGGGCTCGCTACGTCGTGGTGACGGCGGTGACGCCGACCCCGCTCGGCGAGGGGAAGACGACGACCACGGTCGGCCTCGGCCAGGCCCTGGCCTGTATCGGGCGCCAGGCCACCATCGCCATCCGCCAGGCCTCCATGGGCCCGACCTTCGGCATCAAAGGCGGGGCCGCCGGAGGCGGTTACAGCCAGGTCGTCCCGTTCGAGAACCTGAACCTGCACCTGACCGGCGACCTGCACGCGGTGACCGCGGCCAACAACCTCCTTGCCGCCATGGTCGACAACCACCTCTTCAACGGCAACGAGCTCGGCATCGACCCGCACGGGATCACATGGAAGCGCGTCCTCGACGTGAACGACCGTTCGCTGCGCGACATCGTGAGTGGTCTCGGCGGTCACCAGGACGGCCTGCCCCGCCAGACGGGCTTCGACATCACGGCGGCCTCGGAGGTCATGGCGGTGCTCGCGCTGTCACGCACGCTGCAGGACTTGCGGGCGCGCTTCGGCCGCATCGTCGTCGGCTACACGCATGACGGAGACCCGGTGACCGCAGAGCAATTGAAAGCGGCGGGCGCCATGACGGTCATCATGCGCGACGCCATCAAGCCGAACCTGCTGCAGACCATCGAGAACACGCCGGTGCTCGTCCACGCCGGGCCCTTCGGGAACATCGCGCATGGGAACTCCTCGGTCGTCGCCGATCTCATCGGCATCCACGCGGGCGAGTACCTGGTCACCGAGGCGGGCTTCGGCTCGGACATGGGCGCCGAGCGGTTCTTCAACATCAAGTGCCGAACCTCGGGGTTGGTGCCCGACGCGGCGGTCGTCGTGACGACCGTGCGCGCCATGAAGCTCCATTCGGGTCGCCACCGCGTCGTGGCCGGCCGGCCGCTCCCGCCGGAGATGCTCGAGGAGAACCCTGACGAGGTGCGCATCGGGGCGGCCAACCTCCTCGCCCACCTCGGCATCGTGCGCCGGCACGGCGTCACGCCCGTGGTGGCGGTCAATGCGTTCGCCGGCGACTTTCCCTCCGAGCACGCCGCCATCCGCGAGATCGCCGCGTCCGTCGGCGTCCGCTCCGCCGTCTGCACCCACTTCGAGAACGGCGGCAAGGGCGCCGTCGAGCTGGCCGAGGCGGTCGTCGAGGCGGCGGAGGAGCCGAGCGACTTCCAGATGCTGTACGCGGACGGCGCCAGTCTGCGGGAGAAGATCGAGACCATCGCGACCGAGGTGTACGGGGCCGATGGCGTGGACTACGCACCGTTGGCCGCTCGCCACCTGGACAATTACGAGCGCGCCGGTTTCGGTTCGCTCCCCGTCTGCATCGCCAAGACGCACCTGTCGATCTCGTCGGACCCCACGCTGCTCGGGGCCCCGCGCGGCTGGCGCCTTCCGGTGCGCGAGGCTCGGGCCAATGTGGGTGCCGGCTTCGTCTACCTGGTCAGTGGCGACATGCGCACCATGCCGGGGCTCTCACGCCACCCGGCAGCAGAGAACATCGACATCGACGAGAACGGAAACGTGGTAGGCCTCTACTGAGGCCGGAGGAGGTGCTCCCATGGCGATCGACTTCACCCTCGCCCCCGAACACGAGGAGATCCGTTCGCGGGTCCGCACGTTCATCCAGGACACCGTCGTGCCCCGGGTCAAGGGGTTCGACGACGAGGGCCGGGTGACCCAGCGCCGCGAGTACCTCACCACCATCCTCGAGCTCCGCGAGGAGGCCAAGCGCGAGGGCCTCTGGCTGCCCCACATGCCCAAGGAGTGGGGCGGCATGGGTCTCGGCCACGTCGAGCTGGCCATGGTGCAGGCCGAGGCGGCCAAGACGCGGCTCGGTCCCTGGATCCTCAACTGCAGTGCGCCCGACGAAGGCAACATGCACACGCTGCTGCACTGGGCCACCGACGAGCAGAAGGAGAAGTACCTGCGTCGCCTGTGCGAAGGCACCGCCATGTCCTGCTTCGCCATGACCGAGCCCGAGGTGGCCGGCTCGGACCCGACGCTGATCCAGACCCGGGCCGAGAAGGACGGCGAGGAGTGGGTCATCAACGGCCACAAGTGGTTCATCTCCAACGCCCGCCGCGCCCAGTTCGCCATCCTGATCGCCCGCACCGAGCCCGACGTGCCGCCGGGCTCACGCGGTGCCAACACCGCCTTCCTCGTCGACCTCCCGGCGGAAGGCTGGAACGACGTGCGCGAGGTCGAGACGATGCACGGCTCGACCGGGCACTCGGAGATCGTCATCGAGGACCTGCGCGTGCACGACTCGCAGATCCTCGGCGGCCGCGGCAACGGCCACCGCCTCGGGCAGTACCGCCTCGGCCCGGCCCGGCTCGCGCACTGCATGCGCTGGATCGCGCAGGCGGAGACGGCGCTCGACATGATGGTCGACCGCGCCCTGCACCGGTACTCCCACGGCTCGCTGCTGGCCGAGAAGCAAGGCGTGCAGTGGCTGATCGCGGACTCGGCCATGGAGCTGTACCAGTGCAAGCTCATGGTGCTGCACGCGGCCTACAAGATCGACCGGGGCGAGGACTTCCGCACCGAGGTCTCCATGGCGAAGCACTTCGTCGCCAACAGCCTCAACCGGATCATCGACCGCTCCATGCAGGTGCACGGCGCGCTCGGCTACTCCACCGACACCCCGCTGGCGAACATGCTCCAGCACGCTCGCTGGGCCCGCTTCGCCGACGGCGCCGACGAGATCCACCAGATGCGCATCGCGGAACGCACGATCGCCGCCTACAAGGACACCGGCTCGACCAACGAGGCCACCGGCGCCCTGCCCGCTCTGAGGAGGCGCGACCATGGGCTGCCTCTTCGCTCTGATCTCGGCCTTCTCGGCACGCCTCGCGCTGTTCTTGGTCTGGATCTTCACGGACCGGCTCTCCATCGCCTTCCGCTCCGGCTGGGAGGGCATCCTCGGCTTCATCTTCCTGCCGTACGCGACGCTCTTCTATGCGCTCGTGTACCAGCCGCACAAAGGTGTCGACGCGTTCGGCTGGGTGATCGTCGCGTTGGGAATCCTCTTGGACCTCTCGTCACACCTGTTCGGCTCCCGGGCCGGCCGGCGCCGGGCTCGCCGGCACCAGCAACAGGCCGCGTCCAACTAGGCCGAAGCAACGCCCGCCCCACGCCGCTACCAGCGGTAGAAGCGGTGAGAACCGGCGCTTTCACCCCGGCCGATGGCGAACCCGACGATCCACACGACGGCAAAGATGACAGCCGCGATCCACAAGAGATGCACAGCGAAACCCGCACCGAACAGGATCAACACGAGCAGTAACGCAAGCAGCAAAAGCATGGCGAAAAGTTCCCTCTCCTCTAGGTAGCTCTAGTAGCTCGAGTCGACGCGACGCACCACGTTGCCCTGGCCGTCGTCGACCACGGTCCGTTGGCGGCGAGTGTTTCCGAGCACCATCACGATGATCGACAGCACGGCACCAACAACGCCGACGATCATCAGGATCATTCCGACCTTGTTGACGTTGAAGCCGTGTTGATAGGGCGTGACGGTGACCGCCCAGTCGAGGATGGCTCCCACCGCAAAGACGATGATGCTGACGACAAGTCCTCCGGCCCCAACCATGTGTGTTCCTTTCTTCGCAATTTGTGTTGCGCCCATTCGCCTACCCAAGAGATTCGTGGACAAACCCACATCGCAACGTTCGCGTCCCACGACGCTTGAAAACCGCGACGACTTCGTCGTCCTGAAGTTGGCGAACGAAGCAAAGCGAAACAGCCCCCGGACGCGCCAAAGGCACCCGGGGGCTGTCGCCAAGAGGATTCGCCCGGCCTGGCGATTGCCGGGCGAGTCCGACACATATTTACCCGTTGCACGACGTCTCGAAACGGTCTTGGGCCGTGCTCAGTTCAAACTCAGAAACCCAGGCACAGTCGTCATCGAAGTACGCGATTGAAAATGCGAGCAGATTCACGAACGCAGACGAACCGTCGACACGATTTGTGCGCTTGTGCGAAGAGCTCCGTCAGCGAGATGGGAAAGGTCATGATAACCACGGCCTCAGGAGAACTGCAGCCGCAGATCCGGCTCGGGCCCGAACGACGGCGCGCTCGGTCCGACGGCTGCGAGCTTGTGCCATGCGGCCACGCCGATCATGGCGGCGTTGTCCGTGGCCATCTTCTGCGGAGGGATGAGCAGCCGGGTGCCGAACTCTGTCGGCCAGCGACCTGGGCCCGTTCGCGCAGGACCGGGCTTGCGGCGACCCCACCCACGATGGCCAGGGCCGGGTCGCCGAACTCTTCGAGTGCGCGCCGCAGCTTGGCGATGAGGACGTCCATGCAGGCGGCGACGAACGACGCCGCCACCTCTTCCACCGCGAACGCAGGGTCCGACTCGCACGTAGTTGACGACTGCCGTCTTGAGTCCCGAGAACGAGAACGCGTACCCGTCGCTGAGCATCGGGCGCGGGAAGCCGAGGCGGTCCTCGCCGCTCGCGGCGAGCCGGTCCAGCACCGGGCCGCCCGGGTAGCCCAGCCCGAGGAAGCGGGCCACCTTGTCGTAGGCCTCGCCGATGGAGTCGTCCACGGTCTCGCCGAGGAGCTCGTAGTGCCCGGGCGCAGTCGCCCGGGTCAGCATGCAGTGGCCGCCCGAGACCAAGCAGCGCGGTCTGCGGGAACGGCACCTCGCGGTCGGCCAGGTACACGCTGGCCAGGTGCCCCTCCAGGTGGTTGACGCCGACGACCGGGATGCCCCAGCCCAACCCCAGCGCCTTGGCCGTCGCGATGCCGACCAGCAGCGCGCCGACCAGGCCCGGCCCGGACGTGACCGCCACCGCTTCGAGATCCGGGCCCGCGACGCCGGCCTCCTCGAGCGCGCGCGCCACGATCGGCGTGATGGTCTCGGTGTGCGGCGCGGCTCGCCAGCTCGGGCACCACGCCGCCGAATCCTGCGTGCAGTTCCACCTGGCTCGCCACGACCGAGGAGCGCACCTCGAGCCCCTCGTCGACGACGGCGGCGGCCGTCTCGTCGCACGACGTCTCGATGGCCAGCAGGGCGCGGGTCACGACAGCCCCGCCAGTGCAGCGTCGATCTCGCCACGCGCGATCACGCCCTCTCGCTCCACGACGGCCTGCTCGCCGCGCACGTTCACCAGCGTCGAGGGCACCTCGGTGAGCTCGCCGCCGTCGACGATCAGGTCGACCGAGTCGCCGAGGCTGGCTGCCACGTCGCTCGGCCACCCGGGCTGTCGGTGCGCCGTGCGGGTTGGCGCTCGTCACCAGCAGCACCCCGGTCGCGCGCAGCAGGCCGCGCAGGAAGTCGTGGTCGGGAATCCTGACCGCGACCTCGTCGCGCCCGGCGAGCCAGGCGGGTCGGTCCGAGCCGACGGCGAACCCGAAGGCCAGCGTGAGCGGGCCCGGCCACCAGCGTGCCGCCGAGTGCGCCGGCCGCGTCCGTCACGTCCACGCCGAGCGCGCGCACCTGATCCAACGACGCCGCCAGGACGGGCAGGTGCATCCCTTCGGGTCGTCCCTTGGCCCGGTAGACGGCCTGCACCGCGTCACCGTCTTCGGGGCGTGCCGCCAGAGCCCGTAGACGGTGTCGGTCGGCACGACGACGACGCCACCGCGCCGCAAGGTCTCGGCTGCGGCCACGCGCGCCGTCGTCGTCGGCGTGGACGAGTGGGGCTCGGGCACCGCGTCGGGCGGCGGGCACCATCGGCTCTGGACGCCTCAGAGCTTCAGCGGGCGGATGGCGGCACCGACGAGCTCGGGGTGGGTCTGCCAGTCGACCCCGGGCACGTCGACGTAGAGCTCGATCTCGTTGCCGTCCGGGTCGAGGATGTAGAGGCTGTGGGTGACCGTGTGGTCCGACGTGCCCACCACCGTGGCGCCGGCGTCCTGCACCGCCTTCAGCGCGGCCCGGAGCTCGTCGTCGCTGTCGCCGACCTTGAGGCCGAAGTGGTACATGCCCACGCGGCGGCCGGGCGGGATCGGTGTGGCGTCCGCGCCGACCTCGATGAGCAAGAGCTCGTGGTGGGTACGGCCCGACGAGAACGCCGCTGCGCCCACCGGGTCGCTGCCGGGCTCCGGCAGGACCTGCCGCCAGCCCAGCACGTCGCGGTAGAAGGCGGCGGAGCGCCGCACGTCGCGTACGTACAGGACGATGTGGCCGAGCTCGCGGACGGTCATGCGCTCACGCTACCGGTCGCCTCGCTCTCCACCGACGCCGCCGTGCGGACCCAGTTCGCCGTCGGCGGCATCCCGGGACCGAGGTGGATCGGCACGTCGAAGGGCTCCGACGTCAGCCCCGCGGCCTCCATCAGTTCGGTCAGGGCGTGGGGGATCGCGGCGGCGATGTCCCACAGGCGCGGCACGGCGCGGGCATCCGCCGCCAGGCCCCAGTAGAGGACGCCCATGTAGCTCATGATCGTGATGTTCAGGCCCATGCCGTCCATCACCGGGCCGAGCGGGAACATGCCCAGCATCTGGCTGCCGCCCAGGTACAGCGGGAAGTCGGGACCCGGGACGTTGGAGACGACCATGTTCGCCACCGGCCGATGGCGGTCGGCCAGCCGCATCCCGGTGTAGAGGCGCGCCGCCACGGCGAAGACGTTGGGCGTCGCGTGCTCGGCCCAGTTCTGCAGCGTGGAGGCACCCAGCGCCTTGTGCTCCTCCTTGGCGCCCTTGGTGCCCTCGTGGATCACGTGCAACCGCTCGAGCGGGTCGTCCAGCTGCGTCGGCAGCTGGACGAACATGGACGACACCTTGTTGGAGCCCTTCAGCTCGGCGACGTCGGGCGTGACGGAGACCGGCACGACGGAGACCAACGGGATCTCGGGCAGCTCGTCGCCGGCCTGCAGGTACGTGCGCAGCGCGCCGGTCACCATGGCCAGCACGACGTCGTTCACCGTCGTCCCCATCTCGTTCTTCAGCGTCTTGGCGTCCGCCAGGCTGGCGGCGGCGAAGGCCACGCGTCGCCGGGCGTGCACGGCGGCGTTGATGGAGGTACGCGGCGCCGTCAACGGGAGGGCGCCCTTCGCCGTTCCCGGAAGGCCGCGGCGGATGCGGCTGACGCCGAAGATGTTGCGCGTCGTGCGCAGCATCATGCGGCCCATGTCGAAGGGGGCGACCAGGTTGGCCACCATGGCCTGGGACATCAGCTCGAAGCTCGACGGGATGCGCGAGTCGAGCTGGCGCGCCGTCGTCGGCGACTGTTCGGGCGGATCGGGCTCCAGGTCGAAGAGCACGCCGAGGAGCTCGGCCCCCGAGACGCCGTCGATGGTGCTGTGGTGCATCTTCGTGACGAGCGCGATCTTCCCGTCCTCGACCCCCTCCACGATCCACATCTCCCAGAGCGGCCGGTCGCGGTGGAGCTGGCGGCTGATCACGTCGGCCGCGAAGTCGCCGAGCTCGCGCATGCCACCGGGTGCGGGCAGGGCGGCCCGCCGCAGGTGGTTGTCGATGTCGAACTCGGGGTCGTCCACCCAGACCGGGAAGCCGAGGCGCAGCGGCACCTCCACCAGGCGCCGCTGGAACACCGGGGCCAGCGGGATGCGGTCGCTGATGAGCTGGCGCACCCGCCGGAACGAGTAGCCGCCCGGCACGGTCGAGGGGTCGAAGACGGCCGCCATCGCCACGTGCATGTGCAGCGTGGGCGTCTCCATGTAGAGGAAGCTCGCGTCGAGCCCGCTCAGCCGTTCGGGTGTCATGGGTGCTCCTTGGTCCCTGCCCCTCGCCCATAACCTCGCACCAAGTCGGGCGGCGGGCAACTGGGAATGCCCTCCCACCAGGGCGGACCGGCGCGCCAGGGGCCGTTCGGGCGATGATGGAGGGGTGCCGTACGCCTATTTGGCCGTCACCGTCGTCGGGGCCGTCGCCGTCGCGCTCGTCCTATCGGCCCATCCGGCGAGAACCCCTGACCATCGTCAGCTTCGCCTTGGCCAGCTGGACGAGCGAGCTGGCGCTCCAGAACATCGTCTGGCAGGTGGTCGCCACGGCCCTCTTCATCGAGTTCGGCGCCCTCGATGGCTGGGCCGGATGGCTCGGGCTGGCCTTCGCGGTGGCCGGCTGGGTCGGCCTCGTCGGCCTCGGCGTCGCCGGGCCTCCGGGCCGCCGACGTCACCGCCGCCGCCCTGGCCGAGGTGCGCAGCGACGCCTTCCCGGTCCCCACCCAGCCGACCGCACCGACGTGGGGCCGGTGGTGGCGCGTCACCCGGGCCATCCCCATGAAGTCCCGCGCCGTCCAGGTCACCCGCAACGTCGACTACTGGGGGGACGGGCGCCACGCGGCACCGCCTCGACATCTACCGTTCCCGCCTCGTCCCGCGCGAGAAGGCGCCGGTGATGGTGTACGTCCACGGCGGCGGATGGGTCATCGGCGACAAGCGCGAGCAGGGCAAGCCGATGATGTTCGAGCTGGTGGCCCGGGGCTGGGTCTGCGTCGCCATCAACTACCGGCTCAGCCCGAAGGCCACCTGGCCCGACCACATCGTCGACGTGAAGCGCGCCCTCGCCTGGGTCAAGGAACACGTCGCCGAATACGGCGGCGACCCCGGCTTCGTCGCGATCAGCGGGGGCTCGGCCGGCGGCCACCTCTGCGCGCTGGCGGCGCTCACCGCCGGGGACCCGGCGTTCCAGCCCGGCTTCGAGGAGGCGGACACCTCGGTGCAGGCCTGCGTCCCCTTCTACGGCGTCATGGACCTGACGTCGTCGCCCGAGGGCTCGGCCATCTTCGGTCCCGGGCATGGTCGAGATGCTCGAGAAGACCGTCATGAAGGTCAAGGAGGCGGAGCACCCAGAGGTCTTCCGGGCCGCTTCGCCGACCTACCGGGTCCACCCGGGCGCACCCCCGTTCTTCGTGCTGCAGGGTGCGAACGACACCCTGGTCCCGGTCGAGATGGCACGGACGTTCGTCGAGCGCCTGCGGGCGGTGTCCGGGTCGCCGGTCGCCTACGCCGAGTTGCCCCTCGCCCAGCACGCCTTCGACGTCGTGGCCTCGCTCCGGTGCCAGGCGACGACCTCGGCGCGTGGGGGACTTCCTCGAGGCCGCCCGCGCCGTCCCCGCTGCGGCCCGATCCGGCCGCAATGGATGTGACCGCCACCCGAAATGTTTCTGACATAGAGTCGCCTCCGAGAATCTGACTTCGCGTCAGATCGGGCCGGGGCAGGCTCGACGGAGACCGATTGGGAGAAGGGGTGGCAGTGGGGAACACCAAGGACGTGGGGACGCGGCGCGGAGCGCCGGGCCATGCGGGACGGGCCCTCCGGGCGCTGGCAGGCGGCTCGGTACTTGCCGGATCGCTCGTGGTCGGTGCCGGTGCGCTCGCCGGCGCCGGCCGGCGCGCAGACGGGCTCGTCGATCGCCCGGCGTGACGGCGAACTCCATCACCGTGGGCTCCATCAGCGACATCTCCTCGCCGATCGCCGGCCTGTTCGAGGGCGCCAAGGTCGGCACCCAGGCCTACTTCGCGATGATCAACAGCGAGGGCGGGGTGAACGGCCGCAAGCTGATGCTGAACGGAATGGACAGCGCCTTCTCCTCCGGCACCGTCGCCAACGAGGCCCAGAACATCGCCGCCAACGACTTCGCCATCGTGGGCGGCTTCTCGCTGCTCGACGGCGGCGAGCAGTCGGCTATCGACGCGGACAAGGTGCCGATGATCACCCAGACGCTGGACCCGAAGCTCGACTTGGACCCCAACGTCTATGCGCCGATTCCAGTGGTCAACGGCGGCGAGGCCGCGGGCCCGTTCAAGTGGCTCAAGAGCAAGTACCCCCAGGCCGTCAAGTCTGTCGGGTACATCGGCTCGAACTCCGCGGCCACCGCCGTGACGGCGGAGCACACGTTCCACAACCTGACCAACAGCCTTGGCTACAACTGGGTCTACGACCGTGACGCCAGCTTCACGGAGACCTCGTTCCTGCCCGACATGATCAAGATGAAGAACGCGGGCGTGAAGTTGATCATGGAGCTCACCCAACAAGGCGCGTACATCTCCACCATGGCCCAGGAGAACAAGCAGGAGGGCCTCAACGCTGTGTTCTTCACCGGGGCCTCCGCGTACGAGGCGGGCTTCAACCCGGGCTCGGCCGGCAACGGGGCGCTCTTGAGCTACCGTCACCGCGCTGTACATGGGGCAGGACGCCAAGGTGATCCCGGCCGTGGCCACCTTCGACCACTGGGCCAAGAAGGTCGACCCGCAGACCCAGCTCGACCTCTACACGCTGTACGGGTGGATCAGCGCCGAGCTCTTCGTCCAGGCGCTCAAGGGTGCGGGCGCCAACCCGACCAGGGCCAGCCTGGACGCGCAGCTGAACAAGATCACGTCCTTCAACGCCGGCGGCCTGATCTCGACCCAGAACCCCGCGCAGAAGATCCCCGGGCAGTGCTGGATCGTGGCCGAGTACAACAACGGGAATTGGCATCGCATAGCGCCCGACCCCAAGGCGGGCTTCGTGTGCAATCCCGGGGGCTTCTACCCGAGCAGCTACAAGGGCATCTCGCGCTAGCCCGCCCGTCTCGTCCCGCCGTGGTGCTGCAGTGATGGGCCGTGCAGCAGTCGTGAACGAGTTCGTCAGCTTCGTCGTCGCCGGGTTGGTCACCGGGTCGATCTATGCGGTGACCGCGAGTGGCCTCGTGGTCACGTACAAGTCCACGGGGGTCTTCAACTTCGCCCACGGCGCGGTCGGCATGGTGATGGCCTACCTGTACTGGCAGCTCTGGCAGGGCTGGGGCTGGAATCCCGGTGCTGTCCCTCGTGCTCGTGCTCTTCGTGGTCGCGCCGGTGTTCGCGCTCGTGGTGGAGCGTGTCCTCATGCGGCCGCTCTACGGCTCGGCGCTCAGCACGATGATCGTGGTGACGCTCGGCTTGTTCCTGGTGCTCTACGGGCTGGTCTCGACCATCTGGGACCAGACGATCACCCGGAACCTGCCGCAGTGGTTCCTGGGCGACCAGGTCACCGTGTTCGGGGTCACCCTCACCTACGAGGACCTGATCACCATCGGGTGCGCGGTCGTCGGTGGCGCTCGCCCTGTGGGCGCTCTTCAAGTTGACGCGTGTCGGCGTGTCCATGCGGGCCGTGGTCGACGACCCCAGCCTGGCCTCACTGACCGGTGCCCGCACCAACCGCATCGCCGGCTTCGCCTGGATCGTCGGCTTCATGCTCGCCGGGCTGGCCGGGATCCTCCTCGCGCCCGGGTCCGGCATGAGCATCGCCATCCTGTCCGAGTTGGTGATCTTCGGCTACGCCGCCGCCATCGTCGGGCGCTTGAGCAGCCTGCCGCTCACGTTCCTGGGGGCGATGATCCTCGGGGTCGGCGAGTCGCTGTCCATCGGGTACGTCCCGGCCAGCTACCTCAACTACGTCACCGCGATCCTGCCGATGGGACTGCTGATCGTCGCGCTGCTCCTGCTTCCCCAGTCCAAGCTGACCGTCGGCCGCGTCGTCCGCCTGCGGCCCCCCAAGCCGGCGAGCCTGCGCTCCACGCTCATCGGCGGCGGCGCTGCTCGTCGCGGCCACCGTGCTGGTCGGTGCCTTCGTCACCGGGAACAACCTGTTCACCCTCGGGCTGGCCCTGACCATCGGGCTCGGTGCGCTGTCGCTCGTCCTGTTGTCGGGCTACGGGGGACAGGTCTGGCTGTGCCAGTTCACGTTCATGGGGCTGGGCGCCTGGGCCATGACCAAAGTCGGCGGGGGCGATTCCGTCCTCGGCGTGCTCGCGGCCATCGGGTTGTGCGCCGCCGCCGGAGGCATCCTTGCCCTCCCGGCGCTCCGGCTCCGCGCGCTCTACATGGCGCTGGCCACGCTGGCCTTCGCCGTCCTGATGGACCAGCTCTTCTTCACGAACCCGTCCGATCCTCCCCAGCGGCTCGATGAGCGTGGGACGCCCCGACATCTTCGGGATGCACTTCACCACCGACCGGGCCTTCATGGTGCTCGTCGCCATCGTCTTCGCCGCTCTGCCTCATCGGCGTGGGTGCACTGCGCCGGGGTCCGTTCGGCCGCCGCCTCGTGGCCATGAGCGACAGCCAGGCGGCCTGCGCCACGGTGGGCATGAACATCATCCGGACCAAGCTCGTCGCTTTCGTGATCGCCGGCGGCATCGCCGGACTCGCGGGCGCCCTCTACGGCGGCATGTCCCGAATCGTCTCCTTCTCGCAGTTCGGTTTCGTGAACAGCCTCGTGTTGTTCGTCGCCGTCGCCCTTGCCGGCATCACCGTCCTCAGCGGTGCGGTGCGGGCGGGCCTCGGGGTGGCCCTCCTGCCGCTCATCGCCACCTGCACATCCCATCGTTCGTCCGGGTTCACGGGTTGACGTACTCGCTTCGGGGTCGGCATCATCGCGGTGGGCCGCAATCCCTACGGGCTCGGCCTGGTCTACACGCGGCTGGGCGAGTGGTGGGACGCCCGTCGCGCCCGGGCGCAGACGGGACGAGGGGTGCCGGGACAACCTCCGTCAGAGATTCCCGGCGGGCTGTGCGGACGGAGGTGGGCTCGGTTGGCTGAAGCAGAAGGCTCCGTGCTGACGGTCAAGGACGTCTCGGTGCGGTTCGGAGGGTTGCAGGCGCTCGATGCCGTCACGCTCGACGTCGTCGCCGGGAGAGGTCCATGGGCTGATCGGGCCGAACGGCGCCGGGAAGACGACGTTGTTCAACGTCATCACCGGCCTCCAGCGCCCGACGAACGGCCAGGTGCTCCTGCGCGAGCAGGACGTGACGGGCTACCGGCCCCACGCGCGGGCCCGCCTGGGCCTCGGACGGACGTTCCAGCGCCTCGAGCTGTTCGGCACGCTGTCCGCCCGCGACAACGTGCAGATGGCGGCGGAGGTGCAGCAGCACAAGCTCACCAGTGGGAGGACCCCGGCCGAGGAAGCGGAATACCAGCTGGCGCGGGTCGGGATCCTCCACGTGGCCGACGAGCCGAGCGACTCGCTGCCGACCGGGTCTCGCCCGGCTCGTCGAGATGGCGCGCGCCCTGGCCACCTCGCCGTCGGTCCTGCTCCTCGATGAGCCGAGCTCGGGTCTCAACGCGGAGGAGACGCGGAGCGTCGGCGACGTCCTCGAGCAGCTGGCGTCCGAGGGCATGGGTGTCCTCCTGGTCGAGCACGACATGACGCTGGTGATGTCGATCTGCACCCGGGTCGACGTGCTCGACAACGGGTCCGTGATCGCGCACGGCGATCCCGCCGCGGTCCAGGCCGACCGCGCCGTGCAGGAGGCGTATCTCGGTGGCGACACGAAATCGGCAGACGCCAGCGCCGATCGCGGTCCGCGCGCCAGAGGCTGAGTCTTCGTGACGCAGCCCGGCCGACGGCCGGCCCGCGACGCCACCGACTCGGCGCCGCTCGCCCTCTCCGCGGTCGACGTGCGGGCCGGGTACGGCCGCATCGAGGTGCTGCACGGAATCTCGCTCGAGGTGCGGTCGGGAACCTCGATGGCGCTGCTCGGCCCGAACGGCGCCGGAAAGACGACGCTGCTCAACGCGATATCGGGACAGATCCCCTTGATCGGCCGGCACGGTCGAGGTATCGGGCCGTCCCCTCAAGAGGAACGCGACCGAGCATCTGGCGCGTGTCGGGCGTGTGCATGATCCCCGAGGGCCGATCCATCTTTCCCAATCTCACGGTGTCGGAGAACCTCCTCATGTACACGTTCCGCCAGGCCGGGATGAAGAGCGCCAAGGTGGAAGAGCAGGCCTTCGAGCGATTCCCCGCTCTGGCGGACCGGCGCAAGCAGCTTGCGGGCACGTTGTCGGGTGGCGAGCAGCGGATGCTCGCCATGGCCCGGGCCCTGACGACGCGAACCGCAGATCCTTCTCCTCGACGAGCTCTCGATGGGCTTGGCGCCGATCATCGTCGACCAGCTCTACGACATCGTCGGCCAACTGGTCGCATCGGAGGGACTGACCATCGTGATGGTCGAGCAATTCGTCCAGACGGCGCTGTCCATCGCGGACGAAGCGGCGATCATGGTCAACGGATCGTTGGTCAAGCAGGGAAAGCCTGCCGACATCCGATCCGAAGTGGTCAGCGCCTACCTCGGCGCCGAGAACGCTCGCCTAGAGCTGTCGCTCAGGCCTCGTCGGCCAGCACCACGTCGACCCGGAGGACCTCGCCCTCCTCGCGTCACGAACTCGTCCACCCCGCCGGCGTCGACGATGTCGCCCCGCGCCGCCTCGACGTCGAGGAGGACCGCCGGCGGCGCGGTCACGGTGAGCCTCGCGACGCGGGCCCGCATGGAGCGCTTGTGCGACGTCTTCTCGCGCCGGATGGCGCCGAGCACCTCGGCCGCCACGTCGAGCACGCCGGGCTCGGCGCCGGCGTGCGGCCCGACCTCGGCCACCGTCGGCCAGGGCGCCCGGTGCACCGAGCCCTCCTGCCACCAGCTCCACACCTCCTCGGTGACGAACGGGAGGAAGGGCGCGAAGAGCCGGAGCAGGGCGGACAGGGCGATGGCCAGGGTGGCCCGCGCCGAGTCGGCCCCGCCGGCCGAGCCCTCGCCGTAGGCGCGGGTCTTGACCAGCTCCACGTAGTCGTCGCAGAAGGACCAGAAGAAGCCTTCCGTCAGCTCGAGCGCACGGGCGTAGTCGAAGCCCTCGTGCGCCGCCGTGGCGCCCTCGACCAGACTCGCCAGCTCGGCGAGCAGCGCCACGTCGAGGGCGTCGTGGACCGCGTCGAGCCCCGGGACCGGCCCGTCACCGAGCCGTCCGAGCGCGAACTTCGACGCGTTGAGGATCTTGATGGCCAGGCGCCGGCCGATCTTCATGACCCCTTCGTCGAGCGCGGTGTCGGTCCCGGGCCGGCCGTTGCAGGCCCAGTAGCGCACGGCGTCGGAGCCGTACTGCTCGAGCAGTGCCATCGGCGTGACGACGTTGCCCTTCGACTTGGACATCTTCTTGCGGTCCGGGTCGAGGATCCACCCGTTGATGGTGGTGTGCTTCCACGGCACCTCGTCGTGCTCGAGGTGCGAGCGCAGCAGGGTGGCGAAGAGCCAGGTGCGGATGATCTCGGGGCCCTGGGGCCGCAGGTCCATGGGGAAGGTGGCGGCGAAGAGGTCCGGGTCGTCCTCCCAGCCGCAGACGATCTGCGGAGTGACCGACGACGTGGCCCAGGTGTCCATGATGTCGGGGTCGCCGACGAAGCCGCCGGGCTTGCCCCGCTGGTCCTCGGTGTAGCCCTCGGGCACGTCGGTGGTCGGGTCGACGGGCAGGCGCGCCTCGTCGGGGACGAGCGGGGCGTCGTGGTCGGGCTCGCCGTCGGGCCCGAGCGGGTACCAGAGCGGGATCGGCACGCCGAAGAAGCGCTGGCGGCTGACCAGCCAGTCCCCGTTGAGCCCGTTCACCCAGTCGTCGAAGCGGACCTTCATGTAGGGCGGGTGCCAGTCGAGCTCGTTGGCCCGCTCGAGGAGCCGCCGCCGCAGCGCCGTCGTCCCGTCCGCCGTTGCGGATGAACCACTGCCGGCTCGTCACGATCTCGAGCGGGCGGTCGCCCCTCTCGTAGAACTTCACCGGATGGGTGATGGGGCGTGGATCGCCGATCATGTCCCCCGAGGCGGCCAGCATCTCGACCATGGCCCTCTGCGCCTGCTTCACCGTGCGCGCCGGCGATGGCGCGCCAGGCCTCGCCGTCGGGGACGCCGGGCGGCGGCGTCTCGGCGATGCGGCCGTTGCGCAGGATGATCGAGCGCGTCGGCAGGTTGCAGCTCGCGCCACCACGTGACGTCGGTGACGTCGCCGAAGGTGCAGATCATCGCGATGCCCGACCCCTTGTCGGGCTCGGCCAGGTGGTGGGCGAGGACGGGCACCTCGACGCCGAAGAGCGGCGTGTGCACGGTCGTCCCGAAGCGCGCTTCGTAGCGCTCGTCGTCGGGGTGGGCGACCAGTGCGACGCAGGCGGCCACGAGCTCGGGCCGGGTCGTCTCGATCTCGATGTCGTCGAAGCGCAGGCGGTGGTACGCGCCCTGCTGCTCCTTGTCCTCCATCTCGGCCTGGGCGACCGCGGTCTGGTAGTCGACGTCCCACATGGTGGGCGCCTCGGAGGAGTACGCCTCGCCGCGGGCCAGGTTGTGGAGGAACATCCGCTGGCTCGTGCGCCGGGCACGGTCCGCCGATGGTGGCGTAGGTCCGTCTGCCAGTCGACCGACAGCCCGACGCGCCGCCACAGCTCCTCGAAGGCCTGCTCGTCCTCGGCGGTGAGGCGTTCGCAGAGCTCGATGAAGTTGGGCCGGCTGACCGGGATGTCGTCCTTGCCGGGCTCGTCGGGGAGCCGGAAGTCCGGGTCGTAGGGGAGTGACGGGTCGCAGGTCACGCCGAAGTAGGTCTGGACACGGCGCTCCGTGGGCAGGCCGTTGTCGTCCCAGCCCATCGGGTAGAAGAGGTTCCATCCCCGCATGCGGCGGTAGCGGGCGATGGCGTCGGTCTGGACGTAGCCGAAGACCGAGCCCATGTGGAGCGAGCCCGGACACCGTCGGCGGCGGCGTGTCGATGGAGAAGACGTCCGACCGCGTGGTGGCCGGGTCGAAGCGGTAGGTCGCCCGCCGTGCTCCCAGGCTGGCGGCCCAGCGCTCCTCGAGGCCGTCGAGGGACGGCTTCTCGGGGACGCGGGGCGAGCCGGTCGGAGGGTTCGACATGATCGGGTTACCGTACCTGGATGCTGCACCTGCACGACACCGCCACGGGCACGGTCCGGCCCTTCGAGCAGCGCACCGCAGGGGCATGTGTCGATGTACGTCTGCGGCCCGACCGTCTACGACCTCCCGCACATCGGGCACGGCCGCTACAACCTCGTCTTCGACATCCTGCGCCGCTATCTGCTGTTCGGCGGCCAGGCCGTGCAATACGTCTCGAACATCACCGACGTCGACGACAACATCATCAAGCGGGCCAACGAGCAGGGGCGAAGCGAGCCCGAGGTGGCCGCACGAGTTCGAGGAGCGGTGGTGGGAGGCCATGGACGGGCTCGGACGTGCTGCGGCCCGACGACACCCCGCACGCCACCGCCTACATCTCCGACATGGTCGCGCTGGTCGCCGACCTCCTGGCGAGCGGGAGTCGCCTACGAGACGTCCGACGGCGTCTACCTCGACGTGAGCCAGGTCGACGGCTACGGGCTGCTGGCGCGGCAGAGCCTCGACTCGCTGCGGGCCGGAGCCCGGGTGGAGGAGAACGAGGAGAAGCGCTCGCCGCTCGACTTCGCCGTGTGGAAGAAGGCGAAGGAGGGCGAGCCGTCGTGGAAGGCGCCGTGGGGGCCCGGGCGGCCGGGCTGGCACACCGAGTGTGTCGTCATGTCGCTCGACTTGTTGGGCGACGGCTTCGACCTGCACGGCGGCGGGCCGCGACCTGGCCTTTCCCCACCACGAGAACGAGAGGGCCCAGGCCGTGGCGGAGGGGCGCCCGTTCGCCCGTCACTGGGTGCACAACGGCTGGGTCGAGGTCGAGGGGACCAAGATGTCCAAGTCCCTCGGCAACTTCACCTCGCTGACGGACCTGCTGAGCCGTGTCGACGGCCGCGCCTACCGCGTGCTGGTCCTGCGGGCGCACTACCGCTCGCCGATCGAGGTGACGCCCGAGACCGTCGCCGACGCCGAGAAGGCGCTCGAACGGCTCGACGCCTTGGCGCGGCGCTTCGGGCTTCCCGACCTGCTCGAGCGCAGCGACCGTGGCTATGTCGTCGCCGGCAGAGGGCGACGCGGCGGACATCGACGAGGGCGCGCTGGCGTCGTTCCGGGCAGTCGCATGGACGACGACATGGACACGCCGGGCGCCCTGGCCGGCATCTTCGAGTTGGTGAGTCGCGCGCAACTCGGCGGCGGACGCCGACGACGAGGCGGGCGCGGCGGGGCTGGCGCACACCGCGGCCGTGTTGTTGGCGGCGCTGGGCGTGTCCCTCCGGGACGAGTCCGGCGAGGTCGACGAGGCGGCCGCCCAATTGGTGGCCGCACGCGACGAGGCGCGGCGGGCCAAGGACTTCGCCCGCGCCGATGCGCTGCGTGACGAGCTGGTGGCCCTGGGCTGGACGGTGGAGGACACGCCGTCGGGGACGGCCATCCGGCGCTAGCCGAGGGACCCTGGTGCAGGAATGCCCAGGTCAGGCGGTGAGAACGGCGAGTGTCTGGACCGTGACCGCCCGGTAGGTTACTGTGTAGTAACCGAGGAGCCGGGGTGACGGCGACGCGCGCACGGCGCAGAGCACGTCGTTGCGCCGAGGTTCCTCCGACCGCCGACAGGGACCGGCACGAGGCCGGATCCGCCAAGGAGGGCGCAGGAATGTCCGACTACTCGCTCGACCTGAACGAGGACCAGATCCAGATCACCAAGTGGGTGCACGAGTTCGCCGAGAACGTCGTGCGCCCCGCCGGCCCCGAGTGGGACGAGCGTGAGGAGACGCCCTGGCCCATCATCGAGGAGGCGGCCAAGATCGGCCTGTACTCCTTCGACTTCATCGCGCAGGCCTTCTCCGACCCGACCGGGCTCCTGATGTGCCTCGTGAACGAGGAGATGAGCTGGGGTGACGCCGGCATCGCGCTGGCCATCTTCGGCTCGACGCTGGCGGTGGCCGGGATCTTCGCCAACGGCACGCCCGAGCAGATCGGCGAGTGGATCCCGCAGTGCTTCGGGACGCCCGAGGACATCAAGCTGGCGGCGTTCGGCGTGTCCGAGCCCGACGCCGGCTCCGACGTGTCGTCGCTGAAGTCGCGTGCCGTCTACGACGAGGCCAAGGACGAGTGGGTGCTCAACGGCACCAAGACCTGGATCACGAACGGCGGCATCGCGAACACGCACGTGTTGGTGCTGTCGGTCGACCCCGAGCTCGGGTCAGCCGGGGCCAGGCCAGCTTCGTGGTGCCCGAGGGCACGCCCGGGATCTGCGCAGGGCCAGAAGTTCAAGAAGATGGGCATCCGCGCCTCGCACACCGCCGAGGTCATCCTCGACGACTGCCGCGTGCCGGGGCGCTGCCTGCTCGGCGGCAAGGAGAAGCTCGACGAGCGCCTGGCCCGGGCCAAGGAGGGCAAGAGGACCTCGACGCAGGCGGCGATGGCGACGTTCGAGGCGTCACGTCCGATCGTGGGCGCGCAGGCGGTCGGGCATCGCCCGTGCGGCCTACGAGTTCGCGCTCGACTACGCCAAGGAGCGCAAGCAGTTCGGCCGGGCCATCATCGAGAACCAGGCCATCGCGTTCAAGCTGGCCGACATGAAGATGCACACCGACGCGGCCCGGCTGCTGGTGCATCGTGCGGCGAACATGGCGTCGACCGGCAAGAAGTTCGAGAACGGCGAGGGCTCCATGTCGAAGCTCTACGCCGGCGAGAACGCGGTCTGGGTGACCGAGCAGGCGATCCAGATCCTCGGCGGCTACGGCTACGTCCGGGAGAACCCGGTCGAGCAGTGGCACCGCGACTCGAAGATCTACACGATCTTCGAGGGGACCTCCGAGGTGCAGCGGCTCGTGATCAGCCGGGCGATCTCGGGGATCCACATCAACTGACCTATCGGCGAACTCAGCGATTTTGATCGCCTGGGACGGGTCGGCTGACCTCGGCATGCTCGGCCACCGCCTTCGTCGACGCCCCCTGGACACCGTTCGTCCTGACCAGCGCCCCGGCGGCACCGAACCGGGCATCACGGCGTGCGCAATGGAGGCGACCCACCGCGACGGCTGATCGTTTGGACGACAAGGGGCGCTATTGCGCGGGCGGCCTCTCGGTGACACTCTTTCGCAACAATTCGTGACACTTTGTCACCGAATGGGGGAGGGCTTGAGGCGCGGTGGAGACGACCTACGGGGGAGGAGACCGAAGCGTCCTTGACGCCGGCGGCCACTCGAATTGATTCCCTCCGACCGAATGCGCCGGCCCTCGCTGGTTCGACCGAAGCAGATTCCCCAAAGCTGTTCGAGAACGCTTGCCGATTGGATAATCGCCCCATGGGCGCATCGGATCGAAAGGTGGTGAAGATGACCGACTCGAAGACCGACGAACGTGGCACCTTGTTCGTGACCGCGGATTCTGAAGACCCGCGCTTCAATCAGCCGTACATCGATGTCCGGGAGTGGCGCGATGAGCCGGCAGACGCCCCGGTGTTCCCCGGCGGCATCACGACCCAGCAGCGGCGGCGCCGCGCCCGTCAAGGCCCGCCATCTCTACGTCCACGGAGGGTTCACGGGCACCGACGCCAAGTTCTCGTTCTGCTTCCCGCCGGCAGACGAGTACCAAGGACGCTTCTTCCAGGCGACGCATCAGTTGCTCGCCGGCGAGGAGGCCACGCCGCGCAACGTCGCGTTCGCCCTGGCGAGCGGCGGCTACTCGGTGCAGACGAACATGGGCGGCCGCGACAACCCTCGTACGGCGGAAGGAGTCGGCCAGTGGCCAGGTCCGACACGACGATTCGGGGCTACCGGGTCAACGCTGAGGCCGCGAAGTTCTCTCGCGTGGTGGCGGCCGAGATCTACGGCCCGCACCGCACCTACGGCTATCTCTACGGCGGGAGCGGCGGCGCCTACCAAACGGTCACCAGTGCGGAGATGACGACCGGCGTGTGGGACGGGTTCGTTCCCTACGTCATGGGCTCGCCGCAATCCATCCCCAATTGCTTCACGGTGCGCGTGCAACGCCCTCCGAGTGCTGAAGGACAAGTGGCCGTCGATCATCGATGCGATCGAGCCGGGCGGAAGCGGTGACCCCTACGCCGGGCTGAACGACGAGGAGCGCGCCGCGCTGGAAGAGGCCACCCGGACGGGGTTCCCGCCCGGGGCGTGGTTCAACTACGTCCCCCAGGGCGGAGGGCCGCTCGTGCTGGTCGCCAGCTATGTGCCGGTGTTGGACCCGACCTATCTCGACGACTTCTGGAGCAAGCCGGGCTACCTCGGCACCGACCCGACGTCGTCGGTCCGCGCCGCGCGCATCCAACACGAGGCGACCGTTGTCGATGTGATTCCCGGCCGCCGGACGCAACTCAAGCTGTCGAGCGTCCCCACGGGTGATCTCACGGGTGCTGATGTGATCATCACCAGCGGAGCGGCCGCGGGCAAGACCGCCTCGCTCGGCCGCGTGGCCTCGGACGGCAAGGGTCAAATCGGCCTCGTGTTCGAATCGGTCGGCGACACGATCGACATCACGGCCGATCCCGCCGTCGTCGACAGCATCCAGGCCGGCGACGAGGTCCGGATCGACAACTCGAGGTTCCTCGCGTTGCAGACCTACCACCGTCATCAATTCCCGCCGGCCAATCCCGACTTCGACTACCCCGACGTCTACGACTACTTCCGGAACCCCGACGGCACGCCGAAGTACCCCCAGCGAGGTGTGGACATCGGCGCGGCAGGCACCCTCGGCGCCACCGGTCAGATCCCGACCGGTCGCTTCAACGGGAAGATGATCGTGGTGGAGTGCCTGCACGATGGGGACGCTCTGCCGTGGCAGGCCGACTGGTACCGAAAGAAGGTCGAGGCCGTCGAAGGACCGCACGTCGACGAGAAGTACCGGCTCTGGTACGTCGACAACGCGAACCACACCGACCCGACGACCGAGACGCAGAAGACCCACGCCGTCGCCTACTCGGGCACGGTGCAGTACGCGCTGCGCGAGCTGAGCGCATGGGTCGAGCAAGGCATCGTCCCGCCGCCCACCAGCGAATACCGGGTGCAGGACGGCCAAGTGCACGTGCCGGCGTCGGCCGCAGAACGCAAGGGCATCCAACCCGTGGTCCATCTCAAGGTGAACGGCGGCGAACGCGCCGAGGTCGCGGTGGGCGAAGCCGTCACCTTCACCGCACAGGATCGAGGTGCCGCCCGCCCCGGGCAGAGTGGTGTCGGCGAAGTGGGACTTCGAGGGCGCTGGGCACGTATCCGGACGCCGCCGAGCTCGGCGATCCGACCTCGGAGACCGTCCACGTGACCGCCACACACGCCTTCACCAAACCGGGCACCTACTTCCCGGCGCTCCGCGTCGCCTCCCAACGCGAGGGCAATCCCAGCACCCCGTTCGCCCGATCGTTGAACCTCAGCCGGGTCCGGGTGGTGGTCAGTGAATAACGGCTTGGGTGCCGGGGCGACCGGATCAGCGCAGACGACTCGAGCACTTCCTGTACATGAACAGAAGAAAGGACACCATGCGTAAGGCAATCGCGGCGACAGCCGTGCTTCTCTTGGCGGTGACCACGATCGATTCAGCTCGTCGCGGTTGGCTCCGCCGAGGGCGCCGCCCAGAACGGGAACGGTGTCACACCCACCAGCTATCAAGATCGGAATCACCTATCCCGATGTTGCTGCCATCGCAAGCATCATCAATGTCAACCCCGGCAACTACCAAGGTCGCGTACACGACGCTCATCGATCAGATCAACAGCCAAGGGGGGATCAATGGCCGAAAGATCGTTCCAGTGTTTGCGCCTGTCGACCCGCTCGGGACCAGTGGTGGCGGCCACCGCCTGTACGCACCTGACCGAGGACGAGAACGTGTTCGCCGTGCTGGGTTTCTTCCAGGCGGCCGATGTGGCCTGCTACCTGGATCACGCACGACACGCCGATCATCGGCGCATCCTTGACGGCCGCGCAGTCGGCGCAGGTGAAAGCGCCATGGTTCAACAACATCATTTCTGACAGCGATCTCATCCCCAAGGAGATGGCGATCTTCAAGCAGGAGGGCGCCTTCGCCGGGAAGAAGATCGGCGTCGTCGGACGTCGCCAGACCAGGCGCGAGATGAATCTCGTCATCCCGGTTCTCCACAAGCTGAAGGTGAACGTCATTCAGACCGCCACCAACGGTGTGCCTGACACGGACACGGCGGCGTTCAACCAGGAGTACGGCGTGATCGCCGAGAAGTTCCAGTCCTCCGGGGTGGACACCGTCGTGACCGTGGGCAACGCGGGCAACAGCTGGGCCGGAAGCGCTCCAATGAACCAGAGCACGTATCACCCGCGGATCGTTGCCACCGACTACATCGATCTGGACGCGTACGTCACGAACAAGCTGGGCTACACAGCAGTCGATCATCAAGGACGCGCTGACGGCCGGTGGCTACGCCCCGGTCGCCGTCGTCTGGAATGACCCGTCGATGAAGCGTTGCATCGCCACCATCCACGCCGCTGAGCCGGGAGCGGCCGATCAACAACCCGGTGACGGCTACGTCGCAGACACCGGTCACCTGGACGGCTCCGGACTGGCGTGCCAGCAGATGGCTTTGTTCTCCGACTTTGTCAAGGCGGCCGGCAAGACGCTCACCAACCAGACGCTGGCCAAGGGGGCTGTGTCGATCAGCAAGGTCGATCATCCCTGGCGGTGGTGGGGCGTTGAGCGTATCCAGTCGGGTCACGGTGACGGGAATGGACCGGTCTTCGTCTACCAGTGGAGCCCGTCGAAGAAGGTGCTCCAACTAAAAACCACGGCTGGGTAGAGACCCGTCGCGCTGAACTTCCACCCGGCTTGTCTCTCCGTTGTCTGGCTGAATCATCGGGTCCGAACGGTGGTGAGACGTGCAGGGCGCGGAACTTCTCCAACGCCCTTCCAATTCTCTGACTGGCACGTCGAGCGGATTTCGGTCACGGGCCGCAATGAGTGGCGACGTTTGTTGCGATCCTCGCGTGGATCGTGCCGGATCCCGAGGTGTGAGTAGCGGGAAAGCTCTGCGAGTTGTAGATGCGGTGTCCAACTCGCGCCGTTGACTCTCCAATCCGGCCGTGTTCACATCGTGCAAGGGGGTGTTCGCCGGCCGCTCCGTGGAGCGCCAGCGAGCGAGGGGAGGAAGAACGTGAGCGCTCACTGTGTATCCGCCCGACGACGGCAGGTCCGGGCGATCTCTCGTCGGGCTGCCCTGGTCGGAGCGGGCACCATGCTCGTGGGAACCGCCTTGGTCGCTTGGGCAGGCCCGTCCCTGGCCGCTCCGTCCCGGCCTTCGCTCGCCTTCAGCCCCGCATCGTTCGACTATGGCTCGGCCATGATTGGCCAGACCGACTCGGAAACCATGACGCTGTCCAACACCGGCAGGTCTGGGACCGGCGCCCTCACCATCACCGTGTCGGGCTCGCCCGCCTTCAGCGTGTCCGTCGACCGATGCACAGGCACCAGCCTGGGTCCCGCCAAGTCGTGCAGGGTCACGGTCCAGTTCGCACCGACAGGCAGCGGCCCCGCCGCCGCCACGTTGACTGCCGTGAGCAAGCGAGGGCTGACGGCGACGAGCATCCTGTCCGGTTCCACCGGGAACCTCTATTGGTCGAACGCCGGCTACGGGAACCTCGACGTGGCGAACCTCGACGGCAGCAGCCTGCAAACCCTCGTCACCGGCCAGGAAGAACCGACAGGGTTGGCCGTGAATGCCACCAACCTCTACTGGGCCAACTGGGGCGACGGCAACCCGGACGGAACGATCATGGAAGCCAACCTCGACGGCAGCAACGCACAGGCTCTCGTCACCGGGGTGCAGCAGCCGATAGGGGTCGCGGTCAGCAGCACCAACCTCTACTGGACCGAGTCGGCTCCCGGCACCGTCATGGAGTCCGGACTCGACGGCAGCGATCCCCAAGCGATCATCACGGGTCTGAGCAACCCGAGCGGGTTGGCAATCGCCAACGGCCACCTCTACTGGGCCGACGAAGGTGATGGCACCATCGATGCGGCGAACCTGGACGGCAGTGGCCGAGAGGTACTCGTGACCGGCCTGTCAGAACCGCTGGGAGTGGCGGTAGCCAACGGCCTCATCTACTGGACCACCTTTGGTTTCGGCGACTCCTCTGTCGGCGTGTCGAACCTCGATGGCAGCAACCCGCGGACCCTCGTCAGCGGTGAGTTCGAGATAGAGGGAGTGGCAGCGGACGGCAGCCACATCTATTGGACCAACGTGTATGCAAATGGAGCAGCGATCATCAATGAGGCCGGCCTGGACGGAAGCAATCCGCAGATGATCGTCTCCAATCAGGACTCGACCTTCGGTTTGGCGGTCACCGGCTAACAGCGGGGCGCCACGAGTCGCGTCTGTCCCACACGCCCGGGTGGGGTAGTGGCTTCGAGCCTCAGGTGACGGTAGTCGTGTCGATGCGCGACGGTCGTGGACTCACCTCGAGTCCACGTCTCGCGTGGTACGGGTGGGTTGTCGGTGAAATCGACAGTGCGCTAGGCGCGGCACGCGCAAGACGCGTCCCGTTCCTGCCGGGCGCGATGCTGGTACCCGCTTCCGTCCTACAGCCGTAGACGTCGAAAGGGGAGAGCCATGGCCCCAGTGAAAGAGCCGGTGGCGTTCTTGGGCATGGGCACGATGGGGCACGCAATGGCGGCCAGCGCCCTGCGTGCGGGGGTGCCGACCGTCGTCTGGAACCGTGATCCCCGAAGAGCCGATGACCTCGGCGAGCTCGGGGCCACGGTCGCCACGACACCCGCTGACGCTGCGTCGACCCGCGGACATCGTTGTCACCATGGTCACGGACGCGGACGTCGTCCTGGCGATCGCCAGGGACCAGGGCCTGCTCGCTGCGCTCACACCCGGTTCGGTCTGGGTACAGATGAGCACGATCGGCGTCGATGGGATCGAACGTGTGAAGTCGCTCGTGGAGACCGAGCGCTCCGACGTGACCCTGGTCGACGCGCCCGTCTCGGGAAGCAAGGGCCCGGCAGAAAGTGGCGAACTCACAATCTTCGCGTCGGGTCCCGATGAGCACGCATGCGCGGCTCACTCCTCTCTTCGATGCGCTGGGTCAGCGAACGATCTGGGTCGGCCCAGCCGGCGTCGGGTCACGGATGAAGTTGGTGGCCAATGCCTGGCTCGCGTTGGCCGCCGAGGCCGTCAACAGTTCGTTGGCGCTCGCCGCTCAGTTGGGCATAGAGGTCGAAGGTGTGATCAACGGGTTGAATGGCAGCCCGCTGGTGTCCCCATGGCAGGCGGCCAAGCTCCCTCGAATCGCGACGGGCGACTACTCGGTGCAGTTCGCGCTGTCGCTTGCACTCAAGGACGTCCACCTCGCCCTCGAAGCAGCCGGCGACGAGCGGTTCCGTGCCCTCCGGTGCCTAGCTGACGAGTGGCAAGAGGTCGTAGGGCTCGGCTTGGGCGACCAGGACCTGACAATCGTGACGCGGGCGCTGGCGGACGCGGCAGGCAACCCTTGATCCTGCTGCCAAGAGGTCCGCGAGCAGGAGGTGAGGGACATTCGTCGCCTCGCCGACGGTGTTGCCAGGCGGGGATCCTCGGAGGAGCGGAACAGGGCGGCGTAAGTCCCTGACCTGGGTATTTCTGCCTCAACACGGGCCAGAAACGGCCGTCTCCCCAATCTTCGCAAGGGTTGCGCATCTGCCGTGTTCATCACAACAGATAGTCAATGATCTAGCCGGGGGAACGGTGCCAGATGGGGAACAAGGGCAGATTTCGCGTTGGACGCGTGGGCTCGACGGGCCGAGGGGGCAGAGGAGCGTGAGGCGCTCCTCTGGCCGTGTGCGGGTCGGCTCTCCTGTTCCCCGCTGTGGCGATCGGGCTCATGGGGGCCGGGTTCGCCGTCTTCAGTGCGGTGTCCTCGGGCGCGTCGAACCCACCGCCACTCGGTATCTACGAGGGCGGTGACAACGCGAGCGGGGTGAACTCGCTCGGAAACGCCATCGGCCGGCAGCCCGCTTACGCGATGGACTATCTCGACGGCACCTCCTGGTCGACCATGGAGTCCAGCGCCGCCAACGAAGCGGCTTCCTGGAGCGGCTCGGGCTATTCGATGACCTTTTCCGTTCCGATGCTTCCGAATTCGGGTTCGACGCTGGCCGCCGGCGCGGCCGGATCGCTACGACTCGGACTTTCAGAGCATCGCCCAAGGCCTGGTTGCGCACAACGAGGCCAGCTCGATCGTGCGGATCGGCTGGGAGTTCAACGGCAGCTGGTACTCGTGGGCAGCCAATTCGTCGGACTCCTCCGAGTTCGTGAGTCTTCTGGCAGCACATCGTCGACGCGATGCGGTCGGTCGCCGGCGCGAACTTCAAGTTCGAGTGGTGCCCGACCCTTGGCGACCAAGGGGTCGGGGAACCTGGCCAACTACTACCCGGGCAACAACTACGTCGACTACGTGGCGGCCGATGTCTACGACGAGGCATGGGGCAGCTATCCCGGCGCGGCGCAGGAGTTCTCCAACCTCGAGACCGAGTCCTACGGCCTCAACTGGCTGTCGTCCTTCGCCGCTGGGCAAGGGAAGCCGGTGGCTCTCGGGGAGTGGGGGCTGGGCTCGGTCCCAGGGAAACCCGGGCAGGCCTACGCCGCCAGCAACCAGAAGGTGTCCGGTGGCGACGACCCGACTTTCATCGACGACATGGCGAAGTGGATCAGCCGCCAACAACGTCTATGAAGCCACGTATTTCGACTTCGGGTCGTCGGCACTCAGTTCGAGCTCGAACCCGAACTCGTATCACGCGTTGATCGCCGACTTCGGTCCGGGTGGCGTCGCGAGCGGGCCGGCCGGCACTGCTCCGAGCGCGACGACGCCCTCGCTCCACTGCGCCCTCGACAACCACCACGACGACGACCACTGCACCGCCGGCTCCCACGCCCGCGCCGACATCGACCACGGACCCGACGCCGACGCCGACCACCGACGCCGTCGCCGGCGACCACAACGGTGCCGGGTTCGGTGCCGCGCCTTGGGCACCGCCGTCGCCAACGACTCCCACCCCGAACCACGACGCCGACGGCAACCGCCGCGCCCACCGCGGCGGCTTCGCCGGCGCCCGTGCCGAGCACGACCGTCACGCTGCTGAAGACGAGCGAACTCCTGGCTATGCAAGGCAGCGAGTCCTCGATGATCTTCACCGTGAGCGTCACTCCGGCGGAGAACGCGACGGTCAGCATCGTGAGCGGCGATCAGCAGCTGTGTCAGGTGACGGTGACCACGTCCAACGGGACCGGGTCCTGCGCGCTCACCAACAGCCAGCTCGGGCTGGGTCTGTACTCGGCGCACGCCGAGACCGCCGCCGGCGCAGGCTTCACCGGCTCCTCTTCCGACCCGGTGAGCTTCACCATTCTCGGCCTGGACATCCTTTCGGCGTTGTAGCCCCACGACTGGTCGCGGCCGCTCGGTGGCTGGATCTCCGCTGGTCGTGAACCTGGGGGTCCAACACCACGGCGACCGCCGGCGCGCTCCCGCGGGGAATACCATTGCGCCGCTTGGCGACGGCGCGGCGTGAGCGGGCGCAAGGACGGGGGAATGACATGGAACGACGCACGGTTCGGTTCGGTTCAGGCGCGATCGCGCTCGGCGGTGTCGATGCTCCCCGCCGTCGGTGTGCTGGCGGCACAGCCCGCCGGCGCGCGCGCAGACGAAGCCACCCGTTTCGGGGTTGATCGCGGTCGAGGGACCGATGAGCGGCGCGCAGGCCTCGACGGGGATCGACATGGCCGACGGCGCGCAGCTGGCGGTCGATCAGATCAACGCGGCGGGTGGCGTCGACGGCGTGAAGCTGACGCTGCTGAAGCTGGACGACAAGGCCACCGCCGCCGGCGGCATCGCCGCCGAGCGCAAAGCGGTCGCCTCGCACGCGTTCGCGGTCGTGGGACCCTTCAACTCGTCCGTCGGCGTCGGCGAACCTCCCGCTGTACGAGAAGGCCGGCCTGCCGATCGTGCGCCTGACCTCGAGCGTGAAGACCGAGGGCTTCGGCGCGACGACCCAGCCGATGGACTCGCAAGTGGCGCCGGTCGAGATCAACGAGATCACGAAGGTGCTGCACGCGACGCGGCCGGCCATCGTCTACGACACATCGACGTACACGGCAGGCATCGCCAAGCAGGTCAAGGCAGGTCTCGCCAAGGCCGGCGACCCCGCGGTGGCCATGGTGCCGGTGCACGAGCACGCAGACCGAACTACGCCTCAGCGGTGACGCAAGGTGGCCGCGTCGCACCCGGGCCTGCTCTACATCGCCGCCTACGGCGCCGAAGCCGGTGGGATCGCCAAGGCCGCTGCGACCGCCGACACGGGGAAGTGCTTCGTCGACCTCGCCGCCCAGGGCCCGGACTTCGTGACGGCCGCGACGCAGCCCGTCGCGTCGGCATGCCTGTCGAGCGGAGTGCCCAGTGCGCAGCAGTTCACCGGCGCGAGCCAGTACGTGACCAACTACCAGTCGATGTTCCACGCGGGCCCGGGGACCTGGGGAACCTTCACCTACGACTCGGTCGAGATCCTGGCCGCCGCTGTCCAGCAAGCCGGCTGGCACCAGAAGGGCGTGAGCACCGCCCTGGGTCGCATCCGCAACTATCAGGGCATCACCGGACCGATCACCATCGCGCCGTCCACGGGCAACCGGGTGCAGAGCACGGTGGTGATCCTCGACGTGAACAGTGCGGGTAACTACGTGATCGATCCGCAGTGGGCGGCGGCGACCGGGTTCCCTCTTCCGACCGGGGGCTGACGCCTCAGCGGGTGAGCCGCCACCACCATCCTGGCGTCGACAACGGCGCTGCGGTGTGCAACTGGACATGGGTCGACGTCGTCCCGACGATCGCGTCCAATGTGCCGACGCTGGCGCCGGTCGGCAGCGCCCCCTTCGGGATGTCGCGTCGGGCGACGAGCGTGACCGACAACCCCGGCCACCCGACGACGTTGACCGGCTGTGCCACGGTGATCGGTGCCGTCGCCCCCCACGGGGCCGCGACCTCGCCCACCTTTTGCCCGGGGGTGAAGACGGGGTAGCTGTGCAACGCGGCGAAGATGCTCTTGACAAGGGCATCTCCGGCGTCGACGGCGGCCGTGTTCGGACCGAGCGATCCGGCCGGCTGGCCCAGCACCGCGCCCACCACGGTGACCACTTTGCCGCCGATGTTCTGCTGCGCCGCTACGAGGTAACAGCCCTGGGCGCTCGAATCGGACGCGGTCTTGATGCCGATGATCCCGTCCCGGCCGAGATCGAAGTTGAGGTTGTAGACGACGTTCGTCATCGGGATCAGCACGCTCGGCTGACCGAGGGAGACCATCTGCTGCAGGATCGAGATCGACAGTGCTTTCTCGCCGAGGCGAACGAGGTCTTCCGCCGTGCTTGTGGTCGCGGTGTCGGCCCCGCTCGGGTCGGTGACGTGCGTATCGGACATGCCGAGCTTCTGGGCCGTTGCGTTCATCTTGGCGACGAAGGCGTTGCTGCTGCCGGCATCCCAAACCGCGAGCAGCGTGGCCATGTCGGTTCCGTTGTCGATCAACAGGCCCTCGAGCGCCTGGACCTCGGTGAGTGACTCACCGGCGGCGACAGGAACCTCGGACTGCTGGCTCGCTTGCCCATTTTGGTACGCGGTCAGCGTGTCGTTCGTGACGGGGATCGACGGTCCGTCCGCCCCTTGTCTGAGGGGATGGTCGGAAAGAACGACGTACGCCGTCAACACGTCGATCAGGCCGGCGACCGGGACCGGCTGGGACCCTCGCACCTGACCCAGCGTGCCGCTGCCCTCGACGGCGGCGGCCGCCTCGCCCGTGCTCGGCCAGGCGAACGTAGGAGCTGTTCCGGGCAGCCGGACACCTTGGATCTCCAGGGTGGAGGCGGGGAGCGGCCGTACCCATTGTGCGACGGCCCCCGCCAGCAGCGCGATCAAGACGATGGCGACGAGCCACGTCGAGGAGACGTCGGCGGAATCGCTCATGACGGAGCCCGCGGATGATCTCGAGTTCGTCGGAGCTCGGGGGCGGCAGCAGTTTTCCGAGCTCGGCGAGGCGCTCTTCGTTGCCCTTCGGCAGCGTGCGGCCGCGGGCGTGGGCGGGACCCTTCCGTTCGCCGCTCTTGCCCCCATCCATGCCGGCAACGTTAAGACCACCGGGGCCGGGACGCGAGGCAGCAATGCCGATTGCTGATCGAACCCGTTGCCTCGGTCAGGCGAGAGCTGTCCGCGCGGCGTCGGCGCGCAAGCCGTCGAGCACCATGCCCAGGAGGCGGGCGGCCTGATCCGGCTCGATGCTCGTATTGGTGCAAACAGGGCTCACCAGCTGCATGAGGTCCGATCCGGTGACGTCGCCGCGCACGGCACCGGCCGCCTTGGCCCGGTCGATGACGAGGTCGAACGACGACTCGATGAGCGCGCGCGCCCGTGACCGCATGTCCGGGTTCTTCTCGAAGGCCTGGTGGAGCTCGGCCATCAGGGCCTGCTTCGTCTGCGCGTAGCGCCGGAAGGCCTCGAAGAACGCCTCGACGGCGGGCCACGGCTCGAGCTCTGCCACCACGCGCTGGGCCGACTCCCACAGCTCCTCGACGTCCGTCTGGTACACCGCCTCCACGAGGTCGAGCCGATTGGGGAAGTGGCGGTACAGCGTCCCGACCCCGACGCCCGCCCGCTTGGCGATCGCCTCCATGGACGCCCCGGCGCCCTGCGTGGAGAAGACGTCCTTCGCCGCGGCGACGAGCAGCTCCCGGTTGCGCCGGGCATCGGCCCGCATGGGCCGGCCCTCGATGGTCTCGGCCGCGTCCGCCACTTCGGTTTGGCGGGACCCGGCCATGGCCTCTGTGCTGACTTTCTGCGTCGCCATCACATTTCTCCGACGAAGGGGTTGCTAAACGGAGGCACCCTCCGTATACTAAACGGAAGAAGCTTCCGCTTCCACAATACCAGCGGAAAGGTCGGAGTCAATGCCCCAATCAGCCCTTAGCCTCACGCGCCCTGCAGCCGGGAGCAGCGCGGCCACCGGACCTGTTTCCCCAGGCCCTGGCGTTGCCAGCTGGCTCCGGCACCCATCGGTCCTCCTGGCGGTGATCCTCACCGCCCAGATGATGGTGGTGCTGGACGCAACCATCGTGAACGTCGCGCTGCCCCACATCCAGGAGGACCTGGGCTTCTCCACGAGCGCCCTCTCGTGGGTGCTGAACGCCTACATCCTGACGTTCGGCGGCTTCATGCTGCTCGGCGCACGGGCGGGTGACCTGTTCGGCCGCCGGCGGGTGTTCCTGCTCGGCATCGCCATCTTTACCGTGAGCTCGCTGCTCGGTGGCTTGGCCGTCAGCGGGTGGGCCCTGCTGGCCGCCCGGGGTGTCCAGGGCGTCGGTGCCGCGCTCGCCGCACCCTGTGCGCTGTCGCTCCTGACCACCGCGTTCCCCGAGGGCGCGCAGCGGGTGAGGGCCATCGCCCTCTACACGACGGTCTCCGCCGCCGGCGGCGCGACCGGCCTCGTCCTGGGCGGCCTCCTCACCCAGCTGGTCTCGTGGCGTTGGGTCATGTTCGTGAACGTCCCCATCGGGATCGCGGTGTGGCTCGTCGGCCGAGCCGTGCTCGTCGAGACCGAGCGCCGGAACGGTCACTTCGACCTGCTCGGCGCGATCGCCTGCACCGTCGGCGTCAGCGGCGTGGTGCTCGGCCTCGTCGAGGCCGGAGCGAAGGGGTGGACGAGCGCCCTGACGCTGGTGCCTCTCGTCGGCGGCATCATCGTGTTCGCCTTCTTCCTGCATCACGAGACCCGGGCGAGCGAGCCGATCATGCCCCTGCGGTCTGCTCTCGCACGCCACGCGCAACTCGGCCAATGCCGCACGCGCGCTGCTGTACGCGGGGTTCTTCGGCCTCTTCTACTTCATGGCCCAGTTCCTCCAGGACGTGCAGGGGTACAGCCCACTGCGGGCCGGGGTCGCGTTCGTGCCGATGCCGGCTGCGGTGTTCGTGGCCTCGCAGCTCACCAGCCGGGTCCTGCTTCGCCGGCTCCCCGAGAAGGCGGTCATGGTCATGGGATCGACGGTTGCGATCATCGGCCTCGCGTTGGCCACGCAGGTCGGCGCCCACACGCCGTACTCGCAGATCGTGGTCAGCCTCGTGCTCATCGGCGCCGGATTCGGTTCGACCCTGGTCGCATTGACCTCCGCCTCGCTGGCGGACGTCGAGCCCGAGATCGCCGGCGCGGCGTCAGGCCTGGTCAACGTCTCCCAGCAGCTGGGTGCCGCAGTCGGTCTCGCCGTGCTGGTGACGGTGTTCAACTCCGTGGCCGGTCATGCCCAACTCGTTCCCGGCCACACCACGGCCGCATCTGTCCACGCGCTCCGCGACGTGTTCTACGTCACGGGCGTCTTCGCCCTCGGGCGCGCTGGCGACGGTCGTCTTCGGTGTCGACCGGTTTGCCCGGGCGGAAGCGCCGGACGAGGCGGCGATCGTCCGACGAGGACGACGAGTTCGCCGTCGACCTCTCGGCGCTGGCCGCACAGGACGCGGCGGGCGAGCGACTTCTCGACGAGGCAGCACTGAGCGCCTGACGCCCCCGGCTGGGTCGCGCCCGCGGGTTGTACCGTCGGGCGCATGCCCGACACCCGGGTCATGGAGTTACCGGACGGCCGCGAGCTGGCCTGGCTCGAAGCGGGCAGGCCGCGCGGCCGTCCGGTCTTCGCGTTCCACGGGACCCCCGGCTCGCGCCGCCAGGTCTCCTTCGACGAGAAGTCGATCGCGGCGGCCGGAGTCAGGATGATCGCCCCGGATCGGCCCGGCTACGGCCTCAGCTCGTTCCACCCCCGACGTTCCCTCGTCGACTGGGCGGCCGACGTGTCGGCGCTGGCCGACCACCTCAAGCTCGACTCCTTCACCGTGGTCGGGCGTCTCGGGCGGGGGCCCGCACGCCCTGGCCTGCGCACGGATGCTGGGGGACCGGGTCGGCTGCCGCGGGGATCGTGAGCGGCGTCGGCCCCATGGGCGACCCCGAGTTCGACGTCGGCATGGTCGGGTTCAACCGGGGCCTCAGCTTCCTGGCCCGGCAGGCGCCCCTCGTCCTGCTGCCCGTCTTCTGGTTCCAGGAGTTCTCCGTGCGCCGCTGGCCGGAGGCCGCGATGCGGGCGGCCACCAAGCGGTTCCCGGCAGCCGGACGTCGAGATGCTCGAACGTGCCGACGTCCGGGCCGCGTTCTTCGACGACGCGCACCGCTCCTCGGCGACCGCGGCGCAGGCCGCGACCCAGGACTTCGTGCTGTTCGCCCGCGACTGGGGGTTCCGGTTACAAGATGTCACCGTGCCCTGCCATTTCTGGCACGGCGACGCGGACCGCAACGTCCCGATCGGGCACGGACGCTTCATGGCCGGGCGCATACCCGGCGCCGTACTGCACGAGTGTCCCGGTGAGGGGCACCTCCTTTACGTCAACCACATCGAGGAGGTCCTGCGGACCGTCGCCGCCTCCGCCGGCTGAGTCGGGCGAGGGCGCCGGGAGTGCGGCGGCCGCGACCGGGGAGATTGACGCGGACTTGTCACAAAGTTGTCCGGAAATAGCCGTGCCTCTCGCTAGTGTCCACATCTCGTGGGGGAGCGATCTTCCCTCCGGCCGGGCGACATGGGTCGGAGCAGCCACGTCTGCTGGTCGTACGCCTCGGAGGCCGAGCATCGCGACTTCCTCGTCGAGTTCTTCGAGGCCGGGACTCGCCGCCAACGAGCGCCTGATGTACATCGCGCCGCCCGATCAGCGGCACGCGACGCTCGCCGAGCTCATGGATGCCGGAATCGAACTCGGCACGCTGCTGGATAGTGGGGCCTTGCGCACCAATGACCTGGACGGGGCGTACCTGATCGACGGCGCCTTGCGACCCGACGTCCGCCTCGCCGGTCACGCGCTCTTGGTGGGGCAGGCGCTCCGTGACGGCTACGCCGGTCTGCGCGTGTGCTCGGAGATCGTGCCCTTGCTGGGGTCCGAAGGCGTGTGCGACGAATGGTGCGGCTACGAGGTCCGGGCCGACCTTCTGATCTCGAGGCTGCCGAGCATCGTGGTCTGCGCGTGCGACCTGCGCCGGGCCCACCCCAAGATGATGAGCGACCTGCACGCGGTGCACTCGCTCCACACCGGGTCGCCGACCTGTCAGTCGCCGTTCCGCCTGCACGCCGGATCGGGTGGTCTCTTCCTCTCGGGCGAAGTGGACGCCTCGAGCGCGGACAGGGTCGGACGCTGGCTCGCCGAGGCACTGCCCGACATGCCCGAGCCGGTCGTCGACGTGGAGGGCCTCGAGTTCATCGACGCCGCGGGCATGTGGGCGTTGCTCGATAGCGCCCACGCCCACCCCGAAGGCCTGCGTCTCACGGGAACCTCGGCGAGGTTCCGCCGGGTCTGGTCGGTGTGCGGCTACGACACCATCCCCTCGGTTCAGCTGAACTGACCTCCATCGAGCGAGACCGACCTCTCGGGCCAGGTCCAATAGTGTCGGCCGCCGTGCAACCGCAACCCGCTGCTCCGCCACGCCGCCGACGCCACCCCCGAGTGGTTGAGCGGCGTCCTGGCGGCGAACGGCCTGCTCGGCGAGGGCGTGCAGGTCACGTCGTTCGAGACCGCGCCGATCGGCACCGGCCAGATGGCGGACACGACGCGCTTCACCCTGGCGTACGACCAGCCCGGCGGCGGGCCCACCAGCGTGGTGGGGAAGTTCGCCTCGGCCAACGAGCAGAGCCGCGGCACCGGGCTCGCCCTGCGCGCCTACGAGATAGAGGTGCGCTTCTACCGCGAGGTCGCCGCCCGCGTCGGCACCCGGCTGCCCGCCGTGTACGCCGCCGAGGTCGAGCCCGAGACCGGATGGTTCACCCTTCTCATGGAGGACATCGCCGGCGCGCAACAAGGTGACCAGATCGCCGCCTGCGCGCCCGACGTCGCGGCGGCCGTGCTCGAAGGGATGGCCGGGCTGCACGCGCCGTGCTGGGAGTCGCCCGAGCTCGCCGGCCTGGAGTGGCTCAATCGCAACACGCCCGAGTCCGCCGAGTTCCTCGCGGCGATGGTCTCGTCGCTGTTGCCCGGCTTCCTCGAGCGTTACGCCGACCAGCTCACCCCCGAGCACCAGGAGGTGTGTCGCGTCTTCGCCGAGAACGTGCCGGCGTACGTGAGCCTGCGCAACGGCCCCCGTACGGCCACGCACGGGGACTTCCGCCTCGACAACTTCTTGTTCGAGCCGAACGACCCGGAGCCGGTCGTCGTCGACTGGCAAACCGCGGTATGGACCGGCGCCGCCTACGACGTCGCCTACTTCATCGGGGGCTGCCTCACCACCGAGGACCGCCGCGCCCACCAGGACGACCTGTTGGCCCACTATCACGACAGCTTGTGCCGCCTCGGCGTCCGCGACTACTCGCTCGACCAGTTCCGCGGCCGACGTCCGGGTCGAGAGCTTCGCCGGCATCCTCATGGCCATCGTCGCCTCCATGGTCGTGGAGCGCACCGACCGCGGCGACCTGATGTTCCTCACCAGCACCATGCGCCACGCCCAACACGCCATCGACGAGGACGCGCCCGCCCTCCTGCTTGCCGCAGGATGACCGACCTCCTCGTCCTGTGCACGGGCAACGCGGCGCGCTCGGTGATGGCGGGGTTCATGCTCGATGCCTTGTGGAACGGCCGCCCTGATCCGCTGCACGTCGTCACGGCGGGCACACACGTCATTGACGGGCAGCCGATGGGGATGCGCACCCGGACCGCCCTGACGCGGATCCCCGAGCTGGCGGCGGCCGACTTCCGCCGGCACCGCAGCCGCCAGGTCCACGGCGTGGATCTGGTCCGGGCCGAGCTTGGTCGTCGTGATGGAGGCGGACCACGTCCGCTTCGTACGACGGCGCTTTCCTGACGCCGCCGCCAAGACCGCCACGATCCGTCGCCTCTGCCGCGACCTGCCGCCCGTCCCCGCCTGCGCTCGGCGAACGCGTGGCCGCGTTGGGCCTCGCCGACGTGGAGGTGGACGACTCCGAGGACGTCCTCGACCCCGCCGGGCACGAAGGGGACTTCTACGCCGCCTGCGCCGACGAGCTCTGGGCGCTGTGTCGGCCAGCTCGTCGAACTTATCTAGCAAACCGACGGCCGAGATTTGGAGGGCGCGGCTTCCCTCCTCTCGTTGCATATGACTGCCATCTGCTCAACGGTCGAAAGATCGAGCAGCCCGTCTCCTGCTCATGCGCAGGCCCCCTCTGCTCGAATTGGAGAAGGTTGAGCAGGTCTGACACATATACAAGGCGACCCGACCATTCCCCTACGGATGAAGCACCTTCGAACGGCAACGCGTCGCACCCTCGACAGACGAATGGCCGGCATCAAGGAACAGCTCGAGGATCGACCCCCCGCCGGTTGGATTAGAGCGATCAGGGAGGCCCTTGGAATGTCGACATACGAGCTGGCGAAGCGGGTCGGCTTGTCGCCAACCCGTGTCAGGCAGTTTGAAGCGGCCGAACTCGAAGGCTCGATTCGGTTGTCCACACTGGCTCGAGTTGCCGCCGGCCTTAATTGCCCACTTTTCTACGTCTTCATCCCCAACGAGCCGCTAGAAGACATGGTGCAAGGTCAAGCGCAGCGTCAGGCTGCGGCGCAACTCTCCATCTCGGACCCCGGTGTATTGGAAAACGAAGCTCGTGACCTTTCCGAGCTCCGGCTCCTGCAAACCCTTCAGGATCTCACGATGGAATTCGTGGACCGTCAAGGACTGTGGAGCTAGTCGGTCTCGCCCGGTTGTTGTCCGAGCCGTCAGTCAGCGTGGACCGAGCGCAGGCCCGCCCAGGCCAGGTCGGCCATGCGCCGCGGCCAGCCGCCGTGCTTCTTCGTCCGCTTCGGCGTCGGTGATCGGCCGGTTGGCCATGAAATGCCGGCTCGCGCCCTCGGCCATCCCGACGATTCCGTAGGCCAGCAGCCGGCGGTGGTCGTCGCCCAGCCCCGCGGCGATGAGCGGGTCGATCGCCTCGGCGATGGCGTCCTCGACGGTGCGCAACGCACGACCCAGCTCGTGATCTTCCGCGTTGTCCCGCCCGTAGAGCAGGCGGAACTCCGCCTCCTTCTTCACGACGAGCTGGAAGTAGGCGTCGAATCCGAGCTCGACCTGCTGGCGCGGGCCTTCGGCTCGGAGGACGGCCCGCCGGATGGCCGTGAGCAGGTCTTGGGCGATGGAGTCGACGAGCTCGAGGTACAGCGCCCTCTTCGAGGAGAAGTGCTGGTAGAGCAGGGGCTTCGTGACCCCGGCCCGCTCGGCGATGTCGTCCATCGTCGTCGCTCGATAGCCCCGCTGGGCGAAGAGCTCGAGTGCCACAGCAAACAGCTGATGGCGCCGCTGTTCTGCCGTCAGCCTTCGAGAGGGCGCCTGGATCGCCGACATCTCGTTCACGTTACTGACTGGTCACACCCTCCCAGGAGATTCCTGTCCGCCGCAGCACGCTGGCCGAGGCGCGCGGGCAGATCGGCCAGGTTGAAGTGGGTGGCCGCTACCCGGTGATTGTGAGCCAGAAGCTCTTCGTCCCGTCGGCGCAGCCATCCGGCGAGCGGGGCGGGATCCGCCACGCCGAACCAGCGGAACCCGAACGAGGCGAGTTCGGCCGCCACCGGGTACGAGCCGATGGCGAGCGCCCGCCGGTATGTGGCCGACTCGACCGAGGGATTGCCGAACCCCTCCCAGAACGATGGGAGGAGGACGGCGTCACATGCGGCGTACGCGTCCGCGATCGAGCAGCCGCCCGGCGGGGGGCCGAGAAGCACTGGGCACCGGGCCTGGGCCACCAACCGTTCGAGCGTGGGCCCGTAGCCGTCTTCGGCCGGTCCCAGGAGCCAGTAGGTGCCGCCGACGGAAGCCGCCAGCTCGAGCGCGCCGGCGATGTTCTTGCGCTCCAGTGCCCGGGTCGGTTGCAGCAGCAGCGCATCACTGTCGGCGACGCCGAGCGCGGCACGGGTGCGGGCCCGGTTGCCCGGTGCCGGGTCGGGATCGAATGTGTTGTAGATCGTCGTCGCCGCAATGCCATGTTCCGCCAACTCGGTCCGGCTCAGCTCGTTGATGGTGACGTGAGCCCACGCCGGATCGTCGGGTGGCGGTGCGAGGTGGGCCAGATGCGGTCGTTGCCACGGAAGGTCGTGGTGATGGAACAACGCGGGACGACCCGCGCAGACCTGCGCGACGACAGCGGCCGCCGGCGGGTTGAGCGGCAATGAGCAGAGGTTCTCGACGACGACGAGGTCGGCCGGACGCGCACGCATCTTCGACTTCTCCTCGCGTCGGCGGCTCGGTTGCGTCCATGGCCAATCCCGGGAGCACGAGATCGACCGGACCGGATCCGGCAACCGTGCGCACGTCCCAACCGAGCGCCCGGAGCGCCCCCGCCCATTTCGCCGCCTCGACCGAGACGCCGTCGCCTCCGCCCAACCGGAACGAGATCATGCAGGCCGTCGGCACCGTGCGCACTGTAGGGGTGCCCGACGGGAACTCCCTGCAAAAGACCACTTGCGCCGGTCGAGTAACCTTCCCCCGATGGCGAACCGGGCACTGATCACGGGCATCACCGGCCAAGACGGCTCGTACTTGGCCGAACTGCTCCTCTCCAAGGGGTACACCGTCATCGGCATGGTCCGGCGTTCGAGCACGGTCAACTTCGAGCGCATCGCTCACATCCAGGACCAGCTCGAGCTCGTCTCCGGCGACCTGCTCGACGAGGTGTCGCTCATCAACATCCTGCGCGACCACCGGCCGACCGAGGTCTACAACCTGGCCGCCCAGTCCTTCGTACAGACCAGTTTCGGCCAGCCCGTGCTCACCGGCGAGACCACGGCCTTGGGCGTCACCCGCCTGCTCGACGCGATCCGTCTCGTCGACCCCGAGATCCGCTTCTACCAGGCCAGCTCGTCGGAGATGTTCGGCAAGGTGGTCGAAGTTCCCCAGCGCGAGTCGACTCCGTTCTACCCCCGCAGTCCCTACGGGGTGGCGAAGGTCTACGGCCACTGGATCACGGTGAACTACCGCGAGAGCTACGACCTGCACGCCTCGTCTGGCATCCTCTTCAACCACGAGTCGCCCCGCCGCGGTCTTGAGTTCGTGACGCGCAAGGTGACGCACGGCGTGGCGCGCATCGCACACAAGCTCGACGAGAAGCTGTCACTCGGCAACCTCGACGCGCAGCGTGACTGGGGCTACGCGGCCGACTACGTCCGCGCCATGTGGCTGATGCTGCAGCAGGACGCGCCCGGCGACTATGTCGTGTCGACCGGCGAGACGCACGAGGTGCGCGAGTTGTGTCGGCTGGCCTTCGGAGCCGTCGGCCTCGACTGGGAGGAGCACGTCGTGATCGACGAGCGCTTCCTCCGGCCGGCAGAGGTGGACCTCCTGGTCGGTGACCCGGCGAAGGCGCACGAGGTCCTCGGCTGGAAGCCCGATGTCGACTTCGCGGACCTCGTCGAGATGATGGTCAAGGCCGACATGGACCTGGTCCGCAAGACCCTGACGTAACGGGGGCGAGCCGCGCTCCTTCTCCCTGCAGCACCCGCCGCGATCTCGGCGAATCCCGCCGGGGTCCTGGTTGCCTTCGGGGCCGGGATCCTTTCCTTCATCTCGCCCTGCGTCCTGCCGCTGGTGCCGGGATACGTGTCGATGGTCTCCGGTCTGTCGGCCGCCGAGCTCGAGGCGGGTGCGGAGGGCACGACCCCGTCGGTGGCACTGCGACCGGTGCTCCGAGGCATCGGGCTGTTCGTCGCCGGCTTCACCCTCGTCTTCGTGGCCCTCGGCGCGACGGCCTCGGGTATCGGGCACGTCCTGAAGAGCAACAAGGTCGAGTTGGCGCACATCAGCGGCATCGTGATCATCGCTCCTCGGCGTGGTGATGGTGCTCACCGCGCTCCCCGGACGGGTCTGGGCACATGCCGGATCGGGCACGCTCGGCGTCGTCTCCCGGGTGACGGGGGAGCATCGCTTCGACGTGCGCCCGTCGAAACTCGGCAGCTGGGCGGCCCCGGTGATGGGCATGGCGTTCGCGTTCGCGTGGACGCCGTGCGTCGGGCCCGGTGCTCGGCGTCGTGCTCGGGCTCGCCAGCCACAACGGGACGTTGGCCGGCGGTGTGGTCTTGCTCTTCGCCTATTCGCTCGGCCTTGCGCTGCCGTTCGTGCTCGTCGGGCTCGCGTTCGGGCGGTTCACCGCATTCTTTGCCCGCACCCGCCACTGGCTTTGGGCGGTCGAGCTCGTGGCGGGCGTGCTCCTGGTCGGGTTCGGTGTCCTGCTCCTCACCGACAACATCGGCTGGGTGTCCAACCACGTGTCGAGCTGGCTCAACGACATCGGGCTCGGTCGCTTGACGACCAGCTAAGCCCTCGAGCACCTCGCAAAACGTCCGGGCGAACGTGTGGGCGTCTCCCGGCCAGCGCGCCGAGACATAGGAACCGTCGCGCACCACCCAGGCCGCTCGGTCATCCGTGAGCGAGTCCCGGGCGCGGCCGCTCGTCTTGCGCCGGTAGTTGGGCGCGCCGCGGGGCACGTCCTCGAAGTCGGACTCGGCCGCCAGCGCGCGCGTCACCTCCTGCTGCACCGACATGTAGCCGAAGCGCTGGCCGGGCTCCTCGGTGTAGGTCCGGTAGTAGTTGGCGTCCCAGAAGCGCGTGTACATGGCGAGCCCCCAGGCCCTCCGCTCCAGCGCCCAGGTGAGCGCCGTCGTGCGCCGGCCGTGCAGCACGGACCGTCCCGTCGCCGGATCGATCGCCCGAGCCGCCACCAAGACGCCGTGGCAGATGGCGCCGACCGGCCTGCCCGATCGGAACGAGTCGACCGCCATCTGCTGGACCTCGCCGCTCTCGAGATAGCTCCGCATGCCGCGCGCCCGGTGACCGCCCGGCAGGACCAACGCGTCGTAGGTGCTGCGGCGTGCTGCCGCCCAGTGCAGCGGCGATCGGAACGAGGGGTCCTCGCGCAGCGAGCGGTACGCGGCGCGGGCCGCCGCGTCGGCGCGCAGGAAGCGTCCCGACGACCGTCACCCGTCGCAGCTCCGGGGACGAAGCCCCAGGGATCGAGGCCCTGGCCCGTCACCATGAGGTCGTCGGCCTCGCCCATCTGGCCCGAAGGTGTGGCGAAGAGGACGTCGTGCCCCGCCGCCGAGAGCACCTGCCAGCTCACCGCCACCTCGGTGGGGTCGAAGTCGCAGGCCGGGATCGGCATGAGCACAGTCGCCATGGCTCCGCAGCACACTACCGAGGCTCCGAAAAGACGCCCCGGGCATCGGTCGCGACGGAGGCTTAGGCTCGGTCGCATGACCGATACCGACGCCGCGACCGATACTGCGGGCTCGGAGCAGAGCACGCAGGACTTCCAGCAGATCTTCTCCCCGGACGACCCGCTCGATGTGCTCTGGGTCAAGGCCTACCAGGGGGAGGTCCTCGGCGAGGCGCTGTTCGACCGCATGGCCGATCAGATCGACGACGAGGAGCACAAGAGCCAAGATGCGTGTCCTCGCCACGCTCGAACGCCGGACCAAGGAGTCCATTGCACCCGCCCTCGAGCGCGCCGGGCTGTCGACCGAGCCCGATCCCGAGTCGTTGAGCACGGCCGAGGCGCTGTCGAGCGCGGCTACGACGCCGTGGAAGGACCTTCTCGGCGACGTTCGAGCCGATCACGTCGCAGTTCTGCGCCATGTACCGGCGCATCGGCGAGCTCGACCCGTCCGAGAGCGAGACGTCCGAGCTGCTCGTCGCGCACGAGCTCGCGCTCCGCAACTTCGCCCGTGCCGAGATCGCAGGCGACACGGCGAACGTCCCTCGACCAGATCAACGCCCTGGCGCACATGCAGTAGCCGGATCCCGGGCCTGGCCGGGCCGTTCGACCCCTCGAAGCGCCCGAAAAAGCCCCGATCGGGCGGTGCGGGGCCGCCGCCCCGCTTGGAACCCTGGGACCCACCCCCCCTACCATGGTGGGGAAGGCCATGGCCCCTGTTGTTCTCTTCCGTGCCGCTGTCGCTCTTGCCGGCCGCTTCCCCGCCCTTGCCGGGGTCGACTTGTCCCTTGACCAGGGAGAAGTCGTCGTCGTCGTGGGCCCGAACGGCGCCGGCAAGACCAGCCTGCTGCGGGCCTGCGCCGGCCTGCTCCCGGTGACCTCGGGGGAGGCGTCCGTCCTCGGCGTCGATCTGACCGCGGACCACACCGCCGTACGGCGCTTCGTCGGCCTCTTGGGCCATGCCGCCCCTCTCTACGACGAGCTCACCGCGGCGGAGAACGTCCGCTTCGCCGTCCGTGCCCTCGGCCTGCCCGCGAAGAACGCCGACCAGGCACTCGATCGTCTCGGCCTGACCGGCCGCCTGCGTTCGACGCCCGCCGTGCGACTGTCGGCCGGCCAGCGCCGCCGCGTCGCACTTGCCGCGCTGCTCGCCCGCGCTCCCGCCTTCTGGCTGCTCGACGAGCCGCACGCCGGGCTCGATGCCGGCTCCCGCGCCCTGCTCGGTGACCTGATCGACGAAGCCGTGTCGTCAGGTGCGAGCGTGCTCCTCTCCTCGCACGAACCGCAGCTCTCGGTCCCGTTGGCCGACCGCGTCGTGTCGATGGGCGGCGGGCGCGTCACCGGCGAGGAGCCCGGTGGGCGCCGCGTCACCCTCACTGCGGTTCCCGCCTCTGCACCGGAAGCGGCAGCGGGGGACATGGGGGCGTTCCATGTTGCATGACGCCGTGCTCGTCGCCGGCAAGGACCTGCGCATCGAGGCGCGCTCGCGCGTCGCGCTCTGGCAGGTGGTGCCCTTCGCCATCCTCGTGCTCGTGTTGTTGGCGTTCGCCATCGGCCCTGACCAGGCGGCGCTGCGCCACGCCGCACCGGGGATCTTCTGGGTGGCGCTGCTCTTCTCGACCGTGCTGGCCATCCAACGCAGCGTGGCCGTGGAGTCGGGCGAGGGCACACGCGACGGCCTGCGGCTCTCGGGGATCGACCCGGCCGGCATCTTTCTCGGCAAGGCGGCGGCGATCGGGCTGCAGCTGCTGGCGTTGCAGCTCATCCTGTGGGCCGGCGTGACGTTCTTGTTCGACGTGCGCGTGCACGTGATCTGGCTCGCCGTGGTGGCCTGCCTTCTCGCCACCGTCGGCCTTGCGTGCGCCGGCGTGCTGTACGGCGCGCTGTCGGCCGGGCTGCGCGTCCGCGACACGCTGCTGCCGCTGCTCGTGCTGCCGGTGCTGGCGCCCGTGTTGCTCGCGGGCTCCAAGGTGTGGCAGGCCGCGCTCGACAACAACGTCTCGTCGGGCACCCAGTGGCTGAAGATCCTCGTTCCCTTCGCGGTCGTGTACCTCGTCGTGGGCATCGTCCTGTACGGGCCGCTGCAGGAGGCGGCGTGAGCAACCGTGACGCACCGACGGCGACCGGTCCGGACCGCCCTGGCGCCCCCGCTGGCTGGCTGTCGTCGGCATCGGGGCCGTCGTCACCACTCGCGCTCACCGTCTGGTTGGGGTTGTGGGTGACCCCGCCGGACGAGGTGCAGGGCAATCTGGCGCGGCTGCTCTACATCCATCCGGCCGTCGCCACGGTCGCGCTCTACTGGGCCGGAGGCGTGGCGCTGTTGGGCAGCCTCCTCTATCTGTGGCCGCGGACGCGCTCGTTCTTCTGGGACCGGCTGGCCGCCTCGGCCGTCGAGGTCGGCGCCGTGTTCTCGGCGCTGACTCTCGTGACCGGATCGTTGTGGGGCCGCCCGGTGTGGGGCGTGTGGTGGACCTGGGACGCACGGCTGACCTCGACCGCGCTGTTGCTGCTGCTCGAGCTCGGCTATCTCGCCTTGCGCCGGGTCCCGGCCGACGCGCACATCCGGGCGAAGCGGTGCGCTGTCGCCGCCATCCTGATCGCCATCGACGTGCCGATCGTCCACTTCTCCGTCGACTGGTGGAACACGCTGCACCAGAGCGGGACGATCCTCGACCCCGGATTCAACCTCCACGTGCATCGGCTCCATGCTCGTGGACCATGCTCCTCAGCTTCGTCGCCTTCACGTTGATCTTCGTCTGGCTCCTGGCGATGCGCTACCGGATCGAGGTGCTGCAGGACGCGGTGGGGGACCAGGAGCTCGAGATCTCGCTCAGCGAGCGCTGGAACGAGGACGCCGAGCTCGTCGGCGTCGGGTGGCGGGCCCGGCGTGCCGGGCGGAGACGAAGGGCACGGCTCGTGAGCTACGTCGACGCCGGCTACATCGTGGCCATCGGGGGGTCGTTCCTCTACGGACTCAGCTTGTTCCTGCGCCGCCGGCGCTGGGAGCGGGCGTTGAGCGTCAAGGAGTCCACCCCCGACGAGCGGCCGGCCGTCGCCGAGCACCCGTGACCGGCACCACCACCAGCCCAACCCGACCGCGACGCCTGAGACCGCCGGCGGGCGCGCCGTCGCCTCGGCGCAGTCGGCCCGTCGGCGCCGGACCAAGCGCCGGCTCCTGCGCGGTGTTCGCCCTTCTGGCGGCCGCGCTGGTCTTCCTGCTCGTCGAGGGCGTGGGCAGCTCGCTCGACTACTTCGACACGGTCAACCAGGCGTTCGCCCACCGGGCGCAGCTGGGCACGACGACATTCCGGCTCGAGGGCAACGTGGTACCCGGTTCCATCCGTTCGACGGCCACCGGCGCCGACTTCCGGCTCTGCCAGGGCGCCAACGTCGTGGACGTGGTGAACACCAACAGCCCGCCGCAGCTGTTCCAGCCGAACATTCCCGTCGTCCTGGTCGGCCACTTCAGCTCGGACACGTCGCGCACGTTCCTGTCGAACACCATCATGGTGAAGCACTCCGCCACCTACACCGCGCAGCACCCGGGCCGGGTCCGGGCGACCGCGGCATCCGCCTGCTGATGGTCGACGCCCATCTCGGGGCGATCGGGGTCTGGCTCGCCTTCGTCGCCAGCATCGTCGGCGCGGTCGTCATGGCTGTCGGGCTGGCCCGCCCACGCCGCGCCGCGCCCTGCCTCGGCCGGCGGCAGCGTCGCGGTCAGGGCAGGCGCGGGGGACGGGCGACTGCTCGCTCCCGTGATGCTCGTCGGCGCCCTGCTCGCGGTCGGTGCGATGGAGCACGCGCTCGTGACCCACGACTTCGCGCTCGTCTTCGTGGCCGAGAACAACAGCACGGTGACGCCGTTGCTCTACTCCATCACCGGCCTGTGGTCGGCCTTGGCCGGCTCCATCCTGCTGTGGGGCTTCGTCCTCTCGGTGGTCACCTCGATCTTCGTGTGGCGGTACCGCCGCCAGGCCGTCGACCCGGTGATCCGCTGGGCGACCCTGGTGCTCTACGTCGTCTCGGCGTTCTTCTTCGGGCTCATGGTCGGGCCGGCCAACCCCTTCAACACGGCGTCAGGCGTGACCCAGGGTCTCGGCCCCAACTCGCTGCTCCAGGACAATCCGCTGGTGGCCATCCACCCGCCGCTCCTCTACATCGGGTTCGTCCTCTTCACCGTCCCGTTCGCGTTCGCCATCGGCATGCTGGCGACGGGGCGCGTCGGCGACCGCTGGCAGATCGAGTGCCGGCGCTGGACGCTGGTCGCGTTCACGTTCCTCTCGGTCGGCATCGTGCTCGGCGCCTGGTGGTCCTACCAGGTGCTCGGCTGGGGTGGCTTCTGGGGCTGGGACCCGGTCGAGAACGCCGCCCTCCTGCCGTGGTTGTGCGGCACCGCGTACCTCCATTCGGTCCTCGTCCAGGAGCGGCGCGGTCTCATGCGGGTGTGGAACCTCTCGCTGTCCATCGCCACCTTCGCCCTGACCATCCTCGGGACCTTCCTCACACGCTCGGGCGTCATCACGTCGGTGCATGCGTTCTCCGAGTCGTCGCTCGGCCCGATCCTCATCGGGTTCTTCTTCGCCGTGGTCATCGTCGGTTTCGGCCTGATCGCGTGGCGCGGCGACCGCCTGCGCTCACCCGGCGGGATCGACGCGCCGCTCGGGCGCGAGGGTGCGTTCCTGCTCAACAACGTGCTGTTCGTCGGCTTCGCGTTCGTGGTGCTGCTCGGCACCGTGTACCCGCTCCTGTACGAGGCGGTCACGCAGCAGCAGGTCACCGTCGGCGCGCCCTTCTTCAACACGGTCGCCGTCCCGGCCGGCCTGACGCTCCTGTTCCTCATGGCCGTGGCGCCGGTGCTGGGCTGGCGCAAGATCAGCGGGTCGGTGCTCTGGCAGCGCCTCGCCATCCCGGTCTGGGTCGGCGTCGGCACCGTCGTGCTCTGCGTGGCGTTCGGGCTGCGCGGCACGGCCACGCTGATCGGCTTCGGACTCGGCGCCATGGCGGGCGCCACCGCCGCCCGGGCCCTGCTACCTGTCCGTGCGGGCCGCGCAGGCCCGCCACGTCGGGTGGTGGCGGGGCCTGGTCGGGCGGGCCAACGGCGGCATGATCGTGCACATCGGCGTCGTCGTGCTCGCCGTCGGCGTGATCGCCGCCACGTCGTACCGGCACCAAGCGGAGCTCTCGCTGCACCGCGGCACGGTGGTCACCTACGACGGGCACCGCTTCGAGTTCGAGGGCCTGCGCACCGTGACCTCGCCGTCGAGGACGTCGCAGCGAGGCGCTGGTCAAGGTCGACGACGCAGTGTTCCGCCCCGCCACCACCAGCTTCGGGAGCGCGCTGTCAGGTGGTGGGGACGCCGGCCATCGACTCGGGCTTCTCCGGTGACGTCTATCTGACCTTCGACGCCGTAGGCGGGCTGGGCTCGACGTCGGGGAACCAGGCGATCAACAACCTGCCCGCGGGCTCGGTGGCGATCGGCGTGGTCATCGAGCCGCTGGTCGCGTGGCTCTGGGCCGGCGGCCTGCTCATCGGGATCGGCGGCCTGCTCGCGCTCGTGCCCGGGTCGCGCCGACGCGCCACCGACCCGGCGTCGGCGCCGTCGGCCATGGTCACCGACGCACCGCCCGGCGATCGGCGGCGATGCACGAAGAGGACAGCGAGCGGAACGAGGCCCCGGAGCCGGTGGGCGCCCTCGTCGCCCGGGGTCTTCGCCGCGCATGACCGGGCCGCGTCGCCGTCATGTGACCCGCTGGGTCGCGGGCGGGGTGCTCGTCGTCCTGGTGGTCGTCGGCATCGTCCTGGCGACACGCACGCCCCAGGAGGCGACGGCGGTGCAGAGCCCGCTGCTCGGCCACCGCGCGCCCGGACTTCACCGGTTCGGACCTGACGACCGGCGCGCCTGTCTCCCTGGCGTCGCTGCGGGGGCACTACGTCGTGATCAACTTCTTCGCCAGCTGGTGCACTCCCGTGCCAGCAGGAGGCGCCCGACCTGTCGCGGTTCCACTACCAGCAGACGCATTCGGTCCGACGGCGCCGACATGGTGAGCGTCGTGTTCAACGACACGACGTCGACGGCGCGCTCGTTCCTGCGCCAGAACGGCGACCTCTGGCCGGCCGTGAGCGACCCGGGCGGGACGATCGCCGAGAACTACGGCGTCACGTCGCCGCCGACGACGTTCGTGGTGAACCCCGCCGGGCGCGTCACCGCGGTGCTCGAGGGGCCGGCCACCGAGAAGAACCTCGACACCTTCCTGAAGGCGGCGCACGCGACCAGGCGGCGTCGGCCCATGCCTGAGCGAGCGACCGCGCAGGACCGGTGCGTGCCGCTGTGGGCCCGGGTCCTCGTTCCCCTGCGTCGTGCTCGGCGTCGCGCTCCTGATCGGCAGCGGCGTGTTCGACTCGTCGCCCCAGACGGTGGCGCAGCGGGCCGCCGTGCATCGAGGCGAACGTGCGCTGCCCGGCGTGCACCGACCTGTCGGTGGCCGCAGTCGAACTCGACGACCGCCATCGCGGTGCGGCATCAGATCGAGAGCATGGTGGCGGCGGGGAGCTCCACCGCCGACATCGACCAGACGCTTGGTCTCCGAGTACGGGCAGACGATCCTGCTCACGCCGCCCGACTCGGGCGGCATCCCGCTGATCTGGGTCATCCCGCTGGTCCTCGGCGTCGGGGCCGTGGTCGCCGTCGGTGTCCTGTTCTGGCGCCGGAGCCGCGAGTTCGACGCCCTGCGGGAGCACGAGGTGGTGTCGTGACGGCCGACCCCTCGACCTCGGTCCGGCCCCGTGGCGAGGCGACGGGCGACGAGCGCTGGTATCTCACCGACGAACAGGACTTCCTGCGCCGCTCGCTCGACGATGCCCGCCGTGAACACGAGGCGGGCGACCTCTCGGACGAGGACTACGACGTGCTGGTCACGCGTGACACGGCCCGCTTGGCCGAGGTCGAGGCGGAGCTGGCCGCGCTGGGGCCCGGAGCCAGCCGGGCTGTCCGAGCCCGATTCGCGGCATGACGCGTCAGCCGGCAGCCGAGTCGTCCGATGCCGAAGCCGCCGCCCGGCCCCCGATGGCGATGTGGCGCAAGGTGGGCATCGGCGCCTCCTGCCTGCTCATCGCGGTCGGCGTCGTGATCCTCGTCGTGCACTTCGTGCAGGCCCGCCAACCGGGCCAGGCCTCCTCGGGAGGCATCACGCGTGTCCCAGGCCCAGCAGATCGAGCAGCAGCTCGCGCAGGCGGCCTCGCTCGCGTCGGCCGGCGGCGCCAAGAACGACCAAGCGGCGCTGGTCCTCTACAACGACGTGCTGTCCACCGACCCGTCCAACCCGGCGGCGTTGGCCGGCGCCGGGTGGTTGATGTGGAACCTCGGGACCTCGTCGCACGTGGCGGCCTACACCGAGGACGGCCGGTCCGAGGTGACCCGCGCGGTCACGCGTGTCGCCGACCTACTACCAGGGCCATCTGTACCTGGGCTTGATCCTGGCCAATCGAGGACCACAACAACGCCGCCGCCGTCGTGCAGTTCGACGAGTTCCTGGCCGACGACCCGCCGGCGGACGAGCTCCCGGTCGTAGCGCCCGACGTCGACCCGTCCTACCTCGCAGTCGGCAAGCCCGTGCCGGCGGCGTTGGCGATCTCGTCGACGACCACGACGACCAAGCCGTCAGCCCCGTAGGGCGCGCAGGTCGGCGACGACGCGGGCGAACGTGTCGACGAAGGCCGTTGCATCCTCGTCCGTCGTCGTCCAGCCGACGCTGACGCGCAGCGAATGGCTGGGGTCGGCCCCCATGGCCTCGAGGACGGGGGACGGCTCGATCGCCTCCGACGAGCACGCAGAGCCCGAGTGCACCGCGACGCCGGCGCGGTCGAGCCCGATCAGAACGGGCTCGGCCTCGACGCCGTGCACGCCGAGGCAGATCAGGTAGGGAAGCCGGTCCTCCGGATCGGCCGCGCCCGACGACCTCGACGCCGTCCACGGCCAGCGCGCCGCGCACCATCGCCGCGATCTGCCGGCGCGCCACGGCCGCCTCCGTCGTCCATGGCGCGGCCGCCGTCGTCCGCCAGCGCCGCCGCCGCCGCACCGAAGGCCAGGAGCGCGGGGATGGGCTCGAGGCCGCCCCGGCGGCCGCGCTCCTGCGCACCCCCGACCAGCATCGGTTCGAATCGGCTGCCCCGCCGCACGACGAGCGCGCCCGGCCCCGGGCGCGCCGCCGAGCTTGTGCGCGCTGACGCTCACGAGGTCTGCGTCGAGCGCGCCGAGATCCGTCGGCACGTGCCCGCACGCGGCGGCCGCGTCGACGTGGACGGTCACGCCGGCCTCGCGGCACAGCGCGACCACCTCGTGGACGGGCTGCAGCGTGCCGACCTCGTGGTTGGCCCACTGGCAGTGGACGAGGGCAGGGCGCGGCAGCGCCGTCGCCTGGAGTCGTGCGCGCAGGGCTTCGACGTCGAGTCGGCCCGGTTCCGTCCACGCGGCAGCGTCTCGACCGGGGCCGAGCGGGCCGAGGCGTCACGGACGGCCGAGTGCTCGACGGCCGCGCAGAGCACGGGCGCGCCCGGGCAGGCGCGGCAGGCGCCCCACACGGCGGCGTTGATCGCCTCGGTCGCGCCGGACGTGAAGACGACCTGGCGCGGGACGGCGCCGAGCAGTACCGCCACCTCGCTCGCGTGCCTCCTCCAGCGCGTCGCGCACGATGCGGCCCTCTTCGTGCAGCCGGCCTGGATCGCCCGGCGGCAGCGCGGCCCAACGCGATGAGTGCGGCGACGGCTTCGGGACGTGCCGGCGTCGTGCTGGCGTGGTCGAGGTAGACGCGAGCCAACGGGCTCAGGCAGAGGCGGTGCAGGCCTCGTCGCCGCGGGCCCGCGACGAGAGGATCACCGGGAGTGCCGACGTCGTGCCGCACAGTCCGGCGAGCAGACCCTTGACCATGCCGCGGTCGACGGCGCAGAGGACGGGGTTGGTCGTGCTGGCTTCGCCGAAGGGGCACTGTTCGGCGATCACGGCCGTCTTGTCGCCTCGCTCCTCCGCGTGGGCGGCGAACCCGTGTGCGGTGAGCGTGTCGGCGACGACGTGCATGGCCGCCCGGACCGTGCGCTGCCCCTCGGCGGGGGTCATGCGCGCCGCCAGCGACCGCCCGTACTCCTCGCCCACGACGGCGGCCATCTCTTCGGCCTCCTCGGGCCCGAGGCGGCGCATCGCTTCGCCCAGCAACCGCATGAGCAGGTCGTCGCGGCGCTGCATGAGGCCCAGGGTGAGCTCGTCCTCCACGCAGAAGTAGCGCTTGGAGGGGCGGCCGGCGCCGTGCGGCGTTGCGACCGGTCTCGACGCGCAGGTAGCCGCCGTCGACCAGCCGCTGGAGGTGGTGCCGCGCCACGTTGGGATGGAGCGAGAAGGTCGTGGCCACCTCGGTGGCCGTCACTCCGGGGGCCGAGCGCACGTGCAGGAAGATGTCGCGCCGCGTCGGGTCGCCGAACGCGGCGGCCACCGCGGCCACGGCCGCGCTGAACCTGCCGTCGTCTGCACCGGCCGGCCGCACTGGGCTCGGCCGTGATCGGAGCGCTGCCCACGATGGGTAGTCTACCGGGGGACCAGCCCTTCGAGCTGGGGTGATGCGGGCTTCGTGCCTCGAGCACGTGCGGCACCAGGCCCCAGGTCCCACCCGAGACGAGGGAGTGCATGGCAGCAGTGACCAATCCGAGCTCGAGGCCGCGCTGGGCGCGGTCGTCGATCCCGAGCTGAACCTGACGCTGGGCGAGCTCGGTCTCGTGCGCTCGGTGCGACCGAAGCGGCGCCGGGCCCTGCTCGAGGTCGCGCTGCCCGTCGCCGCCTGGCCGAGCACCGACGCGCTGGCCGACGAGATCCACCGCGTCGCCCTCGCCGTGCCCGGCGTCGAAGAAGTGGAGCTCGACTTCGTCGTCATGGGCGACGACGAGCGCGCGCGAGCTGCGCCAGCGCCTGCGCGCCGGCATGCTCGGTGTCGACACCGAGGCCGACGAGGACGACGAGCCCGGCCACGATCACGGCCGGCCACGGGCACGGCCAGGCAGAGCCGATGCCGCTTTTCCTTGGCCCCGACTCCAGCACCCGGGTCATCGGCGTTTCGTCGGGGAAGGGCGGAGTCGGCAAGTCGACGGTCACGGTGAACCTGGCGATCGCGCTGGCGCAGGCCGGCCACAGCGTCGGCCTGCTCGACGCGGACGTCTATGGCTTCTCGGTCCCCAAGATGCTCGGTACCGACCACGACCCGGTCATCCTCGGCGACATCGTCATCCCGACGTCCGCCCACGGGGTGCGCTGCCTGTCGATGGGCTACTTCGTCCCCGACGACCAGCCCGTGATCTGGCGCGGTCCGATGTTGCACAAGGCGATCCAGCAGTTCCTGACCGACGCCTACTGGGGCGAGCCCGACTTCGTCCTGATCGACATGCCGCCGGGTACGGGCGACGTCGCGTTGACGCTGGCCGAGGTCATGCCGCGCGCCGAGATCGTCGTCGTCACCACGCCGCAGCCCGCGGCGCAGCGGGTGGCGCAGCGCTCGGCGTTCGCGGCACGCCGCCTGAAGCTCTCGGTGCGTGGTGTGATCGAGAACATGAGCTGGTTCACGGGCGACGACGGCAAGCGCTACGAGCTGTTCGGCGCCGGCGGCGGCGCCACGCTGGCGACCGACCTCGGTGTCCCGCTCCTGGGCCAGGTGCCGCTCGTCAACGCGGTGCGGCTCGGGGGTGACGAGGGCCACCCGGTCACCGCGGTCGATCCCGACCAGCGAGACGGCGCAGGCCTTCCGATCGATCGCGGAGAAGCTGGCCGCGCTCGGGCCGGCCCGCGTGTACCGGCGGGAGCTCACGCTGCGCTGAGCCGCGCGCGCAGCCTCGCGGATCGACGCCCCATTTGCGGTTTGCCAAGTCACGCGGGCGTTGCCTGCGTACATGACCACCTGGTCGCGGCCGGCCCGCTTGGCGTCGTACATGGCGTTGTCGGCGTCCCGCAGGAGCAGTGCGGACGGTGACGGTCGTCCGTCGGTGGCCACGACCCGCCGATGCTCGCAGTCACCACCAGTTGGCGCCGCCGAACGTCGATCGGCTGCGCTAGCCCGCGTCGGATCCGCTCGGCCATCTCGCAGGCGTCCTCCTCGTGGTCCACCTCGGCGAAGCGCGACGAACTCGTCGCCGCCGAAGCGGGCCACGACGTCCACGCCCCGCGTCATTGCCGTCATCCGGTTCGCCATCTCTTGAGGACGAGGTCGCCGGCGGAGTGGTCGGCGCGGTCGTTGACGAGCTTGAAGCGGTCGAGGTCGATGAACATCAGCGCCAGCGACGGGCTGCGCCGGCCGACATGGCCGAGGCCTCTTCCAGGCGCTCCATGAACAGGCTGCGGTTCGCCAGGCCGGTCAGGCCGTCGTGCGAGGCCTGGAACGCGATCTGCTCGGCCATCTCGCACCGTTCGATCGCCAGGCCGACCATGCTCGGCCAGCTGGTCGAGCTTTGCAGCTCCTCGCTGCCGAAATACGGCATGTAGGGGCTGATCTTCACGGCGAGGATGTGGGTGTCACCGCCGCTGGTGCGCACGGTGATCCGCGTCGCCGCTGTCGGCCCGCGGTCGCGGTCCCTCCGTCCGGCGTCCCACGCGTCGCGGGCCTGTCGTCGGTCCAGCACCGGGTAGCGGGCCACGACCGTACCGTCGCTCGTCAGGAGCGCCGCCTTGGACGCTCCGACCAGCGCGCACACGTGGGGCAGCAGCCGCTCGGCCACGTCCTTGGAGTCGCCGGCGGACACCAGCTCGCCCACGGCCTGGCGGAACGCAACGTCCTCCTTGCCGGCTCAGCGAAGCACCCGCACGAACGACGGCAGCACCAGCGCGGTGAGGAACAGGATCCCCATCACGACGGTGAGCGCCTCGGTGACCAGGTCGAGCGTCGGCCCCCTGCAGACCGAGTGCCGCGACGACGACCTGCACCTGGAGCCCTGCCACCGCCACCGCGAGCAGCCGCATCCGTACGCCGCGATCGGTGGCTCGCCGATGCCCGCCATGAAGAGGCGGACGACGACGTAGCGAACAGGAACCGAACGGCACGAGGAACGCGACGCGGTAGGCCAGGCAGTGCGGTGGTGGCGGGACGCCCGGGGCGAGGCAGGTACGCAAGAGCGAAGGTGAACACGACGATGCCGACGGTCAGCGACCATGCCAGCACGCGCACCGGCACGGCTCGGCGTGCGGAACGACGCCGCGAAGCGGAACAGGCAGTACGGCATGACCAAGAGCAGCGCGATCAACACCTTGGCCACGTTCAGGTCGTGACCAGCGTCGGGGTCGATCTTCACGACGAGCGACAGCCCGCCCAGGATGGCGAACGAAAGCGCGACCCAGCCCGCGCCGCGGATCCGGTGACGGATCCACTGGAAGGTGGTGAGCGCAGCCAAGAGGACGAACTCGACCAACGAGATGTTCGTCAGGACTTGCGTCCAATGCTCCACCGCTTGGTCCCCTCTTCCGCTGCGTCGCCAAACCAGACCTCCTGCGGCCCGGCTCCCATACCCGGCCGGTTCCGTCGGAACTTTACTCGCGGGGCGTTTTGTGAAGGGATCGGTCGCAATTTCGCTCCGGATTTCGCGACGTCTCCATCCGCGTCGCGGCACGTTCGGACCGCTCATGGGATCGGTTGCCGCGGTGTACCGGCCCGCGCACGCACGTACTCGGACGCGGCACGCCACTCGGCCAGCCGCGCGGCGGGTCGTCGGTACTGTGGGCGCGAGCGAGCGGGAGGTGGCATGGCGCAGGACTGGGCCCGGCCCGTGGTGCACTGGGAGATCGAGGCCAAGGACCCCGAGCGCCAGCGGGCCTTCTACGCCGACCTCTTCAATTGGAAGATCGGCGAGGGCTTCATCATGGAGATCCCGCCCGGCATCGGCGGGCCCGAGCCGGCCCGGCGGGCCACATCCGCGCAGGGCGAGCGTTCCGGCGTGACCCTCTACGTCCAGGTGGCCGACCTGCGGGCGTCGCTCGACCAGTCGGTCTCCCTCGGCGCCACCATCGTGGCCGAGCCCTTCGACGTGCCCGGCGGGCCGACCCTGGCCGCCATCACCGACCCCGAGGGCAACCCGCTCATGCTGGTCCAGGCCTGAGCGATGTCCGTCGTCGAGGTCACGACGTTCCGGCTGGCCGAGGGCGTCAGCGACGAGTCGTTCCTCGCCCTCGACAGGCGGCTCCAGACCGAGCTGGTGCCGAACCGGCCCGGCTTCCTGCGGCGGACGACGGCCCGCCACGGCGAGGAGTGGCTCGTCGTCACGCTGTGGTGGAGCGAGGACGCCGCCGCCGCCTTCCGCGCGCAGCCGAGGACGATCCGCTGCAGGTCGGAGTTCGCCACGCGGCCGTCGAGGCGGGCACGCTGCACCCGACCCGCTACGACACCCTGGACTGACGGTGGAGCTGTCCGAGCTCAAGGTCACCCGCTACGAGGTGCGCGACCGCGTCGCCACCGTCACGCTGCACCGGCCCGAGCGGCTCAACGCGTGGACGGGCCGCATGCACGCCGAGTACCGGGCCCTGCTGGACCGGGCCGCGCGCCGACCCGGCCGTCCGGGTCATCGTGGTGACGGGTCGGGGCGTGGCTTCTGCGCCGGCGCCGACAGCCGCGCCCTCGAGGGCCACGTCGAGCGGGGCGCCTACGACGCCGGCCTGGGCGACGACGTGGCCATGCCGGGCTACGGCGTCCGGCCCGAGTTCGACGCCGACTTCGCCTACCAGTTCGGCATCCCCAAGCCGATCATCGCCGCCATCAACGGGCCGGCGGCCGGCGTCGGTCTGGTGCTCGCCTGCTACTGCGACCTGCGCTTCGCGGCGCGGGGGCGCCAAGCTGACGACGTCGCACGGGCGGCTCGGCCTGCCGGCCGAGTACGGGCTGTCGTGGCTCCTGCCCCGCCTCATCGGCGTGACCCGCGCCGCCGACCTCCTGCTGTCGAGCCGGGTCGTGCTGGCCGAGGAGGCCGAACAGCTCGGTCTGGTCAACCGGGTGCTCGCCGCCCGAGGACCTGCTGGCGCACACCTATGCCTACGCCGGCGCACTCGCCACACGAGATCGCCCCGTCCTCGCTGGCCGCGACCAAGCTGCAGCTCTACCGCGACCTGCACGGCGACGTCGGCGTCCTCGGTCCAGCGACGCCGGGCTGCGCATGGCCGAGATGATGCAGGGCGCCGACTTCGCCGAAGGGGTGGCCGCCCTGACGGAGAAGCGGCCGCCGGACTTCCCCGACCCCCCGACCTGACCGGCAGGGGCGTTCAGCCGTCGACGCCGGCCGGCAGCTTGGCCAGGTCCCAGCCGAGCAGCGCCACCGCCTGGCGGAAGGCGAAGCGGTCGGTCATCCCGGCCACGTAGGTCACCGCGGCACGCACCGCCTCCTCGCTGCCGGCCACCACGTCGGACGAGCGGGCCGGTGCCCCGTCGTCGGCGACGAGATGCGGCCGGTCGGCGAAGTGCTCGACCAGCGCGCGCAGCACCGCCACGACGGCTTCGCCCTGGCGGAGCGACGCCTCGCGCAGGTAGATGCGCTCGTAGTTGCAGGCCCGGAACGCGGCCAGCGCCTCCGCCTCCTCTTCTTCCATGCCGACCTGGCCCGTGCGCAGGGTGGCGGAGACCACGCCCGCGATGAAGGCGCCGAGCTGCGCGCTCGCGGCGTTTCCCCGCAGCGGGCGCGCACCGACGGCGGGCAGCTGCTGCGGGCGCCACGATCCCCGCCAGCACCGCGTCCTCCCAGTCGTGGCAGACGTAGGCGATCCGGTCGGCCCAGCTCACCACCTCGCCCTCGGGCGTGGACGGCGCCGGCCGGCGACCAGCTGTGGTTGGCGATGCCGTCGACTGTCTCGCGCGCACAGGTTCAGGGGCGCGAGCGAGACCGAGCGCACCCCACGGCGCGTGGTCGAAGCCTCCGGCCACGTAGGGGTCGAGCGCGTCCTCGCTGGCGTGGCCACCGGGCCCGTGGCCGCAGTCGTGCCCGAGCGCGATGGCCTCGGTGAGCGCGACGTTGAGCCGCAGCGCCCTGGCGATGGCGCTCGCGACCTGGGCCACCTCGAGCGCGTGGGTCAGCCGGGTGCGCTGGTGGTCCTGGGGGAACACGAAGACCTGGGTCTTGCCCGCCAGGCGACGGAACGACGGTGGCGTGGAGGATGCGGTCGCGGTCGCGCTCGAAGCAGGTCCGCCACTCGTCGGGTTCTTCGGGCCGCGGCCGTTCGCCGGCACCGGCGGCGCGGGTGGCGCCGGGCGCGAGCAGCGTCGCCTCGAGTTCCTCGCGCTCGGCGCGGCCGCAGGGCGACACGGGTGCTGGGCGCTCCGACGTGGGTGCGCCAGGCGCCGGACCGATACGGGCGTGCGAGTCGGCGTGTGCCAGGCGCACAGGGCCGGCGTAGCCCGCCATCGTCGCTGCCCAGCGGACGTTGCGTTCCGTCCCGACGGGCTCGTCGGTTCCGCTCATGCCATGCAGTCTCTCGCGTGGCAGTAACGTCCAGGAGACCAGGACTCGGCCCCGAAGCGGCCACGAGAGGAGTGACACCAGGTGGACGTGCGTATCGGCATCACCCACACCCCCAAGGAGCTCGAGGTGGAGATGCCCGAGGACGCCGACCGCGACACCCTGGTGAAGGACATCGAGAAGGTGCTCGACGACGGGCGACGGCGTCCTCTGGTTGACCGACCGCAAGGGTCGCAAGGTCGGCGTGCCGGTCGTCAAGGTTGCCTACGTCGAGGTCGGGGCGCCCGCGTCGGAACGCCGCGTCGGGTTCGGCGCACCCTGAGGTCGGGATTTCCCGTGGCGGGACGGGCGCTGGTCCCTTGAGCGCGCCAGTCGACCTGCTCGACCTGAAGCTGGTCTTCGTCACCGGCAAGGGTGGTGTCGGCAAGACCACGGTGGCCGCGGGCCTCGCCCAGCTGGCCGCCGAGCACGGCAAGCGGGTCCTCGTCTGCGAGACCGACGCCAAGGGGGACGTGACCGCCCTCTTCGAGGCGCCGCCGACCGACTTCACGCCGCGGGAGATCGCGCCGGGCATCTGGTCCATGTCGATGGACACCGAGGCATCGTTGCGCGAATACCTCAAGCTGCACCTGCGGATCCCGGTCGTCGGCCGCATCGGCCCGCTGGCCAAGGCGTTCGACTTCGTGGCGACGGCGGCGCCCGGCGTGCGCGAGATCCTGACCGTCGGCAAATTCTGCTGGGAGGTCAAGGAGCGCCACTACGACCTGGTGGTCGTCGACGCCCCGGCGAGCGGCCACATCGTGGGCCAGCTGGCCGCGCCGCAGGCGATCAACGACCTCGTGAAGGTCGGCCTCATCCGCGGCCAGACCGACTGGATGCTCGAGATCCTCTCGGATCCGCACCAGACCGGCCTCCTCGCGGTCTGCACGCCCGAGGAGATGCCGGTCAACGAGACGATCGAGCTGGCGACCCGCGTACGCGAGGAGACCACCGTGCGCATGTCGGGGGTCGTGGTCAACCGCGTCCTGCCCGAGCTGTTCGGGCAACGCGAGGAGGAGATCTTCGAGCAGTTGCGTGAGCCCGGGACTGAGGAGGTCCTGTCCGAACGCGCGGGCGGCTCGGTGGCGCCGGTGCTCGAGGCCGCCCGCCTCGCGGTCACGTTGCGCCGCACGCGTTCGACACACCTCCAGCATCTGCAGGCAGGCCTCCCCGCCGGGATGCCCGTGCTCCTGTTGCCCTATCTCTTCGCGCGCAGCTTCGGCGCCCGCACCACCCACCAGGTCGCCCACGCACTGGGTGAGGAGCTCGGGCTGTGACGGCGGCCAAGGCCGCGGGCGCACCGAAGACCGTCGCCCAGCTGCTGGCGGCGAAGGACATCGTCATCGCCTGCGGGCCCGGGGGCGTGGGCAAGACGACGACGGCGGCGGCGCTGGCGGCGACGGCGGTGGTGGAAGAGGGCGGCCGCGTGCTGGTGCTCACCGTCGATCCCGCGCGCCGGCTGGCCGACGCACTCGGCCTCAAGGGGATCGGGAACGACGAGGTCCGCATCCCCGACGAGGTGTTCGCCGGGGCGGCCGCCCATCCGAGGGGTGAGCTGTGGGCGGCGATGCTCGACACCAAACAGAGCTGGGACGACCTCATCGCCGCCCATGCGCCCGACGAGGCGACCCGCGAGCAGATCCTCGCCAACCCGCTCTATCAGAACATCTCGGGACGCTTCGTGCAGTCGCACGACTACATCGCCATGGAGCGTCTCTACGAGATCCATACCGAGGGCAAGTACGACCTCATCGTCGTCGACACGCCGCCGACGCGCAACGCACTCGACTTCCTCGATGCGCCGCAGCGCATGGCGGACTTCTTCTCGTCACGCCTGTTGCGCTGGCTGATCGTGCCGTACCGGTCGCGGCTGGTGAACGTGGCGGCGCGGCCCTTCTACCAGGTGGCCGACCGGATCCTCGGGACGCAGTTCCTGGCGGACATCTCGGAGTTCTTCATCTTGTTCCAGTCGATGTACAGCGGGTTCGTCGAGCGGGCCGAGGCGGTGACGCGCCTGCTGTCGGAGCGGCGCACGACCTTCATGGTGGTGTCGACGCTCGAGGCGACGCCGGTGCGCGAGGCGGAGTTCTTCTCGGCGGCGCTGATGGAGCGCAAGTTGCATCTCGGGGCGATCGTGCTCAACAAGGTGCTGCCCGAATACCTGCGCGACGCCAAGACCGACAAGCTGGCCCAGTCGATGGAGACACGAGCGGCGGAACTGTCGGAGGGGCTCACCGACGACCCGGCGGTGGCGGCGCGGGTCATCGTGGAGGTGGCCGAGAGCTTCTTGAACTTCGGCGTCGTGGCGCGGCGCGAGGCCGAGGAGATGGCCGAGCTGCGGGGGGCGCCCGACGTGCTCGTGACCGTGCCGTTCTTCGACGCCGACATCTACGACATGGGCGGGCTGCTCCGGCTGGGCGCGCAGGTCTGGGACTAGGGGCCGTTTCAGCCGGGCCGCCCGACACGGCGCCTACCATCGGTGCCATGACCCAGCTCATCAACCCCGAGGTCCTCGAGTACGCCGACGCCCACACCACCGCGCCGTCGGGGCACCTCGAGGAGGTCGACGCCTCGACCAAGGCCGATTTCCCCGCCTGGGGGATGATGGTCGGGCGCCAGGAGGGGCGCTTCCTCGAGATGCTGGTGTTCGCCCTCCAGGCCACGAGCGTCCTCGAGATCGGGACCTTCACCGGCTACTCGTCCATCGCCATGGCGTCCGGGCTCGCCAAGGGCGGCGCGATCATCTCGTTGGAGGTGGACCCGCACCACGCCAAGGTGGCCCGGGGCAACATCGCCGCGGCCGGCTACGAGAGCCACATCAGCGTGATCGAGGGTCCGGCGTTGCGCTCGCTCGAGGAGTTGCAGGGCCCCTTCGACCTCGTCTTCATCGACGCGGACAAGGTCTCCTACGACGCCTACTACGAGGCGGTCCTGCCCAAGCTCGCCGCGCACGGCCTGATCGTCGTCGACAACACGCTCCAGTCGGGTGGCGTCCTGGCCTCCGAGGAGCACCCCCACGAGAGCGCCCGGGCGGTGCGCGCCTTCAACGACAAGGTCGTCAACGATCCCCGCGTCGTCTGCGTACTCACCACCGTCCGCGACGGCGTGACCCTGATCCGCCGCGCCACTGCCGCGCCGGCCCGGCGCTGACCGAGGGCCGCCCGCGTGCTCGACTACCACCTCCACCTGTGGCCGCACTCGGAGCACGAGACGGCGCTTCGCCTGGACCAGCTGGCCGCGTACTGCGAGCGGGCCCAGGCGGCCGGGGTGACCGAGCTGGCGGTGACCGAGCACCTGTTCCGGTTCCGCCAGGCCGACGCGCTGTTGGGCGGTTTCTGGGACGACCCGGCGGTGTCGCCGGCGCTGGCCGAGTCGATGGCGCGCTACTGGAAGTTCCACGCCACGGCCGATCTCGACGCCTACGTCGCGTGCGCGCTCGAGGCCAAGGAGGCAGGGCTGCCGATCGTCATCGGCCTCGAGGTCGACTTCTACGAGGGCCGCATGGACGCGGTGGCCGGATTGCTGGCGGACTACCCCTTCGACGTCCTGCTCGGATCGGTGCACTGGGTCGGCGCGTGGCGCTTCGACGACCTCGACGACCCGGTCTCCATGGCGCAATGGTCGGCCCGCGAGGTCGACGCCTGCTGGGACGCCTATACCGGGGCCATGGAGGAATTGGCCGCCTCGGGCGCGTGCGACGTGTTGGCGCACCCGGACCTCATCAAGGTCGCGGGCCACGTGCCGGACGCGCCGGCCGAGTGGTGGGACCGCCTGGCGGAGGCTGCGGCGGCCTCGGGGATGGCGGCCGAGGTGTCCTCCGCGGGCTGGCGCAAGCCGGTGGGTGAGCAGTATCCCGCCGCCGGGCTGCTGGACCGCTTCGTGGCGCGCGGCGTGCCGCTCACCACGGCCTCCGACGCGCACCGCCTCGAGCACGTGGCCGACCGGGCCGACGACCTGCGCGCCGTGCTGGCCGCCGCCGGCGCCGGCACGCTCCAGGCCTACCGCCGGCGCGTCGGGCACCCCGTGGCCGTGACGCCTGCCGACACGGCCGGCTCGGCCGCACGCCGACACGGTCGCACGGCGACCGAGGGCGGGGCCTGATGCCCACACCGGCCGAGCTCGCGCAGACCCACACCGACCTCAAGCCCGAGGAGCTCGAGCACCTGCAGCGCCTTCTCGGCAGTTGGGGCGTGCTCGCCGACCTCTCCTTCTCCGACCTGCTCCTGCTGGTGCCGGTGCACGCCAGCACCGTCGGGGGCAACGGCCAGGGCCTGGGCGGCGGCGCCGGAGCGGACGCCGGGGGCCCCGACGACCACGACGGCACCGACCCCGAGCTGGTCGTGCTCGGCCAGATGCGGCCCAACAACCGGCCCACCCTGGTCGACCAGGACCTGGTGGGCCAGACGGTGAACGAGTCGCAATGGGCGCTCGTGGCGCGCTGCCTGCACACCGGCGAGATCGTGCGCGGCAGCATCCATCACCCGATCCTGGGCGAGCAGGTCCCGGTCGAGAACATCCCGGTCCGCTTCGAGGACCGCATCGTCGCCGCGCTCCTCCGGGTGTCGCTCGCGCCCCTGAAGGGCCCGACGTCCATGTACGAGCGCACCTATCTCGATGTGTTCGAGCGCCTCGCCGACATGGTCGCCCAGTCCGCCTTCCCGTTCCCCGAGGAGGACGTCGGCACGGAGGAGGCCCCCCGGGTCGGCGACGGCGTCGTCATCGTCGACGCCGACGGGCGGGTCGAGTTCGCCTCGCCGAACGCGATGAACGCGTTCCACCGGATGGGCATCTACACCCAGCCCGAGGGCCGGCGCTTCGGCGACCTCGACATCGAGGAGTCGGCCGTCGAGTGGGCGCTCGCCACCGGCCGCCCGGTCGTCGAAGAAGTGGAGCGGCGTCCCGACGTCATCGTGCTCGTCCACTGCATCCCGCTCCTCTCGCACGGCGTGGTGACCGGGGCGATGATCCTGCTCCGCGACGTGACCGACGTCCGCCGCCTCGACCGGCTGCTGCTCTCCAAGGACGCCGCCATCCGCGAGGTGCACCACCGGGTCAAGAACAACCTGCAGACCATCTCCTCGCTCTTGAGCCTCCAGGCCCGAAGGGTGGGGGACCGCGCCGCCCGCGTGGCGTTGCACGAGTCGGAGCGCCGAGTGCGCTCCATCGCGCTGGTGCACGAGATCCTCTCGCGCGACCCGAGCGACCAGGTGCCGTTCGCCGAGATCGTCGCCTCGCTGGTGCAGATGGCCGAGGACTCGGTGGTCTCCTCGCAGCCGATCGTGATCGCCGTGCACGGCGACCTCGGCGAGGTCGCGGCCGACGTGGCGACCCCGCTGGCGCTGACGGTCGCAGAGTTGCTGCAGAACGCGGTCGAGCACGCCTTCGACCCCGAGAACGCCGGCGGCGACGACGGGGCGGCCGGGCTCGAGGGTGCGGGCGGGTCCGCGGGGTACGTGCCGGTCGGCCACGTCGACCTGACGCTCGAGCCGGGCCCGGAGGAGCTGCACATCGAGGTGCGGGACGACGGGCTGGGACTGCCCGCAGGGTTCGACGTCGAGCAGACGACGAGTCTCGGGCTCTCGATCGTGCGCAACCTCGTGGCCAGTCAGCTCGAGGGGACGATCTCCATGGCGAACGTGCCCAAGTCGGAGGGCGGCGGGACCCGCGTCGCCATCTCGGTGCCCTTGCGCGCGCCGAACTGAGCGGCGGCGCGGGACGGGGGGAGAGGTGTTACGGCAGCCGTTGCCGCCGCGGAAGGTTCAGCTGGCGGCGCGCTGCGAACGGCGGGCGGCGAGCCACGCCTTGCGCAGCTTGCGGCGCTCCTCCTCGGAGGTGCCGCCCCAGACGCCGGACTCCTGGTTGGTCGCCAGCGCGAAGTCGAGACACGGCTCGATGGCGTCGCACGAGCGGCACACCCGCTTGGCCGCCTCGATCTGGTCGATCGCCGGACCGGTGGTCCCGACCGGGAAGAAGAGGTCAGGTTCTGTGTTGCGGCAGGCGGCCGAGCGCCGCCAGTCGTCCAGATCCCAATCGACGGTCCGGTTCCACATGAGTGCCATCGGAAAGTGCCTCCACCAGCATTGTGAAGCAATTCACATGATCGAGCCTAGGGCGTGCCCGTCCGTGAATTGCGGTTAACAAGAAGAGGCTAACGACCCTGGTCAAACGCCGCAAGGAGTTTTTGTGAATTTTTTCCCATGCAACGCGGAGGAATCGTGAACGAGGTGACCACTGTCTGGGCTCATAGGGGTTGCACCGAGCCCGCCGAAAACGCCCCCGACGGCTTCACCGAGAACACCCTGGAGGCCTTCGCCGAGGCCCGCCGCCGCGGCGCGGACGGCGTCGAGCTCGATGTCCGCCTCACCGCCGACGGCGGCCTGGCCGTCCACCACGACGCCGAGGTGCCCGGCCTCGGGCCGATCTGCGAGCTCGGCGTGGCCGACCTCCCGCCCCATGTCCCGCTCCTCACCGACGCGCTCGGGGCGTGCGAGGGGATGCTCGTCAACGTCGAGATCAAGAATGCGCCCGAGGATCCCGGCTGGGACGAGGGCGAGGCGGTGGCCGCGCTCACCGCAACGGCGATCGAGGAGGCGGGCTGGACCGACCGCGTGCTGGTGTCGTCCTTCCAACCCGCCACGCTGCGCGCCGTCCAGGCCGCAGACGAGCGCCTGTCCCTCGGCGCGCTCTGGGGCTGGGCGGCCGAGCCCGGGCCGGCGCTGGCCGAGGCGGCCGAGGCCGGCTTCCGCGCCGTGCACCCCTTCGTGACCCTCGTCACGGCCGACCTGGTGGCGCAGGCGCACGCGGCGGGCCTCGCCGTCCACGTCTGGACCGTCAACGCCCCGGCCGACCTCGCCGCCATGGTGGCCCTCGGCGTCGACGCCGTGATCACCGACCGTCTCGACGACGCCCTGGCCGCCGCCCGCCCCAAGCCGACGGGCTGAGCGGGCGCTCGCCGGCGACCCTTCCTCTTCCACGACTGCCTATGTGTCGGGGTTCTGGATCACGGGCAATCCGGACCCTCAACCGCGTATCCATGCGGAAGACGTTCTGATCTCTGCTCGATTCAGAACCCCGACGCAGATACATCCCCGCGCGGTCGCCCCCTCCACGGGGGTGTTTTCTGACGGTGGGCGACCGGGTCCAGCGGCCGGGAAGGGGTCCGGCGGCCGGGACGCCGTGGGCCCGGCAGGGCTGCCATGGCCGTTGAGGCGGACGGACGGCTCGGCCAGGGCGGGAACCTGAGCGGAGAAAAGCCCCGTGAACGGGTCGAATGGCGGGGGAAGGGCCTGGTCCACAAAGATGGTCGGCCATGAACGTCGTCGTTTGCGTGAAGCAGATTCCCGATCCGGCCGCCCCCGGGGCCCTCAAGCCGGACACCCACACGCTCGACCGCTCCGGCAAGCTGATCATGGACGATTCCGACAATTACGGCGTCGAGATGGCCCTGCAGCTGGCGGGCGGTGAGGGCGACGAGGTCACCCTCGTCTCCATGGCGCCGGGGGGCGAGACCTCCGGCCTGCGCACCGGCCTCGCCATGGGCGCGGCCAAGGCCATCCTGATCAGCGACGATGCGCTGGCCGGCAGCGACGCGCTGGGCACGGCCAAGGTGCTGGCGGCCGCCATCGGGCGGGCCAACCCCGATCTCGTCGTGATGGCGACCGAGTCCACCGACGGCTACACCGGCACGCTGCCGGTGCAGGTGGCCGAGCTCATGGGGCTGCCCTCGGTGACGTTCGCCAAGGCGATCAAGGTCGACGGCTCCTCGGTGTCGGTCGAGCGTCAGACCGAGTCGGGCTACGACGAGGTGACCGTCCCGCTGCCGGCGGTCGTGACGGTGACGGCGGGCGTGGTCGAGCCGCGCTACCCCTCGTTCAAGGGGATCATGGCGGCCAAGTCGAAGCCGGTCGACAACCTGACGGTGGCGGACCTCGGGATCGACGCATCGGCCGTGGGTGCGGCCGGCGCCGGCCAGGAGATCACCAGCGTCGCGCCGGCGGAAGCGCGCTCGGCCGGAGAGATCGTGGTGGACGAGGGCGACGGCGCAGGCCGCATCGTGGCCTTCCTCGAGCAGCTGAAGGTGGTCTGAGATGGCGATCGACAAGATCTGGGTGCTGGCCGAGTCCGCGGACGGTGCGCCCACGCCGGTCACGCTCGAGCTGCTGACCAAGGCCCGCGAGGTGGGATCGACGGTCGAGGCCGTGACCTGGGGCGCCGACGTCGCCGCGCTGGCCGGGCTTCTCGGTGAGTACGGCGCGACGACGGTCTACGACGTCGGCGACATCGGCGACGCGCTGCCGGGCGTGCCCGTGGCCGCTGCGATCGCGGCGCTCGTCGGGGGCGGGAACAAGCCCGACGCCATCTTCTTCGCGCAGAGCTACGAGGGCCGCGACATCGCCGGGCGCCTGTCGGCCAAGCTCGACACGCCGGTGCTCACGAACGTGACCGGGTTGGTGGCGGGCGACGGCGCGCTCTCGAGCGAGCACCCGGTGTTCGGCGGCAGCGAGATCGTGACAGCGAAGTTCACCGGCGACGGGCCGGCCCTCTTCGTCATCCGGGCCAAGTCGTTCGCCGCCGAGTCCGGCGGTGGGGGCGCGGCGACCGTCACGGCGGCCGCGGTGCCCGACGTGGCGGCGACGAACACGGCCAAGGTCGTGGCCCGCCACGTCGAGGAGCGCAGCGGTCCGAAGCTCGACGAGGCGGCCGTTGTGGTGTCCGGTGGGCGCGGGCTGGGCGAGGCGTCGAACTACGCCCTGATCGAGGAGCTGGCGAAGCTCCTGCACGGGGCGGCGGGCGCGTCGCGCGCCATCGTCGACGCCGGCTGGGTGCCCTACTCGCACCAGGTCGGCCAGACCGGCAAGACGGTCAAGCCGACGGTCTACGTCGCTTGCGGCATCTCGGGTGCCACCCAGCACCTGGTCGGGATGAAGGGCTCCAAGAACATCGTGGCCATCAACAAGGACCAGGAGGCCCCGATCTTCTCGGTGGCCGACCTCGGGCATCGTCGGCGACGTGCACAAGGTACTGCCGGCGCTCATCGAGCAGCTGAAGGCCAAGGGCTAGAGGCGCGGGCCTTCCGAAGCGCCCGCGGCGGCCCGCTCGCCGGGGCGCGAAGGTTCCAACATCGTCCCGGTGAGAGGGCCACCGGCGTGACACCGCAACGGCGGCGCGTGACGACACGTTCGACGCGCCCAGGGAGAGCGCCCGGTCGGCGGTACATTCGGCGCACGCACTGATCGCCGCCGATGCTCTTTCCCACCATCGACTTCGCCATTTTCTTCGCCGTGGCCTTCACGGTGAACTGGTTGCTCAACCCCTACGCGGGCCCGTGGAAGCTCGCCATGATCGGGCTCAGCTACGTCTTCTACGGCTGGGTCGGCTGGAGCTACTGCCTGTTGCTGTTGGCCACGACGGCCGTGTCCTTCGTGGGCGGGAACGTGACCGCGGCGATGAGCAACGACCGCGGCCGGCGCACCGCCATGATCGTCACCGTCGCAGCGCTCCTCGGCATCTTGGGGTGGTTCAAGTACTACGGCTTCGTCTCGGTCAACCTCGACAACATCACCCGCACCCTCGGGATGGGCCAGCCGGTACCGCTGCTGCAGGTGGCGCTGCCGATCGCCATCTCCTTCTTCACCTTCATGGCGATCAGCTATGTGATCGACGTCTACCGCCACAAGCTCGAGCCGGCCAAACCGCTCGACTTCGCGGTCTACCTCTCCTTCTTCCCCCACCTGCTGGCCGGCCCGATCGTGCGCGGGACCGAGCTGCTGCCCCAGATCCGGCGGCGGCGTGACCCGAACAACATCGACTACTCCCGGGCCTTCTGGCTGATCCTGGCGGGCCTGTTCAAGAAGGTCGTGATCTCGTCGTACGTGTCGGCCAACATCGTGCAGCCGGTCTTCACGTCGCCGAGCCAGCACTCCGCGCCCGAGGCGATCTTCGCGGCGTGGGGTTACGCGGTGCAGATCTACTGCGACTTCAGCGGCTACACCGACATCGCCATCGGGCTCGCCCTGTTGCTCGGGTTCCGCTTCCCGGAGAACTTCAACGCGCCCTACACGGCGCGCAACCTCCAGGACTTCTGGCGGCGCTGGCACATGACGCTGTCGCGCTGGCTGCGGGACTACCTCTACATCCCGCTGGGCGGCAACGCGGGGAGCGGGGTCAGCACCATCCGCAACATCATGATCACGATGATCCTGGGCGGCCTCTGGCACGGCGCCGCCTGGAACTTCGTGATCTGGGGGGCGCTGATGGGGGTCGGCCAGAGCTTCGGGCACGTGCGCCGGACCATGCGCGAGCGCCGCGGGCTGCCCCCGGTGGCCGACGGCCCGGTGCGGATCTGGGTGCAGCGCTTCCTGACCTTCCAGTTCGTGTGCCTGGGCTGGGTCTTCTTCAACGCATCGGGCGTGTCGCAGGCCACGGCGGTGCTCGGCCGGATGTTCAGCGGCTGGGGTGAGGCGTCGCCGCTCGTCACCCCGCTGCTCGTGCTCGTCGTCGTGGGCACCCTGTTCTCCCAGTTCGTGCCGCCCATCAGCGTGTCCCGGCTCCAGGCGGGGTTCTCGCGCCTGCACGCGGCGTGGCAGGTCGGACTCCTGGGCGTCGCGCTGCTCGGCATCACCACGTTCGGCCCCGTGGGCGTCGCGCCCTTCATCTACTACCGGTTCTGATGGACATGGACACCGACCTCCCGACACCGGCTCCTGCGTCCGATCCTGGCGCGGCTCCGGCTCAGCCGACCGTACGGCCCGAGGACGAGCCCGGCACGGTCTGGGTCACGGACGAGGACGGCAGTGGGCCGCGCGACGGGCGGGTGCGGTTGCCCTGGACCCGCGTCCTGCTGCTCGGCGTGCTGGCCTTCGGGGTGTGGTTCCTGCTGTTCGCACCGACGCTCCAGCACAACGCGCAGGTCTCGCCGGTCGGCACGCGCCGGACGATCAGCCTCGACATCACGCGGCCGTTCGCCACACTCAGCCGCGCGCTGCAGTTGTCGCGCATCGTGTCGGCGACGGGACGCGAGAACGACCAGCCGGGTGGCACGGCGGGCCTCATCATCTCGGGGCCCCCGTCCGGACAGGCCCAAGACGAAGTCGAAGACGCAGCCGTCGACGGTGCCGGGGCAGGCGGTCGCAACGACCACCACGACGGTGCCGCCCAACCCCAAGCTCCCGACGGCCGCCGCCCCGCTGCGCGTGCTGATCGTGGGCGACTCCATCGGGCTGGACATGGGTGGCGCGCTCCAGTCGGACCTGGCGGGGACCGGCGTGGTCAACGCGGGGCTCGACGGGCGTGAGAGCACGGGGCTCACACGGCCCGACTATTTCAACTGGCCCGCCGAGCTGGCGAGCGACATCAAAGCGGAGAACCCCCAGCTGGTGGTCGTGATGATCGGCGCCAACGATGCGCAGGACTTCCTGGGCCCGCCCGACACCCCGTACGCGTCGCCGGCCTGGAACGGCCTCTATGCACAGCGCGTGGCGCAGTTCATGCAGATCGCGGGGAGCACCGGTGCCGCCGTCGTCTGGGTCGGCATGCCGCCGATGCAGGACCCGACCCTCAGCGCGCAGATGGCCGACCTCAACACCATCGTGAAGATGGCAGGCCGCGGCAGCCAAGCCGCCGGTGACGTTCATCGACACCGACAAGTCGCTGGGCACGCCGACCGGCGGCTACACCGCGTTCACGACCAACGCGGCGGGGCAGATCGTCAACACCCGCACGCCCGACGGCACGCACCTCACGCCGGGCGGGGGACAGGTGGTGGCCCAGCAGGTCATCGCGCAGCTGGTGGCGGACGGGTACCACATTCCCTGAGCGCTCTCGCCGGTGAGGCCGGGAGCAGCACGGTCAGGTCAGCGCGTCTCGGGTCAATGCCGGTGCCCTCACATGGACCGGCCTCCCCGGTTGTGGCTAGGAGCCGGGTGACGCGCTTTCGAGCGCGACGTCGTCGGGCTCGCCGTATTTGAGGGGGTTGGCCGACCCGGTGGCCACGCCGGCGCGGCGGGGGCGCACGTAGACGACCCAGTAGAGGGCGGCGCCCAGCAGCACGGCGCCGAGGGTCCAGCCGAGCGCGGTGGTGCCGAGCCCGACGTACTTGAGGCCCGAGGCGAAGATGACGAACGTGATGACCGGCCGGATGAAGCGGTCAGGGGCCCGCGAGGAGATGAGCGCGCCGACGAAGACGGCCGGGACGCTGCCGATGATGATGGACGTCGTGACGGAGAACTCGACGTGCCCGAACGCCAGCGCGCCCAGCGCGGCGGCCAGGGTGAGGGGCACGGCCTGGGTGAGGTCGGTGCCGACGAGCTGGTTCGCCCCGAGCATCGGGTAGAGGAAGAGCAGCAGCACGATCATCAGCGAGCCGGAGCCGACCGAGGTCATGCCGACGATGAACCCGCCGACCACGCCGATGGCGACGGTGGGGAGGGGCCGGACGACGACGTCGCCGATGACGCCGTGGCGGCGCTGGCCCGAGCGCTTGTCGAGGAAGACCCGCAGCATCATGGCGGCCGCCCCGACGAGCAGCGCGGCGCCGAGGATGGTCTGCACGTGGTTCTCGGCGCCCTTGGAGTTGCCGAGCAGGTGGAGCGACCACGCACCGAGCAGGGCGGCGGGCACCGACCCGAGAACCATGTAGCCGACGAGCCCGTAGTTGACCGTCTTCTTGGTCATGTGCACGGCGGCGCCCGACCGGGCGCATGAGCACGGCGGCGACGAGGTCGCTCGAGATGGCGGTCGACGGCTTGACGTTGAAGAAGAGGATGAGCATCGGCGTCATGAGCGCCCCGCCGCCCGCGCCGGTCATCCCGACCAGGAAGCCCACGACGGCGCTGCCCAGGACGATGTAGGGGTCAATCGACATGGTCCGGGCCTCCCTAGGGACGGTCGCCGTTCACCGTCCACCCATAGATGATCGTTGTTTTATATTAACGATGTATCTAGTCGGGAATCATGGGCGAGGCGTGAAAACTCTGTGACCAGGGTGGACGGGGCGGGCGCCGGCTCAGACGAGCGGCCAGGGGTAGGGGGGCCAGTCGCCGTCGTCGCTCCATCTCGGGCAGGGCCCGCAGGCTGAGGAGCCAGGCGAGCCGGTCCCAGGTGGCGGCGACCTCGGCCGGCTCGAGCAGCTCGCACAGACGCGGGCGACGGGCCGTCGTGGGCCAGGCGGCCCAGGTCCTCCTGCACCGCGCGCTCGAGGGCGATGCCGCCGAAGTCCCAGATCACCGTGCGCAGCTTGTCGTGCACGTTGAAGCAGAGGCCGTTGTCGATCGCCCAGAGGCGCTCCTCGGCCAACAGGACGTGGCCGCTCTTGCGGTCCGCGTTGTTGGCGACGACGTCGAACGCGCAGACCTGCATGAGCGCGGGGTGCCACTTGGGGTCGTCGCGCAGCGTGAAGTAGTGCGACGTGCCGTCCTCGTGCACGAAGCGCTGCACCGAGCCCGGACCGAAGGGGCCCTCGGGCCGCTGCACCGTCTCGGGGACCAGGCCCCACCCGAGCGCCTCGGAGAGCACGTAGGCCGCGACCTCGCGGCGGAACAGCCCGCCGGGGAAGTCCCAGAGCGGTCGCTCGCCCTTGTGGGGCTTGTACACGGCGAGCAGCTCGTCGCCGCCGAGCCGGCAGGTGACGAGCAGGGTGGCGTTGGAGCTGCCGGCGATGCGCCCGTGCACCTCCATCTCACCTTCGGTGAGGACGTGCTCGACGGTGGCGTCGGACACCGCGGTCAGGTGGCCGGTGGACGGTGCCCGTTCGTACGCGGGCAGTCGTGGCCCGACGGGTCGAGGGGCAACGAACAGAGGGGGCACGGAGGCCGTCCCGCCTCGACGAGCCGGGTGGCGTGGATGGCGAACGCGGCCGCCTGCTCGCGCGACAGCGCGACGCGCAGCACGTGGGCGCCCTCGCCGACCTCGTCTTCGTCCTCCTCCTCTTCGTCCTCGTCGCCCGAGCCGATCTCCTCGAGGACGATGACGATGCGGTCGAGCTCCTCGTCGTAGGAGACGCCGATGGTCCCGACGACCCACTCGTACTCCTCGGTGCCGTAGAACTCGAGGTCCTCGGGCAGGTGCCCGGGACGCCCGAGCTCCTTGACGATGCGCCCGAGGTAGCCCGGCGAGCACGGCGATCTGCTGCTTCTCCACCTTGACGGTGGTCTCGGTGAGACCCTGGCGGCAGTAGAAGAGGAACAGGCGGTGGCCGACCTCGCCGATGACGCCGACCGTGCAGTGGTCGGGGGCGTCGAAGTCGAAGTCCTCGCTCATCGCGGCGCTCCCGTCACGACGCGACCAGCTCTGCGAGCGCGCCGGTGTTGTTGGTGCAGAGCACCATGGGGCCGCCCGCCGGTGAAGAGGACGGCGGAGACCGAGCACGGCGACACGACGAGCCGCTGCATCAGGTCGAGGGGGATGCCCGCCGCGGCCGCCAGGATCGCCTTGATGGTGTCGGCGTGGGAGACCGCGACGATCGTCTCGCCGGGGTGCGCGGCGACGAGGTCGACCACGGCGTCCATGGCCCGGGCCGACATCTCGGAGAAGGACTCGCCACCGGGGAAGCGGAAGCCACTCGGCCAGCGCTGGACCTTCGGCCACTCCTTGTCGCGGAACAGGCGCGCCAGCGGCTTCTCCGTCCATTCGCCGACGTCGAGCTCGAGCAGCCCGGGCGCCGTGCGCACCCGCAGGCCGAGGGCGCGGGCGATGGGCGCCGCCGTCTCCCGGGTGCGCTCGAGGGGCGACGCGTAGACGGCCGTGGGGGCCTTGGGGAGCGCGGCGATGCGCTCGGCCACCGCCGCGGCCTGGGCCCGGCCCTTCTCCGACAGGTTCAGGCCCGGTGCCCGGCCCGGGAGCTTCTTGCCCGTGGTGGGCGTCGTGCCGTGCCGCACGAGGAGCACGACGGTCGCCGGCGGGGCCTTGCGGCCGCGGCGCGTGGGCGGGCGGGGAGAAGTGGTTCGGGCTGCTGGCGGCACGAAAGCCCATCGTAGGCTCTGCGCCGTGGCGTCCAACCGGGTCACGAGGGACTCGTTGGCCGCGGTGCAACGGGACGTGGCGGCCTGCCGCCGCTGCCCGCGCCTCGTGGCCTGGCGCGAAGAGGTCGCACGGACGGGGCGGGCGTCCTATGCCGGCCAGACGTACTGGGGCCGCGGCGTGCCGGGCTTCGGCGACCCGCACGCGGCGCTCGTCATCGTCGGCCTGGCCCCGGCGGCGCACGGGGCCAACCGGACCGGCCGCATGTTCACCGGCGACCGCTCGGGCGACTGGCTCTTCGCGGCGCTGCACCGCGCCGGCTTCGCGTCCCAGCCGACGAGCACCGCAGCCGACGACGGTCTGACGCTGCGCGACGCGTACATCACCGCCACCGTCCACTGCGCGCCGCCGGCGAACAAGCCCCGGCCCGACGAGCGCGCCAACTGCGCGACCTACCTGGCCCGCGAGCTCGCGCTGTTGGACCGTGCGGCCGTGGTGCGTCGCGCTCGGCCAGTTCGCCTGGCAGGCGCTGGCCGCCTCCTACGAGCTGCGGCCGCGCCCGGCCTTCGGCCACCTGGCGGAGGCGCCGCTGCCGGGCGGGCTCGTCCTGCTCGGCTCGTACCACCCGAGCCAGCAGAACACCTTCACCGGCACGCTGACCGAGCCGATGTTCGACGCGGTGTTCAGCCGGGCGCGCGAGGTGATTGCCGGCGGCGGCCAGCAGGCCCGGTCGGCGAAGTCGAAGCCGACCGGTAGCCGCACGAGCGCTGCGGAGGGCGGCCGGGCGACCGGCTACCGTCTCGGCCACATCCGGAGGGAAGGCGTGAGCGAGCACACCGGAACACACCGGGCACATCGACGTGGAGCCCTGCGGGGCGGAGGAGATCGCACGCTGGGACGTGACGACCGACGTCGTCGTCGCCGGCTTCGGCGCGGCCGGTTCGGCGGCCGCCTTCTGCGCGGCGGAGGCCGGGGCCGAGGTGCTGGTCGTGGAGCGGACCGGCGGCCCGGGCGGGGCGGCGGCGCTGGCCGAGGGCATCGTGTACCTGGGCGGGGGCACGCCGATCCAGACCGCGTGCGGCTTCGAGGACAGCCTCGACGACATGTACCGCTACATGATGGCGGCCTGCGGGCCCGATCCCGACGAGGCCAAGATCGCGCGCTACTGCGCCGAGAGCCTCGGCCATTTCGACTGGCTCGTGGCACGGGGCGTCCCCTTCGACCCCACGTTCTGCGCCGACACCTCCATGGCGCCGACCGGCACCGAGGGCCTCGTCTACTCGGGTGGCGAGGACGCGTACCCCTTCAACGAGATCGCGCGGCCGGCACCCCGGGGCCACCTGGCCAAGACGAAGCGCTCGACCGGCTGGCTGCTGATGCAACACCTGGCGGCGGCGGCCACCGAGGCGGGAGCGGCGGTCTCGGCCGACACCCGCGTCGACCGGCTCGTGGTCGAGGACGAGCGCGTCGTGGGCGTGCAGGCGCAGCGCTTCGGCGAGACGGTGTCGATGCGGGCCCGCCGCGGTGTCGTGCTGACCGCCGGCGGCTTCATCTTCAACGACGACATGCTGCGCCAGCACTGCCCGCCGCTCGCGCGCGGCACCTTCAAGGTGGGCACGGAAGGCGACGACGGGCGCGGCATCCGCATGGCGCAGGCCATCGGGGCCTCGGTGCGCAACATGTACGCGGGCGAGGTCTCGCTCCCGATCACGCCGCCGCGCACCCTGATCCACGGCATCCTCGTCAACGGCAAGGGCCAGCGCTTCATCAACGAGGACACCTACATGGGCCGCGTCGGCCAGTCCGCCCTCTACGAGCAGGACGGCGAGGTCTACCTGCTGGTGGACGAGGCGTCGTACGAGGTGAACTGGATGGGCCTGGCCGCGACCTGGGTCTGCGAGACGCCCGAACAGCTCGAGGCGGAGATGGGCCTGCCCGCCGGCTCGCTCCGCTCGACGCTGGACCTCTACAACGAGCACGCGGCGCGGGGCGAGGACCCGCTGTTCCACAAGGGCGCCGCCTGGGTGCGGCCGCTCGTGCCGCCGATCGGCGCGTTCGACCTGCGCATCGGCCCGGCGCCCTACGCGCCCTTCACGCTCGGTGGGCTCGAGACGACGGTCGACGGCGCGGTCCTCGACGTGAGCGGCCAGGCCATCCCGGGACTGTTCGCGGCCGGCCGCACCACCGCCGGGGTGTGCGCCTTCGGGTACGCCAGCGGGCTGTCGATCGGCGACAGCACGATGTTCGGGCGCTTCGCCGGCGCCAGCGCGGCGGCGGCACCGGCGGCTAGGCCTGCTCGGCCTGATGTCGCGGCTCCTCCTACGAGCGCAACGCGGCGTACTCGATGACACGGGTCATCACGGTGTCGTCGGACTTGTGGACGGCACCGCTGTCGAACGGGGGCTGCGGGTCGTACTCGATCATGAGCTGCGCGGCCTGCCCCGCCGTGCGGTCGACGAGCAGCTCGACGAGCCGCAGCGCCATGTCGATGCCGCTCGAGACACCCGCGGCGGTGATGATGCGCCGGTCCAGGTGTTCGATCACGCGGTTGGCGCTCGGCTCCGCGCCGTGCGCAGCGAGCTCGCGGTAGCAGGACCAGTGCGTCGTGGCGGCGAGGCCGTCGAGGAGCCCGGCGGCGCCCAGCACGATCGAGCCCGTGCACACCGAGGTGGTGAAGCGGGTGCCGGCGTGGGCGTGGCGGACCCAGTCCAGGACCCGCTCGTCGTGCTCGAGCGGACGGGTGCCGACGCCGCCGGGGAACACGATGACGTCGGGCTCGGGCAGCTCCTCGAACGTGGCGTCGGCGGTCAGGCCGAGCATGGCGTTCTCGGTGCGGACCTCGCCGACGGCGTGCCCGACGAAGGTGATGTCGAAGGTCGGGATCCGCTGGAGCACCTCGTAGGGCCCGATGGCGTCGAGCGCGGTCATGCGGTCGAAGACGGGGATCGCGATCCGGATGACGGTCGGTGTCGGTCATGCGGAGATCCTTTCGGACGGGGCGGTGCGGAACCGCCGGCGGTACGCATCGGGGGAGACGGCGAGATGGCGCTGGAAGACGCGCCGGAGCGTCTCGGCGCTGCCCAGGCCGCAGCGCACGGCCACGACGTCGAGCGTGTCGCCCGTCGTCTCGAGCTCGACGCCGGGCCGCCTCGACCCGGGTGCGCTCGACGAAGCGGCTGGGGCTCTCGCCGACTTCAGCGGTGAACACCCGGGTGAAGTGGCGCACGCTCATCGCGGCGGCGGCCGCCAAGGCGGGCAGGCGGTGGTCGCCGCCCGGCGCGGCCTCGACGAGGTCCTGCACGGCGCGCACGGTCGAGCGCTCGGCGCGGGGCACCCAGACGGGCGAGGCGAACTGCGTCTGCCCGCCCGGGCGGTGCAGGAACATGACGAGCCAGCGGGCGATGGTCTGCGCGACGTCGACCCCGAGGTCGTCCTGCACCATGGCCAGGGAGAGGTCGATGCCGGCGGTCACGCCCGCACTCGACCAGAACTTCCCGTCGCGGATGTAGATGGGGTCGGCATCGACGGTGAGGTCCGGATGGGTGTCGCGCAGCTCCTGCGCCCGCGCCCAGTGCGTGGTCACCCGGCGCCCGCCGAGCAGCCCGGCCGCAGCGCCGAGGAAGGCGCCCGAGCACACCGTGGCCACACGCCGGCAGCGCGGGGCGGCGGCACGGATCCAGGCGACGAGCTGTTCGTCGGCCGCGGCAGCGTTGGCGCCGCTCCCGCCGGCCAGCACGAGCGTGTCGATGCGCTCGTCCTGGTGCAGGTCCGGGAGCGGCGCGGTGCCGAGCGCAAGCCCGCTTTCGGAGCGCACGTCACCGCCGGCGCTCGAGGCCAGGGTGACCCGGTACCCGCCCGCACGGCCCACCGACGCGGCCGCCCGGGCGGCGCCGGCGAAGACCTCGTGCGGGCCGACGGCATCGAGGGGCTGGACCCCGTCGAAGACGACGATCACGACGTGACGTTCCTTCATGAGCCCCACTCTGCAGGCGCTTGCGTCATGGCGTCAATGACGTGGTTCCCACAGATTCGGCCATGGGCCGGGGCGCGGCGCCGGCCCGACGGTCGTTCAGACGCCCCGGGAGCGCCGGGTGCCCCGGGCCCGCACCCAGGCCAACAGGTCACCGCCGTCACCGCGGCGGACCGTCCCGGTGAAGATGTCCTCGCGCTCGGTCGACGCCTCGCGGGTCACCTCGGCGAACAGCTCGTCGCCGATGGCCGCCGGCTGCAGGTACTCGACGAGGACCGACGAGATGATCCCCGAGTGCGTCTCGTCGTTGGCCGCCGCCGCGACGGCCGCCCCGCAGACCGCATAGAAGACGGCCCCGTGCACCGTGCCGTGCGGATTGGCGTGGCGGTCGTCGGTCTCGAGCGTCGCCACCGTGTGGCCGGCGTCACGCCGGGCGACCTCTATGCCGAGCAGCGCGGCGAACGCATCGGGCCTCGGCCCCGTCATGCGCAGCGACTCCCTCGACCCGTCAGGAGGCGGGCGCGGCGGCGGGCAGGCGGCCGGGCATGGGCACCGCGGTGGCCGGCCAACGCTTGCGGCTGACGCGGCTCAGCTTGTTCAACAGCGTCACCGCGCCCGGGTCGTCCTCGATCGGCCGCGTCTCGATGACGCCCGCGGCCTCCATGGCGTCGAAGAGCTCCTCGCCCTTCTCGGTCCGCAACAGCGTGAGGGTCCAGTCGCCGAACGCGCCGATGCCCCCGGTCGAGATGTCGGCGTGCTCGGCGGCGAAGTCCGGGCAGCTCTTGCAGCCCTCGCGGGTCCAGGCGTGCGCCTCCTTGAGCGGGATCTCGTGGTAGCTGCCGTCGCGCATCCACACCTGGAACACACCCTTGATGTTCATCTTGGCGATGTCGGCCCGGGCCAGCCCGTATTTCGCCTCGAAGAGCTCCGGGAAGATCGCGTCGTCGAAGGTCTTGGAGCACAAGAGCCCGATCGAGAGGGTGAAGCGCCGGGCGATCTTGCCGGCCTTGCGGGCCGCCATGACCGGAGGCGCCGAAGCCTGGCACCCCATGCCGACCAGCGCGATGCGCTCGGCCCCGCCGGCGATGGCATCGGCGTAGGCCAGCGGGTTGGCCGAGTACGTGTAGCGCGACCCCGCCGTGCGCGAGGACGTCCTCCTTGGTGCGGGCCACCCGCGGCACCGCCTTCCAGGTCGAACCGTCGCCCTCGAGGCCCGAGACCAGCGCGGCGTCGATGAGGTCGTGCTCGAAGGCCCAGATCAAGAGGGCGGAGACCAGCCCGCCGTCCTGTCCCGTCTCCCGGATACCGGAGTCCGTCGCCCGGGCGAGGACGGTGCGCCGTGCGATGCCTGTCACCTCCTCGTCCGTGCGCGGCCGGCCGAAGAGGTGGGTCTCGATGTCGGGCTCCCAGGCGCGAAAGCGGGGACAGGCCCGTGTGCACAGGGTGCAGCCCTTGAGGCCGTGGGTGCAATTGTCGGGACCCCCGTCGGCGTCCACGTGGAAGGGCTTGTAGTTGCCTTCCGTGTCGTCGTAGCCGAGAACGTCGTAGGGGCATGCGATGACGCAGGCCGAGCAGCCGGTGCAGAGCCCGGACGTCACGACCTCGGTGAACAGCTCCGCCCATTGCGGCTTCTCTGGTGGCACGGGCCCACCATATTCGGCCTGCCCCGGGGGTCGGATACGTTGCGCCCGTGCCCGAGATCCTCGAAGTCGAGCGCTACCGGGCCCTGGCCGAGAAAGCCCTCCATCGCCCGATGGCCAAGGTCTGGCTGATCGACGCCCGCTACGGGCGTGGGGGGACGACGCCCGCGCGCCTCCGGGCGGCACTCGCCGGGCTCGAGTTCACCGAGGCGCGGCGCCGGGGCAAGCTGATGCTGCTCGACACCGACGGTGGCCCGACGCTGGGGGTGCGCTTCGGCATGACGGGTGGGCTGGTCGTCGACGGCCAGCAGGCGCTCGACCGGCTGCGTTACGGGCCCGGCGTCTTCGACGAGAAGTGGGTGCGGGCCCGGGTGGATTTCATCGACGGAGGAGTCCTCCATCTCCACGACCCCCGGCGCTTCGGCTCACTCGAGCTGTCGCCCGACGAGAACCGGCTCGGGCCGGACGCGCTCGACGGCCACCCTCGCCGACGTGCGCGCCGCACTCGGAACGACGATGCGGGCCGGCCCGGTCGCCCCGCTCAAGGCGAGACTGATGGATCAGGAGCGCCTCGCCGGCGTGGGCAACCTCCTGGCCGACGAGATCCTGTGGCGCGCGGCGATCGACCCCGGACGGCGCACCCCGCTCGACGACGACGAACTGCGCACGTTGCACAAGTCACTGCGCTCGACCCTCAAGCTGCTCGACCGCCGTGGCGGCTCGCACATGGGAGACCTGATGGAGGAGCGCCAACCGGGCGGGCACTGCCCGCGTGACGGAGCGGAGCTGCTGCACGCACAGGTCGGTGGGCGCACGACCTACTGGTGCCCGGTGCACCAGCACTGAGCCGCGGGCGAACCGATCAGTCCCCGGGACCCCAATCCCCGGGACTCGTGGTGTTGCCGTCGGTCAGCGGGGTGCCGGGCGTCATCGCCACACCTCGAACGACCTGGCCGTAGGTCGGTGGCATGACGGTGTGGAAGCTCTCGTGCCCGACCTGGCTCGGTGCGGTCGCACCGAGCTGGTCGGTGATCTCGACCAGCTGGTTCGGGTCAGCGCCCTGGTCGCCCGAGCCGCTCACCGTGGAGGTCGACGCCCACAGCGTGACGGTCCCGTCGCGGTGGACTTCACCGGTCAGGCCGCGCAGCCCGTCGGTGGCCGGCGCCCACGGCAGGCCCGTGCCGCTGTCGGTCGTGTTGAGCCCCGTGGGGTACTGGTTGCCGGCGCTGTCCGGCTGCACGGCGTAGGGCGCCCCCAGATCGAGGCCGCCCTGCAGCACATAGTCGAGCTGCCATTCGCCTGCGGTCCGGTTGAACGACCACTTCTGCACGCCGGCCGTGGTCGACGCCGCGGCCGCGCTGTACGTGCTGGTGGTCGAGTCGAACGTGTTGTCACCGGCGCCCTCATCGGCAACGTAGAGCGTCGTCGGGTTAGCGAACCACAGTCCGAACGGGTAGTCCGACGAGTCCGTCGCCGTCTTGGCGGGCGAGGTCGGGAACCCCTTGAGGATGTCGCTGTTGGTCGGAGCCAGCCCAGGGTTCTTCGCGGTGAGCCCCAGCGCCGGGTCGCTCGTCGAGTACGTCGGGGCGGTCCAGGTCGACGCGCTGGGCAGCGTCTCGTGCTGCGACGGGAGTCCCACTCCGGCGGCGTTGGTCGAGGTGCCGTTGGGGTCGGCGAAGTACACGGTGTCGACGCCGTTGCTGCCCGATCCCTTGGTGAAGTACACGACGCCGTCGTAGACGGCCAGGCCGCGGTAGTTGTTGTCCTTCCCCGACTTGTCCGGCGCTGCCGCCGAGTTCGGCGATGTTGAAGTCGCCGTAGGGCGTCGGTGGGCCCGGGTTCTGGTCCGCCTCGGGCGCGTTGGTCGGGGTGAGGATCTGCGACCCGGCCCCGTCGATCACGGCGGCAGGCTCGGGGTTCGCGCCATTGCCGGCGTTGCCGACCGCGAAGATCGTGCCGCCGTGCCCGTCCTCCGGGTCGACCACGGCGGCTCGGCCGTTGTCGCCGCTGAACGCGTTGGTCTCGGTGAAGCTGAAGTTCTTCCCGCGGTCCACCTCGGCCACCGCCCGGTAGACGGGATTGGCCGAGTCGGAGATGGTTGGGTCGACTTCGCCGGGAGCGTTGGCATTGGATGCGTCGATCGTCCCGGACGCGGCCACGTAGCCGATGAACGTGTCGGACTGGCCGTCGGTGGATTGGTTGAGGGCAAGCTCGGACTTGGACGAGAAGCTGGTCGTCAGGTAGTCGCCGCGGGCAGGGTTGTCGGGAACGGTGACCGACTTGAGCAGGTGGCCGCTGTGCGGGTCCAGTTCCTGGAGGACGACGGGCTGGGTGACGCCGAAGCTGCCGTCGGAGGCGTCGTTGTTGAACACGAGGGGGTACGTGCCCGGGGCGACCGCCGTCCCACAGGTGACGTAGGTCGGGTTGGCGGTCGCGCAGTTCGGGGGCAACTGGGTGGTGCCGGCGGTGATGTTGGCGTCGGTCGTCCACACACCAGTCGTGACCAAGAGATCGCCGGGCCTGAAGCCCTCGTGGCCGTGCCCTCCATCGTGCCCCCAGCCGCCGTCGCCGTCCGCGGTGGCGGACCCTGAACCGGCGAGTACCGCAACGGGGCCTGCCAGTGCGGCGAGCGCGACGGCCACGGTCAGGCTCCGCCGGCGGAGCAGTGAGCGAACCAGTTGCATCGTGCCTCCTGTCTGGCCGCGGCAGCGATGGGTGCATCGTCCGTCGGCCGCCACGCGTCGATCCGTCGATGGTTCTAAAGGGAGTCGTGCAACGTCTTCAAGCGAAAACGGGGTGTGTCGCCCTCTCGTCACCGAAGGTCCCGCGTTGGTTCACCCAGGTCTCTTTCCTGCCCGCCGACGACAAGCAGATCAGTTGAGCGACGTACCCACCAGACGGTGAAAGCCCCGACGGCGACCGCAAGGCCGAAGAAGATGAGTGACTCGCAGGCCTGGAAGGGCCAATAGCGGCCCGCCGGCTGGTCAAGGTGGCCAACCCCCGAAACGCGCTTCGGGCTAGCCCCCCGGCCGACCCCGCATCAGGTAAGAGGCGGCAGTCCCTTGGCGATCAGGTCGACGCCGAACACGAGGAACAGAGCGGCCATCACGGCCGCGTTGTGCGCGCCGAGCCACTCCTTGGCCGAGTCGAGCGAGGCGCGAGCTCGCTCGCCGCCGATCAGCGCGTAGAGCACCGGCCCCGCGATGGTCACACTGCCGAGGAGGACGAACACCGCGGTCGCGACGATGGCGTCGCTCGTCGACAAGCCGAGCTGCGCCAGTCCGGCGGCAGAGCCCATGGTGAGGATCAGGTTCTTGGGGTTCACGGCCGCGAGGGCGGCACCGAGACCGGCGGCCTGCCATGGCGAGAGGGAGTCGACCCGGGCCATCCATTTGGGCATCGTCGGCTCCGCGCCCGCGGCCGGTCGGCTGCGCCAGTTCCGGCGCGCCAGGAGTAGGAGCACGACGCCGAGGACGATCTTGCCCCACGAGACCGAGTCCGACGCCGTCGAGCTGGTGGCCACGTTCCCGTCGTGGGACACGACGTAGACGATGGTGCTGACGGCGGCGAGCGCGACGACCCAACCGAACAGGAACGCTGGCCCGTTGACCCGGGCCCGCGCCGAGAACAGCATGAGGATCACCGCGATGATCGGGATCGGGCTGATCGCGACCGCGATGGCGAAGGTCAGGACCTCGCTGATCCCCTGTCCCACGGGTACGCCCGGACCTAGCTCTCGTTGATCTCGTCGAGCACCTTGGCTGCATGCCCGTCGGCCTTGACGTGGTACCAGGCCCGTTGCACTTTTCCGTTCGGCCCGACGAGGAAGGTGGAGCGAATGGTGCCGACGGTCTTCTTCCCGTACATCGTTTTCTCACCCCAGGCCCCGTACTTCTCCATCACCTTTTTGTCCGCGTCGGTCAGGAGTGGGAATTTGAGCTTGTACTTCGTACGGAACTTGACGTGCTTCTCGGCCTTGTCCGGGGAGATGCCGAGGACAGCCACCCCCGCTTTCTCGAAGGTCTTGAGGTTGTCGTTGAACTGACACGCCTCCTTGGTGCAGCCGGGCGTGTCGTCGGCCGGATAGAAGTACACGATGACCCGTTGACCCTTGAAGTCCGAGAGCTTCACGGGCTTTCCGTCCTGGTCAGGCAGGGTGAACGCAGGGGCGGTCGCTCCCGCCTCGAGTTTGGCCATCGTCGGGGTCCTCCTCGGCTCGCCGGAGCGATCACTTTGGCACACCATGCCGCGGGATACCTGGTCTGGGCTGGTACAATGGTCGTGCGACCGCCGGTAGGGGCTGGCGAGTCGGGGCCGATTCTCACTCCTGTGGAAGGCGCACGGTCCCGCCGGAGATCACAGAGAGGGTTCATGACCGTAGAGGCCTTGACCGGCGCGCATGCCGGCGCACCACCTGGAGGTACAGACGCTCCGGGTGACGACACATACGAGACAGCCAGGACCTTCGAGTCTCTCGGCGTCTCCGAAGAACTGACCAAAGCGCTGGCTGATGAGGGCATCGTCAGCGCTTTTCCAATTCAGGCCCTGACCGTGGCCGATGCGCTCGCAGGACGGGATGTCTGCGGCAAAGCAAAGACCGGATCGGGAAAGACCCTGGCCTTCGGCCTGCCGTTGCTGCAACGGGCCAAGGCCACACGGGATGCCCAGGGCGCCCGTCAGGCCCCCCGGCCCGCCCGGCCGTTGGCCCTGGTGTTGCTGCCGACCCGCGAGCTGGCGGTGCAGGTCTACGACGTGCTGAACCCGCTCGCCCGAAAGCTCGGGCTGCGGGCCGTCGCCGTCTACGGGGGGGCGGACATCGACCGCCAGGTAGCCAAGCTGCGCAAAGGCGTCGACCTTGTGATCGCGACGCCGGGCCGGCTGATCGACCTCGGGGACCGGGGCGAAGTCGCGGTGGACGGACTCGAGACGCTCGTTCTCGACGAGGCCGACCGGATGGCCGACATGGGCTTCATGCCCCAGGTCGAGTGGGTGTTACGCCGCCTCGACCAGGCGCACCAGACGCTCTTGTTCTCGGCAACCCTCGACGGCGCCGTGGACCGCCTCGTCAAGCGGTACCTCACCGACCCGGTTTTCCACGAGGTGGCGTCCTCGACCCAGACGGTCACCCTCATGGAGCACCGCTTCCTCCAGGTGCACCAGATGGACAAGGTCAAGGTTGCGGCGGCCATCTGCCGTAACCAGGAGAAGTCGCTCCTCTTCGTCCGCACCAAACGCGGCGCGGACCGCCTCGTCGAAAACCTCGGCAAGGAGGGCGTGCACGCCGCCGCAATCCACGGCGACCTCCGCCAGACAAGCCGTGAAAAGGCACTGGCCGACTTTTCCAGCGGCAAGCTCCCGGTGCTCGTCGCGACCGACGTCGCCGCGCGAGGTCTCCACATCGAAGCCGTCGATGGCGTGATCCACTTCGACCCGCCCGAGGACCACAAGGCCTACCTGCACCGATCGGGCCGCACGGCCCGGGCCGGTCGTGCCGGCGTGGTTGTCAGCCTGTCGCTGTGGAACCAACTCGTCGAGATGGAAGTGATCCAGCGCCGGCTCGGCCTGCGCATCCCGATCGTCGAGATGTTCTCCAACGACCCGCGGCTCGCCGACCTCGCCGCGTGGCTGCCAAAACCTGAAGAGAGTGTGCTCTGAGCGACACCGACGCCGCACCGATCGCGTTGTGGTCTCCCGACGACGGGGTGCGACAGGTGCTCGTGGTGACCGCGCATCCTGACGACGTCGACTTCGGTTCAGCCGGGACGGTCGCCGCCTTCACGGACGCGGGCCTCGACGTGACGTATTGCATCGTCACGAACGGTGAGGCGGGTGGCTCCGATCGCGCGATGTCACGGTCCGAGATGGCGGCGTTGCGCCAGGACGAACAGCGGGCCGCCGCCGCAGTGGTGGGAGTGAGTGATGTGCGCTTTCTCGGCCACCCCGATGGAAGAGTGCAGGCGACCATCGACCTCCGCCGCGACATCAGCCGCGTGATCCGGCAGGTTCGCCCGCAGCGCGTCCTTACCCAGTCGCCGGAGCGGAATTTGGAGTTCATCTACGCCAGCCACCCCGACCACCTGGCCGCTGGTGAAGCCGCCATCGACGCCGTATATCCCGATGCCCGCAACCCCTTTGCGCACTCCGAGCTCCTGGAAGCTGAGGGCCTCGAGCCGTGGACCGTGAACGAACTCTGGATCATGGGCCTCGGCCAGCAGACGCAGCCCGATCGCGGTCGAGACGACGGCCACGGTCGAGCGCAAGGTCGCCGCGCTGATGTGCCACAAGAGCCAGATGCCCGATCCGGACGCGACCGCGGAGCGGGTGCGGACCTGGGCGAGCGCAACCGGTCAGACGGCCGGGCTGCCCGGGGGCCGCTCGGCGGAAATGTTCCGCGTCATCAACATCCCCTGAGCCACATGGCCCCGGGTCCCTGGGTGGTGCTCCAGCACGTCTCCTACGAAGGGCCCGGCGCATTTGCGCCCGCCATCGAGCGCGACGGGGGCCGATCTGCAGCTGGTTCGCATCGACCTCGGGGACGCGGTGCCGATTCCCGACGACGTCGGGGCGTTCGCGGGGCTCGTCGTTATGGGTGGCCCGATGGGCGTGCACGACGACCTGCCTTGGCTCGAGGCCGAGCGGGTGCTGCTCCGGGCCGCGGTCGACGAGGAGCTTCCGGTGGTCGGGGTGTGCCTCGGCGCGCAACAACTGGCGGCGGCACTGGGAGCGGAAGTGGTGACCGGGCCGGCGCCGGAGTACGGCATGGGCGAGGTCCATCTCACCGTGGCCGCCCTCTCCGACCCCGTCTTCGGTGACGCGCCGACGCCGTTGCCGTGCGTGCACTGGCACGGTGACACCTTCTCGCTGCCCGAGGGTGCCGTACGCCTTTGCGCCAACGAGGCGTACGAGAATCAGGCGTTCCGCGTGGGACCATGCGCCTACGGACTGCAATTCCATGTCGAGGTCACCGGGAGCCTTGTCGCCCACTGGGGCCCACATCTGCCGGCCGGCATGTTCGTCCGCGCCGCGGACGTCGCCCACGTGAGCCGCGCCGGCGATGGCATCGTGCGGCGGTTGGTCGCTCCGGCGGGGCAACGCTCGTGAGCGTCTCGACGGCGGGCGTGCGGAAGCTGGCCCTCGCCCTTCCCCGAAGCCACCGAGCAACCGCACCACGACATGACGTCATTCCGAGTCCGGGGGAAGATCTTCGCGACCATGCCGCCAGAGGGCGGCCGGCTCCACGTGTTCCTGACCGAGGACGAGGTGGCCTCCTATTGTTCGGAGTTCCCCTCGGCGGTGGAGGAGTTGTGGTGGGGAAAGAAGCTCAGCGGATGTCGCGTCGTCCTGCGGCACGCCGACAACGCGCTCGTGAAGGAAATGCTGGCCGAATCGTGGAGACGGAAGGCACCGAAGAGCCTGCTGGCCGACTGAGGGGCCGCTCGATCGTCGTCCCCCTTGACTTTCCCGCTAGGAAAGTCCTATACTTTCCAATCTGGAAAGCGAAGGTGACAACGTTATGACTAGTCCGATCAGCGCGACGGAAGCGCATTTTGCCCTCAATTCGATCGACCGGCGCCGGCAACAGGTCCTCGCAGAAATCGACGTGCCCGCCTGGTACTGGTTCGCCCTCGCTGGCGGCTGGGTGGTCCTCGGTGTCCTGGCCGACTACGGACCCGCATGGGCCACGATCGCCGGCACAATGCTCTTCGGCGCGGCGCACGCCGCAGTCGCCCCGCGGGTGCTCTCGGGCCGTCGGGGTTCGCCGCAACTGAGCATCCGCGGCGACCTCGTGAGCCGCCGCATCCCCATTCTTGTCATCGGGTTTCTGATCGTGATGACGGTCGCGACGGTGGCCTTTGCGCTGCTTCTGCACGCCGACGGGGCGCGGCACCCCGCCGCCCTGGCCGGTGGTGCCGTCGGCCTGCTCGTGCTCTGCGGCGGACCAACTCTCATGGGATGGGTTCGGCATCGCGCCGAGCGGCAGGTCGCCTGACCAATGGGGACGCCCGTTTTCGACGAGCTCATCCACCCCAGTACTCGATTGTCGATCGTCGCCATCCTGGCGTCCACGGATTGGGCGGAGTTCTCTTTCGTGCGTGACCGACTCGAGCTGTCGGACTCCGCGCTGTCGAAACAGTTCGCCACGCTCGAAGAAGCGGGGTACGTCACGATCGAACGCCCACTGTCCGAACACCGGCGGCGAGTCCGCGTCGCACTGACGGACACAGGACGACGGGCGTTCGAAGGACATGTCGCGGCATTGCAGGCGGTCATCACCGGCGCCGAACGCACGAACGCCTGACCAAGACAATTCAGAGTCGTCGCGAACCGGCTCGGTGGGGTCAGCGCGCCGTCTCGGACAAGTCTTCGCAACGAACATCGGAGATACAACATCTTGTCGTTCGCCACTCGGGTAGCGGCACAAGATGTCGCGGCGCGAGAAGAATTTCAGACGTTGTGCAACAAGCGCGTATAGCTTCACCGCGGTGACAGCGAAGCATCACGCCCAATTGGTTCGTGACAAGACGTGGCTGCCCCGGGTTGCGCGCATCCTGCTGCGTGGCGTCATCCCGGTGACAGCGAAGCACCGCGCCAGGGTTGTTCGGGATTGGACGTGGCCGCGCCGGGTGGCGATGACGCTCGCGCTGACCAGTGGCGTCATCCCACTGGCGAACGGCAACGCAGCGGGCAGCGCCGTCGCCGCGGCGACAACCTCGTACTACGAGAGCGAGCGCGTCGACGGCTGTCCTCGGCAGCCAGGGGCTCCTGGCCGGTCAGTCCGGGATGCAGGGACTGGTCGTCTTGGACTTCGGTCGGCCGGCTTCGGACGGGACGAGCGACGGCACGCTTGATTTCTCGCAGAGCTTCGTTTCGTTCGCCGACATCACCGCCGGAATCGAGAGCTACGTCACGAGCTATTACAACGCTGCTCCCGCTGCTACGAGACTCGACGTCGTCGTCGGAACCAACGACAGCTGCGGCTCGGATCAGCCTTGCGGCGCCGTCGTGTGCGGGTGCCCGGACGAACCCAGGAGCTACGTCACCTGGGGCCAAGAGCTCGCCGGCACGGTGGAGCAACTCAATGCCTGGTCGGCGCACATCGCCGCATCGAATGGGTTCACCGACACGGTGCACGTCTGGGCCGGCGACGACGCCGAGCCGGCGTTCGACCCGGGCTTCGACAACACCAAGTACGTGATGCAGGGCTACGCGCAAACGGTGGGCGGAAGCTATCCGCCGATGGTGGACTACGGCTCCGCCGATCCCGGGATCTGGACCAACGACGAGCTCCTCCAGATCGCCAACGGCTATGCGCCGAACGTCGCGATGCCCGAGATGTACACCCCCAAGCAGGTCGCGGAGTGGGCGGCCCTGGTGAACTACGCCAAGGCCCAACACGGCGAGGCGGTCACCGTCTTTGGGGTCATGACCGTGGCGGCGGGCTCGGAACCCCCGCAGAACGCCGCCGCCGACACGCTGGCGGCCCTTGCCCGTGTCACCGGTCAGGGCACCATCCGGTGGGTGTCGACGATCACGCACTGATCCCGATGGTTGGCTGGGGCGGACCGCCCGCTCACCCTGTGGGCCGCGGTCGCTAGCCGGCCATCTGGCGCAGCACGTACTGCAGGATCCCGCCGTGGCGGTAGTACTCGGCCTCCATCGGGGTGTCGATGCGCACGATCACCCGGAATTCGGTGACCGAGCCGTCGTCCGACGTCGCGGTGACCGACACCTCCTTGGGCAGCTCGCCCTTGTTGAGCACGTCGAGCCCGGTGATGGTGAAGCGCTCACGTCCCGTGAGCCCCAGGCTCTCGACCGAGTCGCCCTTGTAGAACTGCAGCGGTACGACGCCCATGCCGATGAGGTTGGAGCGGTGGATGCGCTCGAGGCTCTGCGCGATCACCGCACGTACCCCGAGCAGCGCCGTGCCCTTGGCCGCCCAGTCGCGGCTGCTCCCCGTTCCGTATTCTCGGCCGGCCAAGCACGACCAACGGCACGTCCTCTTGCGCGTAGTGCATCGCGGCCTGGTAGATGGAAGTCTCCGCTCCGTCGGGAAGGTGCACGGTCACGCCGCCCTCTGTGCCCGGCGCCAGCTGGTTGCGCAGCCGCACGTTGGCGAAAGTCCCGCGCATCATGACCTCGTGGTTGCCGCGCCGCGCCCCGTACGAGTTGAAATCCCGCCGCTCGACGCCGTGATCCACGAGGTACTCGGCCCGCCGGCGTCGTGGGACCGATGGAGCCGGCCGGGGAGATGTGGTCCGTCGTGACGCTGTCGCCCACCATCACCAGGACCCGCGCGTCGGTGACGTCGGTCACCGGTGTCGGCGTCATCGTCATTGTTTCGAAGAAGGGTGGGTTCTTCACGTAGGTGGAGGCGTCCTGCCACGAGTAGGTCTCACCGGCCTCCACTTGGACCTCGCGCCAGTACTCGTCCCCGTCGAAGACCGCGCTGTAGCGCGAGCGGAACATGTCCGAGGTGAGCGACGCCCGGATCGTTTCGCTCACTTCGTCGAGCGTGGGCCACAGGTCGGCGAGCATGACCGGGCTGCCCTCGCTGTCGTGGCCGATGGGCTCGTGCTCCAGGTCGATGTCCATCGTGCCCGCCAGCGCGTACGCCACGACCAGCGGCGGCGAGGCGAGATAGTTCAGGCGCACATCCGGGTGGATGCGCCCCTCGAAATTGCGGTTGCCCGAGAGGACCGCGGCGACGGCGAGGTCCGACTCCGTTGACGGCGTCACTGACGCCATCGAGCAGCGGGCCCGAATTGCCGATGCAGGTGGTGCAGCCGAAGCCGACCAGGTAGAAGCCGAGCTCCTGGAGCGGCTCTGTCAGTCCGGCCCGCTCGAGGTAGTCGACCACGACGCGGGAGCCGGGCGCGAGCGACGTCTTCACCCATGGCTTCGATCGCAGCCCGAGCGCCACGGCCTTCTTGGCCAGCAGGCCGGCGCCGACCATCACCTGTGGGTTCGATGTGTTGGTGCAGCTGGTGATCGCGGCGATCACGACGTCGCCGTCGGCCATCTGGTGGTGCGGCGCCGCCGCGGGCTCGCCGTCGGCGGTCACCGGGGTGCGGTCGAGCGCGGCCCGGAAGGAATCCCGTGCCGTGGAGAGGGGCACGCGGTCCTGCGGCCGCTTGGGGCCGGCGAGCGAGGGCTCCACGTCACCGAGGTCGAGGCTGACGTGCTCGGAGTACACCGGCTCGGCGGCGCCGGCATCGTGCCAGAGTCCCTGGACCTTGGCGTAGGCCTCGACCAGGGCCAGGTGGGGTTCGTCGCGCCCGGTGAAGCGCAGATAGTCGAGGGTGACCTGGTCGATCGGGAACATCGTGCACGTTGCGCCGTACTCGGGGCTCATGTTGCCGATGGTGGCCCGGGTCTCGAGGGGGAGGGCGGCCACGCCGGGGCCGTAGCACTCGACGAACGCGCCGACGACGCCGTGGTCACGCAGGAGCTCGGTCACCGTGAGCACGACGTCGGTGGCGGTGATGCCGGGCTTCGGTTCGCCGGAGATGCGCAGGCCGACGACCGGAGGCAGGAGCATGGACAGGGGTTGGCCGAGCATCGCCGCCTCGGCCTCGATCCCGCCGACGCCCCAGCCGAGCACGCCGAGCCCGTTGACCATTGTCGTGTGCGAGTCGGTGCCGACGAGCGTGTCGCAGAACGCGCGCCCGTCGTCGGCCGCGAACACGAGGCGCGACAGGTACTCGAGGTTGACCTGGTGGCAGATGCCCGTGCCGGGCGGCACCACGCGGAAACCGTCGGAACGCACCCTGGGCCCAGCGCAACAGCTGGTAGCGCTCCAAGTTGCGCTCGTACTCGATGGAGACGTTGCGGTCGTAGGACTCGGCGTCGCCGGAGCGCTCGATGATCACCGAGTGGTCGATGACCAGCTCGACCGGGACGAGCGGATTGACCCGAGACGCGCTGCCACCGAGCCGCGCCAGCGCGTCGCGCATGGCGGCGAGGTCGACGACGCCCGGCACGCCGGTGAAGTCCTGCATGAGCACGCGCTCGGGGGTCGAGCGCGATCTCGTAGGCGCTGTCGCCGGCACCCTGGCCGTGGCCCTCGGGGTTGGCACCCCACCCCGCGACGGCGACGATGTCGTCGGCCGAGACGTGGGGGCCGTCCTCGTGGCGCAGCAGGTTCTCGAGGATGACCTTGATGGAATAGGGCAGCCGGTCGATGTCGTGGCGCTCGGCCAGAGACGGGGCCTTGATATTGAAGATCTCGTACGTGCGGTCGCCGACGGTCAGGTCGGTCCGGGCGCCGAAGGTGTCGGGGTGGGCGTCCGTCGTGGATTCGGGGCTCATGCACCCATTCTGCCGTGGGTCACCTGGAACCGCCCAATGGCGCACGCAGAGAGCGACTCTCGCGGTGAACCCTGGTTGAACTGGAACTTCGTAACGACTTCGTAACCCCATGTACCGGTCGCCGCGCACAACGCAGCGTGCAGAATCGGGAGTCGTGCGCCACGGAGGTCCGGGGGGAGAGGCGAAGACAGAAGACGGGCGCCGCCCGAGGCCGCGCTCGGCCTCTCTCTGGCGCTCATCACCGTTGCCGCGCTGGTCGCACCGGCCGTGCTCGCGCTGGGCGGCAGCGCCATCGCACCGGCGCCGGCCGGAGCGGTCTACAACGACGCCGGGATGATCGGGTTCGGCAGCGTCGACACGACCGCCCCGGACTTGCCGCAGCCACTCAACTCGCCCGTGTTCAGCGGCACGGCCACGCCCGATGGGAACGGCTACATCCTCGCCAGTGCCGACGGAGGCGTCTTCGCGTTCGGCGACGCGACGTTCGAGGGCTCCGCGGGTGCGTTGCCGTTACAGGGACCGATCGTCGCGGAAGCGACCACGCACGACGCGAAGGGGTACTGGCTCGGCGCGCTCGATGGCGGCGTGTTCGCGTACGGCGACGCCCAGTTCTACGGCTCCATGGGTGGGCAGCACCTCAACCAACCGATCGTCGGCATGGCGGCGACGCCCGACGGCAATGGCTACTGGCTCGTCGCGGCCGACGGCGGGATCTTCTCCTACGGCGACGCGCAGTTCTACGGCAGTACGGGCGCCATCCGGCTCAACTCGCCCATCGTCGGCATGGCGACGACGCACGACGGGAAGGGCTACTGGCTCGTCGCGGCCGACGGCGGCATCTTCAACTACGGCGACGCCCTCTTCGAAGGTTCGGCCGGCAACGCGAACCTGCCCGACCCCGCCGTCGGCATGGTGGCGTCGCCCGACGGCGCCGGCTACCTGATCGCGACCGAGAACGGCGTGGTGCTGCCCTACGGCGACGCGCAGGCCTTCGGCGGGCTCAGCCTCGACCCGACGGCGACACAGATCTCCGCCATCATCGGCAACAACCACGGCACCGGCTACTGGCTGCTCGATCCTCAGGCTTGGCAGTACAGCTTCTCGACGGCGACGCCCGAGCCGCAGTTCGCGGGATCGGCCACGATCGCCGCGGCGGTGGCCAGCCAGATCGAGCCGGATCCCGACACGCAGGGGGCGTATTGCAACCCGTACGGGCCGTGCGAGGAGTGGTGCGCGCTGTTCGCCACCTGGGCCTGGGAGCAGGCCGGCATCCCGATTCCCCGCTACGCCTTCACCGGCGACATGTACGGCTGGGCCGCCGCCCACGGCGCCGTCCTGCCGCCGACCGCCATGCCCGCCGTGGGCGACGCCGTGCTCTACGGCACCGGGCCGCAGAGCACGTACACCTCGGTGCACGTGGGGATCGTCACCCAGGTCTGGCCCGACGACGCCATCATGACCGTCGGCGGCGACTCGGGCCCGGGCCGCGACGGTTACCTGTCGGTCGCGCTCGACGGCCCGTTCCTGCCGTTGGACTCGAACAATTTACAACGGCACGCCGATCTACGCCTTCGCCCAGCCGTAGGCACAGCCTCGCCGGCGTTGCCTAGGCTCGTCCCGGAGGTCCTCATCGTGCCCGTCTACGACTACCGCTGCTCGACGTGTCACGCCGTCTTCGACGACCGGCGGGCCATGGCCGACGCCGACGCGCCGGCCACGTGTCCCGATGGCCACGTCGGGCGCGCCGCCTTCTTCCCGTGTTCGCCACCACCGGCCGTGCCACCGAGCCCGCTGGCGCGATGTGCGGTGCGCCCGTCGCCGGCGGGTGCGGCGCCGGCTGCGCCTGCTGCTGAGCCCGCCCGTCATGTCGCTCAGCTCATGGGATGACTTCCCGGTCCACCAGGCGTCGGAGTTCATCGCGCACCCGGCCACCAGTGATCGCAACTTCTACGACCGCTACTACTTCAACATGCACCCGTGCGACGACGACTGGTTCGCCATCTTCGGGATGGGCCAGTACCCGAACCTCGGTGTCGTCGACGCGTTCATCGACGTGCGGCTCGGTGGCTCCCAGCACATCGTGCGCTCCTCGGCGCCCCTGCGGGACCGAGGCGACATCTCGGTCGGGCCGTTCCGGATCGAGGTGCTCGAGCCGCTGCGCAAGCTGCGGGTGATCGTCGAGCCGACCGAGGACCGCGTGGCGATGGACGTCACCTGGGAGGGCCACATCCCGGCGGTCGAGGAGCCCCGCCAGTACCTGCGCTCCAAGGGCAAGGTCGTCTTCGACACCCAGCGCCTGGCCCAGACGGGATTCTGGTCGGGGACGCTGTCGGCCGGCGGCAACGACCTGGCCGTGACGCCCGACCGCTGCTGGGGCACCCGCGACCGCTCGTGGGGGGTGCGCCCGGTCGGCGAGCCCGAGAGTGACGGCATCCGCCAGGGCGAGCACGTGCTGAGCGGGATGTGGAACTACTTCCCGATGCAATTCGACGACCACGCCATCATGTACATCTGCCACGAGCGCGACGACGGCGAGCGCCCGCTCGTCCAGTCCGAGCGGGTGTGGGCCGACCCGGCCAAGGGCATCGAGGACCTCGGGCCGGTCCGAGCACGAACACCACCTGATCCCCGGGCACCCGCATCATCGACCGCTCGGTCGTGCGCTTCCCCGAGGCAGGGATCGAGATCGCCTGCCGGCCCATCCTGCCCAACTTCGTCTCCGTCGGCACCGGCTACGGCATCGACGCCGACTGGCGCCATGGGATGTACCACGGCCCCGAGACCGTGACCCAGGGCCTCGTCCTGTCGGTCGAGGAGATCAAGGGCCTGGCCCAGTACGGCATCGTCGACAATGTCGCCGAGTTCTCCTACGACGGCAAGGTCGGCTACGGCCTGCTCGAGCACGCCTTCATCGGCCCGTACCGCCGCTACGGCCTGATGGACGGGGCCATGGGCGCGCCAGCGGACTGAGCGCGGACGCGCCGGCCTCCCCGGGTCGGGTGCCGCCGGGGGCATGCGAAGATGGGGGATGCCCGACGCCGTCCGCGTGCTCGCCGACCGGCTCCAGGCCGCCTTCGACACGGTGTCGCCCGGCGCCGACCCCGTCCTGCGCCCGTCGGACCGCGCCGACTTCCAGGCCAACGGCGCCCTGCCGCTGGGCAAGCAGCTGGGCCGGCCGCCGCGCGAGGTGGCGGAACAGGTGGTGGCCGCAGCCGACCTCGAGGGCGTCTGCTCGCACGGTGGAGGTGAGTGGGCCCGGGTTCGTCAACCTGACACTGTCCGACGACTTCATCGCGTCGCACGCGGCCGAGGTCTCCGCCGACCCCCGCCTCGGCGTCCCCGTGGTGACCACGCCACAGACCGTGCTCATCGACTACTCCTCGCCCAACGTGGCCAAGGAGATGCATGTCGGCCACCTGCGGACCACGACCATCGGCGACGCACTGGCCCGCGTGCTGGCCTTCCAGGGCCACACCGTGCTGCGGGAGAACCACATCGGCGACTGGGGGACGCCGTTCGGCATGCTCATCGAGCACCTGTTGGACGTCGACGGCGCCGCCGACGCTGAATCCTTCAGCGTGCGCGACCTGAACGAGTTCTACGCCGCCGCCCGCGTGCAGTTCGACAGTGACCCCGAGTTCGCGGAACGCAGCCGCCGCCGCGTCGTGCTGCTCCAGAGCGGCGACCCCGAGACGATGCGGCTGTGGCACATCTTCGTGGCCGAGAGCATGCGCCACGCCCGCGAGGTGTACGCCATGCTCGGCGTGCTCCTCACCGAGGAGGACACGGTCGGCGAGAGCTTCTACAACCCGCTGCTGCCGGTCGTCGTCGACGAGCTGACGGAGAAGGGCCTGCTGGTCGAGGACGACGGCGCGCTGTGCGTGTTCCCCGAGGGGTTCGCCAACCGCCAGGGCGACCCGCTGCCGCTCATCGTCCGCAAGTCCGACGGCGGCTACGGCTACCCCGCCACCGACCTGGCTGCGGTGCGCGACCGCACCGGCCGCCTCGGCGCCGAACGGCTGCTCTACGTTGTCGGGGCCGAGCAGTCACTGCACCTGCGGATGGTCTTCGCGGTGTCCGCGTTGGCCGGCTACCTGCGCGAGGTCTCGGACGCCTCCCACGTCGCGTTCGGGCTCGTTCTCGGCACCGACGGCAAGAAGCTGGCCAGCCGCGGCGGAGGATCGGAGCGCCTGGTGGACCTGTTGTCCGAAGCGGTGGAGCGGGCCGCGGCGGCCATGAAGGACCGCGACCGGGACCGCGAGAACGACCTCTCGCCCGAGCAGCAGGCAGCCGTGGCGCGGGCGCTGGGCATCGGCGCCGTCAAGTACGCCGACCTGTCCACCGAGCCGATGCGCGACTACGTCTTCGACTGGGACCGCATGCTGGCGGCCGAGGGCAACTCCGGCCCGTACCTCCAGTACGCCCACGCCCGCATCCGCTCGATCTTCCGGCGGGCCGAGGCCGACCCGCCGCCGGCCGGCACCACGCCGCGGCTCGACGAGGCGCCCGAGCGCGCCCTGGCCTTCCACCTCCTGCGGTTCGGCGAGGCGGTCGAGGCGACCGCCGAGAACCTCAGCCCGTCCAAGCTCTGCACCTACCTCTTCGACCTGGCAACCGTCTTCACGACGTTCTACGAGGCCTGCCGGGTGCTCGTCGACGACGAGGACGTGCGGACTTCGCGGCTCGCGCTGTGCGACCTCACGGCGCGGGTGCTCGAGCAGGGCCTCTCGCTCCTGGGCATGGAGGCCCCCGCGCAGATGTGACCGGGGCGGGTGCGGACCCTATCCTCTGCCCCGCACATCACGACCCTCAAGGAGCGGCAGAGAGATGGATCTGAACGGCACGTCGGCAATCGTCACGGGAGGCGCCTCGGGGCTGGGTGAGGCCACGGCCCGCCTGCTGGCCGAGCGCGGCGTCCACGTCGTCGTCGCCGACCTCCAGGCGGACAAGGGAGAGCCGCTGGCGAAGGAGCTCGGCGGGCTGTTCGTCCAGACCGACGTCACCAACACCGAGCAGGTCATCGCCGCGGTCGAGGCGGCCATCGAGATGGCGCCGCTCAAGTCGCTCGTCAACTGCGCCGGCATCGGCTGGGCCACCCGCACCATCGGCAGGGACGGGGACTACGCGTCGGCCCACGACCTCGACCTCTACCGCCGGGTGATCGAGATCAACCTCATCGGCACGTTCAACTGCGTCCGCTTGGCGGCGACCAAGATGAGCCTGAACGAGCCCGACGCCGACGGCGCCCGCGGCGCCATCGTCAACACCTCGTCGGTGGCGGGGGAAGACGGCCAGATCGGCCAGGCCGCCTACTCGTCGTCCAAGGGTGGCGTGATCGGGATGACCCTGCCGGTGGCCCGCGACCTCGCCGTCGTCGGCATCCGGGTCAACACGATCCTCCCCGGGCTCATCGACACGCCGATCTACGGCGCGGGCGAGGGCTCCGACGCGTTCAAGAGCAAGCTGGCGCAGGACGTCCTGTTCCCGCACCGCCTGGGCAACTCGAGCGAGTTCGCCACGCTCGCCGTCGAGCTGCTGAGCAACTCGTACATGAACGCGGAGTCGATCCGGCTCGACGCCGGCATCCGGATGCAGCCGAAGTAACGGCGAGCGAGCGGGGGAGGGCAGGACGATGATCGATCCGGAGCTGGAGGCGGTCCTCGAGTTCATGCCGGTCATCGACCTCGAGGACCCGGTAGCGGCGCCGACGCGGATTCGAGAAGCTGATCGTGGCGATGCGGACGCCGATGCCCGAAGAGGAGCTGCTCGAGATCGAGGACCGGATGATCCCAGGGTGGGAGGGCGATCCCGAGGTCTCCGTGCGCGTCTACCGGCCGAAGGCGGTCGCCACGGAGCCGGGCACGACGGTGCCGGGGATCCTCCAGATCCACGGCGGGGGCTTCATCGTCGGCAGCGTCGAGTCCGAGCATGCGGGCGCGGTGCTCACGGCGGCCAACCTCGGTGCGGTGCTCGTGTCGGTCGAGTACCGCCTGGCACCCGAGCACCCCTACCCCGCGGGATTGCACGACTGCTACGCGGCGCTTTCCTTCCTCCATGCGGAGGCGGGCGCGCTCGGCGTGGACCCGGCGCGGATCGCGGTGATGGGTGCGAGTGCGGGCGGCGGTCTGGCCGCCGCCACCGCTCTGCTGGCCCGCGACCGTGGCGGTCCGCCCGTCTGCTTCCAGATGCTGCACATCCCCGAGCTCGACGACCGGCTCGAGACGCCGTCGATGCAGAAGTTCGTGGACTCTCCGCTCTGGAACCGGCCATTGGCGGTGAAGAGCTGGCAGTTCTATCTCGGCGATCTGTCCGGAACGGACGACGTGCCGAGCTATGCGGCCCCGGCGCGGGCCACCGACCTCGCGGGTTTGCCGCCGGCCTACGTCTCCACCGCGGAGAACGACCCGCTGCGCGACGAGGGCATCGCGTACGCGTTGGGGATGCTCCAGGCCGGCGTCTCCGTCGAGTTGCACCAGTTCCCGGGCACCTTCCACGGCTCCGCCCTCGTGACGAGGCGGCCGTGTCGCGCCGGGCGGCGCAGGAGGCGTCGGTGGTCTTACGGCGTGCGCTCGGGGTGTCCGACACCTAAGGAACAGCCTCCAGCGAGACCCGGCGTTACCAGCCCGTGGCCGCGATGATCGAACCGTTGAGAGCGGTACCGAGCATGGAGCCGTCATTGGGCGCGTTGCCATAGTTCGCGACGGCACCGTCGGCCGCGGCCACCCAGTACCCGCCTCCGTCGGCCGTCGTGAAGATCGCGTTGGCGGGGTTGAAGCCGCCCAGCTGACCGGCCGGGCTCCCGAAGTTGCCGGCGTCCCCGTAGTCGGCGATGCCCCCGCCGGCGAAGAGGATCCAGTACCCGTTTCCGTCAGGGGTGCGCACCGCGGACGTGACCGGCGAGCCCTGAGGTCCGGGGGCGCCGTAGTACGGGGCGTCACCGAACGTGTAGACGTGGCCGCTCTGGGTCACGAGCCAGTAGCCGTTGCCGCTGGCGTCAGGCATGACCGCAACGGCCGCACCGGTGCAGCCGCCGATCCCCGGGCAGCTGCCGGCGAAGCGGGCGTCGCCGAAGGCGAAGACGCCGCCGTCGGAGGCGACCATGAAGTACCCACGGCCGTCGGCGGACGGCACCATGCCCACGATGGGGGCGTTGAGCGAGTTGGGCGACCCCGAACCGGCCGGGTGGAGCCCGAGGCCGGGGATCGAGCCGTAGAAGCCCGCGTCACCGAAGGCGAAGATCCCGCCGTCCGACGCGTCGAGCCAGTAGCCGCCGCTGGTCGGTGGTCGGCACGATGCCCACGACCGGTCGCTGAAGACGCAACGAGCCTGTCGAGCCGTAGAACTGGGCCGAGCCGAACGTGAAGATCCCGCCGTCGGAGCCGACGAGCCAGTAGCCATGGGTCGGTGGTGGCGGTGGTGGCGGTGGTGGGCTGTTGACCGAGACGTTCGTCGTCCCGGTCGAACCTGAGAGCATGGTACTGCCGGAGTAGGTGCCCACGATCGTGTCGGTACCGAGCGGCGCCGCGGAGATACTGCAAGAACCGCTGCCGCCCGACAACGTCGCCGTGCAGAGTGGCGTCGAACCCGTCGAGAACGTGACCGACCCTGTCGGGGTGGGCAATCCCGTGCCGTTCGTCGTCACCGTTGCCGAGTAGCTGACCGAAGCACCCTGTGTCACCGAATTGGGGGTGGCGCCGATAGAGGTCTGTGACGGTGCTTTGTTGACGACCAGAGGTGTGGTCCCGGTCGAACCCGAGAACACACTGTCACCGGAGTAAGTCCCCGAAACCGTGTCGGTACCGACCGGCGCCGCGGAGGAGGGACACGAACCGCCGCCGTTTGACAACGGCGCCGTGCAGAGCGGTGTCGATCCCGCCGAGAACGTGACCGACCCGGTCGGAGTGGGCAGTCCCGTGCCGGTCGTCGTCACGGTTGCCGAGTAGGTGACCGAGGTGCCCACCGTCACAGGACTGGGGCTCGCGCCGATCGAGGTCTGTGACTGTGCTTTGTTGACGACCAGGGACGTCGTGCCGATCGAACCGACGAACACGGTGTCGCCCGAATACGTTCCCGAAATCGTGTCGGTGCCTGAAGGAGCAGCGGAGGAGGGGCACGAACCGGTGCCGTCGCTCAACAACGTCGCCGTGCAGAGCGGTGTCGACCCGCTCGTGAACGTGACCGACCCTGTCGGGGTGGGCAATCCCGTGCCGGTCGTCGTCACCGTTGCCGAGTAGGTGACCGAGGTGCCCGCGGTCACCGGGCTCGGGGTCGCGCCGATCGCGGTCTGTGACGGCTCCTCGACGACGAGGCTCGTCGTCCCGTTCGACCCGGAGAAATTGCTGTCGCCGGAATACGCGCCCGAAATCGTGTCGGTCCCGACGGGGTTGCAGCAGTGGAGCTGCACGAACCGATGCCATTCGACAACGTCGCCGTGCACAGCGAGGTCGATCCCGTGGTGAAGGTGACCGTTCCCAGTCGGGGTGGGAAGCCCTGGAACGCTTGTCGTCACTGTTGTCGAGTAGGTGACCGATGAACCCAACGCCACCGGGCTCGGGCTCGCGCCGATCGAGGTCTGCGACGCCGCCGGGTTCACGTCGAGGCTCGTCGTCCCGGTCGACCCCGAGAAATCGATGTCACCGGAATATGTGCCTGAAATCGTGTCGCTTCCGACCGGGGCTGTGGTGGCGCTGCACGAACCGCTGCCGCCGCGACAACGTTGCCGTGCAGAGCGAGGTCAATCCAGCGGTGAACGTGACCGACCCAGTGGGAGTGGGCAATCCCGTCGTGCTTGTCGTCACCGTTGCCGAGTAGGTCACCGTGGAACCCAAGGTCCCAGAGCTGGCGATCGCGGTGACCGCGGTCTGCGTCGGCGCCTTGGTGACCGTGAGCGTCGTCGTCCCGGTTGAAGTCGTCAGCCCAGCCGCCTGAATAGGTTCCGAAAACGAGGTCGGAGCCGAGAGGGGCGGCGGTGGAGTTGCACGAACCACTGCCGCTTGACAACGTTGCGGTACACAGCGACGTCGACCCGGTCGAGAACTTGACCGACACACCGTTGGTTCCACCCGTCACCGTTGCCGAGTAGGTCACCGAAGTACCCAACGTCGGAGAGCCCGGGGCTCGCAGTGACCGCGGTCGTTGTCGACGGTTGACCGTAGGTCACAGTGAGTGCGGAAGCGCCAGGTATCGTCGGATAGGCAATGGTGGTGTGGTCGGACAGACTCCGTTCCATGCGAATGAGCGTCGGCGTATTGAGCGCCGGACTAGGTGTCGTGAAACTCAGGTTGGTGAAGTTCGCGGTTCCGAAGTTCGCTAGTGGTGGTTGAGTGGGCGTAACCCCTGTCTTCTCTTCGATCCATTCGGCGGATGTTGCTGGCTGGCCATCCGACCCGCCGTAAGAGAAGGATTGAGCGAAGTGCTGCCCGGATGTTTGATCGCTGATCGAGATGGTCCACGTGCCCGGCGTCGAGGAGTTACCCGGTGAGATCTGGAGGATGCTTGCGGACATCTGATCGCCGGGACTGACAGTGATGGCGGAAATTGGCTGTTCGGATAACGGGAGAATCTCCCACCAGGCGTAGTAGCTCGTTCCGGATCCGGACGTGTCCTGTTCCGTTCCGGTTTGAATCAGGTCGCTATTGCTGAACCCGTCGATCCCGATCCAGGATGAGGAGACACTGGAACTCCCGGCGTGGACGGTTGGAACGACCCACGATGCACTGACTCCCGTGTAGGTCGCACCGGTCTCAGCGAGTCCTGCCCAGTTCGTCGAGCTGACGGCAGCGAATCGAGCAGCCGAGTCGTGAAGGTTCTGACCCAATCCGGACAACAGGTGCTCATACCCGGGCGCGACCCCGAGCGTGGTGTTGAGAGCTCCCGGCACTCGAGCCATCGGAGCGTTGGTTTTGGTGGTTTGGCCGTGCGACGGCACCGGAACGCTGGGGGCGGCCTGCTCTGCCGGTTGCCCGTGCGCCGGCACCAGAGCACTCTGGGCGGCAGCGACAACGGTCGTTCCTGCGAAGAGCAGGCCACCCGCGAGCGAGGCCGCGACCAGGACGCGGCGCGCGGCCACATTTACCCTGATCAACTGCGAATCAACCCCCGATCCCACCGCCGCACCGTCCAATCGTAACCAGGGCTTACTGAGTTATCGGCGCGCCGGGGGGTGGACCCTTAATCTCCTGTTCGGACAAAGGATCGGACACACATCATGGCGTTCCAGGGCTGGCCCGACACCGCAGTTGCATTCTACGAGGGGCTCGAGGCGGACAACTCCAAGACCTACTGGCTCGACCACAAGGAGGTCTACGAGCGCGACGTGAAGGCGCCCATGGACGCCCTCCTGGCTGAGCTCACGGCCGAGTTCGGCGAGACCAAGCTCTTCCGCCCCTACCGCGACACCCGGTTCAGCCGGGACAAGTCGCCGTACAAGACGGCGATCGCGGCGAGGGTCGGGACGGGCTACGTGCAGTTCTCGGCCGACGGGCTCTTCGCCGGCGGCGGGATGTACCACATGATGCCGGACCAGCTCGCCCGCTTCCGCCAGGCGGTGGCGTCCGACACGTCCGGGAAGAACCTCGAAAAAGCCGTCGCCACCGTGACGAAGTCCGGCCTCGACGTCCACGCCATGGAGGAGCTCAAGACGGCGCCGAAGGGCTACCCCAAGGACCACCCGCGCATCGAGTTGCTCCGCATGAAGGGATTGGTCGCCTCACGTTCGTGGGAGCCGGCTGCATGGCTCCGAACCGCTGGCGCCAAGAAGCGCGTGCTCGAAGCACTGCGCGCGACCAAGCCGCTCCTCACGTGGCTCGAGGCGAACGTCGGCCCCTCCAACGAGGCCGACGCGGCCCGGTGAGCGGACCCGAAGCCGCCTACGCGGCCCGGTAGCACGTCATCGACAGGGAGCCGTAGGCGTACCCGTCGATCACCACTTCCGGCCGCACACCCAATGCCGCGGCCAGCCCGGCGAAGTACAGGAACGGGATGAAGTGGTCGGGCGTCGGCACGGCGCGCTGGTAGTCGGCATGCCGAGTGAGCTTCACGACGTCGTTCGGTGTGTCGAGCACCATGGCGCGCGCCGACTCGTCGAAGCGCTCGGCCCAGTCGTAAGCCCCGTGGGGTTGGTTCCAATCGATCAGGCGCAAGTTGTGGACCACGTTGCCGCTCGCCACGATCAACACGCCCCGGGACCGCAACGGTGCCAGCCGGCGGGCCAGGTCCAGATGCGAGTCGAGCGGTTCGAGCGAGTTGATCGCCAACTGCACGACCGGCACGTCCGCCTTCGGGTACATGTGCGCCAGCACGGACCAGGCGCCGTGGTCGATTCCCCAACTGTCGGTGTCGAGGCCCACCCAGCGCGGCTTGGCCACCTCCGCCACCTCCGCGGCGACCTCGGGTGAGCCTGGGCACGGGTACTGCACCGAGAAGAGCTCGTCGGGAAAGCCGAAGAAATCGTGGATCGTCCGGGGCTCTGACATCGCCGTGACCGCAGTCGCATTCGTGTACCAGTGGGCCGAGATGCACAGCACCGCCCGCGGCGGCTCCGGCAGCGCCGCCGCCACACTTGCCCACGCCTCCGTGTAGCGGTTCTGCTGCAGGGCGTTCATCGGGTTCCCGTGGCCGACGAACACCACGGGCATGGGGGTGGTCTCGGCGGGCGGGCTCACTGAGCCACCCTACGGCCGAGTCCTGTCCGTTAAGCCGCGGCCGCCTTCACCTCGGTTGCCTCGTCCGCGCTCGACAGCGCCTTCCACAGCGCCACGTAGCTGGGGTACGTGATGGTGTCGGTCACGTAGCCGGCGCGCTCGAGCTCGGCGTGGAAGGCAGGCAGGTTCCGCCACGGCACGCCCATGTCGACGTGGTGGGCCAGATGCCAGCCCGTGTTGTACGGGACGATCCAGAACCGGGCCGGCCACGACTGCCGCACGTGATGCGTCGTCGCCCGCCGGTCCGGGCTGCGCTCCATGCCGCCGTGCTCTGCGATGGAGCGCAGGCGGTTGATGACGCGCCACTCGGTCATCCACGGGAGGAACCACAGCAGCGGGTAGATCCACCAGCGACCGGTCGCCGCCCACAACGCCGCCCACAAGGCGATCTGGACGGCGAAGATCGACAAACCGATGGGGCGGAACGGTCCCTTGCGCGCCGTGTTCTTCACGAGCGGCACGAAGTTCTTCCAGCCGCTGATGCCGACGGCGTCGCGGAAGAGGCGCCGGTACAGCGCACGCCGTGTGCACGGGTACGGCCGGTAGAACGCCATGTCCGGCTCGTCGGGCCCGAACTCGTCCTTGTGGTGGGCAAAGTGCACGCGCCGGTAGAGCTGTACGGGCGTGAAGACTGGATAGGCCACCACCCACTTGCCGACGAAGTCGTTCCACCGCTTGTTCGTGAACAGCAGCTTGTGCGCCGATTCGTGCATCAAGATGGCAAAGCGGGCGTACATCGGGCCCATGAGCACGAAGGCAATCAGGTAGCTCCACCACTGACCGAGCCAGACGGCGCCGCCGATGATGACGGCCACCCAGAACCACACCATGAAGACGGAGAGGGCATTGCGCGCGTCGGGGATCCTCCGCAGGTCGCTGCGTAACGCGGGCACGGCCATGCCGTTCGCCAGCAGCCGCTCGCTCGGCAGGACCTCGGGCCGATCGACCACGGGAGGCACCATGGTGCTCACCATGCGATCTATATTACGATAACCAGTCAACTGATGCAACTTGGTAATACGACCCCCGAAACGCCAGCTCCCGGGCGTCCGCTCACCGCCCGGTCGGTCATGGCCAGCGCCCTCCTCGGCATGGATCCGCCGGAGCTCCCCGTTGCGCAGCTGGTCCGGTTGACCGGCCTCTTCGGTATCAGCGAGAACCGCGCCCGGGTGGCGCTCAGCCGCATGGTCGCTGCCGGCGAGGCCACCTCCGACGGCGCCGGCCGCTACCGCCTGGCGGGCCACCTGGCGGCGCGCCAGAGTCGCCAGTCCGCGAGCCGCGCCGGCGTCACGACCGACTACGACGGCACGTGGTGGCTTGCCATCGTGACGACGACCGGGAGCTCTGCCGACGTCCGCAGTGCCCGGCGGCGCGCCCTCACCTATGTCCGGATGGCCGAACGCAGAGAAGGAGTGTGGATGCGCCCGGCCAACGTCGCCGTGCCGCTGCCCGACTCCCTGGACGCGGACGTCGAACTGATGACGGCGGTCCCGCCCGACGCGGGCCTCCTCGCCGGCCGGCTCTGGGACCTGTCCAACTGGGCCCGCCACGCCGGCGAGCTCCTGACCGCGCTCGATGCACTGGCACCTGACGGTCCAGCTGCCCTGGCGCCAGGATTCGAGCTTTCGGCCGCCGTCCTCCGGCATCTGCAGGCGGACCCTCTGCTCCCGGTCCAGCTGCAACCGGCGGACTGGCCGGGATCCCGCCTACGCGAGACGTACGACGACTGGGACGCGCGCTACCGCGCCACACTCAACGCTTGGAGCAGATCCGGCTGAACCGGATCGTGGCGCCAGAGGCCCAGGGCGGTGGGGAGCCGCCCCGGGCCTCCGAACCCGACGCCACCTAGTGGAGGATGTCCAGGGTGTTGGCGCCGCCGTTGTCGTTGACGAACAGCAGGCCATGGCCGTTGGGCGCGATGGCCAAACCGAAGAGGTCGCCGCCGCTGTTGAAGGTGTCGATCGTCTTCGTGTCGACCTGCATCCCGAACGGCGACACCTCGACGGCATTTCCGTCGTTGGCGTTCACTGCGATGAGGTCACCGTTGGGTGCCGTGGCCAGGCCCAGCGGATTGTTGAGGCTGCCACCGGCGCTCAGTGGGATGCCGCCACCGAAGACCGGGAAGAAGCGGCTCGTCGCGAATGGGACCGCCGTGATGCGGTTCTTGGCCGTATCGGCGACGTAAAGGGTGCCGTTGTGGCCGAGAGCCACCCCGGTCGGGCCGATGACGAGGGCGCTGGAGTTGAGCTCCTCGGCGAAACCGGTGGCGATCAAAGTGCTGGCGAAGAACACGGGTGGCCGGCCCGGTGGGTCGAACACGCTGAGACGGATCACCGAGCCGTGATCGACCTCGTTCCCGTTGGCCGCCACCGTGCCGTTCAGCACGTTGGTCACGAACAGCTCGGCGAAGGGTCCGAACACCTGCAGCGCGGTCATGTCCCAGGGCCCGTTGATGCCGGCTCCGGCGAAGGTCTCGACCGGCACGCCGTTGCTGTTCAGCACGATCAGGCAGCCGGCTTCGGGCGTGCCGCTCCCGTTCTTCGTTACCGGAAGGCTGCCGACCACCACGTAGCCGTCGTTCAGCACGCTCAGCGCGGTCGTCAGACCGACGCCGGCGGGGCACGGACCCGGGAGCGTGGTCGCGTCGATCTGGGCGAACACGCTCACCTGGCCGTTCGGCGCCACCTGCATGATGGTCGTGCCGGTGCCCTGCGTGTTGTTGCTGGAGTTGAAGTTGCTGACCAACGTGTTGCCCTGCACCAGGTCGCCGGTGCTGAACGGGACGTTGGCCACGCCATAGGGGTTCTGGTCTCCGGCGCCGGGTCCGGTGCTCGGCACCGTCGACGCCACGACGTCGATCGTGTTGAAGTGGGACAGGAATGGCGTCGGCGCCGCTGACGCCGGTGCCACCGCCACGGCCGCCACCGAAGCGATGACCGCCGCCAACGCGGCTGCTCCACTGGTGAGGAGTCGGAGTCCTATGCCGCGGGCGCGACCCCGGGCTCGAATGGTTGTGGAGAAGCCTGTCATGACGAATGCTCCCTTCCGTCCGGTTCGTCCGGTTCGTCTGGTCCGCACGTCGCGCCTGCGACGGTCCGCCCCCCTTGTTGCCGTACGGGCGGCGAGCCTGTTCGGATTGGCGGTAGCCTCGAATCCGTGAAGATCGAGGTCGCCTTCACGGGCGTTCCGGTCTCGGACCTGGGCCGTGGTCAGGACTTTTTCGAGCGCCTCTTGGGGTCGCCCCCGGACGTGCTCGTCAACGAGAACGAGGTGATGTGGCAAGTCGCCGAGGCGGCTTGGCTCTACGTGGTGGTCGACCCCTCTCGGGCCGGCCGGGCGCTGGCCGCTGTTTCGGTGCCTGATCTCGACGGCGCCCTCGAAGAACTGGCGTCCAGAGGCATCGAGCCCTCGATCATCGAGCAGCCGGGCCCGTCGGCGCGCAAGGCAACCGTCTTCGACCCCGACGGGAATTCGGTCGCGATCATCGAGGTGCGCGACAGCTAAAGCACCGTCTCCGCCGTCTTTTGCCACACCGAGATGTGGCTCCGGCTGTCGCTCGTGAAGGCGGACCGGTCCCAGTCGCTCCAACGCTCGCGCAGGACCATCCCGGCCAACCGGCCCATCAGGTCGAGCTCGGCGGGCCAGACGTAGCGGAACGACGGCGACCACATCTCTGTGGAGCCGTCGAGCTCGAAGATGTGGTGCGACACCGATCGCTGCGTCGCCAGGTCGTACTCCTCGAAACCGAGGTGCCCGGGTTCCAGCGCGAACGGCCGCACGGTCGTGCCCGGCGGAAGCCGGCGAAGCTCAGGCACCATGACCTCGATCACGAAGTAACCCCCCGGTTCCAGGTGCCAGGCGACATTCCGGAAACATTCGACCTGCGCGTCCTGTGTCGTCAGGTTCATGATCGTGTTGCGCACGAGGTACGCCAGGACGAATGACCCACCCCGGCTCTCTACCTTCGTGGTGGCGAAGTCGCCCAGGGTGATTCCCACCCTCTCCGCTCCTTCTTGGAGCCGGAGCTGTTCCACCATGTCGGGCGCCAACTCGATCCCGTGCACCTCGACACCCCGGGCGCTGAGGGGCAGGGCCAGTCGGCCGGTACCGACGCCGAGTTCGAGCGCCGGCCCGCCGCGTGCGAGCCCGGCGAGAAAGTCGACGGCCGGGTCCACCATGGCCGGCTCGTAGAGGTGCGGCCACAGCGTCTTGTACTCCCGTGCGATCCGTCCGGTGAAGAAATTCTCGACCACATCCCCATGCTGCCAGCCGCGTCCGATCCGGGCGTAGCGTTCACCGGGAGGACGGACGGGAGTACCGACAGGAGTCGCCATGCCAACGGGTGCGATCGTGGCCCTCGTTATCGCTTTTGCGGCGGTGTTCGTCTACGTCATCGCGCGCATGGGCGCTGCCGCCGGGCAGAAGCGGGGCTACTCGGGCATGGGCGGCGACACGATCGTCCGCTGCAGCCGGGGCCATCTGTTCACGACGAGGTGGATCGTGGGCTCATCCGTCAAGGCCGTCCGGCTCGGGTACAAGCGCTACCAGCGCTGCCCGGTCTGCAAAAAGTGGCGCATCGTCGTTCCGGTCCCCGACGACGAGCTCACCAACGAGGACCGGCGGGTCGCTGGCGAGCACCACGACACGAGGCTGCCCTAGCGCCTGCGACGGTTCCGGCGTCGGAGCCTCAGCCCGAGCGCAACGCAGCCTTACTTCTTGTTCTTCTCCGCGTACATGGCGTGGTCCGCCCGTCGCATCAGGGAGTCACAGGTGTCGCCGGCCTGGGACCGGGCGGTACCGATGGTCACCTCGATCAAGAAGGAAACTCCCGACGCCTCGTCTTCGACCTGGAGGGCGCGACGGAACGCAGCGATCACACGGTCGACGCCGCTGTCATCGGCGCGGTTGAGGAGGGCCACGAATTCGTCGCCCCCGAGCCGGCCGACCAAGTCGGTCTCCCGGACCGCAGCACGCAGCGCGCCGGCCACGACTTGCAGGGCCTCGTCGCCGGTATGGTGCCCGTAGGTGTCGTTGATCTGCTTGAAGGAGTCGACGTCGAGCAACATCAGGGTCAATGGGTCACCGAAGCGCCGGGAGGCACTGAGATGCTTTTCGACCTCGTCCTGGAAGCGCCTGCGGTTGTAGATGCCGGTCAGCTCGTCGAGGTCCGCTAGCGCGCGTAGGTCGATTTCGAGGCGCTTGCGGTCCGATACGTTGCGCAGGATCGTCAGCACGTACTGGTTCCCGATGATCTGTTGGGTGTACTGGACCCACAGCGGAGTCCCGTCCTTCCTTCGCAGCTGCGTCTCGTATGTCCCCTCGATTCCCGCGTGTGCCTGTGCTGACGATTGGGTGCGGACATCATCGGGCTCGACGAGTCCCAGCTCGAGCGAGGTGTGGCCGATGAGCTCGTTCCGCCCGTAGCCGGTCAGCGCTTCGAAGGAGTCGCTGACCTCGAGGATCCATTCGGTTTCGCGGTCGTTGAGGATGATCGAGTCGAGGGAGCCACGCAGGACGACGCCGAAGAGGCCGAGTCCTTCCGTGTCCTCCACCGGCATCGTCATGGCCGCGGTCACTGGGCCCTCGCGACGGTGCTGGCTCGCCCGCGCCTTCAACCACGCCAGAGCGCTGGACGCGGGCACGAACACAGCAACGTCGTGGGTCCCGTTCCCCATCCCCACGGCTTTCATTATCCGTTCAACGACGTCGTCAAGGAAAGCGGGCGTCCAAATCCCTCGACGCGTCCGCCACTGCTTGTCATCCAAGGTGAAACAACCGCCCATTGTTCTTGGCCGCCTTGTCGAGGAGGCCGGTCCGGATCAGGCAGCGTGCGACTGGCTGATCCAGGTCTGGTACATCTCGGCGTAGTGCCCGCCAAGTGCGACCAGCTCCTCGTGGGAGCCGACCTCGAGCAGCAGGCCGTCGCCCACGACGACGATGCGGTCCGCCGCGCATCGCGGTCGAGAGCCGGTGCGCGATGAGCACGGCGGTGCGGCCCTCCAGCAGCACGTCGAGTGCCGTCTCGACCAGTGTCTCCGACTTGAGGTCGAGGTTCGAGGTCGCCTCGTCGAGGACGAGCACCCGTGGCTCGGCCATGAAGGCACGGCCCAGCGCGATGAGCTGGCGCTCGCCAGAGGAGAGTGACTGGCCGCGCTCGTGGACGGGCGTGTCGAGGCCGTACGGCATCCGGTGCACGAGCTCGTCGAGGCCGACCTGGTGCACGGCGTTCCACACCTCGTCGTCGGGCGCTCCCGGACGGGCGAACGAGATGTTGTCGCGGATCGTCCCCGCGAAGAGGAAGGGCTCCTGTGGGACGACGCCCAACTGGGAGCGGAGCGACCCGAGCGTCACCCGCGTCAGGTCGTGCCCGTCGATCAGCACACGTCCCTCGGTGGGGTCGTAGAAGCGCGTCACGAGCTTCGCCATGGTCGACTTGCCGGCCCCCGTGGCGCCGACGAACGCCACCGTCTCCCCGGGCTCGATCGTCAGGTCGACGTCGTGGAGCACGGGGACGGCAGGGTCGTAGCCGAACGAGACGTGGTCGAAACGGATCTCGCCCCGGATCTTCGGCAGCTCCACGGCGTCGGGCGACTCCTTCACCGACGGCTCGGTCTCGAGGAGGTCGCGCAACTTGAAGACGGACGCCCGGCCCTGTTGGAACGTGTTGTACTGCTGGGTCAACAGCTGAATCGGTGCGAAGAACCGGTTCACGTACAAGAAGAACGCGGTGAGCTGACCGAGGTTGAGCTGGTTGTGCAGGAACATGTACCCGCCAAAGCCGAGGATGAGCACCTGCCCGAACACGCTGAGCGCCTGTGACCCCGGCCCGTAGATGCTGGCGATCCGACCCGTGTAGTTGTTGGCGTCGCGGTAAGAGCCGACGACGTCGCGGTGGGTCTCGATGTTGTAGCGCTGGCGGTTGTGCGCCGTGACGATGCGCACGCCCTGCAGGCTCTCGGAGAGGTCGGCCAGCACCAGCGCAATGCCGTCGCGCACTTTGTCGTAACCCCGCTCGGACGCCCGGCGGAACCATATGGACATCACGATCAGTATCGGGAGGACGCCCAACACGGTGATGGCCGCGAGCTCCACGTTCGTCAAGAACAAGAAAACCGTGATCACGACCATCGTCAAGCCCTGGATCGCGAACTGTGCCAACCCGTCCTGCAGCAACTGCTGCAGGTTCTCGATATCGCTTGTCATCCGGCTCATTAGGACGCCGGCCTTCTCCTCGGTGAAGAAGTCGAGCGAAAGCCGCTGCAGGTGGCGGAATACCTTGATGCGGAGGTCGTTCATCACCCACGAGGCGAGGCGTCCGGTCACCCGCGCCTGACCCCACTGGCCCGACGCCGAGACCACGATCGTCACCAGGTACAGGATCGCCATAGCGACGACGACGCCGAAGTCGTAGTGCGCGGTGGGGTCCTGGGGGGAGGGGCCGGTCAGGCCGTGGTTGATCGCGTAGGAGACGAGGCTCGGCCCGATCTGGCTGGCCACGGCGATCGTCCCCACGAGCACGGCGGCGGCGGCGACCATGCCCGGGTACTCCATGAGCAGGCCGCTCAGCGAGAGCCGCTTCTTCTCGCTCGGCGTGGGGAGTTGGGTGAAGACGGCGTCGGACTCCCCGCGCTCGGGCTCCTCCTTCAAGAGAAGATCGACGCCCTCCTGGAGTTCGTAGGGGATGCCGCCGAACGGCAGCCCCGCCTGGGTCGCGCCCGGGGGGCCACCGCCGCCCATGGGGCCGCCGACCATGCCACCACCGCCGAACATCAGATCGCACCCCCTTCCGGCTCCAGCAGGTCCTCGTCGTCCTCCAGGCCGAGGTCCTCGCGGCCGGCAGCAGCCTCGGCCTCGGTTTCCTCCTCGTTGGCCGCCTGCGCCAGCACCTCGGAGTACAGCGGCGTGGTGACGAGCAACTCCGCATGCGTGCCGTCGGCCACGATCCGGCCGCCGTCGAGCAAGATGACGCGGTCGGCCAGGCTGATCGTGGAGAGCCGGTGGGCGATGATCAGCGTGGTGCGGCCCTCCATCAGGACGCGCAGGGCGCCGTGGATACCCTGCTCGACCTTGACGTCGATGGCGCTCGTGGCGTCGTCGAGGATCAGGATGGGCGGGTTGACGAGCAGGGCCCGGGCGATGGCGATGCGCTGGCGCTGTCCGCCCGACAGTGTGTACCCCCGTTCGCCGACGACGGTGTCGTAGCCCTCGGGCATGTGGCCGATGAACCCCGCGGCGCCGGCGGCCTCGGCGGCTTTCTTGATCTCGTCCATGGTCGCGTCCGGCCGCCCATAGGCGATGTTGTCCCGGATCGACACGGAGAAGAGGAACGGCTCGTCGAGAACCATGCCGATGTTCGCCCGCAGGCTTGTGAGCGTCAGGTCGCGAACGTCGTGGCCGTCCACGCGCACGGCACCGTCGGTCACGTCGTAGAAGCGGGGCAGAAGCCGGGCAAGGGATGACTTGCCGCTGCCGGTGCGTCCGACCATGGCGACGGTTTCGCCCGGCCGGAGATGCAGGTCGAGGTGGCGCAACACGTCGAGCCGGCCGCCCCCGTCTTCATCCTCGGACTTGGAGAGCAGGCTGTCCGCGGCATAGGCGAACGTCACGTCATCGAAGACGACGTCGCCCGCGCTCTCCACGAGCTCCGTCGCACCCGGGCGATCGACGATCGTCGGCTTCTCGTCGAGGATCTCGTAGATGCGGGCCGCCGACGCGGAGGCGCGCTGGCCCATCATGATGAGCATCCCGAGCATCATGAACGGCGCCTGCATCATCACCAGCCACAGGTTGAACGAGATGATGGTCTCCGACCGGCAGGTGGTCGTGGATGATCATCCAGCCGCCCACGAGCAGTACGAAAACGAGACCCACTTGCGAGAGGTTCTGCACCAGAGGCGTGAAGCGCGCCCGCAGGTCGGCGTCCTTGATGTAGGCCCACTGGACGCGGTCCGCGGCCGTGCCCAGCTCGCGGAGCTGCTGCTGCTCGGCCGCGAAAGACCGAACAACGCGGACGCCGTTGACGTTCTCGTCGACCACCGTGGCCACCTCGGCGAGGCGCGCCTGGATGATCCACGACACCGGGAACAGCTTGCGCCGCATGCGGATGCCCACGACGTAGATGAAAGGCATGGAGACCATGGCCACGAACGCGAGCGGCACGCTGATGGAGAGCATGAAGCAGAACGCGACGACGGCGAGCGAGCATTGGACGAGGATCATCGGGGCGAACGTCAAGTACATCTGCACGGAGCGGATGTCCGAGTTCGCGCGCGAGATCAGCTGTCCCGACTGGACACGGTCGTAGAACGGGAACGACATGCGAGAGAAGTGCTCGTAGAGCAAGTTGCGCAGGTCGAACTCGATCGAATAGGCGACTTTGAAGAGATTCGAGCGCGAGATGTAACCGAACGCACCGGTGAACAGTCCAAGAACGGCGATCAGGATGACGTAGTTGCGCAGCCCCGCCGTGTTCTTGACGATGGCGTCGGCGATGCCGTTCTGGAGCAGCAGCGGGATCCACACCTGGATCATGAGGCCCGCGAACGCGAAGATCACGGCGGCGAACCACTGCTTCTTGTGTGCCATCACGATCGGTGCGGCGCGCTTGATCCATGACTTCGACTCGTCGGGGTCGACGGTCGCCTTCGGCTTTTCGTAGCGGCTGATCGCTCCCGTGGGGACGTACGCCGCCAACGGCAGCGTCTTTTCGGCCGTGGTCACCGCCCCGTCAAGCATCTGGCCGTTCCCGGCGGCCGGCGACGGTGCGCCGGACTCTTCGAGGCGGTCCTCGGTCTTGCTCACTTCGCCGCCTTCTCGGATTCGTCCGCGCTCTCCTTGGGTGCCTCGCGCCATGCCGCCATGGCGCGCCCCCAGAGCTCGAGTGACCGCAAGGCCATCGCCTCTTCTTTGGTGGGCAGGTAGCCGGCGAGGGAAGCGATGTACTCGTCGACGGCCCGGTCTGCCTCGTCGAGGATCCGCTCTCCGTCCTCGGTCAGGCGGAGCGCAACCTTGCGGCGGTCGTCCTCTTCCTGGCGCCGATCGACCAGGCCTCTTGCGACGAGCCCGTCGATCAACGCCGTGATGGACGGGGGCCGAACGGCCAGACGGTCGGCGAGGCGGGACGCGGCCGAAGAGCCCTCGCCCAGGATGCCGAGCACCCGGAACTGAGGGAGGGTGAGGTCGACGGTACCGAGCGCCACCTCGACCCGCTTCGACAGCCACGCCGCGACGCGGCCGTACGAGCCCAACACCCGAGGCGGCGCCCCGGTGGCGGGGTCGGTGGCCTGGTCGGCCTGGGTTTTCCGACCCGGCGCCGCGTTGGTCGAGGGGGGAGTGGTGACGGACACTTCGATCATCATACAGTTAGAACCTCTAACTACGTACGGGCGGGTCGTAGGGCCGCCCCGAGCACCACCCCACCCCGGGTGCACTGTTGGCCCAGCGACCGGATCCGCCACCCCGTCACAGCAGTGTCACCGCCCGTGTGGCCTCCCGCCCATCAGCCCAATGGCCGTTGCGAAAATTTTCCGCGAAACGGGGCTTACCGTCACCGCCGTGTGGGTATCTGAAGGCGGTCTGATTCCTTAGCGGAGGAGTGGTGGGTTCAATGAAGCGTTTTGTCTCGCTGTGCGCGGTCTTCCCGATGTTGTTTCTCTTCTCTTCGGTCGCTGGCGCCGCTTCGGCGGCGGTTCCGGAGGTGTTCCACGGTCCGATCAACATCTTGGGCATCGAACACAACAACGTGAGTTCGACGAACTGGTCGGGCTACGCGGTCGAGTCACCGAGCCAGTTCAGTGAAGTGACCGGTACCTGGGTCGAGCCGACGGCGTCCTGCACCACCACGGGGCACACCTACGCCGCCTTCTGGGTCGGGCTCGACGGCTACAACAGCAAGTCGGTCGAGCAGCTCGGGACGGATTCCGACTGCACGAACAGGAACGCGCCTTCCTACTACGCCTGGTACGAGATGTACCCGGCCGCATCGGTCAGCATCTCGACGACGCAGTTCCCAGTGAAGCCGGGTGACACGATCACCGCCTCGGTCACACGATCGGGCACCAGCTACACCTTGGCCATGACGAGCAGCGAGGGATGGAAGTTCTCCACCGCCCAGACCGGCAGCGATGCCAACAGCTCGGCCGAGTGGATCGCCGAGGCACCCGACACCTGCGTCCTGATCTTCTGCAGCAATACCCATCTGTCGAACTTCGGCACCGTGACGTTCTCGGGTTCCGAGGCGGCGACAGGCGGCGCGTTGCAGCCTGTGTCCAGTTTCACGACCAACAGCGGTCCGCACGACATCACGATGACCACCAGCAGCGGCGTCACCAGGGCACTACCCAGCGCCCTCAGCGCGAACGGCGAAGGGTTCAGCGACACCTGGCACCACAACTAACGGGTCCTTCCTCGGAGTTGCCCCGCTGAGCGAGGCGCACTCGGCCTGCGGGCTACAACCTGCGCTGGCCGCTGCTTCTCATCGCTCGAGCGTGCCCCATTCGGGGTCCAGCTGGCGCAGGAAGAGGGCGCAACGCTGCTCCTCGTCGACCTCGCCGATCGCAGCGGCTGCCAGCTGCAGGCTGTGCAGCGATCGGAGGAAGCCGCGGTTTGACTCATGGCGCCAGCGGACGTAGCCCGAACCACGCCATCCGGCTGCACGAAGAGTGTCGAGGCCGCGGTGGTAGCCGACCCGGGCATAGGCGTACTGCGCGATGGGGTCTGCGGCGAGCTCGGCCAGGTCAGCCCATGCCTGCAGACACCGAGGGTCGCTAGCCGCAACTGCGGCCACCGCCTCCCGACGGCGGTCCGGAGGGAGGGACCGGGCCGCATCGAGAGCGGCGGCCAGGTCCGGTGCAAGCGGGTCGAGAACGGTCTCCGGAGTACCGGAGGTGAACTGGACTGAATGCTCGGGAGTCACCGGGCCATGTTATGAGCGCGTTCCGGAGAACGGTCGGGTGCTCCGGCGGGAGATCTGCGAAATGTCGGAACGCGCGGGCTCGGCGGTACTGTTCCGGCCGTGCTGACGCCAGAGCCCGCGTCCTCGAATTCGTTCCAGCATCACCCCGGTGTGCGTGACCGCGAGCCCGAGGCGAAGCAGATGGCCGACGTCCTTCGCCGCCTCATCCGCCTGTCGGTCAGTACGGCGCCGTCTGCCGAGGAGACGCAACGGCTGACGGCGCAGCTGGCCGCCGTGGCGGACGAGCTCGAGCAGCAAGCGCCCGAGGTCCCGATCCCGCGTTTCATGGCACCGGATCCCGACGGGCCGCCCAAGGAGGTGCCGCTCGGCGGGGCCATGCCATACGACCCCATCGTCGGCCCGTTCAATCCGCTGGCGCTGCCGGTCGTGCTCGAGTTCGACCCGCCGATCGCCCGCGGTCGTGGCACATTCGACGTCGCTTACGAGGGTGCGCCCGGCTGCGTGCACGGTGCGATCCTTGTGGCGGTGTTCGACATCATCTTGACGGCGGCGAATGCGATCGCCGGGCACACCGGCCCGACGGTGCGCCTCGGAGTGCGCTACAAGCGCCCGACGCTGTGCAACGAGGAGGCGGTGTTCGAGGGCTGGGTCACAGAGGTCAAGGGCAAGCGGATCCACTCCGAGGGCCGGATCGTCCAGGGCGGCATCGTGACGGTCGAGGCTCACGGTGAGTTCGCCATCTTCGACCACGAAGGCGTGCACCGCATGGCCAATGCGCGACGGCAGGCCTTCGACGACGGCAATTAGGACAGGCCGCCGATGGGGCTAGCTGGCTATGAACCGACTCTCGCTTGAACCCTCGCGGGACGAGGCCGACTATGCCTTCGCGCATAGGCTGCGCACACGCTTCGCCGAGACCGATGCCATGGGCGTCATCCATCACGCGGCGTACCTGCCCTATCTCGAAGAGGCGCGCGTCGAGTATCTGAGATCCATCGAGCATCCCTACGGTGCCGTGCGCAGTGGACGAGGCGAGGACAGCCGGGACTTCCCCGTGCTCGAGGTGTCGGTGCGCTACCGCAGGCCGCTGCGGTTCGACCAGGAGGTCGACGTGTCGCTGCTCATCGGAGCCGTGACGCGCACGACGTTCCAAATCGCCTATCTCCTGACGGTCGACGGGGAAGTGATGGCCACGGCGGTCACAGTGCACGGGTGCGTCGACCGCCGCGGCCGGGCCGCGCGGCTGCCGGAGTGGGTGGAGGAGAGGGTCGGACCCGGCTCGTAGCCCTCCGGTTACGAAGTGTGGTGGTGGCACGAACATCCACCGGCAGGGTGGCAGCCTCGTTACGGGTGCGGCGATGCCTCATACTGCAGGTCATGGGCTGTTCGCTGTGGTCCGTTGCAGACCACGGATGATGCGCTGAGGGACTATGCCAGCTGACGGGGGAGCGTTCGCACTCGTGGCTTACCGCTTCGCGCCGACCCTGCGCCGTCGTTGGGGCGGCTATTTGGCGCTCGCCGTGCTCATCGCCCTCGTGGGCGGGCTTGCCTTGGCGACGATGGCAGGAGCCCGGCGCACCGAGTCTTCGTACCCGACGTTCTTAGCATCGACCAATCCCTCCAACCTGTCGCTCGGCACGGGTATCTACAACCCGGCGCTCGGCTACACCTCCGGGTACGACGGACCGATCATCAAGCGAATTGCTGCGCTGCCCGGTGTCACCCGGGTCGCGTCCTACGTCGGGCTCGACGCCGCACCGCTCGAACCCAACGGACAGCCCAATCCCGCTGTCGCGAACAGCAACGTCACGTTCAACGTCCTCGGTTCGGTCGGCGGTCTGTACTTCAACATGGACCGTGTGAGCCTCGTAGAAGGCCGGATGGCCAACCCGAGCAACCCGCATGAGATCATGGCGACGGCGAGCGCCGCCAGGATCGTCGGCTTGCACCTGGGCCAGCGGGCCCCCTGGGGCCTCTTCACCAACGCGCAGAGCGGTGGGCTCAGCGGCGGCTCTTACACCACTCCGGCGGCACGCATAGACCTCACGCTGGTCGGCATCGTCGACTTCAACTATGCCGTCGTGCAGGACGATACCGATGTGCCGAACGACACGTCCGTCGTCGCCACGCCCGCTTTCGCGCGGCAATTCCGGGACTGTTGTGGTGGCTACACGATCACGTCCCTCCAACTCCGACACGGTGCAGCGGGCCTGCCGGCGGTCGAGCGCGAGATCGAGCGAGTCATCCCGCCCAACCTGCCATTCTACTCCTACGACCCGACGATCGAAGCGACGAAGGCACTCCACTCGATCAAGCCCGAGGCGATCGCGCTGGGTGTCTTCGGAGTCGTGGCCGCGCTGGCCACGGTGTTGATCGCTGTACAGCTGATCGGGCGTCAGGTGCGCTCGTGGAGGCCGGAGGAACGGGTGCTGCGTTCCTTGGGTGCCAACCGGTCGATGATCCAGTTCGACGCGCTCGCCGGTGTCATCGGGTCCGTCGTCGTAGGGGCGATCGGCGCCATCGTCGTCGCCGTTGGCCTCTCACCCCTCTTTCCTCTCGGACCGGTGCGACCGGTGTATCCCGACAGAGGGGTCGCGTTCGACTGGACCGTGCTCGGGCTCGGAGCTCTACGCGTTGATCGTGCTGCTGGGTCTCGCCGCGGGGATCTTGGCCTGGCGCGCGGCGCCGCACCGCGCCGGTGGGGGCTTCCGTGGCGCGACCCGGAGCTCCAAAGCCGCCGATGCGGCCGCCGGGTTGGGCATGCCCGTGCCTGCAGTGACGGGGATCCGTTTCGCGCTCGAGCCTGGCGCCGACGCGACGCCGGTGCGCTCGGCCATCCTCGGTGCGACGCTGGCTGTCCTGGTGGTCGTGGCGACCGTCGTCTTCGGCTCGAGCCTCAACGCGTTGGTCGCAACCCCCGCGCTGTACGGCTGGAATTGGACGTACCAACTTGACGCGGGTGGTGGAGTCGGTGATCTCCCGGGTGCCCCGGCCGATCAGCTGCTTGCCGCCGATCACCAGGTCTCGGCCTGGTCGTCCTATTACTTTGGCAGTCTCCAAATCGACGGCCGCACCGTTCCCGTGCTGGGTGCGACGCCCGGCGAGACCGTGGGTCCACCCGTGCTCAACGGCCATGGGTTCGAGAACAACGGGCAAATCGTTCTCGGCCCCGAGACGCTGGGCCAGCTCCACAAGAAGGTCGGTGACACCGTCGAGGTGGCGTACGGCACCGCTCCGCCCAAGACGCTGCGCATCGTGGGGACCGAGACCATGCCGGCGATCGGCGTCGCCGGTGTGTCCGACCACCTCTCGATCGGAACGGGGGCGGAAGCGGACTATCACCTGATCCCCGCGTCTGTGCGCAACAGCTTCGGCAACGTGCCGGCGGGCCCGAACTCCGTGTTCGTTCGGCTGAAGCCCGGGACGAACCCGACAGTGGCGCAAAGAGGATTGACGCGGATCGCAAACGAACTCGGCCGCCCGACGAACTATGGCGTGACCCTTGTCGGCGTACAGCGACCTGCCGAAATCGTCAATTACCGCTCGATGGGGTCGACGCCTGCCATCCTCGGTTTCGCCTTGGCGTCGGGTGCTGTCGTTGCGCTGGGCCTCACGCTCGTTGCCTCCGTGCGCCGACGCCGGCGAGACCTTGCGATGCTCAAGACCATTGGTTTGACCGGGCGCCAGCTTGCGGAATGCGTCGCGTGGCAGGCGGCCGTCGCGGTGGGCGTCGGCGTCGTCGTCGGCATCCCACTGGGCATCGTGGTCGGGCGCTGGTCCTGGACACTCTTCGCCGACCAGATCTATGCGATCTCCCAGCCAGCGGTGCCGGTCGGGTGGATGGCGGTGATCGGCGCAGGGGCGTTGGTGCTGGCCATGTTGGTGGGCCTCGTACCGGGACGGATAGCCGCGCGGACACCGGCGGCGCTGCTGCTGCGAACGGAGTAGTCGTTCGGCCGCTACAGCGTCGACACCAAGCGCGCGAATGATTCCCCGAGCAGCTGCCTCGCTGCGGCAGGGTCGGCGGCCCGCGCCACCACCATCCCGGCCTGCATCACCGCGCCGACGAGGAGATGCGTGAGGGAATCGACCGCATCGGCTTCGATCCGGCCCGACTCGGCGGCGACGGTGAGCACCGCCTTGATGGTGCCGAACGCGTAGCGCTCGTCGAGCTCGTGCCAGGTGTCCCAGCCGAGGACCGTGGGCGCGTCGAGCATCACGATGCGTTGCACCTCGGGGTTGACGCACTGGTCCAAGAACACGTTGAAACCCAGCTCCAGGATCTTGATCGGGTCGGTCTCGCCGCCGGCGGTGGCGACCTCGAGGAGCTTCGCCGTCAGCTCTTCCTCCACCGCCTCGAACGTCGCCCGGAACAGGTCGGTTTTGCTGGAGAAGTGGTGGTAGAGCGCGCCGCGACTGACCTCGGCCGCGCTCAGGATCTCCTCGGTCGAGGTGGCGGCGAACCCCTTTTCCGCGAAGAGTCGGCGAGCCGTCCCGATCAGCCGGCCGCGGGTGACCTCGGTGCGTTCTGCCTGCGTGGGCACGGTGGGGATCCTATCCCTTCTTTACAAACAGACAGTTGGTATGTAGAGTGGCGGGCATGACCCTCCCAACCAAGACCAAAGACCCAAACGACATGATCAGTGTCACGACCGTCCTGCCCCGGCAGATGGCCCGGCTCTCCGGTGGCCCGGTCGCCTACGTCGATCAGGGTGACCAGAACGCCCCCGCGGCCCTCTTCGTCCACGGCGTCCTGGTCAACGCCGACCTGTGGCGCAACGTCATCTGGGACGTGGCAGACGTCCGCCGCTGCATCGCGATCGATCTGCCGGCCCATGGCGGCACTCCGGTGCCATCGAAAGGCGCGGTCGGAGATGACCTGACCCTGCACGGCCACGCCACACGACTCGACGAGCTGTGTGCACATCTAGGCCTCAATCAGGTCGACGTCGTTGCCAACGACACCGGTGGCGCCGTGGCCCAGGTGTTCGCCGCCCGATATCCGGGACGCGTACGCACGCTGACGCTCACCAACTGCGACTGCCAGGACAACTTTCCGCCCGAGCTCTTCGAGCCGTTCGTGGCCATGGCGGAGGCGGGTGAGCTTGGACCGGTTGTGGCGTCCATGGCGGGGGACTACGCGCTGGCGCGATCGGAGGCCGGGTACGGCCAGGGCTACGCCGGCGCGGCCCAGCTGAGCGACGAGTTGCTCACGAGCTACACCGGTCCCTTCGCGGCCGACGGGGGCAAGGGACTCGAACGCTTCCTGATCGCGCCGAAGGCCGATGAGCTCGTCGCGGTCGCGCCGCTGTTGGCAGAGCTGCGAGTCCCGGTCCAGCTGGCCTGGGGCACCGCCGACATCTTCTTCCCGCCCTCCTGGACCGAGCGGATGCGCGAGCTCCTGCCATCAACCGAGCGGGTCACCCTGGTGTCCGACGCGATGCTGTTCTGGCCCGACGAGCGGGCCGCAGACCTCGTCCCCCTGCTGCGTGACTTCTGGGCGGCCCACGCCTGACCGTGGTTTCGGCCCGACGACACGGTCGCCCCGGTCTGTCCCCGCGCACCGGGGCGCTATCAGCCTGACCCAGCCGTTTGCCTTCGCGTTTGACCCGGAGGCCGCCCCGAGCGGGTAACCGAACGAGGGACACGGGGCCTTCACCCCCCGAAGCTTGGCCATGTCGTGGGCTTGACAGGGGCAGAGTGAATATATAACCATATGGTTATGTCACTGACCGCCACTACGGATCTGACCGAGAGCGAGCTCGACCGGGCCTTCGGCGCTCTGTCGGACCCCACGCGGCGGGCGATCCTGGCCCGGCTGGCCGAGGGCGACGCCGGTGTGCTCGACGTGGCGGCCCCTTTCCCGATCAGCCAGCCCGCCGTCACGAAGCACCTCAACGTCCTCGCGGAGGCCGGGCTGATCTCGAGGCACCGGCAAGCCCGCCGGCGCCTTTGCCACCTCGAGCCGGCGCGGCTCAAGCAGCTCTCGGACTGGGTCGGGTCGTACCGCGAATTCTGGGAGGAGAGCTTCGAGCGCCTCGACGAGCTGCTCGATGAGCTTCAAGGCACCAAGGAATCAGATCGCTCGAACGAACACAACAAGACACAAGGAGAAGCAAGGTGACAATGACTGACACCCCGACCGAGATCATCACCCCACCGGGAGAGCCCACGATCCACACCCGTCGGTTTTTCAAGGCGCCACCCGAATTCGTGTACCGGGCCCTGACCGAGCCCGAGTACCTGCGTCGCTGGTTCGGGCCACGGCGGCTCGAGATCACCGTGTGCGAAGCCGACCTGCGCGTCGGCGGGACGTGGCGGGTCGTCCACCGTGCGCCGGACGGCACAGAGTTCGGCTTCCACGGTGAGTTTCTGGAGCTTGACCCACCCCGCCGGCGGGTCGGCACCTTCATCTACGAGGGAGCGCCCGAGCACGTCGCGACCGAAACGATGCTCTGCGAGCCGGTCGACGGGGGCACCATGCTCGTGTCGACGATGGTGCACGACTCCGTCGAAGCGCGAGACATGCACGTGGCGAGCGGGATGGAAGAGGGGATCCTCGACTCGTACAGCCGGCTCGACGAGTTGGTGGCGGACGAGCAGGTGACATGAGCGTCGTTGCGGCACAAGAGAACATCGACCTCTACGGCTCACCGGACATTGCGTGGAGCGGCGTGCTCGAGCGGCTCGAGGCAGGTCGGGTGCAGCGTTTCTGGCTGGCGACAGTCGATCCGGACGGAAGCCCTCACCTCACGGGTATCGGTGCCCGCTGGGTCGAAGGCACGCTCTTCTTCAAGAGTGGAGCCCGGACCCGAAAGAGCAGGAACCTCGAGCGGGACGGGCGGTGCGTGATCTCTGCCGAGCTCGAGGACTTCGATCTGACTTTCAGCGGGAAAGCCGTTCGAGTCACCGATGAGCCGACCGTGCGGCGCATCGCCGAGCTCTACGCCGCCTCTGGCTGGCCGGCCCGGGCCACGGGCACGCAGCTCGAGGCCGACTACAGCGCTCCGACCGCCGGGCGGCCGCCCTGGGACGTCTGGACGATGGTGCCGGAATCGGCGGTCGGTCTCGGCGCCGGCGGCGCGATGCGCTGGCACTTCGCATAAGGGCGCTGGTCGCACCCACGCTCAGGCCGAGGAGGGATGGCCTGGATGCAGCCGTGGGCTCGTGCGGTGTGTCAGCAGCCCACGACCAGGGCCACCTACGGCGCGGACGGCACGGACGAGAAAGGCCTCATGATCCCCCACGGAGAAGTGGCCAAGGATCGCTCCCTCGAGCGCCAACGACACCTCGGCGAGGAGTGGCGCTCCTGTCGTCCCGATCCGCCAGTCGACGTCGGCGAATTTGTCGACCGCATCACCCGTCTCCTCGGCGAACAGCCGGGCCATGTCCAGCTGGTCCTCGCCGAGGAGATGGAGGCCCATGGCGGAGGAACGGACCGCGACGCCAAGGGTGTGGTTCAGGTTCGAGATGCACGCGACGAAGTTGGGCGGGTCGATACTGCACTGGGTGACGAAGCCAGCCAGGCACCCGCTCATCTCATCGTCGGGTGCCCGCACCGTCAGCACGTAATAGGGGTAGTCCACCCGCTCGAAGAAGGGCGCGAGGTCGCGCGTCGGGTCATCCGTGGAGATCCGCGGCCTTGGGACCTCGGGCATCGTCGCCTCCACGCCTCGCACGCCAACTGTCCGAGGGGTGCGAGGCCCAGGTGGAGCTCGGCTGAAGACCCATCGTCCAGCCCACTGGGCAGCACCCCGTCAAGGTTGCACTACCCGGCCAGCGGGTAGGCAAAACTCAAATGCCTATGCGAAGTGGTGCAGCGAACCCCACCGCCGGCCCGGGCGGACGGCTCATCATGTCGCCCGCCGGGGCGGGCAACGGCTCCGACGGAGCGCCCGAGGGCTTCGACGTCAGGACCGGCGGTCTCGGATCCGCCGCCCAGATACTCGCGCTGTCCACGTTGTGCGCGGTCCTGTTCCTCACCTTCCTCGACAACACCATTGTCAGTGTCGGACTGGCCAACGTGCAGAGCGACCTGCACGCGGGCGTCACCTCGCTGCAGTGGGTCGTCAACGGCTACGCCCTGACCTTTGCCAGCTTCATGCTGGTGGCGGGGATGCTGGGCGATCTGCTCGGCCGCAAGCGGATCATGCTCGCCGGCGTCGCCATTTTCAGCATCGGATCGGTCGTCGGAGCACTCGCGGGCAACGTCGACTGGCTGATCGCGGCACGAGTGATCATGGGTATCGGGGCGGCGGCCAGCGAGCCCGGGACTCTTTCGATCATCCGTCACGTGTACCCGGACCGGAAGACGCGGGCGGATGCGTTGGGGATCTGGGCAGCGGTCTCCGGGCTCGCTCTCGCCCTCGGCCCGGTGATCGGCGGCGCGCTGGTGGGATTTTCGAGCTGGAGAGCCATCTTCTGGTTCAACCTCGGGTTTGGCGTGGTGGCGTTCGTGTTGGCCGCGATCGCCGTGCCCGAGAGTTCGGACCGCCAGGGACGGCGCATCGACGTGCTCGGGTTCGTCTTCGGGGCCGCTTTCTTGGCCTGCCTGTCCTTTGCCGTGATCCAAGGCGAGGAATCCGGCTACACCACGGATTGGATCGTTGCGCTCTTCGTTCTGTGCGGCGTCTCCGGTGTTGCGTTCGTGATGACCGAGCATCGGGTCAAGTCGCCGATGCTCGATCTCTCACTGTTCCGCCGGCCGCCGTTCACCGGGTCGAACTTCGTGGCGTTCGCCGCGTACTTCGGAACGTTCTCCATCTTCTTCTTCACGGCGTTGTATCTGCAGGTGGTCGCCAACGCGTCGGCGTATCAGACCGCGATCGACTTCTTGCCGATGGCGGCCGGACTCATCATCGTCTCTGCCCTCACGGGGCCATTGGTGGCTCGCATCGGCGCCCGCTGGCCCATGACGATCGGCTGCCTTCTGGCGGGCGGGGGCATCCTCATCGCGGACGCGGTGTTGGACCCGACGATCGGTTTCGCCACACTGGGTTGGGTCCTGCCCCTCGCCGGCATCGGCCTCGGCATGCTGCTGGTACCGGTTACGTCCGTCCCGTTGACGGTCGTCAAGCCCGAGCGTTCGGGCATGGCAGCGTCGGCGACCAACACCAGCCGCGAAATGGGCGCCGTGTTCGGCGTGGCCATCCTCGGTTCCATCGTCAACGCCAAGCTGACCGGCGACCTGGCCGCCCGTTTGAAGGCGATCGGCATCCCGCCGAACTTCCAGAGCCTCGTGGAGCATGCGATCCAAACGGGCGGCGCATCGAGCGGGGGTGCCGCGGGCAGTGCCGAACACTCCAAGAACGCCACCGTCGCCGCGATCGCGAAAAAGGTCGTCAATGCCGCATACGACGCCTTCGGCTCCGGGCTCCATGAAGCGCTGTTGATCTCGGGCTGCCTGATCCTGGCCGGTGCCGTGGTGGCCTTCTTCACCATCCACCGCGTGCGCGGCGAGACCTACGAGGTCTGATCAGCTCTGTCGTTTGTCGGCGGCGGTTCTCGACACGGCCGGGTTGCAACCGCCACCAGCTCCAAATCGTCGTGTGCGTCGTTGCACACACGTGCCGGGGAAACTTCTACAGACCCGCACGATGATCGGCGCTGGTATTCGGCGATTGCATGGTGGTAGACGCCTACATACGCATCGACCATGCGGTCACTGCTGAACCTTTGCACAGCCACGTCTCGAACTGTCTGCCGATCGAGCTGACCGACTCGCGCGATTGCCGCAGCCGCCGACGCCACGTCCGAGACCAGCGAGCCCGTCGTGCCGTCGGCGATGAGTTCCGGCATGGAACCTCGGTCGAAGGCGATCACGGGTGTGCCACACGCCATGGCTTCCACGACCGAGAGCCCGAACGGCTCGTCAAAGTCAATCAAATGAAGAAGGGCCATGGCGCCCCCGAGAAAGGATGAGCGATCCTCGGCTCGGACGGGCCCCACGAATCGCACGCGATCGCCGTCCAGCCGTGGAACGATCTCCCGCTTGAAGTAGTGATCATCCTGAATGATTCCGGCTAGACGGATCGGGATCCCCGTCTTTTCTGCGGCATCGATCGCCGCGACCACTCCCTTGTCCGGGTGGATGCGTCCGAAGAAGGCGAGGTAGGAACCAGTTGTCGGGCTGAAGTCGAATTTGCCTGTCTCTATCCCGTGATGGATCGTCGCCACATAGTCGAGAGCGGGGTGCCTGTCGGCATCGCTGATCGCGACATAGAACGTGCTCTGGTTGTACTTGGCGAACACCGGCACGATGTCCGGCGAAGAGAAGCCGTGAATTGTGGTGACGACCGGCGTCGACACCAACGCGGAGTAGGTGAGGGGTAGAAAGTCAAAGCTGTTGTGGATGACGTCGAACTCAGACGCCCGCTCGAAGACCTGCGATACGTGCAGACACTCGGCCACCTTCGGGTCGATACTCGGGTCCTCCGACCAACCCCGGGCCACCACACTGGACAGACGAGCTGTCGTTTCGGACTCGCCCGCGGCGAAGAGCGTGACTTCGTGCCCCCGCGACACGAGTCCTTCGGTCAGGAGTGAGGAAAAGAGCTCCCAGGGTCCATAGTGGCGCGGCGGGACACGCCATGCGATCGGCGCGAGTACTGCAATGCGCACTAGGCCCTAGCGTCCCGACCCCATGCGATCCGTCTGCTTGTCCCGCTCACCACGCTTTTCCTTCTTCGCTTGCCTCTTCTCCTTGAGGGACTTGCCCGGCTTTTTCCCGGAGGGTTTCTGCGGCGACCTGTCAGGCACGGTGTTCTCCAGTCATTCGAGTTGATAGGTGAGTCAATCGGGGTCGGCGATCAGGGACGCGAGAAGCTGGTCCAGAGGCACGGTGGCCACGGCAATGGAAGAGTCGCCAATGCCGTAAGGAATGACCAGGGTGTCCGCATGGAGGAGGGCGCCGCAGGAGTAGACGACGTTGGGCACATAGCCGTTCTGCTCGTCGTGAGCCGGGCTGAGGAGCGGCTCACGCAGCTGGCCGATGATTCGCGTCGGGTCTTCGAGATCGAGCAATATGGCACCAATGCTATAGGTGCGCATCGGGCCGACACCGTGGGTGAGCATCAACCAACCTGCTTCGGTTTCTATCGGAGAGCCGCAGTTGCCCAGTTGAATGACGTCCCAGGACTTGGTCGGCTGTTGGCAGTGCTGGCCGTCTTCCCAGCGCCGAGGATTGTCGGAGTAGGTGATGGTGTTCGACTCTCGATCACTTCGAGAGAGAGCGGCGAAACGGCCGCCGATTCGGCGAGGGAAGAGGGCGAGGCCCTTGTTGGCCGCGGCCGCCCCGACTATCGGCGAGGTGGTGAAGGTCAAGAAATCTTCGGTTTCGAGGAGTTGTTGGCCGATATCGGTGCCGTTGTAGGCCGTATAGGAGGCGTAGTAGGTCACGCTGCCGTCGTCCTCGGTGAACCGGACGAACCGAGCATCTTCCATACCGTTGGACTCAGCGCTCATGGCCGGCAACAGCACCCGCTCACTCAACGGCGTGGTGTTCTCGAATCGGACGCCGTAGGTCCGTTCGGCGATGCGGCGTATGAGGCCGATGATCCTCTTCGCCTGTTTTCGAGTGGCCACATGCCTTTCCAGGAGCCTGAGCCTGCTCTCCAGCTCTGCTTCCGTGAACCTGGCGCCGAGACGACCCAGCACGTAGTCCGCATCATCGCCGCCACCACGAAGGCGACGAAGTTCGCCTCTGAACACCTCCGCCTCGAGTGTCGCCGTCTCCTGGCACCCCTCTGTGGCGTAATTCGGTGCAGGGTCGAGATCAACCTCACCCGATCCGAGGATCGATCCTGTCCGAAACCCGATCGAAGATCTATGCCCCTCACCTATGGCCCGGACACTCATCACGAAGCGCAGACTGCCGCGCCTGACGCCAGTCTGGTCGGGGTGCATCACCATGCTCGGATTGCAGAGGGCGGCGCCCTCAATCGCGTATTCACTCGTGAAGGTCGCTCCGAGGAGAAGGCGCCGGACCGGGGACAGTTCGCATTCGGGGTCGAGGCGATCGGAGAGCTCGTCTGCGTGGCTCAGGAACGTCTCGGTCAAGCGATGATGTCGGCCCTGGAACCGCTCCATGACATCGTCAAAGCTCTGCTGAACCTCGTCGTCTGGCAGCTCCAGGACGCGTTGCAGGACTGTTGATGATCGCGACTCTTGTTGGTCGAAGCCCTCGTGCCCGGGGACGAACAGGCGGGTCACCACACGCGACCTGTCAGCCCTCATGTGCACCGGGCTGCGACGGGCGAGGCGTGCATCCTGCAAAGTCATCGCAAGACACTCATCGACGATCGTGCGTGCTGCAGGGTCGAAAGAAGGGCGAGCGTGGACTCTGTGCCCTGATTGAGATTGGCTCCGCCGATCTCCAAGCCATCAAAGGCTCCGCCGGTTGCGGGGTCCCACATGACGACAGATCCGTCATTGTGACCTTGAAACCAGTCTGCGGAGGCGCTGACGCCGTCCACCCACCGCCGGTTGTCGTCAACCGTCATGGCGCGGGCACACGCATCGGCCATTGCCGCCACTTCGATGGGCTGTTGGTCGAATCTCGGTCCATGGTCTGTGGGGCCGCGACCCCCGACGGGCGTGACCGAGAGATGCCCTTCGTGGCTCTCGCGATCGAGCAGCCATGCCAAGAGATCCAGCCCGCGCTTCATGAGGACCGGACGACGGAGGGTTGACCCCGCGGCGATCATCGCCTCGGGGAGGGTGGCGTTGGCGTACGTGAGGCGCCGCTCAGGCCACGGCCAGCCGGCATTCCAGCGCACCCTCGTCATCGAATCGGCGGCATCGGCCAGTAAGGATCGTGCCGAGGTGTCATCGGGATGGACGCTGAGCAATTCGGCTGCACCGAGTGCCGCGAACGCGGTTGCCCTCGGCCAGGAGGAGCGCGGTCTCATTGCTTGCTCGAGCCCACGAACGGCACGATGTCGTATCTCGTCGTCGTCACTGTGCGAGGCCGCGGTGCCCAGCCCCCAGATGCATCTACCCCAGCAGTCGTTGAGGGCCGGGGGATCGTCCCAGGTGCCGTGTCGGTTCATTCGATTCCGACATTTGCCTTGCGGTTCCAATGCCTCGAGAAGAAACCGCAGGCTCAGCACGGCCAAGTGGCGCAGCGCCGGCGTCCCAGATGGTTCCCGCGTGGCCACGACAAGCACACGGGCCATGTCGTCGGTGCAGTAGCCGTGCTCGGGTCTTGGCTCGCGATAGAGGGCGTGCTCGAACGTGCCTCGTTCGTCCGTCATTGCGATGAGGTGGCCGAAGTTCGGCTCGGGAGGTCTCAGCGCCGGCCTCACACCAGCGCCAACCGTTCGCTGAGCAGGCCTTGGCCTACGTGCAGGTACTCGCCCGCTATCACTGTCCATCCGAGGCTCGGGGCAAGGCGGGACGCCTCGGCGGCCATGCTGGCAGCGAGCTCTGGTCGCGTGAGGACCCGTTTCAGCGCACGCGCCATCGCATCGGGGTCGTCGTGGTCGACCACGAGTCCGGCGCCGCTGGCCAGCAACTCAACGGCGTGCGGGAACGCCGTTGCAACGACCGGCCTTCCGGCCGCAATGGCGTCGACCAGGACGCCGGATGTCACCTGGTCCTTGGAGTCATACGGCAGGACGACAACCTTGCTCGATTGGATCAATGTGGTGAGCGCCGCCACATCGCGGTAGTCGTCGTCGAAATCGACCGACGAGGAAATCCCATGCTGTCTCGCCTGTTCAATTCGGGCACGACGGTACGACTCTCCATGGGCTGCGAGCACTTTGGGGTGGGTCCGGCCGGCGACCAGATAACGCGGCCGCATCGGGAGGTCATGCAACGTGCGCATGGCTTCAATGGCTCGCTCTATGCCCTTGCCTGGGCCAATGAGCCCCCAGGTCAAGATGACGGGTCGTCCCGTCCGGTCCGGCACCACCCGTCGAGCAGGCACCGCGGCACCGTGGGCAATGGTCGTCACTTTGGAAGCATCGACGTCGAAGCCCTCGCACAGCCGGACCCGGGCCGCCTCCGTCATGACGACTATCCGGTCCGCCGAGGCAGCAACCTCGTTGAGAACGCTCCGCTGGTGCGGTGTCGGGTTCCTGAGGATTGTGTGGGCGATCACGATCGAAGGGATGTGGAGACCGCCGATGATCTCCAGGACGTCTTCTCCGTCGGCGCCTCCGTAGAGCCCGTACTCGTGCTGTATCACGGCGACGTCGAACTGGTTCAGCGAGTCCGAACACGCACTCAACGAGTGCTGCAGTCCGTTGACCAGCTCGCCCACGACACGGTCGCTTTGCGGGGTCTGTGCGCAGGTGTGGTCCACGACTCGCACGACGCCTACGTCAGCGTCGTTGGCCGCCAATCCGGACGTCAGCGCAGCGGTGAACGTCGCCAGACCGCACGCCGTCGGGGGGAACGAGCTGAGTATTCCGAAAGAAGGAGCGCGACCATCCAGGCCTTCGATGGGCAAGTTCGGGACGCGCAAGTGTGCTCCTCAGAGAGGCTCGGTCGAGGCGTCGAACCTGCACGGGGCGGCGTCGGCCAAGATGGCCGTCCTGCCCAAGCGAAGCGACTCTCCCAAGGGGACGAGACCGTCATCGTACCGTGGATAGGGGCCGCCCGTTCCCTCGCCCCAAGGGCGGTCCATGGTCACCGCGGTTGCTGTACGGGCTCAACGGTTCAGGTTGGAGGAGAGCGAGCCGTTACTGCCCCAATGGTGGCCCGGCAGTGCCGGAAGCGGGGAATAGCGAACGCCGGCCAATGGGCAACTGACGTCCGCGGTAACGGTCAGGTGCTCACCGGTGCTCCTGTCAGTTGGCGCCCCCGGCAGGACTCGAACCAGCGCCAGCGGCTCCGGAGGCCGGTCCGGTTTGTCGAGACCGTCGTGCCCGTTCGCTCCGGTGCGTCTGAACCGGCCCTCCCGGTCCAAACGGCTCACTGCCGTCGTCTGGGTCGCACCGATTCGATTGCCATTTCGGATTGCCAAGATCCCACGGTGGACGCTCATCTCGAGGCTCGCGTGCCTGTCATTGATCGCTAGATGGGATTGCCAATAGCGCCAGGTCTGGCCCTTAGCCGCCGCTGTCGAACTTTGCGTGCAGGCGTTGTGGATCCGAGCACGCACGTGCAGGCGTGTGGATATCCCGCGAGACTTGCGGCGTGGTCTACATCCCCGAGACCCACTACGCGAAGACTGCTGACGGCGTGCACATCGCCTACCAGGTGCTCGGAGACGGCCCGTTCGACCTGGTTCTGATCACGGGATACGTGTCGCACGTTGAGCTGGCCTGGGACGACCCAGAGATTGCGGATTTCCTCCGGGCGCTCTCGTCCTTTAGCCGCCTGCTCCTCTTCGACCGCCGAGGCCTGGGGCTTTCCGACCCGGTGCAGGGCGCACCGACCATAGAGGATCGCATGCAGGACCTCCGGGCGGTGATGGACGCGGCCGGTTCCGAGCAGGCGACGCTGCTTGGGATCTCGGAGGGTGGACCGATGTCGATGGTATTCGCTGCCACGTACCCCGAACGAGTCTCCGCACTCGTCCTCTACGGGACCTTCGCCCGTATGACTCAGGCGGAAGGCTATCCCTGGGGGTATCCGTCCGACGTGTTCAAGCGATTCGTCGATTCCAAGATCATGGCTTGGGGAGGAGACGACACCGTCGACACCTTCGCGCCGTCACGCGCTCAGGACACAGAGTTCCGGCGCCGATGGGCCGCCTTCGAACGCCGGGCCACCAGCCCGGGTGCGTACCGCTCCCTCATGAACATGAACGCGGACACCGACGTGCGCGACGTCCTGCCCAGCATCCGGGTCCCCACTCTGGTGTTGCACCGGTCAGAGGACGTCCCGATCCGCGTCGGCAACGGTCGATACCTGAGCGAGCACATTGCGGGTGCCCGCTTCGTCGAGCTGCCTGGCCGGGATCACTTCTTCTTTGTCGGGGACACAAGCGGGCTGCTGGACGAGGTGGAGGAATTCCTCACTGGCCGCCGTTCCGTCCACGAGCAGGACCGCGTCCTGGCCACTGTGCTGTTCACGGACATCGTGGGTTCCACAGAGGCGGCGACCCGTCTTGGTGATGCCGCCTGGCGGAGGTTGCTAGACCAACACGACACGCTCACCCGGCGGGAGGTCGACCGCTGGCGCGGCCGCATGGTGAAGTCCACGGGCGATGGGGCTCTGGCGACGTTCGACGGTCCGGCCCGGGCCATTCGTTGTGCGGCCGGCTTGCAGGCGGCGCTTCGTGGCGAGCAGGTCCGCATCCGGGCCGGTCTGCACACCGGCGAGATCGAATTGCGGGCGGACGACATCGGTGGCATCGGGGTGCACATCGCCGCCCGTGTGGAGGCGCTGGCCGAACCGGACGAGGTTCTGGTCACCAAGACGGTCACCGATCTCGTGGCTGGTTCTGGCATCAGCTTCTCCGACCGTGGGCTGCACGATCTCAAAGGCGTCCCTGGAAGCTGGCAACTCTTCGCGGTTGCCGGGACCTGAGCGCGCCCCCGAAATTTTTGGCGCCCCCGGCAGGACTCGAACCTGCGCCACCGGCTCCGGAGGCCGGTGCTCTATCCGCTGAGCTACGGGGGCGGGCGCTGCCCGCACCGCTGCGCGTGGGTGCGCGTGCAGGGGAAGGATCGTAGCCGTCAGGGTCGGCACCCGGCCCACCAGGCAAGACCGGCGCGAATGCTGCCGTATCCTGCATCTCCATGCCGGTGGACCACGACCTCGCGACGGCACCCCTGGAGCGCCATCTCCTCCCGCGCTCGGCCGAGGTCGACGAGAAGGGCCACCTGCACGTCGGTGGCATCGACCTCCTTGAGTTGGCCGAGGAGTTCGGCACACCGCTGTTCGTCTATGACGAAGAGCAGCTGCGGCACGCCTGCCGGGAAGCAGTCGACGCCTGGGGGGACGGCGTGGCCTATGCCACCAAGGCGTTCCTGTGCCGGGCCATGGCTCGGCTCGCCCACGAGGAGGGCTTGCACCTCGATGTGGCGTCGGGGGGCGAGCTGCATGTCGCGCTCGTCTGCGGGAGTGCCGGCAGAGCGTCTCGTCTTGCACGGCAACAACAAGTCGACCGATGAGATCGCTGCGGCCCTCGAATGTCGCGTCGGACGGATCGTGGTTGATTCGTTCGACGAGGTGGCGCGACTCGGCGCCCTGATCGAATCGTCGCCACCGGCAACCGAGCGGCCCCGGGTCCTCGTGCGCGTCACCCCGGGGGTCGAGGCGCACACTCATGAATTCGTGCGCACTGGACAGGAAGACTCGAAGTTCGGTTTCTCCGTCTCGTCGGGGGCCGCGAAGGAGGCGGTCGCCGCGCTCGAGCTGCTGCCTGGCGTCGAGCTCGTAGGCGTACACGCCCATATCGGGAGCCAGGTTTTCGAAGCGTCCTCCTTCGAGCAGGCGGCTGCGGTGCTCGGTACGTTCTTTGCACCGCTCGGCCTGCCCGAGCTTGTGGTGGGCGGCGGCCTGGGCGTGCCGTACGTCAACGGCGAGCGCGCCCCGTCTCAGCGCGAGTGGGCCGACGCCACCCGCGCCGCGTGTGCCAAGGCGGGCGTCGACCCTTCAACCCGGATCTCCGCCGAGCCGGGCCGTTCCATCGTGGCGACGGCGGGGATCACCCTCTACAGCGTCGGCACGGTCAAGCACCTGCCGGGTATCCGCACCTACGTGAGCGTGGACGGGGGCATGAGCGACAACCCGCGGCCGGTCCTCTACGGCAGCGGGTACGAGGCCTTCCTGCCTCGGGCGACCGCGGCGCGACGTCCCCGGCCCGCGCGCGTGGTCGGCAAGCATTGCGAGAGCGGCGATCTCATCGTGCCCGATGCATTCGTGCCCGACGACCTCGAGGTAGGTGACGTCCTGGCGACGCCGGTCACCGGCGCCTACGGCTATTCCATGGCGTCCAACTACAACAAGGTGCCGCGACCCGGCATCGTCTTCGTGGCCGACGGCACCGCCCGCGTCGTGGTGCGCCGCGAGACCTTCGAGGACCTCACCCGGCTCGACGCCTGAGGCCGGCACCCTCTGACCCGACGAACGTCCGCAGTGCGGGATCAACGGCTACTCAGATCGCAGCAGCGATGCCGGCCGCGCCCGGGCGGCGACGAAAGCCGGAATCAACGCCAGCACGTTGGCGACGATCAGCGCACCCAGCGCGACGCCGACGATCTTCGCCGTGGTCACCACAGGCTGGGTGCCGACGCCGAGGTTGTCTGCGAAGGCGGACCAGATGATCCGCCCCGTCGCGATGCCCAGCGGAACCCCGATCGCGATCGCGATGAGAGCGATGGTCGTCGTTTGCCACGAGACGCAGTAGGCGATCTGTCTTCGCAGCATGCCGAGGGACTTCAACAGGCCCGTCTCGCGACGCCGTCGGCTGAGGCTGGTAAGGAGGAGATGCAAGAGGGTTCCGATTCCGAAGAGCACCACCACGAGACCGACGATCAGGGGGAAGTTCACGGCCTCGCCGAAGTTGACGAGGTTGGTCGGCGGCAGCGGCAGGTTCACCTGCCCGGGGAAGGCGCGGCTCAGGGCGGAGATCGCCGCCTTGCCCTCCGGTCCTGGTGCAGCGCGCACCAGGAACGCACCGTTGTTGGCGACCACAGCCGACACGAGGCAGGGGTCTTCCTGCGGGCCAGGGAGGCAGGCGTGTCCGGTGAATCCCGCCAACGAAAAGATCGCGCCGGTGCCAAGACCGCCGCGGGGGTTGAAGTCCGGTGGCAGCACGGTCGTGCCGACCACGGTGAAGGGTCGGCTCTGACCCAGGGTGCCCGCCGACGACGCGAAGTTCACCCGGACCGTCGAGCCGATACGCGCATGGAGCTGCTGCATCGTCTTGGATCCGAGGAGGACCTGGTTGGGTGCAGCCGGCACGCTTCCCGTCGTGACCGTCATGACGTAGGGGCCCCGGACGGGTTGCCCGGCGAGGGCGTCGATCAGCCGGCCGTCGACGGTGACGGGGCCGGAAATTCCCGCCAGGATCGCGTCGATCCCCGGTCGTTGGACAGCGGTGAGCAACTGCGCGTTCTCCGCCTCGGTGCCCGTGGTGTTGGCGGAGAACCATGCGTCGAACCCTTGTCCGTACTCCGCAGGTGTTGCGGTCAGGTGGGACAAGCTCGAACCGAAGACGACGGTCCCACACAGCGCGGCAACGGCCAGGACAGAGCCCACGAGGGCTGAGCTCACCGGGACCGCGCTGCGGCCTCGCCCGCGTTCGAGCGCGTTGCGGATCCCAATCAGGGCGCTGGGCGGGGCTCCCGAGGCAGACACGGCTGCGACGATTCGGGACGGCCGCACCACAGTGCCGTCGCTTGTGTCGGGCGCGGACGCCCGGGTCGCGGGCCAGATCCCGAGGACGATCAGGGCCGCCAACGCCAGCGCGGTTCCGCCGACGAGGAGCAGGGCGTCGAAATCGAAGCCCGGATTGGGATCGGCCAGCCGGGCCTCGCCCACCAGGTTGAAGGCCGACAGGGCGGCTGCGAGGCAAACTGCCCCGACCACCCCGACGAACGCCAGCAGGACCGTGCGGACCATGGAGAAGGCGAAGAGTTGCCCTCGGGTTGCGCCCAGGGCTCTGAGGGCGGGGTAGTCCTCCGCGTCAATGGCGTCCTGACGCGCGAGTGCCTGCGCCAGGACGATCACTCCGACCAGCGCGGCCAGCCCGGTCAGGATCCACCACCCGACGACCTGAGGGTCGATGGACGTGGCGATCGAGCTGCTCAGTGAGGAGAGGTCTTCCGATCCGCCCAGGCCGGTCTTGGTAAGGGCGGCGTCGAACCGGAGGATGTCGCGCGTACCCTGGCGGAGTCGGAAAAAGTACTCGTCGAAGATCACGGCACCCGGGTCGTACTTCTTCGCGAACGCCGCCGTGGTGTAGAGGTCGTAGGCCGGTGTGGCGTTCGACGGGAATTCGAATTCGGCGGCCTCCATCCCGACGACGCGCAACGCGACCGTCGGCCCTGCGGGCGTCAAGTTCTCGTTGTTCATGACGGCGGCGCGTTGTGTCGACGAGGCGAGCGGGACGTGGATGCACAGTTCCGATGTGGACCCCGAGAGGGGCGAGGCTTTCTGAGGCGAGCACCTGTCCCGGATCGGACTGGTCCGGCAGCCGGCCACTCTCGAGCTTGGTCAGGTGGGTCAGTTGCGCCGGCGAGACCTCTTGGACGCTGAAGTCGCTGTCGTTGATCTGGCTGGCGCACGAGTCGCACGCGGGAGGCCCGACCGCGGGCGACGCGATCTGAACGGCGCTGACCACGCCCGGCAGGGCGGTGACGTCGTGAATGGGGCTCGGGGAGTAGGCGAAGGTGTCGAACCCGTGTGCGGCCTCGAAGCGTGACCAGGCAGTAGCAGTGCGTCGCGCCGTCTGGGCGCCGGCAAGGACGAGTCCGACGACCAGCGTGACGAGGACGATGAGCGCCAGCCACGATCGCCAACGTTGTCGCAGGCCGGTCCTGAGCATCAGCCCGAGAAACGACATCGAACCTCCCCGCAAAAGTGTGGCGCGCGACCTGCGGGGTCACAATGCAGGCAGCCCGCGTCGGGCCGTGGTGCTAGCACCACCCGGCTGGACGCCCCTACCCATGCTGAGCAGGGACGACACGGACCGCGGTCGGGCACGGTCGTCCGGCGCCGACGCGGGCAGCCTGTAGCGTTTGGAGGTGACTGCGGCCCAGGCGAAGCTGCCCACCGACGTGCAGACCCAGCCGATGCAGGCGGCGGCCCACGCCCACCCGGCGCCGACCGTGCGCGTCGGGCTGCTCGGCTGCGGCAACGTCGGCGGCGCCCTGGCTGAGATCCTCCTCACCCGCGCCGACGACATCGCCGAGCGCACCGGTATCCGCCTCGAGCTGGTCGGCATCGCCGTGGCCGACACCTCCAAGCCCCGCGTCGCCGCCGTCGACCGGGCCCTCGTCGGCGCGGACGCCGCCGCCCTGGTCGCCCGCGACGACGTCGACGTCGTGGTCGAGCTCATCGGGGGCCTGCACCCGGCCCATGAATTGGTGGAGACCGCGCTGCGCAACGGCAAGCCGGTGGTCACCGGGAACAAGGCGCTTTTGGCGGTGGCGGGCGCGGAGCTGGCCGAGGTCGCGGACAGTGCGGGCGTGGACCTGCTCTACGAGGCCGCGGTGGCGGGCGCGATCCCGGTCATCCGGCCCTTGCGTGAGTCGCTGGCCGGCGAGCAGATCGTGCGCGTGATGGGGATCGTCAACGGGACGACCAATTACATCCTCACCCGCATGGAAGAGAAGGGCGACGATTACGACGACGCCCTACTCGAGGCGCAGGCGCTCGGGCTGGCCGAGCGCGACCCGACGGCCGACGTCGATGGGCACGACGCCGCTGCGAAGGCGGCCATCCTCGCCACGCTCGCCTTCGGCCTCGACGTGGTCGACGCCGATGTGTACCGCGAGGGCATCGGCGGCGTCAGCGCGGCCGATGTCGCCTATGCGACACAGCTCGGCTACTCGGTCAAGCTTCTCGCCATCGCCGAGCTCGTCGACGGTGGTCCCGAGGTCTCGGTGCGGGTGCACCCGGCCATGGTCCCGCGCACGCATCCGCTCGCCTCGGTTCGTGGCGCGTTCAATGCCGTGTTCGTCGAGGGCGCCGTGAGCGGCGAGCTCATGTTCTACGGCCGCGGCGCCGGCGGGGGTCCTACCGCGACGGCAATGCTGGGCGATCTCGTCGACGCGTCGCGCAACCTGCTGGCCGGCGCGCCGGCCCCGGCACCCAAGCGCACCCGCTCTACTGTGCGCGCGCAGCAGGACCTGCGCTCGGCCTTCTACCTGAGCCTGGATGTGGCCGACCGGCCCGGAGTGCTCGCCGCCGTGGCCAAGATCTTCGGCGACCACAACGTCTCCATCCGGGCCATGGAGCAGGTGGGCCTCGCCGAGGAGGCGCGCCTCATCTTCCTGACCCACGTGGCCCGCGAGGGCGATCTCCTGGCCACGATCGACGCCCTGCGCCAGCTCCAGGCTGTCGACCGGGTGAGCGGGGTGCTACGGGTGATCAGCGAGGTCGACGACGGTGGTGGGTCGTGACGGCGGGCTGGCGCGGCGTCATCGACGAGTATCGGGACTTCCTGCCGGTGACCGAGCGCACGCCGGTCGTCACTCTGCTGGAGGGCGGCACACCGCTCTTGCCGGCGCCGCGCTTGTCCGAGCGCGTCGGTGCGGAGGTGTGGCTGAAGGTCGAGGGCGCCAACCCGACGGGCAGCTTCAAGGACCGCGGCATGACGATGGCGATCTCCATGGCGGTGGAAGAGGGAGCCAAGGCCGTCGTGTGCGCGTCGACGGGGAACACCTCGGCCTCGGCGGCGGCGTACGCGTCGCGAGCGGGGATCGCCTGCGTCGTGCTGATCCCCGACGGGCACATCGCGCTGGGCAAGCTCGCCCAGGCGCTCATGCACGGCGCACGCGTCCTCCAGGTGCGGGGCAACTTCGATCAGTTGCTGACGATCGTGCGCGACCTGCCGAACCACGCGCCGATCACGGTGGTCAACTCCGTCAACCCCCACCGGATCGAGGGCCAGAAGACCGGCGCCTTCGAGATCGTGGACGTGCTCGGTGACGCGCCCGACGTGCACTGCATCCCCGTCGGCAACGCCGGGAATATTTCGGCCTACTGGAAGGGTTACATCCAGTACAAGGAGGCGGGAAGGTCCACCAAGTTGCCGCGGATGTGCGGCTTCCAAGCCGCCGGTGCCGCGCCCATCGTGCTGGGCCACGTGGTCGAACAGCCCGAGACGATCGCCACTGCGATCCGCATCGGGAACCCCGCGAGTTGGTATGCGGCCACGGCCGCCGCGTCCGAGTCCGGCGGTTCCATCTCGGCCGTCACCGACGACGAGATCATGGACGCGTACACGTTCTTGGCCAAGGAGGAATCCGTCTTCTGCGAAGCGGCCTCCTCGGCCTCGGTGGCCGGTCTCCTGAAGCAGGGTGTGCCGGCGGGATCGAAGGTCGTGTGCGTCTTGACGGGCCACGGCCTGAAGGACCCGGACCTGGCCATCCAGGCGATCTCGGTGCCGTCGGTGATCGACCTCGACCTCGACGCCGTCCTGGCCGAGATCTCGCTCTAACGCAGGCGGCAGGCTTTTTCGCCGGCTCGGAGCGGGTGGGCCGGTGGCGGGAGCCACCCCCCGTTCGGGCCGGCCGAACGGGGGGTGTGTTGGCACCACCCGCCGGCCCCGCTAAAGTGTGGGTCATCCCCACTGCGCTTCAAGGCGCTCTCCGCGGGTACAAGCGGTCTCGGGAGAGCCAGACGCAGCAGCGGTGACCCTGGGGGGAGGGCATTACACGCAAGGCCCTTCTCCAACCTGAAATTCCTTCGCCGCGCGCGGACTCCGAGCCGGCGACAACCCTCCAGATGAGGAGCCCGATGACTGCGGAACAGCAGCTCGAACGATCGGTTCTCGAAGGCAAAGAGCGCGACGAGCTCAGTGCCATCGCCCAGGCCATGTCGCTCAAAACGAACAGCCGGACGAAGAAGGCCGACATCATTGATCAAATTCTCGACGCGACCGGCGTGACCTCCGGGTCGGCCTCGGCCGCGTCAAACGGGGACGGCGATGGTGGCGACACCAACGGTGCGAAGCCATCTCGCCGGTCCCGCTCGGTTTCGGCCTCGGCGAGCTCCGGCTCGGACGAGGCCGCGGACACGGTGGCCGGCACGGCCACCGCAGGCGCCGGCGACGCCACGCCCACCACGGCACCCGCCGCATCCGAGAGCGGCGCGCCGGACGGTGCGGCGCCGCAAGCGACCTCCGGCGCGGACACGGCGAGCGCGAGCAGCGACTCGGGCCCGGCGATCTTCGTCGAGCCGCCCGACCTCGCGGGCAGCGAGCCCGGTCCCGCGCCACGCCAGAACGGCCAGGGCGGGGGCGGCCAGGGCGGCGGCAACCGGAACCGCCAGAACCAGAACCGTCAGGGCGGCGGAGGCGGCGGCGGCCAGGGCGGCGACGGCGACGTCGGCAACCGGCGCAGTCGCCGGCGTCGTGGTCGCGACCGCGGCGGCCAAGGCGGCGAGCTGCAGGGGGGCAGCGGCCAGGACCAGCCCTACACCGGCGAGCTGGTCGAGGTGAAGGGCATGTTGGACCTGCGCGACGAGGGCTACGGCTTCCTCCGTTGCGAGGGGTACCTGCCCTCGTCCAAGGACGTGTACGTCTCCATCAGCCAGGCCCGGCGCTTTGCGCTGCGGCGCGGTGACTACATCGAGGGCGCGTGCCGCCCGGCGAGCAACAACGAGAAGTACCCCGCGCTGCTGCGCATCGACACGGTGTCGGGCCTCGACCCCGAGGAGGCGAAGAACCGGCCCAAGTTCGAGGACCTCACGCCGCTGTTCCCCGACTCGCGGCTGAACCTCGAGATGCCGGGCGACAAGGACAACCTGACGGCGCGCATCGTGGACCTGCTCTCGCCGATCGGCAAGGGACAGCGCGGCATGATCGTCTCGCCGCCCAAGGCCGGCAAGACGACGGTCATGAAGCAGATCGCCCACTCCATCGAGGCGAACAACCCCGACGTGCACCTCATGGTGCTGCTGGTGGACGAACGACCCGAAGAGGTCACCGACATGCGTCGCACCGTCAAGGGCGAGGTCATCGCGTCGACCTTCGACCGGCCCTCCGAGGAGCACACGCAGGTGGCCGAGCTGGCGATCGAGCGGGCCAAGCGTCTGGTGGAGATGGGTCGCGACGTCGTGATCATCCTCGACGGCATCACCCGCTTGGCGCGGGCCTACAACCTGGCGGCGCCGGCGACGGGCCGCATCATGTCCGGTGGTGTCGACTCCGGTGCGCTGTACCCGCCCAAGAAGTTCTTCGGCGCCGCTCGGAACATCGAGGAGGGTGGTTCGTTGACGATCCTGGCGTCCGCGCTGGTGGAGACCGGCTCCAAGATGGACGAGGTCATCTTCGAAGAGTTCAAGGGCACCGGCAACATGGAGCTGCGGCTCGACCGCCGCCTGTCGGAACGCCGGCTCTACCCGGCCATCGACGTCAACGCCAGCTCCACCCGCCACGAGGAGCTCCTCTTCGAGCGGGGCCAGCTCCAGCAGGTCTGGAAGCTGCGCCGTGTCCTGAACGCCCTGGCCTCCGACGGCAAGGATGCCGCCGGTCTGGAGCTATTGATGGACAAGATCAAGACGACCGGCAGCAACGACGAGTTCCTGGCCGAGATCGCCAAGGGGCCGGGCGCTTAGATCAGATCCGCCGGGCGCCGGGCATAATCCGGGCCCGAACGGCGTTCTGCTTGGTAACCCGCCGGCCAGAGGATGCGGCTCCACGCCGTAGACTGGTCCGGCTCACGAGTCTGGAGACACCAATGAAGTCCGACATCCACCCCGCCTACGTCGAGGCCACCGTCAAGTGCTCGTGTGGCAACACCTTCACGACGCACTCCACCAAGGCCGACCTCCACGTCGAGCTGTGCAACGAGTGCCACCCCTTCTTCACGGGCAAGCAGAAGCTGGTCGACTCCGGTGGGCGGGTCGAGCGCTTCCAGCGCCGCTACGGCGAGCGCAAGGGGCGGGCCAAGGCAAAGCCCGCCGCCTCTGAACCGGAATCGGAATAGCTCCGGGCGCGGCCGGTCCTCCGGTCGCGCCGATTGCCAGCCCTAGCCTTATCTCCAAGTCATGATGGACGACCGGATGGCCGCGCTCGAAGCCGAGTTCTCCTCGGTGGAGGCGGCTCTGGCCGACCCAGTCACGTTGTCCGACGCTGTGCGGCTGCGCGACCTTTCCCGCCGGCACAAGGAGCTTGCCGAGGTCGTCAAGACGTGGCATGACCTGACGTCGGCGCGCTCGGACGTTGCGACCGCTCGCGAGATGCTGACCGAGGCCTCGGGTGACGACCGCGAGCTCATGCGCGAGGAGCTCGAGTCGTCCGAAGCCAGCGTGGCCTCCCTCGAGGAGCGCATGGAGACCTTGCTACTGCCGAAGGATCCCAACGAGGGCCGCAACGTGATCATGGAGATCCGCGGCGCCGTCGGCGGCGACGAGGCCAACTTGTTCGCGCGCAACCTCTACGACATGTACCTGCGCTACGCGGCCGCGAACAAGTGGAAGGTCGAGGTGCTGTCGGAGGACGAGTCCGACAAGGACGGGATCAACGAGGCCGTGTTCGTCGTCAAGGGTCCCGACGCCTACATCCGCCTCGAGCACGAAGGCGGCACGCATCGCGTGCAGCGCGTGCCAGTCACCGAGGCCAAGGGGCGGGTGCACACGTCCACGGCCACCGTCACCGTCCTGCCCGAGGCGGAGGAGGTCGAGGTCGAGATCGACCCGAACGATCTCAAGGTCGACGTCTACCGCTCGACGGGCCCCGGCGGGCAGTCGGTGAACACCACGGACTCGGCTGTGCGGATCACGCACATCCCGACGGGCACGGTCGTGGCCATGCAGGACGAGAAGTCGCAGATACAGAACCGGGCCAAGGCGATGGTGGTCTTGCGGGCGCGCCTGTTGAAGGCCGAGCAGGACCGCCAGGCCGCCGAGATGTCGGCCCAGCGCCGCGGCCAGGTCGGCGCCGGCAGCCGTACCGACAAGATCCGCACCTACAACTACAAGGAGAACCGGGTCACCGACCACCGCGTCAACCTCACCCTCTACAAACTCGACCAGGTGCTGGCCGGCGATCTCACCGAGCTGACCGACGCGCTGATGGCGGACAAGCGGGCGCGCCAGCTGGCGGGGGAGGAGGCGGAGGGCGCGTGACGCCGCTCGGGGCTGCGGGCGTTGGCGGTGGCGTCGTTGATGCTGCTGTCGCTGTGCCGGGTGGTGCGAGCGGCCCCACCCGCGGCGAGCTCGTGGCCGAGCTGGCGGCGGTGGTGGGCGCACCGCACGAAGCCCGCTTCATCGTCGACGAGGCCCTCGGCCTGGGATTGCCGCTCGGGCACCCGAGCCCGCCCACGGGGGCGTTGCATGACGGCGTGGTGTCGGAGGCGAGGGCGATGGCGTCCCGGCGTGCCGCCGGGGAGCCTCTGCAGTACGTGTTCGGGCACTGGCCGTTCCGGCGTCTCGATCTCTTCGTAGACCCGCGGGTCCTCATCCCGCGGCCCGAGACCGAGCAGGTGGTCGAGGTCGCGCTGGCCGAGGCCCGGCGGCTCTCGACCGTCCGTGGTGGCGGCCGCGGCGGCGGCGGCGGCGGCCGCGGCGGCGGCGGTTCGGGCTCGGGCGCCGGGCTGGTTGTCGCCGATGCCGGCACAGGCTCGGGCGCCATCGCACTGTCCCTGGCGGCCGAGCTCGGCCCTCGGGTCGTCGCCGAATTGTGGGCGACCGATGTCAGCACCGACGCGCTGGCGGTGGCGGCGTCGAACCTCGAGGCCGTCCGGCGAGCGCGGCCGGCCGGGGCCGAATTGCCGCCCACGACGTTGGTGCACGGAAATTGGCTCGAGCCCTTGCCGGCGCGCCTACGGGGCGGTATCGACCTGGTGGTCTCGAATCCACCGTATGTGAGCGAGGCCGAGTGGGACGAGCTCGATGAAGAGGTCAGGCTCGAGCCTCGGGGCGCGTTGGTCGCCGGAATGGCGAGCGACGGCACGGCGGGGCTGGCCGATGTCGAGGCCGTGTTGCGTCAGGCACGTGCAGGGTTGTGCCGTTCCGGTGCGGTCGTGATCGAGATTGCGCCGCACCAGGCGGACGCGGCGACAGCCCTGGCGTCTGGCCTCGGTTTCGCCGAAACCCGGGTGGAACTGGACCTGGCGCGGCGTCCGCGCGCGCTGGTTGCCCGAGGCGGAGACTAGAGATGTGCGTGTCATGGGGGAGCTGACCGGAGTGGACAACGAGGCGCCGAGGCCGCCGGTGGTCGACCCCGGTGACGCGACGATCGGCACAGCGTTGGCCGGCGGCGCGGTTGTCGCGCTGCCCGGCGTGGGCGGGTACTGCCTGGCCGTACGCGTCGGCACACCCGCCGAGGCGCGGCATGGTGGCGCTGGCGGCCGACCCCGATGGGCCGCACTACGCGGTGGGCCAACGGGACGACGTGCGCTCCCTGACGTCGGGCTGGACCGACGAGGTCGCGAGCCTGCTCGATCGAATCTGGCCCGGCCCTGTCGACGTCTTCCTGCCCCGCGCGGTGGCGGACGCCGGGCCCGGCGAAGAGAACGACGGCGCCGACGGCACCGACGAGGCCCACGCGGCCGACGCGGCCGACGCGCTCGACACGGCGGAAGCGGGCGGGGATGGCACCGGCGAGATGCGCGCGGTGAGCGAGCCTGCCGACGCAGACAGCGGCGGATGGGCGGTCACGGTGGGGATGCCCGACGGCCGGGCCTTGCGGCGTCTGTGCAAGGAGCACGGTCCCTGGCGGACCATCCCGCTCAACTACAACGAGGCGAGAGAAGTGGCCAACGCGTTCGACGTGGCCGACGTCGCGCTCGTCGTCGACGGCGGCCGTCGCGACGGCGAGCCGCCGACCCTCGTGGACGCAACCGTCTCCCCGGTGCGCGTCTTGCGTGAGGGTGCGCTGCCCTCCAACTTCGTCGACGCCACCATGGCCATGGGGGCGCGGAAACGCTGGTTCCGCCGGTCTAAGTCGAAAGAGGACTGAGCGGACCGGACGGTGCAGTTTCGGCAGCGGGCTGATTGCGTAGCGCCTCGAGGAGCGGGGTCACCGCGAGGGCGGTGCCCGTGCAGGCAAAGACGCTCAGCAGCAACCATGTCGGAAAGACCACCGCGAACGGGTTTCCATGGCTGGTCCAGGTCGTCAGGGCGCAGCCCGCAGCCAACGCCCAGAGCAGGACGTCCCAGAGGGGCCATCGACGTCGCGTCGCCAGTCCGAAGGCGCCGAGCGCGAGTGCGGTCAGTACGACGAGCGTTGGCAGCACGGTTTCCAGGTGTAGTCCCGAGCTCTGGTCGAGGAAGTAGCCGTCGAGGCTGAACGTCATCAGCAGGGTGGCGAGCCACGTCACCACCGAGCCGCGGATGCGTCCACGTGTCACGTCGAGCAGGATGAGGGTGACCGCGAGTGCCATGAAGTAGTACTCGAAGACGCTCTGCTCGAACACGAGGCGGAGTCCCAGCGACGTGGCGACGATCGAGGCCATCGGCACCGGCGAGAAAGCGGCCCCGCCGAGGCGGCGCGCCGCCCACCAGGACAGCGCGAGGGCGAGCGCGACGGGCAGGAGCCGCGAGAAGATGACGACACCAATGCCGCGGTGGCTCAGCTCCCACATCAGCGCGCCGCCGACGGTCGGATTGTTGCCCGAGCCCACGATGCTGGCCCGGAGGACGTTGACCCCGCTGAGGACGAAGAGCGGCGCGAGGAGCGCGATCGCCGTCACCGCAGCGGCTCCCACGTAGCGCGTCCGTCGCTTCGGTGGTGCGAGCACGAGGAGGGGCGCCGCGATCAGCAGTGCGAACTGCTGGGACCCCAGGGCCAGTGCGACCAGGACGCCGGCGGCGCCCCATCGGTCTCGCTGGGCACACGCCATGGCCGCGAGCCCGAGGCCCAGCGCCATGAGATCCTGGGGATGGAGGACCACCGCGACCCCTGCGGTGACAACCGGCAACGCGGCGATTACCGCGAGCGTCGCCGGTTCCCAGCGTGACCGTCCCCGCCCCACGCTGCGAAGCCAGGACACCATCCCGGCCAGCAAGAAGAACCAGCTGGTGTAGGCGATGTAGCGCGTCGGGTCCGATGCTCCGGACCGCACGGCCCACTGGCCGATGGCGACGTCAGCGTGCTGACAGGTCGCCCCCATCGTGCTCCGCGGCGGGAAGGGCACGGATTGGCCGATGTGCGCGATCGCGGCAACCGAGCCGGAGAGCAGCGGATAGACGGGCGCGATGAGCGGCTGATGCGCCGCGGTCACCGACGGAAAGGCGCACGCGAATTCTCCGTGGGCGATGGACCAGGTGGAATAGAGCGACAGGCTCCCGTCTGCCCATGCCGGCCCACCGCTCAACCTGGCGAACAACACGAAGAGCCCGGTGGCGACGATCCAACTGAGGACGCACCACGCGGTCGAGATCTCCGTGCCCATCCAGCGCTGCCATTGCAGCCGCCGCTGGGGTTGCGAGGCGGTTCGCGCCCGGGGCCGGGAGTCGAACTGCGTCACCCGGCCCGGCCGCGCGTTACGAGCCGGCCGGGACCCGCTCGACCGCGGGCAGCGAGCTCACCGAGCGCTTGGCCTCCCAGTGGCTGCGGCCGAGGGCCGCGAAGTACGGCGGCCGGTCGGTCAGCGTGTAGGTGGCCAGCCAGAGCCGCTTGAGGTGGCGCTTGTAGCCGTGGTCCACGTCGTCTTCGTAGGCCGTGCGGCCATGGAGCACGTGGTAGTTGTTGATGAACTGCATCTCGCCCGGCTGCAGGTCCATGTAGACGTTGAAATCGGGGTCGTTCGCCAGCTCCGACGCCTTGGCGATGGCGGCGCGGGCCTCCTCGCTCAACCGGGGCGCGTCGGGATGGCGCTGCGAGGCGAGGATGTACTGCGGGATGAAGCGCACGAACAGCCGGCCGCCGTGCTCGGTGAAGGCCGGGATGGAATAGAAGGCGCTCGTGCCCTTGGCCTGCTCGCCGCGGGCGTCATAGGGCATCGGCTCGTACAGCGCGGCGGCCAGGTCGGGGCACGTGCGGACCATCTCGTTGTGGATGGCCACCGCGTTGGCGACGCAGGAGAGGCCGCCGGTCCGGGCGGTGCGCAGGCACAGGAGGCCGACGAGGTCGGAGCCGTCGGTGTGGTAGTCGAGCGCGATGCCGCCGAGCTCGTTGCCGCGGACGGTCGGGTCGTCGATCGTCTTGCCCTGGTCCGTCACGTCGCCCAGCACGTGACCGTGTTTGTTCTGCGCCCAGGGCGCACCGAGATGCAGTCCGATCCCCCAGTACAAGAGCGTGAGGTCGTCGTCGCCGTAGCGCGCCGCGTCCAGAGTCCCGATCCGGCAGAACCCGCGTCCATTGAGCAAGACGTCGACGACGCCGTCGAGCTTCGCGGCGAGCCCGTCGAGCGGGAAATCGTCGCGGCCGAGCTCGAGCGGGTCACTGCTCTTCGCCTTGGCTGTGGCCAGCGCGGCGTCGAGCTCGGCGTGGTCGTCGCCGTCCAACTGCAGCGTCCACGCTTCCGGGTCCGCGACGTCTGCCGCCCGCCAATCGGCCGCCGGCTCGAGCTGATGCAGCTCTCTCGTCGTCATCGCGCGTTCCTCCGATTTCCCCAAAGCTCCGTCAGGCCGCCGCCGTGTCGCGCCCGCCCCGCACGAGCCGACCGGGCAGCGCACCGGTGTGCTCGCCGTCTCGATACGTGACCAGCCCGTCCACGATCGTCGCCCTGTACCCGTGCGCCCCCTGCACCAGTCGCTTGCCACCCGCCGGCAGGTCGTAGGCCATCACCGGGAATTCGCAGCGCACGTTGTCGAAGTCGATGACGTTGAGGTCCGCCTTCATCCCCTCGGCCACGACGCCGCGGTCGGCCAATCCCACCGCCCGCGCGTTGTTCGACGTCAACCGCTGCACCACCTGGCCCACCGGCATACGGCCGTGCGAGCGGTCCCTCGCCCAGTGCGACAGGAAGTAGGTCGGGAAGCTGGCGTCGGCGATGAACCCAACGTGCGCACCGCCGTCACCGAGTCCGAAGAGCGTGTCGGGATGCCCGAGCATCTCGCCGCATGCGTCGAGGTTGCCGTCGGCGTAGTTGGAGAATGGCGTGTAGAGGAAGTTCCGCCCGTCGTTCTCTGCCAACAGGTCCATGGTCAGTGACGCCGGGTCCACGCCCCGCGCCGACGCCATGTTCGCCACGCTCGCTTCGGGCGGCGGCTCGTAGTCGGGCGCCTCTCCCATCACGAACAGCATGGAGAAGTCGATGGGCCGGCGCCGCCCGGTGCGCCGTCCGCCCAATCCGTCGTCCTCGGAAACGTCGGCCAGCAGCCGCTCCCGGAACGATGGATCGTGCAACGCCTGCGCCTGCTCTGCTAGGGGCAACCCGGCGACCTCCCGCCAGGACGGGAACATGAGGAACGGGTGGTACGACGACTGCAGCCCGACCAACAAGCCGACGGGCCGCGGCGCCACTTGCCCGCGGATTGGCAGCCCCTCGGCCACCGACCCCTCGATACGCCCTAACAAGTCCCGCCACGCCTCCGGCTGCCGGTGGCTCTGCGCCAGCGACAGCGACAACGGCCGCCCCGACACCTCGACCATCGACCGCACGAGCTCGAACTCGCCGTCGGTGTCTGGATAGAAGTCCGAGATCAGCTCGATCACGCCGTGCCCGGCGTCCGCCACACCGGAGGCGATCGCCACCAACTCGTCCACCCGGGCCCGCAGCGACGGGGTGGGGTCGCCGCTCGCGGTCCGATGGTTCAGCGTCCTCGACGTCGAGAACCCGACCGCGCCGTCACGCATTGCCTGGGCCGCGATGTGGCGCATGGCCGCCGCGTCTTCCTGCGTTGCGTCCTCCAGGCGGGCGGCCCGTTCCCCCATGACGTAAAGGCGGAGCGCGCCGTGGGGGAGTTGCGCGCACAGATCGATGTCGTGAGGCCGGCGCTCGACCGCGTCGAGATACTCGCCGAAGCTCTCCCACGTCCAGTCGATCCCCTCGTGCAGGACCGCGCCGGGGATGTCCTCGACACCCTCCATCAGCGAGATCAACTGCTCGTGCGCGTCGGGCCGCACCGGCGCGAAGCCGACACCGCAGTTGCCCATGACCACCGTTGTGACGCCGTGCCAGCTCGACGGCGTGATGCACGAGTCCCAAGTGGCTTGGCCGTCGTAGTGCGTGTGGATGTCGACGAAGCCAGGCGTGACGAGCAGCCCGTCGGCGTCGATCTCCTCGCGTCCCCGCCCGGCGACCTTCCCCACCGCCGTGATCGTGGCGCCCTCGACCGCCACGTCCGCCGCCACGGGTTCGCCGCCGCGGCCGTCGGCCACCGAGCCGCCCCGGATCACAAGGTCGTGTGCCATGCCTGCCATGCCACCCCCTTCGTTGCCCTTCACCATACGTCCACCGATGGGGTCTGCACCGCCGCCGGTCGGGCATAATTCCTCTCGTGGTGGGTGGCGAGGACTCCTCACAGTCGCTGGGCGGCGCCGTGCGCACGTTCGCCGGCTGGCGGTCGCCTCAGGTCATCGCGACCCTGCTGTTGCTGACCCTGGCCGGACGGATCTTCGTCGGGCGGTGGAGTTGGTGGGACCTGCTCGTGCCCGCCCTCATCCTGGCCGCACAGCCCTTCACGGAGTGGTTGATCCACGTGTTCCTGCTCCACTTCAAGCCCCGCAAAGTGGGTGGCCGGACCGTCGATCCCCTGGTCTCCCGCAAACACCGGGACCACCACGCGGATCCGAAGGACGTCGGGCTCGTGTTCGTCCCGATGCCGGCGCTGCTCGGCCTCGTCTTCGGCCTGGCCGCAGTCCTGCTCCCGACCATGCCGCTCTCCCGAGGACTCTCAGCGCTCCTGGCGGCCTACGCCATGTTGTTCGCGTACGAATGGACCCACTTCCTCATCCATTCCTCGTACCGGCCGCGGCATGCGCCCTACCGCTACGTGTGGCGCGCCCACCGCAACCATCACTTCCGCAACGAGCACTACTGGTTCGGCGTCACGATGCACCTGGCCGACCACGTGTTGGGCACGTTCCCAGACCGAAGCGCCGTCGAGGTGTCGCCGACGGTGCGGACCCTCGGCATCGTGGCCGACTGATCGAGCCTCGGCTTCTCTCCGGGCGATGCGTGTGCTCTCGCATGTTCGTTTCCGTTCCAAACGATCACAGGTGCGTGGTTAGTCGCAGATCGACCGACCCCAGAGCCGTGTTCGAAACGTCCATGGCCATCGAAAAGGGAAAACGGTGTGATTGCTTGAGGCAGAACAGATCACACGTGGGTGCTCAAAGGCGGAAGATTGAACCCCTCAACAGCGATGCGCCCGTGCGGAGAGCATCGAAGCCGCTCGGATCAGTCGTCGAGGACGAGGACCCCGTCTTCGGCTAGCACCCCGGTGCGGCCGATCCCCTCTTCGACGCAGAGCTGCGCCAGAGTGTCGGCGTCGGTGACGTTGCCCCAGGCCCGGGCGTCTGCTGCCGTCCGGCAGGCGACGATTCCGCGTTCCGCTGCACCTTCCCGGTCGAACGTGACCGTGTAGGTCTCGACTCGCACCGCCCCGGTCGCCGTCTCGTCCACGGCGCATTCCGGCAACGCGTCGACCTCGGGCTGGACGTCGCGCCAGGCGAAAGGTCCGTCACCCACTTCCGGCGGTCGAGAGGCGTAGACGCCGACCGAGTGCTTGGTCGCGTACCAGCCGAGCCCGGTCACCAACGCCGCCGTGCCCGGCGCCGCCCGCAGCGCGCCGACGGCCCGGGCGATCCCGTGCGAGGTGTAGTTGTTTCCCGGCCCCCCTCCGAAAGTGAGACCACCGGTCAGGGTCAGTGGCCGGGACGGGTCGTCGAGGGCCAACCCGAGCTCGGAGGCCGCCATCTGCACGACGGCCGGGAAGCAGGAGTACAGGTCGACCGTCGCCACGTCGTCGATCCCGAGACCGGCCGACCCCAGTGCAGCGGCGGCGGCCAAGCGGATGGCGGGGGAGCGGTGCAGCTCGGCCCGCTGCGAGATGAACCAGTGGTCGTTCGCGTCCGAACCGGCCAGAGGAAAGACCCAGCGTTCCTCGGGCACCCCGGCCGAGCGCGCCGCTTCGACCGAGCAGACGATGTACCCGGCGCCCTGGTCGACCTGCATGTTGGCCGTGCAGAGCTTCGGGTAGGGAAACGAGACCATCCGGTTGTCCGCCGACGGCGTGACGATCTCCGCCGGCGTCCGTGCCTTCCGGATCCAGGCGTCGGGATTGCCCGCGGCCACCTCGCTGAAGCGGCTCCACAGCGCGCCGATCCGCGCCGCGTGCTCTTCGAGCGTCCAGCCGTTGGCCGCCCGCAGCGCGTTCTCGAACAACGGGTACGCATGCACCGGCAGGACCACACCGCGGTTCATCTCGAGCTCGCTGGCGCCCGGCTTGTCCACGCCGTACACCTCGGGCGCCGGGGTCTCGGGCGGCTGCGCCGCCCATTCGAGCCACGGTTTGGCCGGGTCGCGCCGCGCCAGTGCGCGGGCGTACATGGCCTCGGCGCCCGTCACCAGCACCACGTCGAGGTCGCCACGGCTGATGGCGCGGCAGGCGTCGTGCATGAGCGCCTGCGGCGAGTTCCCGCCGATGGCGGAGACCATCAACTGGCGCGGGCTCGGCCCCAGCCTCGTACCCCAGCGCCGACGCCACCGCCAAGGCCGGATTGACGGCGTGCCAGCCGAGCGGCGCCACCACGCGCAAGCTGTCGGCTTGACGCAACAGCGCCGAGCCCGCGGGCGCCGAGCTCCCGGCTGCGGCGCCGTCGCAGTCCTCGGCGGCCGCCCGCAGCGCCGCGGTCATGAGCTCGAGGGGTTCCGGCCGGTCCGCCGCGGCCAGCCCAGCGTCGGCCGGCGTCGATACCTGGCCGACGCCCACGACGACGGGGGTGCGCGGGTCGAGGGTCACGGTCGGAGCAGCGTACCGGCTGCAAAAGGGCGTCCCGGAGGCTCCCCAGGCCATCGTTAGACTCGATTTCCATGCGTGTCACCGTCGGCTCGGATCACGCCGGGTTCGACCTCAAGGAACTCCTGAAGGCTGAGCTGGCCGCGCTCGGCCACGACGTCACCGATCTCGGCACCCACGACGCCGTCACCTCGGTCGACTACCCCGATTACGGCGCCGCCGTCGGCCGGGCGGTTGCCGCCGCTGACGCCGACCTCGGGATCTGCGTCTGCGGCAGCGGCAACGGCATCGCCATGGCGGCGAACAAGGTGCCCGGCGTCCGGGCCGCCGTCGTCCACGACGTGACGACCGCGGCACTGGCGGGTCAGCACAACCACGCCAACGTCGTCTGCTTCGGAGCGCGCACCACCGGCACTACCGTTGTCGTCGACGCGCTGCACGCCTTCCTCGATGCACCCCAGGAACCGCCCGAGAGGAACAGCCGCCACCTGCGCCGCATCGAGAAGTTGGCCGCACTCGACGTAGCCGCCGGAGACGGAGCGAGCGCCGAGAGAGAACTCGTCCACCACACCGCACCCGAAGGAACGACATGAACAGCTACGAAGACGCGCTCGGCGCCGATCCCGAGGTCAAGGACCTCATCGGCCAGGAGCTGAACCGCCAGCAGACGACGCTGCAGCTGACGGCGTCCGAGAACTTCACCTCGCCGGCCGTGCTGGCCGCCACGGGCTCCGTGCTCACGAACAAGTACTCAGAGGGCTACCCGGGCCGCCGTTACTACGGGGGCAACTTCATCATCGACGAGGTCGAGGACCTGGCCCGGGACCGGGCGAAGGAGCTCTTCGGCGCAGCCCATGCCAACGTGCAGCCGCACGCCGGGGCGAACGCGAACCTTGCCGTGTACCAGGCCCTCCTCGAGCCTGGCGCCACGGTCCTCGCCATGCGGCTCGATCACGGTGGGCACCTCACCCACGGCTCGCCGGCATCGATCGTCTCGAAGTTCTGGCGCTTCGTGTCGTACGGGGTCACACCCGAGTCCCACGACCCCGAGACCGGGCCCGGCGAGGTCATCGACTTCGACCAGGTGGCGCACTTGGCCAAGACGGAGAAGCCCGCGCTGATCGTCGCCGGCTCGACGGCGTACGCCAGGATCATCGACCCCCAGCCCTTCCGTGAGATCGCGGACTCGGTCGGCGCCATGTTCATGTTCGATGCCGCGCACCCGGCTGGCCTCATCGCCGGCGGCGTCCACCCGAACCCGGTCGGCGTCGCCGACGTTGTCACCTTCACGACGCACAAGACGCTCCGCGGCCCCCGCGGCGGCGCCATCCTCTGCGGCGAGGAACTGGCCAAGAAGATCGACAGCGCCGTGTTCCCGGGACTCCAGGGCGGCCCGCTCGACCACGTCATCGCCGCCAAGGCCGTCGCCTTCGCCGAGGCGGCCCGCCCCGAGTTCCGCGAGTACGCCGCTGGCGTCGTGGCCAACGCGAAGGCCCTGGCAGACGCGCTCTCCGGCGCACGGCTTCCGTCTGGTGTCGGGCGGCACCGACAACCACATGTTGCTCGTCGACCTGCGGCCCTTCGACGCCGACCTCACGGGCAAGGAGGCCCAGGAGGTGCTCGACCGCGCCGGCATCACGTGCAACCGCAACACCATCCCCGACGACCCCCGGAGCGCATTCCAGACGTCGGGGCTCCGGCTCGGCACCGCGGCGGAGACCACCGCGGGCATGGGCCCCGCCGAGATGCAGACAGTGGCCGACCTCCTCGTGCGCACGCTCAAGGCACGCAGCGACGAGGGGGAGATCGCAGTCGGTGCGGTCCGAGGTCGCCGCGCTCTGCGCCGCGTTCCCGCCCTATCCCGACCTCTTGGGGTAACGCATGCCCGACATCGGCTGGTACGGCCTGATCCTGGCGGTGGCCGCGGGCTCGACCGCCGCGTTGACCGTGCCGGCCAAGCGCATCGCGCTCCGCGTTGGGCTACATCTCGCACCCCGGCGATCGCTCGGTGCACAGGAAGCCGATCCCTTACGGCGGCGGCGCGTCGATGTTCCTTGGCTTCCTCGTCGCCGTGCTGCTGGCGACGATGCTCCCTCCCTTCCGGGCCGCCCACACCTTCACCGATTCGCCCGAGATGCTGGGTGTCGTCCTCGCCGCCGGCGCCATGTTCGCCGTCGGCCTCATCGACGACGTCCGCGACATGTCGGCGCCGGCGAAAATGGCGGGCCAGGTCCTCGCCGCCAGCATCCTGTACTTCGCCGGCGTCACGATGTACGAGCTCAAGATCCCGCTCGCCGGCTTCTACCTCCTCACCCCCGGCATCATCCCGCTCATCACGGCGATCTGGGTCATCGCGCTCACCAACGCGGTCAACCTGATCGACGGTCTCGATGGCCTCGCCGCCGGCGTCGTCGCCATCGGAGGCGGCGCGCTCGCGCTCTACGGCATCCGCCTCATGGGCCTCGGCCTCATCCCCGCAGACAACATCGGCCCGCTCGTCGCCGTCATCGCGTGCGGCATCTGCCTCGGCTTCCTCCCCTTCAACTTCAACCCCGCCCGCATCTTCATGGGCGACGCCGGCGCGCACTTCCTCGGCCTGCTCATGGCGGCGTCCACGATGGTGATCGGCGGCCGCGTCCCGACCGCCGTGCCCATCACCGGCGTGACCTACTTCTTCTTCGCCCCCTTGTTCATCCCGCTTTTCATCCTGGGCGTCCCGCTCGTCGACATGGCATTCGCGTTCGTCCGCCGCACCGCCAGCGGCAAGGGCTTCGGCACGCCGGACAAGGAGCACATCCACCACCGCCTGTTGAACCTCGGTCACGGCCCCCGGCGCAGCGTCATCATCTTGTGGGCCTGGACCGCCGTCCTCTCGAGCTTCCTGCTCTTCCCGCTCTTCGTGCACCAGGTGAACGCCATCATCCCGGTCGGCGCGGCGGCCCTCGGCGTGGGGCTCTACACCTTCTTCCACCCGGGCTTGCGGCGGGGCAACGGGCAGGACGAGGACGAGCCTCCCGACCAGGAGATTCCCAGCTCGAACGGACAGGTGAAGCAGGCCTCGGAGGTGGTCCGCTTCCCCTCGTGATCGTTTGGACGCGAAACGGGCCGGGATGCGATGATGACGCCTGTGTACCCCGTCCACCTCGCCTCGTCCGGCGCTGCCTGCGCGGCAATCAGGACGACGGACTCCGGCGCGCCACGCCTGGCCTAAAGGGGGAGCAGTCGCATGGAACGCCCCGTGAGCCTCGTCCCGCGCGCCCGGTCATGTGAGCTCCGAGGACGATTTTTCGCCTCCCAAGGAGCCAAAACCCCTTCCAGGAGCCGCGGCATTCCTCGGCATGGGGCTGTCGGCGGCGATCTGCGTCGGCCTGGGCGTGGTCCTCGGCCTTTGGCTGGACAGCGTCTTCCACACGGCGCCGGCACTCCTGCTGGTCGGGCTCCTGCTCGGGCTGGTCACTGCCGCGATGAGCGTCATCAAGCAGATCCGCACGTATCTGTAGAGGTCGCCCCATGAACCTGCTCGAGGGTCTGTCCGACCTCCAGGGCAACGCGCTGACCAAGGTGCTGCGGCGGACCATTCTCTCCGCCCTCATCGTCGGCGCCGTAGCGATCCTCATCACCGCGTTCCTCGGGTCTCTCTGGGGCGCACTCGGGCTCATCATCGGGCTGGGCCTTGCGATCGTGAACCTCCGCTTCCTCGATGCCGGCATCGCCAAGCTCAAGCCGGAAGGCGAGATCAGCGTCAGCAACAAGGTGTTGCGCCGCGCCATGGGTACGAAGAGCGTCACGCGCCTCGGGATCATCACCGTGATCTGCATCGGGCTCCTGCTGCTTGAACGGCGCCCTCGGCATCGGCGCCGTCGCCGGCCTTGTCATCTTCCAGCTGCTCTTCGTCGTGAACGTCGGACGCATCGTCATGTCGCAAGGCATCCAGTGAGGGACATGCACATCCTCGCCAGCGGCAACATCACCATCGGTGACCACCACGGCGTGATCCACGTGGCCGGCCTGACGATCTACATGGACGTGGTCTGGACCACGCTGATCGCGGCCGGGCATCGTGCTCGGCCTGGGGCTGCTCATGCGGCGCAAGGTCACTTCGGGCGTCCCCGGCAAGCTGCAGTTGTTCTGGGAGGTCCTGGTCGAGCAGGTCACCGACCTGGCGACGTCGGCCATCGGCCCCGAGGGCGTCCCTTCGTCGGCCTGGGCGTCACGATCTTCTTCTTCATCCTCATCTGCAACTGGCTGGCGTTCATCCCGAGCGGCGAACCCGGCTTCCTGGCTGCGCCGACCGGGGACGTCAACCTGCCGCTCGCCCTGGCCCTGATCGTGATCTTCCTGGTCCACTACAACTCGGTCAAGAAGCTCGGTTCCCGCGGCTACTTCCGGCACTACAAGGGCGCCTACCGCGCCCTGACGCCGATCAACGTCATCGAGGAGATCACGAAGCCGATCACCCTCACCTTCCGGCTCTTCGGCAACATCTTCTCGGGTGCACTGATGATCACGGTCATCGTCACCCTGATTCCGCCTTACGCGTCCTGGATCGGCCTCGCCGTCTGGAAGCCATTCGACGAGTTGTTCATCGGCGCCATCCAGGCGTACATCTTCGGCCTGCTCACCATCATCTATCTCGGCATGGGAATGGCCGAGTCGCACTAGCGACAGAGTCACAACAGATCTCGACAAAGGAGAAGGAATAACAATGGCAGGAACAACGGAAGGTGCGATTCGTATCGCTGGCGCCCTCGTAGGTGGTGGGCTCGCGCTCGGCGGTGGAGCCATTGGCGCCGCGGTCGGTGACGGCCTGGCCGGCTCGCAGACCATTGCGGCCATCGCACGGCAGCCGGAGATCGAAGCCAAGGCCAGGCAGTACTTCTTCCTGACCGTCGGCCTCGTTGAGGCCATGTACTTCATCAACCTGCTGTTCATGGTCGTCTTCGTCTACGTCTTCGCCGCCAAGAGCATCACGGCCTAGTCCAGTTCACTCGTCCACCTACCGGAGCAAACCCGGAGAGCAAGCATCATGAACCTCGCAGGCATCTTCCTGTTGCCCAACGGCACGTTCTTCATCGAACTGTTCGTGTCGATCATCCTGATCCTGCTGATCTACAAGTACGTGCTCCCGCCCATCAACAAGGCGATGGAGGAGCGCCAGGAGAAGATCCGCACGGCATTGGAGTCCGCCGACCAGGCGCGCGCCGACGCCGAGGCGGCCGACGACGAGCGTCGCAACGTGCTGGAGCAGGCGAGGCAGCAGGCTCGCGAGATCGTCGCCACCGCCAATCGCACGGCCGAGCAGGTTCGTGACGGATGCGACAGGCACAAGGTCAGGCCGAATACGAGCGCATTGTTGGCAACGCGGACGTCGAGATCGCGTTGGCCCGGCAGCGTGCCGTGGAGGAGGCCGCGTCGCGGATGGGCGAGGTAGTCATGGAAGTCGTCGAGCGCATCATCGGGCGTGAGGTGAACCTCGAGATGCACCGTGACCTCATCGACGAGGCCGTGATCGCCCTGCGGAACGAACCGGACAGCGCCGCCGCCGGTGCCGGGGCCCGGCCGTGAACCCAGCCCTTCAGGGCTATTCGGCCGCGATTGCCGAGGCGGCCGGTCCTGGCGCGCTCGCCGGCATGGAGGCCGACCTTGAAGCGATCGAGCGGCTGGTGCTGGCCAACACCCAGCTACGGGCGGCGCTCAGCGACACAGCGGTGCCCGGCCCGTCGCGCCGAGCGGTGATGCTCGACCTCCTCGACGGCAAGGTCTCAGTGGAGGCCCGCCGTGTGACCGCCTATGCGTGCGGCGTTGTGGCCGCGCAGGAAGTCGCCCCTGCCCTCGGCTGGCTCGCGCTGCGGATGCGCCACCTGGCCGAGAGGCGTGACGACGAGCCGTCGCTCAGCCTCTTGGCGGCGCGCCAACGCGTCGGTGGTTACGCGACGGCGGTGCACGAGGACATGTCGACGCAAGAGCTCGAATCTCTCGAAGACGACCTTTTCCGCTTTGCCCGGATTGTCGCGGCGACGCCGCAACTCCGTGTCGCACTCACAGATCGCGACCTCGCCGTCGAGGCCCGCCAGGGTCTGGTGAGCCAGCTCCTCGAGGGCAAGGTGCCGGCGACGACGCTCAGGCTGGTCCGTTACGCGGTCACCGGCGGGCGGGCCAGGGACTTTGTCGGGACGCTCGACTTCCTGGTCGAGATGACGGCACAGGCACGGGGCTGGCGCATCGCACGGGTCACCGCCGCGGCACCCATCGACGAAGCCCAACGCAGCGAGCTCTCCGAGTCACTGAGCACCTTGGCCGGTGCGCCGGTTGAGTTGCAGGTCGAGCTCGACGAATCCTTGCTGAGCGGAGCGCGCATCCGCATCGGCGACTTGCAGGTAGACGCCACGGCGCGGGATCGGTTGGACACCTTGCGCGATCACTTGACCCCGGCCGGCTGGGAGCCGTCGGGGTTCGGCCGCAGCGGCCGTAGTTCGACGGACAACACAGAGGGAGCAAACTGATGGCAGAGCTCACCATCGACGCCAGTGAGATCACCGAGGCGCTCGAGCGCCACGTCGAGGATTACACGCCGGCGGTGGGGACTGAGCAGATCGGGCGCATCGTCGAGGTCGGCGACGGCATCGCGCGGGTGTCGGGTCTTCCCGGCGCGGCCGTGAACGAGCTGCTCGAGTTCGAGGACGGAACGCTCGGCCTGGCGCTGAACCTGGACGAGGACACCATCGGTGCCGTCGTTCTCGGTGACGTGGACAACCTCGAGGAGGAGCAGACGGTCAAGGCGACCGGGCGCATCCAGACCGTCCCGGTGGGCGATGCCATGCTCGGGCGGGTCGTCGATGCCCTGGGTCTGCCGCTGGACGGCAAGGGGCCCATCAACACGACCGAGACCCGGCGGATGGAGGTGCAGGCTCCGGGCATCGTCGGCCGCCAGCCCGTGAGCGAGCCCTTGCAGACCGGCATCAAGGCCATCGACGCCATGACGCCGATCGGCCGGGGGCAGCGTGAGCTCATCATCGGCGACCGCAAGACGGGCAAGACCACGGTGGCGGTCGACACGATCATCAACCAGGCCGGCCAGGGCGTGAAGTGCATCTACGTCGCCATCGGGCAGAAGAACTCGTCGGTGGCCCAGACGGTGGCCACCCTCGAGGACCACAACGCGCTCGAGTACACGGTCGTGGTCGTGGCGTCGGCGGGCGACCCGGCCCCGTTCAAATACTTGGCCCCCTATGCCGGCTGCGCCATGGGCCAGCACTGGATGGAGAACGGCGAGCACGCCCTCATCATCTACGACGACTTGTCCAAGCAAGCCGAGGCCTACCGCTCCGTTTCCCTCCTGCTGCGGCGCCCACCGGGCCGCGAGGCGTACCCGGGCGACGTGTTCTACCTGCACTCGCGCCTGCTCGAGCGCGCGGCCAAGCTCTCCGACGAGCGTGGCGGCGGTTCGCTGACGGCGCTGCCCGTGATCGAGACGAAGGCGGGCGACATCTCGGCCTACATCCCGACCAACGTCATCTCCATCACCGACGGCCAGGTCTTCTTGGAGACCGACCTGTTCAACTCGGGCATCCGTCCGGCCATCAACGTCGGCAACTCGGTGAGCCGGGTCGGCAGCGCCGCCCAGGTGAAGGCAATGAAGAGCGTGTCGGGCACGTTGAAGCTCGACCTGGCGCAGTTCCGCGAGCTCGAGGCGTTCGCCACGTTCGGGTCGGAGCTCGACAGGGTGTCGCAGGCGCAGCTCGACCGCGGGTACCGGCTGACCGAACTGCTCAAGCAGCCACAGAACCAGCCGGTTCCGGTCGAGGAGCAGGTGGTCGCGATCTACGCCGGCACCAAGGGCTGGACGGACAGCGTGCCGGTGAGCGAGGTGCGGCGCTTCGAGACGGAACTGATCGAGTACCTCAAGGCCAACAACGCTGCGGTGCTCGACACGATCCGCTCCACCGGGGCCCTGCCCGAAGAGGGCGAGATCGACAAGGCGCTGTCCGCGTTCCTCGAGACGTTCGACACCGGGAAGGTCGACTGATCCATGGCCGGAGGCCAAGAGCGCATACTGCGGCGTCGTATCCGCAGTGTGCAGTCCACGAGGAAGATCACCAAGGCGATGGAGCTCATCGCGGCCTCGAGGATCGTGCGCGCCCAGGCGCGTATCGCGGCCAACCGTCCGTTCCGTCAAGGGATGGAGCGCGTCCTGCGACTCACGGCCGCCGCCGATGCGCAGGCAGCCGAAAAGCTGCTCGGCATGCCCGAGACGGTCCGCCATGTCGGGATCCTCGCCATCATGGGGGACCGCGGGCTGGCCGGCTCCTACAACTCCGGCGTGCTGCGTGCGACCGAACGCCGGGTCGCGGAACACAAGGCCAACGGTGCCGAGGTGACCGTGTGGTCCGTCGGGAAGAAGGCGCCGTCGTACTTCCGCTACCGCGGCATCGAAATGGCCGAGTCGTTCGTCGGCTTCGCCGATCGCCCCGAGTTCTCCGATGCCCGCACCGTCGCTGCCGTCGTGGCGGCGCCCTTCGTGGCCGGTGAGGTGGACCTCGTCGAGATGGTCTCCACCCGGTTCATCTCGGCCGGCATCCAACGCGTGGAGCGCCTGCAACTGCTCCCGCTGCCGCTTCCCGAGGCCGACGAGGAAGCACCGGCGGCCGAGGAGCCGACGCTCGAGGGCTACACCGAGTTCGAGCCCGAACCGGCGAAGCTGCTCGTGGAGCTGGCGCCGCGGGCGGTCGAGGCCGAGATCTTTGCTGCGCTGTTGGAGGGGTCGGCCGCGTTCTTCACCGCCCAGCAACGGGCCATGGCGGCCGCCACCGAGAACGCGGACGAGCTCGTCCGCACCCTGACGCGCGTGATGAACCGCGCCCGTCAGGACGCCATCACGACCGAGATCATGGAAATCGTCGGCGGAGCTGAGGCGCTCCGCCAAGCGAAGGGAGCTTGACCCCAATGACCACCACGAGCATGCAAGACACCACGCCGGCCGGCTTGCTGGAGGACGGCCGGGTGGTCTCCATCGCCGGGCCGGTGATCGATGTCGAGTTCCCGCCGCACGCGCTGCCCGAGATCAACCACGCCGTCGAGTTCACCATCGAGCTCGACGGGTCGTCCCACCAGGTCACCGCCGAGGTGGCCCAACAGATCGGCGAGGGGCGGGTGCGCTGCATCTGCATGCAGCAGACCGACGGCCTGGTCCGCGGCGCCGCCGTGCGGAACCTCGGTCGGGGGATCACGGTGCCCGTCGGCGACGCCGTGCTCGGCCACGTGTTCAACGTGCTCGGCCAGCCGCTCGACACCGATGCGATCGACCCGCCCGACGACTACTGGGAGATCCACCGCAGCGCGCCGGCGTTCGACCAGCTCGAGGCGCGGGCGCAGATGTTCGAGACCGGCATCAAGGTCGTCGACCTCCTCGAGCCCTACGTGCAGGGCGGCAAGATCGGCCTCTTCGGCGGTGCCGGCGTGGGCAAGACGGTCATCATCCAGGAGATGATCCACCGGGTCGCCCAGCAGCACGGTGGTGTGTCTGTGTTCGCCGGCGTCGGCGAGCGCACCCGTGAGGGCACCGACATGTGGCTCGAGATGCAGGAGTCCGGCGTCATCGACAAGGCGGCGCTCGTCTACGGCCAGATGGACGAGCCGCCCGGCGTGCGCCTCCGCGTCGGCCTGGCCGCGCTGACGATGGCGGAGTACTTCCGCGACGTGAAGAACCAGGACGTGCTGCTCTTCATCGACAACATCTTCCGCTTCGTCCAGGCCGGCTCCGAGGTCTCGACCCTGCTCGGGCGCATGCCCTCGGCCGTGGGCTACCAGCCCACCCTGGCCGACGAGATGGGTGAGCTCCAGGAGCGGATCACCTCGACCAAGGGCAAGTCGATCACCTCGCTGCAGGCCGTGTACGTGCCGGCGGACGACTACACGGATCCGGCGCCGTTCACCACCTTCACCCACCTCGACGCGACGACCGAGCTCTCCCGTCAGATCGCCGCGCTCGGCATCTACCCGGCGGTGGACCCGCTGGCGTCGACGTCGAACATCCTCGCTCCCGAGATCGTCGGTGACCGGCACTACGCCGTGGCCCGTCGGGTGCAGGAGATCCTCCAGCGCTACAAGGAGCTGCAGGACATCATCGCCATCCTCGGTATGGACGAGCTGTCCGAAGAGGACCGGGTGACGGTGAGCCGGGCCCGCAAGGTCCAGCGGTTCTTGTCGCAGCCGTTCTTCGTCGCCGAGGTGTTCACCGGCGTGCCCGGCATCTTCGTGCCGATCGACGAGACGGTCGAGTCGTTCGAGGCCCTGGCCAACGGCGACCTCGACAACGTGCCCGAGCAGGCGTTCCTCAACGTCGGGGGCGTCGAGTCGGTGCTCGAGAAGGCGAAGAAGCTCGAGGCCGAGGCCGGCTAGTGGCCGACGACGGCGTTTTCGGCGTGGAGGTGGTCACGCCCGAGCAATCCCTCTACGCGGGCGGTGCGCGCTCGGTGGTCCTGGCCACCTCCGACGGCGCGCTCACCGTGCTCGACGGGCACACGCCGCTCGTCGGGGACATCGTGCCCTGCGAGCTGAAGCTCGAGCAGGGCGAGGGCCCGATGCTGCGCTTCGCCGTGCACGGCGGTTTCCTCCAGGTCGACACGAGCCCGGGCGCCGCTGAGGGCCTGGCCGAGGGCGACGGCCCGCTCGCCGGCCTCTCGACGCGGGTGACGGTGTTGGCCGGGATCGCCGAGCTGTCCGAGGAGATCGACGTGGCACGGGCCGAACAGGCGCGTGACGCCGCGAACCAGCGTGTCAACGAGCTGCGGTCGGGCCGCGGCGGCGAGGAGATCGAGGTCGACGTGGAGCTGGTCGAGGCGCAGGGCTCGCTCGATCGGGCCGAGCTGCGGCTGGCGGTCGCCGCCGGCGAGGCGTAAGGCAGCAAGCGCGGCGGGTCGCGGCCGTCAGGCCGGACCGGACGGCTAGGAGAAAGAGATCGAGCTGAACTCCGCCAGCTTCTTCAGCGTGTGAGACGCGTCGATCTTGCGCAGCGTGCCCGACTTGGAGCGCATGACGAGCGACTGCGTCGTGGCGCCGAACTCGTGGTACTGCACCCCCTGGAGCAGCTCGCCGTCGGTGATGCCGGTGGCGGCGAAGAAGCAGTTGTTGCCCTGGACGAGGTCGTCGGTCGTGAGGACCTGGTCGAGGTTGTAGCCCGCTTCGATGGCCGCCGTGCGCTCGGACTCGTCCCGGGGGTAGAGGCGCCCCTGGATCTCGGCGCCCATGCACTTGAGGGCGGCGGCGGCCAGGACGCCCTCGGGCGTGCCGCCGATGCCGAAGAGGATGTCCGTGCCGGCGCCGGGCCAACCCGTCGAGATGGCGCCGGCGACGTCGCCGTCTCCGATCAGTCGGATGCGCGCGCCGCTCTTGCGCACCTCGGTGATGAGGTCGTCGTGACGGGGGCGGTCGAGGATGACGGCGGTGAGGTCCCGGACGGGGCGGCTGAGCGCCTCGGCCAGACGGTGCAGGTTCTCGGTCGGGCTCTTGCGGATGTCGCAGGCGCCCTTCGCCCGGGGGCCGACGGCGAGCTTCTCCATGTAGACGCAGGGTCCGGGGTCGAACATGGCGCCACGCTCGGCAACCGCGATGACGGCCAGGGCGCCGTTGCGGCCTTGCGCGGTCAGCGTCGTGCCGTCGATGGGGTCGACGGCGATGTCGGTCATCGGGGGCGTGCCGTCGCCGATCTTCTCGCCGTTGAAGAGCATCGGGGCGTTGTCCTTCTCGCCCTCGCCGATGACGACGACGCCATCCATGGGCACGGAGGCGAGCACGGTGCGCATGGCCTCGACGGCGGCGCCGTCGGCACCGATTTTGTCGCCCCGTCCCATCCAGCGGCTGGCGGCCATGGCCGCGGCCTCGGTGGTCCGCACGAGGTCCATGGCGAGGTTGCGATCGGGGGCTTGTCGGGACGGGGGAGTCTCTCCTGTGTCGGGAGTCGCCACGGCAGTGACCCTAGTTCGTGGCGCATCGGGGATCGGCGGCCAGGGTCGGAGTTCGGGGGCCGCGGAGCGGCGATACTTGAGGGAATGCAAAAGCCCAGCGACAGCGACGGCGACACGATCGTCGTCGAGGCCGGTGGACCGCTCTCCGGCACCGTCACCGCAGGCGGAGCGAAGAATTCCGCGTTGAAGCTCATGGTGGCCTGCCTGCTGGCCGAAGGACGCTCCGTTCTCTCCAACGTCCCGTGCATCAGCGACGTCGACACCATGGCCGAGGTGCTGCGGGGGTTGGGCGCGACCGTCGAGCGGCTCGCGAACGGCGACATGGCGGTGACATCCCCGGCGGCGGACGCGCTGGTGCCGGCGGCGCCGCCCGAGCTCTTCGAGAAGATGCGCGCGTCGGTCGTCGTGCTGGGTCTGCTGATGGCGCGTTCGGGGTCGGTGCAGATGCCGCTGCCGGGTGGTGACGACTTCGGCAACCGTCCGATCGACTTCCACGTCAACGGGCTGACCGCGATGGGGGCGCGCTTCGAGTCCTCGCACGGCGAGGTGCGGGGGTCGGTGCCCGGTGGCCGCTTGGTGGGCGCACGGGTGGTGTTGGAGTATCCGAGCCACACCGCCACCGACAACCTGCTGATGGCCGCGGCGTTGGCCAAGGGCACGACGGTCATAGAGAACGCGGCCAAGGAACCCGAGGTGGCCGACCTGGCCTCGATGCTCGGGGCGATGGGCGCGGTGGTGCGCGGTGCGGGGACGTCACGGATCGAGGTCGAGGGCGTCGACTCGCTGTCGCCGGTGCGCCACACGGTGGTGCCGGACCGGGTGGTGGCGGCCACGTTCCTGGCGGCGGTGGGCATGGCCGGCGGGGACGTCACCATCGCCGACGCCCACCCGCAGCACATGGAGATGCTGCTGCGCAAGGTCGGCCAGATGGGCGTGGCGACCTCGTTCGGTCCCGAGGGCCTGCGGGCGACCTCGGACGGGCACCTGCTCGCCGCCGACGTCGCGACGCTGCCCTACCCGGGGGTGGCCACGGACTACTCGCCGCTGCTGGTGGCGATGCTCACGGTGGCGGACGGGGTGGGGATCCTGACGGAGAACCTGTTCTCGGGCCGCTTCCGCTACGTCGAGGAGCTGCGTCGCATGGGCGCCGACATCCGGACCGAAGGGCATCACGCGGTGGTGCGCGGCGTGCCGAAGCTCTCGGGCGCGTCGGTGCGGGCGCCCGACATCCGGGCCGGCGTGGCGCTCGTGCTGGCCGGGCTGGTCGCCGAGGGCACGACCGTGGTGAGCGGCGCCCATCACATCCGGCGGGGGTACGAGGACCTGGTCGGGTCGTTGCAGTCGCTCGGCGCCCGGGTGTCGCGCCCGTGAGCCCGTCGTCGTCGTCCTCGTCGTCCTCGTCGTCCTCGTCGCCGGCTCGGGCGCCGTTGCCCACGGAGCCGGCGGCGTTGTTGGAGCTGGCCCGTTCGGGCGACCGGGTGGCGTTGGCGCGGCTGTTGTCGTACATCGAGCGCGGCGGCGACGCGGCGATGGCCGTGGCGGCGCTGGCGTACCGCGCCGACATGCCGTACACCCTCGGTCTGACGGGGGCGCCGGGGGCCGGCAAGTCGACGTTGACGGACGGGCTCATCACCGCGGTGCGCGGGGGATGGCCGGCGGTCGAGGGGTCCGGGGCGGAGGCGGAAGCGAAGGCGAAGACGAAGGCTAAGACCGAGGCAGTGGCCGAGGCGGTCCCGCAGGTCGGGGTCCTTGCGGTCGACCCGACGTCGCCTTTCAGCGGCGGGGCGATCCTGGGTGACCGTGTCCGCATGAGCCAGCACGCGCTCGATCCGACCGTCTTCATCCGTTCCATGGCGACGCGGGGGCACCTCGGCGGCTTGTCGCTCGCCGTGCCCGACGCCGTGCGCCTGCTCGGCGCCGCGGGCATCGGGGCCGTCATCGTCGAGACCGTGGGCGTCGGCCAGATGGAGGTCGAGATCGCCTCGGCGGCCGACACCACGGCCGTCGTCGTGACCCCGGGCTGGGGCGACTCGATGCAGGCCAGCAAGGCCGGCCTCCTCGAGGTGGCCGACGTCTTCGTCATCAACAAGGCGGACCGGCCGGGCGTGCGCGAGGCGCGCCGCGACCTCGAGCAGATGCTCGACCTGGCACGGCCGGGGGCGTGGCGGCCCGAGATCGTCGACACGACGGCCACCGCGGCCGAAGGCGTGCCGGAGCTCTGGGCGGCGGTGGCGCGCCACCGGGCGCACCTGTTGGCGTCGGGCCAGCTGACGGCGCGGCGGGCCGACCGCCTCGCCCTCGAGCTGCGCCGGGTGCTCTTGGCCCGGACCGAGGTGCACATCGACGAGCTGGTGGCGGGGGAGGAGTTCAGCTCCTCGGTCAAGGCGCTGGTCGCGGGCGAGCTCGACCCCTACCAGGCGGCCGACCGGTTGTTGTCCTCCGGTTGACCCGCCGCAGCCCGTAAGCGGCCTTTCCAGGGCCGAAACCCACCCTCCTCCCTCAGCCTCTTTTCGACGTGGGCCCCCGACTCGTCGCAATGGCGGTTGCAGTCCGCAATCTCCTCGGGCGGTCTCCGTGGAGATCGTCAATGGCGGCTGAGCGGCGTCCGATACTCATGATGAATGACCGTCACGTCGACTGAACTCCGACCGGCTGCGGCTGGGTCCTCCTCACGCGGGGCCCTCGAGGCCGGCAGCGAGAAGGCACACCCGGAGCGGAGGCACGAGATCCTCGCGGCCTCCCTTGCGATGGGCGTCTATGCGGGCGTGGCGGTGCTGGCGAACTGGAACGCCTGGATGATGGGTGCAGCGCGGGTGCTACCGCAACCATTCGAGGACCCGAAGTTGAACACGTGGTACGTCGCGTGGACGCCGTTCGCACTCGCCCACGGGGTGAACCCGTTCTTCAGCCACTGGGTGAATGCTCCTTTCGGAGCGAACTACGCGGCGAACGTTGCGATGCCCCTCTTGGCCATCATCGCCAGCCCGGTCACCGCGATCTGGGGTCCGGTCGCCGGGGTCAACTTTCTGATCTCACTCGGGTTCTTTGCCTCGTGTGTCGGCGGCTACTGCTTCGTTCGGCACTGGACGACTTGGCGACCGGCGGCGTTCGTCGGCGGGTTGCTGTACGGCTTCTCGCCCTACGTGGTCGCGGCCGGTCGCGCCCATATCCACACCATGTTCATCGCGCTCGTCCCGTTCATCTTCATCCTCCTGGACGAAATAGTCATCCGTCAGCGCCATTCACCTCGCATCTTGGGCCTGCTGCTCGGTCTCGTTGTGATCGCGGAGTACTTCATCTCCAGCGAAGTGCTCGCGATGACGGCGATCATGGCCTTGATTGCCGTCGTCATCGTCTCGCTCTTGAACCGCGGGCAAGTGCGAACGCACTGCATCCGGGCTCTCCCAGCGCTCGGGATCGCCGTCGGGCTGGCCGTCGTGGTCCTCGCCTATCCGGTGATCTATTCACAGCGAGGACCGATGCACTACACGCTGATCGTGCCTCACGGCCAATACCAGGCGGATCTCTTCAGCTCGATCCTCCCGACGTCGAACCAACTGATCGCGCCGCATGCCGTGACGGCAGTGTCCGACCAATTTGCGACCACCCTCGCCGAGAACGGGTCGTACCTCGGCTTGCCGCTCATTCTCTTGCTGGTCGGCGCCACGGTGGTCGGCCGTCGGTCAAAGGTGGTGGTCGTTGCGGCCATTGTTGCGCTCAGTGCCTACGTCCTGTCGCTGGGTTCGCCGCTGCTCGTCGGCAACCATTACGTCCGGTGGCTGCCGTTGCCGGGAGCGATCTTTCACCATCTTCCGCTTCTCGAAGGTGCGGTCATGGCCCGGTTCGCGCTCTTCGTCGTGTTGTTCGCGGCATTGCTCTTGGGGATGGCGATGGAATGGCTGCGGGCTTGGCCCGGATGGTCCAAGGGATCGATCGGTCCGGTCGCCGCGGTCGGAGTGGGCATCGCGGTGTTGTTGCCCCTGCTGCCGAATCTTCCTTACGCCCAAGCCGTCGTGAACACGCCTCGCTTCTTCACTTCCTCTGCCCTGGACACCGTTCCAGCGAACTCGGTCGCCGTCGTCTACCCGCCGACCACGGCGATGACGGCCCCGCCGCACCCTGACTCCACACTGTGGCAAGCCGAAGCGGACATGCGTTTCGAGATGCCAAGCGCGTATGCGCTCGTGCCCGGGGTGGGAGGCCAGGCCCGATGGGGCACGCCGACACTCACCACCAGCACCCTGGCGTCGATAGCGGGCGGAAAGAGCGTGCCAACGACAGCGTCGCTCCGCACCGCGTTGCGGGCACAGTGGCGAGGCTGGGATGTCCAGACCTTCATCATGGGACCCGGAGGACATGAGACAGCCGCCCGGCACTTCGTGTCCTGGGTGCTCGGTCGTGCGCCCGTATACCGGCAGGGCGTCTACGTCTGGTCTGGCTTGCAGCGGTCGCTCAGCAGATCCTCGTAGAGGCTGCGACGACTTCAGTTCGTGAACACCGCGACCGTGAGCAAGATCGCGTCGAAGAGGAAGTGCGCCACGATCGGCCGGGTCAACCGGCCCCGCTTCTGGAAGGAACGGGTCAGGAAGTATGCGATCGGGATCGTGGCGACGAACCCGATGCCGTAGTACACGTGATAGCTCGTGCGCAGGACGATCCCCAGGATCAACGCACCGGTCGGGGACCAGCCCAGCTGGCTCAGACGGGTCATCAGGTAGCCGTTCATGAGCACTTCCTCGGCGACGGCGGTCGTCGCCGAGATCATGAGGCCCCAGATCAGGTAGTAGTGCGGCACGGTGCCCACCGGTGTCGGGGCGTTGAGCCGTGAATCCCGGGTGAGCAACGGCGACAAGACCAGGAGCAGCACGATCTCGCTGCCCCACGAGGCCGCGATGATGCCGATGGCGGGACCGATGTCGCTCCGCAGGCCGGGCCATCCGAGACCGAGCACCTTGGGGCTCTGGCCGGTCCGCGTCAGCAGCAGGAGGGCGAGCGGGACGACGCACGCAACCGCCAGGTAGGCGATCATGCCGATGATCATGTTCTCGAGCGGGTGTCGCTCGATCAGGACCTGGAACCGCTGGACCGTTCCGACGCCGGACACGTGTTGCGCGAAGAGCACGATCGCACCGGTCACGCCCGGCACGAGGAACGCGACCATCACGAAGACCGTCTCCCACCGCAGATAGCGCTGCGTCGGCTCGGCGAGCTCGACCTTGGTCACCTGCGGGCGCACGAAGTACATCGGCGGTGGCGGTGCTTGCGTGACTGCCGGCGCCGGTTGCCACGGGCTGGCGGCGACGTGGGTGTGCTCGGTCCAGGCCGCGCCGTCCCAGTACCGGTAGGCGCCGGGCGAGCCTGAGGGGTCGGGGTACCAGCCCGCGGACGGCATCGGATTCATGCTTGCATCTCGTCAACGGCGGTTCGGTGACCCCGTCCGCCCGCCGGACCGGTTCCGGGGGCCCGTGGCGCGGCCGGCAAGCAGGAAGGAATCACATTGCCGTTGCGTCGGTGCCGGCGAACCGTCGAGCACCGCCGCCATCTCAGGTACGGTTCGCTGATGCCCGAGACCTTCGTGACCGTGGAGCGCCGGCCCGACGGCGTGGCACTCGTGCGGCTGGACCGCCCGAAGGCGAACGCGCTCTCCGCCGCCGTGCTCGGCCAGTTGCAAGAGGCGGCCGCGGGGCTGCTGGAGGACCCGCCGGGGGCGGTCGTGTTGTGGGGCGGCCGGCGCATCTTCGCCGCCGGCGCCGACATCGTCGAGCTGGAGAGCATCGGTGCGGAGGCGGTCGGGCGGAACTTCGCCGCCGCCCTCGGCGCGCTCGCCGCCGTGCCGCGGGCGACCATTGCCGCGGTGAACGGCTTCGCGCTCGGCGGCGGCCTCGAGCTCGCGCTGGCGTGCGACTTCCGGGTGGGCGGCGAGGACTCGAAGTTCGGCGTGCCCGAGATCCTGCTCGGCGTCATCCCCGGTGGGGGCGGCACCCAGCGGCTGCCGCGCCTCGTCGGCTCGTCCCGGGCCAAGGAGATGATCATGACGGGCCGCCAGGTGCGCGCCGAAGAGGCGCTCTCCATGGGGCTGGTCAACCGCGTGGCCGCGCCGGATTTCGTGCTCGACGCGGCGCTGGCGTGGGCGGGGGAGCTCGCCGCCGGCCCGGTTGTGGCGCACGGCCTGGCGAAGGGCGCGGTGGACCGGGGGTTGGACGGCTCGCTCGAAGAGGGGCTGGCGATCGAACGGGAGGCCTTCGCCGCCGCGTTCCGCACCGAGGACGCCGCCATCGGGATCCGGTCGTTCAGCGAGAACGGCCCCGGCAAGGCCACGTTCGTCGGGCGGTGAGGGCGTGAGCTCGCCGCCAATGCCGGTCAGCCCCGGCGAGGGCGCCTTCGACCCCTCGGTCCGCTGGTTCCAGCACGCCGTCTTCTACGAGGTCCTCATCCGCGGCTACAACGATGCCAACAACGACGGGACGGGCGACCTGCGGGGGTTGCGGGAGAAGCTCGACTACATCGAGTGGCTGGGGATCGACTGCATCTGGCTGCTCCCGTTCTATCCCTCGCCCATGCGCGACGGCGGCTACGACATCAGTGACTTCTTCAACGTCAGCCCCGACTACGGCAACATCGGCGACCTCGTCGGCTTCCTGGAGGACGCGCACCGCCGCGGCATCCGCGTCATCGCCGACCTCGTCATGAACCACACGAGCGACGAGCACCCGTGGTTCAAGGAGTCGCGCTCGTCACGTGACAACGCCAAGGCGGACTGGTACGTATGGAACGACGACGACCAGAAGTGGCCCGACGCCCGCGTCGTGTTCACCGACGTCGAGCGCTCCAACTGGACCTGGGACGACAATCGCCAGCAGTACTACTGGCACCGCTTCTACCACCACCAGCCGGATCTCAACTACGAGAACCCCGAGGTGGCCGACACCATGATCGACCTCGTTCGCTTCTGGCTCGATCTCGGGTTCGACGGGTTCCGGTTGGACGCCGTGCCGTACCTCTACCAGCGCGACGGCACGAGCGGTGAGCATCTTCCCGAGACGCACGCTTTTATCAAGCGGATCCGCAAGCAGTTCGACGCCGACTACCCGGGCCGGATCCTGCTGGCGGAAGCGAACGGCTGGCCGAGCGACGTGGCCGACTACTTCGGCGACGGTGACGAGTGCCACCTCTGCTTCCACTTCCCGCTCATGCCGCGCCTCTTCATGGCGGTGCGGCGCGAGCAGCGCTACCCGATCACCGAGATCCTGGCCCAGACCCCCGTCATCGACGACGGCGGCCAGTGGGCGATCTTCCTGCGCAACCACGACGAGCTCACCCTCGAGCAGGTCAGCGAGGAGGAGCGCGACTACCTGATCGCGGAGTACGCCAAGGACCCCCGGATGAAGCGCCACATGGGCATCGGGCGCCGGCTGGCCCCGCTGCTCGACAACGACCGACGGACGGCCGAGCTGCTGTACGCGCTGATCCTCTCGTTGCCCGGGAGCCCGGTGATCTACTACGGCGACGAGCTGCTGTTGGGCGACAACATCTATCTCGGTGACCGCGACTCGGTGCGCACGCCGATGCAGTGGTCGCCCGACCGCAACGGCGGCTTCTCGCAGGCCGACTTCGCCCAGCTGTACCTGCCGCCCCTGATGGACCCGGTGTACGGCTTTGCCGCGTTGAACGTGGAGGCGCAGCTTCGTAACCCGGGCTCGTTCCTCCACTGGCTGCGGCGCCTCCTGACCGAGCGGCGGGCCCTCCCGGTGATGGGCGTCGGCGAGATGGAGGTCCTGCCCTGCGCCAACCCCTCCGTGCTGGCGTACGTGCGCTCGGGCGACGTGGCGGACATCCTCACGGCGCCGCCGGCGAAGAGCCCGGCGGTCTCGGCGGACGAGTCGATCGACGAGCTCGACTGGGGCCGCTCGGCCGTGCTGGCCCGCACCGTCCCGGCGGGCAACGAGAGCGCGGCCGACGAGGTGGTGCGCCGCCACCAGGCCGTCCTGTGCGTTCACAACCTCAGCCGCTTCGCCCAGCCGGCCGAGCTGGCGCTGGCCAAATGGGCCGGCTCTACCCCCTACGAAGTGCTCGGACGCGTCCCGTTCCCCGCCATCACCGAGGAGCCGTACACGATCACGCTTCCCCCCTACGGTTTCCTGTGGTTCGATCTGGTACCCGAGGAGAGACCGGTACAGGAATGACAGAAGAGCGCGATCCAGGCGCTGCGCACGCTCACCGAGGCGTGGTTGGAGCTGCGCCAGGTCGCGCCGCAGCCGGCGCCGGTCATCGTGCGCGCCGAGGTCCTGCGCGCCGGCCGCCCCGGCCTGCTGGACATCGTGGCGGATGTCGGTGGCCGCCTTGCCCATCTGATCGTGGGCCTGCGGGGTGTCGCCGACGAGCAGCACTTCCTGCGTGCGGGGGAGGAGGCGGCGCTCGGCCTGCTCGATGACGACGCCGGGCTCGCCGTGTGCACCGACGCGCTGCGCGACGCGCACCTGGGGCCGTTGTTATTGGCGACGGTCCGCGGCGTCGAGCCTCGGCCTGGTCCGGTCGCGGTGCTGCGCGACGACACCGACGCCACCATCCTGGACTGCGGGGACCGGGGCGACCTCCTGGTCTTCCCGTGGCTCTCCGACGCGCCGCGACCCGACGTCGACTTCATGATCGGGATCGAGGAAGCGGGGTTCAACCACGTGGCGGCGCCGCTCGTGCGCTGGGTGTGGGAGGGCCGCGACCTCGGGGTCGTGCAGGAGCCGTTGGCCGACCGCTCGGGAGGCTGGGCCCTCGCGCTGACGTCGCTGCGCGACTTTTACGCGTCCGGCGGCGCCCCCGAAGAGGCGGGCGGCGACTTCGGGAGCGAGGCGCGTGCACTCGGCGTCATGACGGCCCGCCTGCACCTCTCGCTGGACCGAGCTTTCCTGCGCCACCACGAGCAGGTGGTCGACTGGGTGGACGAGGCCGAGGCGGCGATCGCCGCCGCCGACGCCACGCTGCTTGAAGCGCCGGGTGTGGCCGACCTCGTGAAGTGGCTCCGCGAGGCCGACGTCCGCCTGCCGGTGCTGCGGACACACGGCGACCTGCAGCTGGAGCGGACGGCGCGCACGGACCAGGGGTGGGTGGTCTGCGACTGCCGCCCGGGCGGCGTGCTGGCGGGCGAGACGACGCCGGGGCGGCGGACCCCGCTGGCCGACGTGGCCGACATGCTCTGGTCGTTCCACCGGGCCAGCGTCACCGCGGCGGCCGAGCGCGACCCGGCCGGCCGGCTCGGGCTGGAATCGCTCGGCCAGGCCTGGGAAGCGCGGAATCGCCGTGCCTTCATGACCGGCTACCTCAACGCGCCGGGCATCGCCGGGCTGGTCGGCCCCGACCGCGACCTGGTCCGGCGGCTCGTGTCCTTCCTTGAGCTGACCCGGTCGGTGCGGGGGCCGGCGCCGGCGCCCGCCGGTTAGCTAGCCGGGACGGAGACCGGGGCGAAACGCGGGGTCCTCCTCTTTTTCTGCGTATATACGGAGGAGGGCAGCGGTCGCGCCTACGGGTGCATACGCGTCCTCGTTCTAGGTCATAGACGATCCAGAACGACGGATGGAGATTTACGCGGGGAAGAGGTTTTAGATTCGGCACGGTCTAGAACCAGTCCGCACATACGACAACAGGGGGCGCACCGCACACCGACCGTATACGGGGCAAAAAGGATGGGGGATCCAAGTCCCACGACGGCCCGGGGCCAGAAGGATGATCGGCCGCCGGGAACCCTCAGGCCCGGCGGAATGCTCTAGACCGGCACCGCCTCCGAAGGCACCCGCAGCTTCTCGGCTGCCTCCTCGGGCGAAATCACATTGATCGCGACGCCGGTGCCCAGCTCGAACCCGGCGGTGGTCGTCGCCTTCGGCCAAATATGGGCGTGCCAGTGGTACGGCTCACCCACCCGGTAGGGCGCCGAGTGGAACACGATGTTGTAGGCGACGTCACCCACGGACTCACGCAGTTGCAGCAGGACCCGGCGGATGGACTCGCCCACGGCAATGAGGTCCTCGGTGGGGCTGCGGTGCAGGTGCGGGTTGTGCTCCCGGGGCATGACCAGCATCTCGTAAGGGACGGCGCTCCAGAACGGGCAGACCACCACGACACGCTCGTTGGCGTAAATCACCCGTACGTCCGAGTCCTCTTCGGCGTCGATGGTCGTGCACAGCAAGCACGACCCGACGAAGCGGGCGAAGCGCGCCTGCTCCTCCGCCAACTCCCGTGGGATGAAGCTCATCCCGAGGAGCTGCCCGTGCGGGTGCTCCAAGGAGGCGCCAGCTTCGCGCCCTGAGTTGACGATCGCCTGGGTGTAACGGAGGTTCGGCTGCGACGCGTGCTCTTCGAGCCGGTCACGCAGAGCGGCCATGACGAGCTCGACCTGCTCCTGGCTCAACTCGCCCAACGTCGCCCCGTGCTCGGGGGAGAAGATGAGGATCTCGTGGATCCCGCCAGCGGTGGCCTGGGTGAAGACAGGGCCGCGGTTGGCGACCACGAACGGCTCGTCGCCCTCGAACGCGGGATACAGGTTCGGCACGACCCGCACGAGCCAGTGCCCCGTCGGCCCGTAGGTCTCGAGAGCCGGCGGGGTGTCCTCCTCGTTGCCCGGACAGAAGGGGCAGGGCCGCCCCAGCTGTTCGGGCAGCTCGGGAGAGCGGGTCACGAACGAGTACGGCCGCTCGGAGCGACCCGGGTTCACGACGACCCAACGTCCCGACAACGGATCAAGGCGCAGCTGGTTCATATCAACACCCTCGGAGGCGCCACCCGGGTCACCGACATCGCAAATAGCCTCATGGTCTCGTTCACCCTTACACCTCTACGGTACAGGTTTCGATGCCTACCCCGGCATCACCGTCACGGGGCAGTCACCGGGCGCCAGCCTGGCCCGGGCGCCGCAAAGGAGAACAGGTCGGGCATGCACAACCAGCCGAGCGGTGCGGCCTTCGACGTCGTGCTGCTGCTCCATGTGGCCTGCGCCGTGGTCGGGATCGTGACGATCGCCACGGCCGCGGCGACCGCCCGCCGGCTGGGTCGCCTCGCCCGCACTGCAGCTCCGTTGCCCGAACCACTGCGGCGCTACTTCCGTCCCGGCGTCAACTGGGCGGGACGGACCATCTACGGGATCCCCGTGTTCGGCTTCGCTCTGCTCGGCATGAGCCATGGCGCCTACTCGTTCACCGACGACTGGGTGCTGATCGGCGTGGTCCTTTTCGTGGCAATCGCGCTGGTCGCCGAGTCCGTCCTGTGGCCGGCTGAGCGGCGCCTGCAGCTCGCCCTCGCGGCGGCCGCGTCCCCAGCCGCCGGACCCGACGCCGAACCTCAATCGTCCGATGTTTCCGGGACCGTAACGGCCGACGCCGCCCGCATGGAGCGGGCGGCGTCGGGCGCCTTGGTTCTGTTGGTAGTGGCAACCGTGCTGATGATCGCCCAGCCTTGACCGCATCAGTGGGTCAGCAGATGTTGGCGATGATCTGCCCCCAGCCGTCGTGGCCCGGATTTCCGGCCGTAACCGGGCTGTATGTGCACGATCGACGAGGTGCTTGACGTCTCCGTAGCTCGGTGGAGCCCGACTTGGTGATCGTCGAACCCACGATGATGACCATGTTCACCGGTACCGTCGCCGGCGGGTGCGAGCTGTTACCTGGGTCCGACGTCCAGTTCGGCGTGGGGCAAGTGAGCTGTGGCGCGTTGTCGATGTACCCCTTCATGGACGCCGGGGCGTTGACGACGCCGCTGAACGAGTTGTTCTTCCAGTACTGCGAGCCCCAGAAGTTCGACCGTGGTCCCGTTGATCGGGCTACCGGTGGCCGTGCCGTCGGCCGTCAGGTTGCCCACCACGAAGTCGCCGGTCCCGGGCAACGAGGCCGTCGTCTCGGTTGTCGAGTTGCTCGAGGACTTGTAGTACGAGTTACCCCCGAACGTCACCGTGACCAACGATGAACCGGACACCTGGTTCGGGTTGGTGATGGTGCAGCTCACGACGCCGGTCGCCGATGCGGTGCCGGTGCAACTCTGCGCCGTGCTCCCACTGCCGAGCGTCAGGGTGACGGGCAGGCCGCTCGGCCCGCTGCCACCGGTCGTCGTCACCTTGGCCGACAGGGTGATGGGCATGCCGTTCACCGCGATCGTCGGGCTGGTGTTGGTGATGGTGGTCGGCGCCGTGGTCACGACGAAGGTGCTCGACCCGTTGCTGGGCAGCAGTGCCGGGCCCGTCGCCGTCGAGGGATTGCCCCCGTAGGAACCCGAGAGCGGATACGAGCCCGCGGGTTCGTTCGGCGTGATGGAGCAGCTCGCCTGGCCGTTGGCACCTGTGACCGCCGTGCAAGTCTGCGAGCCGTTGAGCGTGAGCGTCACGGTTTGACCGGCGATGGGTTGGCCCGTCACCGTGTTGGTCAGCGTGCCCGTCACCGTCGTCGCGCCACCGTATTGCCCGGTGGTCGCGCTGACCGTCAGGCGTCGTCGGTGACTGGACGGTTGCCGGCGTGCTGGTCGAGGACGGCTGGTAGTAGTTGTTCCCGCCGACGCTGGTAGTGACCGTGACCGTCCCGGTGGTCTGGTTGACCTTGGCCACCGTGCAACTGACGGTGCCGTTGGCCGCGCTCGTCCCGGTGCAGCTCTGGGAGCCGACCGTGAAGGTCACGGTCTCGTCCGCCCACCGGCGTGCCCGCAGTGGGCTCGCTCGAGGTCACGACGCCGCTCAAGGTGACCGGCTGGCCGTTGGTCAGCTGGGTCGGGCCCGTGTAGACGACCGTGGTCGGAGCTTTGGTCTCGGTGAACGTGTTCGACGAGCTCGTCGTCAGCAGCTGCGGCGTCGAGGTGGTATCGCCGGGGAAGTTCCCCGTCAGCGTGTAGCTCCCGGCCGGCTCGGTGGGCGTCACGTTGCACGTGGCGACGCCCTGCGCGTTCGTCGTGGCGGTGCACGGTGGCGCGCCGGTGACCGTCAGCGTGACCGGCTCACCGGGGACGGGCAGGCCCGTGTAGGTGTTGGTCAATGTCGCCGAGACCGGGGTCGATCCGTTGTAGACGCCCGAGGTCGGGTTGACCGTCAACTTCGTCCCCTCGGGCAGGTTCACCGTCGAAGCGGCGCTCGCCGTCTGGTAGTACGAGTCGCTCGTGAAGGTGTCGGTCACCGGGATCGGCCCCTGTGGCTGGCTGACCGAGGTGATCGTGCATCTGCGCGGTCCCCGTCGGATCGGTGACCCCAGAGCACGTCTGGGCTGAGCCGCCCGAGCCGAGCTGGAAGGCGACCGTGCGCCCGGCGATGGGTGCCGCGAGGCCCGAGTCCCCGTCGGTGTCGGGCGCCGTGCTCTCGGTCGTGAGTACGCCCGACAGCGTGAGCGGCTGGCCGTTCTGCGCAACCGTCGGTCCGGTGTAGGTCAGCGTTGTCTCCTCCAACGTGACGACGAAGTTCGACGACGCATTCGAGGCCATCAGCTCGAGCGGCTGACCGCTGTCGCCGCCGAAGGTCCCCGTCAGCGGATACGTGCCCGCCTTCTCGCTGGGCGTGATCGTGCACGAGGCGGTGCCGGTGGCATCGGTCGGCACCGTGGTGGTGCACGTGTCCGTGCCGTTGAGGCTCAAGGTGAGCTGCTCGCCGACGATCGGTGCGGTCGTCAACGTGTCGGTCAGGGTGCCCGAGACCGTGGTCGCGTCGCCGTAGTCGGCGGGCCCGCCTTGGACGGTCAAGCTGGTTGGCTCTTTGACCACGGCCGGGACCGGCGTGGGCAGGCTCGCCGGCGACTGGGAGAAGCTGCCGCCGTAGGTGGCCGTCACGTTGACGTTGCTCATGGTCTGGGCGACGGTCGGGATGGTGCAGCTGACGGTCCCGTCGGGCTGGGTCGTGCCGTTGCAGGACTGGGTGCCGAGGTTGATCGTCACGAGCTGGCCGTTCAGCGGTGTCCCCGCCGAAGGGTTGTCGGTCGTCAGGGTGCCCGTGAGAGTGACCGGCTGTCCGTTCACCGCCGTCGTCGGCCCGGTGTAGACGAGTGTGGTGGTGTCGGGAGTGACCGTGACGGGGCTCATGTTGCTGCTCTGTGACGAGCGTCGAGTTGCTATCCGAGAACGAATCAGTGAGCGTGTAGCTCGCCGCAGGAACGGTCGGTGTGATGTCACACGAGGCCACGCCGTTGCTGCCGGTCGGCAGAGACGTACACGACTCGGCGCTGTCGCCGTTGAGGGTGAAGGTGACCGGCTCACCCGAGACCGGATTGCCAGAGGAGTCGGTCAGCACGGCGGACACCGGTGTCGGTGTGTCGAAGGAGAAGGTGCCCGACGTCTGGGGCGGCGACAGGTTGGTCGCCGTCTGGGGGGTGATCGTCGGCGACGTCGCCGCCATGAGCTGGCCGTCCACGGTGAGCCCGAACAGAAGACCGGGGCTGCCGGTCGCGAAGCTCGTCAGAACGTTGCCGCTGCCAGGTCGATGTGCCAGACGTCGCCCGATTGGGCGTCGCCCGTCCAGAAAGAGGTCCCGTTGGGATCGACGCTGACGGCGAAGAGGAGGCCCCCGCAAGGCGCCGCCCCTTGGGGCGTCGGCAGCGATGCACACGAGTAGGTCTGGATCACGTTGCCGCTCGGGTCCAAGAGCAGCACCGCACTCGAGTCTGCGACGAGCATGTCACCGTTGGCCAGGATCTTGAGCTGGTACGCGCCCGACCCGGGGAGGGGGGCCTGGTTGAAGTCGAGCGAAGTCGCGGAGCCCTGGGTGTTGTAGGTACCTTGCTGACCCGTGCACTTGTTGTAGCTGTAGATGTCGGTGCCTTCTGAGGTGTAATAGAAGGTGCACTGGTCGCTCGCGAGGTCGATCCAGTCGTCGCCGAAGAGCTCGGTGGCGAGGGGGCCGATGTCGGCCAGGCGCTGCCCGGTCGGCGAGAACTCGGCGATGTAGTTCGTCGACTGCTGGCCCACGTAGAGATTGCCGCTGCTGTCGAACACGAGCGACTCGGGGTTCGTCAGGCCGGTGGCGAACTGTCCCAGCGGTGCACCACTCGACGAGTACTCGCTGATGGCATTGTTTGAGTCGTCGGTCACATAGAAGTTGTTGTGGCGGTCGAACACGCTGCCCGTGGTGAAGGTGGGAAATCCATTCGAGTCCAACTGCGGCGTGCTGTCGACCAGCGGGGGCGGGAGCAGGCTGCCCGAGCTCCCGTCATAGACGTTGACGGTGGAGAACCCCACCGAGGCGAACACCTGGTCGTATGCGAAGGTCGTGGAGGCGCGGGCTGTTCCCCCCGGCGTCATGACGAGGGTCACTGCGGCCAACAACAGCGTCGCCAGGACCACTGCAACGTACCGCGCACTTCTGGCCGCAAGGTCGCCCAGCGCCGCCCCGCCGTCGACCGTCCAGTACAGGCTTGCGTCGGACCTCTCGGTCTCTCCAGCCTTCGACGTTCTCATCGTCCCCTCCAACAGCGTCACCGCGCCCTGCGTGGTGACCCCCTCGTGCACGAACCTCTGGCGGAATCGTGCGGACAGAGGTCGGGCTTCGAAGGCCGGCCGCTGTCCTCTCCATGTCACGCCGGATGCAATCTTCCGACGCACTTGTAGGTGTCGGAGGGACTTCGGAGACGAAAGAGGGCCAAATGGACTACACGGTCACCGCGCCGGCGACAATTGCCGAAGCGTTGCTAGGTGAGTGGGGAACCGTTGATATCCGCGTCAGTCGACGGATCCCGAGGGCCGCAGGGTCAGCGGCCGCCACCGCCGCACGGGTTCCGGCCGCCGCCGCTGTTGCCGCTGGGCGGAGTGCTGCCCCCGCCGTAGCCGCCACCGCCATAGCCGTAGCCGCCGCCGCCCGAGCCGCCGCCGCCACCGCCCGAGCCGCCGCCTCCGCAAGACCCACTGATCTTGACGATGGCGGACGTCGAGGACGACAGGTAGTACGAGTTCCCGGCGTAGTTGACAGTGACTGTGGCCGATCCCTGAATCTGGCTGACCGTGAGGGTGCATGAGGCGTTGCCGGACGAGTTGGTCGTGGCCGTACAGCTCTGAGCCGAAGACCCCGAGCCCAATGTCATCACGACCGGCTGTCCTGAGAGCGGGGCCCCGTTCGACGTCAGCTGTGAGCTCAGCGTGATCGACTGTCCCTGGTTCGCGCTCGTGGCACCCGTGTAGGTCACGGTGGTCGGCATCTTCGTCACCACGAAGCTGTTCGAGCCGCTGCTGGCGAACATCTGCGTCGATACACAGCCACAGTGTCCCGAGCTGGCGGATCCACCGGCGAACGAGCCCGTGATCGTGTAGGTACCGAGAGGCTCATTGGGCGTGACGCTGCACGATCCGACGCCGTTGTAGTTCGTGGTGCCGGTGCACGACTGCGACCCGTTCAGCGTGAGCGTGATGGGTTGTCCGCTGATGACCTGGCCCGTGAGGGCGTTGGTCAACGTGCCCGAAAGCGTCGCTGCCTGACCGCGTCGCGCCGCTGACCGCAGAGACCGAGAGATTGGTCGGTGTCCCGAGCACCAAGCTGCCCGACGTGGTGGACGTCAGATAGAACGAGTTCCCGGCGTACTTGACGGTGATGGGGACGGTCGAGAGCGAGCAGGGCTGCTGGTTGACCTTGGCGATCGTGCAGCTGGCCTGTCCGGCCGCGTTGGTCGTGCCCGTGCAGCTCTGGGCCGAAGAGCCCGAGCCGATCGTGAAGGTCACGGTCTGTCCGGCCACCGGCGTGCCCGCAGTGGGCTCGCTCGAGGTCACGACGCCGCTCAAGGTGACCGGCTGGCCGTTGGTCAGCTGGGTCGGGCCCGTGTAGACGACCGTGGTCGGAGCCTTGGTCTCGGTGAACGTGGTCGACGAGCTCGTCGGCAGCAGCTGCGGCGTCGAGGAGGTATCGCCGGGGAAGTTCCCCGTCAGCGTGTAGCTCCCGGCCGGCTCGGTGGGCGTGACGTTGCACGTGGCGACGCCCTGCGCGTTCGTCGTGGCGGTGCACGGTGGCGCGCCGGTGACCGTCAGCGTGACCGGCTCACCGGGGACGGGCAGGCCCGTGTAGGTGTTGGTCAATGTTGCCGACACCGGGGTCGAGCCGTTGTAGACGCCCGAGGTCGGGTTGACCGTCAACTTCGTCCCCTCGGGCAGGTTCGACCGTCGAGGCGGCGCTCGCCGTCTGGTAGTACGAGTCGCTCGTGAAGGTGTCGGTCACCGGGATCGGCCCCTGTGGCTGGCTGACCGAGGTGATGGTGCAGCTCGCGGTCCCCGTCGGATCGGTGACCCCAGAGCACGTCTGGGCCGAGCCGCCCGAGCCGAGCTGGAAGGCGACCGTGCGCCCGGCGATGGGCGCCGCGAGGCCCGAGTCGCCGTCGGTGTCAGGCGCCGTGCTCTCGGTCGTGAGCACGCCCGACAGCGTGAGCGGCTGGCCGTTCTGCGCAACCGTCGGTCCGGTGTAGGTCAGCGTCGTCTCCTCCAAGGTGACGACGAAGTTCGACGACGCGGTCGAGGCCATCAGCTCGAGCGGCTGGCCGCTGTCGCCGCCGAAGGTCCCCGTGAGCAGATACGTGCCCGCCTTCTCGCTGGGCGTGATCGTGCACGAGGCGGTGCCGGTGGCATCGGTCGGCACCGTGGTGGTGCACGTGTCCGTGCCGTTGAGGCTCAAGGTGAGCTGCTCGCCGACGATCGGTGCGGTCGTCAACGTGTCGGTCAGGGTGCCCGAGACGGTGGTCGCGTCGCCGTAGTCGGCGGGCCCGCCTTGGACGGTCAAGCTGGTTGGCTCTTTGACCAAGGCCGGCACCGGCGTGGGCAGGCTCGCCGGCGACTGGAACATGCTGCCGCCGTAGGTGGCCGTCACGTTGACGTTGCTCATGGTCTGGGCGACGGTCGGGATGGTGCAGCTGACGGTCCCATCGGGCTGGGTCGTGCCGTTGCACGACTGGGTGCCGCCAGGTTGATCGTCACGAGCTGACCGTTCAGCGGCGTCCCCGCCGAGGGGTTGTCGGTCGTCAGGGTGGCGGTGAGAGTGACCGGCTGTCCGTTCACCGCCGTCGTCGGACCGGTGTAGACCAGCGTGGTGGTGTCGGGAGTGACCGTGATGGTGCCCGAACTGCCGCTCTGGCCGAGCGGCGTCGACGTCGAGGTGTCACCCGAGAACGACGCCGTGAGCGTGTAGCTCAGCGCAGGGTTCGGTCGGTGTGATGTCACACGAGGCCACGCCGTTGCTGCCGGTCGGCAGAGACGTACACGACTCGGCGCTGTCGCCGTTGAGGGTGAAGGTGACCGGCTCACCCGAGACCGGATTGCCAGAGGAGTCGGTCAGCACGGCGGACACCGGTGTCGGTGTGTCGAAGGAGAAGGTGCCCGACGTCTGGGGCGGCGACAGGTTGGTCGCCGTCTGGGGGGTGATCGTCGGCGACGTCGCCGCCATGAGCTGGCCGTCCACGGTGAGCCCGAACAGAAGACCGGGGCTGCCGGTCGCGAAGCTCGTCAGAACGTTGCCGCTCAGGTCGATGTGCCAGACGTCGCCCGATTGGGCGTCGCCCGTCCAGAAAGAGGTCCCGTTGGGATCGACGCTGACGGCGAAGAGGAGGCCCCCGCAAGGCGCCGCCCCTTGGGGCGTCGGCAGCGATGCACACGAGTAGGTCTGGATCACGTTGCCGCTCGGGTCCAAGAGCAGCACCGCACTCGAGTCTGCGACGAGCATGTCACCGTTGGCCAGGATCTTGAGCTGGTACGCGCCCGCCCCGGGGAGGGGGGCCTGGTTGAAGTCGAGCGAAGTCGCGGAGCCCTGGGTGTTGTAGGTACCTTGCTGACCCGTGCACTTGTTGTAGCTGTAGATGTCGGTGCCTTCTGAGGTGTAATAGAAGGTGCACTGGTCGCTCGCGAGGTCGATCCAGTCGTCGCCGAAGAGCTCGGTGGCGAGGGGGCCGATGTCGGCCATGCGCTGCCCGGTCGGCGAGAACTCGGCGATGTAGTTCGTCGACTGCTGGCCCACGTAGAGATTGCCGCTGCTGTCGAACACGAGCGACTCGGGGTTCGTCAGGCCGGTGGCGAACTGTCCCATCGGTGCACCACTCGACGAGTACTCGCTGATGGCATTGTTTGAGTCGTCGGTCACATAGAAGTTGTTGTGGCGGTCGAACACGCTGCCCGTGGTGAAGGTGGGAAATCCATTCGAGTCCAACTGCGGCGTGCTGTCGACCAGCGGGGGCGGGAGCAAGCTGCCCGAGCTCCCGTCATAGACGTTGACGGTGGAGAACCCCACCGAGGCGAACACCTGGTCGTATGCGAAGGTCGTGGAAGCGCCGGCCTTGGCGGCAGGGCTCACGACGAGAGCCCCGGCGGCGAACAAGAAGGTGATAACCATGGCCGTCAAGATGCGACGGCCCATCACCATGGGTGTGCGGAGCGCCGCCAAGCTCTCGTTGGCCTTTCCTGTGGCGATGTCCCACCCGCCGGTCTGCAGAGCCTTCGGCGTGTTCATTTCCCCTCCGTGAGCGTCACTGTGTCCGGGGCGGCGTGATGCCCCGTCCAGGTTCGTCTCGGAGTGTCCCGAAGGAGCGAAGAGGGCCGAAAGGACTACTCGTTCGTGGCGGCAGCCACAATTGCCCGTGCGTTGTCCCAATCACCTGCCCGCACGGAGTCGAGGAGCGGGCCATCGAGAAGGGCGGCCCAGTCGACCGAATCGCTCGACCGACCGGCTCGAACGAGGCGCTCGCGCGCCTCGCCGATCAGTGCCGCCAGGGCGCCGGCGTCGTCGCCGCACGCTGCGGCAAGACGGTCCCGCAGCCAAGAGGCGAACGCAGGGCTGAGCCCACCTGTCGACACCGCCACGGTCACGGAGCCGTCGCGAAACACCGCCGGGAGGATGAAGGAGGAATGGGCGCGGTCATCTGCACTGTTGACCCAGACGCCAGCAGACTCGGCGTCGTCGTGGACGGCACTGTCGACGTCGGGGTGGCCCGTTGCGCTTACCACGAGCCGGAAGCGGGTGGCGTCGCCGCGGGTGTAGGCGCGGCGCTCGACGGCCTGGAGACGGTCGGTGAGCTCCTCCATCTCCGGTGCGAGCGAGGGGGCGATGACCGTCACGAGCGCACGGCACTCGAGGAGTGTGCGGGCCTTGCGGGCCGCTACCCGTCCGCCTCCAACGACGAGACAGCCACGCCCGGTGACGTCGAGGGAGACAGGGTAGAACGCGGTCGGAGCCGGGTCCGAATCAGTCATGGAGCCGCGGCGGACCGACCATGCCCGCCGCGATCGTGGCGAAGGTCTGCTCGTCGATCAGGACGAAGCTCCCCGTGATGCGATCCGTCGCGTACGGGTCCAGCGCGAGGGGAGTTGCTGTGCGAAGGCGCACCACGCCGATGTCGTTCTCACGCAGCTCGCCGGCCTCGGTCACCCGCAGCTCGTTGACGTCGAACAGCCCAACCACGGCGTCCACGGCGACCGGCGTCACCCGGGTGGTGTGCTTGAGGCGCAAGCGGTCGCCCGCCTGCAGCGGACGCTCCTGGAACCAGCACACCGTGGCTTCGAAGGTGTCGGTCACTTCGGGCGGATCCTCAGCCGCTGCGATGAGGTCGCCACGCGAGACGTCGAGGTGGTCGCCCAGGCGGACCGACACCGAGAGCCCCACCTCGGCGCGCTGGAGCGGACCGTCCGCCGTCTCGATCCCCCGCACCGTGGTCCGGCTGCCTTCGGGGAGCACGGTGACCTGGTCGCCCACCCGGAGCGGCCCGCCGTTCACCATGCCGGCGTAGGTGCGCCCTCCGCCAGGCTGGCGCAGCACCCACTGGACCGGCAACCGCGCCCCGCTCCCACGGTGAAGCCCGTGCTGGGCGGCCCAGCCGCCCGCCTGAGCTGATTCGAGCGCATCGAGCACGGTCGGCCCGTCGTACCACTTGGCCGCCTCGGAGCGCTCGACCACGTTGTCGCCGTGGAGGGCGGAGATCGGGATCACGATGCAGGACGTGACACCGAGGCGATGGGCGAGCGCATCCATCTCGTCGGCGATCCGTTGATAGGCCGACCGGTCCCACTCGACCAGGTCCATCTTGTTGGCGCAGACGACGAGCTGATCGACGCCGAGGAGCGCGGCGATGCAGATGTGGCGTCGCGACTGCTCGCGCAGACCGGAGGTCGCGTCGACAAGGACGAGAGCCAGGTCGGCCGTGGAAGCGCCCGTCGCCATGTTGCGCGTGTACTGCACGTGGCCCGGGCAGTCGGCGATGACGAACTTCCGGTGGGGCGTGGCCGCGTACCGGTAGGCGACGTCGATGGTGATGCCCTGCTCGCGCTCGGCGCGCAGCCCGTCCGTCACGAAAGAGAGGTCGACCTCACCGAGCCCCCGGCGTTCCGACGCCGTCTCGATCGCGGCGACCTGGTCGTCGAAGAGCTGGCGGGTGTCGTAGAGCAGCCGGCCGATGAGCGTGCTCTTGCCGTCGTCGACCGATCCGACGGTGGCGAACCGGAGGAGATCCATCGTGTCGACGCCGATCCCGGCGCCGCCGGCCGGCGGCGCGCCGGGCAACGTCGTCATCGGCTTAGAAGTAGCCCTCGCGCTTGCGGTCTTCCATCGCCGTCTCGGAGAACCGGTCGTCGGCGCGCGTGGCCCCTCGTTCGGAGATGCGCGACGACGACACCTCGCGGATGATCTCCTCCACCGTGTCGGCCTCGGAGCGGACCGCACCGGTGCACGTCGCGTCGCCGACGGTGCGGAAGCGGACGGTTTCCTTGCGGACCTCTTCTCCGTCCCGCGGCGTCACCCACTCGCTCAACGCGAGCAGCATGCCGTCACGCTCGACGACCTCGCGCTCGTGCGCGTAGTAGATGGACGGAAGCTCGATGCGCTCCCGCCGGATGTACTGCCAGATGTCGAGCTCGGTCCAGTCCGAGAGCGGGAACGCGCGCAGGTGCTCACCGGGCCGGACGGTGCCCTGGTACAGCTGCCACAAGCTCGGGGCGCTGGCGCTTGGGGTCCCACTGCCCGAACGAGTCCCGGAACGAGAGCACCCGCTCCTTGGCGCGCGCCTTGTCCTCGTCTCGGCGCGCACCGCCGAAGGCGGCGTCGAACCCGTTGGCGTTGATGGCGTCGAGCAGGGTCGTGGTCTGCAGCCGGTTCCGCGAGGCACCTTCGCCGGGATCGGCGACGCGGCCCTGGTCGATCGAGTCCTGCACCTTGGCCACCACGAGGCGAGCGCCCTCCGCCTCGACCTGCGCGTCGCGGTAGTCGAGCACCTCGGAGAAGTTGTGCCCCGTGTCGACGTGGAGCACCGGGAAGGGGATCCGGCCCGGCCGGAAGGCCTTGGACGCCAGGTGGAGCAGGACCGCGGAGTCCTTGCCGCCGCTGAAGAGGAGGACCGGCCGCTCCGACTCGGCGGCCACCTCGCGGATGATGAAGATGGCCAGCGACTCCAGGAGGTCGAGGTGGCCGAGGGGGTGTTCCACCGGTCTGACCAGGGCGGTCACCGAGGCGCCTCCGGCGGTGGTCGTCCGGGGCGTATTGGAGCTGTCGGGTTGGGTGCGGAGAGCGGCGGCGGTTTCCATGGGGCCTCTTCGAATCATGACCATTTTGGTCATGTATACTAATGCTCGCATTCGAGAATGCGTCAAGCGCCGGCAGCGGGCCCGGGCGGCGGCTCGATCGCTTCGGAGAAACGTGAGGGTCGGTGACCGAGATCAGCGTAAGCGAGCAGCCGATGAGCACCGAAGACCTGGCCCTGGTGAGCAAGGAGTTCGAGACCGCTCCGGCCAGCACCGTCATCCGCTGGGCCGCCGGGGAGTTCGGTGACTCCCTCGTCCTGGCCGCTTCGTTCGAGGACATCGTGCTCATCGACCTCGCCACGAAGGTCGCACCCGACATAGAGGTTGTCTTCCTCGACACCGAGGCGCATTTCCCCGAGACGCTTGCGTTCGTCGAAGAGGTGCGGGCGCGCTACGACCTGAACCTGACGTCACGAAGCCGGGACCGGAGGCGGCGCCTACCCCTGTGGCAGCGCGCAGTGCTGCCAGTTCCGGAAGGTCGAGCCCCTGAAGAGGGCCGTGGCGGGCAAGGCGGGCTGGTTGACGTCGCTGAAGCGCTCCGACGGCCCCACGCGTGCCGACACGCCCATCGTCAGTTGGGATGCCTCCTTCGGTCTGGTCAAGGTCAACCCGCTGGCGACGTGGACCGACGACGACGTTGTGTCGTATCTCGCCGATCACGACCTGCCGGTGCACCCACTCGTGGTCGCAGGGCTACCGGTCCATCGGGTGCGCCCCGACGACCCGTCCGGTGGCCGAAGGGGAGGACGCGCCGCGCCGGACGCTGGTCCGGTCTCGACAAGACCGAGTGTGGCCTGCACGTCTAGTGCCGCGCGACCTCGACAATCCCTACGGCATGGAATTCAGGGGCCGGCGTGACCGCGGCCTCAAGTTCGTGCGGCCGTATCGCAACATCGGCGAACTGAACAGCGTCGAGCAGCTGAAGCTGGCGCGCCATCCCTTCGAGGTGGCCCAGGCCGTGATCGACACGTACTCCAAGGAGGGGCCTGCTTCCATCAACAAGGTTCCCGGCGAGCAGGAACGGTTGAAGTGGGTGGGCATGTACCCCCAAAAGCCAGGGTGGCGACGCGTTCATGATGCGGATCAAGGTCCCGGGCGGGGTCATGACGTCGGCCCAGGTACGCGAGGTCGGGGTGGCGGCCGACGCGTTCGCCGAGGGACCTGATGACAGCCCGGTCTTCGGGAACCGCTACGCCGACCTCACGACGCGCCAGGACATCCAGCTGCACTGGATCCGCATCGCCGACGTGCCCCGGATCTGGCAGCGCTTCTGGGACGTCGGCCTCACCACGGTGCAGGCGTGCGGGGATTCGGCGCGGAACGTGTGCTCGTGTCCCGTCTCGGGCATCGACGCGAAAGAGGTCGTCGAGGCGTACCCGGTGGCGCAGGCGATCTCCGCCTTCTTCACGGGCAACCGCGAATACGCCAACCTGCCCCGCAAATGGAAGATCGCCGTCGCCGGGCTGCACGGAGGACTGCGCGCGGATCGAGATCAACGACGTCGGGCTGTGGCCGGCCGAACAGGCGGACGGCTCCGTGGGGTTCAACGTGCTCATCGGGGGCGGGCTCTCCGACGGCGAGCGGATGGCGTCGGACATCGACGTGTTCATCCGCCCCGACCAGGCGGTCGAGTTGTGCCGGGGCGTCGCCGTCGTCTTCGGCGAGCTCGGGAACCGTGAGAACCGGGGGCTGGCCCGGATGCGCTACCTGGCCCAGGAGCTGGGGCCCGAAGGTTTCCGCGCCGCCCTGGACGAGCGGACCAACTTCACGCTGGAGACGGCCGGCCGCGAGCTGACCACGGCCTTCCGCGGCGACCACGTGGGTGTGCACCCGCAGAAGCAGCCGGGCCTGTTCTACGTCGGCTGCTGCGTGCCGGTGGGGCGCATGCACGGCATCGACCTGATCGAGCTGGCGCGGGTGGCCGACACCTACGGCGACGGCGGCGTGCGCATCGGCACCGACCAGAATTTCATCGTCTCGGGCGTCCCTGAGGAACGGCTCGACGACCTGCTGGCCGAGCCGCTCATCCAGAAGTACTCGCCCTTCCCCGGTCCGTTCCAACGCGGCGTCGTCGCCTGCACCGGCTCGGAGTTCTGCCGCTTCGCCGTCGTCGAGACCAAAGAGCGGGCCGTCAAGTGGGCGCGCCAGCTCGATGCGGAGTTCTCACCGGAACCGGAAGAGGGCAACGGCACCGGCGCCCCCGCCACCCATGCGGGGATCATCCGGATGCACTTCTCGGGCTGCTCTGCGGGGTGCGCGCAGCCGCAGATAGCGGACATCGGCTTCCGCGGCGACATCGCTCACGTTGCCGAGCACATCGAAGAGGCCGTCGACATCGGGCTCGGCGGCTCGCTCGGCCCCGACGCCGCCTTCATCGATTGGGTGGCCGGCGCCGTGCCTGTCGACGGGGTGCCCGACGCGCTCCGTCGCGTCGTCTCGAGCTATCGCGAGGGGCGCCGTCCCGACGAGCCCTTCCACCTCTGGGCCCGTCGCACATCTCCGACCGAGCTGCAGTCACTGCTCACCAGCGCAACCGAGGCGGTGACCTCGTGAAGCGCTACCGCCTCCGCGAGGAGATGAACGGCATCGCCGAACCGCCGGGGAAAGTCTGGTTCTGGGAACTCGAGGCCGGCGTGATCCACGCAGATCGCTGCATCCAGTGCGGGACGTGCGTGGCTGTCTGTCCCTCGAACTCCATCGGCATCGACGAGGACACCGACCTGCCCGAGCTGGTCAAGATGTGCACCGGCTGCTCACTCTGCTGGGACTTCTGCCCTCGCGGCGGCCTGCGCTACGAGGCGCTGTGGCCGCCGTCGACCGTCGGACAGCAGCGAGGACGCCGCGGTGCAGCCGGCGCAGGTCCGCTCCGACTCGTCGGACACCTACTTCAAGATCAGCGGTGGTCCGCCTGGGGACGGACTCGGTGCGGTCGTTGAGTCGTATGCGGTGCGTGCCAGCGCCCAGAACGACGACGCGCAGGACGGAGGCGCAGTGAGCGCGCTCCTGATCGGATTGCTCGCAGCGGGAGAGATCGACGGCGCCCTCGTCTCGAAGCCAAGTCCGGACCCCGACGAACAATGGAAGGGCATCGCCACCATCGCGACGAGCCCGGAAGAGATCCGAGCTGCATCGGGTAGCTTCTACAACCAGACGATGGCGCTCGCCGAACTCGACCTCTCGCGTTACAGCCTCCCGCCGAAGCCGCGCATCGCAGTCGTCGGCACCCCCTGCGAGGTGCAGGGGCTGCGGGCCATGCAAGCCCGCCGCTGGCCGACGGGCGCGCACCGGGTTGATGCGGTCGTGCTGTCCATCGCGCTCATGTGCACGAAGAACTTCGACTACGAGGCACTCACGCTGCGCGAGTTGCGTGACAAGCGGGGAGTGGACCTCGACCGCGTCTCGAAGATGGACGTCATCCACGGCCGCATGATCGTCGAGTACCGGGACGGCGAGCTGGCGGTGGACGAACCGGTGAAGGACTTCCATGGTGCTGCACTGAAGGGGTGCGACGAGTGCGCCGACTTCCTCGGCCGTTCCGCCGACATCTCCGTCGGGAGCGTCGGCTCGATGACCGGGTGGACCAGTGTGCTGATCCGGACCGAGCGGGGGCGGCTCGCCTTCCAGGCGGCGAGGTCCAAGCTCGACGTGCGCGGGTTGGACGACCCGGCCGCCCTGCTCCGGCTCGATGCGCTGGACAAGAAGATCGCCAACCGCTCGTTGCAGCGCAAGCTCGACCCCGACGCGCCGCTCTTCATCGACTTCGAAGAGCACGTGCGCGCGTACGACGGGACGGACCGCCAGCCCGTGTTCATCCGCCGTTGAGCGTGACCGCCCTCCCGGATCTGCACCTGCCGGACGAGCCCGTGGCTCGAGCCGAGGCCTGGAGCGACGCCGTCGTCGGTGAGGGCCGTGACCTCGGAGAGGTCCTGACCGCGGCCGACGGCCTGGTGCCCTGGCTCTGGTCGCGCTGGCGGACGCTGGCGTCCGCCGGGATGAGCGAAGACGAGCTGGCGGGTGTCGTCCTCGGCTACCGGCGGGAGATCTGGCTCTGGCTGGCCGGGGAACGGACCTGGGCGCAATGCTGCTCGGGCCTCATCGGGCGCATCGGCCGGCGGCTGGCGCCTGATCACCCCGGGGGGTGAACGACGGCCCTGCCGTGGCGCTGCACGGCGTCACGGTCCGCCGCGAGGGCGTACCCGTGCTCGACGGCATCGACTGGCAGGTGGAGCGGGACGAGCGCTGGGTCGTGCTCGGGCCGAACGGTTCCGGCAAGACCACCATGCTGCAAGTGGCCGGGGCGCGACTGTGGCCCACCTCGGGACGAGTCGAGGTGCTGGGGTCGGCGCTGGGACGTGTCGACGTGCGGACGCTGCGCCCGCGGGTCGCTCTGGTCAGCGGCGCGGTGACCCGGCAGCTCCGCGCCGACGTCACGGCGCGCGAGGTCGTCGCCAGTGGTCGCTACGGCGCGCTCGAGACGTGGTGGCACACCTACGCTGCGGCGGACTGGGAGAAGGCGGACCTGCTCCTCGCCCAGGGAGGCGTCGGGGCGATCGCCGAGCGGTCCTTCGGGGTGATCTCCGAGGGCGAACGCCAGCAGGTACTCCTGGCGCGGGCGCTGATGAGTGACCCCGAGCTCGTGCTGCTGGACGAGCCCTTCGCCGGACTCGACCTCGGCGCCCGCGAGCGCCTGCTGTTGCGCCTGCGCGCTCTGGCCTCCGACGCCGGGAGCCCTCCGGTCGTGCTCGTGACGCACCACTGCGAGGAGATCCCGCCCGGGTTCACCCATGGCGGCCTCATGCGCGCCGGACGGCTCATCGCGGCCGGACCGCTGGCCGATGTCATCACATCGCAACACGTGTCCGCCTGCTTCGACGTCGCCGTCGCCGTGGGCTGCAGCGAGGGAAGGTGGTGGAGCCGGGCAATCTCCGCATGATCCGCCACTCATGAGCAGGACCGGAAGAAAGCCCTTGAATCGGCGCGGAGACGTTGGTACAAATCGACGAGAGCGGAGAAGTGCCGACGAGGTCGGCGCTGTGCATTTCCCCACCATCCACCATTTCTAAAGAGCTGCTCAATAGGCTTTTTAGAGGAGAGCGAAGGTAGGTCGTCGGGGAGTGGCGATTGTGATCTTGCTGGGACTCGTAGCAGTGCTATGGGTGGTAGTCCTGGCGCCGGGCGTTTGGCGACGGTTCGGCGAGCGACAAGGTGTCGGGTCTATCGAAAGCTTCCATCATCAGCTCCAGCTGCTCGAGCACGCTGGCCCGAAGACGGTCGCGCCGGCATACCGGCTCCATACGGCACTTCCAGCCGGTCCACCTGGGCCGGAAGCCACGCCGATGCCGGACAGCTCGCGCCCCAAGCTCGTCCTGTTGCGGCCGACCGAGGACGCCGCGGCCGCCGACGTCGACGGCGATGACGGCTGCCACTACGAGCGGGTCGGCGTCCTGGACCGGCCCGAGCCCGTCTGCCTGCCCGAAGCTGGTGCCGACTTGCGGGACCTCCGCCGTGAACAGGCGCGACGTCGCTTCAGCGTCTTGTTGCGCTGTCTGGGCGGCGTCGCTGCGTCCACGTTCATCATCGGACTGTGGCCCGGGATGCACCTGGCGTGGATCTTCACCGCTCTGACGGGGCTTCCCGCACTCGCCCTTCTGGGCCTCATGGCGTACGCCAACGAGCTCAAGGAGGAACGGCGCCGGCGAGGGTCGCGGCGTCTCCAAGGTGTCGTCGACGCGGCCGGGTACATCGACATCGACGAGGCGGCGGCGGGCTACCCGGGCGCCTGGGACGACGAGCCGTTCGAAGCGCCCCAGGTGGCGGCCCGCTAATAGCCCGTCATCGTCGTGGCCTGGCGCTTCCGGGACCTCCGGAACGCCCGGGTATCCTGATGGCCGCGGGGGTGTAGCTCAGCTGGTAGAGCGCTACGTTCGCAATGTAGAGGCCGAGGGTTCGAGTCCCTTCACCTCCACCGCAGGCCCAACCCGACCCGTCAACCCGTCAACGTGGCCACTCCGAGGATGATGAGCCTCCGCGGCATCGGTTTGGAGTACCTCAGGATCGGCCGGCAGCCGAACATTATGTGGCGCGTTCGGCCGCTGACTGCGATTCACTTGGGCGAGCGCATCACCGTCGATCTGGCGCAATTTCGTTCTTACCGTGGGGGCGCATTGGCTGTTCCGGGTTGGACGACATGCAGCTGAGTGGCACTCGGCTGAGGTACTAGGGGTAGGGGGTTTGGATGTCACCGTTTGGCCACAAGGACCAGGAAAAGCAGGAAAAGAACGACCAATGGAGACTGGCGCTGCAGGCGGAGGTCGACCGACTCAACGCCTTGCCACTGCAGCAGTTGGCGGCCGAGGTGATGAGAAGGGGGTTCGGGCCGGGCGGGCCTGGCGCTGACGACGAAGACGTCACGGTCGGGCAGGAGAACATCAATGCCGGGCCGAGTGTCCCCCGGATCGCTGGCGAGTTCGAGCCCCAGAGAGGATTCACGTTCCCGGTCCCGACGGCCGAGGATCAGAAGCTTCAACAACGCATCGCTCGGCTGGTGGCTGAGGGCCTCCAAGAGCTCGAACATGCGTCGCTCGTGCGCACCCAGATGCATACGGGGATGGGAGGCCTCGATTACGCAACCACCCGACGCGGACGATCCGCCTTGGAGCGTGGCGAGGTCGAGCGCATCCTGGGGTCGACCGACTCGTAGCGATCGACATGCTTGAGGGTGCCGACCACGAGGGCCACTTGCGTCCGCCGACTTAGAGCCTGAGCGGATTCAATCGGCCCGGGTTTAACGGAGACTCATCGGTTTGGTTTTCACGCCACGCCACGCCGGGCTGTGGTCAAAGAAGTGAGGTTGCTTCAAGAGTTCGATGTGTGGCTGTCTCACTGTTCAGCTCAGGGCGTACGGCATCGCTCGGTGCGGTTTCCCGAGTCGCATGTGGAGCGAGATGAACCCGCTCGCGATCGCGGCATAGAAGCACCAGAGCGACGCGAATCCATCAGCGGTGAGGCGCGCCAAGACGATCACCGCGATCAAATTGGCAACGCCGAAGATCACAATGTCCCGGTAGCCCGAGGACAACAGCGATCCGCAGGTAGCAACCACGTAGAGACCAACAATCAGAATTCCATTGTGAAGGCCGATGCTATAAGAGAGGTGGTATGCGCCGAGCCTGACGGAGACCGGCCCATGCAGCATCGTGATGAGTAGGACGATCGCCACGGCGATGCCGAGTCCCAAAAACGGGGCGACGATCCATCGTCGCCGTGCGGTCGGTTCAAGCTTCCAGATCGAGAGAGGCACGAGGATGGGAACGACCACCATGGCGATCAACAAGTAGAGCCACATCGCGACCTTTCCGATCGACGTCGGAATGGGTCCTTCGAGCGACCACCAAACGACCGACTCAATGAGCTGATGAATCCCGAGCACTAACGGGACGGTCGCGAACAGGAGAAGATTGTTCCGTCCGTGGAGGTGCCTGCGCGCGTCGATACCGATGGCGGTGATCACGGCTCCCCCGACAAGATCGCCTTCGGGGGAGAAGCACACGTGCCCAACGTATCGCCTTGTGGGCCCGCTCCTGATGGAGAGAGCCTCCTCTGCTGAGCCTGCTCCAGGATCCGATCGATGGATCTTGCACTCTCCCTTAGGGTTCAGTCGGAGTCCCAAGGAGGAGCTTTCATCACCTTCCACCCGAGATCGTGATCGGCGGACCGGCTCTCGCTCCGTTCGACCTCAGAATGAGGAGCATCTTGGAGTCCGGGCTGCACAGAGCACCGAAGCCAATCAGCCTCGTCACAACCGACGGCATTGCCTTGGCAGGTCTCCACTGGCCATCTTCGCAGTCACGCTTCCGCGGCCGCCGTTGTGCTCGTGCACGGATTGGCCGCGAGCAAGGACCATCCCCACATCGAGGCACTGGCTGAGCGTTTCCAAGAAAACAGCTTCGAAGTTCTGTCCTACGACGCCCGTGGCCACGGAGCCTCTGCCGGCACGTACACGCTGGGACATCTGGAGCACCTGGATGTCGAGGCGGCCGCAGCGTGGGCAATGGGACGGGGCATTCCGACGATCCTGGTCGGCGCGTCGCTCGGCGGCGTCGCCGCTCTCCGCTACTCCTGCGACCACCCCGAGTTGACCGGCGTTGTGATCGTATCGAGTCCCGCGGAGTGGCGGATGCCGCTAAGGGTTCGGGCGGTGTTGACGGCGGCTCTCGTACGTACGCGGCCAGGTCGGTGGGTCGCCCGTCGGAGAATGGGCGTCCGGATCAGCCCGCGATGGACGGCGCCCGATCCGCCTCAGAACTTGACTGCTCGAGTCGCGAGTCCCCTCGCCGTAGTGCACGGGCGACGGGACGCGCTCATACCGGTCCGGAGGGGACTTGAGTTTCAGCTCCGCGCGGATTCTCGGCGGTACGTCGTCCTGGCCCACGACATGGGGCATGCGTTCGATCCGAAAGGACACGATGCAATCTGTGCCGCCGTGGACTGGACTCTTGCCCAGAAACGCTAATTCTCGGCGGGGACACCGATCATCGTTCACAGCAGATCAGTCAGGCGGACCCTCCGGCCGCTCCGCTCCGCTGCGCTGCCCTTCGATGGCGAATCGAGCTCGGCCGCACTGAGCGAGCCGCGAACCAGAGCGTCGGCGACCGAACTCAGTAGCGTGCCGTGGTTCCGGGCATGGCTACGGATCATTCCGAACGCGGTGTCCATATCGACCTTCAACCGCTCGGCCACGATCCCCTTTGCCTGCTCGACTGCGATCCGTGAGTTGAGAGCTCCCTGGAGTTGGATTGAAAGGTCGCTCTGCTGTTTCACCATCCGCTCCTGGAGAATGCCGATGGTGGCGGCGTCGGCAAACGCCCGGAGCAGATTCGATTCCGTCTCGGTCATCTCGCGGAGCGAAGTGTCGAAGACGTTCATCGCCCCGATCACCTCATCGCGGAGCCGCAGTGGCACGGCGTGGACAGTCTGGAATCCGCTCTCGCGGGCCTTCGGGGCAAAGCGCGGCCATCGACCATCGGCCGACGCGAGCTGCTGGTTCAAGACGGGCAGCCCCGTGCGATAACACTCAAAGCACGGCCCCTCTTCGAGTTGGACCTCCAACAGTTCCGTCACCCGCATTCGTTCGCTCGACGAGGCCATCATTTGCAGCCCGCGCGGGCCACCCAGGGCCAACCCGACTTCGGCGGAGCCGAGCAGTTCGACGCAGCGGTCGGCCAGCATCGAGAGAAACTCGATGAGGTCGAAGTCGGCCACCAGGGTGTCGGCGAGTTCGACAAAGGTCCGAGCAAGCCATTCGTCTCGACTGTCCAAGCTTCACGCTCCTGGTTCGTCACGGCACAGTTCGGGGGCCTGTGGCCACAATATTTGTCTCAGAGGCGATCCCTCGGCCAGGGCCCGACCGGTCGGACTCACAGCTCCTCGAAGCGCCGCCGACCAGCCACGACCTCGGTCGCCACCTGATCGATCGGGCGATCTGTTGCGAAGGCGTTCGCTCGGAGCCGTACGAGCGCCTCGGCCACACCGACGTTGAGCTGGGCCGCGATCATCCCGGTGGCTTGATGCACCACCGTCCGGGAGTCGGTTGCGTCCAGCGCCCAGGCCAACGACTCCGAGGTGACCCCTGCCTGCAGATCGACGACCAGCCGACTGACCAGATCTCCGAGAAGGAACGAGTCGGCGAGCTCCTGACCGGCCAGGGCTCTGGGCGTAGCACCGCCGAGAACCAGGACCCCAAGGTCAACGGCTCCGATGCGAAGAGGAATGGCGTAAATGGCCCGAACACCGAGCCGTGCGACGGCCGGTACGAACTGTGGCCAGTCGCTCGTTACATCTCTCAGATCGGAGACCAAGACCGGTCGTCCGTTGCCGGCGGACTTCGGTCGCCGGGACCCTCGCCAAGGGTGAATTCCTCGTTCTGGATGGCGGCTGCCAGTGGGTCGGATGCCCCGGTGATCCCCTCGACTCCTTGGTCGCCCATCAGTACGACCGATGCGACCGTGACGGGGAGTAGGTCACAACAGACCCGGCAGATGAGGTCCAAAGTGGGCGCCTGGTCACCCGATCTGTCGATGACACCGGCCAAGAACCGTTCTGCCATATTCACGCTCTGTTGCTTGTCCCCTCCAGGTTGCCCAGGGTCGGATTCCCTAAAGACCCGACCGGACGGCTCGCCATCGGCTCTTCGACGGGTCCTGGTTGCAGGAGGGCGACGATCTGAGCCGGATTTGGCCACCGCACCTTCGTGGCCCACCCCATTCGCTCAAAGAACGAGATCAATCGAGCCGAGAGGTCATGCTGGTGGGGCAGCACGCCATGGCGGGCCGAGGATGGCGAGGCGTGGTGGAAGTTGTGCCAGCTCTCCCCAAAGGAGACCAGCCCCAGGACTCCGACGTTGGTGCTGTAGTCGTGCGTCACGAACGGCCTTCGACCCCACAGATGGCAGACCGAGTTGACGCTCCACGTGACGTGATGGAGGAGCGCCATCCTGACGAGCCCGGCCCAGAGGAGTGCACTGAGCGCACCGAACAGGGTTCCGAACAGCGCCCACCCGATGAAGAACGGGAGAGCAAGGGAAGCCACGGCCAGCAGCGGGAACAGCCGGTCGATCACGACGAAGTCCCGGTCCCGATGGAGGTCCGGAGCGAATCGCTTGGTGTCCGTGGGGTCCATTGCGAACAACCAGCCGGTATGTGCCCACACGAACCCCTTCAGCGTCCCGACGGTACCGGGTCCGTAGCGGTGCGGAGAGTGGGGGTCTCCTGGTTGGTCCCCGAACATGTGATGCCGGCGATGGATGGCCACCCAGCTGATCGCCGACCCCTCGAGGGCCATGGAACCGGCCACTGCGCACACGATCTTGAGAGCTCTCTTGGCCTTGAAGCTCCGATGCGTCAGCAGCCGGTGAAAGCCGACCGAGATCCCAAACCCCGTGAAGACATACATCACCGCCGCGATCACAACGTCGTTCACGTTCAGAAGTTGGCCTGAGATGAACGGCAGGAGACACGCGAACCCGAGAATTGGACCGGCGACGAGGAGTGCAGTGACGATGCGGCCGCCGACAGGGCCGGGTCCTTCCTCGGGGCCCGCTCAGCGGGCGCCTCCGGGATAGTTCCCAACATGGCTTCCCTTCTTGGTCGAGCGCTCAGCGAGGAACGCTCGACTGTTGCTTGGGTCACCGAGGTCTTGGGCAACTATCGAGCGTCACCCTACACCCGTTGGTCGAACTTGTAGCGTCGGCGACGGTCAGGTGGAGGTGGATTCGGCGGTCGGGGTCAAGACGAAACGTTCGGGTCGTCCCCCCGATGTTCGGCCCAGGCCCGACGGCATGAGCGAGTTGAACATTCTCCACTTGAGGAGCGCAGAGCTTGGTGCGCTCATTGTGCTTGAGCCAATGCCGTGAAGTGCCTCTACTCGCCCAATCCGACAGATGCCGCCTGCTCGGCCCGCGCGAACTCACGTCGGACCGCCTCGAGGTCGTAAGGCTCCTCGATCAATGTCTCTGGCGGCCATTGGCTCCTCGGAGCCCGGACGAAGTTGCCGCCGTACACATGGATCGCACCGGTGTGCGATCGCAGCGGGTTGTGGACCGAGTGGATGGCGTCATCGCCCAGCAGGAGCTACATCGCGCTGAGTGAGGCTCTTGCCCCCGGACTTCTCGATGCTGGGCCCGCTCCTGCGGTAGAAGACGTTCTCCTCGCTCCCTCCGTAGATCCCGATTGCCGCCCACATCCGGTGGTCGTGGGGGTACAAGGTCATCTTCGGCGGCCACACCACGTTCAACACGGTGAACTCGTCCGTGTTGTACAGGACGTTCAGGCCGGCAGATGGGTCGCCGAAGGATTTCTCGAGCCCAGGGTCGGCCAAAGCTTGATCGAGCACGTCTCGGACGGCGAGACGGGGCTCGGTCTCCGAGTTCGCAACAACGAGGTTCTCGACGAGGGCGTCGACATCGAACATTCTCAGCCTCCCTCGGTCAGGCTACCTCCACGTTGCGGTATTGAAGCCCTCTGGCGCCACCCGTCAGCGCCCCGCCGACGCCGCCTTCACGTCCAGGTACGCACTCAGTTCGACGATGAGCTCTTCGGCGTCGGCCCGGGCCCCGTCGATGAAGCTCGACTTGCGTCGACGCAGGAACGGGCTTCCGAGCAGGAACATGCCCGGCGCATCCGACGACGCCTCCGTCGTGGCGGATCATCCCTTTGGGATCAAGGACCTCGACGTCGAGCCAGGAGTAATCGGGGCGAAAACCTGTCGCCCAGATGATGGTCTCGATTTCACCGCTGGCGAGATCTAGGCCCAGCGGCGGCGAGTCGTCCACCTCCGTTGGAGGAGAACCGATGAGCCGGCGGTACCGAATCGTCGAGACCGTTCCCAGACGCCCACTCGTCAATGGTGTCGAGCAGTCGTCCGAGCTTGAGGTCGGCAAGCTCGCACTTGTTGCGTAAGGAGCCCGAGAATTGGGCCCGCCCTTCATTGATGCCGGCGAGTCGGCCGACCAGCTTGACGCCGATGCTCGTGAGCGCATTGAGGTCGAACGTGGCCCGTTCGGGCGTGCCCGCGAGCTGCATGGACGGAACGCGCCGCGCCCGAACGATGTCGTCGACCTCGTCGTATCGTTCATCGAGCACCCCGGCCGCCTCCATCCACCAGTGGATGTCCCGGTCCCGGTACATGCGCGGTCCGCGTACGTGTTCGCCCACGGCAAGCGTGACCTGGCGGCCGGAGCGCTGAATCTCGGCGGCGATCTGCACGCCAGTCGCCGATGCACCAACCACGAGCACTCCGCCCTCGCCGAGCTGCTCCGGGTTCCGGTATTCCAGGGGGGTCAACGTTGTCACCGACGACGGCACCGCCTCCGCGCAAGGCGGCACATAGGGCACGTTGAAGGCCCCCGTGGCGATGACCACCGTTTCGCACCGCCATTCGCCCTGGTTCGTGGTCACGCGGTACGCGCCATTGCTCCGGCGAACAGAAGAGACCGGTGTGCCGGACTGCACAGGTGCCGCGATGAGCGCTGCGTAGTCGGTGATGAAGTCGACCACCTCGGGCATCGTCATGTAACCGTCCGAGTCGTCGCCGTCGTAGGAGTGGCCGGGCAGTCGGCATTGCCAGTTCGGGGTGAGCAAACGCAACGAATCCCAGCGCTCGGTCCTCCACGAGTTGGCCACCTCGCTCCGTTCGAGGACGACGTGGTCGATGGAGCGCTCAGAGAGGCACCTGCTCATTGCCAACCCGCTGTGACCGGCCCCGATGACGACCGATGTGGCGTGCAAAGAACCCACGGTTCCCCCGGACGCCGATTGTGCTCAGCGAACCTGGACGCTCACGTTGGTGGGGTTCGTGATGATGTCGTAGACGGCCGAGCGCTTCTGTGACTGTGCGACGAGCGCCTTGATGTCGTCGGCCGACGCGTCGGCGTCGATGTCGTAGGTCACCTTGATGTCGCTGAAGCCGTTGCGCACATCGCTGTCCATGCCGAGGATGCCGCGGACGTCCATCCCGCCTTCGATCGTCGCCGAGACGCTGCGCAGCTGGATCTCCCGGTTCTGCGCCACCGCGGCGACGCCGGCGGTGAGGCAGCTGGCGAGGGCCACGAGCACGTATTCGACCGGCGTGGCCCCGTTGTCCTCGGAGGCGAAGATCTCCGGGTGATCAGCGTCAAAGACGTACCGGGTGCGGTGGTTCTGTTCCTCGCCGAGGCCGAAGAAGCCCTCGACCGTCGAGCGGCTGTGGGTGCCGTTCTGCCACTCACTGGTTGCCCGCCACTGGAACTGCGCCGCCTGGGGCGTCTCGGTGAGCAACCCGCGGGCCCCCAGGAGGAATTCGACGTTGACGCCATTGTTTACGGGTGTGTCCGTAGCTGTCATGTGCTTGCTCCTTCTTCAATTGCCCGCGGGGGAGGTCCCGCGGGGCTACAACACCTGCTCGGGTAGCGGCCGCGCCACCACACCTGACATCCGAGGCCGTTCCCGGTTCCACGAGTGAAGACCCAAAGAGCGCCGTCCCGGAACACGCGTCCGTCTACTCATGATCGGGCCCCACCGGGCGGCCGAAGGTGACGGCAGAAAGAACCGGCGCTCGGCACCGATCTGCCTAGTTGGGAGTCGGGCGCGGCCCCCAGCGCGTCATTGATGGTCGAGAAGGCCAGGCGGAGTGCCACGAAGGTCGTGATGGCGAAGATCTGCGTCTCGTCGAAGCCGGCGTCCCGAAGACCTTGGACGTCTCCGGCCTCGATGGCGTTCGGGTCGGTGGCCACGGATCGAGCCCAACGGACCAGCGCCCTGTCTTCGGGGTCCAGATCGTCGTCTGCGCCATGAATGACCGCCGCCGCAACCTCCGCTCCCAACTCCGCCGCGAGCTTCTTGCCCCACGCCAGCGAGCAATAGGAGTCACCCAGCGTTGATGCAGCGGCCGTTACGAGGAGAGCTCTTTGCCGAAGGGTCAGCGAGCCCGCTTCAGTCACTTGGCCCATGAGATCGGACAAGCCGTCGAGCGTGGCCGGCATGTACGCCCACAGTCGTGACACGTTCGTCACGTAGCCGACACCATCAGTGTCCTGGTCGAACAGGCGCTGTGCATCAGGCGTGTGCGTCGGCGCGGCCAGGAAGCCCGCACCCGACTCCGCGGCTCGGACGGTCACCCTTTGGTTGCCGACTGTGAGACGATGCGACGGGCTTGCGGGCGATGTAGCCGACAACCGCAACGTGCGCCCGGAGTGGGAGGCCGTCGCGGACCCTTTCCCGAGCCAGGTCCACCGCCGCCTGCCGGAACGCCTCCTCACCGACCGCCTCGATGGCCTCGAAAGCCGGACCGGTCGATGCCAGGGCTCGTGCATACAGCTCTGGGTCGGCGAACTCGAACGCGAAGGGGATGTCGATGCGCTCGACGTCGGTGAACCCGGCCTCCTGCAGCAATGCTCTCGCCGGCGCCCGGTCGGCCGAGCGCCACCATGGCGGCTTGGTTCTCCACCTTGGGGGTCGCGGCGAGAGAGAACGGCGCCAGCGCCCACGCGCCGGGTGATGCCTTGATGTGCCCCCAGACCGTCAGCCCCACTCGGCCACCGGGGGCCAGGACGCGGTGCACCTCGCTCATCACTCCGGGGGTGGTCCCCCAGATCCCGCGGAAGCTGGTCACCACGTCGAAAGCGCCGTCCTCCCACGGCAGGGAGTGCATGTCCCCGACCCGCAGGTCAGCGTCAGGGTTGCGGTCCCGGGCCACAGCGATCAGGCGCGCCGACGCATCGATACCCGCGCACCGGGCGCCGCGTAGACCCGCCAGCTCGACCGCGAGACCCGCCCCGCAGGCGATGTCCAGCAGCCTGTCGTCTGCACTCACGCCGAGCGCGTGGTGCAGAGCGACGTATTCCCGGCAGTTGGCAGGCTCAGCGAGGGTGGAGAAGTCCGCCGCCTGGCGGCCCCAACCCTCGTCGACCCCGCGCCAGCTCCCTTCCGGCCGGTTCGAGACCGCCGGATCCGCGCTCATGGTCGTGACCTCGGGAGGGCCGGGCCCGGGATCACCGGCAGGTCCGAGAGCCCTCGCAGGACGAGGCCGTCGCCGTGTCCCCAGTGCAAGTCCGCTGCCGGCACGGCAAGGGAGAGCTCCGGGAACCGGCGCAGGAGCGACCCGAGGGCGATGTGGCCCTCGAGTCGGGCCAGCGGCGCACCGAGACAGTGATGGATGCCGTGGCCGAACGCGAGATGACGGGCCTCGTCCCTGTCGAGGTCGAGGTCCTCGGGGTGTTCGTATCGGTCGGCGTCCCGGTTCGCCGCCGCCAGGCAGATGATGACCTGTTCGCCGGCGGGGATCGCCACTCCACCGAGCGTGAGCGGCGCGGCGGTGTAGCGAAACGTCGAATGAGGAACGGGTGCGTCGTAGCGGAGGAACTCCTCTATGGCTCTTGGGGATCCCCGTGGGGTCGGCGCGGAGCTGGGCGAGCTGAGCCGGGTTGCGCAACAGCGCGACGACGCTGTTGCCGATGAGGCTGGCGGTTGTGTCGTGACCGGCGACGATCAGCTGAAAGATCGTCGAGAGAAGTTCTTGGCTGTCGAGACTCTCTTCCCCGTCACGGGCGTGGATGAGACCCGAGACGAGGTCGTCGCCGGGGTCGACCTGCTTGGCCTCGACGAGTGCTCTCAACATGGCGACGACGGCGTCCGAGGCCTCCTTGGCCACCGCATACTCGGCCGGAGTGGAAATGGGGACGAGCAGCTTGGTGAACCCCTCGCCGAGCGAGGCACGGTCGTGATGGGGTACGCCGAGGAGTTCGCAGATGACCGTGAAAGGCAATGGGAAGGCGAAGGTTGCAACGAGGTCGATCTGGCTGTCGGGCCCTTGCCGTGCGATGTCGTCGAGCAGGTCGTCCGTGATGGCCTGGATCCGGGCGCGCAACGCCTCGACGCGCCGCACCGAAAAGGCGGCTGAGACGAGCCGCCGCAGCCGGGTGTGATCGGGTGGGTCGACCGTCAACATGTGGCGGGCGAAGGCCGGTCCGGGTAACCCTTCGGCCACGACGCCGGAGCCCGTTGCCAAGGCCGCGTGCATGTCCTTGGAGAGCCGCGACTCGTTGAGGGCGGCACGCGCCTCCTCGTAGCTGACGACCAGCCAGGCGCCATGCCCGTCGGCCAACGTCACCGCATGGACCGGGCCGAGGTCGCGCACCTGTGCGAACAGCGGGAACGGGTCGTCGAGATCGTACGAACCCCACGCCGCCATAGCTTCGGTGATCGTCATCAGTCACATCCCCATCGGGCGGCATCGCGACGGTTCGTCGGCGCTCTCGCTCTGGGAGTCGCGGAGCCCCCGTGTTTGGTGCATTTCTAGCGTCCCGGCAAGGACCTCTGCGCGGCGTGGTGACGACTGAACGACGGCGATCCAGATTCTGGCTGATGGCACCGGCTCCAGTTCGCCTGGTCCCTCTCGTGGCGTCGCAAGAATCAGCCACCCTCTTCTCCTCCGAGACTAGACGGCCATTCTGAGGTCTGTGCTGTCCGGGATTGTCAACCAAGTCGGTCGACTTGGACTAGTATCTAATACGAGTGACTAACCGTCAAGAGCCCGTGGTGCCCGCCGGCACGGCAGCGGCACTCCCGACCGTCCACTGATGGCGAGAGCCTGGGAGCAGAAGAAGGTCTCCGACGCGCGGCAACAGACGACCGTCGCGTTGCTGGACGCCGCCGAGCACTTGTTGTTCGAGGTCGGGTACGCGGGGGTCACGACCCGGGCCGTGGCCGATGCGGCCGGCGTGAACCACGGGCTTGTCCACTACTACTTCGGGTCGATGGACGAACTCCTCACGCAAACGCTCGAGCGATTCGTCGATCAACTGGCTGAGGCGTTGGAAGCCCTCTACGACGACCCCAACCTCACGTTCGCGGACAAGTGGCGCCTGGGATCGCAGTTCTGGGTGGAGGAACCGACGTCACGCTTTCCCAAGATCCTGCTCGAGCTTTTGGCCATGGGGTGGAACATGCCGGCGCTCCAGCCGCGTATCGCCGAAGTGCACGCGCGGTTCCGTGGCATCTTCGAGCACCATTTCGGGCAGGCCCTGCGCGACTACGGCCTCGATGAGGACGAGTTCCCGCTCAAGGTCATTGTGGCCGCCGTCACGAGTTTCCAGCTCGGCCTCATCGTCGAAGGGCTCTCTGGCGTGGAGGAGGGTCACCAACAGCTGCTCGACTGGATCCAACGATGGATCGATGGCCTGGACGACAAGCGCACGAAGCAGTTTGCATTGGCGCCCACGACTCGTCCCTGACATCGCTTGGCGACGCGCTCGTTTACCACGCCCAACGCGATCTCTCCCGGCTCGCAGGTCCGGGTCTAGTCCTCGGCACCCACCCGACCAGTTCCCGTCGCCGCCGGGTATCGACACGGTCGCACGAAGGGACGAGCGGCTCCCAGTTGGTGCTGCCCGAGCAGTGCTCGCCCCCTTTTCTCGGGCGTCGCGCCGCCGTCACAACTTCCGCTCCGCCGGGTCATACCAGGCGAGCAGCACGACGCGGCGCGCCCACGCCAACAACGCCGCCGCGCCCACGACATACGTGATGCGGCGGGAGTGCACTGACCCGGTCCGGCAGCGGTCGCGGGCGCGTTAGGGTCCGCCGGTGGCCCGGGGTGTCCTGTTTCGGCATCGAGATTTTCGCCTGCTCTGGGGTGGCGAGACCATCAGCGAATTCGGCTCGCAGGTGAGCCTGCTCGCAATCCCACTCCTCGCTGTCCGCACGCTGCACGCAACGCCGTTCCAGATGGGTCTCTTGACGGCGGCGTCCACGGCAGCGTTCTTGATCGTGGGGCTGCCCGCCGGTGTCTGGATAGATCGCACCCGCCGGCGTTGGGTCATGATCGCCGCGGACCTCGGTCGGGTCGTCGCCATCGGCTCCGTGCCCGTCGCCTATGCGCGCCGGTTGGCTGACGCTGGCGCAGCTCTTCGTCGTCACCCTGGTGAGCGGCATCCTCACGGTGTTCTTCGACGTCGCCTACCAGTCGTACCTGCCCACGCTCGTCGGGCGCGAACACTTGGTCGAGGGCAACGCCAAGCTCACCGGCAGCGAGCAGGTCGCCGCGGTCGCCGGACCCAGCGTTGCGGGTGGCCTCGTCCAGGCCATCGGGAGCTCCGCCGCGGTCCTCGTCGACTCGTTCAGCTTCCTCGTCTCCGCCGGTGCCGTTGCGGCCATCCGTGCTCCCGAACCGGTGCCGCGAAGTCCCCGAGTCCGGCCACCCCAAAGCTGCGGCACGACATCGCCGAAGGGCTCCGGTTCGTGTTCGGCAACGCCCTGTTGCGTGCCATTGCCGCCACGACGGCGACGTCGAATTTCTTCAGCGGCATCGCAGCCGCCGTCGAGGTGGTCTTCCTCGTGCGCGAGGTGCATGCGACGCCGGGTGTGATCGGCCTCTTGTTCACGATGGGAGGCGTCGGCGGCGTCCTCGGAGCACTCGTTGCGGGTCCGCTGGCACGTCGTTTCGGCGGTGCGCGCGCCACGATCATCGGCATCCTCGGCAACGTCGGCGGTCTGTTGGTGCCCCTCACGATGCCCGGGCCCGGCTTGATCCTCTTCGGCGCCGGCCTCTTCTTCGTGAGCTTTTCGGCCGTCGTCTACAACGTCAACCAGGTGAGCTTCCGACAACGGTTGTGCCCTGATCGGTTGCTCGGCCGGATGAACGCCAGCATGCGCTTCGTGGTCTGGGGCGTGCTGCCGCTCGGCGCCCTGCTCGGCGGAGTGCTGGGCTCGGTCGCCGGCCTGCGGCCGACATTGTGGATCGGCTACATCGGTGAAGTGCTCGCCTGCATCTGGCTGCTCGCGTCACCGATGCGCACGATGCGCGACTTCCCCGACGAGCCGGCGTGACGCACGCGCCGCTCGGTCACCATCCCCGCAGATCGACGTCCCAGCGCTCGACGACTTCGTCGCCGTCGACGACGTGCAAGTGTTCGTGATACGCGACGGTCGGGTCGATATGCGCCGGCAACACCCGGACGCGCTCGCCGACCCGCATCGGCGCGCCGGGCGCCATCGTGAGGTGCTCGTCGGAGCAGAACCACACGTTCGATCCTTCGACCGACGGATTGCCGTGGTCCATGCCCAGGGCCTTCAGCCCGCAGTCGGCCACCACCCAGTCCTTCGACACCGAGATGACGGTGGACAGCACGCTCAGCGCGTGGGCGAAGGGCAGCCCGAGCTTGGCGTACGCCGTGTCCATCAACGCATAGGACCCTGCCTGGATCTCGGTCACCCACCCGTTCATGTCGTACGTCCCGGTGCCGCCTCCCGACACCACCTCGCCTCCGACGTCCTCGTGCGCGCGCACGAGTTGCCCCATCGATACCTCGATCATCTCTTCCCGCGTCGCCCGATCCTCGAGCCCGACGATGTGCCCCTCATACCCCATCACGCCGCGCACGACGAGCCCGGCGGCCCGGGCGCGCTCGGCCAGCCGACCGGCGTCCTCCGGCGCACATCCGCAACGGGGGAGTCCCACGTTCACGTCGATGAGCACCTCGGTGACGCCGCCCCGTGCCGCGGCGTCGATCGTCGCCTCCGAGTCCACGGCCACCGTGACGCGTGCGCCGGTTCGCGCCACCGCGCCGAGCCGACTGGCGTCGGTCACCTCGTTGGCCAACAACAAGTCGTCCCCGAGGCCGGCCCCGGCCATGCCCTCCATCTCCCTGATTGTGGCGCAGGTGAATGCGGTGTTCCCCAGGGCGGCCTGGCGTGCGGCCAACGCGGTGCACTTGTGCGCCTTGACATGAGGACGCAGCTTCGGGCCGGGCAGCGCCTCGGCCATCGTGCGCAGGTTGGCGTCGAGCAGGGCGGCCTCGACCACCAACGCCGGCGTCGTCAGCTCCGAGATCTTCACGGCGGCAGGCTAGCGAGTCCCCTTCGCCCCGGCCCGGCCCGGCGCACGCCGGAACGCTCGGGTACTCTCCGCCCTTGTGAGCACGCCCTGGTTGAGGGACGCCTGCAGCCTGGTGGACGCGTTCCGGGCGGGAGAGCTCTCGCCGCTCGAGGCACTCGACGATTGCATCGCCGCCATCGACAGGTCGCCGCTCAACGCTTTCAGCTTCACGAACTTCGACCGGGCGCGGGAAGCGGCGGGGCGTGCCGATGTCAGCCTTCCGTTTGGCGGCGTGCCCTTTGGCGTCAAGGAGCTCGAGAAAGTTGCCGGCTGGCCCTACACCGAGGCGTCCGTCATCTTCAAGGACCGCGTCGCCGGCCACGACGACACCTCGGTGGCGCGGCTCCGTAAAACCGGGGCGGTGCTGGCTGCACAGACGACGGCGCCCGAGTTCGGCGGCATCAATTGCACGTCGACCGTGCTGCATGGCACGACGCGCAACCCCTGGAACCAGGAGCGCACCCCGGGCGGCTCCTCGGGTGGCACCGCGGCGGCGGTCGTCGGCGGCCTCTTGCCCATCGCGACCGGCAGCGACGGAGGCGGGTCCATCCGCGGGCCGGCCGGCTTCAGCGGTCTCTTCGGGCTCAAGGCGACGTACGGGAGGGTCCCGAAGGGTCCCGACGGGACGATCGAGCCGATGACCACCGTGCTCGGCTGCCTCACCCGATCGGTACGTGACACCGCCCGTTACTTCGATGCCTGCAACGGCTTCGACCGGCGCGACCCCTTGAGCCTCCCGAGGGTCGAAGGGTGGGAGGCCGGTCTCGGCAGCCACGACCTCGTCGGCCTGACCGCGGCAATCATCGTGGACCTCGGCATCGCGCAGGTCCGAGACGAGGTGGCTGACGTTGTCGTCGCGGCGGCGGCCCATTTGTCGAATGCAGCGGGATTGCGCATCGTTGCGGTGCAGCCCACACTGCCACCGCTGCGCGGTGCCTGGGCCTTGTCCAACATGCCTCCGATGGTGGTGGACCTGGGCGACGCCTACCCCGATCGTGTGGAAGAGCTGTCCCCCGAGATCCTCCTGGGCCTGCGCGGCGCGCAAGAGCGCTACACGTTGGAGCGAGCCGCCTCCATCGAGCAGTACCGCCGCCAGCTCAACGAGGCCATGGCCGTACTGTTCGACCAGGCGGACTTCGTCTTCTGCTCGACGCATCCCGACGTGGCGTTCAGCGCGGAGGGACCGCCGCCCTCCACGCTGCCGGGACGCGATCTCATCCACGAGATCGGATTCACCCGCGCCATCATGAACAACGCCGCGCTCACGGCGCCCTCGAATCTCAACGGCAGCCCGGCGATCAACATCCCGGCTGGTCTCGTCGACGGCTTGCCGGTCGGGCTGCAGGTGCTGGCGGGCCACCACCGCGAGCAATTGTTGCTCGACCTCGCGCTTGTGGCCGAGCGGGAGATGCCGTGGCCACTGGTTGCGCCAGGCTCTCCGCACACCGCCTAGCAGCCCGGGCGGAGGAGCCGGGTCTTCGGGTTAGTTCGCGGCCATTGCCGCTTGCCACGGCGACATGTCGAGCCCGGGATAGCGCGCCTGTACGCCCGCGATCGTCGCCTTGTCCCAGTAGGGATGCCCTGGCAACGGGATACCGAGGAGCGCGAGCTGGCGCGGTGTCGCACCTTGGACGTACTTGGTGAGTTCGGGCGAGAAGCCGCGGAAGGGCCAAGCCTGATACCCGCCCCATCCCGCGTCCCGGTGGCGGAACGAGACATGGATCATCACGCGGTATCGGGTGGGGTCCGTGTGGTCGACGGAGCGGTGGTACACGTCGGGTCGATAGGCCACGACCGAACCGGCCGGTGCCGCCGCGTCCGATGCGTCGTCGTACAGGGCGGCATAGTCCACATAATTCAGGGTGTGGCGTTCGATGGGGATGTCCTTCGTCCTCTGCCATGAGACGAAGCGCGTGGCGCCGTCCTCGGTGGTGACGTCAGTCAGGTATACGAAGAACTCGACTTGCTGGAAGCCAAGCTCGTGGCGAGGCACGACGAGCATGTGGTTGGGGTAGTCCGCATGGAGCAGCTGGTTGTAGCCCGATGCCTGCTGCGCGTACTTGGCGGTGACGATGCCCATGTAGCAGGCAAGGTCCGCCGTGCCGAGGAAGGCCTCGGCGAGGTCGATGACGTTGTCGTGCAGGACGAGCGCGTTCAGGCGCCTGCTGTGGAACGGGAACTCGGGCCACGGCGCGTCCCAGGTGTGCCACTGTCCGGCCTCGGCACCGCCCAGCTCGGCGATCTCGGCCGGGGTGGGGAAGTAGCGGTGCACTGCATCTTGTGCGGCTGCCAGTTCGTCGAGCGGAATCGCACCGGGGACAACGCACCAGCCGTCGCCGTCCCACTGCGCCTTGAACTCAGGGTCGAGCACGAAGGGTGCCACGGAGGCGCACGCTAGCGACGCCCCTTGCCGGCCGCATCGGACGGCCCGGCCGGTTCTCAGCTCCAGGTGACGAGGACCAGTGCGGTGCCGAGGGCCAGGTAGAGCCCGAAGGGCACGGCGGAGCGGCGATCGGCCTTGTGCGCTGCGATGAGAAAGAACCCGACAATCACCGCCAGCAGATTGGCGAAGAAGAGTCCTTCGATGAGAGCGACCCAACTCACCCAGGCCAGGCCGAAACCCACGACCAGAGAGAGGCGGACGTCGCCGAAGGCCATCCAGCGCGGGTTCATCAGGTTGATCACGAAGAAGAGCGCGAAGAAGGCGACGCCGCCGACCGATGCGACGACCAGGCGTTGCCATTCGTGCATGACGCCCGCGATGACGATGCCGCTCACGATCACCGCCGCGCTGAGGGCGTACACGAGCGCCTTGGGCAGCAGGCGCTGCACGAGGTCGCAGTACGCGAGCTGCACCAGGCCGACAAGCAGTAGGAGCGGCGGGAAGGCGATGATCGACCACCCCACTTTGTGGAGCACGTAGGCCGGAAGCAGGCCCGAGACCAAGGCGAGCAGAGCCCACTGCCGCGCCGTGATGCGAGGTGGTTCCAGGGTGTCAGCCGCGGTGATGGCGGGGGCGGGAGAGGTAGCGGGATCCGCCGTTGAAGCCCGTGCGACAGATGCGGCGAGTGAGCGCCGGGTGAACGGCACGATGAGCGACCCGGCCGCCATGCCGATGGCGGCGCCGCCGACGATCGTGAGCGATGTGCTCATTGGACCAGCGACACGGTGCCGCAGTTGGCGGGGAAAGCCTCGATATCGGCGCCGGCGACCGTCAGGCCGAGTGCCTGCAGGACCGGTCCGTAGGTAGTGGCAAGCACTCCCATCGTGGCCGTCACATCGCCGTTGGCGCCGCCGGCGGCCGTGAACGTCAGCGTCGGTGTCGACGTCCCAACCGATTCGGGGTTGGTCCCGGCTGATTCGGTCGACGAGGTCGGAGGGACCGTTGCCGGAGGAAGTGCCGGCCCTGAGAACGACGTTGTTCCGTTCGTGACACCGCTTACGGAGAAGGTGCCTTGGGCGGTCGCATTGCCCAGAAGGGTCAGGGTGACGCCGTTGGTGCCACTGCTCACTGCGGTGGTGTTCACGGGTGCGATCACCATCCTCGACAGCGAGTCGTCAGAGCAGGTCAGCGTGCTCAGAGTGGCCGTGCCGGTGGCGGCAGAGAGCGGAACGCTCAAGGATCCGAGCGGGATGCCCAGAAGAGTCAGGTTCATCGACAACGTGGCCTGAACCTGGGAGTCGCTCGCCGTCGTGCCCACCGGTCCGTAGGCCACCTGAGCGGGGCTTATCACCTGGGTGGAGAGCATGACGTTGCCGACAGAAAGACCCGGAATCCCAGCGAGAGCGGAGTTGAGGTTGAGGGCGGACGTGAGGTTGATGCCGTTCGTGCCGTTGGCCAGTTCCGCTTCCGTGGTCAGCATTTGCAACACGTTCACGCTGGCATTGAGGCCCTGCGCCGAGATGGAGCTGTTCGAGCAGTTGTACTGGGTCGAGCCGACGACGTTGACGCTGGCCAGCTGGCAGAGCTTCACGTCTGAGCTCTGCGCGGCGGAGAAGCTACCGAGCGCCTGCAACGAGGTGTAGGCCGTGCTCCCCGTTCCGTAGTCGCTGCCGACCGCGCTCTCGTAGATGCTGAGCCACTGTCCCGCCGTCAGCTGGGCCGTCATGATGTTGGTCGCCGACAGCAGTCCGCCCGACGCAGTGATCAACTGAGCGAGAGTGACGTTGGCGTACACAAGGCCCTGATAGCCGACAGCAGTCAGGTTGACCGACGAGCCGAGCACGGAGAGAAGCGGGTTGAGCACGGCGCTCTGATTGCTGTTCAGGTTGGCAAGGTACGTCCCGATCGAAAAGCCAGCCACAGGATTCTGCGTCGCGATCGACGTGCCCGACACCGATCCGGAGACGTTGTTGCCGGCATGTCCGTTGAGCATGTTGAAGCCGCCGAAGAAGACCTGAGGCACCGACTGGTTTGCCGTCACCTCGATCGGCATTGCAGCCAGGGTGGGGAATCGGGGGAAGATTGACGGGCTGACAGGAGTTGCCGCTGAAGCCGTCGGCCGTGAACTTCCCGTTCGACGTGTTGAAGTAACCGGGCACGACCGAGAGATGGGCGCTGGATCCGTTGTCGGCGAGGACCTGGGCCAGCTTGCCGTTCAGATAGACCTGTACGGCGGAGATCGACGTCAGCGTGTCGGCGTAGCTGATGTAGCGGGCGAGGTCGAGCGCCGCCGTATCGGCCATCGCCTGTGCCTGCCGGCTGCCGTAGACGGTGAACCCCACGTCGACACCCGTGGCGCCGGCCCAAAGCAGCAGCACCATGCTCATCGCGGTCAGGACGAACGCGGCACCCCGCTCGTTGTCGTCCCGGCGACGGAACAGTCTCTTGAACATCTTCACCGCCCGCACCTAGGACCCGCTCGGGGTCGAGAGCTGCAGGACGTTGGTCGACGAAATGGTCGACGGCGTGATCAAGCCGAGACCGGGCAGCTCGGGGAACAGCGGCGATGCGCTGTAGTTGTACGAGACGGTGACGGACAGGCAGGTGTTCGTGGCGATCGACGGGCAGGCCTCGGTGAGGGCGCTACAGGTGATGGCGCCGGCGCCCGTGGAGATGGTCGTGCCGTTGACGATCTCCGTGCAGGCGCCCTTGTTCATCCAGCCCAGGTCGGTGGCGGCCTGGGTGACCGCGGTGCACCCCGCGAGGGACACGCCTGACGTACCAGCGCAGGACCCCGTCCCCGTGCCCTGCACGATGCCGGCCCGGGCGGCGTCGGCGGCTGCCTGCGTCACGGTGGCTTGGGCGGCCAGGATCACGCCGTAGGTGATGATGCCGTAAAGAAGCGAGATGAGCAGAACGATGACGAGCGCGAACTCGAGAAGCTCCGCGCCGCGTTCGTCCTCTCCATGTCGCCGCCTCAGTCGCTTCGCGAAATTCTTCGTGCGCGGTCCCAAGGTGGTGACCCCCCTCCTCCGTATCTCGGTCGACACTCGTACTGGCTTGAGCTGCAATGGCAATTGAGTGTCGCTGCGATACCTCCCGGCATGATTCTGGGGAGTGCCGCACCACCGGTACATAGGACATAAGGACCATTTGGCACCGCGACCTGCGGCGCTCCATCGGAGAATGGTCAAAAGGTCCTATGTACCTCGGCGTGTTCTCGTCGTACATTCCATCGGAGCCGGCCACAAAGCGATGCATGACGGGGTCGCCGCACGTCGCTGGTTGGTGAGAGGGGGAAAAGTTCTGTGAAGAAGCAGACGCTCATGTTGGTCCTGATCGGGGTGATCCTGTTCATCGCCGGCAGCGCAATTGCCTACGCAAGCGTGCAAGGGGCGAAGAAGAACGCTTCGAGTTCTTCGAGCACCGGGACTCCGGTGAACATCACGGCCGTGGTCGCCAAGTCGAACATCCCGGCCGGCACGACGGGACAGCAGATGATCTCGCAAAATCTTGTGGCGCTCGAGCCGATTTCGAGCAAGTCCTACCTGGCCACCGACTTGACCTCCCTACAGGGCCTCTCGTACGAGGTCCTCTCGACGCCGGTGCAGAAGGGACACGCGATCAGCTCGACCGAGCTCACCGCCAGCACGGCGGCGATCTCCATCCCGCAGAACCAGGACGCGATGAGCGTCTCCGTCAGTGGCGCCGGGGACCTGGCGGGCTACCTGCAGCCGGGCGCTCACGTCGACATTTACGCCAACATCACGCACCCGTCGTCCGGTGGGCCACCTGTGGCGGCGAACGCGAACATCCCGATCCCGTGCACCGAGCTCGCCATGTCCAGCATCGAAGTGCTGGACGTGTCGCAGACGAGCCCGGACCTGGCCAACACCAAGGGTGCCACTCCGGGAGCCGCTAACACGTCGGGACGTTCGGTTCCTTCGAGTGAGACGCTTCTGCTGGCGCTCACGCCAGCGCAGGCCCGCACGCTTTCGTTCCTGTCGCAGAACGAGCAGATCTCGGTTGTCCAGCCACAGCAGGGAGCCGTCCCGCCGCCCGTCGGCGAGTGCATCGGCACCGGCCAGACGACGACTGCGCCGGGCTCGTGATCGCCCGCCGGATTCTCGTCATCAGCCGGTCGCCGGCGCTCAGCCGGGCCATTCAGGCCTCGCTCGGACCGGGCTACCAGGTCGTCACCAGCACCAACGTCATCGACGTCGAAGACGAGGTGCGGGAGCAGGGACCGTTCGATGTGTCTCGTCGCAGGACCCGTGTTCGACAGCCACGCCGGCATGGCCCGGCTGGCCAGCCTGCGGGCCACGTCCGCGGTGCCCGCGGTCGTCCTAGCGCTCGGCCCGAAGCCGAAGGCGAACCTCAGCGACATCGTGCGTACCGGAGCGGTGGAGTTGGTCGAGTACCCGACGAGCAAGCGCCAGCTCTCGACCGCGCTCAAGCGGGCCTTCGACATCGCCGACGTCTCGCAGTCGGGCGCTGCCCCGACGATGCCGGTCGTCGCCCACGGCGTCGTGGTGGCAGAGCGGTCACAGTTCGCCGAGGTGTTCACCGTGGCGTCTTCGAGCGGCGGTTGTGGCAAGACCTTCTATGCCACGAACCTGGCCTGCTACCTGGCCTCCCAGACGGGCCAGCGCGTCTGCCTGGTCGACCTCGACCTGCAGTTCGGCGAGGTGTCGACGGCACTGCATCTGCGGCCTCGGTTCACCATCTCGGATCTCCTCTCCAGAGAGCCGGTCGACGACGACGACATCGACGAGCACGTCGAGGAGTACCTCGAGGACCACGAGCTCGGGTTCTCGGTGCTCGCGGCGCCGTTCAGCCCGGCCGACGCGGACATGATCGCGCCCAAGGACGTCTACAAGGTGATGGGCGCGCTGCGCCGGCACTTCGACTACATCGTCGTCGACACGCCGGCCCAGCTGTCCGAGATCGTCCTGGCGGCGTTCGACCACTCGACGCATGTCTTGTGCATGGTGACCCTGGACCTGCCGAGTATCCGCAACATGCGGGTGTTCCTCACCACTCTGGAGAAGCTCAAAATCAGCAGCGAATCGATCGGGGTCGTCCTGAACAAGGTCGAGGAGGACATCGGTATCGACATCACGGACGTCCAGGAGGTGCTCGACAACAAGATCGTCTCGATACTCCCGTACTCGCGGGAGGTCATGCGGTCGATCAACAAGGGCCAAGCCGGCCATCGTGTCGGCCGTCAACTCGGACATCAGCAAGAAACTGGCGGCGGCATGCACCAGTTCCTCTCCGGCGATGTCACGCCCATCCTGGGCACGAGCAGCAACAACGCCGAGCTCGGCGCTGGACGCAGCTTCTGGAAATTGCGGCGGAAGGGTCGCACCCCAAAGGTGCCTGAGCTCGAGAGGGCCTGAAAGCCATGAACCTGTCAGAGAAGCTGGCCGCCGCCGACGGGGTCGCTGAATCGTCCGCGCCCGCCCCTGCGGGAGGCGATCGCCGCGCGGGTGGGGAGCGCCGCTCCGGGGGACCGCCTCCGAAGGACGCACCGAGGCGGCGGAGCACCGACCGCACCTCCTCCTCGGAAGAGGCGTGGTTGCAGTCCAAGGCAGTCGTCCAGGCGAAGGTCCTGGCCGAGATCGCACCCACGGCGGCCGACCTGTCGCCGGACGAATTGCGGGCCAAGGTCCGCACGACGGTGAACGAGATCCTCGAGCGCGAGGACATCGGGATCTCGCCCATCGAGCGCCAGCGCTTCGTCGAGGAGATGCTCGAGGACTCGCTCGGCTTCGGCCCGCTCGAGGTACTGCTCTCCGACCGGAACATCACCGAAGTCATGTGCAACCGCTTCGACGAGATCTGGATCGAGCGTGAGGGCCGCATCGAGCGGACCGACGTCGTCTTCAACTCGGCGCAGCAGTACCGGCGCATCATCGACCGGATGGTGCACGCGGTGGGCCGGCGGGTCGACGAGTCCTCGCCCATGGTGGACGCCCGCCTGGCCGACGGTTCCCGTATCAACGCCATCGTGCCGCCGCTCGCGCTGCACGGGCCGGTGCTCACCATCCGGAAGTTCCCCGAAGAGCCGCTCGTCATGCAGGACCTGATCGGGCTCGGCTCTCTCAGCATGGACTCTGCGGTGTTCCTCGAGGCGCTCGTGCGCGGCAAGATCAGCATGGTCGTCGTGGGCGGAACCGGCACCGGGAAGACCACGATGTTGAACGTCCTCTCGAACTTCATCCCCGACGGCGAGCGCCTCATCACGATCGAAGAGTCGGCCGAACTCCAGATCCAGGGTGCCCACGTCGTCACGCTGGAGACCCGGCCGGCCAACGCCGAGGGCACTGGCGAGGTCCGCATCCGCGACCTCGTCCGCAACTCCCTCCGTATGCGGCCCGACCGCATCATCGTCGGTGAGTGCCGAGGGGCCGAGACCCTGGACATGCTCCAGGCCATGAACACCGGCCACGCCGGCTCGATGACCACGGTCCACGCCAACTCGCCGCGCGAGCTCCTGGGCCGGATGGAGACGATGGTGATGATGGGTGGCGTCGAGCTGCCCCAGAAGGCCATTCGCGACCAGATCGTCATGGCGGTCGGCATCCTGGTGCAGCTCCAGCGGACGCCCGGCGGGCCCCGCGTGGTCCATTCCATCACCGAGATCCAGGGCATGGAGGGCGACACGGTGCTCCTGCAGGACATCTTCCATCGTGTGGACATGCACGAAGGTTTTGGACGGCTCGTCCCGACCGGCCTGAGGCCGAAGATCCTCGACGAGCTCGCGCTCGCCGGGGTCGAGGTACCTCCGCACATCTTCCGCAACGATGCCGATGCGTCCATGCTGTCGTCGTCGCGGTCCGACGGGCGCCGCCACCGCCCGGCCCGGCCGGGACGCGCGGTCGAGCCGCCCTCCGAAGAGCTCTACGAAATGCTCGCGCGCCGTCGCGACGGGAGGTAAGGCCGGTCATGCTGGGTGCACTGCAGCTTGGTTCGCAGTCCGAGGCCCTCGTGGCGGCCGTCCTCGTGGGCGCCGGCCTGGCCATCGCCGTGGTGGCGATCATCCTGCGGGTCCGGACCCGTCAGCGCACGCTCGCACAGATCCTCGACGACACCATGGGCACGGCCGAGGTGCCGGTCGAGGTGGTCAGCGAGTCGCCCGAGCGCGGTGAGCTCTCGGCGCTGACGGTCCGCTTGGCGGGCATCTTCGGGCGGATCGACACCTCCGGCGCACTCGAACAGCGCCTGGACCGGGCTTCGATCCCGTTGCGCTCGGGTGAGTACCTCGTGATCAGCGCCGGGGCCGCACTGCTGCTGGCGGTAATGGCAGGCTTTCTGATCGGCAACATCATCGGTTCGGTGGTCGCGCTCCTGTTGGTGGCCATGGTCTCGTGGTACATCCCGACGCGAACGGGCCAACAAGCGGATCAAGCAGATGCAGGAGCAGCTGCCCGACGCGCTGGCGCTCATGGCGGCGTCGGTCGAGGGTGGTCAGACGTTCCAGCGTTCCATCGACATGTACCGGCGGGACGCCCGGGCGCCTATGTCCGAAGAGCTCGACCGGGTCATGGCCGAGGTCGCCGTCGGTTCCGACCTCGTCGTCGCCCTCGAGAACATGGCCGAACGCTCCGGCGTCGAAGACCTCACGTGGGCCGTCGAGGCCGTGCGCATCCAGCAGTCGACCGGTGGCCGGCTGGCGCCGATCCTCCACACGCTCGCCGCCTTCATGCGCACCAGGCAAGAGGTCCGTCGCGAGGTGCAGACGCTGTCTGCGGAAGGTCGGATGTCGGGGTACGTGCTCTTCGCCATCCCGTTGTTCCTGGTCTTTGCGCTCGAGATGAAGGATCCCAGTTATCTCGATCCGATGCTCCACGGCGCCGGTCTGATCGTGCTGATCGGCACGGCGGGACTCATGGCGCTCGGGTTCTGGATCGTGCGCCGCATGGTCAACATCAAGGTCTGAGGACGAAGGGGGACTGTTCTCGTGAATGCGGCTTATTTCGTTCCGTTGGTCGGCATCACGCTCATGGTGCTCGGGCTCGCGGGCGTCGGCGTGGCGGCCTGGCGAACCCACCGGTCGCAAAACCGCCTCGACTTCATTCGCTCGCTCGGGAGCGAGGCCGAGGTCTACGCCGAGCCGGTGCAGCTGCCCGATCGGGTGCAGTCGCCGCTCGTGAGCCGTATCTTCAGCCCCTCGGTCCGTGGCCTTCGCCACGGGTTGTCCCGCCTGTACCCGTCGCAAGACATCGACCGGGTCCACGCCGACCTGCTGAAGGCGGGCCTCACCGGCTCGGTACGGGCCGAGGAGTTCGTTGCCGTGCAGGTGGGCGCCGTCATGATGGGGTTCGCCATCGGCCTGATCATGCTCGTGAGCGGCGTGGTCAAGCTGAAGATCGGCCTGGGGCTCATGTTCATTCTGCCGCTGCTCGGCGGCCTGGTCCCCAGCTACTGGCTGCGCTTTCGCATCAAGGGCCGGCGCGAGAGTGTCACGAACGACCTGCCCGACCTTCTCGACCTGATGACGATCTCGGTGGCCGCCGGCCTCGGTCTCGAGCAGGCGATGCAGGTGTCGTGCGCACGGATCGACTCGCCTGTCTGCGAGGAGCTGCGGCTCACCTTGCGTGAGATGGAGCTCGGTCTTTCCCGGCGCGACGCGCTCGAGAACATGAAGCTTCGTACCGACATCGACGACCTCGTCACGTTCGCCGTCGTGCTCTCTCAGGCCGATGCACTCGGCCTTCCCATCGGGCGCGTGCTGCAGGCGCAAGCCGACGAAATGCGCGACAAGCGCCGGCAGCGTGCGCGCGAGAAGGCGGCCAAAGTGCCGGTGAAGATCCTCTTCCCGCTGGCGTTGTGCTTCTTGCCCGCGATCCTGATCATCGTGCTGGGGCCGATCGTCGGCCCGATCAAGCACGCCTTCGCCGGACACTGACAACAGACACACAACCACCTCGGCGGGCGTGGGAATTTCGGCCCACTGCACCCAATTCGCAATGGTGATGCACCTGTCGTTTGACGAGCGAGTCGTACAATGACCAGGGGAAATTCTCACCGGAACCGGTGAGGAGGAGGGCCCGCACCGGTTAATCCGGGCGGAATTGAGGGGGATCCATGACGAACACAGCCTCGATCCTGTGGCCGAACGCAGTTGCAGAGGAGACCGTCGGGAGTCCGGGCGAGTGGACGTTCTACTCGCAGGTGTCCGTGTCGGGACCGGCGGTCTCGACAACCGTGCACCGCGGGCGCCAAGTGCAGGGTGGCATCGCGAGCCTCACTCGTGACGACGCCGTCGTCCGACCGGCCGCCGATGACTATCGGGACTCCCAGTCGACAAGCCGTCGCGTCGACGATGACCGCCAATGGGGGCCGTGGTCGCTCACACAACGCGAGCTCGAGGTGCTGCAGCTGCTGGCCGAAGGTTCCACGAACAGCGAGATCTCGCAGCGGTTGTACATCAGTCCGAAGACGACCAAGAACCATTTGGCGGCCATCTTCCAAAAGCTCGATGTGACCAACCGCACACACGCGCTGGTGCGCGCCGTGGTGATGGGCCTGGTCACCATCGAATAAGGACGCCTTTGTCGCGGACCGGCATTTGGTCCTTTCAGCCTATGGAAATGAGATTGGGCTGTGCCGACAATGAGCACGGGACTTCAAACGGGTAGTCGGACAATCGTCCGGTGCTCTTTGGGGTGAGAGAGGGGAATATTCAAATGACTCAGCATGTTTCTGAACGTGTTCTTCGCGGTCCGTGGTTTCCACGGCAATCTGCTCGAGCGTGCGCGGACCGAGCGTGGTGCCTCCATGGTGGAGTACGCCCTGCTCGTCGGTCTCATCGCCGTCGTCGCCGTTGTGGCGATCGCCGCGCTCGGTGGTGGCATTTCGCACCTGTTCAGCAACGCGAACACCTGTGTTGGTGGTCTGAACGCTACGAACTGCTAGTTCGAGCGGCTGACGCCGCATTCGAACCGCAAGCATTTCCCTAAGGGAATATTCCCCCTTCCCCAAAGGGATGACGGTAGGGCTGGGCCGGCATAGCCGGCCCAGCCCGCTGTTCGTTTGGGGGGCTGTCCGTGGGGATGTCCGTAGTGCAAACCATGGACATTCACCCAGAGGGAACCCAGGGTCTTTGGGTCAAAAAGACTATGGATTTCGATCCAGTAAGTGGCGATATTTGTAGACGGGAACGACATTCCGTCGGTTCTCAATCGGGGTAAAGAGGGGGACAGTAATGCTCGGATACTTCATGAACGCGTTTGTCGCGGTCCGTAGCGCACATGGCGCGCTCTTGCAGCGTGCCCGCACGGAGCGTGGCGCTTCCATGGTGGAGTACGCGCTGCTGGTGGGTCTGATCGCCGTTGTCGCCGTCGTTGCGATCGCTGCTCTGGGTGGAGGCATCTCCAACCTGTTCAGCAACGCCAACACGTGCGTCGGTGGCCTCAACGCAACCAACTGCTAGCGGAAGCGGCGGTACGCCGCCGCGCACCACAGAGAACGACGAGGCTGCCTCATTGAGGTAGCCCTGTTGCCGGGGGGCAACTTGGAGGGCTGGAGCGAACTCGTTCCAGCCCTCCGTCGCGTCCGGATAGCGGCTAGGAGACCTGCGGAACCAAGCCTGGGGGCTCTCGTGACGCGTCAAATGACCAGTAGGGTCGACATGTGATCGCCCGAGATCAGGCGCCGGCGGCCTTCACGGCATGGGACCAATTGGTCGACGCAGTCGGCTCGACCACGCCGACCGATCTGACGCAGCGGGCTTGTGCCATCGCACGGGCCAGCCTCGACCCCGCTGTTCCTGCGGTGCCGAGATCCGACGCGACGGCCTTCGCCGAACAGATGGTCGTCGATGTGGCATCCATGACCACGGAGGTTCGAGCAGCCGGGCTGGCCGAGCTCGGTGCCGGTGCCCCAGTCTTCATCCTTGCCGTATGGATCGAGGACATGATGATCCGTGCCGGTACCGCCTGGCGCGAGATGTTCGGTGAAGAATGGTGTCCGATCCCCACGTCTTCTAATACCGATCCCTGGGTGGCCCACGAAAGGTTTCTCCTCGAGGTGGCCAAGCTGCCGGCCCTCGATCCGGTGACCTCCGAACTGGTCAGGCTCCGCGGGGCGAGAGCCCACGACTGCCGGCTCTGCCAGTCCCGCCGGAACGTAAGTGCCATCGATCAGGCAGGTCGAAGTGACCTCTTCGATGACAGTGATCCGAGCGGCCTCTCCGACGTCCAGGCCCTGGCCCTCGAGGTCGTCGATGCTTTCGTGTGGCAGCCGATCCAGTGGCCACCCGGGCTCGGCGAGCAGGTCGTGGACGCTCTGGGTCCTGCCGCCGCAACCGAGCTGACCCTCGATATCGTCCGCAACGCCGCGAACAAGATCGCCGTCGCGTTCGACGTGGACGACCCGAAGGTGGAGACGGGCGTCGAGTACTACGACATCGACGTGTCGACCGGGGAACTGCGCTACAACGTCAGCCCGGTCACGCCCAGAGTCTGAACAAACGGCTCGCGATGAGGTGGGATCCACCCGGCACGGAGTCGACAACTAAGACACTCGGAGAACAGTACGCATGACCGCTAGTCGGCGACGCTGGGTCACCTGGGCGCCGCACGTACGATCAACCGGTGCCGGTGGTGCTGATTGCTCTTGGAGTAGTGCTCATCTTGCTCACATTCGGCTTAGCGTTCACGATCTTCGGACTGATCTCTGCCTTCCTCGGGATCGTCTGCCTTGGCTGGGGCGCGGCCATGCTCAGCACACGCCAGCGGGGTCCAAGACCTGACTAGTCGGTCGTTGCGGAGCTCCATGAAGGCGCCGCCCCCGACGTCAGGGCTCAGCGCCAGCAGACTTCTTGATGTCAGGTGTCGGCCGAGCTGCGCTCCATGCTCTGCACGTCGAAGAAGATCGGCAGCAAGTACTTCACATAGAAGGCATGCACGGTCACTCCGGGATAGTTCAGATCGTTGTACCGCTTGATCTTGACCCGATCGTCCTTCTCGGCGTAGCGCTCGCACGCGACCAACAAGTCGTCGACCTCTTCGCGGGAGTCCTGGAGCAATCCGAGGTGGTCGTAGCCCGGGGAGCTCATCGGTTTCTCGCTCTCGGCCAGCAGGATGAATTGATCCGCGTCGGGCAGAAGAAGGTGGCAGGACTGCCCGACCACCTCGGTGTCGAGCGCGGTCCATCCGAAAACAGAGCCGTAAAAGGCATCGACTTCCTCTCGAAACTCCTTCGTCAGAGTGCCAACCGGGAACGTCATCTCCATGTGGTTGAAGCGCATCGCAATCTCCCTTCCCTGCGGTCTGCCAACGACCAGAAGCAATCTGAGGCGGTGACCATCGAATCGTGGTGGAGGACCCTCACGGAAAAGTGTCCCACTTTGTCCGAGTCATCGCGATTTCGTCTCTCGCCCGAAAGTGCCGGAACCAGGGCAGAGGGGCCGCCTTCACCCCGGGGACTCTTGCCGGGAGAACTGTGGGATCGACTTCGTCCGCGGCCGGCTCGAGCGGGTCGCCCCGGGCCTGAAGTGTCGAGTGCTGGAGGACATCCGTGTGGGGTGAGCGGGAGCGTCTCCGGGTGATGCCCCAGGTCATGCACGGACTGGTGCGGATGACAGCTGCACAAGGCACCATTGAGGCCGGAGGCCGCCTCGGACGATTTCATCGTCGGTTCACATAACCGATACGGCGACGAAATAGGGTCCGGCGACACTGATTCCGACCCCCGCTGCGGTGCAACACGTCGTGGCGGGGCCGGCAGCACGACACGAGAAGGGGCACACAGGAGAGTTCATGAGCTACCAGGCCGAGTACATCTGGATCGACGGGACCGAGCCGAGCCCGCTGCTCCGGAGCAAGACCAAGATCGTCGCCGACGGCAAGGAGCCCCCGATCTGGGGCTTCGACGGGTCGAGCACGAACCAGGCCGAGGGCAGCGACTCGGACTGCGTGCTCCAGCCGGTCTTCGTCGTGCCCCGACCCGCTGCGCGGCGGCGACAACAAGCTCGTCATGTGCGAGGTGCTGCTACACCGACATGTCGCCGCACCCGACCAACACGCGGCGAGCATGCGTCGAGGCGGCGGAGAAGTACGCCAAGTTCGAGCCGTGGTTCGGCATCGAGCAGGAGTACACCTTCTTCCAGTACGGCCGGCCGCTGGGCTGGCCCGAGGCCGGGCTTCCCCGCGCCGCAGGGCCCGTACTACTGCGGCGTCGGCGGCGACAAGATGCCGGGCCGCGAGATCGTCGAGCGCCACACGCAGGCGTGCATCGACGCCGGGCTGGGCATCGAGGGGACCAACGCCGAGGTGATGATGGGGCAGTGGGAGTTCCAGATCGGGATCCTGCCGCCCCCGCTCATCGGCGACCAGCTCTGGGTGGCGCGGTGGCTGCTGTTCCGCATCGCCGAGGACTTCGACGTGTACGCCACGCTCGAGCCCAAGCCGGTCCTCGGTGACTGGAACGGCGCCGGCGCGCACACCAACTTCTCCACCAAGGCCATGCGCGAGGACGGCGGCTGGGAGGCCATCATCGCCGGCTGCGAGGCGCTCGGGAAGCGCGTCGACGAGCACGTCGTCGAACTACGGCATCGGCATCGAGAGCCGGCTGACCGGCGCGCACGAGACGGCGCACTACACCAAGTTCACCTACGGGACGTCGGACCGGGGTGCGTCCATCCGTATCCCGTGGCAGACGGCCAAGGACAAGAAGGGCTGGATCGAGGACCGCCGGCCCAACGCCAACATGGACCCCTACGTGGTGAGCCGGCTGTTGGTCGAGACCGTGTGCGGGGACGCCGCCGGCGACTGACGCCGCCTGCGCCGCATGCTCCAGGGCAGTCGGGAACGCCGCTGGTTCCGGGTCTCGCCCCGCCCGGGGCCGGCGGCGTTCCGTCGCGTTAGGAGGCGGATTTCGGAGGTGGTGCCGGTCAGGTCTACGGCTACGACTCGGGCTGGTCGCTCGGCGCGTGCGAGACCATGCGCCGACCTCGCCCGGACGGGGCAGCGGGCCGAACTCCAAGGCGGCGGTGTCGCCCTCGATGTAGCGGCTGGTGTCGACGCCGTCGCCGGCGTCGGCCATCTCGTCCATGCCGATCGGGCCCTCGGGCTTGCCGGCCAGGAACTGCTTGATGATCGGGTTGTCCGTGGCGACCATGTCGGCCTTGCTGGCGAACTTCACCAGGTTCGAGCGGAACAGCACGCCCATGTAGTCCGCCGTGCGCATGACGGACTCGATGTTGTGCGTGATGATGAAGAAGGTCGCGCCCGTCTCCTTCTGTGCGGTGACGACGAGCTCGTCGAGGTAGGCGACGCGCACCGGGTCGAGGCCCGAGTCCGGCTCGTCGAAGAGCACGATCTCGGGCTCGGTCACCATGGCGCGGGCCAGGCCGGCGCGCTTCTTCATGCCGCCGGACACCTCGCCGGGGAGCTTCTTCAGGTGGTCCATGAGGCCGACCAGCTCGGCGTTGCGGTGGACGAGCTCGCGGATCTCGGCCTCGTTCTTGCGGGTGTGCTCGCGGAGCGGGAACGCGATGTTGTCGTAGAGGTTCATGGAGCCGAACAGCGCGCCGTCCTGGAACAGCACGCCGAACTTCTTGCGCACCTCGTAGAGCCGCTTCTCGCGGCAGGCCGACGATCTGGTCGCCGTCGACCCAGATCTCCCCGCGTTCGGGCTCGAGCAGCCCGAGGATGTTCTTGAGCAGCACCGACTTCCCGGTGCCCGAGGGGCCGAGGATCGAGGTGATCCGGCCCTTGGGCACGTCGAAGGTGATGTCCTCGAGCACGGTGTGCGAGCCGAACGACTTGGTCACCCCACGCAGGGAGATGATCGGTTCGCCCGGGGCGATCCAGGGGGCGACCGTGTCGGTCTGGGCGGTGTCGCCCGGCCGGACGGCTACCTGCTGCTCGGTGTCCATACGAGGAGAACCTATGCCCAGGCCGCGCCTTGCGCGCACGCCCGGAGCGGGCGTGGCGGCGGTGTGAGACGGGGGTTGCTACCCGCCGAGCAGGCCGCCGACGGTGTCGCCCAGGCCGTCGGTGAGGCCGCCGACCGTGTCGCCGACGCCCCCGACCAGTCCGCTCACGGGGTTGGTCGTCGTGGTGGTGGTCGACGAGCTGTTCGTGGAGTTGCCCGAGCCCGAGCCACTGGACCCGCCGCTGAGCAGTCCACCCAGGCCGCCGAGCGTGTTCGTGAGCCCGTTCACCGTGTTGCTGAGACCGTTGGTGACGCCGTTCACCGTGTTGCCGACGCCGTTCGTCACGCCGCCCACGGTGTTGCCGAGGCCGTTGGTCACGCCGCCCACGGTGTTGCCCAGGCCGTTGGTCACGCCGTTCACGGTGTTGCCGAGGCCGTTGGTCACGCCGCCCACGGTGTTGCCCAGGCCGTTGGTGGTCTGGCTGACCCCGTTGCTGAGGCCGCCCGTGCCGCCGCTGAGGCCGCCGACGAGCGAGGAGGTGCCGCCGCCGACGACGTTCGGCGGTGCCACGGCCGCCACTACCCGATCCGCCGGTTCTTCCCGAGCCGCCGGTCGACGAGGAGCCGCCCGAGCCGCGTCGACGTGGCGGCATGGCCGGCCTGTGCGCCGCCGGCCGTGAGCGCCGAAGCGTTCGTCGAGCCGAGAGAGGCGATGGGCGGTGCGGCCGAGCGCGGTGCCCGCGCCGGCCGGCGGGGCCGACGGGGGCCCCGACAGCGCGTGCGGGACGACGAACGCGGCTGCGACCGCGGCGCCCGACGACGGCGACGGCGCCGACCAGGCCATCGCGGAAGCCGCCGCCAGTGCCGCCGTTGCCCTGCGAGTGCACGCTCGCACTGCGGTGGGCGGCCCGGAAGACGGTGCGCTTGATGAGCGCGCCCGTCGCGATGAGGAAGCCGGCCAAGGCCTCCTTCGATTCGGAGACGACGGCGAACTCGCGCTTGAGAGCCTGGCGCGCCCGCCAGAGCAGCGTCTCGATCGTCCCGATCTCGACGCCCTCGTGGTCCGCGATCTGTTGGTACGTCCACCCGGAGCCTTCGCGCATGGCGAGCACGTGGCGGTGGCGGGTGGAAAGGCGGTCGAGCGCGCGGTTGACCAGCTCGCCGTCGACCGCGGCCAGCACGAGGTCTTCGGAGGTGTCGGTGCCGACGACGCCGACCGGCTGTTGCGCGGTGAGCTCCATGTCGTCGGTGGGCGTGCTGCGCGAGCGGCGGCGCAGCATGTCGGTGCAGATGTTGCCGGCGATGACGGTGAGCCAGGGGTAGAAGCGCTTGTCCCCGGAGAAGCGCGGCAACGCCTTCCAGGCGCGGGCGAACGCCTCCTGCGCCGCGTCCTCGGCCTCGTGACGGTCGTTCAGCCGGCGGAGACAGAAACGGAGGAGCCGCTCGTAGTAGCGCGCGTAGAGGTTCCCGAACGCGGCCGAGTCGCCGGCCTGGCACCGCTCGACGAGCGCGCGGTCGCGATCCAGATCGACGTCGTCGCAAAGGCTCGTGAGCTCTTCTTGGCGGAGCGCCACCTATCCCGTCCCTCCCCCCTCCAAACGCCTCCCGCTAGGCGGTTCGTCACATTATGGCGGCTGTTGCCCGGTTCTCAAATGCCCCCACCCAAGATTCGTAAACCCGAGTTGGGGCTTCGAGCTGGGGCTTTCTGGGAAAGAACCGTCATCAGACGTTCTACCCGAGAGGAATTGTCAGGGCGTTGATTCAAGGTGGCGGGTCGGGTGCAGCGTCGCGGGGGTCGCCGAGACCGCCCCGTCAGGAGCCGGGGTCCACTTGCGTGACGGCTGAGAGAGGTCCCGGCCAGGCACGGCGCCCGCAAGGTCAGGCCGTTCGCCTCCGTTTTTCCTACCGGAGAGTAATTGGATGGGGAACGGGCGCCTGAGCCGGGCCGCGTCCCCGAGGAGGCCTCGGAAGGGGGGAGACGTTGCCCGAAGCGCGTGACATGACCGACGGCACCCCCGGCCCGCTCGCTACCGACCCGACCGAGCCGCTGAGCCGGGAGGAGATGGCCCGCCGCCTCGGCACGCCGAGCGGGCGCCCCGACCCGCCGCCGCTGTTCTCAGCCGCCCGAGCCGGCCGCTCACCGACGACGGCAAGGTCGCCTCGGCGGTCCGCGAGACGGGCAACATGTTCGCCACCGCCTTCGAGGCGCTGCGCCAGGCCCCGCTCAAGGGCGTCCCGGTGGCCGAGTTCTTCGACCAGTGCTGGTTCCTGGCCCGGGTCACGACGCTCCCGCTGATCCTCCTCTCCATCCCCTTCGGCATGGTCATCGCGCTCGAGGTCGGCTCGCTCCTCCAGCAGATCGGCGCCCAGTCACAGCTCGGCGCGGCCATGGTCCTCGCCGTGGTCCGCGAACAGGCGCCGGTCGCCACCGCGCTGCTCATCGCCGGCGCGGGCGGGTCGGCCATGTGCGCCGACCTCGGGTCGCGCCGCATCCGCGACGAGATCAGCGCCATGGAGGTGATGGGCGTCAACCCGCTCCACCGCCTGGTGCTGCCGCGGCTCCTGGCCGCCACCGTCGTCGCCATCCTGCTCGATGCCGTCGTCAGCGTCGCCGGCATCGCCGGCGGCCTGGTGGTTCGGCACCCACGCCATCCACATCACCTCGAGCAGCTTCTTCGCCACCTTCGGCGAGCTGAGCCAGCTCGCCGACCTCGGCATCGCGCTGCTCAAGGCGGGGATCTTCGGCTTCATCGCCGCGATGGTCGCCTGTTACAAGGGCCTCTACTGCAAGAGCGGGCCCAAGGGCGTGGGTGACGCGGTCAACCAGGCCGTCGTCGTCACCTTCATCCTGTCGTTCTTCGTGAACTTCCTCTTGACCGTCTTCTACTTCAACTTCATCCCGCAAAAGGGCATCTGATGGCGATCGACACCCCCGCCCGACCGGAGCCTCAGCGCACGCAGCAGTCGGCGCCGCCGCGCCGCCAGGCGCCCTCGCTCGCTTCGGCCGGCAAGGCGGTCGGGGGCAGCGCGCTCCGCTCGGGCGACGCCGTCCTCGGCATCTTCGACTCCTTCTACGCGCAGCTGAAGTTCTACGGGCGCACCCTGCGGGCCCTGCCCCGGGCGCTCCGCTACCCCAAGGAGATCCTCGTCCTGATGTCGGACATCTCCCTCGGGTCCGGCGCCCTCATCGTGGGCGGCGGCATGTTCTTCGTCGTCGTCTCCATCTCCTTCTTCACCGGGACCGAGGTCGGGCTCGAGGGCTTCAACGGCCTCCAGCAGATCGGGGCCGAGGCCTTCACCGGTGTCATCACCGCGCTGGCCAACACCCGCGAGATCACCCCGCTCGTCGCCGGCGTCGCCCTGGCCGCACAGGTCGGCGCGGGCTTCACCGCGCAGCTCGGCGCCATGCGCATCAGCGACGAGATCGACGCCCTCGAGGTGATGGGCGTCAACAGCGTCGTGTACCTCGTGGCCACCCGGGTCTGGGCCGCGCTGATCACGATGATCCCGCTGTACCTCGCCGCCCTCTTCGCCAGCTACCTGGCGTCGGAGCTCGTCGTGACCCGCTTCTTCGGCCTGTCGGCCGGGACCTACACCCACTACTTCCGGCTCTACCTGCCGCCGCTCGACATCTTCTACTCGTTCCTCAAGGCGATGGTCTTCGCCGTCCTCGTCACGTTCGTGCACTGCTACTACGGCTACAACGCGACGGGCGGGCCGGCGGGCGTGGGCGTGGCGGCCGGCCGTGCCATCCGGCTCTCGATCATCCTCGTCGTCGTCGTGAACCTCTTCATGTCGCTCATCCTCTTCGGCGGCGTGAACGCCACGGCGAGGTTGGTCGGATGAGGCGGCTCGCTCAGCGTCGTCGTCAGCCTGGTCGTCCTCTTCGGCCTCGTGTTCGGGACCGTCGACGCTGGTGCGTCTGGCGAACGGCGACTTCGCCGGCGACTACAAGCTGAGCGGCACGTTCCCCCGGGCCGGCGAGGGGCTGCACCCGGGCTCGGCCGTCGTCTTCCGCGGCGTCCAGGTGGGCCGGGTCTCGACCATCAGCCTTTACCAGAACCAGGCGCAGGTGACCCTGCTGATCGACCCGTCGTTCAAGGTGCCGGCGGCGTCGACGGCGACGATCCAGCCGGTCAACCTGTTCGGCGCCGAGCAGGTGTCGATCTCCTCGCCGCACGGCGAACTCCGAGGCCGGCCCGTACCTGTCGCCGGGGGCCACTTTCGCCCACGCGCAGAGCAGCGACGAGCTGGGCGACCTCTTCGCTGCCGCCACCCCGCTGCTGAACCAGATCAACACGAACCAGCTGTCGACCGTGCTCGGTGAGCTGGCCCAGGCCTCGCAGGGCGAGGGGCCGAAGATCGCCGCGGGCATCGACTCGGGCACGCAGCTGGCCGGCCTCCTCGACCGGACGCTGAACGCCCAGATCCTGGCGCTCGACTCCTTCGCCAAGTTCACCAACGCGATCGCGCCGGCCGCCGGCGACCTCAACAACCTGAACCAGCAGATCAACGCGGGCCTGCCGGGGTTCAACGCCGAGGAGGCCGACTACCAGAACCTCATCAACACGCTCGTCCCGTTCTCGGACCGCCTCGCTTCGCTGCTCGCCACCTACCACCCTGACATCGCGACCATCCTCACGTCGGGGGACAACGTCTCGCGCGTCCTCCTGGCGCAGCAGGACAACATCGGGCAGGTCATCAACGGCGCCTACCACTACTTCCAGAAGATCGCCGAGGGCACCTCGGGCCTGAACAAGCTGCCCGACGGCAGCACCTACGGCTACTTCAACACGTTCATCCTCTTCAGCGACGTCAACAGCCTGATCTGCAACCTCATCGCCCCGCCGACGGGCGGGATGTCGTACCTCGAGCCGCTCCAGCAGGCGCTGGCGGGAGCGGGCTCCGCCTTCAACTGCGCATCCGCAGCTGTCGACCTTCGCCTCGCTGCAGGGGAACTCGTCCACGCCCCGCCGTCGGCGACGCCCGTCGAACGGCACCTCGCCGACGTCGGCGGCGAACAGCGCGGGCGCGGCGGCGGCCAACCAGGTCTACGGCATCATCGGCCAGCCCGACACCTCCAAGCCGACCACGCCTCGGCGGCATCCTCAACCAGCTCCTCGGGGGTCCGTCGTCGTGAGGTTCTGGCGCCACTTCCCGCGCTCGGCGTTCAAGTTCGCGCTCTTCGCGCTCGTCTGCATCGTGCTGCTGGTCGGGCTCGCGGTGCGGATCGGCAACATCTCGCTCTTCAGCAGCCGCCACACGGTGAACGCGGAGCTCGCCGACGTGACCGGCCTCGCCGGCGGCGACACCGTCAACATCGCCGGCGTGCCGGTGGGGCAGGTCAGCAGCATCGGCGTGCAGCACGGCCACGCCGTGATCGCCATGAGCATCAACAACACGGTGACGCTGCGCCGCTCGACCGACGTCGGGATGCGCTGGCACAACGTGATCGGGCAGAAGGAGATCGAGCTCTACCCCGGCAAGACGGGGGCGATCCTCGCTGACGGCGCCACCATCCCGATGAACCACGACGTGACCGACGCCAGCATCGACAAGTTCTTGAACTCGCTCGGCCCGGTGCTCTCCTCGATCAACCCGGACGAGGCCAACGCCTTCGTCGAGAACGTGTCGGGCGCGCTCGAGGGGGACACGGCACAGATCAACCAGCTGATCAACAGCGGTGCCGCCGTGTCGACCACGGTGCAGGCGCTCGACAGCCAGGTGGGCTCCATCATCGGCAACCTCGACCAGGTGCTCACCGCGCTGGCCTCGCGCTCGGGCGACATCGACAGCCTGGTGACGAACCTGCAGACGGTGTCCTCGGCGCTTGGCGTCGAAGAACACCCTGCTCGACGAGGTGGTCGGCAACCTGTCGCAGGTGGCCACCGACCTGGCCGGCCTCATCGGCAACAACCACAACACGATCACCAGCACCATCGACAACCTGCAGGCGGTCGCGTCCGACATCCAGAACAACCAGACGAACCTCGCCAACAGCCTCAGCACGCTCGGCCAGGGCCTGGCGCCCTACATCCAGATTTCGCAGTGGGGACAGTGGTTCGCCGTCGAGACGGTCTACACCTGCCTGGCCGGCCAGACAGGTCTGCTCCTACTACCAGCCGAGCAACCCGCCGGCGGGCTCGGGCCCCTTCGGCAGCCCGCCGCTGCCATCGCCGCTGCAGAACCTGACGACGCCCGGACTGCCCAACCCGAGCGCGCCCGCCGGGTCGAAGGGCGCGTCGTCCTCGGCCTCTTCGGCCGGGCCGCTGGCGGCGTCGAGCCTCGGGCTCGACCTCCAAGCCGTCAGCGGCGCCGCGAGCAAGGCCGCGACGCCGACGACCGCCGGAGGCAGCAAGTGAAGGCCTTCACCGAGCGCAACCCCAAGGTCGTCGGCATCGTCGCCGTCGACCATCATGGCGGCGGCCGTCCTCGCCATCCTGTTGCTGAACCGGAGCCTGTTCTCGTCGGGCTACACGATCGAGGCGCAGTTCACCAACGCGGCGGGCATCTCGAACGGGACGTCGGTCATGGTGGCCGGCGTCAACGTCGGCTCGGTCACGTCGGTCAAGGTGAACGGGAACGCCGTCGACGCCCAGCTGTCGGTGAACAACGGTGGTGCAGCTGCCCCACGTCACCCGGGCCGCCGTCGAGGTCGAGACGCTGCTCGGTGTCGTCGACGTGACCCTCGAGCCGGTGAGCGGCTGGAACGACCCGCTCAAGTCGGGGGCTGACATCACCGACACGTCCGTGCCGACCGAGTTCTACCAACTGCAGAACACCGCGCACTCGCTCCTGTCGAAGACCAACGCGCAGGCACTGAACAACCTGGTGACGTCGCTCGCCAACATCACCCAGGACAAGCAGCAGCAGGTGGCCCAGATCATCTCGGGCCTCGGCGCGCTGACGACCACGGTCGACCAGCGCAGCGGGCAGGTGTCCCAGCTGATCGACTCGGCCAACTCGCTGTCGTCGACCCTGGCCGGCCGGGACCAGCAGCTGCTCTCGGTCGTGAACAACCTCGACACGGTCTCGACCGGCCTGGCGTCCAACGACCAGGCCTGTCCAACCTGATCACCAACGTCGACTCCATGGCGAGCCAGACCAACAGCCTCGTGAGCCAGGACTCGCCGGCGCTCAACTCGTTGCTGAGCAGCCTCCACACCGACCTGGGCGTCGTGGGCCAGCACCAGGACGACCTGGCGGAGGGCGTCAGCTACCTCGGCAGCGCGCTCAAGGGCTTCCAGTCGATCGCCTACAGCGGCTCCACGCCGGTGTCGTGGGGCAACATCTTCTTGAACCCGGCGTCGCTGACCCAGACGCTCGGCATCATCGGGCCCTGCGGGACGCTCGACCAGGTGCTGAACCAGGTGCTCGGGCCCGACCCGTCTGGCGTGCGACCAGCAGACGGGGCCGTTGCCCGGCACCGGGTCCAACCCGGAGCCGGGCGGTGGGCCGAACGTCCCGAGCGGGTCGCCCACGACGACGCCGGCCACCGGTGCGGGCACCTCCAGCTCGACCAAGCCGTCGTCGTCCTCGGGCGCCGGCGGGCCCAACTCCGGCCTCGGCGGCCTGTCCCAGCTCCTCAGCCCGTTGCTGCAGGGGACGAAGTGATGGACTTCCTCCGGCGCATCCGCACCTCCAAGGTCTTCACGCTTCGCCGTGGCGGCGGTCGTCATCGTGGCCGGCGTGCTCGTCGGCGTCCAGGTCACCAAGGGCAAGCCGACCTATCCGATCAACGTCGTGTACTCGAGCGCGCCCGGTCTCTTCACCGGCGCCGCGGTCGACGTGCTCGGGGTGAAGGTCGGGTCGGTGACCAACGTGGTGAACGTGGGCAACACGGTGCACGTCACGCTCGCGGTGAACCAGGGCACCAAGGTCCCGGCCTCCGCGTTCGCGTCGCTCGTCGCGCCCCAGCTGCTCGGTTCACCCGACGTCGACCTCAACCCCGGCTACACGGGCGGCCCGTACCTGGCGCCGAACGCGACCATCGGCGAGAACCACACCGCGGTGCCCGTCTCGACGGACGAGGTGCTGAAGGAATTGCAGCGCTCGCTCAGCGCGCTGAACCCGCACGCCGTGGGGAGCCTGGTGTCCAACCTGGCCACCGACCTCGACGGCCAGGGCCAGAACCTCAACAAGCTCATCGCGTCGGCCGCGGGCACCGTGCAGCTCCTGGCGGAGAAGGGCAACGACCTGGGCCAGCTCAACGGCACGCTGGCCCAGCTGACCGGGACGCTCGATACGGACACCTCACAGATCGAGCAGCTGATCGAGCAGTACGACACGGTGTCGACGACGGTGGCGCAGCACTCGGGGCAGCTGAACGACGCCATCACCCAGCTGTCGCAGGCGAGCGCCGGCCTCGTGCAGCTGCTGGTGCCGAACCTCCAGCCCCTCGAGGCCGACGTGGGCACGGTCACGACGGTCGGGCGGACGCTGGACCGCAACCTCGCCAACGTCGACGAGATCCTCCAGAACGGCAACAACCTCTTCCACGGGGCCCAGCGCGCCTACGACCCCAACTACAACTGGCTCGACCTCAACCTCGCAGGCCGCGCCCGGCGTGACCGGCGCCTACCTGGCCGGCCTCCTGCGCGACCGCCTGGCCGGCATCTGCCGGCGGCTCGCGACCAACCACTCCAGCGGCTTGTCGGCCGCGGTCCTCGCGACGCTCACCCAGTGCGGCAACCCGTCGTCGGGCTTCTTCGACCCGCTCGTCAACGAGATCCCCACGATCATCAACTCGCTGACCGGACAGAGCCCCTCGACCACGGCGCAGTCGCTGCTCCAGCAGGGCCTCCAGCAGATCCAGAACGCGACGCAGAACGCCGCCAACAGCGCGGCGCCGTCCGGCCGCATCGAACGCGCCGAAGAGCTCGCGGCCCCACGACCACCACGACGACGGTGCCGCCGACCACGACCACGACCACGCAGCCGTGCAACCTGCTCACCGAGCTGCTCGGGTGCAAGGCCGGCTCCTCGGGGTCGGGCTCCTCGGGATCGTCGGGCTCGTCGTCCAAGTCGACCGGCTCGGGCGGTGGGCTCGGTGGCCTGTGTCCAACAAGGTCACCGCCGCCCAGAACGCCGCCATCGCGCGAGCCGCCGGCCGCCGGCGACGCACGTCGACGCGTCGAACCAGGCCCCGAGCCTGACGGCGCCGGCCGCCGGGCTGCTGCCGCCGCTGCCCCAGGACCAGGGCGCAGGCGCACGGCCGCCACGCCCATCACCAATCGCCCGGCCTGCTCGCCCAGTGGGGCCACGACATCGCGAGCTGGTTCTGATGCGCACCGGACTCCGCCGCCGCCTGCTCCTCGTCCCCGCCGTCCTCGCGCTCGCCGCCGGGCTCACCGGCTGCTCCATGGGCGGCGGCTCGGACCAGCGGACCGCCACCGCGGTCTTCAACGACGTCGGCGACCTGGCCAACGGGGCCCAGGTGCAGCTGGCCGACGTGCCCGTCGGCTCGGTGAGCAGCATCGCGCTGAGTGGCAACAAGGCCAAGGTCACGCTCACCTTCGACAACAACGTCCGCATTCCCGCCGACGTCAGCGCCGCCATCGCGCGCACCACCATCCTCGGCGACCAGTTCGTCCAGCTGAACGTGCCCAAGAGCCAGACCGGCCCCGGCGCCGCCACCGCGCCGCAGCTGGCCAACGGCGCCGTCATCGCCAAGACCTCGACGGCCGCCGACGTCGAGCAGTTCGTCCAGGCGGGCGCGAGCGTGTTCGGCGCCATCTCGACGACCGAGCTCGAGCAGATCATCGCGGCCGGCGGGCAGGGCTTCACCGGCCAGGCCGCGTCGCTCAAGGCCTTCCTCGAGAACCTCGACGCGGTCGCCACGACCTACTCGCAGCACACGAGCGAGATCACGCAGCGCCGTCAACGGCCTCAACAGCCTGTCCTCGACGCTCGCGCCGGCCAGCGGCACCACCGCGACCGCGCTCGACAACCTGAGCAAGACGGTCCAGATCCTGGCCCAGAACTCCCAGCAGTTCGAGAACGTGCTGCAGTCGCTCGACAACCTGTCGACGCAGGGCCGCAGCCTCCTCGAGACCTACTACCCCCAGATCGTCACCCAGCTGCAGACCCTGGCCGCGGTCAGCGGCCAGCTGGCCCAGCACCAGTCCGACCTGGCCGGCGCTCCTCTCGGCGATCCCGGTCGCCAACGCCAACCTGCCCAACGCCGTGCGCAACGGCTACGTGCAGCTCTACGAGAACATCATCGTCTGCGGCCTCCCGGGCCTCGGGCAGAGCAACACGCAGCCCGCCTTCTCGTGCGCCAAGACGTCGGGAGGCTCGGGCTCGTGATCACCCGCCGCCTCGTCATCAACCTGGTCGCCTTCTTCGTCGGTCAGCTTCGCGCTCGTCGGGTACGGCGTCGTCAACCTGCTGGGCAACCCGCTCTCGAGCCCGACCGTGCTCACGACGGAGTTCCCCAACGCGTCGGGCCTCTACGCCGGCTTCGAGGTGGAGCTCAACGGCGTGCCCGTCGGCACGGTCAGCTCGACCGCGCTGACGAAGACCGCCACGAAGGTCACGATGAGCATCAACCCCGGCATCGCGGTGCCGAGCAACGTGCAGGCCTCGGTGCAGATCGCCAACGACCTCGGCGAGCAGGTGGTCAACCTGGTGCCCCAACAGCACACCGACCCGCACACCCTGCAGAGCGGGGCCAACGTGCCGGCGCAGCCGAACGAGGTGCCGGCCGACGTCGGCCAGGTGGTGGCGACGGCGACCAAGCTGCTGCAGGCCATCCCGGCCAACGACCTGAACAAGCTGATCGGCGAGCTCGCCACGTCGCTGCAGGGCAACGCCGGCAACCTGCGCACGCTCGTCGATGCGGGCACCACGTTCAACAAGGAGTTCGTCGCCTACCAGCAGCAGTTCACCGAGCTGCTCGCCAACGCACCCCCGTCCCTCGATGCGGTCACCGCCGTCGCGCCCGAGCTGCGCCAGGACCTCGCCAACACCGCCGCCCTCGTCCAGGTGCTCGCCCAGCAGGGGCAGACCGGGCTGCACAACCTGCTGGCCAACGGCTCGTCCGCCTTCACGCAGATCAACAACCTCTTGACGTCGCAGTCGGCCAACATCGGCTGCGTCCTGCACGACACCGCCAACATCCTGACCAACCTGGCCCAGCCGGCGAACCTGTCCAACCTCTCGCAGGGCCTCGCCTACAACCAGTTCTTCTTCGGCGCCGTCGACAAGATCGCGGTCGCCGGCCCGGCCAAAGCGCCCACCAAGAACAGCCCGCCCGACCAGAACCAGGTCTTCCTGCGCACCCGCCTGCTCCTGCCGCCGATCCTCTCCGAGCAGGGCGTGTCCTACGCGGCGGCCAACCAGATCCCCGACACCCTGCCCGGCGCCGGCTGCACGACCGTCTTCGGCCAGGGCGTGGGACCCGCGACCCAGGCCGGCTTCACCCCGGCCGCCGGCGGCCACCTCGTCAAGCCGAGCGCGCAGGAGTCCGACGTCGAGCTCAACGCCGGCCCCCAGGTCCCCGTCAGCAACGCCTCGTACCGGGTGCCCCGCACCAGCGCCGGCCTGCTGCTCGCCCTGGGCGCCCTGGTCGTCCCGGCCCTGTTGCTGGCCTGGGGCGCCCGCCCGTCCCGCCGCCGCACGAGGCGCCGGGCCTGACAAGACCGCACTGTCCTCCTCGTTACCAATAAGGAGGACAAACCGGAAGCACAGAAGCAAAGCAGCGCAACACCGCAACGGAGGATTCGGAGGGAGATGCACATGAGGAGCCAAACCATGGAACGAGGGGTGAAGGTCGTGGGCGGCGTGCCCGACGACGGGGCCGGCGACGACACCACGGACGAGACGGTCGAGACGGTGGCGTCGCCCGAGACGCCCCCGGCGGGGCCACCGCCCCGTCCCGGCCGCACGCCGTCCGTCGGGGCCGAGCCGCCGCGCCTTCCGCATCGTCGCGCTCGTCGCCGCGCTCGGCCTGCTCGGGACCATCGTCTTCGGCGTGCTCTACGCCACCAAGGGCGCGAGCGGCCCGGTGCAGGACCCGGCGGTCAAGGCGGCCGCCAACACGTTCCTGACCGACTTCTTCAACTTCACGCCCAAGACGGTGGACTCGGACTTCAACGCCATCACGGCGATGGCGACGGGCCAGTTCTCCTCCCAGGCCAACGCAGTTCTTCAACTCGACCATCCGCAAGCAGCTCGAGACGGCGACGCCTCGTCCCGCGGCCAGGTCCGCTACCTGGCGGTGCAGCAGGAGGGCAACCCGCGCGGGCACGGCGTCGATCTACGCCGTGGTCGACCAGACCTACGCCAACAACAAGTCGACCTCGCTCGGCTCTGACGTCGTCCGGCTCACCGCCGACCTGCAGCAGGTGAACGGCACCTGGAAGATCTCCGACGTCACGGTGCTCGAGGGCGCCACGCCGCGGCCAGCACGAGCGGCAACTCGCGCTCGGGCTCGGGCTCGGCCGGCTCGAGCGGTCCCCGGCCAGTAGGTCCCGCCGCCCGGCCCCCGAAACCGGGTCCGGCGGGCACGACGGGGCGGGGCCGTCAGGCCCTCAGTACATTCCCGAGCGGGCTGCGTGCGGGTCTGTGGTTGAAAGTCGAGGCCAGCCGCAGGCGAAACGACCCACGTAAGGCGACTTGTGGTCGCTGAGCATGGTGCGGCTTAGAGGTAAGCCCTGCCCGTCGAGTCCCCGGCTGTCGGGGGCGGGCGGAGACGAGGCGATGCGCGCCAGCATGGTGCCGTTGGGCCGGTGGATCGCCGGCCGCCGGTGCCGGCGCGTCACCCTCGCAGCAGGCGAGTGTGGGGTCAAAGACCAGGTCAGCCGCACGCAGCCCCGACTTCACCCGGCGGCTTCGCCACTCGCCGCGCCGGTAGGATCGTCGCGCCATGAGCGTGTTCACGAAGGTCCTGAAGGCGGGGGAGGGGAAGAAGGTCCGGCGCCTCGCCGAGCTCGTCCCGTTCATCAACGACGCTCGAGCCCGAGATGCAGGGTCTCTCCGACGACGCCCTGGCGCACAAGACCGTCGAGTTCAAGGAGCGCATCGAGAACGGCGAGACGCTCGACGACCTGCTCATCGAGGCCTTCGCCACCGTGCGGGAGGCGGCCTGGCGCGTCCTCGGCCAGCGCCACTTCGACGTGCAGCTCATGGGCGGCATGGCGCTGCACTTCGGCTGGATCGCCGAGATGAAGACCGGCGAGGGCAAGACCCTCGTCTCCACCCTGCCCGCCTACCTCAACGCCCTCGGCGGGCGAGGGGTCCACCTGGTGACGGTGAACGAGTATCTCGCCGCCCGTGACGCCGAGTGGATGGGCCGGGTCCACCGCTGGCTCGGGCTCACCGTCGGCCTGATCACCGCCGCCGTCGACGACGCCTCTCGTCAAGAAGGCGGCCTACGCGGCGGACATCACCTACGGCACCAACAACGAGTTCGGCTTCGACTACCTGCGCGACAACATGGCCCGCGCCCGCGAGTACATGGCCCAGCGGGGCCACGACTTCGCCATCGTCGACGAGGTCGACTCCATCCTCATCGACGAGGCCCGCACGCCGCTGATCATCAGCGGCCCGGCCGACGAGGCGGCGCAGCTCTACTACCAGTTCGCCTCCATCGCCCGCACCCTGACCCGCGACGTGGACTACGAGGTCGACGAGGAGAAGAAGACGGTCGTGCCGCTCGAGTCGGGCATCGAGAAGGTCGAGCAGGCGGTCGGCGTCGAAAACATCTACGACGACGTCTCGGTCAACTACGTGCACCAGCTGACCAAGGCGCTGACGGCGAAGGACCTCTACAAGAGGGACAAGGACTATCTGGTGGCGGGCGGCGAGGTGAAGATCATCGACGAGTTCACCGGCCGGACGTTGGAGGGCCGGCGCTGGTCCGACGGCCTGCACCAGGCGGTCGAGGCCAAGGAGCGGGTGCCGATCAAGGAGGAGAACCACACCTGGGCCACCGTCACGCTGCAGAACTACTTCCGCATGTACGACAAGCTCTCCGGCATGACCGGCACGGCCGAGACCGAGGCCGGCGAGTTCGCCGGCACCTACGCGCTGCCCGTGGTGCCGATCCCGACCAACAAGGAGATGATCCGGGCCGACAACCCCGACCTCGTCTTCAAGACGGAGGAGGCCAAGTTCAACGCGGTCGTCGACGACATCGTCGAGCGCAACGAGATGGGCCAGCCGATGCTCATCGGCACGGCGTCGGTGGCCAAGTCCGAGCTGCTGTCCCGCCTGCTCGAGAAGCGGGGCATCCGCCACAACGTCCTGAACGCCAAGCAGCACTTCCGTGAGGCCGAGGTCGTCGCCCAGGCCGGGCGCCGCGGCGCCGTCACCGTCGCCACGAACATGGCCGGCCGTGGCGTCGACATCATCCTCGGCGGCAACCCGGAGCTGCTGGCGCAGCACGAGCTGGCCGCCGACGGCGTCGACCTCGACAGCGAAGAGGGTCTCGCGCTGCTCGACGACCGCGAGAAAGAGGTCGAGGCGCGGTGCCGGGCCGAAGGCGAAGAGGTCCGCAAGCTCGGCGGCCTCTACGTCCTCGGCTCCGAGCGCCACGAGTCCCGCCGCATCGACAACCAGCTGCGCGGCCGCTCCGGCCGCCAGGGCGACCCCGGCGAGTCCCGCTTCTACCTCTCGCTCGACGACGAGCTGCTCCGCCTCTTCGCCACCGGCGCCATGTCGTGGGTGATGGGGCGCACGCTGCCCGAGGACGTGCCGATCGAGTCCAAGACCGTGGCCAAGGCGATCGAGCGGGCGCAGAACACCGTCGAGGCCCGCAACGCCGAGATGCGCAAGGACGCCCTCAAGTACGACGAGGTCATGGACCAGCAGCGCAAGGTGATCTACGAGCGGCGCCTGCAGATCATCGACGGCGACGACCTCGAGGAGCACACCGAGGACCTGCTCGCCGGCGCCGCCGAGAAGCTCGTGGCCGAGCACTGCCCGACCGAGTTCGAGGAGGACTGGGACCTCAAGGCCCTCGTCGACGGGATCATGCAGTACTACCCGACGAAGTTCACGGTCGGCCGACCTCGAGCAGGCGGCGACGACCGAGGACCTCGTCGAGTCCATCGTCGAGGAGGCGCTCGACTACTACGAGCAGCACGGCGAGGCCATGCCCGGCGGCGCGGAGACGATGCGCCAGATCGAGCGCGACGTGTACCTCCAGATCATGGACGCCCGCTGGCGCGACCACCTGTCCGAGATGGACAACCTCAAGGACGGCATCCACCTGCGCTGGACCGTCCAGGCCGACCCCCTCAACGCCTGGCAGCAGGAGGGCTACAGCATGTTCGGCCAGCTGCTCGAGGTCATCGACAACGACTACCTGCGCTACATCCTCCATGTCGAGGCTGTGCAGCCGGCCGCCTCGGCGGAGCCGGACCTGGACAAGGCGGTGTACGCCGCCGCCGACGACCCCGTGGCCGAGACCTCTTCCCTGGCCGCCGCGCTGGCAGCCGAGCGGGGCGCGCAGGTCGCCTCGCAGTCCACGCTGCTCTCGCCGGCCGAGGCGATGGCGCGTCGCAGGCGGCCCAGGCCGACGGTGCCGACGGGGCCGACGGTGCCGCGGGCAACGGGTCCGGGTCCGGCCGCCAGCGCCAGCGTGGCGCCAAGGCGCAGGTCAAGCCGGCCGAACGCGCCCGACCCCGACGCGGCACGGCCCGTTGTCAAGGACCAGACCGAGAAGGTCGGCCGGAACGAGCCCTGCTGGTGCGGGAGCGGCAAGAAGTTCAAGTTCTGCCATGGCGCCGCCTGACGCCGCCGCGGCCGGCGCAGAGGGACCCCGCGACTTCACCAGCCGAGCTCGCCGCCCTGGGGGACCGCCTGGCCGAGGCCGAGCGCTACCTGGGCCGGGACAAGCTCGAGGCCCGCCGGGCCGAGCTCGAGGCCGAGGTGGCCAAGCCCGACCTGTGGGACGACCAGGACAACGCCCGCTCGGTCACCCAGGAGCTGGGCCGGGTCACCGACGACCTCGACCAGCTCGACGGGCTCCGCGCCACGCTCGACGACGCCCGCGCCCTGCTCGAGCTGACCGAGGAGTCGGCCGCGACGGACCGCGACGCCACCTCGACGCCGAGCTCGTCGAGACGGTCGACGCGCTCGGTGACGCGCCTCGGCGCGCTGGAGCTGCAGTCGTTGTTCTCGGGCGAGTACGACGAGCTCGACGCGGTGTGCGAAGTGCACGCGGGCGCGGGCGGCACCGACGCGCAGGACTGGACCGAGATGCTGCTGCGCATGTACCAGCGCTGGGCCGAGCGCCGCGGCTTCACCGTCGAGCTCGACGAGGCGACGGAGGGACAAGAGGCCGGGCTGCTGTCGGCGACGTTCATCGTGCAGGGGCGTTTCGCCTACGGCTTGATGGCCACCGAGCGCGGCGTGCACCGGCTCGTGCGCATGTCGCCGTTCGACTCGCAGCACCGCCGCCAGACGAGCTTCGCCTCGGTCGAGGTCACGCCGTTCCTCGAGGACGCGAGCGAGGTGGAGATCGACGAGAAGGACCTGCGCATCGACACCTACCGCTCGTCGGGCGCCGGCGGCCAGCACGTCAACAAGACGGACTCGGCGGTGCGGCTCACGCACCTGCCGACCGGCGATCGTGGTGGCGGTCCAGAACGAGCGCAGCCAGCACCAGAACAAGGCGAAGGCGATGCAGATCCTCGGGGCCAAGCTGACCGAGCGGGCCCGGGCCGAGCGCCAGGCCGAGCTCGACGGTCTGAGCGGCGAGCGCGTCGACAACGCGTGGGGCAACCAGATCCGCTCGTACGTGATGGCGCCCTACCAGTTGGTCAAGGACCTGCGGACGAACTACGAGACGGGCAACGTCGACGCCGTCCTCGACGGGGACCTCGACGCGTTCATGGAAGCGGAGTTGCGGCGCCAACGGGAGTCCGGCGCGTAGGAGTCCGCCCGCCGCTCCGATGTGCGGCGGTGCGGTGCGGCCGGCTGCACGAGCCTCTGACTCTCTGACCAGCACCGGAGCCGGTGACCCGAAACCGTAATGGGGACTCCATTAGGATGTTTCCGGTTGCGCCGACGGGTGGCGCACCGCAATTCCGCTCTTCGAGTGCGCTTCGGTGTCGATCTTTTAGATGATCCGTTTTCAGAACGTCACCAAGACGTACAAGGGCGGTTCGACCGTCGCGCTGCGCGACATCACCATCGAGATCGACAAGGGGGAGTTCGTCTTCCTCGTCGGCGCCTCGGGCTCGGGCAAGACGACCTTCATCCGGCTGCTGCTGCGTGAGGAGCTGCCCGACACCGGCCAGATCCTCGAGGCCGGCCGCAACATCGTCGACCTGCCCAAATGGCGGGTCCCGTACCTGCGCCGCAACATCGGCTGCGTCTTCCAGGACTTCCGGCTGCTGCCGAACAAGACCGTGTTCGAGAACGTGGCCTTCGCCCTCGAGGTCATCGGGCGCCCCCGTCACGTCGTGGCCAACCAGGTGCCCCAGGTCCTCGACCTGGTCGGGCTGTCGACCAAGCGCGACAACCTGCCGAGCGAGCTCTCCGGTGGTGAGCAACAGCGTGTCGCCGTCGCCCGTGCGTTCGTGAACCGCCCGCTGATCCTGCTGGCCGACGAGCCGACGGGAAACCTCGACCCGCAGACGTCGCAGGGGATCATGCAGCTGCTTGGACCGCATCAACCGCACGGGGACGACGGTGATCGTCGCGACGCACGACGAAGTGCTCGTCGACAAGATGCGCCGGCGTGTCATCGAGCTGTCGAACGGTGCGATGGTGCGCGACCAGGCGCGTGGCGTCTACGGCTTCGACGGTGCGGCGCAAGAGCGCGTCGGCGCCGACGTCGCCGCGGGCGGCATGGGCTGACGCTGACGACTGACTGACGGACTGACGGACTGATCGCATGGCTCCTGTTTCTCTCGAATACGTCGTCCGCGAGACGGGCGCGAACCTGTGGCGCAACCGCCTCATGACCATTGCGGCGATCTTGACCGTCGCCGTGTCGCTGTCGTTGGTGGGGGCCGCCCTGCTGCTGCGCCAGGGCTCGGCCAACGCCACCGGCACGCTGGAGCGGGGGACCAAGGTCACCGTCTGGATGGACCCCCAGGCCAGCTCGCAGCAGATCAATGCGGTAAAGACCCAGCTGGCGCAGCTCAACTACGTGGTCCAGCCCTGCGAGTACTGGAACAAGGCAGCGGAACTTCTCCGAGGCCCGCCACCTGCTGCCGTCCGACGTGATCGCGGCGACGACCGTGGCCGAGATGCCCACCTCCTACTGGTGCACTCCCGTGGCGCTGAGCGACGCCGCCCAGGTGGTCCGGACCTTCAACGGGACGCCCGGCGTCAAGGCGGTGACCGAGCCGCAGCAGGCGATCCACAACGAGGAGACGGCGATCAACGTCATCAAGTGGGTGTTCGTGATCATCGCGATCGTGCTGATCGTGTCGGCGGCGGTGCTGATCTTGAACACGATCCGAATGGCGATCTTCGCCCGGCGCCGAGAGGTGTCGGTGATGAAACTGGTCGGCGCGACCAACTGGTTCATCCGTGTGCCGTTCATGACCGAGGGACTGCTGCAGGGCCTGTTGGGCTCCCTGCTGGCCGCGGGAGTGGTGTGGATCCTCTACGCGCTGATCAACACCTGGGGTGGCGGCCGAACCTCGAGCAACGTCTTCACGACGATTCAAACGACGACCACGCAGATGATCGTGACCAACGTGGTGGTGGTGGTCGTCGGCGGCCTGATCGGGACGATCGGCTCCTTCATCGCCATTCGGCGATTCCTCGACGTCTGACGTTCTGACTCGGCGGCTGGCGGCCGGCGGCGGCTGGCGCCTGGCGTGGTCGGATGGGCTGGGTCTGACCGCTTCGGTCTGCCTTCCCGACGTACCGACGACCTATCGTTCTGACCCATGACGACCAAACGGCGTTTGAGGACCCGGATCCGGATTGTGCTGGGCGGGACTGCCGCCGTGGCGGCGGGAGCGCTCCTGCTGTCGGCATGCAGCAACGGCTCGCCGACGACGGCGCCGACGACGACGTCGACCTCGACGAGCGGGCGGACGGGCTCATCGACGACGACGACCGGGGGAGCGGGCTCGGGCTCGTCGACGACCTCTCCCGCGTCGGGGGCGCCGCAGAACCTGGTTGCCACGGCAGCGCTGAAGACCGCGCTGACCGCCGCCTACGTCGCGCACAGCGGCCTCCCGGCCGCCGAGGTGGCGGGGACGGCGCCCAACTCCGTGTACTACGGGTACCTGCCCTCGACGAGCACCTACTGGGCAGTCGCGGGGTTCGTCCCCACCGCCAACGCGAGCTACAACACCGAGGTGGCCATGCAGGACGAAGGCTGTTGCGGGATCTTCACCATGACGGCCGGAGTTTCGTGGACGTACGTGGCGGGGTATCTCGGCGCGCCGTGTACGGGACAGGTACCTGCCGCACTCGAGCAGCTCTGGAACCTGACGCCGCCGGGGGACTGCTCGCCCGGGACGACGACGACCTCCTAGACGTGGAGGTGACGACCGGCTTCGGGCCTCAGCCTGCGACGCCGGTGACGGCGGCGGCGGCGTCCGGTGGGACGCAGACGTAACTGCGATATCGCCGGCCGTTGACGACGAAGGACCCCTTTGACGAAGTGGCGACCGCGGGCGCCGGGTTGCAATGGCTGAGTGTCCAGCGCATGTCCGGATTACGGGTGGGCGGTTGAACAGCGACGAGTACGTGGATGATTCGCCCGTCGTGAATGTCTCTTACGAACTGTTGTAGCGGGGTGCTCGGCACCTGGCCCGAAAAGCCGCCGACGGGAAGATATTCATGGCCGGTGGCCAGGATGTCCTGGCTCACCTCCGCCGACGTCTCCGCCGTCTCGATGCTGCGACCAATCGGGACGGTGGCCGCTTGGGTTGCCCGCGCCGGCCATGTCGCGACGTCGTGCTGCCATCCAGCTTGTTCGGACGTCGTCAGCTGTTGTGACTGGTAGGGCGAGTCGAAGGGCCCCGACCCGTTCGCCACGGCGGTGCCCGATGCCCAGGCGGCCCCGACGAGGAGCGCGGCGGCGCCCGCCGCCAGTGCGGCGCGGGCGGCCCACTGTGGTCGCGTCGGGCTCTGGCTCCGGCGCAGGCAGATGACCAGACACGTTGCGGCGAGCCCCGTCAGGACGAGAGTGGTGGCCATGACCCACGGCCACACGCCGGCGCTGCGCGGGACGAGGGACAGTGCTTCGGCCACCCCTGCGAGAACGGTTGCCCCGATGACGGCGGGCACGACCCACGTGCGAGGGTTCGTGCGCCATGTCCGCCAGGCGAGGACGAGGCCGAGACCACAGAGCGCCGCCATCGGTGGCGCCAGGGCGGCCAGGTAGTAGGCGTTGAGGAAGTGGGAGTCGGCGAAGAAGCCCCATGTGAGGATCATCCACGCACCCCACAGGACGGCGGCGGCGCGCCAGGGGTCGGTGCGCGGTCGGCGTCGGCGGGCGATGAGGATGCCGGCGAACGCGACCGTCGCCGGGATGAAGAGCCAGGCGGCGTCACGTCCGAGCGCACCGGCGAGGTATCTCGCGGGTCCCTTGTCCAGCGCCACGGTCGGAGCGCCCCCGACCGTGGACGCGGTGGCGGTGGCGGTGGCGGTGGCGGTGGCGGTGGTGGTGGCGGGCGGCGGGGTGCAACCAGGCTGCTCGAGCATCGTCCCACTCACGCGGTCGGCGCCGTTGTAAAGGAACACCTGGCTGAACACCGAGTTGTCACAGCTGCCGTCGACATACGGCCGGTCGTGGGCCGGAACGAGGGCGACGATGCTCATATAGCTGAGCGAGACGGCGAGCGCGACGACGACGGATGCGGCGACGTGGGCATAACGACGGGAGAGGCTCAACGCAGGCGCCGCCATCAGGTAGGCGATGTAGAGCGCCGGGAGGACGAGCCAGGCCTGGAGCATCTTGGCCTGGAAGGCCAGGCCGACCCAGACTCCTGCGAGGACGAGCGGACGGAGGCGGCCCGACATGAACGCGTCCGTGGCCGCGTCGGCGGCCAGGACGAGCAAGAGGATCAGGAGCGAGTCGGAGATGTTGCCGCGGTTGAGCAGGATCGTGACCGGTGTGACAGCGAGCGCGACGGCCGCCACCAGCCCGGCCCCGGCGCCGGCCACTCGGCGCACGGCCCGGTAGAGCACGAGCACGGTGAGCGTGCCTTCGACGACTTGGGGCAGGACGAAGGCCCAGACGTGGAAGCCGAACACTCGGACCGAGAGGGCCTGCACCCAGAAGGCGCCGGGCAGTTTGTCGACCGAGACGGTGCCCCATGGGTCGAACGCGCCGAAGAAGAAGTTGTGCCAGTTCTGCGACATGCTGCGGACGGCGCCGGCGTAGAACGTCTCGAGCACGTCGCCGTTCATGCCCCACCCGTACGCGAGCGCGGAGAGCGCCGCGATCACCAGCAGCGCCGGACGGGCCCAGCGCGGCTGGTCCTCGGGCGAGCGCCAGAACTGCAGCCGGCCGGTCCGCGGGCGCGACCGCGACCACGACCGCGACGTGTCGGTCATCGGTGGCTCGACCGCACCGGTGAGTGCCTCCGGGCGCGCGTCGAGCTTCAGCCGTCCGCCGACGACATCCCCCATGGAGCGAACCTACCGCTCGGGAGCGGTCGTCAGGGTGCTTTCTGGTTGCAGAGGTGGCGCTTCTCGGCCCGCAGGACAAGGCCCTGGCCTGAGCGGAAGGGGGCGGTCCGGTGGGCGACGTCGTCGAACCCGGCTTCACCGAGCAGATCGGAGGTGGCACGCACCCATTGTTCGAGCGGGGACCGCTTTTCGATGGCCCAGACGTGGGTTAGAGCGACAAACCTGCCGGCGGGAGCGAGGACCCTCACGAGCTCCTGCACCGAGGCGTCGAGCGGATCCCAGAGTTGCATGCAGTTGACGGCCACGGCCCCGGTGAACGTGCCGTCCGGCCAAGGAATCGCGTGGGCCGTGCTGCGTTCCAAGGTGATCCGGCCGCTCTCGACCGCCGACCGATTGCGCCGACGGGCCTGTTGGACCATGGCAGCCGACGGGTCGACGCCGCCCACGACGCCATCGGGCAGGCGCATCGCCAGTTCGGCCACACCGACTCCTGGCCCGAAGCCGACGGCAAGCACGGACGCGTCGTGTGGTGGGGCCAGTTCGTCGATCGCAGCCACCTCCATGTCGCGGTTCATCCGGGCCATGACCGGCCCGGCCAGTCGCCCCGCGGTGCCATCGAAGCTGGACGTGGTCCTCTCCACGGAAAACCAGCCAAGCACTTGAAGTAAACTTGAAGTCAATGCGGTCGACGGACAAAACCGAAGAATCGGGCTTGCTCGACATCGGGGAAGTGGCCTCGCTCTCGGGGATGGCTCCGTCGGCACTGCGCTACTACGAGAGCGAGGAGATCATCGCGAGCTTCGACCGCAAGGGCCTGCGGCGCCAGTTCCGGCCCGACGTCCTCACGACGCTCGCTGTCGTCGCGATGTGCCGACGGGCGGGTTTCACCTTGGATGAGATCAAACTGGTCCTGGCCACCGGCGGCAGGCCGAGCTGGAAGGCATTCGCGGCACGCAAGCGCGACCAGCTGCGGGCGCAGGCCGAGTATCTCGGCACCATGGCCGACCAGTTGGACCATGCGCTGCGCTGCCCGAGCCCCAATGTCTTCGATTGCGAGCATTTCCGGGCCGCCCTCCGAGACGCCTTGCCGGTGCGCGCCGACGAACGGGTGCCCGTGGGCCGGGGTTCGCATGGCCGCTGACCCGGCGAACCGGGATTCGGCCACCAACGGGTCCCGTCGACCGGATCGTTCCCAGTCGCGTTTCTTCTGCAATGTGCCGCGCAAGGTCGCGCTCTTCTTCTTCGTCGTGGCGTTCGCCGCCCTGGTGATCGGCGGCGGGTTCGCCGAGATCAGCACGAACGGATCGCCTACGTCGCTCGAGACAGCGGTCGTGCGCTGGACGATCGTCGGGTCGCTGGTGATCGGGGTGGTGGCCTACGTGATCGGCGGCCGACTGCTGGCCGAGCGCTCGAGTGGGGGCCGCTAACGTCGCCCAGTTCCATTCGGCGAAGAAATTTGTCCGAGCAAGGTTTCGTGCAAGGTTCGCAGCAAGCCGTTGTCTCCATGCTCCGTCACGCCCTCGAAGCCGAGGGCGTGACGAAAGCGAGGATGCAATGGCGAACACCACAACGATCATCGGCAACCTGACCCGGGAACCGGAGATCCGATACACCCGAGAAGGTCAGGCGACCGCGCAGTTGGGCGTGGCGGTCAATCGCCGTTGGCAGGACCGGGCGACCCAGGAGTGGCAGGAGTCGACATCGTTCTTCGACGTCATCTGCTGGCGGGACCTGGCCGAGAACGTGGCGCTCAGCCTGGCCAAGGGGATGCGCGTCGTCGTGACCGGTCGGCTCGAGCAGCGCACCTGGGAGACCGAGGAGGGAGACCATCGGTCCAAGGTCGAGATCACAGCCGAAGAGGTCGGGCCGAGCCTGCGGTTCGCTACCGCCGACGTGCACAAGGTCGAGCGCCGGGGCGCGCTGACCGAGTGACGGCGCCACCGAGACCAACGACAGCATGGCCGTCGAGGCGTGAGTGTCGCCCTGGCTCATCACGACGACCGCATGGTCGTGGCTCCTCGGAGCGACGATCCACGGCGTGGCGGGTGCGCTGCGACGTCCTTCGGAGACGGCGAGTGCCCTGGCGGCTGCGGGGTTGGCGTGTCTGTTGGTCTTCCAGCTCCGCTCGCGCCGCCATCGATCGACTTCTTGAGGGACGAGGTCGCCGACATCTGTGGCGCGCTCGCCCTCGGTGGCTCACTGCTGCGCCGACTCGGCCTGGGCGCCGAGGCGGCACGTTTCGAGTCGCTCTACGGCGCTGTAGCCGCCCGCCTGGCCGAAGACGTTCAGTCCTTGGCCGAGCCCTCCTGCTCGTAAGTCAGCGACAAGGAGTTGACGCAATAGCGGAGTCCGGTGTCGGTGGGGCCGTCGGGGAAGACGTGCCCGAGGTGCCCACCGCACCGGGCGCACAGGATCTCGGTGCGGGTCATCCACAGGCTGCGATCGCGTCCGTTCGACGATCGTCCCCTTCGCGGTGGCCCGGTCGAAGCTCGGCCAGCCTGTACCCGACTCGAACTTGGCATCGGTGTCGAACAGCTCGGCGCCGCAGCCGGCGCAGTGGAACACTCCTTCGCCGTCGACGTGCAGCAGCTCTCCTGACCACGCTGGCTCGGTGCCGGCCCGGCGCAGCACGGCATAGCGATCGGGGAGAGCTCGTGCCGCCACTCTTCGTCGGTCTTGGTGACCTCGTATTCGGTCCTGACTTCCGCGGTCCGTCTTGCGTGTGAACATCAGTGCCTCTCTTCCAACTGCTACAACATCTGCAGGTCAGAAGTATTTCGCCGTAGCTCCGACCGCTTCGTAGAGGGCGCGGATCAGGCCGTGGCTGCGGGCGTCGCCAGTGAATTCCTCCATGGCCATCTTGTTCATGACGTACCCGACGGCGAGCCCGTGTTCAGGATCGGCGAATCCGTAGGAACCTCCGGCCCCCCCGTGGCCGAAGGAGCCCTCCCCGCCGAAGAGGGTCACGGGGCTCGACCGCCAGAACCCGAGGCCGATCTTCTGTTCCAGCGTGAATCCCACCGAGGCGAAGACCTGATCCGCCCCCGACGTGAGTGGGGTGCGAGCCTGTTCGACCTGAGCGGGAGTCAGCAGGGGCTCGGAGGGGCCGCCTTCGACCGTGCCGATGACCGCGGCGTACAGCCGCGACAGCGAGGTGGCGTTGGTGATCCCGTTGCCCGCCGGCATTTCTGCGGCGTGCCACGACCGCTGGTTCATCCAATCCCGGTCCCGGATGGCGCCCCCAAGGTTGAGTGCCCGGGCGACGAGGGTGGAAGCGAAACCCGACGGCGCACCGTCCGGGTCGCTGTCGTTGGTCAGTCCACCGTCGAAGTTCGCCCCGACGATGGGCGAAACGCGGTCTTCGTATTCTTCGGGCAGTCCGATGAAGAACTCGAGGCCGAGTGGCGCGGCCACGTCCTCAGCGAAGAACGTCCCGAGTGAACGGTTCGTGATCCGGCGTACTACTTCGCCGACGAGGTAGCCGTAGGACAGCGCGTGGTACCCGTGTGCCGTGCCCGGCTCCCAAAAAGGTGTCTGTTCGGCTAAGGCCTCGGTGACCGGCGTCCACGCCTGGAGATCTTCCGGGGAGAGCCGTCGGTCGATCGCCGGCACCCCCGCTTGGTGGGAGAGCAGGTATCGCACCGGCATCGATCCTTTGCCGGCTTGGTCGAACTCCGGCCAGTACGTGCTTACCGGCGCATCCATGTCGAGGAGACCGCGCTGTGCCAGCAAATTGGCGCAGATGGCCGTGGCACCCTTCGTCGTCGAGAACACGAGCTGGAGCGCCTCGGGTCCGTAAGGTTGGTTGCCCGCCGCGTCGAACGAGCCCCCGTAGAGGTCGACGACTTTGCGGCCCTCGACGTGCGCGCAAAAGGCAGCGCCCACTTCACGGCCCTGTTCGAAGTTGCTGGCGAAGGCATCCAGGACGGCTTCGAATCCTGGCTCGACCAGACCGCTGATTCTGTCGGAATCGGCCATGGCTCAGGCCGCCAACGCCAGGCCGGCACTGCCCATCAGGAAGAGGAAGTTGTCGGTGTAGAACTGGCGCCGCACCTCTTCGCTCCGGTCGCCCAGCGATTCTTCAAAGCGCTCGAGCGGCTTTCGCCCGCCTTCGACGTGCGGATAGTCCGACGAGAAGAGCACGAGATCAGCACCTGCCTGGTCGACGATCCAACCGACGTCCTCGGTGGGATATGGGGTGAAGCGGACCTGGCGGTGCACGTACTCGGACGGTGAGAGCGATAGTGCTTGGAGACGTTCTTCGTGACGCCGAAACGCCTCGAATGCCGACTCCATCTGCCGGAGCCACGAGGGAACCCAGATGGCGCCCTGTTCGATGATGCCGACGTGAAGGTCCGGGAACCTCTCGAGCACGCCGTCGAAGATCATTGTCGCGAGGGTCTGGGCCGGTGGCACCGGGATACCCATGTAGTCGACCGACCGGAAGTTTTCCTCACCGCCATGAAAATCGGGAGGAATCGGCTTTCCGTTGACGAAGTAGTTCTTGTCGATCAAGTCACCCGTGCCACCCACATGGAAGACCACGGGGATGTGCGCCTCCTCGGCTTGTGCCCACACCGGGTAGAGGTCCGTGTGACTCGGTGAGTAGTGGGGCGGACAACCCGAAGCGACCAGCAGCGCCGCCGCACCTTGCTCGAGCGCGTCCTTGGCTGCAACCCGCGCCTTCTCGGGATCGCAGAGCGGGACATAGAGGGAGGGGAGGAGTCGGCGGTCGACCGAGCAGAACTCGAGCATGCCTCGGTTGTGGGCTCGGGCGGCCGCGTAGACGAGGTCATCGTCGCCGGAATGCTCGAGGTCGTGGAGCCGACCGTTGTGGAACGTATTGAAGACGAGCTGACTCGAGAATCCGAGGAGATCGAGCGCTCTGGGCCGATCCTCGGGAATGAACGAACCCGTCGCGGCGAAGTTCTTGCGGGCCATGATTTCGACTTCCTCGTCGGCTCGGTATTCGGCCGACCCGTGTCGTGCCCGGAGCCGCTCGAACGCCGCCTCGAGGTCCCGCTGCTGCTCGGACGGATCGCCGGTCTGACGGAGCTCGTTCCCACCCGGATAGCGGAGCACCGGAAGCCGGTCCCTGAAGGCGGCTTCCGCGTGGTCCCGCAACCAGGTCGGCGTCTCCATGATGTGAGCGTCGGCGTCGTGTACGACTCGGCCCTGGGAGTACGGCATGGTGACCCTCACTTCGTGATCTCGGCCCGCGCCATGAGTATCTCAGGGTGAGCGGGCGGGCAGCGGAGCCGCTCTTCGCAAATCTGACGCCCCGTCAGATCTGGGGTACAGGCTTGGCTACGCTCCCGGGGCGTGGATCTGCGCGACGGCCCGGACGACGTGGCATTCCGCGCCCAGGTACGGCAGTTCCTAGACGAGAACGTCGTAGGAGAGTTCGCCGAGCTCGGGGGCCGGGGCGGCTCGGGCGACGAGACATTCGGCTTCGAGGTCCGTCGTCGGTGGGAAAAACTCCTGGCCGACGGCGGGTGGACCTGCCTCGGCTGGCCGGTCGAGCATACGGCGGGCGCGGCGCAACGATGACCCAACAGGTCATCTTCAACGAAGAGTACGCACGAGCCGCCGCCCCGGGACGCGTGGCCGTGATGGGCGAGGGACTTCTCGGCCCCACCCTGATTCACTACGGGACACCCGAGCAGCAGGCGCGGTTCTTACCGCCCATTCGAGAGGGCGACGAACTGTGGTGCCAGGGATATTCAGAGCCCGACGCCGGAAGTGACCTGGCGAACGTCAAGACGCGGGCAGTCCGGGACGGCGACCAGTGGGTGGTTACGGGGCAAAAGGTCTGGACGTCGCTTGCCCACCAGGCCGACTGGTGCTTCGTGGTGTGCCGCACCGACCCCGACTCATCCCGACACAAAGGCCTTTCCTATCTCCTGGTGCCGATGGACCAGCCAGGAGTCGAGGTGCGGCCTATCACGCAGCTCACGAGAACGAGCGAGTTCAACGAAGTGTTTTTCGATGGTGCGCGCACCGATGCCTCCAATGTTGTGGGTGGAGTGGGCGACGGCTGGCGCGTTGCCCTCGCCACATTGGCGTTCGAACGCGGCGTAGCCCTGCTCGGCCACCAACTCTCCTTCCGGCGCGAGCTCGATCGGCTTGTCAACTTGGCTCAAGAGAACGGTCGGACGCGAGATCCCGTCGTACGACAACGTCTGGCACAGGCCCACATCGAACTGGGCATCATGCGCTACAACACGCTTGAGGTCGCTGGCGGGTATCGACGGGCCGGTTGCCCCGCCCGAGGCCTCAATCGCCAAACTGTATTGGGGAACCTGGCACCGCCGACTGGGGGAGCTGGCGATGGACCTCGTGGGGATGGGGTCGACGGTCTTGGACGGTGTTGCATCTCCCGAAAACGCGGGATATGGACTCGGGGAACTCCAGCGATCCTTTCTCTTCGCCCGTTCGGAGACCATCTACGGAGGATCGAACGAAGTTCAGCGCAACATCATCGGTGAGCGGGTGTTGGGACTCCCGCCCGAACCGAAGGGAGCCCTGTGAGCAGCACGAGCCTTGGTGCGTCGTTCGAGCCACCTCTGCCGCCTCCACCTCCGACAGGACATGGGCTCCTGGAGGGAAAGATCGTCGTCGTCACTGCGGCCGCCGGGACCGGCATTGGCTCGGCTACAGCCCGCCGATGCCTCGAGGAAGGTGCGACGGTAATCCTGTCCGACGCGCACGATCGGCGTCTTGCTGAAACGGCGGCACAGCTCGCCAGCGACATCGACGACGCACAACGAGTTCACTCACTGGTATGCGACGTTCGGGACGAGGCGCAGGTCGACGCCCTCTTCAACGGTGCTGTCGAACGCTACGGCCGGGTCGACGTCGCGGTGCACAACGCAGGTCTCGGCGGGACGGTGGCGCTCACCGATATGACAGACGAGCAGTGGGCGACTGTGTTGGACATCACGCTGACCGGGACGTTCCGGTGCACCCGGGCCGCATTGCGCAGGATGCTCCCGGCGAAGAGCGGCGTGATCGTGAACAACGCCTCCGTCCTCGGGTGGCGGGCGCAGCCCGGTCAAGCCCACTACGCGGCCGCCAAGGCCGGCGTGATGGCGCTCACAAGGTGTGCCGCTGCCGAAGCAGCGCCTGCGGGCGTCAGAGTCAATGCCGTGTCGCCGAGCCTGGCCGAGCATCCCTTCCTGAACCGAGCGATCCCTGACGAGGATCTCGCGGTGCTGCGGCGCCGCGAACTGTTTGGTCGGGGAGCGGAGACATGGGAGGTGGCCAATGTGATCGTCTTCCTCGCCAGCGATTACTCCTCCTACTTGTCCGGAGAGGTCATTTCCGTGAGTAGCCAGCACCCGTGAGTGACGGGATCGGCGGAGCACCTGCCGAAGCGGAGGACCCGAGGGCCGACCTCATCTGGCAGACGGTGCCGCGTCTCGTCGAGGACGCTGCGACACGGCACGCGTCCACCGAAGCGCTGGTCGACGGCGACCTCCGGCTGACCTACGAACAGCTCGCTCCCGAAGTGGATCGCTACGCCCGTGGATTCGTTGCAGCGGGGCTTGCCGTGGGAGACCGGGTTGGCATTTGGGGCCCGAACTGTGCGGAATGGATGCTCGCGGCGTTGGGCGTTCTTCGTTCAGGGGGCGTCATCGTTCCGCTCAATACAAGGTTCAAAGGTGGAGAGGCCGCCTACATCCTGCGCAATTCCGGCGCAAGGTTGTTGGTCACGGTCCGTGGATTTCTGGGGTTCGACTACCCCGCCATGTTGGGCGACGAGGACGTTGGTCAGTTGACGCAGGTCGTTTTGCTCAGAGATGAAGGTGAAGACGGTAACGGCGAGCGGCAGACATCGGCGCCGATCGTCTCGCTTGCCGATTTCCTCGCCGCCGGCGAGCGCGTCGATCCGCAGACAACGAATGCCCGTGCTGCTGCGCTGCAGCCCGACCGACGTCTCGGACCTGATCTTCACATCCGGCACGACAGGGCACCCCAAGGGCGCAGTGACGACGCATGCGCAGTCGCTTCGGACGTTCGGCACGTGGGCCTCGATCGTCGGCCTGGGGGCCGGTGATCGCTACCTCATCGTGAACCCGTTCTTCCATACGTTCGGCTATAAGGCAGGGTTCCTTGCGTGTCTGATGGCTGGAGCCACCGTGGTCCCGGAGCCCGTGTTCGATGCCGGTGCGGTGCTGCGTCGCATCGAGGAAGAACGCATCAGTGTGCTGCCGGGACCACCAACCCTCTACCAGACGTTGCTGGGCGATTCCGACCGGGGCAAACACGATCTGTCTTCTCTGCGCCTTGGCGTGACTGGTGCTGCCGTCGTTCCCGTCGAGCTCGTACGCGCGATGGGAGACGATCTCGGTTTCACGACCGTGCTCACCGCCTACGGCCTCACCGAGTCATGTGGGACCGTGACGATGTGCCGGCGCAGCGACCCGCCGGAAATCGTTGCCCACACGTCGGGACGAGCCATTCCCGGACTGGAGGTGCGCGTCGTCGCGGATGGCAAGGAGGTTCCAGCCGGCGAACCGGGCGAGATCGTCGTCCGTGGCTACACGGTCATGTCCGGGTACTGGGGCAACCCGGAGGCGACCGCAGAGGCGATCGACACCGACGGATGGCTGCACACCGGGGACATCGGCGTGATGGATGCGCACGGCAACGTGACGATCACCGACCGGGTGAAAGACATGTACGTGGTGGGCGGCTTCAACGCCTATCCGGCCGAGATCGAGGCGATTCTCCGTGGTCACGAGGCCGTGGCGCAGGTCGCCGTGGTCGGAGTGCCCGACGAACGGATGGGCGAAGTCGGGTGTGCGTACATCGTGCCGGTGGGCGGAGCCCTGCCCGGCGATTCGACACGAGGCCGACGAGCTGGGTCGTTCGATCCTCAGTTGGTCCCGCGACAGCCATGGCCAACTACAAAGTGCCCCGCGGCATCGTGCTGGTCGACGCCCTGCCGGTCAACGCCAGCGGGAAGGTATTGAAACGAGAGCTGCGCGATCGCCATGCGTCCGGAGCGGATCGCGTGGTGACCATTGAGAGGAGCGAGTAAGTGCGAGGCATCGTCTACACGGGAGAAGGAGTCGAGGTCACCGACGATCTCGAGGTACGTGGGCCGGGACCGAATGAGGTACAGGTGCGGATGCAGGCGGCCGGCGTGTGTCATTCGGATCTCTCGGTCATCGACGGCACCATCCCGTTCCCGGCGCCGGCCGTGCTCGGCCACGAGGGCGCGGGCATCGTCGAAGCGGTGGGCGACGCCGTGCGGTCGGTCAAGCCGGGCGACCACGTCGTGATCGCGACCCTGGCCAGCTGCGGCGCATGCCGCGCCTGCGGGACTGGCCACCCGACGTGGTGCAAGAGCTCGCTCGGCAACATCTCGACGCCGTTCACCTTTAAGGGCGAGCCGGCATCGAACTTCGCCGCCGCTTCGGTCTTCTCCGAGGTGACGATCGTGAGCGAGGTCCAAGCCGTGCGCATTCCGAAGGACGTTCCGCTGTCGTCTGCGTGTCTCATCGGATGTGGTGTCCTGACCGGCGTCGGTGCGGTCTTGAACCGGGCCAAGGCGCGGCCGGGTGACACGGCGGCCGTCTTCGGCGTCGGCGGCGTGGGGCTGAACGTGATCCAGGGTCTGCGTATCGCGGGCGCCACCCGCATCGTGGCCGTCGACACGGTGGCCGCCAAAGAGGAGCTGGGCCGCCAGTTCGGGGCCACCCACTTCGTCGACGCCAGTGCCGGCGATGCGGCAGCCGCCGTCCGCGAGCTGGTCCCGGCCAACCGCGAATCGGCCGCCGGCGCGCTCTTCCCGCTTGGCGGCGTGACGTGGGCCTTCGACTGCGTCGGGCATCCGGCCGTGCTCCGGAGCGCGCTCGACTGTCTCGACTGGGCCGGGAACGCCGTTGCCATCGGCATTCCGCCGCGCGGAACCGAGGTGGCGGTCGACGTCAACGCTCTCGCCTACGTCGACCGCGGGCTGCTCGGTTGTCGCTACGGCTCGTCCCGCCCGCACCATGACATTCCCTTGATGGTCGACCTCTACAAGTCCGGGCAGCTGATGTTGGACGAGCTGGTTTCGCTCACCCGTCCGCTCGAGCGCTTCGGCGATGTCGTCGACGAGATGCACGCCGGACGGGTAGCGCGCGGCGTCCTGACGTTCGACTAGACAGAACCCCATGCATTCGATCGACCAGGCGGAGGCGACGCGATGAAGGGCGTCATCCTGGCGGGAGGCACGGGCTCGCGCCTGTACCCGTTGACCCGCATCACCAACAAGCACCTGTTGCCGATCTACGACCGCCCCATGATCGCCTGGGCGATCGAGGCGGTCGTCCAGAGCGGCATCGACGAGATCATGCTGGTGACCGGAGGCACCCATGCGGGTGAGTTCCTCCGTCTCCTGGGCAACGGCCACGAATACGGCATCGATCAGCTGTCTTACGGCTACCAAGAGAAGGCCGGTGGGATCGCCGAAGCACTGGGCCTGGCGGCGCACTTCGCCGAAGGCGGCCCGGTGCTGGTCATGCTCGCGGACAACATCGTCGAGCGCTCCATCAGGCCCATGGTCGACGCCTTCCGAGCGAACCCTGTCGGGGCCCGCATCCTGCTCTCCCCGGTGAGCGAGCCCGAGCACCTACGTCATCTCGGCGTTCCGGTCTTCGGCGACGACGGGCGTGTCGTGCACATCGAGGAGAAGCCCGAGAACCCGGCCTCTCGGTACTGCGTCACTGGCATCTACTGCTACGAGGCCGGCGTGTTCGACATCATCGGCGACCTCGAGCCTTCGGGACGAGGCGAACTGGAGATCACCGACGTCAACAACCACTTCGTCGAGAAGGGCCAGATGGCGCACGACATCCAAGAGGGGTTTTGGGGCGACGCCGGCGAGTCCATCGATGCCTATTACACCGTCAACGATTTCGTGCGCGAGCACGGCGCCAACCTTCCGTAGGGGCAACCACCGCCAGCGCGATCGCTCCCGCCTAGCCTGAACCCGGTGGGAGGCCTGCTGGAGATCGAAGGTTTGCGGCGGACCTTCGGGATCACTGGTCGCGCTCGACGATCTGACCTTCACCGTGCCGAGCGGTCAGGTCGTGGGCTTCCTCGGGCCCAACGGCGCCGGCAAGACGACCACCATGCGCGCCATCTTCGGCCTGACCGATCTCGACGCCGGCGTCGTCAGGTGGAACGGGACACCGGTCGGACGCGGCCAATGGCGGCGCTTCGGCTACATGCCCGAGGAGCGAGGCCTGTATCCAGGGATGCTTGTCGGCGAGCAGGTCGAGTATCTCGGCCGACTGCACGGCCTGAGCCCCCACGATGCGGCATCGGCCACGCAGACATGGCTCGAGCGTCTCGAAATCGCCGACCGGGCGACGAGCAAGGTCGAATCCCTCTCACATGGGAACCAGCAGCGCGTCCAGCTGGCTGCGGCCCTCGTCCACGAGCCCGAGCTGCTGGTGCTCGACGAACCTCTCTCCGGGCTCGACCCCACCGGTATCGACGCCATCGGGCACGTGTCTGGTGGATCAGGCACGCGCCGGCTGTTGCGTCCTCTTCTCGAGCCACCAGCTCGACCTGGTCGAAGACCTGTGCGAGCAAGTGACGATCATCGACCACGGCCGCCTCGTCGTGTCTGGAACGGTGGACGACCTGGCCAGCAGCGGCGCTCGCCGCCTGGTCGTGCGGGTCGAAGGCGAACGGATGGCGGATTGGGCGCGTGGCCTCCAGGGCGTCTCGGTATCGGAAGTCGCCGCCGGCGCGGTCCGGCTCGTGCTCGACGACGACGTCGACAGCGACGTCGTGCTGCGAGGCCGCCATGGCCGCAGGACGCGTCACCGAGTTCACCTTCGAGCGTCGCCGGCTCTCCGAGGTGTTCCGGGAGGCGGTGACGGTGAGGTTCGTCTTCATCCCGGTCATCGTCGCGGTCGCCATCGGACTGCGCGTCCTGGTCCGGCAACGACGACGACAAGCGCCGACTCGCCGTCGAGTCCCCTGAGCACGTGGCCGCCAACCCACGAGCGCCACACCGTCCCGTCGCGGCTTCGCCGTCGGGGCCAAACTCGGCGGCGTCGGCCTCGTCGCGCGGCGCGAGATCCTCGAGCGCGTCCGAGGCCGCATCTTCCGGGTCGGAACGATCATCATCCTTCTCGCCGTCGGAGCCGCCATCGTCATCCCGAAGATCCACAGCAGCAACACCACGCCCCCACAGCAGGTCGGCGTCGTCGGCGCTCCAAATGCCGCGCTCGACCAGGTGATCAAGTACAGCGGCAAGCAGGCAAGATCCCGGTGCACGTCGTGTCGGAACCAACCGAGGAGTCGGCCGAAGCGGCGCTCCGCGTACGGCAAGCTCGACGTCGCGATCGTCAACGGCGACAAGATCCTCGTCAACCAGCCCATCTCGTCCAACAGCACCTCGGACACGGCCACGCTGGTCCAGGTCCTCGCGCCGGAGCTCGGGGTCCTGCACGCCTACCAGCAGGCCGGTCTCACCGGCTCCCAGATCGAACAGGTGGCCAAGGCCCGCGCCGGTTCCTGTCGAGAGCCTGCAGCACCAACACAACGCCAAGAGCGCCAACAAGGGAACGTCGGTGATCGGCGTCATCCTGATCTTCCTGATGCTGACCCAGTACAACACCTGGATCCTCATGGGCGTCATGCAGGAGAAGGCCAGCCGTGTCGTCGAGGTGCTGTTGGCCGCCGTTCGGCCGATCCAGTTGCTCGGCGGCAAGGTGCTCGGCATCGGCCTCGTCGCCATGGGCCAAGCCACCCTCATCGTCGGCTTCGCGTTCGTCGTGAGCAAGGCCGTCGGCTCCGACCTGCTCCACGGAACGCGGCGGTCTGCTGCTGCTGAGCGACCTCGTCTGGCTGGTGCTCGGCTACGCCTTCTACTGCTGGCTCTACGCCGCCGCCGGCTCGACCGCCGAGCGCCAGGACCAGGTCCAGACGCTCGCGCTCCCGCTGAGCCTGCCCATCATCATCGCCTACGTCTACTCCATCACCGTGGCGAGCTCGGGCAACCCGAGCACTTCTCTTCAAGGTGCTGGCCTACCTGCCGCCGACCGCGCCCTTCGCCATGCCCGTGCTCGTCGGCCTGGACCAGGTGGCCTGGTGGCAGTTCCTGATCTCCGTCGTGCTCGCCATTGGCGGCACCGCCGCTCATGGCGTGGTTCGCCGCGGGCATCTACCGCCGGGCGGTGCTCCGCTCAGGACAGCGGGTCAGCCTGCGTGATCTCGCGGCGGCCCCCGCCGATCTCGGACCAAGCCCGGTCCGGTCGACCCGCTGAGGCGACTCGACCCGACGTAACGACCTCGTAGACGAGGTCAGTGCGGCGGTTCTGCCGCCGGCACCTCGAGCTTGACCCGTCGCACGCTCTCGGCGATGCCGGCGCCGTCCAGACCCAAGCTGGCCAGGATGTCGTCCGCCTTGCCCTGCGCCAGGTACTGCCGGGGGATCCCCGAGCACCCGGATCGCCGGCATGGACAACGCCCTCCGAGTCCACCTGCGCCGCCATCGCGTCGACGAGGAACGCACCCGCCCCGCCGTGGCGCACCCCGTCCTCCGCGGTCACCACCAGCTGATGGCGGGCGGCGTCGGCCAACATCGCCACGTCGGGCGGCGAGATCACCCGCGCGTCCCACACCGTCGCCTCGACCCCCTCGCCGGCCAGCTCGTCCGCCGCAGCCGAGGCACGGGCCGACCATCTTGCCGACGCCGAGCAGGCACACCGATCCGTCACCGCGCCGCAGTCGGCGGGCCGACAGCCCCTCGCCCACGTCGTCCGGCGCCACGTGACGCGGCGCCGTCTTGGGGAAGCGGATGGTCGACGGCCCCGACAAGCGACAAGGCCGTCCGCAGCATCGGCTCGACCTCCTCCGCCGCGGAGGGGGCGAACACCGTCATGCCGGGGATCGACAGCGCCAAGCGCCATGTCGAGGATCCCGTGGTGGCTCGGCCCGTCGTCGCCCGTGATCCCGGCCCGGTCCAGCACGAAGACCACCGGGCACCCGTGCAGCCCCACGTCCAGGTTCGCCTGGTCGAAGGCCCGGCTGAGGAACGTCGAGTACACGGCCACCACTGGGCGCAGCCCGGCCATGGCCATCCCGGCGGCCGCCGTCACCTCGTGCTGCTCGGCGATCCCGACGTCGTAGAAGCGGTCGGGGAAGCGGGCCTGGAACGGGAGCAACCCGGTCGGCCCCGGCATCGCCGCGGTCAGCGCCACGATCCGCGGGTCCTCTTCGGCCACCGCCAGCAGCGCCCGCGAGAAGGCATCCCCGTACGTCGCCGCCCGCTGCGGCGACCCGTCGACCTCGATCTCGGTCTCGGAGCGACCGGACTCCGGTCGACGACAACGACGACAACCCACCGCCGTCCGTACTGCCCGACCCGCCGACGGCGATCCCGGCCGACGAACCGACCGTGTTCTCGGACCCACCGACACCCGCCACCCGCCGCACCGGCGCCAGCACCGGCCCGCCGGCCGACGTCGGCACCTTGAAGTCGTGCAGCCGCTGCACCTCGTCCTCCTCCGCCGGCGCGTACCCCCGGCCCTTCTGCGTCAGCACGTGGACGACGATCGGCCCGTCCCACTCGGCGGCGTGGGCGAACGCCTGCTCCATGTGCTCGATGTCGTGCCCGTCGATCGGCCCCGCGTACCGCACCCCGAGCGCCTCGAAGAAGGTGTGCGGCGTCACCATCTCCCGCACGGCGCTGTCCAGCGCCCGCACGCTCGAGTACGCCAGCTCACCGAACCCCGGCAGCTCCCGCAGCCGCAGCCGCCAACGCTCACGGGCCGCGGTGTACGTCGGGTTCAACCGCAGCGCGGTCAACGACTGCGACAGCTGCGACACCGTCGGCGCGTACGACCGTCCGTTGTCGTTCAAGCACGATCACGACCCGGCGCCGCGAGTGGCCGAGGTTGTTCAGCGCCTCGTAGGCCATCCCACCGGTCAGCGCCCCGTCACCCACGACCGCGACGACCCGTCGCTCGCCCTCGACGCCCCGCAGCGCGAACCCGGAGGCGATCCCGTGCGCGTACGACAGCGCCGTCGACGCATGGCTGAATTCTCGATCCAGTCGTGCTCCGACTCCGCCCGGTTCGGATACCCGCGACATCCCGCCCGCCTGGCGCAGGTTCTTGAACCCGTAGCGCCGCCCGGTCAGCAGCTTGTGCACGTAGGCCTGGTGCCCGGTGTCCCAGAGCAGGACGTCACGGGGCGAGTCGAACACCCGGTGCAGCGCCAGCGTCAGCTCGACCGCGCCCAGGTTCGACCCCAGGTGGCCGCCCGTCGTGGTCACCGTCTCGACGATGAAAGCCCGGATCTCCTCGCACAGTTGGACCAGCTCTTCGCTGGTCAGGGCCTTGACGTCGGCGGGCGTCTCGATACTTTGCAAGATCATGACGGGAGGGCCTCAGGCTACCCGCTGCCCCCGTCCCCCTGCGCGTCGCACGACGCCCCGCCGCCGCCCGCGTCCGCCACCACCGTCGCCCGCTCAGCCACGCGTGCTCAGCACCGCGCACCACCGAAAGGCGGCCACCGCCAGGACCTGCAGTCCCCGGGCCGGCCCCCACGCCTCGGACACCCATCCCACGATCGGCGCCCCCGCCACCCAGCCCACGTAGCCCGCCGCCGTGAACGTCCCCACCGCGCTCACGACCTGCGTCGCCCGCCGGCTCACCGTGCTCATGATCAGGGGCCAGAACAACGACGCCCCGCCCGCGCCCAGCGCCAGCCCCACCGCGGCCACCCCCGCCGCCGGCGCCACCGACTCCAACAAGATCCCCCCGCCCGCCACGCACCCACCCACCACCAACGCCGCCCGGCTCGACAGCCGTCCCAGCAACGGCCCCCCCGCCCCCCGGGTCGTCGCCGCCACCGCCTGCCCGACCACGTACGCCCCCGCCCCCAACAAGACGCCCGTCGCCAAGTGGTTCCGCAAGAACAGGACGCCCCACGTGTCGACGCCGCCCTCGGTCACCTCCGCCAGGGCGAACACGAACAGCAAGACCACCAACCCGTCCCGTCGCAACCGCCGCACCGGGTGCGCCGACCGTCTCGCGACTCCCTCCCCATCCACTTCCCTGGCCGCCGCCCCGTATGCGCCGGGATCGGTGGCGGCGGCCCACAGCGCCGACCGCCAGACCGACGACGGCGATCGCCGGCCACATCCAGCGCCACGACACGCCGGCGTGGATGACGAGCGCGGCCGTCGCCGCCCCCACCAGCGCCCCCGTGTTGAAGAGCGCGTGCAGCCGCACGAGCATCGACGGATGGTTCGACGAGCCGGTGCGACGCCTCGGCGTTCATCGCCGTGTCGATGCTGCCGCCCGCAACCTCGGTCAACACGAGCACCACCACGAAGGCCCACCGCTCACGGGTCAGCGCCAAGCCGCACAGCAGCACCGACCAGGCGAACAGCGCCACCCACAGCATGCGCCGGGCCCCGACCCGGTCGGCCAGGTGCGCCATCACCGCGCTCGACGCGCCCGCCACCGCGATGGCGACGGCCAGCACCACACCCAGCTCGGCGTCGGACAGCGAGTACGCGTGCTGGATGTCGAAGAGCATCACCGCCCAGCTGCCCCAGAACAGCCCGAACGTCACGAACGCCGCCACGACCGGCCCCGCCCCCGCCAGCGGCCCCGTCCCCCGCACCGACCTCGTAGACGAGGTCGTCAGGACTTGCCCGTCGCGCCCGCCTTGGCCAGGAACGTGCCGCGGTCCAGCACCACCCGCGTCACACGGCCCGCGCCGACGAGTCCGCCCCCGTCGCCCTCCAGGCGGGCCGCCGAGACCGTGAAGATCAGGCGGCGGCCCTCGACCTTGACCAGCGTCGCCTCGGCCAGCACGACCGACCCCACGGCGACGGGCGCCAGGTGGTCGAACTGGACCCGCGTCGCCACGCTCGCCTGCGAGTCCGCGAGGTGCCCGTCCGTCGCCCGGCACGTCGCCTCCTCGCACAGCGCGAGCAGGCGGGGCGTCGCCAGGACCGGGACGTCGCCTGAGCGGAAATGCCTCGGCGGTGTCCTGTCGGCGACGATCAGCTCGAGCTGGGCGCTCAGCCCGGCATGCGGCCCGTGTCCCGCGGCGGTCGCGGTGGCGGCGTCGGATGAGCGTTCGGGCACGACGATTACGATACCGCCGTGACCGACACCGCCCTCATCGACCCTGACGTGCTCGAACGCGTCCTCTCCACCGCGCTGCAGCCGGCGGCGACATGGCCGAGGTCTTCGCCGAGGACGCCGTCACGTCCGGCGCCATCCTCGATGACCGCCGCATCGAGGAGCTCTCCTCCGGCCGTTACCGCGGCGCCGGCATCCGCGTGGTCGACGGCGAGACCACGGGTTTCGCCCACACCGCCGACCTCACCGAGCCCGGCCTGCTCGCCGCCGCCCGCGCCGCCGCCGCCGTCGCCCGCGAGGGCGGCGGAGGCACCCGCACCGTCGCGCTCGGCCCGCTCGCCGGTCACGACCGCGGCGAGCGCACCCTTCCCGGCGACGTCGACAAGGCCCGCAAGCTCGAGCTCCTCACCCGGGCCGACGACGCCGCCCGAGCCGCCGGCGACGCCATCACCCAGGTCCAGGTCGGCATCGGCGACAGCCGCCGCCGCGTCCTCATCGCCAACTCCGACGGCCTCTTCGCCACGGACGACCAGATCCGCACCCGCTTCAACGTCTCAGTGCGTCGCCAACGGCGACACCGGCATGCAGACCGGCTACGAGTCGCTCGCCCGCACCGAGGGCTTCGAGATCTTCGAGCGCCAGCGCGTCGAGGACATCGCCCGCACGGCCGCCGCCCGCGCCCTCACCAAGCTCTCCGCCCGCCCGGCGCCCTCGGGCGAGGTCCCCATCGTCCTCGCCGGCGGCAGCGGCGGCATCCTCTTCCACGAGGCGTGCGGCCACGGCCTCGAAGCCGACCACATCGTCAAGGACGCGTCCGTCTACCGCGGCCGGGTCGGCGAGCTCGTCGCCAGCCCCCTCGTCACGCTCGTCGACGACGGCACCGTCCTCGGCGAGTGGGGCAACTTCGCCGTCGACGACGAGGGCAACCCGCCCGGCCGCAACGTGCTCATCGAGAACGGCGTCCTCACCGACTACATGTGGGACTGGCTGCGGGCCCGCAAGGAAGGCCGCAAATCGTCGGGCAACGGCCGCCGTCAGAGCTATCAGCACCTGCCGATGGTCCGGATGACCAACACGTACCTGCTCGCCGGCGACCGAGGACCCCGACGAGATCATCGCCCAGACCCCCACGGGCGTCTACGTCAAGAAGCTCGGCGGCGGCCAGGTCAACACGGCGACGGGCGACTTCGTCTTCGGCACCACCGAGGCCTATCTGATCGAGAACGGGCGCATCACCGAGCCGCTCCGTGACGCCAACCTCATCGGCAACGGCCCCGAGGTCCTGCGCCGCATCGACGCCGTCGCCACCGACTTCGACATGACGCCGGGCACCTGCGGCAAGGACGGCCAGAGCGTCCCGGTCGGCTGCGGCCAGGCGACGCTGCGCATCACCGGCGTCACGCTCGGGGGGACGTCGTGACGCGACGCCGCCGGCACCGACCTCATGGCGCCTCGCCGACCTCGCGTCGTCGACCAGGCCGAACAGCGGCGAAGGCCTCGAGGTCTACGTCGCCCGGGGCACCGACACCGAGGTCCGCGCCTACGAGGGCGAGGTCGAGTCCCTCACCTCGGCCGACTCGTCGGGCGTCGGCATCCGCGTCCTCCTCGACGGCGACGGCCCGACGCCGGACCGGCGGCAGCCGGGTCGGCTTCGCCTGGGCTGGCTCGCTCGACCCCGACGTCATCGCCGCCACGCTGGCCGACGCCCGCGACAACGCCCGCTTCGCCACCCCCGACCCCGACGTCGTCTTTGCCGAGCCCGACGGCGTCGCCGCCATCGAGCTCGACCTCTGGGACGACGGCGTCGCCTCCACGCCGATGGAGAAGAAGGTCGCGCTGGCCGTCGAGCTCGAGCGCGCCACCCGCGCCGCCGACCCGCGGGTCCGCCAGGTCTCCTCGGCCGACTACTCGGACAGCCGGACCGAAGTGGCACTCGCCTCGACCACCGGCATCTCGTCGTACCGGAGGCGCACGACGTCCTTCCTCTCCGTCGACGCCATCGCCGGCGAAGGTCCGACACGCAGACCGGCGCCGGCTTCAGCGTCGGACGCGGCCCGGGCGAGCTCGTCCCCGACGAGGCGATGGACGACGCCGTCCTCCGTGCCACGCGCATGCTCGGGTCGCAGAAGGCACAGTCGGCTCGATGCACCGTCGTGTTCGACCCCCGCGTCACCTCGACGCTGCTCGCGCATCGTCGCGTCCGCGCTGTCGGGCGAGGCCGTCGTCAAGGGACGCTCGTTCTTCGCCGGCCGCATCGGCGAGTCGGTGGCCGCGCCGCCGTCACGCTCGTCGACGACCCGACCGACGCCCGCGCCTTCGGCGCGGCGTCGCACGACGGCGAGGGTCTGGCCTGCCGGCGCAACGTCCTCATCTCCGACGGCGTGCTCCGCATGTTCGTCTACGACACCGTTTCGGCCCGCCGGGCCGGCACGTCCTCGACCGGCTCGGCGGTCCGGGGCGGCTTCGCCGGCACGCCCGGCGCCGGTTGCCGCGCCCTCGTGCTCGCACCGGGCGACCGGAGCCGACCAGATCCTGGCCGCGGTGGACAACGGCCTCTACGTGCAGTCGGTCACCGGCGTCCACTCGGGCGTCAATCCGGTGAGCGGCGACTTCTCCGTCGGCGCCGAGGGTCTGATGATCCGGGGCGGCGCGCTCGCCGAGCCGGTCCGCGAGATCACGGTTGCCTCGACGCTGCAGCGCATGCTGCAGTCGATCGCCGCGATCGGCGCCGACCTGCGGTGGCTGCCCGGTTCAGCGGCGGGTCAGACGCTGGCGATCGCCGACATGCAGCTGAGCGGCGAGTGAACTGATCAGCTCGGCGGCCGCGGCCGCCGGCTTGGAGTCCTTGCTCCCGCCGCTGCCGTTCCCGCTCCCGCTCCCGCTACCACTGCTGCTGTCGCTCTTGGACGAGCTGTCCTTCGACTCCTTGCTCGGACGAGTCGGACGTCGAGGAGCTCGAGGACTCCTTTTCTTTGTCCTTGCTCTTCCCGTTGCCGTTGCCACTCCCGACACCGGCCGCCGCCCGTGAGTCGGTCTTGTAGAAGCCGCTGCCCTTGAGCACGATGCCGACCGCGCCATAGACCTTGCGGAGCGCGCCGCTGCACTCGGGGCACTCGGTCAACGGGTCGTCCGAGAACTTCTGGACGGCCTCGAGCCGGTGCCCGCACGCCGTGCAGGCGTATTCGTAGGTCGGCAATGGATTCCTCCTGCGGCGCTCGCTGGCACTCACTACCTGAGACTGCCAAGTCTACCCGCTCGACCACGGTTCGCGGCAGTTCAGGTCGGCCCCAGGTCGTAGACTCCTCGCTCCGTGACCGACCGCATGCTGGCCAATCTCGACCCGCTGGGCGGCGCCCGCATGGTCGATGTCACGCCTCGAGAGCCCACTCACCGCCGGGCCCTGGCCCGCTGCCGGGTCTCGATGCTGCCCGAGACGACCACCAAGGTGGCCAACAACGCCATCACCAAGGGTGACGTGCTGGCGGCGGCCCGGATCGCCGGGATCCAGGCCGCGAAGCGCACCGCCGAGCTGATCCCGATGTGCCACCCGGTCCTGGTCGGCTCCATCGGGGTCAACTTCTCTATCGGCGACGACTACGTCGAGGTCGAGGCCCAGGTCGAGACCGTCGACCGCACCGGCGTCGAGATGGAGGCGATGACCGCCTGTGCGGTCGCCGCCCTCACCGTCTACGACATGTGCAAGTCCTCGGACCGCACGATGACGATCGAGCACCTCGCCTTGTGGGAGAAGGCCGGCGGCCGGTCCGGGCCCTGGCGCCGCACCGAGCTCAACACCCGGCTAGTCGGGCCGCCGCTGCCGGCGGACGCCGGGCTCTCTTCAGCGCTTTCGAAACGCCGCGACGCGGCGCGCTCACCCGGGTCCACAGCGGCGACGGGCGCGAGGTCATGACCCGGCCACTCGGGCCGACGAAGCGAAGCTCCCCGTTGGCGTCACCGTCCAAGCGCCAAGCCTTGGAATGGACCAGATGGTGGTGGTGCTCACAGAGGAGCGCGAGATTGTCGAGGTCCGTCTTGCCACGGTCGCGTTTCCACCACCGCAGGTGGTGGGGATTGACGAAGGTGGCGTTCGCTACAACCGGGGAAGCGACAATGTCGGTCTCGGCGCCAGAGCTCGCGGCGCTGGGTTGGGGTCGGATCTCGGCGGGCCCGCCCCTCGTACATCGTGTGGCCCACGTCGTCGTCGAGGGCCACCACCATCGTGGCGTCACAGGCCAGGCGCCGGGCGACCACGGCGTCGATCAGGCCCCGGTGCTCGAGCTCACCGGCGCAGCTCGCTGTCCTCGCTGAGCGTGGCGAGCGGCACGTGGGCGACGACGAGGTAGGGACTCGGGACGACCTCGTCGCCTGAAGGTCCTTCGGCTGCCGAGCCTCGGCGTGGGGGAGAAGAAGGTCGACGCGTGGCCGCCCTCCGCCGCGCACGACCGCGACGAGGGCGTCGGCCAGGCGCTGGTCCCAACGGGTCTCGCCGTCGGAGGGGACATTGCGTGCGGTGGCCTCGAGCCCGGCCCGCACCTCGGCGTAGGTCTCAGCAGGGAGCTGGGCGGTCATGGTGCGACAGGCGTCGTTGAAGCGCACCGAGCGGGTCTCGTGCTCGCGGGCCGACGATCGGAGGGCGCGGCGGGACCGGAGCGGTGGCCTTGGCCACTTCGGCGAGCTGGCGCACCGAGCACTCGGACGCCCGGGCCACGAGCGCCGCCTCGTTCTCGCGGCGTGCCACGTCGACGACGGCGCGCGACCTGGTCGAAGCTGACCGCACCGTCACAGAGCCCGTCGGCAAGCTGGGGCAGGTCGAAGAGGCGGTTGCCCACGTGAGCCCACGCCCGCGCCGTCGCGGGGGACGACGGCACAGCGTTCGGAGAGCCAGGTCTCGAGGCTGGTCGCCCCCTCTTCTTGCCAGCCCTCGCGCCGATCGAGCTCCGCGGCCAGCAGAACGATGCGCCCCGCCAGGGAGGCCAGTTGGCGCGGACGTCGCGGCGGCCTCCTCCATCAATTCGGAAGTGGACAGCTTGGCGATCGAGGAGATCGTCGTCGGTCGTGGCGGGGGCCATCGACGGGAGAATGGTCGGGTGGGTCGGGTCGTGTACGTTCGGCGCGGTGACCACGACGGAGGCGCCAGCGGGTCGGCAAGGGCATCGTCGGCGCCGTCATGTCGGCACGTCGGGCGGGTCGGCGGGCGCAACGTCGTCGTCTGCCGGGCGCAGGGGTCGATGCGGCGGGGGGCGATCACCCACGCCGACGGGGTGCGGCTGGCCGAGGCGGCGGACCAGGCGAGGGAGCTGGGGATTCCGTTTGTGTTTTATGTCGTATCGAGCGGGGCCGACGTGCACGACGGCGTGGCCGCCCTGCACGGATGGGGGCAGGCGGCGGCGGCCGTATCGAGGTGCAGCGGGCAGGTACCGGTGATCGCCGCGGCGACGGGGCCGGTGGTCTCGGGGCCGGCGCTGTTGTTGGGGCTGTCGGACCTGGTCGTGATGAGCTCGGACGCGGTCGCCTATCGTGTCGGGGCCGCAGATGGTGCGGGAGTTCACCGGTATAGAGGTCGGGCTGAGCGATCTGGGCGGGGTGGCCAAGCACGCGACGTCGAGCGGCCTGTGCGCCGTCGAGTCCGACGATGTCGAGGGCGCGGTGTCCGAGCTGCTCGAATACCTGCCCTCGTCTACCGACGAGCTGCCGCCGACGGCGCCGGTGGGGGACTCGGTGTTGCGGTCGACGCCGGAGCTGCGGACGGTGATCCCCGAGCGGAAGGCGGCGACGTACGACGTACGTGAGGTGGTGCGCTCGTTGTGCGACGACGGCGAGTTCCGGGAGCTGTGGCCCCGGTGGGCCGGACAGATCGTGACGGCGTTCGGCCGGATGGGTGGGTTGCCGGTCGGGTTCGTGGCGAACCAGCCCCGGATACTGGCGGGGACGCTCGACATCGTGGCCTCGCAGAAGGCGGCCAGGTTCGTCCGCCTGTGCGACGCCTTCAACGTGCCGATCGTGAGCCTGGTCGACACGCCGGGCTTCCTGCCCGGGAAGGATCTGGAATGGCGGGGGATGATCCGGCACGGGGCGGAGTTGGCTTTCGCCTACGCCCAGGCCACCGTTCCCCGGCTGTGCCTGATCATGCGCAAGGCGTTCGGCGGCGCCTACATCGTCATGGACTCCCGGGGGATCGGCAACGACGTCTGCCTGGCCTGGCCGGGTGCCGAGGTGGCGGTGATGGGGGCGTCGGGGGCGGTCCAGATCTTGAACCGGGGGTTGGAGCCGGGGGCCCGGGCGGACCGGGAGACCGGCCTATGAGGAGGCCTACCTGAATCCCTGGCCGGCCTCGGAGCGGGGCCTCGTAGACGAGGTCATCGACCCGGCGGAGAGTCGGATCGTCTTGTGCGCCGTGTTACGCCAGCTGGCGACGAAACGGGAGTTTGTAGTGGGACGGAAACACGACACGGGACCGCAATAGGGCTTCATGCTGGGCCGATGCGGATTGTCACCAATTCGTAACGATCCTGAGGTGCATTCGACGCCGAACTCGGTAACAGATCGGGCATGATCAGCGATGTGGTCCCCCCCACAGACGACTCTCTTTTCGTCCTTGAGTCGTGCCACAGCACCTGGATCTTCGACACGGATCGGCTGCGCTTCCGGCGCGTCCTGAAGGGCTTGGCTCTCGACGCGCCCTCGGCCACGACCGCGTGGCGTGCCTACTACGGCCTCGAGATCGACCCGATTTCGGAGTCCTTCGTCGTCATGCTGAATCCTGAGGGGACGCGCCTGCTGCGCTCGTGGCGCCACGTGGAGCACTGCCCCCAGTGCGGCGGGAACCAGACCGCTGAGTTGTCGCTCGACGACCTGCGGAGCGCTTCACTGGCCTGACGCCGCGTCGGCTTGGTACCAGCCGACACGTGCCACCGTTCCTCTCACGTGGTCGGCGCGTCCGGAGTCACGTCGACGTCCGACGTCCGACGTCCGACGTCCGACGTCCGCCGCCCAGCGTCAGAAGTGGATGACGTGAACCGCCGACAGAAGCAGCAGCGTCAACGTCACGGCAAACGCAGCGATGATGGCGAGCGTCAGCAGCCGTGAGACCGCAGGGCGGGGCCACCGGGTGCGCAGCCCGTGGGTTCCGGCGCGTCCGCGGATGAGGTCCTCGGTCGCTTCGGGGTCGTCCGTCGCCAGGACGAAGCGGTGGCGCCGGCGCCGGTCGCGTTCGACGACGACCATCACGACACCCTTCCTTGCCGTCGGGGAGGACCGACCGCTCGATCGGCGCCATCTCCACCAGCTCGGACCAGACGCAGTCCCAGACCAACTCGCCGTCCGCCTTGTCGAGCTCGAGGCCGCTCGTGGCGAAACGTGAGCGGAGATTGGGCACGGCGACGGGGCCCTCGGAGCCCTGCGGTCAAGAGGTAGACGTCGGGCACGGTCCACGTCTCCTCCATATGACCAGCAGACGCTACTGCCACTGGCGGCGGACGAAGGCTGCATAGGGGGCGGCCATGTGCGTCGGGAGGAATGGGTGGGTCACGCCGGGTCACGCAGAGCACGGCGGCGTCGACCGAGGGCACCGGGCGGAACGCCGCCGCAGGTATGCGCCGGCCGATTTCGAACGACCACCACGGCGCCCAGGTGGTCGACAGCAGCGTCGACGGCGGCACGACGGCGCGTTTGCGTGCCACCTCCCACTGCACGATGAGGTCGGCGCGCACGAGGCAGGTGTCCGGGTCGTCGAGGAGATGGCGCAAGATCGCCGTCGTCGCGCCGAACGGGAGCGAGCCGATGACGCGGAACGGCCGACGGGGCAGGCGGTAGTCGAGGACGTCGCAACGGACGACCTTGACCCGGCCGTCGAGGCCGCGGCGCACGACTCCGTGGCGCAAGGGACTCGGCCCACTGCGGGTCCTTTTCGAGCGCGACGACCTGCGACGCCACGGCGGGCGAGGGCGTAGGTGAGCGCGCCGCGTCCGGCGCCGATCTCGACCACGAGGTCGCCGGCGGCGAAAGCCGCCGCGTCGACCAGTTGGTCGGCCAGCTCAGGCCGAAGGAAGTTCTGCCCGAGACTGCGTCGCCGCTCGTCCCGCCGCGTCCGCCTGTCCGCGGACACGGACCATCACCGTCACACCCATAGGGCACCATTGTGCACCGGAACACGACGCGTCGCCACGGGACACCTGAACCAGTGACCCGGCGGGAGGCCACTCGACGCCACGCCGCGTCGCCGCTCAGGTCAGGACGGGTCCTGCGGCGGTGGCAGGAGGTCCCGCCAACCGTGCCGTCGTTCACGCCGGTCCGCCCGTTCGATCTCCCGCTCGACGTCGGACCACATCAGCGGCTCGGAGTCCCGGCCGGCCCGGTCGGCCGACTCCGCCCGCGTCATGATCACGAAGGCCACCGTCCACAGCACGGCGATCGTCCCGAGCTTGGCCACGAACCCCGAGAGCTGCTGGTCGAGCAGGGGCGTCATGCCGACGACCTTTCCCGGAGTGCGCAAACGGCGGATACAAGGGGTGCCGAGCGAAGATCCAGACGATGGAGAGGAAGCTCGGCACGATCGACTGCACGATCAGGTAGGCCGCCCGTCCCAGCGCCGACAGTTTCGGGGCCCCGGGCAGCTCGTGCAGCACGGGCGCCCAGAGGACGAAGCCCGCCGCCAGCACGACGAGCTCGAGCAACACCTGAGCGATCGACGAACGGGCGGCCAGGCTCACGGCGCCGGTGGTCAAGCGTCGCCACCGCCACCACCGTCACGATCGCGATGGCCGGGACCGGTCGAACGACCACCCGCAAGCACCGCGTCCACCGGTGTCGGCCTCGTAAGACGAACCAACAGCGGCCGGGGCGTCCCGAGCACGAGCAGGGGCGGCACCGCCAGCATGAGCAGCAGCCGTTGGAGCACCAGCGCCACGCAGCAGCCAGTGCGCGGCCAGGTCGCCGAGCGGCCACGTCACGGAGGCGCCCAGCAGCACGGCACCGGCGACGAAGAGGAACTTCTGTCGCGCTCGTCGGCCGCACCATCGGGACCCCGGGCGCCGTCAGCCCACAGGTACGCCCGCGACCAGGGCCACGACGGCGAGCAGCCAGACGACGTGCAGGTGCCAGTCGAAGGGATGCCCGGCCGGAGACGGCGTCGATCACGTGACGGACGTCCCGGCGGGTGTCTTAGGCTCGTGGCCGATGGCCACCCGGCCACCCCGTCGACCCCGTCGACCCCGTCGACCCCGTCCCACACGAAGCTCGATCGGCTCGAGCGCGTCACCGACCTCGTCCTGGTCCTGCTCGAGACGCAGCAACCCCTCACGCTCGATGCCATCGCGCACCACGTCCCGGGGTACCCCGCCGAACACGCGGCCCGCCGTCAGGCCTTCGAGCGGGACAAGCGGCTCCTCGGGACGAGGGCATCCCCGTCCTCACCGAGCGTCTGCCCGGCAACGAGCAGTACGGGTACCGGATCGACCGTGACCAGTTCTACCTGCCCGACCTCGCACTCGAGCCCGACGAGCAGGTCGCGCTCCACCTCGCCGTCGCCGGCGTCCACCTGGGCGATCCTAGTGGGAGGGATGCGCTGCTGAAGTTGGGCGCGGCCGGCCTCGGCGACGTCCGGCCCATCGCGTCGCATCGTCCCCACGCCGGCGCTCATCGACCTCTTCGAGGCCGTGCGCACGAGGGCCACCGCGGCGTTCGCCTACCGCGGCGGGCGCGCCGCCGCGTCGCCCCGCTCGGGCTGTGGTTCCGCTTCGGCCACTGGTACCTCGTGGCGTGGGACCTCGAGCAGCGACGGCCGTGCGCACGTTCCGCGTCGACCGCATCGAGGGCGACGTCACGAGGGGCGAGGCGGGCAGCGCCGAGCGGTCGTGCCCGAGGGCGAGGGCGCCGTCGACGTCGAGGCGGCGCTGCCCGACGAGCCATGGGACGCGGAGGGCGGCCGACCCCGTCGAGATGCGCATCCTGCGTCGACGCCGCTCGAAGCCCGCCGCGTCGCCGACAGGTCGGCGAGGACAAGGTCGTCGCCCGTCACGACGACGGCAGCGTCGAGCTCGTCCTCGGCGTGTCGTCGTTCGCCTCGATCCGCTCGTGGGTCCTCGGCCTCGCCGACCACGCCACCGTGCTCGAGCCGCCGGCGTTCCGAGACGAGCTCGTCGCGTGGTTGACCGCGCTGACCAGAGAGACCGAGACCGAGACGAGCGTAGGCGGAGACGGAGGCGGACGGTGTCCGGGTCGGGCGGGAAAGGTGGTGGCCGCCGCGTCCGATGAGGGCAGAACCGGCGCGGCGGGCGCGACCTCGTTCTGCGCCAGGAGCAGAGACGAGCCGGCGGTTGCGGACGGCTGCTGGCCGTGATCGGGTGGCTGGCGCAGGTGGGCGAGGCGCCGATCGCCGAGGTGTCGCGGCGGTTCGGGATGAGCGAGCAGGAGTTGGTGGCCGAGTTGGAGCTGGCGGCGTGCTGCGGGACGCCGCCGTACACGCCGGACACGCTGATGGAGATCGAGGTGTCGGAGACGTCGGTGCGGGCGTTCCTGCCCGGCGGAGTACGCCCGGCCGCGGCCGTTGACGCCGGCGGAGGGGTTCGCGGTGGCGGCGTCGGCGCGGCTTGTTGCTGGCGGTGCCCGGCTCGGACGACGACGCGCTGCGCGCGGGCGCTGGCGAAGCTCGACGCCGCGCTGGGTGTGCGGGCGGCGGTGGGCCTGGACGTGGACACGCCGGAGTTCTTGGGTGAGGTGCGGGAGGCGACGGAGGCGGGGCGGTCGGTGGAGATCGAGTATCTGTCGGGGTCTCGTGATGAGCTGACGACGCGGGTGGTCGATCCGGTGCAGGTCATGACGATTGACGGGCACTGGTATCTGGACGGGTTCTGCCATCGGGCGGGGGACATGCGGCGGTTCCGGGTGGACCGGATCGATGCGGTGCGGGACGCGCCGGACGGGGCGGCGTGCGGCCGGCGGCGCGGCGACGCGCGCGGCGGGCCCGGCCGTTGGAGGAGATGTTCGTGCCGGGGCCGGGTGCGGTCGAGGTGCACGTGCGGCTGGGGCCTCGGCGCAGCTGGGTGCCCGAGTCGGTGCCGGTACGGACGGTGGCGCGGGACGAGGACGGGCGACTCACCGACGTGGTCCTGGACGTGGCGGGGATGGCGTGGTTCGAACGGCTGTTGCTGCAGCTGGGGCCGTCGGCGCGGGTGGTGCGGCCGGCGGAGCTGACGGGGCTGGCGGCGGACGCAGCCCGGCGGCGTGCTGGCGCGCTATCAGGAGGAGTCGTCCCGGTAGGTTGCCTGGGATGAGCCAGGTCAACGACTTCAATACGGGGATTATCGAGGAGTTCCGGGCCAACCACGGCGTTGTGGGCGGCCCGTTCAGGGGTGCGCCGCTCGTGCTCCTGACGACGACGGGGGCGAAGTCCGGCCAGCGGCGGACGAACCCGCTCGCGACGCTGCCCGAGGGCGGACGTCTGTACGTCTTCGCGTCGAAGGGTGGGGCTCCGACGAACCCGGACTGGTATCGCAACCTGGTGGCGCATCCAGAGGTCGAGGTGGAATACGGGGACGAGACGTTCTCCGCCGTGGCCCACGTCGTGACCGGCGCCGAACGGGACCGGCTCTTCGAGGCGCAGGTGGCGCAGATGCCCGGGTTCGCCGACTACCAAGAGACGCACGGGTGGCCGGGTGATCCCCGTCGTGGAGTTGCGCCGGACCACGTAGGGACTGGGGCCGGTCCGGGGACCGTTCGGCCCGTGATGGGGACACAGGTACGGACGGCGTTGGCGACGGCGACGGACTGCGACGTTGGGGATCCGGCGGATCGGCGCCGGCCGGGCTGACTACTACCTTGCCGACCTGGCGGCCGAGTTGCCGGTGGCCGGGCCTGCGCCGGGCCGATGGGTCGGGACCGCCGCCGGTGATCTGGGCCTGGACGGTTCCGTGCCGGTGGAGGCGTCGCAGTTCCGTTCGTTGTTGGCGGGTCGGCATCCCTTGACGGGCCGGCCGCTGCCGCTCCCGACTCGGACGGGTGGCGGCCGGCGGGTGGCGGGCTACGACCTGACCTTCAGCGCGCCCAAGTCGGCGAGCGTCGTCTTCGCACTGGGTGGAGAAGAAGTGGCTCGAGCGGTCGTGGCGGCGCACGCGGAGGCCGTGGACGGCGCGCTGCGGTATCTGGAGCAGCACGCGCTGGGCGCGACCCGGTGGCGCCGTGGGTCTGGCGAGCGTGAGGTCATCGGCACCTCCGGGTTCGCCGGCGCGCTCTTCACCCACGGCGTCAACCGGAACCTCGACCCGCACCTGCACAGCCACGTCGTCGTGATCAACGCCGTCCATGGCGAGGACGGGCGCTGGAGTGCATGCGACGGGCGGGGGCTCGACGCGCATCGAGTGGCGGCGGGCAGCGTCTACGACGCGCATCTGCGGTACGGGTTGACGTCGACGCTCGGGCGTGCGCTGGGACCCGCCGACGGCTCCCGCCCGACTGCGGAGATCGCCGGCGTGTCGCCGGCGGTGCTGGGCGAGTTCTCCTCGAGGGGCGCCGAGGTCCGGATGCACGCGTTCTCCGTGGGGGCACGGTCGGCTCATGGCCGGCACGTCGGCGTGGGCGGTGACGCGGCCGCCGAAGACGGCCGGGACCCCGTATGACGAGCTCGCCGTGGAGTGGCGGCGCCGGGCAGCGGTTTGCGGGGCCGGCGCTCGAGCTGGACCTGCGGATGGCGCCGGCGTCGCCGGGAAAGGACCTTGCCCCCGTCTCGGGCTCGTTCGACGAGCACCGCTTTGCCGGGGTGATCGCCGTGACGCCCGCACGGCGGGGCCCATCGCCGCGACGTGGTGGCGGCGTTCGCCGGCTCGGCCGCCGGACGGCGTCGCCCGCGGCCTCGCTCGACCGTGTCACCGACCTGTGGGCGCCCGTCGGCCCGGGTCGGCGTGGCCGAGGAGCTCATGACCCGGCGATCGGTGGTGCCGGCGAACCACCATCTACGGCGCGCTCGGTCCCCGGCCGGTCGACCCGGCCGGCCACGAGACGTGGCTGACGGCGGCCCGGGCGATCGATGCCTATCGGGAGCGGTGGGGGATCGAGCGGGCGACCGAGCCGCTCGGCGTCCGATCGCACGTTGTCGTCGCTGCCGCCGGCCCGGCTGGCCGACCATCTGCGCGTGGCACGCCAGCTCGACGCGGCACGGATGCGACTGGGCCGGCGTGCGCCGGCGGAGATGGAGCTCGGGCTGGACCGTTGATCGCTCGACGTGCCTCCCACTCCACTCCGTGCTCAACGGCCGAGACCAAGGGGCTCCCTTTCGAGGGGGCGCGGGCGCTCCCGGCCCACCAGTTCGCGCCACGGCGAGCGCTCGTGCGCCGGGGTCAGCGTGACCTCGGTGACGTCCTTGTCCGGACCGAGCACCAGCGCGCGCCCGCGCACGCCCCGGGCCACGGCGTCGACGGGGAGGCGCGGCTGCCGTGACGGGCTCACCGAGGTCGACGGCCGGATGCGCCCCCAATGGTCCACCGAGCGGCTGATCGTGGTCGACGACGACTTCGCGCTCACCGGCGAGCGCACTCAGGTCGCGCAGTGTCGCCGTGTCCGCGATGCCGGGGAGCACGACGGTCGTGCCGAACAGCGAGAGGAAGCCGTCGGCCGCCTGCCCCCAGCGTGCCCGGGCCTGCGAGAGATCCTGCAGGCAGGCGAGCACCAGCAGTCCCTGGCCGGCCCCCTCGCTGACCATGGCCGGCAGGTCGGGGACGGGGGCGATGTTGGCGACCTCGTCGAGGGCGAGCAGGGTGGGCGGGCCTTCGTGGCCGTCGCGAGCTCGGGCGTAGGCGGCGTCGCGCACGTCGCCGATGGTCGCGACCACGAGCGGCGCGAACTGGCGTTGGCGCCGGCCCGGCCGAGCAGAGATAGAGCGTGTTCGGCCCCGAGCAGAAGGCGTCGAAGTCGAGGGGCGGGATCGTCGTCGACGCCATGGCGGATGCGGTGCGATACGCGGCGAGCACGCCCGGACGCGGTGGACCAGATGCCCGATTGCTCCCTGGGGTCGGTGGCCACGATGCCGGCGAGCAGATCGGTGGCGGCCTCATCGTGCCCCGGGTGCGAGTCGAGGATCTCGAGGGCCGGGGCTGCCGTCGTGACGGTCGATCCAGCGGAGCACGTCCCGCATCGGGTGCTCTCCGAGCGCGGCGGCGTGGATCAGGGTCGAGAGCAGGGCGCCGGCGCGCTCGGTCCAATGGTGCTCCCCGTTCCGCAGGCCGTGCTGCCTCGTGGCACCCACCATGGCGTCCGCGGTCACGACGGCCGCATCCCAGGACCTCGCAGTGGTCAGCGGTGACCATCCGACGCGTTCGACGCCGGGCGGACATTCGACCTCGCCGCTCGGGTCGTAAAGGAACGCCCAACCTTCGTTCGAGCGCGACGAAGCAGTCGCCTGCATCACGTCCGGCTTCGTGGACGTCGAGACCACCGGTCCGCCCGACACCAAAATATTGGGTATGACCAGGGAAGATGTCTTCCCTGAGCGTGGCGGGCCAAGCACGAGCGTCGAACGCTGCGCGCCTGCCCACATCCACCCCTGGGCGCCCTCTCCAACATAGATGCTGTGACGCGCAAAACGGTGGATCTCATGCAATGCAGCACTCAAACGCACGAACGAATCAGTACGTTCCACGCGAGAGACGTTTTGCGTTGGTGAACAGAGAATTTTCCATTTTATATATTCGTTAAACGCGGCAATGCACGAACGTCTGACACGTCACACATATGCAGCGTGAGCATCGTTTTCGTGCCTAGAACGGTCTCTAACGAAACTCAGCAGCGAAACAAAAATGACCCGCGCGAACAAAGAATGCTTGACCTGAGCATGTTGACAACAGAAGAATGTCTATTACCCGACGTGTGAGGGAGGGTTGACATGTGCTGCGACACGATGTGTGGCGCGCAAAAGCGAAGGATGTCGGATCGCTCATTGCGCGCCTGGCGTCCCGTCGCTGTGCGTCATCTCGATGTCGCAGATCGGGCAACGAAGGCGGCCTGGTGTGGTGTGGGGGCGTCGATGACGTCACCACGGATCGCCATCCGTCAGCAATGACAATGAAACCGGTGCGGCAGTGCGCACGGCGTGGGGCGTCGGTCCTCGACGTGGCGCAGGCTTCACCTCTATTCAGTGACCATGCTCCTAGGGAGGTGCACCTGTGGCAGTAGCCGCGAAGAGAAGGGCCCCGGCCAGAAAGGCCGCGAAAAAGCGGGCGCCCGCAAGGAAGGCGGCCAAGCGCACGACGCGTAAGGCCGTAAAGCGGGCTCCGGCTCGGAAGGCAGCGAAGCGGACCACGAAGAAGCGGTCCGTCAAGCGGGCTCCGGCCAAGAAGGCTGCGAAGCGGACCACGAAGAAGCGGTCCGTCAAGCGGGCTCCGGCGAAGAAGGCTGCGAAGAAGCGGCGTTCAACGGCGAAGCGGGCTCCGGCCAAGAAGGCTGCGAAGAAGCGGCGTTCAACGGCGAAGCGGGCTCCGGCCAAGAAGGCTGCGAAGAAGCGGCGTTCAACGGCCAAGCGCGCTCCGGCCAAGAAGGCTGCCAAGCGGCGCCCGGCGAAGCGGCGTGCAGCGAAGAAGAGCGCTCCAGCCAAGAGGGCGGCTCGTCCTCGCGCCCGCAAGGCGGCGCGTCGGCGCTAGAAGCCAAGTTCCGCTTGGAACGTGTGAGACCGGGGGCCTTCGGGCCCCCGGCTCCGCGTCTACAGACGATTCAGGTGCGGCCGAGCTCCTCGACGTCGGCGGGCCAGTCGACGTCGTAGGCCAAGTCGGGGTCGCGGACCACACGAACCGGCGAGGCCGAGACGCGTGGCCTCCGCCCGGTGGGCGCGGAAGGATCCCGGTCCATAGGCGAAGCGGAAGTCGCACTGTGCCGGCAGGCGCAGGACGTTCGTCCCGTCGTCACGCCGATCCGGCACCAGGGTGACGCCGTCAAAGGGCGGCATGGTGCCAAGACCACGGGCGCGGGGCAGGTCGCCGTGCGCGACCGTCACCCAGCGTGCTCCGGATGCGGCGAGCCGAGCGACGCCCGCCCGTACTGCTCCGTTGAGCCCTTGTCCCGGCTCCCACAGGACGGTGGCACCCCGGTCGGACGCCCAACTGGCCACCTCTTCGTCATCGCACACCACGGCCACCGGCAGTGGTGCACAGGCAGCCACGACGTGTGCCGCCATGGTTCGTACGAGCCGCTCCCGCTCGGATTCGGAGAGAACCCGATCGAGGCGTCGCTTGGCCTGGTGGAAGGCCTTGACAGGAATAAGGACGACCTCGGCTCCGATGCGCACTTCATCCATGGTCGGCGTGTTCGCCCTCGACACCGAGACAGTGTACGGGTGCCCGCTGGGCGCGCCGCGGGGCCGCCGTAGTCTCTTGGCATGAACGGCGACAGGGTGGCGGTGGTCGGTGCGGGCTCATGGGGCACAGCCGTCGCCGCTCTCATCGGCGCCACCCACCCAACCGCTCTCTGGGTGCGGTCGCCGGACCTCGCGAGGTCGATGCACGAGACGCGCGAGAACGCGACCTATCTGGCCGACGTCCGCCTCCCCGACGGCTTGAGGGTGACGTCCTCGCTCGAGGAGGCGCTCGAAGGGGTGAGCATCGTCTTCATGGCGGTGCCCTCCCACGGCTTTCGTGCCGTGCTCGGCGACATGGCGCCGTTGTCGGGAAACGTCGAGGCCGTCGTCAGTCTCGCCAAGGGCATTGAGATCGGCTCCAACCTCCGCATGTCGCAGGTCGTGGCTGAATTGCTGCCCGACGTGGCGGCCGGGGTGCTGACCGGCCCCAACCTGGCCCGCGAGGTTGCGGCGGGCCACCCCGCCGCCTGCGTGGTGGCGTTGCCGGACGAGGACCTGGCCGGCAGGGTCCAGAACCTCGTCCATACCAAGACGTTCCGCGCCTACACGGGCACCGACGTCGTCGGCTGCGAGATCGCGGGCGCCACGAAGAACGTGATGGCCATCGCCGCCGGTATCAGCGATGGCCTCGGACTCGGCGACAACACCCGCGCCGTGCTCATCACACGAGGCCTGGCCGAGCTCGGCCGCCTCGGAGTCACGCTGGGTGGAAAGGTCCTGACCTTCGGCGGCCTCGCCGGGGTAGGCGACCTCGTGGCGACTTGCGCCAGCCCCAAGAGCCGCAACCGTACCGTCGGGTTCGCCTTGGGAGAGGGTCGTTCCCTCGACGAGATCGTGAGCGGCATGCACATGGTGGCGGAGGGAGTGAAGAGCGCCGGACCGCTTGGTCGGGCTCGCCGGGGCGGCCGGCGTCGAGATGCCGATCGCGGAACAGGTCGATGCCATCGTCGAAGGGCGGTGTTCGCCCGCCGAGGCATTGATGTCGCTCATGGGACGGCCTTCACGGCCGGAGTGGGACGAGTCGCTGTTGCGGGGCCTGCCGACGTGACCGGACTGTTCCAGAGCTTCGAGGAGTCGCCGGAGCAGGTGGACGAGGCGAGACATGCTGCGGCGTTGGCGCGCATCAAGGAGCTCCTGCTCATGCGCGGGGCGACCGAGGAAGAGATCGATCAAGCCGTCGCGGACGGCGTCATCGACCTCTTCGTGGCGGACCGCATGCTCGTGCCGTCGCGGCGCCGCTACACGAGGATGGAGGTCTCCGAGCTCACCGGAGTCCCCATCGACAAGCTCGAGCGTTTCTGGCGGGCGCTGGGCTTCCCGGCGGTGGACGACGCCGACACGGTCTTCACCGACCTCGACCTCGAGGCGGTCCGTATCTATCAAGGGCTTGCAGGCCCTTGGCGCCGCGGACGTCGACACATCCGTGCAGCTGGCCCGGGTGATGGGCTCCTCGATGGCGCGGATCGCCGAGGCCGAGCTGGGCACGGGCAACCTGATCAGCAACGAGGTCGACCCGGTCATCTCCGCGGACGCCTTCGCCAGCGTGGCGGACGTGACCATCTCGGGCGTGGCGCGGCTGCTCGAGTTCGTGTGGCGGCGCCAGGTGGCGGCCGGGATCCAGCGCAACATGCTGCTGCGCAGCCATGGGCTCGCTCCGGGGCAGAGCCCCGAAATGGCCGTCGGGTTCGCCGACATGGTCGGGTTCACGCTTCTCAGCCAGCACCTCACCGACGAGGAGTTGGCAGCCGTCGTCCGCCGGTTCGAGGAGATCTCGCACGACATCGTGACGAACGCCCGGGGGCGGGTGGTGAAGATGATCGGTGACGAGGTCATGTTCGTCGTCGACAACGTCGCAGCCGCCGCCCGGATCGGCCTCGGCCTCGCCGATGCCTACGCCGACGATGACCTGTTGTCCGACGTCCGGGTGGGGTTGGCGTTCGGGCCGGTGCTGCTGCGAGACGGCGACTACTTCGGCCCGACGGTGAACCTGGCCCATCGCATCGTCAACATCGGGAATCCGGGCACGGTGCTGATGTCGGACGAATTCCATACGGCGCTCATGGAGGAGGCGCCGGACGAGTTCACGGGCAAGCCGCTCCGGCCTCGATTGCTGAAGGACCTGGGACGGGTGCAGCTGTGGTGGTGTGGCCGTTCCGGGGAGGAGAGCCGACGGTGCGGGCGTCGCCGCCGACCGCCGCCGCAACGTTCGCTGGGAACGTCTCAGCGAGGTCCTGCGCGACCTCGAGGAGCTGCGCGGCGTCGGCGAGCGGCTGTTGACCGCGAACCGACCAGAGGAGTCAGTCGGCGCGCAGCCGGGCGGTAGCGATACCGAAGGGGCGTAGGTCGAACGAGCCTTCGAACGGTTCCTGCGGGTAACCCCGTAGGTCGACCAGCCACCCGGATCGTCCCGGAATCGACACGGTCGTGGCTTCGGGGCGGGGGTTGTAGACACGGAGCTCGAGGGCGCCCGACACCCGGTGGAGTGCGCTGACCTCCGCGCCGTCGACGGTCAACTCCGTACCCGAAGAGGGTCGTGTCCCGCCGCCGAGGCTGGCGGTCGTCTCGAGCGGCAGGAGCACGTCGTCGGCCAACGAGTACGGGTCCTCGCAGTCGAGCGCCAAGGCGTAGCGCAATGTCACGTGCTTGCCGCGCATCTGGAGCCCCTCGACCGGCGTCATCGGCCCAGCCGGGAAGGGCCGGTACGCCATGCCGAGCCGCGACAGCATCCCGGTCGAGCGCAACACGGTGAGCGCAATCGTCTTGGCCGCCCCATTCTCGATATCGATCAGCTCGTACTCGCACACGCCCTCGTGCGCCACGGTCAGTCGACCGGCCGACACGAACCGCTGCGCCGGCGCGGTGGGCAGGCCGTATTCGTCGACTCGTCCCTCGGCTGTGAGGCCTCGCGTCACGACCGTGAACGCGCTCTCCGCGTGCGACTCTGTGGCAGGTTCGGGGAGGGGGAGGTGCACCCGGAGGCGGTGGTCGCCGCTCGGGTTGACGAAGCTGGTTGTGACCCGGACGGCGGTCTCCTCCGCCCGTACCTCCACGTCGGTCTGCACCTCGACGAAATGCTCGCCCACCCGCGCCTGGGAGGTGCCATCGACGTGGTCGGGCCAGGTGTAGTTCGCGGTGATCCGCGCCCGGGCCCGGACGGGACCACGCTCGCTGACCAGGACCTCCACCGAGCGTGGCGCATCGACGAAGGAGTCCTGGCCCGGAGGCGAGTAGTTGTAGGAATCTCCGAGGTCGCCGCCGTCGACGAGCTGCCCGTAGCCCGGGACGCCGTCCAAGGTGAAGGTACCCGTGGACCGGTCGATCTCCACCCGGACAAGACCGTTGCCGAGCAGGGTCGGCCCGCCGTCCGTCTCGGTGACCTCCACCGGGTGTGCCAGCGGTGCCGGGGTGAAGGCCGCCCATCCGAAGCCGGCTACTTCGGCTGTCCGGGCCACGATGCGCCGGGTCGCGGGCTGGTCCATCGCAACGCGGACGCTCATGTCCGGGCGGGCCCCGAGCTTGGTGAAGACCTCCTGCTTCGCCTCTGCGATCGGCACGTTCGGCTTCTCCTCGGTGCCGACGGAGATGGTGATGTCGAGCCCTTCCTCGGTGTCGGCGATCCTGACGTCGTGGATCCAGGCGTCATCGCTGATTCGGGGGCCCTGCAGCATGCCGAGCATGGTGCGGACGGTGTTGGCGTCGAGCAGCATCGAGCCCGGCAACCCGGCCCGCTCCGACAAGACCTGGATGGTGTCAGGTGCCGGTCCGTCGGCCGCCACGACGAGCTCGACGACACCCGAACGCGCCCGGGCCGATGGGTTGAGCACGGACGGGCCGGGCTCGGCAAGGGAGCGAGCGAACGTCTTGACGGCGCGGTCGGCCAAACCCGCACCGATCGTCCGGGCTTCGGCGTAGCGGTGCAGCACGGCATCGACGACGTCGTCGACGGAGCACGCGCAGATGGAGTCGTGCGCCGAATTGCGCACCATCTCGAGCCACGCGATGTCCAGGAGCGCCGAAGGATAGGCATCGGCCGGCTGGAACAGAGCAGCAAGCGGCTCGGCGCGGCGTTCGAGCTCGCGTTCGGCCAGCGCCCCTTGGCGTTTGACGTCCACCCGGTTCGAGGTGACGCCCATGAGCATGTTGGCCCGGTAGCCCGACCGAAGCTCGCCGTGCACCGTCGTGAGGCCATCTGTCGACTTGCGGGACAGGTAACGGGGGAGCGAGGTGACCTCGAATTGCAATTCGTCCTGGAGGTCGTTTGCCTCGGCCACCACGCGACCCAAGAACGGCTGCGGCATCAGGTGGTCCGAACCGTTCATGTAGAGCACGTCGCCGTGCACGAACTCCTCACCGACCTCCTCGAGGTGGTCGTGCGTCCGGCGCACCAATGCCTTGGCATCGTCGGGGAGCGCGGCACCGTTGCCGTACCCGACCGGCAAGTACTCGGCGCGGACAGCCGAACCATCGGGCGCCTCCCAGACAAACCCGCTCGTGGTCACCTGCGAGGGCACGCCGCGCCATACCACCGTGTCGGTGAACCCACCCAAGCGCAGGATCTGCGGCATCTGCGCGATGTGCCCGAACATGTCCGGCAGGTAGCCGACATCCATGACGCCGCCGAAGGCGGCACCTCGCCCGATGCCCATCTGCAGGTTCCGCACGATGGTCTCCCCCGAAGCGAGGAACTCGTCCATCAGGATGTACCACGGCCCCATGCTCACCCGGCCCGCGGCGGCGAGCGCCCGCAGGCGGCCCTCGTTTTCCGGCCGTACCTCGAGGTAGTCGTCGACGACCGCCATCTGTCCGTCGAGCATGAAGTAGGGGTAGCTCGCGTCTCGCTCGAGCAGCGGGATCAGCGTGTCGATCAATTCCACCAGGTTGAGGCGAAAGTCCTGGTAGGACTTGTACCATTCCCTGTCCCAGTGCGTGTGAGGAACGATGGCAATCCGACGACGCTCGGTCATGAGTCTCAGACTATGACGTGGGGTCGCCGACGGTGAGGGCGCTCGTCCCACCCGGCCAGTGGCCCGAGGGAGCGCGCAAACAGCCTCGACGGGACGCTCGTCGACCGATGGTTGGCACACTGGAGCGACGACCCCGGCCGGGTCGTGCTGGTCGATGGGCAGGAGCCCACCCGCACAATCGACGGAGCGCGCCTCACGAAGCGGACGGCCGACCTCGCAGCGGTCCTCTCCGAGCACGGCGTGGTTCCCGGGACACGCGTCATGTGGTGTGCCCGCCCCGGGCTGGACTCAGTCGAAACGTTGCTTGCTGTGCTCCGTGCCGGAGCCGTCCTGGTGCCGGTCAACCCGGCGTCGACGATGGCGGAGATCGAGCACCTCGTGAACGACGCCGGACCGACCGTCGCCATCGCAGACGATCCCGCGGGGTTGGGGTCGTTGGTACCTGACCATTTCGGTGGCCGACCTGGCCGGTAGTGACCCCCCAGACCACCCGCAGCTCCCGCCGGAGACCCGCTTGTCGGATGACGCGCTCATCGTCTACACGTCGGGGACCACGGGCCGTCCGAAGGGGGCGGTGCACACCCACGCGTCGCTCTGTCGCCGGCGTCGATGCGCTGCAGGTGGCATGGGGATGGCAACCGGCTGACCGGCTCATTTTGACGCTGCCCCTGTTCCACGTGCACGGGTTGGTGGCCGGTCTGTTCGGCACCCTCACCGCCGGCGCGACCGCGACGGTCTTCGACCGATTCGACGAGAACAAGGTTCTCGACGCTGCATCGGAGCACACCATGTTCTTCGGCGTTCCGACCATGTACCACCGGCTGGACGCGACGGGCCAGAGCCGAGCGCTGGCCCGACTCCGGTTGTGCGTCTCGGGCTCCGCCCCGCTCGCGGCGGAGCTCTGGCATTGCTTTGCCGCCAACGGCGTCGAGGTGCTGGAGCGCTACGGCATGACCGAGACGCTGTTGACGCTTTCGAATCCTCTGGTCGGTGAGCGCCGGCCCGGATCGGTCGGTTTCCCTCTTCCCGGCGTCGAGGCCGCGATCGACGATCCGGACCAGGAAGGGAACGGCGAGTTGTTCGTGCGAGGCCCTTCCTTGTGTCGTGGCTACTGGGGCCGTCCGGACGAATCAACGACGGACGGCTGGTTCGCCACCGGCGACCTGGCGTCTGTCTCCTCCGACGGGTACGTCACGATCCGCGGACGGCGTACCGAGCTGATCATCACGGGTGGCCACAACGTCTACCCCGCCGAGGTCGAGGCCGTCTTGGCCCGCCACCCGGGTGTGCGCGAGGTGGCGGTCATCGGGGTGCCGTCTGCGGAGTGGGGCGAGACCGTGGCGGCGTTCGTCGTGGGTGACCCGGATCTCGAATCCCTCGAGGACCTGGCGAACCGGGAGTTGGCCTCGTTCAAGCGGCCGCGCCAGGTCCACACTGTCGAGGCCTTGCCCCGGAACGCGCTGGGCAAGGTGGTCCGGGGCGACTTGCGAGCACGCGCATCCGAGCCGCAGTCGGGACGTGCCCCTGGGGTAGCGTGACGCCATGGCGACGTTTCTCATGCTGTCGACCGTGGGACCGGACGGTGCGGCGACCCTGACCGAGAACCCAGACCGCCTGAAGGCCGTCAACGCCGAGGTGGAAGCAATGGGCGTCAAGGTCGTCGCACAGTGGGCCCTGCTCGGGCCCTACGACTTCTGCACCGTCCTCGACGCGCCGGACGAACCCACGATGGCCCGCGTCGCGTTGGTGCTCGGGTCACGGGGCACGCTCAAGACGCTGACCCTGTCGGCGATCCCGATCGACGAGTACATCAACAACGTCCTGAAGTCGGAGAAGGACTGACGCTTCGTTCGTGCCCCTGGTGCCCACAGTCTGCTCGGAGTCAGTGCCACCAGAAGCCTTGACGCTGGCGCTCCCGGCGCACGTCGTCCCTGGAGAAGAGGTCGCCGAGGATGCTCCCGTCGGAGAGGCGGCGGATGCGGTACCCGTCAGATGTGGCTTCGGCGATCTCGAATCCCCGCACCCACGTCCCTTGGTACCGGTTGCGCACGTCGACCTTCGTCCCAGGCACAAGCGGGGACCGTGCGTTCGGATCCAGTGCTTCCCCCCCGCCGTCGCTCACGGCCCCCATCGTATTGAGGGGCACCAACAGGGTCGCGCCCGGGGCCGGTTGCGAACGTGACCGTCTGCGATCCCGACCTCAAAGAGGAGCGCCGGCTGCGGCGTGAGGGCCATGAGTGGGTGGCGGGTCTCGACGAGGTGGGTCGGGGCGCCTGGGCCGGCCCGCTGACGGTCGGCGTTGCCGTCGTCCGGCCCCGCGTCCAGCTCCGCTCCGTCCCGGCTTGGCTGCGCGACTCGAAGATGTTGAGCGAGGTCCGGCGGGAGGAGATCTTCGGAGCGGTCGGCAAGTGGTGTGAGGCGTGGTCAGTCGGCCACTCGACCTCAAAGGAATGCGACGAATGGGGCATGACCGAGGCGCTGAGGGTTGCTGCCTACAGGGCACTCGGGGGCCTCGGTCAGTCACCCGACGCCGTCCTGGTCGATGGGCCGGTGAACCTGTTGGGACAAGCCCAGCTGGGAGATCCCGAGACCTTTGACGGAGTGGTGCGGCCGATCGTCGACGGCGACGCCCGGTGCGTGTCCGTCGCCGCCGCCTCCGTATTGGCCAAGGTCGTCAGGGATCGCATCATGCGCGAAGAAGCCGACCACTTTCCCGTCTATGCCTTCGAGCGAAACAAGGGCTACCCGTCGCTGGTCCACCAGACCGCTTTGCGCGGGTACGGGCCATCCGCCATTCACCGTCGCAGTTGGGCCTTCGTCCGGGACCTGCCGTGGTGCGGCCAGCCCTGGTCCGGGCGGCGGTCAGACGACGGTGGTGACCTCTGCGAAGTGACAGGCGACAGGGTGTCCCTGCCCCCGGTCGATCAGGGCCGGCTCTTCGCTGGCGCAGATGTCCTGTGCCTTCCAGCACCGGGTGCGGAAGCGGCAGCCGGAGGGAGGTGACTGCGGGCTCGGCACGTCGCCCTCGAGCACGATGTGCTTGCGAGCGCGTTCGGCCCGTGGATCGGGAATGGGCACCGCTGAGAGCAGCGCCTGGGTGTAGGGGTGTGCCGGCCGCTCGTAGACGTCTTTACGATCGCCGACCTCGACGATCTTGCCGAGATACATGACGGCGACGCGTTTGGAGATGTGTCGTACGACAGACAGATCGTGCGCGATGAAGAGGTAGGCGACGCCGAGCTCGTTCTGAAGATCCTCGAGCAGGTTGACGATGCCCGCCTGGATCGAGACGTCGAGCGCGGAGACCGGCTCGTCGAGGACGAGGAGCTTGGGTTGGAGCACCAGGGCGCGAGCGATCCCAACCCGCTGGCGCTGCCCGCCGGAGAACTCGTTGGGGTAGCGGTTTGCGTGGTATTCCTCGAGACCCACGATCTTGAGCATCTCGGCGACGCGGCGACGCTGCGCCGACCGATCACCGATGCCGTGGATCTGCAGCGGCTCGGCGATGGCCTCACCGACTGGAAGCCGCGGGTCCAGGGAGGCGAAGGGATCCTGGAAGACCACTTGGATCTCCCGCCGCATCCTGCGCATATCGCCCGGCTCGAGTTCCGTCAGCTCGGTACCGTCGAATCGCACGGAGCCCGACGTGGGCTTTATCAGCTGGAGCACGGAGCGCCCTGTAGTCGACTTCCCGCATCCGGATTCGCCGACGAGGCCGAGAGTCTCCGCACGTCCAATGGAGAACGAAACCCCCGAGACCGCTTGGACCTCGGCCACGCGGCGGCGCACGAAGGTCCCACCGCGGACAGGGAAGTGCTTGACCAGGTCAGTCACCTCCAACAGCGCAGTAGGAGCTGCCGCGGACGGGGTCGAGGTCAACGACTCGGGCACCGTCATCCGATCACGTTGTCCACGACGCCGTCGGAGAAGACCTTCCCGTGATCGCCTCGCCCGACCTCCTCGGCGAAATGGCAGGCAGCCCGGTGATCGCCGGTTTCTGAGGTGACTGATTCGACCGTTATCAGGTCGGGCTCGGTGGTGGTGCAGATCTCGGCAGCCAAGGGGCATCGAGGTGCGAAGGGGCAGCCGATCCTCTCGCCCAGCATCGAAGGGGGAGACCCTGGAATTTGGCGCAGCCGTTCGTTTCCTGCGCCGTCGACTCGGGCCAGCGATCCCAAAAGGCCCAGCGTGTACGGCATGGACGGACGGTAGAACACGTCTTCCGCGGTGCCGATCTCGACAGCCCGCCCCGCGTACATGACCATGACGCGGTCGGCGAGGCCGGCGATGACACCGAGGTCGTGCGTGATGAGCAGAAGCGACGCCCCCGTCTCGGCCAGGGCGGTCCGAAGCGAATCGAGCACCTGGGCCTGCACGGTCACATCGAGGGCGGTGGTCGGCTCGTCAGCGAGGATCACGTCGGGATCGTTCGCCATGGCGATGGCGATCACCGCCCGCTGCCGCATGCCCCCTGAGAACTCGTGCGGGAAGCTGTCTACACGCTCCGCGGAATTGGGGATGCCTACCTTCTCCAGGAGCTCGATGGCGCGTGCTCGGGCTTGCTCCTTCGTCACGTCCTGATGTGCCAGCACTGCTTCGGCGATTTGCCAACCGATGGTGTACACGGGGTTCAGTGAGGTCATCGGGTCCTGGAAGATCATCGCGATCCCGGTGCCGCGAAAGGCCGTGAGCTCCTTCTCCCGCTTTCCGAGTAGTTCCTCACCCTGGTAGCGGATCGAGCCGCGTACCTGCGCGTTCTTGGGGAGCAGGCCCATACAGGCCAGCGCCGTGACCGACTTGCCGGAACCCGACTCGCCAACGATGCCAAGCACTTCGCCGGACGAGAGGGTGAGGTCTACGCCTCGCACCGCACGGACGCCGCCCTCTTTGGTCGGAAAGTTGACCTCGAGCCGATCAACTTGCAGGGCTGGATCTGCCACTCAGGCCCTGACCCGGCTCTTCTTCGGATCGAACGCTTCGCGCAGGCCGTCGCCGATGAGGAAGATCGAGAGAATGAGGATGATCAGGAAGACGACCGGGAAGACGAACAACCACCATTCAGTCGTAGCCGAGTCCTGCCCCTGAGCGACAAGCAGTCCGAGCGAGACCTGCGGCGGTTGGACCCCCAATCCGAGGAACGACAGCGTCGACTCGAAGATGATGCTCAATGCGACCGTCAATGTGGCGTTAACGATGATCGGGCCGACGGCGTTGGGCAGCATGTGCCTGACGATGATCCGTCGATTGGTCGCACCAAGGGCGCGCGAGGCCTCGACAAAGTCGCGCTCTCGAAGCGAGAGGAAGTCGGCTCGAACGAGTCGAGCAACATAGGTCCACGAGAGCAGCCCGATGATGACGGCGAGCCCCAGCCAGTTGCTCGACTGCTTGGCCAGCTTGTTCGACAGAAGGATCAGCACCGCGAGGACGGGCAAAACGAGGACGAGGTCGACGAACCTCATGAGGAGCGACTCGACAAAGCCACGGTAGAAGCCGGCGATGGCGCCGATGGTCACCCCGATCAGTGTGGCCATGGCGGCGACAGTCAATGCGATCTCGATGTCCTTCTGGACACCCGCCATGACCTGGGCAAACATGTCGCTACCGATGGAGTTGGTCCCGAACGGGTGGGTCCACGAGGGAGGAACGTTGAGATCGTTGGTGATGTCGGTGTAGCTGAATTGCCAGAAGTGCCCGACGAGGATCGATCCCACCCCGAGGAGGATGAAGGTGCACAGCCCGACCATGGCGATCGGCTGGTGGAAGAAACGGCTGAGGACGATCCGGAATTGGCCCTTGGCCTCGCCGGTCAACCCGTAGGCGTCGGCCGTGGAGAGTTCGACCCCGGCGCCGACGCTCTGGAGTGTGTGGGTCCCTGCCTCGACGGTCGCCACATTCCGGGGCGTCTGGATGACGAAGTTTTCTCTCTCAGCCGGATCAGGCATAACGAATCCTCGGATCGAGGAACCCATAGAGAATGTCGGCGATCAGGTTGAAAAGAATCACGAAAGTCGCCGTGATGAGAAGGTACGCCAGCATCACGTTGACGTCGAGGGTCGTGACGCCGTTGACGTACCACTGGCCGAGGCCCTGCCAGCCGAACACGATCTCGGTCAAAATCGCGCCCCCGAGGACCGCCGCGAAGTCGAGGGCGACGACCGTGGTGACAGGGATCAGCGCGTTACGCAGCACGTGGCGGATGAGGACACGGCGTGGATGCAGGCCTTTGGCCCGGGCGAGACGCACGTAGTCGGCGTCGAGAGTCTCGATCATCGATGAGCGCTGATAGATCGCCCATGACGTGTAGGACACAAGGATCAGCGTCAGGACAGGAAGGGCCGTGTGCGCGGCGTAATCAGGCAGTCGACTGAAGAACGAACCCGACAGAGTCGGGCTCTGCTCGCCATCGGTGTAGAAGATCGTCGTGCCCACGTGCTGGTTGATGGGAATTGCGACGAATTCCTTGAGCGCGAGGGCGAGCACAAAGACCGGTGTCGCCAACAGCACGAAGTTGGTGACCGTGATCGCGTGGTCCGTGACCTTTCCCTGTCTCACCGCCGCCGTGACCCCCATGAAGATGGCGACCACGATCGCAATGACGGTCGCGATGACGACCATGCGGAGGGTCACAAAGAGGTGCGACATCGCCTCGGAAGCAACGTCTTGGCCGCTAATCGTCCTGCCGAGGTTGCCGTGGAGGGCGTCGGTGAGCCAGACCCAGTAGCGCTGCCAAAGAGGGTCGTTCAGGTGGAGCAGCTTCTCTCGGGCAACGATTGTCGAGTGGGGGATATGAGGGTTGGCCAGCAGGAGGCCCAGCGGGTTACCCGAACTCGCGACCAGGAGGAATACGAGGATCGTCGCAAAGAAGAGGACGACGATACTGATCAGTAGGCGCCTAGTGACGTAGGCGAGCATGCGCGGATTCTAGGTAGGCAACCGAAGTGAGGGAAGGGGCCAGCCGAGTGGCCGGCCCCTTCCCTTCCTTGCCAAACCTTGACTAGCCGCTGATCGACCAGTCGTTGGCGTTCCAGGTGACGCCAACGCTGGAGGTGTTCGGCAGCACGCCCTTCAGGTTGTTGGACCAGGCCCAGAACTGCGGCTTCTGGTACAGGGGCAGCGTCACCATGTTCTGCCAGAGGATCGCGTCAGCCTCGTTGAAGTCCTTGTTCTCGGCGGACTGGCTCGGTGCTGAAGTTCCGCTCTTCGCTAGCGAGTCGATATGCGAGTTCGCCGCGTGGTTGTAGTTCTGCCCGCACGTCGTCGGGTTCGTGTACGAGCAGTAGATCGACTGGTTGGCCGACACGAACGGTGTGGTCACCCAGGCGAACTCCGTGATCTGGAACTGTCCGCCCGGCAGGTTGGTACCGAAGAGCGTGTTGGCGTCGTAGTTCTGGACGTTGATCTTGACGCCGATCGCCTTCATCTGAGCCTGGAACAGCTGCTCTGTCTGGGCTCGAACCGAGTTCCCGGACGTCGACTGGATCGTGAAGGTTAGGTCCTGGCCCTTCTCCGGTCCGTAGTTGGGCTGCCAGTAACCGTCCGAGCCCTTCTTGAAGCCCAGCTCCTTGAAGAGGTTGTTCGACATGCTCGGGCTGTAGGCGTAGTTCGTACCCTGGTAACCCGGCTGCGTCGGCATGAGCATGCGGCTGCCCAGCGGCTTCACGGCCTTGCTGATCTCGCCGACGGTCCGGGCGATGATCGTCGTCCGGTTGACACCGTGGGCGATCGCTTGACGGACTTGGGTCTTAGCCAAGTACGGGTCGGCCTGGTTGAAGTCGAAGTGCTCGAATTCGAGGCCCGGCAGCGTCGATGTCTTGGCGCCCGAGACCTGGTTTGCCGTCTGCACGATCGACAAGTTGACCGTCGACGGGTTGAAGATGTTGATCTCCTTGTTTTGCAGCGCAGGTACCAGCTGGCTGTCGTCGGAGAAGAACTGGAAGACCAGCTTGTTCAGCTTCCCAGGCGTGCCCCAGTACTTGGGGTTCCGTACCAGCACGACCGACTGGTTCTCGTTATAGCTCTGGATCTCGTACCAGCTCCCCGAGATGGTCTGCTGTGGGCCGGAGAAGCCGGTGTTCCAGCCGACCGTGCGGGAGATGTGAGCCGGAACGATGTTGGTGAAAAGCGCACGCCAGTCTGTGAAGGCCGGCTTGAACGTCACCGTGATCGTCCGGCCGTTCGGGCACATGCCGACATTGCGGTCGGCGGCGGTACCGGCGTCACAGGCGGCCCCGCCCGACGGATCCGAGCCGACGACGGATTGGATCTGGTTGTAGCCGGCGGTTGCTGCGGTGTCGTACGGCTGGCCGCCGACGTCGGTGTAGGTGGTGCTCCCGCTCTGGGCCTGCCAGTTGTAGATGAAGTCGTCCGCCGTGATCGGCGTGCCGTCCTGCCACACGGCCTTGGGGTTCAGCTTGTAGACGACGGTCTGCGGACTGGTGTTGGTCTCAGTGGCGCTCTCCATCAACTGGGTGTTGAGCACCGGCTGAAGCTTGTTGTTCACGATGAAGACCTGGGGCCAGACCATGTTCATGATCTCCTGCAGGACGAACTGGGAGGCGGCCGTCGTGTTGATGTTGAACCCCGCCAGGTTCTCGTCGAGCGCCATCGTGGCCGTTCCGCCCGAGGAGGACGATTGATGGACGGCCGCTCCGCTCGTGGCTGGCGTTACGCCCAACACGGAGAGGCTCAGCGCCCCCACGGCCATGGCGGCAATGGCCGACCGCTTCAATAACCCCTTCAGTCCCATGGACCACTCTCCCCTTGATGCCCCTTGATGAGTCGGCCGCCCCGGTGACGACCGGCACCCCCTTCACACCTCCCGGTGGTGGAAGTTGTTCGTAAACGTAACGCAACTGCCACATTGGATGTGGGTCATGGCCGAAGAAATTCTGCGGGATCGCGCCAGGGAGAGACCCGATTCCCTGTTTCGCATCGCCTGGCACATGATTCCTGCGCCTCGACCCAGATCTCATGCAGTGAACAGAACCTGAGCGCTAGCTGTGAGTCCACTGCGTGCCGTGTGACGATGCCCAATTAACATTTGCGGACGAGGCGATGGTCTATGTCCTTGCGGTAGCCGCGGCGCTCTCCAACGCGCTCACCAGCGTGTTTCAGCGCATGGGCGTCGAAGACGCCCCCGAGGAGTCGACCATGCGGCTGAGCCTGTTGACGCACGCGATTCGTCGCGGCGTCTGGCTCCTCGGCTTCGGCTTCATGATCGCGTCATTCCTGTTCCAGTCGTTCGCCCTTCACATCGGCCGGCTGTCTGTCGTCCAGCCGATCCTGACCATGGAGCTGCTGTTCCTGGTCGTCATCCTCGGTACGTACTTCCGCTTCTCCATCTCATTTCGTGAATACGCCGGGGCCGCTGCCATCGCCTTCGGCCTTTCGGGCTTCCTCTTCTTCGCCGCTCCGGGCGGCGGCGACGAGGTCCCTACCAACTTGGGCTGGATCGTTGTCGGCGGAGCCTCGGTCTTCTTCATCTGCGTGACCGTGGTCGCGACTCGATGGGGACCACGCTGGTGGAAGGCCGCCATGTTCGGGAGTTCCGCGGCGATCGCGTATGCGTTCACGGCGGCCCTGATCAAGACGGTCAGCGACTACGCCGCCACCGACTGGGTCCAGATGCTCGAACACTGGCAGACCTACGGGGTCATCGTCTTCGGGCTGCTCGGGCTCTTCCTCACGCAGAACGCCTTCCACGCCGGGCCTCTCGCCGCATCCCAGTCGACGCTCGTCCTCGTCGACCCGCTCTTCAGCATCTGCTTGGGCATCGCGCTCTACGGCGACACCCTGCGCACCGGCGGGGCCTACGGACCCCTCGAGGCGCTGTCGCTCCTCGTCATGTTCATGGGTGCGGTCTTCCTCTCCAATTCGACACTCATCACCGGGATGAAGAGCGAAGGAAAGGGCGTGGAGTACGACGAGATGCTCTCCCGGCGGCTCAAGCATCCACGGAATGCCCATGCGGGCGCCCAGCCTCTGACCTGATCAACCGTTCGTCGCCCGCTCGATGACCAGCCGGGTCATCGAAGCGAAGTGGTCCGGGTGCGACAGGTGCGCCCCGTGCTGCGCGCCCTCTATCTCGTAGACGTCCCCCGAGGGCACGTTGGCACCCAGCCACTGCACCGTCCGGCGGTGATGCGGCTGCGTCGTCGGACCACCCATCCCGAACACAGCGGGCACCTCGAGTGCCGTCACGTCGAACGGCGGACCCTCACCCCGCAGGCTCCGCAGGTCCGCGACCAGAGCCGGCCCGTCAGCCCGTCGCGATTCGCGACCCTCCTCCGTCATGCGGGCCCACGACGACGCACCCACCATGCGGGAGAAGAAACGTTCGACCTCTTCGCCCGGGTCCTCGGCCATCGCCGGCCACGGCCGCACCGCACCCCTGGTCCCCGCACCGCCCGATTCGCGTCGGAACCCCAACCACGGCATCGGCGGCTCGAACGCCCCGATGGCGTCGAACAGCGTCGGCTCGGCCATCGCCGCGCCGATCACGACGTCGCCCCCGAGGCTGTGCCCGATCGCCACGACCGGCCGACCCCGACCCCGACCTGGAGCCGGACCCCGACCGAGACCCGGGCCCCGACCGAGACCCGGGCCCCGACCGAGACCCGGACTTCGACCGAGACCCGGACCAATCGGGCCCGGACCGGTCCCCGTCCGAGCCGCCTCCATCACGGCCAACAGGTCCTCGATATGTCCGCCCAACCCCACGACGCCACCGTCCCTCGACCCCTGGTACCCCCGACGGTCGTATGCAACGGCCGTCACATCGGGCAGCCGCCGCATGACCCGGCGGAAGCTGTCGCCCCGGTCGAGCGAGCCGTGCACGAACACGACCGTCGCCGCCCCGTCCGGGGCCGGCCGCGCCGTGAGGTGGAGGGCGGCCGGGTAGGTCATGAGCAGGTCAGACGCTAGCAACCCGCCTCCCATGCCCGACCTCCGCCGGTAGAGTCGGCCCATGGCCCAATTCGGCGGATCAGGAGGTTCATTCGGGCCCAACGCCTGGCTGGTCGACGACATGTACGACCGGTTCCTGGCCGATCCCGAATCGGTCTCGGAGAGCTGGCGCGAGTTCTTCGCGGACTACAAGCCCGGCTCCGTTCCTGCCCCGCCTCAGCCGCTCGCGCCGGCCCAACCCCCCGCGTCCGCGCCTTCCGCTGCCGCCGCCGAACCGGCGGCGGTCGCCGCCCCGGTTCCGAGCCCCACGGTCCCGGCGGTCACCGAAGAGGCCACCCCGCTGCGCGGTGCGGCCTCCCGCATCGTCGCCAACATGGAAGCCAGCCTCGGCGTGCCGACCGCGACCAGCGTCCGCACGGTCCCGGCCCGCCTGCTCGAGGTGAACCGGCTCATTCTCAACAACCAGCTGGCCCGGACGACGGGAGCCAAGGTCAGCTTCACCCACATCATCGGCTTCGCCGTGGTGCGCGCGCTGCACGATGTACCCGCGCTCAACTCGGCCTTCGTGGCCGACGTCGCCGGGACGGGGAAGCCAGGCGTCATTCACCACAAGCACGTCGGCCTCGGACTGGCCGTCGACCAAGAGAAGAGCGACGGTACCCGCACGCTCCTCGTACCGTGCATCAAGGATGCCGACACCCTGGACTTTCGGTCCTTCGTCCTCGCGTACGAGGAGCTGATTCGCAAGATCAGCACGGGCAAGATCAGCCCGGACGACTTCGCCGGCACCACTGTGTCGCTGACGAACCCGGGCACTCTCGGCACGATGCAGTCGGTACCGCGCCTCATGCCCGGTCAAGGAGCCATCATCGGCGTCGGCGCGCTCGGTTATCCCCCCGGTTTCGAGGCGGCCGACCCCCACGTCATCGCCCAGCTCGGCCTGGGCAAAATCGTGACGCTCACTTCCACCTACGACCATCGCATCATCCAGGGCGCAGAGTCAGGACTGTTCCTCGGTCGCGTCGCCGCACTGCTGACCGGCTCCGAGGGCTTCTACGAGGACCTGTTCGAGTCAATGGCGGTGCCCTACGAACCGGTGCGTTGGCAGGTGGACTCGAATGCCGATGGCAGCGTGGATGGTCACCAGCACCTCGTCAAGCAGGTGCACGTCCAGACCCTCATCAACATGTATCGGGTCCGCGGGCATTTGATCGCCCACCTCGACCCACTCGATGCCGAGCCGCCGCACATCCACCCCGAGCTCGACCCACTCACGTACGGCCTGACCATTTGGGATCTGCCGCGCGAGTTCGTCGCCGACGGCCTGGCCGGTCGTGACGTCGCCACGCTCGACGAGATCCTGCACGTCCTGCGCGACGCCTATTGCCGCACCCTGGGCATTGAATACATGCACATCCAGGACCCAGAGCAGAAACGATGGATCCAGCAGCACGTCGAGGGCCAGCCCACGACGCTGAACCTCGAGGAGCAGCGCCACATCCTCGACCGCCTCAACGCAGCGGAGGTGTTCGAACGCTTCCTCCACACGCGCTACGTCGGGCAGAAGCGCTTCGGGCTCGAAGGCGCCGAGTCGACCATCGTGCTGCTCGATGCCCTGCTCGACTCGGCCGCAGGGGCCAGTGTCGCCGAGGTTGTCATGGGGATGGCCCACCGGGGCCGCCTCAACGTGCTTGCCAACATCGTCGGGAAGTCGTACCAGGAGATCTTCGAGGAGTTCGAGGGCAACCTTGACCCAGAGTCCGTCCAGGGTTCTGGTGACGTGAAGTACCACAAGGGAGCGCACGGCATCTTCCACGGGAGCGCCGGCGAAGAGCTGCCCATCACGATGGCGTCGAACCCCTCCCACCTCGAGGCCGTCGACCCGGTGGTCGAGGGCATGACGCGGGCCAAGCAAGACCGGATCTCGCCGCCCACCGACGGCACGCCAGCGGCCGCTGCCGAGGGCGCCGATGGCTTTCCGTGCATGTCGGTGCTTCTGCACGGCGACGCCGCCTTTGCCGGACAGGGCGTGGTAGCGGAGACGCTCAATCTCTCAGGCCTCTCGGGCTATCGCACGGGCGGCACGGTGCATGTGGTCATCAACAACCAACTCGGCTTTACGACGGCGCCGACGTCAGCCCGTACGTCTGTGTACCCGACCGACGTGGCCAAAATGGTCCAGGCGCCGATCTTCCACGTCAATGGCGACGACCCCGAGGCGGCCGTTCGCGCCGCTCGTCTCGCCTTCGCCTTCCGCCAGGCCTTCCACAAGGACGTCGTCATCGATCTCGTCTGCTACCGCAAGCACGGGCACAACGAGGGCGACGACCCGAGCTACACCCAGCCACTCATGTACCAACGCATCGAAGCCAAACGCTCGGTGCGCAAGCTCTACACCGAGACGCTCGTGCGGCGCGGCGACATCACGCTTGAGGAGGCCGAGTCGGCTCTCGACGACTTCAACGCCAAACTCCAGGGCGTGCTCGACGAGGTGCGGAGCGAGCCCTCCCTCGCGCCGACCCAGCTGCCCGCGTCCAAGCCGCTCCCGGTCGACATCCCGTCTGTCGAAACGGGAGTCGCGCCCGACCTGCTTCGCGTGCTGTCGTCGGTTGTGCGCTCGGTCCCCGACGGTTTCACCGTCCATCCCAAACTCGTGCGTCAGTTCACCCAACGCGACGAGCTCGTGGCGGCCGGCGAGGTCGACTGGGCGCTCGCCGAGTCGCTTGCCATCGGCTCGCTGATGTACCAAGGCGTCAACGTCCGCCTCACCGGTCAAGACACCCGGCGGGGCACATTCAGCCAGCGCCACGACGTGCTCGTCGACTATTCGAACGGCGAGGAGTACGTTCCTCTCGCCCACATCCGGGATGGCTTTGGGCGCATCGGCGCCACATCTCTTGAGCCCACAGGGGAGATGGGCAATTTCACCGTGCGCGACTCGTTGCTGTCCGAGTACGCCGCGGTCGGGTTTGAATACGGCTATTCGGTCGAGGCGCCGGATGCGTTGGTCGCGTGGGAGGCCCAGTTCGGCGACTTCGTCAATGGGGCACAGATCATCATCGACAACTTCCTCGTCGCCGCCGAGGACAAATGGGGACAGTATTCCGGCCTGTCGCTTCTCTTGCCGCACGGCTACGAAGGGCAAGGGCCCGAGCACTCTTCGGCACGATTCGAGCGCTTCCTTTCCTCGGCGGCTCGCGGCAACATCCGCGTCACGATTCCGTCCACTGCGGCGCAGTACTTCCACGTGCTGCGGTCCCAAGGCCTGGCGAACCCCAAGCGTCCGCTCGTCATCGTGACGCCGAAGTCGATGCTGCGCGCTCACGCGTCACGCTCGAGCTTCGACGAACTCGAGCGTGGCTCGTTCCAGCATGTCATCGACGACGCGACGATCGAAGACCCGTCGGCCGTCCGCCGCATTGTGCTGGCGAGCGGGAAGATTGCCCATGAGGCAGAGGCGCATCGGGCCGATCTGTCACCCGAGGTCGCCGCCCAGAGTGCGCTCGTGCGGGTCGAGCAGCTGTACCCCTGGCCCGTCGAAAAACTGACAGCGATCTTCGAGCGCTATGGCGAAGCGACCGAGGTCGTGTGGCTGCAAGAGGAGCCTGAGAACATGGGCGCCTGGTCCTTTGTGCATGCCCGCCTCCACGCCTGCATGCCTGATCGCCTTCGCCTCCGCCATGTGAGCCGCCCCGAGTCGGCCAGTCCCGCCATCGGGAGCGCAGCCCTGCACCAGCTGGAGCAGGCAGACCTATTGCGGCGTGCCATTGGCTAACGCACACCACGTCGTCGTGGACGGGTCCAACCTTGCCACGGAAGGCAGAAGCTCTCCGAGTCTCGAACAACTCGACGAGGCCGTTCGCGCCTATGCAAGCGAGGATCCCGACGCCAGCATCATCGTGGTCGTTGACGCCACGTTCGAGCACCGCGTGTCCGATGCCGAGCGCGAAGAGGTACGCAACGCGATGCTCAACGGCGAGGTCATCTCGCCACCGGCCGGAGCGATCGGCCGCGGCGATGCGTTCGTGCTGCGGATCGCGGAGCGAACAGGTGCGACGGTGCTGTCCAACGACTCGTTCCAGGAGTTCCACGGCGAACACCCATGGCTCTTCGACGGCGGCCGGTTGATCGGCGGCAAGCCCGTTCCGGGTGTCGGATGGATCTTCACGCCGCGTATACCCATCCGCGGCCCCAAGAGCCGGGCGGCGACCGCCGAGGCAAAGGCCAAAGTGCATGACCACGCCTCAGCACCCGCCAAGGCCGCCGAGTTGGCTCGGGCCGCCAAGAAAGCAGCCAAGCGAGCCGGCAAATCCAAGAAGGCGTCAACGAAGGTCTCGGCGGCCACGGTCGACACCTCGTGGCCGATTTCCCCCACCAGTCCGCCACCGGGCCGGGCCAAGGTTGATCCGGTCGTCTCGAGCGCGATCGAGGAGGCTGTCGAGGAGGCTTTGCACCCACCGACACCCGAGAAGCCGAAAGGCTCGTCGAAGAAGCAAGCCGCTGCGAGGAAGGCACCTCCGCAAAAGAGCGCGAAGGCGAAAAAGGATGCACCGGGCGGCAAGGCCAAGACTCATGCGCAGGCCAAGCCACAGCAACACACCGCCAACCAGCGCAAGAAGCGGCCCGCGCCCTCCGCCGGCCGTCAACGAGCCGCTGACCTTCATCAACTTCGTTGCCGCATTCTCAGTGGGCAGCACAGTCAACGGTGAGGTGGTCTCGTTCACCTCTCACGGTGCCATGGTGGACGTGTCCCTGCCCGGCGGTGGCGTCTTGCACTGCTATATCCCGCTGACTGCGATGGGGAGCCCACCTCCGACCAAGGCGCGGAAAGTGCTCAAGAAGGGGGAGGTTCGCCAGTTCGTTCTTGCCGGCCTCGACCCGCCCCGGCGAGTCGCCGAGCTCGCCTTGCCGAGACAGGAGCAACCGAAGAAGAAGCGCGCCCGCCAGATGGGAGCGGCACCGTCGGCGCCGGCGAAGAAGTCGAGCAAGATGGCAGCGCGGGCTTCTGGGGCCGGGCGGGCCGCGGCCAAGAAGGGACCGGCTCCGAACAAGAAGGCCGCAGCCAAGAAGGGACCGCCGGCGGCCAAGAAGACGGCGGCCAAGAAGACGGCGCCCCAGAAGCAAGCGAAGAAGGCCCCGGCGAAGAAGGCGGCCAAAGCCAAGAAGGCCGCCAAGACCGCCGCCACGAAGGCGCCAGTCCGCAAGGCCGCCAAGGCCGCGGGGAAGCAGGTGATCGTGGGAAAGAGGGCGCCCGCGAAGAAGGCGTCCAAAGCCAGACCGTGATGTCGCTGCTGGTGGGTACCCTCGCCGAATGACTCCTCCCCGACCCGAAGATGTGCTCCCGCACAGGGCCCCGTTCCTCTTCGTCACCGAAGTGACTTCGGTCGAGCCCGGAGTTTCGGCACAAGGCTTCTGGCAGCTGTCGGGAGACGAACCGTTCTTTGCCGGTCATTTTCCGGGTCGCCCCACGTTGCCGGGCGTGCTGATGGTCGAATCGCTGGCGCAGCTCGGTGGCATCGCGGTCCTGCTCGACGAGCGCTATATCGGCAAACTGCCACTCTTCGGCGGAATCGAGCGGGCTCGTTTTCGGCGCCAGGTCGTGCCGGGCGACAAGCTCGAGCTCGAAGTATCCATGGACCGACTGTCAGCGCGCGCCGGAAAGGGACACGGCAAGGCGACGGTCGGCGGTCACACGGCCTGCGAAGCAGACCTGCTCTTCGTCATCGTCGATGGTGAGGGAGGTGCTGGCTAATGCGACTCGCAACCTGGAACGTCAATTCCCTCACGGCGCGCCTTCCCAGAGTTACAGAGTGGATCGATTCCAACCAGCCGGACGTGCTCTGCATGCAGGAGACCAAGCTGGCGGACGACAAATTCCCCGAGAAGGAATTCGCCGAGCTGGGGTACGAGGTGGTGTCCAATGGCGATGGTCGTTGGAACGGCGTCGCGATCGCCAGCAAAGTCGGCATCCATGACGTGACGCGTGGTTTCGGCACGCCCGATGACGACCACGGGCGTCGCGTCGTCTCGGCGACGTGCGGCGGCGTGCGGGTCTTCTCGGTCTACGTCCCCAACGGGCGCTCTCTGGACAACGAATTTTACGCGGTCAAGCTGGCCTGGTTGGCGCAGTTGCGCAACACGCTCGATGAGACCTGCCCGCCCGGATCATCTGTCGCGGTAGCCGGTGACTTCAACGTGGCGCCGGACGACGGGGACGTGTGGGATCCGGCTGCCTACGTCGGAGCCACTCATGTGAGCGAGCCCGAACGTGCCGCACTGCGCCGCATCGAGGATTGGGGGCTCGACGACGTCTTCCGCCGTTACAACGAGCCGGGGACCTTCACGTGGTGGGACTACCGGGCGGGGGATTTCCACAATGGTCGAGGAATGCGCATCGACCTCGTGTTGGTGAGCGATGACTTGGTCGAGCGTGCCACGGGTGCCTATCGCGACAGAGACGCAAGAAAAGGAAAGAAGCCCTCGGATCACGCTCCCGTGGTGGTTGACTTTGCCAACTCCTGATCTGGAGCGCGCTTGGCCGTCGCCAAGAGTCAGCGCCGGAGCGCTGATCGGCCAAGCGGCATCTCCAAATCAAGACTGACCTCCGAGGTTCAACAACAGGTCGCGCAGCGGCGTGCCATCGCAGATGCGGGTGATTTCGTCAAGGTCCTCGGGCGTGACCGCCTGCTGCACCTCCGGCCACGTCCGTGCTCCATCCTTGACGTAGCGGAGGAAGATCTCCCAGATGGCGAGTCGCTTTCGGAGGCGCTCGACCTCCGACGAAAAGTTCTCGTAGTCGATAGGCGGACTGTCCGAAAAGTCCGCCTCATCGCTTTCGTCCGGCTCCACATCGCGCAGATCACGTTGGAGCTGTTCGAGACCTTCCTCTCGACCCTTTGCTTTGGACGGCACGTCGTCAAGACCACGTCGGAGCTGCTCGATACCTCTCTCGATCAACTCGGCTCGCCGCTTTATGCGGTGGGCGTCGTCGGTCTGCCTCTGCATCATCGTCCTCCGCCCGGCAAAGCAAGTACTGGGAAGCACCGCCACTGGTCGAATCTTGACAGCAGGTGTGCAGGCCCCTTAGAGCCGTTCGGCTCTATTGGACGGCGAGTTGTCGGCCGATTGACCGAGCCGTTGTCGCACTGTTGAGCCACGTGGCAGTCAGGTCAAAGGAGCACTTCTACGAGCGATGGGCCCGGTTCGGCGAAGCCCGTTTCGAGCGCGGCCGCGAGGTCCGCCGCGCTCTCGACCTGGTGCGCCGGCACACCCATCCCTTGTGCCAGCGCGCAGAAGTCGAGATCTGGTTCGGTGAGATCCAAGAGTCGCCTGGCAAGGGGTCCGCCAGCGTCTGCGCCGACGCGGTGCAGTTCGATGTTCAAGATTGCGTAGCTCCGGTTCGACAGCACGACCGTCGTCACGTTGAGCCCTTCGCGTGCTTGGGTCCACAGCGCCTGGATGGTGTACATCGCGCTGCCGTCGGCCTGGAGGCACAGCACCGGTCGATCGGGCGCCGCTACGGCCGCGCCGGTGGCCATCGGGAGCCCGATCCCGATGGCGCCGCCCGTCAGCGTCAGCCAGTCGTGTCTCGGCGCCCCTGCAGTCGCAGCTGGGACGAACAGGCCCGACGTATTGCCCTCGTCGACGACGATGGCGCCTTCGGGCAATACTGCGCCGACAGCGGCAGCCAACGACTCGGTGGTCAACGCACCGGTCGGGCGATCGGGTCGATGTGCGGGTGCCGGAGCGCCGCTGTCAACCGGAGCACCAACGGCCTCAGCCAGCATCTCGAGAGCACCGGCCGCGTCTTCGCCAGGCCGGGCCAGCGTGTGCACCGTGCAGCCCTCGGGCACAAGGTCGCTCGCCTTGTCCGGGTAGGCGAAGAACGAAACCGGCCGCGTCGTGTCGACGAGGACGAGGTGGCGGACGCCTTCGAGTTGGCTCTGCGCCATCTCGGCGAAGTAGGCGAGTCGCTCCACTGCCGGGATCCCCGCGCCTCGCTCGAGGTTCGCCGGAAACGTCTCGCCCAAAAGTGCGGCACCCGTCGTGACGGCGACCCGGCTTGCCGCGTGCAACCCGTCGGCGCGGCAGTGCGGTACCGCCGAGGAGGAGCGCGGTGCGCTCGCCCGAGCGCAGCGCCTTAGCCACCTCGTCCACCGTGTCGGCCGGAACGCCCGTCCGCCGCCTGGCCGGCAGCGGCGCGCATGGTCCCGTCGAGGATTCGGACCATGAGGCGTCGGCAGGCAGGACGAGAGTGGCGACGCACCCCGGAGGTCCCATCGCCGCGGCCACCGCGTCGGCGGCGTCACCCGCCACGTCGTCCGCCCGAGCGGTCGAGCGGTACCAGCCCGATACGGCGCCCGCGATTGACGCGATGTCCGACTGGAGCGGCGCGTCGTAGCGAGCGTGGTAGGTGGCGTGGTCACCCACGATGTTGACGACGGGTGTGTGCGCACGGCGGGCGTTGTGCAAGTTGGCCAGTCCGTTGCCGAGACCGGGCCCAAGGTGCAGGAGCGTCGCCGCGGGCCGGCCGGCAATCCGGCCATAGCCGTCGGCGGCTCCGGTGACGACGCCCTCGAACAAGCACAGGACGCCGCGCATCGCGGGCACGTCGTCGAGTGCGGCGACGAAGTGCATCTCTGAGGTGCCGGGGTTCGCGAAGCACACGTCGACACCCGCGTCGACCAGCGTCGAAAGCAGGGCACGGGCACCGTTCATGACGTCGCTCCCGTTTCGCTCATGCCGAGCACCCGGTCCGGGCCGAGGATGCCGAGCGGATCGAAGACCTTCTTGATCGCACGCATCAACTCGAGGGCGGCGGGGTCTGCCATCTCCAGAAAGTACGGCATCTTCTCTGTCCCAATGCCGTGCTCGCCCGAGATGGCTCCGCCGGCCTCCACGGCGATCCGGAAGATCTCATGGGTGAGCTCCTTGCGCTTCTGGACGTCCGGCTGGAAGACCGCGAGGTGAACATTGCCGTCGCCCACGTGGCCGCACCCGCTCACGAAGGTCTCGTGTGCGGCCGCCACCTCGGCGACCTTGGCCAAGTAGTCGGGGATGGCGGCCCGGGGGATCACCGCGTCGATGATGTCGTCACAGCCCGCCGCCTTGCTGACGAAGAACAGACGCTCCCGAGCGGTGATCAAGGAGGTGCCTGCCTGAGGCGGCAGGACGTAGACGTCGAGCGCACCGAGTTCGCCGAGCAGCGTGCCCAGCTGTTCCACGCCCTCGTCGAGTCGGGACTCCGACGACTCCTCCAACACGACGACGAGGTACGCGAGGGCCTGTCTGTTGCACGTCTTCGGGGATGCCGAGGTCGAGGCCGGCCGCCCGGGTGATGCTGCCCAGCACCAGGGCGTCGGCGTATTCGAGGATCGTCGGGTTGACGCCGCTGGCGACGATCCGAGGCACCGCGTGCGTCACCTCGGCGAGGGTGGCGAACGGGACCAGCACGGTCGTGGTCTCGGTCAGGCGGGGCTGCACCTTGACCGTCACCTCGGTCGTCACCGCCAGTGTCCCTTCGGAGCCGACGAGGAGCTGCGTGAGGTCATAGCCCGTCGAGCACTTCACGAATTTGCCCCCGGTGCGCAGGACACGCCCGTCGGCCAGCACGACCTCGAGGCCCAGGACGTGATGCCGGGTGACGCCGTAGCGGACGGCACGCATGCCGCCGGCGTTGGTGCCGACGTTGCCGCCGAGCGAGGCAGTCTGCTCGCCCGGCGAGACCGGATAGGTCAACCCGAGCGGGAGCAGTGCGGCGTTGAGCTGTTCGAGCGTGACGCCGGGCTCCACGACGGCGACCTGGTTCTCGGTGTCGATCTCTCGGATGCGGTTCATCCGGTCGAACGCCAGCAGGATCCCGTCGGCCATGGGCATCGCGCCGCCGGAGAGCCCGGTGCCGCTGCCGCGGGCGATGACGGGTACGCGGTGTTCGGACGCGACGCGGAGCACCTCGGAAACCTCGTCGGTCGAGCCGGGCTGCACGAGGGCGAGCGGCACGACCGGCGTGAGGGTCAGGGTCTCGTCGTGCGTGTAGTCGTCGTGGATGGCTTCGCCGACGCGGACGTGGCTCTCACCCACCGCCTTGCGGAGCTGCTCCAGGAGATCCGACATGTACAGCCACCCCCACCTCGGGTCGATCGGGTGAACCGACCTTATCGGGTGACGTCAGCGCCTTCGGTTCCGTCTTCCAGGCGTTGTCGCAGCTCGGCGACCCGGGCTGACACCTCTGAGGCCGATGTCGGAGCGGCCTCCTTCTCGAGCTGGGCCACGGTCCGCTCGATCGGGGCCAGCCAGGGGCTCGGTTTGCGGGCGGGGGCTGCCAAATCCTCTCCAGCACGCTCGAACCAGCTGCACCACAGCTCGTCCTCGGAGCGGGTGAGCGCGACATAGAGAAGCCGGCGTTCCTCGTCGACGGCGGCGTCCGTTTGCGCCGAGGCGATCGGCATCAGTCCGGCGCTCAGCCCGAGGACCATGACCGTCGGCCACTGCAGGCCTTTGGCGCGGTGGAACGTGGTCAGCACGACGTGGTCCTGGGTGACCGCGTCGTCGACGGTCTTGTTGCGGTCGTCGAGGACGTCGTCCGCGTCGATGGCGACACCATGGCCGGTCCGGGAGTCCCGGAGACCTTCGGGTTTCCCGGCGTTGTCGGAGTCCGTGCGGAGGTCGCTCGCCGGCCCAAGGTCCGATCCGGCAATCCGGCTGGGGACGAGTGCGGCGTCCATGGCCGCCTTGACCGTGGCGAGCTGGGCGTTGGTCCGGGTGAGCACGGCGATGCTGGACCAACGGCGTCCGGGTGTGCGGGACAGCTTTGCCCGGGACGCGGCCCAGACCGCCTCGTCGTCGTCGGTGGCATGGGAGATGACCTGGGGACCGGGCCGTCGACACGAGTCGTCCGCGGCGGCACGACCTCGCCGTCGTCGGAGAAGGAGCCGCCCTCGCGCAGCACGGCGGTGGCGACTGCCACGACCTGGGGCGTGCAGCGGTGGTTCTCGTCGAGGCGGATGACCTTCGTGCCGCGCAGGAGCTCGGGCAGGCGGGCGAGCAACGTGGGGTCGGCGCCGTTGAAGCCGTAGACGGACTGGTTGGGGTCCCCGACGACGAAGAGGTCGGGTTCGTCGGCGAGCATCGCCGTGAGGAGGCGGAACTGGGCCGGGTTCACGTCCTGCATCTCGTCGACGAAGAGGTGGCGTGTGCGCCAGCGGATCGAAGCGGCGAACTCCGCGTCCCCGGCGAGCGCGTCGGCACAGGCGACGATGAGGTCGTCGAAGTCGAGGAGCCGGCGCCGAGTGCGCTCCGCCTCGTAGCGCGTGTAGGCGTCCGCAACTTGCTCGGGGCGCAGGCCGCTCCGGCGGCGGTGGCGGCGGGCCTCGGCCTCGTAGTGATCGGGCGGGACGAGGCGCGCCTTGGCCCAGCCGATCTCGCTGTCCAAGGCACGGGTGCGGCGGGCGTCGCCGTTCGTGACGTCGGCGAGCAGACGGCGGCGGTCGGTCATGAGTTGGGGCGCCGGCCTGCTTCGCAGTTCGCGATGTTCGCGGAGGAGGCCGAGAGCGGTGCGGTGGAACGTGCCGGCCTTCACGCCGGCGACGCCGAGGGACCACAGGCGGGTGCGCAGCTCGTCCGCGGCTTTGCGGCTGAAGGTGGTGACGAGGGTGCGGTCGGCCTCGATCGTGCCTTCCCGGACCCGGCGGGCGACGCGGAGGGTGAGGACCCTGGTCTTGCCGGCGCCGGCGCCGGCGACGACGCAGAGGAGCGGATCGTCCGACTCGATCGCCTCGCGCTGGGCGATGGTGAGGCGGCGGGCGCCGGGGAGGGCTTCCCAGGTGTCGGTCTCGAAGCCCTCGAACGTCATCACCACCCTCCGAACGGTATAGATGGGGTGCTCGCAGCCTGAGCCGTTGAAGGGCGGCGCCAGGCCGGAGACCCGGGCCTTATCGTGGCCGACGGAAGTCGGGCGCGCCCACCCGGCCGTTTTCGACAGGGTTTCTCCGCGGGCGACGCCGGAGCCCGGCGAGGCTCGGCTGAAGGAGAACGTCGTCGTCAGGTGAGGCGGTGGGTGCGCCGAGCGTTGCGACGGGCGTGGCGGGCGCGGGCGAGGTGGACGAGCTCGTCGAGGACGGCGGCGAAGGAGAGGCCTTCGGCTTCCCAGAGCATGGGGAACATCGAGATGGGGGTGAAGCCGGGCATGGTGTTGACCTCGTTGACGACGATCTCGTCGTCGGGCCGGAGGAAGAGGTCGACCCGGGCGAGGCCCTCGACGCGGAGGGCTTGGTAGGCGGCGGTGGCGACGCGCTGGGCGTGGGCGAGCTGGGCGGGGGTGAGGTCGGTGGGCGCGACGGTTTCGGCCGCGCCGAGGACGTACTTGTCGTCGTAGTCGTAGAACTCGCGGCTGGCCAGGATCTCGCCGGCCTTGGTGACGCGGACGTCCTCGTTCCCGAGGGCGCCGAGCTCGAGCTCCCGGCCGCGGACGAACTCTTCGAGGATGACGTGGTCGTCGAACTCGAACGCCGTTGCCACCGCGTCGCCGATGGCGGCCGCGTCGGCGGCCTTCGACGACGCCGATGGACGAGCCGAGGTTGGCCGGCTTGACGAAGAGGGGGAGCCCGAGGGCGGCGGCGGCCTCATCGAGGAGGTCGCGGGTCCAGGTGTGGCGGTGCGCGACGCGCCAGGCGGCGACCGGGAGGCCGTGGTCGTGCAGGACCGATTTGGCGATGCCCTTGTCCATGCAGATGGCCGAGGACAGGACGCCCGCTCCCACGTAGGGGACGCCGAGGGCCTCGAGGTGGCCCTGGATGACCCCGTCCTCGCCGAAGGGGCCGTGCAGCACCGGGAACACGACCGTGCCGGTCGTTGACGGCGGGATGCCGGCGGCGAGTCCCTCGAGCCGGGTTCCGGGGAAGTCGCGCGAGGACGTCGTCCGGCGAGGCGAGCGCGGGGTCGGTGTCGCCGGCCGAGAGGTCCACGAGCACGGCGCGCGCGTCGACCCACTGCCGGTCATGGGTGAGGCCGATCGGGGTGACCGACCAGCCGCCGTCCAACGCGGTTTGCACGATGCGGCGAGCCGAGATGCACGAGACCTCGTGCTCGGCGGAGGGGCCCCCGTAGACGACCGCCAGCTCGCCCTGGCCCGGTTCAGGCATCGACCGAGGCTATACAATCGCCCGCCGAGGACGATTGCGTGCGCTTCTCGACATCTGAGCTCGCGGACCGGCTCGGCGGCACGCTCATCGGCCCCGACGTCACGGTCGACGGAGCGAGCATCGATTCGCGGTCGTTGGTCCCGGGGCAACTGTTCGTGCCGATCGTCGCGGCGCGGGACGGGCACGACTTCGTTGCCGCCGCGGTCGACGCGGGGGCGGTTGCGTATCTGACGGCGGAGTGGGCGCGGCGGACGGGGCGGCGACCGCTGTCGTGGTGGCGGACACGTCGGTGGCGCTGCTGGAGTTGGGGAGGCTGGCCCGGGACCGGATCGGCGACCGCGGGGGCGGGGTGATCGGCATCACGGGCTCGGTCGGGAAGACGACGACCAAGGATCTGGTGCGGGCGTGCCTGGCGGCGGCGTTCCCGACGGCGGCGAGCGAGCGCTCCTACAACAACGAGCTCGGGCTGCCGCTGACGCTGCTCAACGCGGCGGACGGCGTGCGCTGGGTCGTCCTCGAGATGGGGGCGCGTGGGTTCGGCCACATCGCGCAGCTGGCGGAGGTGGCGCGGCCGGACGTTGGGATCGTCACGAGCGTGGCGATGGCGCACGTCGAGTATCTCGGGGATCTGGACGGGGTGGCGCGGGCGAAGAGCGAGCTGGTTGCCGCGCTGCCGGAGCGGGGGGTGGCGGTGCTCAACTTCGACGACCCGCGGGTGGCGGCCATGGGTGCGCAGTGCGGTTGCCCGGTCGTGGGGTATTCGGTGGCCGGCGTCGCCGAGGCGGAGGTGCGGGCCGAGGCGGTGACCCTCGACGACTGGCTTGCGGCCGCGTTTCCGTCTGGTCACGCCGTGGGGGGAGGGCGACGTGCGCCTCTCGTTGGCCGGCGCGCCGCAGGTGTCGAACGCGCTGGCGGCGGCGGCGGCCTCGGCCTTGTGGTGTGGCGTCGGGTTCGACGTGGTGGCGGAGGCGCTGGCGTCGGTGGAGGCGCCGGCGCTGCGGATGGAGGTGCGGCGCGGGTCGGGGGACGGGGCCGTCTTGATCGTCGACTGCTACAACGCGAACCCGGCGTCGACGGAGGCGGCGTTGCGGTCGCTGGCCGGGCTGGAGGCGAACCGCCGGGTGGCGCTCCTCGGGCTCATGGCCGAGCTGGGCGGGTCGTCCGCCGGGCGAACACCGGCGCCTGGCGGGGCTGGCCGAGGAGCTGGGGATCGAGGTGGTCGGCTACGAGACGGACCTCTACGGCGCGGCCCGGGTCGACGGCGTCGATGCGGCGGTGGCGCTGTTGCGCGGCGTGGGGCCGGGCGACGCGGTGTTGGTGAAGGGCAGCCGGGTCGCCCGCCTCGAGGACGTCGTGCGGGCGTACGAAGCGGAGGAGTGACCGGTCGGGTCAGGCTCAGGCGTCGCTGACAGTGGCATCGTGGTGCACACCGACGAGCACGCGCCGGCTGAGCTCGCCGTAGAGGGTCTCGGTGCGTGACGAGGGCGAGGAGCCGGGGTCGAGCGCATCGACGCGCCGCTGGCACTCCCGCCACTCGAGGCGGAGCCGGTCGGCATCACCCTCGGCGGCGGCCAGCTCCATGGCGGCCCGGGAGAGCGCTTCGCTGTAGGGCTCGACGAGCCGGGCCCGCTCGAGGCCCCAGAGCGCCAGTTCGAAGAGCCCGGCGCCGGCGGCGAGGGTGGCGAGGCGGCAGGCGGCGTCGACGAGCACGGCCGCGAGGCGGGCGCCGTGCCCCTCGGCCTCCCACCACGAATAGCCCGAGAGCGCATTGGCCAACGGCTCTCCCTCGACGAGGTCGAGCGCGGCCCGGTAGTGCGCCATGGCCAGCTGGGCATCGTCGTGCTCCTTCGCCTCGGTGACCAGCGTCGCGGCGCGCTGCACGTCGACCGTCACCTCGGGCGATAGCTGGTAGAGGCCGTTGCGGGTGGCCCCGGGGAACAGCGGGGCACCGTCCGCGCCGGCGCCCATGGCGCGCCGGGCGGCGTAGGCGGTGTTCTGGAGGGTCTTGGCCGCGGCGTCGGCATCGGACGAACCGAGGACGCGGGTGCGCAACCGGTCGCCGGTGATCACGTCGGGCTGGTGGAGGGCGAGATAGGCGACGAGCTCGACGGCGCGCCGGGCGCGATTGGGTGGCAGTTCTTCCGCCAGACCCGTCGAGGCGGGGCGTGACGGTCAACAACCGGACGTCGACTGGGCCGGGGCCGAGGGCTGACGGCCACCCGGCGGGCTCGACCTCGAGCTTGACCTCGTCCTCAGCCCGGTCCTCGACCCCGACCTCGTCCTCGGCCCGGTCCTCGGCCTCCGGCTCGGGACCGAGTTCGTGCTCGAGCGACGGCACCCCGAAAGGGTCGGTCGGGTCGACGAGTTCGGCGACGAGACCGCGCCGTGTCCGCCGACTGCAGGTGGGGGCGCAGGACGCGGCCGGCCGGGTGCAACGTCGCTGCCTGGCGGTCGACCAGCACGGTGAGGTCGGTGGCGGCGACCGGCGCGGTGGTGACGACGGCGATGTGCCGAGCGACGTCCGGCGGCAGCGCTCCGGGGTCCCCGAAGAAGAGGGCGGGGACGGAGCGGCGCCGGAGCCTCGGGTCGGCCGGGTCGTCCGTGACGAGCACGAGGTCCGACCAGGCCCACGACCCGGCAGCGGCGCGGGCGGCTCGCAGCAGCGACGGCGCCGATTCGCCGAGGACGGGGAGAACGTCGCCGGGCCCGAGCGCGACCAGCCAGGTGCCGTCGTCGTCATCGCCGACGGGGAGGACGATCGGCGCGTACGGAAAGGACGGCTCGGCCTCGTGTCCGGCGAGGTCTTCGTGGCCGACCCGCCACGCGGTGCCGCCGTGCACCGTGTCGGTCACGGCGACGAAGCCATCAGGGGCGTCACCGTGCTCCTCGGTCACGGTGAACGTCACGCCGGCCGGCGAGACGCAGACGGTCCGGACGCGGGGTGCGCCCACGCCCGCGCCGTCGCCGATCTCGAGCGAACGGGCGAGGAGGCAGTTCGCCGCCTCGAAGGCGTCGAGGGCCGGCACCGAAGGGAAGCGCTGCAAGAGCGTGTCGGTGTCGACGGCCCCGTCGGACGGGCGCCCGCGCTCTCGCCTCAGGGGCAGGTCGAGGTCGCCGGAGTACGGCGCCGGCCGGTGGCGGCGCCGGGCGCGCCGGGCGAGCGCGGCGCAGGCCAGGGAGCCGCACCCCAGCACAAGCAGTTCGGGCAGGCGGTCGGGTGCGCCCGCGGGACGTGCGCGGGCCGGACGCGGGACCTCGTGATGGGCGCGCTGCTCCGCCGCCTCGGCGGGCAGGTGGAGCCGCCACCCCGCCACGAGGTGGTCCGGGTCGACGAAGCGCTGGCCTCCGCCCATGTCCCGGCCCAGGTTGAGGGCGGCGATCTGCATCCAGTCGGCGCCGTCACCGAGGCGTGCGTCGGCGATCCGCCACAGGCCTTCGCCGGACTGCACGGTATGGATCGGCGCCGGTGCCGGCACCGGCGCCCGCGATGTCGACGCGGCGGCGGCCGCCGCGGGCTGCACCGCGACGGCAACGACAGAAGGCGTGGCGGCGGTGGCGGCGCCGGCTCCGGACGCCAGCACCAGGGGAGTGCCTGCCGTGGTGAGTGCCAGCACGCCGACGGCGATGCGGGCGGCGACCCGGTCGAGCGGCGTCATGATGCCGAGAGGCCGCACCTCGCCACGGCGGACGTGCACCGCGACGCCCCGGACGAGTTGTGACGTGCAGGCCGCCCACGCGATCCACGCGGCCAGGGCGAGCGCGACGAGCGCGTCGCGTGGTGCCGGCTGCCAGGAGTGACCCAGGCCTCCGGACAACGGGTTGCCGACCACGAGCACGAGGACCGCCGGCACCGCGGTGAAGGCGAGGAGCGCGGCCACCAACGCGCCGACGACGTCTGCGACCCGGCGCGAGCGCTGCTGCCGGAGAGGTCGCGGCGCCAGCCCTCGGCTTTCAGCCACCGCGCCGGCCCGATCGTGATCGTGTAGGTGAGCGCCGTCGACTCCGAGGCAGGCTCGCTGACCGTGGCCAGGCAGTTCCCACTGGCGTCGGGCAACGACGCCGCCATGGCGGACGAGCCGCCCACGTTCTGGGTGCCGCTGGGGCAGCTGACCTGCATCGTCAGGTACGTGGGGCCGGACCAGACCACCGAGACCTGCATGGCGCCCGTGCCGGTGAAGCCGACGCTGCTCGAGCGCTGCGCCGGCGGCTCGATGACACCCTGATGGCTCCCGGCACCCACGGCCGGCTGCGAAGGCACGGTGGTCGTGGTCGGCGGCGCGACCGTCGTGGTCGTGGCGGGCCCCGGACCCGGCGCCGTCCCCGAAACCGTGGTCGGTGGTGGGCACGGTCGCCGCGTGTGTCGACGTCAGCGCAGTGCCGGCGGTGTTTGCGTTCGTCGGGGCCACCGTCGTCGTGGTCGTCGAGCGCGCCGTGGACGTGGACCGGGGCGAAGCACCCGACCCCCGTACGCCTTGTGACTCGCTCGACTGCGCGTCGCCGAGCCGCGTGCGCGCCAGCGCCAACAGGGACGCGCTTCGGGTTGCCCGAGGTGGCGACGAGCAGCGCCATCAGGGCGAGGGACACGGCGAGGATGACCCACCAATTTGGGCGGCCTCGAGCCACCCGCAGCCGCCGACCGTCGGTGGTCTGAGTGCCCTCAACCACTGGGATCCCACCATACGCACGCGTCATCCCGTCCGTACAGGGGTCACTCACGCGCAGAGGCGACGCCGGGCGCGGTTCCGCCGCGTGTAGAGGCCGCGGCGCTCCCGCCCGGTCAGTGCTGCGATCTCGGCGATCGAGTAGCCGAGGACGCTGTGGCCGTACAGCACCTGGGCCTCGTCGAGCGGCATGTCCCGGCCCCGCTCGTCGATCACGGCGCGAGCCAGCTCGTCGAGCAGCTGTCTCGGCGGTCGTCCCGCGGTCGACCACGTCGTCATCGCCCATCGCGATGACGCGAGATTGCAGGTCCTTGGCGCGGAAGAGCTGGCGCCGGACGCGGCAGCGGATCGCCGAGAGCAGGTCGCGGACCGCGTACGGACGGTCTTGGCCGGCCCACTCCTCGATGACGCACCAGGTCGTCGTCAGCAACTCGCCGAAGAATTCCTCGCCGTCCTGCCAGTCGCCCCCTCTGGCCCCAGCGGAGCTTCCCGGCCACGCTGATCAGGCCCGGCAACAGGACCTGGACGAGCAGCCGCGGGATGAACGGGTCGGTCCCGGCTTCCCGAAGGAGCACGCGCACCAGGCGAGCCGCCTCCTCGCGCTGGATGCGGCCCGACGCCCGCCGCATGTGGGTGACCAGGTCACACGGGGTGGGGCACCGGGCGGGCCCGACATCACCTTCGACGAGGCGGGCCAGTCCCGGGTCCCGCCGCGCCACCTCGTGGAGGGCCTGCACGGCGAACTTGGTGCGTCCGATGGAGCGCCACTCGGCCTCCATCCGGTCGATCACGACGGTGCGGGGCCGGGGACGCTTCGTCCGGTGGCTGCTGCCCGAGACGGTGTCGGCGGCGGAAGCGGTGGTGGAAACGGAATCGGACGGCGGAAGCGGAGGAATTGTCGGTCGGCATCGCGCCACGGTCGCGACCGGCGCTCCCCCGATCGCTCCCCCCGACGACGGCCCAGGTCGGCGGTAGTGTGCCGCCGATGGACATCGATGAGTTCTACGAGGCGGACCCGCGTCGCCGTGCATCGGCGGAGCTGGAGTTGGGCACGGAATGGCTCGACGAGGACAACGTCCGCCACGAGCTCAACTACGTGGAGGACACGGGCGAGCTCTACGTGCTGCGCGAGCCGTCGCCCCACATACGGGAAGACCCCTTCGGCGGGCTCCACTTCTCCGAGCCGCCTGACTACGACAAGAAGATGACGGTGCACGTCATCGCCAACATCCCGACCAAGGACGAGGTCCACCAGATCCTCAAGGGCTGGCAGGACCACATGAACACCCCCGACGGCGGCCAGTGGCTCGGTGACCGGCTTCGTGCCGCCGGCGTGGCCGTCGGCCCGCCGGACCAAGATGCGATCGCCGACGACGGGCCCGATCTGAACGCCTGAGCCGGCCCCGCCCCGCTACGCCGTCGGGTCCAGCTCGAGCATCGTCGTCAAGAGCTGCGTCGCGATGTTGTTGGTCCCCATGTCGGACTCCTGCGGCAGGATGTCGTCGTCGACCAGCAGGTCCGACAGCCGCAGCATGACGACGGCGAAGCGGAAGCCCGAGAACACCTCGTAGAAGAAGACGTCCTTCATCGGGCGGCCCAAGAGCTCCTCGTAGCGCCCGATCGTCTCCTCGTGCGAGCCGAACCCCGGCGGGCGCGGCACGCCGAGGGGATCGGCGAACTGGCGGTTGAAGTAGAGGTACCAGCCCAGGTCCATCTCGGGCTGGCCCAGCGACGCCATCTCCCAGTCGAGCACCGCCGCCGCCTGGAAGTCGTCCCAGATGATGTTGCCGAGGCGGCTGTCGCCCCAGCTGAGCACCACCTCGCCCTCCTCCGCCGGCTTGTGGTCGACCATCCACTGCCAGGTCGCCTCGAGGACCGGGCACCCTGAGGCCCTTCGCCGCCCAGTCGAGGAAGTCGCGGTAGTACGACATCTGCTGCTCGATCCCTGGCTTGCCACGCCCCGCCATACCGAGCCAATCGAGGCCGAGGGCGCGCCAATCGGTTCTGTGCACCGCGGCGAGCGCGTCGAGTCCGCTCCACCACATGCGGGCCTGCTCCTCGGGCGTCGCCTCGATGACCCACCCTTCGATGGTGTAGGGGATGTTGTCCGACGGGACCTTTCCCTCAACGTGGTCCATGGTGAAGAAGGGCACGCCGAGATACTGCGGGTCCTCCTCGTAGTCGCCGAGCGGGGGGAGGGGCACGGCCGAGCCCCCGTCGGCCAGCGCCTTCATCGACCCGGTACTGCGTCGAGAATTCGGCGTCCATGAAGAGCAGGTGCTTGGTGGGCGCCACCCGCACGACCAGGCGACGCTCCTCGCCGTCGGCCGCCCGGGTCCGGCAGAGGATCGTCTCGTTGGAGAAGCCGTTCGACGCCGGCGCCTGCACGTCGAAGACCTCGGGCCCCTTGCCCCCCGGCGACTTGGTGGCGAGCCAGCGTGTGAGGATCGCCGCCACCTCGTCGGGGTCACGATGGTCGATGTCGGGCACGGGGCGGCACTTTACCGACGGTGGCGACCCCGTCGGGCCGCCGGCACTAAGTTCCCGACGACGCCCCCGAAATTCGCCGAAAAGAGACCCCGTGACCCTTCTCGACTACCAGCTCAGCGACGGCATCGCCACCATCAGGCTCGACGACGGGAAGGTCAACGTCATGAGCCTCGACATGCAGGCGGCCATCGGGGAGGCGGTCGACCGCGCCGATGCCGACGACGCAGCCATCGTGCTCACCGGCCGGCCCGGCGTGTTCTCGGCCGGCTTCGACCTAGCGATCATCGGTGCCGGTGGACCAGAGACGGCCGCCATGGTGATCGGTGGGTTCCGGCTCGCCGAGCGGATCCTGGCCTACCCGCGCCCGGTCGTGGTCGGCTGCACGGGCCATGCGATCGCGATGGGCACCTTCCTCATGTTCGCCGGGGACTACCGGATCGGCCCCGACGCGGGCTCTTTCAAGTGGATCGCGAACGAGGTCGCCATCGGCTTGACGATGCCGCGCGCCGCGATCGAGATGCTCCGGCTGCGGCTCACGCCCGCGGCCTGCGACCGGGCCGTGATCCTGTCGTACCAATTCGGGCCGGCCGATGCGCTGGCGAGCGGCTACTTCGACCAATTGGTGCCCGCTCGACGAGGTCTTGGACGACAGCCATGTCCGTGGCACGGGCTGCGCTCTCGCTCGACGCCCGGGCGCATGCCGAGAGCAAACTGCGGACCCGCGCCCTGGCGCTCGCCGCACTGGCCCGCGCGATCCGGGAGGACGAAGAGGACTTCGCCCGCTGGTTCGCCGCGAGCTGAGCGGCCGGTCGCTAGCGTCGCGGCGATGATCATCGTGATCGATCTCTCCGAGTCGCGGGTGCTCCTCCAGGACCCCGATGGACTTCAGCCGCTTCTCGGTGGCGCACGAGGGCGAAGGCGACCTGGCCGGGTCGTGCGCCAGTCGGGCCTCGGGCGCTTGAAGGACGACGGCGAGCACGTGGTCGTCGACCCGGTGGCGCTGCGGGCGCTGGCCGGGCCCGGCCGCGACCGAGGAGTGGGACGAGGGCTTCGCCGGCATGTGCGAGTACGCCGCCGGCAAGGGCTGGATGGAGCCGGACGGCGGGATCGTCGCCCACATCGAGCCCCGCGACGAGACCGGCTGAGCCGACGGCTCCGACTGTCCCGGCTCCGGCGGGGCGCCGCTACCCTTGGTGCGCCGCGCGGTGAGTCCGGCGGCGGGGGCGTCGGGCCCCTGACCCTGGGAGGGACGCATGGCGATTCGGGACTACGACCGCTTGTTCATCGGCGGCGACTGGGTGGCCCCGGAAGGGACCGACACCATCGGCGTGATCTCGCCGGTGACCGAAGAGGTCATCGCCCGCGTGCCCGACGGCACCGAGGCCGACATCGACAAGGCGGTCGCCGCGGCGCGGATCGCCTTCGACCGCGGGCCGTGGCCCCGCATGGCGCCGGCCGAGCGGGGCGAGATCCTGCGCAAGGTGGCCGCGCAGATCATGGCCGAGATGGGCGACATGGCCGAGATCATCACGCGGGAGATGGGCGCGCCGATCACCTTCTCGAACCTGGGCCAGGTGCTGGCGCCGACGATGATCTTCAACTACTACGCCGACCTGGCGGGGACCTACGCCTTCGACGAGGTGCGCGACGGGCTGCTGAACCCGAAGGTGCTGGTGACCAAGGAGCCGGTGGGCGTGGTCGGGGCCATCGCCCCGTGGAACGTGCCGCTCTTCATCGCCGCGGCCAAGCTGGCGCCGTCGCTGGCCGCCGGCTGCACCGTCGTCTACAAGCCGGCGCCCGAGACGCCGCTCGACGCGTTCCGTCTGGCCGAGATCTTCGAAGCGTGCGGGTTGCCCAAGGGCGTGCTCTCGGTGGTCCCGGCGGGCCGCGAGGTGTCCGAGCACCTGGTGACGCACCCGGGCGTCGACAAGATCTCGCTTCACCGGCTCGGGTGTCGGCGGCAAGCGCATCGGCGGGCTGTGCGGCGAGCGCCTCAAGCGCTGCACGCTCGAGCTCGGCGGCAAGTCGGCCGCCATCATCCTCGACGACGCCGACCTGGCGACGACGATCCCGACGCTGCTGCCCAACGCGATCATGAACAACGGGCAGGCCTGCATCGCGCAGACGCGGATCCTCGCGCCCCGTGCCCGCTACGGCGAGGTCGTCGACGCGGTGGTCTCGGGCGTGTCCGCCATGAAGGTCGGCGACCCGATGGACCCGGCGACCGAGGTCGGGCCGGTCGTGGCGGAGCGGCAGCGGACGCGGATCGAGGGCTATCTCGACAGCGGGCGCGAGGAGGGCGCGACGGTGGCGCTCGGCGGCGGGCGCCCGAGCGGCAGCGACTTCGCGAAGGGCTGGTACGTCGAGCCGACCGTCTTCTCCGACGTCGACAACAAGATGAAGATCGCCCAGGAGGAGATCTTCGGCCCGGTGCTCGTCGTGATCCCCTACGACGGGGACGACAACGCGGTCGAGATCGCCAACGACTCGAACTACGGCCTCTGCGGCTCGGTGTGGACGAACGACAACGACCGTGGGCTCGGCGTGGCCCGCCAGGTGCGCACGGGCACCTACATGCTCAACACGTTCGCCCCGATCGACTTCGCCACGCCCTTCGGCGGCTTCAAGGAGTCGGGCGTCGGCCGCGAGTTCGGGCCCGAGGGCCTCGAGAGCTTCCTGGAGATGAAGTCCATCGGCCTGCCCGCCGACTACACGCCGGGATCGGGGTCCTAACCGCCGACCGGCGCGACGAGGCGGACGGCGTCGGACATGAGCCAGGCGGAGGCGGGGGGCCGGAGCAGCGGCGGGCCACGCGCGCGCGCCCAGGACCGTGCCGCGTCACCGACTGGCCGATGTGGGTCGTCGGCTTCACCCTCTTCATCGACGGCCTCGACCAGTACATCGCCGCGGGGCGACAGCAACCAGCTGAAGGCGGCGTTCCACGTCGGCGACGTCGACGATCGCGATCCTGTTCTCCGCCTTCATCTTGGTGAACGGCATCGCCACGCTGCCCTCGGGCTACCTGGCCGACCGCTGGAACCGCACCAAGGCGATGGCGGTGACGATCGTGGCCTGGTCGGTCATCAGCGCGGTGGGCGGACTCGTGCCGACGTCCGCCTTCGTGCTGCTCGTGATCATCCGCGGCACGCTCGGCTTCGGCCAGGCCATCACCGACCCCTCGGGCAGCAGCGTCATCGCCGACTTCTACGGGATCGAGCAAGCGCGGCAAGGCGTTCTCCATCCAGCAGTGCCTCAACTACGTCGGGCTCGGCGTCGGGCCTGGTCATCGGCGGCGCGCTCGGCCCGCTGTTCGGCGGCCAGGGCTGGCGGGTCGCCTTCTTCGTCTCCATCATCCCGGGGCTCGCTCGTGGCCTGGATGTGCTGGCGCCTGCCCGAGCCGAGCCGCGGCACGGCCGACCGTGCGCACGTCACGCAGAGCGACGAGATGGAGGTCTCCGACCAAGCAGCTCGAGCCGCTGTTCCCGCACGGGGTGCAAGGTGTTCATGCGCGAGATGGTCTCGGGCCTCAACCGCGACATGCGGGTGATCATCAGCATCCCGACGCTGCGCTTCGCGCTGGTCGGCGTGTCGACGGTCGGCTTCGTCGTGACCGCGGTAGGCACGTGGATGCCGAGCTTCTACCAGAACCAGCTCGGCCTTACCCAGACGCAAGTCCACGGCCGTCTTCGGCCTCCTGCTCGTCCTCGGCGGCATCCCCGGCACCATCTGGGGCGGGCTGGATCGCCGACCGCTGGGTCCACCGGGTGCTCGGGGCGCGCGTCGTCATCCCTGCCGTATGCATGCTCGTGAGCGCGACGCTCTTCGTGCTGTCGTTCGCCCGCATCCCGCACGGGCTCGTCTACCTGCTCCAGCTGCTGGGCCTGCTGGCCGCGACGGCGTCGGTGCCGGCGCTGCGGGCCGGCCTGTCGGACGCCTCGCCGGCCCAGGTGCGCGGCGCCGGCTTCGCCGCCTTCAACCTGGCCTCCGTCGTCTTCGGCGCGGCGGCGGCGCCGCTGGTGACCGCGGCGGTGGCCGCGCAGTTCGACAACGACTACCGGACCGCGTTCCTGATCGTGATGCCCATCGCGTTCGTCGGGGCGGCCTGCCTGCTGCTGGCGCGCCGCCACATCGAGCAGGACTCGGCCAAGGTGTTCGAGGCCGTCGTCACGGCCATGGCGGCCAACCAGGCCGAGGAGGCTGCGTACGCTTCCGCCGACACGGCTCCGTCGTCAGGACGAGGTCGACGGCCCCGACGGCGCGGGCGATGACGGCGAGACGTAGCCCGAAAGCGGCGCGCCCTTGCCCTTGACGTCGGCGTACGCCTGGCTGTCCCCGACCTCGACCACGCTGTAACCGGTGCGGTCGCCGTCGCCGTTGACGACGTCGGGCGCGGCGTTGTCGCCGGTGGTACCGATCACGACCGCGACATGGACAGCGGTCACGGCGCTGGTGTCGAGGCCGTAGACCGCGACGTCACCCGGTTGGGGTACGTAGCCCGAGCCGACGGGGTGCCACGTGCCGTGGTTCGTTCCCCACACGTAGAAGCTGGCCGAGTCGCCGTTGAGGTAGCCGGGCGCCAGCTGGTACGCCACCGTCGCGCCGGCCTGCTTCCACACCCAGGCGGCGAAGTCGGCGCACCACTCCTCGTCGAGGTTGCCGTTGCCACGCAGTCGTCGACCCCGGCGTACCAGTAGGCGCTGAACTTGTTGCAGTAGGTGTGCGAGGGGTCGGTTGCGTAGCCGACTTGTCCCTGGGCGATCGACACGATCCGCGCCCGCATCGGGCTCAGGTCCGATCCGCTTTCGAAGTGGTGATACGCAATCGCCGTGCCGGCGACGACGACGGCTATCACCAGGAGGAACGCGACAAAACGCCCACGTCGAGCCGGGCGATTCCGGCGGGGCAGGGGGGCAGCCAGTGGCCGGGTCGGGCTCAGGGGACTGAGGGTACCGACCCTCGCCGTGGCACGCGGTGGCGCCCAAAGGCCTTCTCGGGAGTCTGCGACAATGGCGACTCCTCGGGCACCAGGCGGTGGAGCCCACGCTGACCGAACCGGGAGGGCAGGGCCGGATGCAGGACGACGAGAGCGCCGTCTCGCACACCCGTCTCGCCTACCTGCCGGCCCTCGACGGGGTGCGGGCCTTCGCCGTCGTCGCCGTGATGATGTTCCACGGCGGCATCCCGCACATGGACGGCGGGTTCATGGGCGTCGACGCCTTCTTCGTCCTCTCCGGGTTCCTCATCACTTCGCTGCTGATCGGCGAGTGGCGCCAGACGCTGACGATCAAGCTCGGCGCGTTCTGGGCCCGACGGGCGCGGCGGCTGTTGCCGGCGCTGCTGCTGATGCTGCTCTTCGTCGCGTTCTTCGCCTCGGTCATCGTGCCGAAGGGGACCTATGGCGCGCTGCGTCTCGACGCCCTCTCCACGCTGCTCTACGTGAGCAATTGGCACTTCATCCTGGTCAACTCGAACTATTTCGCCGAGAACGGCGCGACCGCCTCCCCGCTGCTGCATACCTGGTCGCTGGCGGTGGAGGAGCAGTTCTACCTGATCTGGCCGCTTGGTCGTCCTCGGCGTGCTGCACTTCACGCGCAACCTCAAGGTCCTCTTCGGGCTGTGCGTTGCCGCGGCGATCGGCTCTGCCGTCTGGATGTCACACGGTCTACGACGGCGGCCTCAACACGAACCGGGCCTATCTGGGCACCGACACCCGGTCGCAATGCCTGTTCATCGGGTGCACGCTCGCCGTGGGCCTCGTGCTCCTCGCGCAGCGCAGCCACGAGCAGGGCCGGCTGGCCAAGGGAGAGCTGTGGCGCCCGAGCCACCCGTGCCGGCCTCACGGCCTGTGGCACGCTCGGGATCGTGGGCGCCGCGGGCGCCGTATCGATCTGGCTGCTCACGACGTCGCTCTCCTCGTTCCCCTACTCCGGCGGGTTCTTCCTCCTCGGCCTCTCCGTTGGCGCCGTCATCGTGGCCACCGTCGCCGCCCCGCGCAGCATCGTGCCCCGCTTTCTCGCACTGACGCCGATCCGCTACGTCGGCCGCATCTCGTACGGGCTCTACATCTGGCACTGGCCGATCTTCATCTGGCTCAACCACGAGCGGACAGGACTGTCCGGGTGGCAACTCTTCGCGGTTCGCGTGCTCGTCACCTTCGCCGTTTCGGTCGTCTCCTTCCATCTGGTCGAACGGCCCATCCGGATGGGCACGTTCGTCAGCCAGTGGCGGGCTTGGCTCGTCGTGCCCGCAGGCGTCGGCGCCGTCATCGTCGCCCTCGTCGCGGCGACCACGACGACCCCGGCTACCGCCGGCATTCCGACGATCGGCATCGGTACCAACGGGGGCACCACGACGACGTCGCCCGGCGCACCGACATTCGCGCAGCCGGTCCGCGTCCTGCTCTTCGGCGACTCGGTTGCGCTGACTCTGGGCATCGGGCTGTCCGATCCCGCCGGAGCAGAGCAAATACGGCTACGTGCTCTCCGACCAGGGCATCCTCGGCTGTGGCGTCGTCGACGGGCCGGAGGTCGAGTTGCTCGGTTCCCGGCGACACCGACCCGCCACCGTGCGACGGCTCGCCGTTGACGCCCGGGCGAACCCGCGGCAGACCAGCCCTGGCCCTACCAGTGGCTGTCGGCCCTGAACGAGGTGAAGCCGAATGTCGCGGTGCTGCTGGCCGGGCCGCTGGGAGGTCGCTGATCGCGTGTACAAGGGACAGTGGACGAACATCTTGAACCCTGTATTCGCGGCATACGTCAAGCAGCAGCTGAACAAAGCGTCGGAGCTCGTCACCAAAACCGGCGCGCACATGGTGTTCCTCACCGCGCCGTGCACCAACGAAGGTGAGCAACCCGACGGTGCGCCCTGGCCCGAGGACAGCACGCGCCGGCTCGACATCTATAACCAGTTGGTCCGCCAAGTCGCCGCAGAGCACCCGACGACGGACTCGGTCGTCGACCTCTACGCCGCTACGTGCCCGGGCGGACGTTTCACGACCACGATCGACGGGGTCGCTGTCCGCCGCAGCGACGGCGTCCACTTCACCATCGCAGGGGGGCATATGGCTGGTGCCCAAGATCATGCCGCCGATCGTTGCGGCGGGGAAGGCCCAAGCGGCGGCATCAGGGAGCTGACCGGCCCAGGGCCCGGCGCTCTACCCCGAGGGGGGCTTCGGGTTTACGTTCGCCGTGGGCGGACTCTTGCCGCTTCCACCGGCACCGCTGTTGCCGTTCGGGGTCGCTGGGTTGACGTTCTGGTTGGAGTCGGCGAGCACGCACTGCGCGTGCAACGCCGGGACCAGGTGTCCCTCGTCCACCGACCCGATCTCAGAGATCGTCGTCATGAGCGAGTTCCATGTGCCGTCGTCAGAGTTCGCAGCCGCGGCCAGGGGCAGCGCCAGGCGCAGCTGCTGTTCTGCCCGCTGTTGTAGCGAAGCCACTGCGGCGGCGGGCGTGCCGGCGCGTAAGGAGTCGGACCACTCGGTCACCGAGCGGTTCACGTGGACGCACGCCTGCTGCGCCAACGCCTGCCCGTCCTGGGCCGACGAGCACGCGGCCAGACCCACGGGGACACCTACCAGAAGTACCGCCCCGGCCCAGACCCGTCGGCGGCGGGCCGGCGTCACGTCAGGACAGCCACCCTTCGGCGGACTCGAGGAGATAGCGGCTCACCGCGAGGGCGCGGTCGAAGACGTCGCAGAGGAGCTCCTCGCCGCTCAGCACGCGGGCGAGTGACACCGGGTGGCGCGCCACGATGCTGAGCCGCCGCTCGGAGCCGTCGGTGGCGTTGGCGAACGAGTCGATCGCCGACACCTCGAGGGGCAGCTCGATCCCGCCGACCCCGGCCAGATCGATGGCCAGCCGCAGGAGGTCGGGACCACTGGGCAGCGGAGGGAGCGCCCAGGTGAAGGTCAGCGGGAAGTGGAACTCGTCGGGCGGCTCCTCGTCATCCGACAGGAGCACGACGGCGTCCTCGAAGGAGAGGAGCACCCGGGGGTCGACGTCGAGGGCAAGATGCAGGTCGAGCGGGCCGCCGCACCCCTCCTCAGGGTGCAGGTCGACCTCCCAGACCTGGCGCAGCGAGTACGTCTCGACGAAGTGCCGCTCGTCGTGCACGTGAAACCCGTGGTCGACCGAGTGATCCTTCAAGTCGGCCACGTAGCCGGCGACATCGATGGCAGCCACAGCGTGCTGAGCCTAGGGCGCCGGGGTGGGCGCCCACACACCGGCGTAGGCACACGACTGCGCGCACAGCAGGGTGGGGTTGCCCCGCAGGCGCCCTCTATGGTGAGCGCATGGACGAGGTCCGCCTGTTCGAGGTGCTGGACGACGCCGTGGTCGCCGTACGAGGTGCGCTCGACGAACTCGAGGACTGGGGTCCGGCGGGCACGAAGCCGGGCCAGTACCGCCTCGACCTCGCTGCCGACGGCGCCGCGCTGCCGATCCTGCACGCCGCCGGACTGGCGGTCCTCTCGGAGGAGTCAGGGCTGACGGGCGACGGCCCTGCGGGGCTCCTCGCGGTGATCGACCCGGTCGACGGCTCCACCAACGCGCACCGGGGCGTGCCGTTCTATTCGACGAGCATCTGCGTGCTCGACGGCGAAGGACCGCTCGCCGGCCTCGTCGTGAACCAGGCCACGGGTACCCGGTATGCCGCGACGCGGGGCGGTGGGGCCGAACGTGACGGCCGGGCGATCAAACCTTCGGGCTGCGAAGAGCTCGGCCAGGCGATCGTCGGCGTCTCGGGATTTCCGGGACACCATCCGGGCTGGGCCCAGTTCCGGGCGCTCGGTGCGGCGTCCCTCGAGTGCTGCGCCGTGGCGGAGGGCGTCCTCGATGCCTACCTCACCGTCGGCCGCAGCACCCTTTACGGGTGGGACTACCTGGCCGGGCTCCTCATGGGTCGGGAGGCGGGCGTCGTTGCAGTGGAACGCGAGGGAAAGGACCTGATCGTGCGAGACGCCTCGAGCAGGCGCCCGGTGGTCGCCGCGACCGCTGCCCTCGCCGAGCAACTCGCGCGGGACGAAACCCTGTGACCGGCGACGGGGCGCCGGCCCGGGGCGCAGCAGCGCTTCTCGCGCGAAAGACGTGGCGAACCGTCGAGCCGCTGCACGGGATGATCTACTTCGTTCCCGAGGCCGCGGAGGCGTACGCGCGCCTCGGCATCACGGGCACCGCGGGCTACTTCGCATCGCGTGCGGCGCCTATGGGCGCAGTCAGCGCGGACGTGGTGATCGCCACCTTCTTCAACTTCAACCCAGAGCTCGTCCGCACCGCCATCCCGGACGCGTGGGAGCGGGCTACTCCGAGAGATCTGATCGCCGCACGCTTCACCGCGGTCGACGCGGCCTGCCGGCGCATCCTGGGTAACGACGTCGTCGCATCGCCGGAGATGGCCCGCGCCGCCGCGCTGGCCCGCATCGCCGCCGAGGAGGCGGCGCGCCACGTCGAAGGCCGGCCGCTTGCCGCGGGCCATGCGGACGTCGACTGGCCATCCGAGTCCGATCCGCACCTCCAGCTCTGGCACGCGCAATCGATCTTGCGGGAGTTCCGGGGCGACGGACACGTCGCTCTTCTCGTCATCCACGGGCTCTCAGGGTTGGAGGCGCTCGTTACTCACGCCGCGGCCGGCGACGTGCCCGCGCGCGTCCTCCTCGCGACTCGCGCCTGGTCCGAGGACGCTTGGCAACGCGCCGTCGACAACCTCCGCCAGCGCGGCTGGCTCGAGCCCGGGGACGAACTCCGGTTCACCGCGTCGGGTACGCGACACCGCCAGGAGATCGAGGACGGCACGGACGGATTGTCAGCGGTGCCGTACCAAGCCTTGGGCGAAGAACGCTGCGCCGAGCTGCGCGCCCTGGTCCGGCCCTGGAGCAAAGTCTTCGCTGAGCACCTGCGCTGAGACGGAAGGCGCGGCCGCACCTGGTGGTTATGCGGGGTCAGGCTATGACGACCGACCACACTCCGGTCGGAACCTACGTCAACCTCATCACCGATGTGATCGTGCCGTGATTGCGGCCAACTGCCGCGCGGCTCAGTGATTCCTGAGGGCTAGCGTTGTTGGCCGCTGCCACAGGTCGCCATCCTTAGGCGTGCGGGCGCTTAGCTCAGTTGGTTAGAGCAGCTGGCTTACAACCAGCAGGCCGGGGGTTCGAGTCCCTCAGCGCCCACGGATGTCCTCGGGTGAGAGGGGCTCAAAGGCCGAAACGGCCCGGGTGCGCCGCGCGGGAGGCAGGGACCAGAGCGGGGAGGGCGCCACCAGGGGCGGGGGTGAAGGCGCGCGCGGGGCTGGAGGCTTTCGTTGTTGAGGACGATCCCGAACCGAGGTTCTGGAACACACAAGATCTAAGGGGCAAAGCGACAGGCAAGCGAACGGCCTCCCGCCCCTGGTCCGATTGCGGGTCCCGTCTTCGACGACTGGCTATGAGCCGCTCGCCGCGATGATCGGCCCGTTGAGGTGCGAGCCGGACATGTCGCCGTCATTGGGGGCGTCACCTAACGTGAACACCTTGCCCAGCGCGTCGGCGATCCAGTAGCCCCCACCGCCGGAGGTGGAGAAGATGGCGGAAGCGGGGTTCAGCCCACCGGTCGCGCCAGCCGGTGCGTTGCCCAGGGGTGTGGCGTCGCCGTAGGCGAAAACCTGCCCGCCGGCGTCGAGAATCCAATAGCCGTGCCCATCTGGGGTCGCGACGGCTGAGGTAATTGGTGAGGACTGGGGCCCTGGCGCGCCCAGATAGGGCGCGTCGGCGAAGGTGTAGACGTTTCCGCTCTCGGTTATCAGCCAGTAGCCGGTGCCCGACGCATCAGGCACGACCGCTACCGCAGCCCCTGAGCACCCGCCGATGCCCGGGCACGATCCTCCGAAGTGAGCGTCACCGAAGGCGAAGACCCCACCGTCAGAAGCCACCATGAAATAACCGCGTTGATCGCGGCTTGGTACCATGCCCACGATCGGGGCTGTCAGGCTATTGGGCAGCCCGGAGCCGGCCGGGTGCAGTCCGAGCCCGGGGATCGAGCCGTAAAACTGGATGTCGCCGAAGGTGAAGACTCCGCCGTCGGACGCGTCGAGCCAGTAACCCTCATGGTCTGTCGTAGACACGATCCCGACCACGGGGCGCTGGAGCTGGATCCCGCCCATTGAGCCATGGAAGCCCGCCGATCCGAAGCTGAATATGCCGCCGTCGGAGCCCACCAGCCAGTAGCCGAAGGGGGGTTGAACAATCGCTGGCGCAGAAGTCGTGGAGGTGACGGGCGGCCCCGACGGGGGATCCCCGGAGGCCGTGACCGTCTGCGTGAGGGTCGTCGGCGGTATGACATTGGTGGTTTGGCACTCGTACCCATATGACGCACCCGCGGCCAAGGAGTTCCCGGGGACGGGCACAGACCCCCCGCAGTCGGTCGGCGAAGAACCCGAGTTTGGCAGCGAACTGCTCACGCTGATGTTGGTGAGCGGGTCGGTGCCGGTGTTGGTGACCACAACCCGCCACCACACTTGAGAGCCGTACACCGTGGTGGACAAAGCCGCCCAGTCAGCCCCGTTGATCGGTTGGGTCGGGTCGCAGGAGGGCCCAGAAGGCAAGATGCACACTTGCACGACCGCAGAAATGGAGTCGGTGGCCGCCGACGCAGAAATTGGCGTGCAGGCCAGCAAGGCAAACAGTGGCGACAAGAGCCCTACTGTAAGAAAGGCTCGCAAACATGGAGCTACTCCAACGGTCGTCTGGATCCCCCCTTCAATCGGCGCGGACCCACGGACGAAGCTAGCAGTTTGGTGTCGGCAGCTCGAAGGGACAGGTCGAAGCGGTGCCGATGAGCAAGGGGCATCTCCGAAGGAGTCGGGGTGGTACGCCCGGGAGACCCTGTGGTAGTCGTCGGCGATGTCACCACCATCATGCGTGGAGACGACGAGCACGGGACTCAGCCGTTGCCTGAAAGATAAATTCAGGGTCTCGGCACTAAAAAACAGGGGCCCCCAGGGTGTTGCCCTGTGGTAATCCGCGCGCGAACAGATTATCCGACGTACGCGAACAGTTGTTGGGATTTGTCTGGTCGTGAGAGCTATGGCGGCGCGAAGCTAAGGCAGTAACGTCGCCTCGGGGCAACACCCATTGGAGTGCGAATGCTTATTGACATTCGGGCAAGACGGAATTAGTTGGTGCGATTGAGATAAGTGACTGAGCTTTGAGTGGCGTCCGAAATCTCCGATTCCCGCAGAAGTCACATCGGGCCGGAAACAAGTAGAGGGCGATTCGATGGCACAGCGACCTGTCGGCGAGGCAAGCGGTAGCAGTATCGAGCACTGCCATATTGCCCCACCTCGGCCGCGCAGGTTCCTAGTGGCGAACGAGTTGGCCGAGCGCGTTGACGCCGCGAAGACGATGGGTCGCGGGAGACCTCATGGGTGGCTCGTCCTGACCAATCGCTCACCCGCACCGGGGGCGTGCTTCAAGAGGAACACATTCCACGGCAAAGTGGACAGGTGAGACTCCGTCCTCACTATCGAGATGGGGTGTGGTATCCCGGGGTGCCACTCGTTGTCGCGGTTCTTGCGGCTAGCGGCGCCGTGTGGGCTTTCGCTTTCTCCAACACCCACACCCCGCCGCCGACGCTTTCTGTCCAACATGTGAACGGCAACATAACAGTGCCCACCGCGACGGCGAACGGTACCACAACCACGAGAAATGTAGTTGGCAAGACCATCCCGACGTTGCCTTCGTTACGCCGTAGTAGTACGTCATCGCGGACGCCAATCCCATCCCTGCTTCCTGGCGCGCTGCTGGCCACGCTGAGTAGACCGCCGGTGGCTACGTCACCAGCAAGCGCCTCACCACTGCTCGCCCCGATCGTGAGCACGACGACGACGACACCTTCGCCGACCACCACGACACGTCCGCCAACCACCACGACAAGTCGGCCAAGCACACCCACGACGACCGTACCGACTACGACGACCGTAGTTCCTCAAACGACGACTACTACGACAATCGTGCCAAACGCAGGTAGCTCATGACACCTGATATGGAAGATCGACCTCGTACGGATGCCATTGTGACCGACACGAATCAGATCCGTCGGTGATGGCGGAGGTGAAGTGTGGGGTGAATTGAGCGATGCCGATCGTAAGAGGTTGCCTCACGGCCAGCGCAGTGTTCCTTGTGACTCTGCTTGGTGCGACGGGAAGCCCTCTTGCCAGTGGAACGGCCGTCATCAACAACTCATCGACAAGCATCCCGCTCATGATGAGTAGCGAATCATCTGATCTGCCCACGCTGACACACCCGATGACGGCCCGAACTCCACTTAGCACGGCACAGCCACACAGCCATCCGTTAGATCGCGTAGGTGGGGATATTCCACATAACAATTCGGCGAACTCCGCGCTGAACCTGTCGAGCAGCTGGTCTGGCGAGTTGGACTCCGGTTCCGGCGCAAACTTTACTGAAGTCGCTGGAGACTGGGTCATACCGGCTGTCCAGTCTTCGGCCATCGACACCGCTTCGAGCACATGGATCGGTATCGATGGGGCTTTCGCGTCATCACTGATCCGAACAGGAACGGAACAAAATAGTGGGCCGACCGGGACGCAGTACTACGGGTGGTTTCAACTACTCCCCCAGCCACCACTAGTCATTGGCCTCGCGGTGTTCCCGGGCGACACCATGCAGGCTTCCGTGTCGGAGAGCGCTCCTGGGACGTGGAATATCGCTCTCGACGACCTGACGCGACATTGGACAACTTCACAGGCGTTTACCTACAACACCCCAGGACTTTCGGCGGAATGGATCGAGGAGGCACCAACGAGTGGCGGTAGTGTCAGCACCCTCGCCGACTATGGATCGATGACATTCACAAACCTTGCGATAGGCGGAACCGGCCTCTCTTCGGCGTTCATAAACCCGATCTATATGGACGACCAATCGGGGGCGATCATTTCCTACCCGGCGGACCTCAATACCACGACGGACTCATTCTCCGTCTTCTACGGAACGCCACGACCGCAAGTTACGTCTGTGAATCCACACGGCGGGGGAACTTCGGGCGGGACTACCGTCACCATCGGCGGCAACTTCGTGAACGGCGTATCCTCGGTGGACTTTGGGGGTGTGTCGGCTGCATTCACAGCTGATGTGGCCAATGGAACAGTCAGCGCGTCCTCGCCGGCGCACTCCCCGGGTGTAGTCGACGTCACGGTCACCACGCCCGGGGGAACGAGCCAGCAAACGAGCGCCGATCAGTTCACCTATGGCCACGGCTACTGGCTGGTGGGTTCCGACGGCGGCATCTTCTCCTTCGGCTCGGCTCAGTTCTACGGTTCGATGGGCGCGACACGTCTGCAGCGCCCAGTGGTTGGCATCGTGTCGACGCGCGATCGGGGCGGATACTGGCTAGACGCGTCCGATGGAGGTGTGTTCAGCTTCGGTGACGCCCAGTTCTACGGCTCGATCCCCGGTCTGAGCCTGCACCCGGCCGGTTCGGGGCTGCCCAACTCCCTCAACGCCCCGATCGTCGGCATGGTGCCCAGTCACGACCAAGGCGGCTATTTCATGATTGGCTCCGACGGCGGCGTCTTCGCGTTCGGTGACGCCCACTTCGCCGGTAGCTGCCCTGGAATCGGCGGGTGCTCGGGGGCAGCCGTCGCGGTGATGCCAGATGCGTCGGGTAGCGGCTACTGGCTCATCACGCAGAGCGGCAACGTCTACACCTTCGGCGACGCGCCCTACCTTGGAGCGCCCGGACTCCAGTCTTCCCCGATCACTTCGGCTGTTCCCACACCGTCTGGGCACGGGTACTGGATCCTTGACGCCGACGGGCAGGTGTTCGCCTACGGAGACGGCACCCCGATGGGCAACACCCCGACCGGGTCCACCGGTGGGTTGAACCCGGCGAGCGCCATCTTCGCCACCTCCGACGGTGGTGGTTACTGGGTGTCCGACGCTCAGGGCAAAGTGTTCACCTTCGGCGACGCGCCGAACGATGGTGACATGTCGGGGACGCACCTCAACGGTTCGATCATCGCGGCCAGCGGTTCGTAAGTTCTTACCGGTAGTACGCGACGGTCGGAGCCGTGCGGACCTTTCAGCGTCCATACAGGTTTCGGATCACACCTGCTAGTTATGCGGTTTCGGTCGTCCCAGACCAGCCGTTTGCGGGGTTAAGCACAGCGCTCAGCCTGGCCTGGCTTACAACCAGCAGGCCGGGGGTTCGAGTCCCTCAGCGCCCACTCAGCTTGCACCGACCGGAGGGATCCCACCACCACCTGACCGGTGGTGTTTCCCTCCTGGTGATCGTGTCGTATTTGTGAGAAAACAGAGCAATGAGCCGGGCGACTCTGCGGCTGGTGTCGTACCGCTTCCGCACGACATGGAGGCAAAGGCTCGGTGGCCTGATCACACTCTTCCTGCTCGTCGGGCTCGTCGGGGGCCTCGCGATGGCCTCAGTTGCCGCGGCGCGCCGCACGGCGTCATCGTTCACCACGTATTGGGCGAGCACGAACCCGTCCGATCTCGTGGGAGCGACCGGTGTGCTGAATCCGACGATCGGCCTCAACAACGGGTACAACGCGCCGGCTGTGGCGAAAATCAAGCGTCTCCCGGACGTGACGCAGGTGCAGAGCCAGTCGGGCATCGATTTTCTGCCCTTGCAACGCAATGGCGAGCCGCTGAATGCCCCCAACTTCTACCCCCCTTCGGCGGGCAATGGCTACGGCAGCGTCGACGGTCTGTACTTCGACCAGGACAAGGTGACGGTGGTGCAGGGCAGGAGGGCCGACCCCCGGCGCGCCGACGAGCTCATGTTGAGTGCAGAGGGCGCCGCCGCGCTCGGGGTGCACGTGGGAAGCGTTCTCCCGATTGGGATCTACACGAACGCCCAGACAACGCTCCCGGGTTTTGGTACGGCCAACGTGAAGCCGGTTCGGATCGTCGACGAAAGAGTCGTAGGGATCTTCGTCTTCCCCACATCGATCATCGAGGACGCGGTGGACGCCGGAAGCATTCCGAACAACCTGTTCACCCCCGCTCTCACGAGCCAACTCCTCAGTTGCTGCGTCAACTACACCGCAACGGGCATCCGTGTCCGAGGCGATCCTGCCGATATCGCAGCCGTATCAGCCGAGATTTCGAAGGTCGTGCTGCCGGGGTTCCCTCCGTTCGCCTCGACGTCGGCGGGGAACGTTGCCAAGGCTCAAAGAGCGATCAAGCCCGAAGCCGTCGCGCTCGGAGCTTTCGGCGCGATTGTGGCGGTCGCCGCCCTCCTCATCGCCGCACAGCTGATCGGACGGCAACTCCGCCGCAGTGCGGAGGACCGGGACGTGCTGCGCGCCCTCGGCACGGGGACGATCGGGACATCTACCGACGGGTTGCCGGGCATCCTCGGAGCGATCGTCTGCGGAGCGCTGCTCGCCGTCGTCGTGGCGGTGCTGCTGTCACCGCTCGCACCACTCGGACCGGTACGTGCCCTATATCCCTACCCCGGGATCTCCTTCGACTGGACGGTCATCGGTTTCGGTGTGGTCGTTCTCGTCGTCGGGCTGAGCGCCGTCGCCGTCCTCCTTGGCTGGCTCGGTGCTCCGCACCGGGAACGCCGTCGCGAACGTCCTTCGACAGGGCGTGCATCGTTGGCAGCCAGACTGACCACCGGCGTCGGACTTCCGGCTCCGGCGGTCACCGGCGCTCGATTCGCACTTGAATCCCGCGGACAGCGAGACCCGGTGCCGGTCGGTTCTACAATCCTGGGCGCCGCGCTAGCCATCGTGGTGGTCGTGGCGACAGTCACCTTCGGCGCCAGCCTGAACTCTCTCGTTTCACATCCCGCTCTCTACGGTTGGAACTGGGACTACGTGTTGGTCTCTGGCGGCGATATTCCCGAAGGGCATCTGACATCGCTCCTGAACCATGACCGCTATGTGTCGCAGTGGTCGGGCATCTACACGGCGGCCCTTTCGATGAACGGTCAGACCATCCCCGTGCTGGGCGAGAACCCCGGGACACAGGTGGCTCCTCCGGTGCTTTCCGGCCAAGGCCTTGAAAGTGCAAACCAGGTAGTCCTGGGAGCTTTGACACTGACACAGCTGCACAAGGTGGTCGGCGATACCGTCGAGGTGTCGTCGGGCTCGGGCCCTCCGCGTCGTCTGCACATCGTCGGCACCGCAGCCATGCCGGTCCTCGGCAGCAACGGCGGACCACATCTCGAGATGGCGACCGGTGCCGTTGTCGCGTCGCAGCTCCTACCGGCGGTCGATCGCAACACCTTCGACAACCCGAACCCTGGGCCAAACGCAGTGCTCGTACGACTCAAGAGCGGCTACACGCAGGCGGCGGAGCTGCACTCGCTCCACAAGATCGCGCAGGCGACCTCGAACACGGCGAACTTCGGCGTGGCCGTTCAAGGCGCCGAAAGCTTTCGCCCAGCGGAGATCGTCAACTACCGATCTCTGGGCGATACCCCAGTGTTCCTCGGTGCGGGTCTCGCGGCAGGAGCGATCGCTGCCCTCACGCTCACCCTCGCCGCCTCGGTTCGGAGGCGACGGCGGGAGCTCGCGGTGCTCAAGACGCTCGGTTTCACCAAGCGACAGCTCGCGTCGACGATCGCGTGGCAGTCCACCATCGTCGCGCTGATCGGCACCATCGTCGGTGTCCCCGTGGGGATCGCTCTCGGTCGCTGGTTGTGGGACGTCTTTGCCCGCAACATCCACGCGGTGCCCTATCCGACGGTACCGGTCGTCCTGATCACGGTGATAACACTGGCGACGATTGTGCTCGCGAACGTGGTTGCAACCGTCCCGGGACGATACGCGGCGCGCACCTCGACAGCAATCTTGCTTCGCTACGAGTGAGATTCTTTCTTGGATCCAAAGTCGCCGGTGAACCAGGCCACTATCCGATGGGTGCCTCACCGACCGTGCCCACATGCACGGTCGTGAAATTCCTTCGTGCGATCCTCCAGCCGCCGCTGTCCGAATAAATCAGTCGATCGTCGTAGAACCCGATCGCCCGGACGCCGTCGCGATTGTCCGAACCCATGATCACGGCATCGACGTAACTCCGGGCTTGCGCGCCATCGGGCAGGCGCTCCACGGCGACGTTGGAGATCCGATGGAGGGTGTACCCGCATTGTTCGTGCACGGCAACCATGAAGGCGGTGATCTCTTCGACCCCGTTCCACGCTCCGATTTCCCCGTAGTCGACCGCACAGTCAGGAGTGAAGCACGATCGGAACAGGTCCCAATCGCGCCGGTTGATGCCGGACGCGTAGCGCACGAGCACCGCGCTGACACCGAGGTGCACCGACGAATCGGATTGGTCTCCGCTCACGCGCGTCTCCTTCGGGATTCGGTATGGGCGTCAAGCCTGCCATGGTTCCTGAAATTCCCGCTGGCCGACCAGCATCGCGGCGATGAGGCAGGTACCGCCCACGACTAGATGCAACGCTCCGCGTTCCGCCCACGCCTTGCTGCAATACGCTGCACGCGTGCCTTGCGGATCGCTGGAACTACCAGCGTCAAGCGGACGTCAGTAGTCGTAGGCAGCGAAAGGATTCCTCGATGTTCACCATGCGATTCGACATGCGAGCACCGGATTGGGGTGCTCCCGCGCCGGAGTTGTACGCCGCCGCCCTCGACATGGCCGAATGGGCGGAGAGCCGCGGAGCCCTCGCCGCTGTCGTGTGCGAACACCATGGGGTGAGCGATGGCTATCTGCCGTCACCGATGGTTCTGGCTACGGCCATGGCCGCCCGCACGACAACGCTGCCCATCACGGTCGCGGTGGTCGTTCTGCCGCTCTACCAACCGGTCCGCCTGGCCGAGGACATGGCGGTGCTCGACATCATCAGTCGTGGTCGTGTGAACTACGTCGCCGCCATCGGCTACGTCCCAGCTGAATACGAGCAGCATGGGGTCGACTTCCACCGGCGTGGGCGGATCGCGGACGAGTCGTTGGACCTGCTCCTCGCGGCGAAGAGGGGCGAGCCTTTCGATTATGAGGGGCGTCGGATCCACGTGACACCGCAGCCGGTCACCCCGGGTGGACCGCAGATTGCCTGGGGCGGGGGGAGTGCTCCCGCTGCCGCCCGCGCTGGCCGGTTCGGGTTGAACTTCATGGCGCAGGGCGGCGATCCGTCGCTGTCCGAGGTGTACGAAGAAGCCGCGCGCTCGAACGGGCATGAACCCGGCTTCTGCATGATCCCGCCTCTCGACATGGCAACGACCGTCTTCGTCGCCGCGGACCTCGATCGAGCATGGGACGAGCTCGGTCGCCACATTCTCCACGACGTCACCAGCTACGCAAGCATCAACGTCGGAAGACACGACTTCACGGCCAGCATCTCCGACGCTCAGACCGTGGACGAGCTCCGCGCCGAGGACCGGAGCCACCGGATCGTCACGGTCGACGAGGCGGTGGCGATGGTCCGATCGGGTATGCCATTGCAGCTTCACCCGCTCATCGGGGGACTCCCTCCCGAGATTGCCTGGCGGTACCTGCGAACCGTGACGGACGTGGTGATGCCGGAGGTCACGGGGACGCCGTAGGCAGGTTCGTGGATCGTCCGCGACGCGTTTACTCCGCCGGCTCCAGTGCGGCAGCCAGACGCTCGAGGGTCCCACCCATGGTTTGACGATTGCGGTCGGTTCGGTTGTCGATCCCAGAGACCTGCTTGCTGAATTCCAACGCTGATTCCGGTCGAAGGTCCTCGCTCCACTCCGTGACCAGGCAACCCGAGTCGGTCGGCTCGATGCGGTAACCCCACGTCGAGAAGTGAAAGTCCATCATCGAGCATTGGAATGCAAACGCCCGGCCAGGGTCGGCCTCGATGATCTTTCCCTGGGTGGTCCATGTCAGGTCCCCGTTGCGATTGTGGCCGTCAAAGCCGGCGCCGATCGTCGGGCCATCGAAGCCTTCGTGCCATTCGCAGGCGTAGCACTCCTCGGACCACTCGCCCATCCGGGTCACGTCGGAGATAGTGGCGTACACCCGTTCGGGCGACGCCTTGATTTCACGGGAGATCTCGATTCGGTTGTCGGCCATGGAGAGAACTTTGCCTCTTCCGTGGTCCGGCGCTCAAGACGCAACCTGCCGGCCGTCGGCATGATGCCGCGTGCCGGCGTGGGGATCGCGGCCGGTCCCTTCGGGATCGACGTGGATGACTGCGTCGGACAGGTTGGTGATCTCGTGTAACAGCCGGTGATGGGCCTCGTCCGCGATGCCGTGAGCATCGGCCACACTCAGCGTGCCTTCGACGCCCAGACGGACTTGGGCCAAAAGGCGGTGCCCCATCCAGCGAGCCCGTACCTCACTGACCGAAACGACCCCCGGTGAGGTTGCGGCCACTGCTTGGATGTGGTCGATGAGCGACGGATCCACGGCGTCGAGAAGTCGCCCCATGATGCTTCGAACGGCTTGCCAGCCCACGACGGCGATGGCGGCAGCGATGACGAGACCCACGACGGGATCGGCCCAGTCGGCGCCGAGCGCCACACCGATCGCGCCGACCAGCACGAGGAGTGACGTGATGCCGTCCGTGCGCGCGTGGATACCGTCGGCCTCGAGCGCGGCCGAGCCGATGCGGCGCCCGGTGCGGATGCGGTATTGGGCTACGACTTCGTTCCCGATGGCGCCGACAGCTGCAGCCGCCATGACGAATCCGAGGTCGGTGACCCGTTGCGGGTGCAGAAGCCGGCTGATCGCGGCGTAGGCGGCGAGGACGGCGGACCCCCCGATGAGCACGATGACGACGACTCCGGCCAAGTCCTCGGCCTTCCCGAAGCCGTAGGTGAATCGTTTGGTCGGCGGACGCCGGCCCAGTCGGAAAGCGAGGAAGAGGGGAACGGCGGTCAGGGCGTCGGCACCGTTGTGCAAGGTGTCACCCAGGAGCGCAACCGACCCGCTCGCGACGACAACGAGCGCCTGGAGGCCTGCAGTGGCCAACAAGACACACAGGGAAATGGTGACGGCACGAATCCCGGCGCTGCTGCTTTCCAGGGCCTGATCGAGCGAGTCCTTGGCATCGTGCGAGTGACCCGCGCCAGGCCATTTCAACAGACCCCTGAGCCCGGCCTCGTGCCCGGCATCGCGCTCGTGCTCGTGTTCGTGCTCGTGGTGTCCGTGCGGGCTCATGGCTGTGCGCCATCGGACCAGACTCCCACCTAGGGCCTGATGAAGCACCTTGCGACCGACTCGCAGTTGCCACACCCTCGCGAGTATTGCTGGAGCGCCAGTCGGTGACTCAGTCAGTCAGCGTGAGACCTGTCAATGCCCCGAGCTCGCTCAGCGCCACGTCCGGATGGGTCACCTTGATGGTGTGCATCCCGAGCGCGCGTGCCGGCTTGAGGTTCACGCCCAAATCGTCGAGGAAGACGCACTCGCCCGGCTCGACGTCGAGGGCCTCGCAGGCAAGCTCGTAGAAACGTGGGTCGGGCTTGCGTACGCCGAGGACGCGGGACTCGAGTATGGCGTCGAAAAGGCGGTAGACCGCAGCCACCTCCTCGGACAGGATCGCCTCGGCCCGGGTGAAGTTGTTGGTGAGGCACGCCGTCTTGTACCTCGCCCGGCAGGAACGGATGGCCTGGACCATCTGCGGCCGGATCTCTCCCGCCAGCCGCTCGAGCACCAACCTTCCGTCCAGTTCGTGTCCGAGGGCGCGTGCCTCGTCCGACCACAGGGACCCGAACGTCTCCAGGTCGACTTCACCGCGCTCGAGTTTGGCCCAGGCGTTGTCGTCCGGGTTCGTGGCGTTCACGGTCCGGATGAAGTCCGCCGGGAGGCCGCGCTCCGCCTCTAAATGGGCGAACGCCTCGAAAGGGCTCGAAGAGATCACTCCTCCGAAGTCGAAGAGCACCGCCCGGATCACCGACATCACCTCCCTGGGAAGCTCATCGTTCTGGCGTCGAGGCCAGGACTCAGACGAAGTCCGAGCCCCCGTCGGCGTTGACGCAGGCGCCCGTGACGTAGCCGTTGCGCTTCGACGCCAGGTACGCGGCGACCGAGGCGACCTCGTCGGGCAGGCCCGCCCGTCCCAGGTCGGCGGGGTGGTGGAAGTGCCGGTCGATCCATGTCATGACGTCGTGCGGGTCGGCCGGGTCGAGGCCCTCCGCGGCGAAGGTCTCCCGCAGGCCGTCGGTGAAGCTCGCCGTCACGATCGAGCCGGGGCAGACGGTGTTCACCAAGATTCCGTCGGCCGCCAGCGACTTGGCCAGGTTCTTGGCCAGGCTGGTCACCGCGGCCTTGGACGCGGTGTAGGCAACGAGATTCGGGCTCTGGCGCTGGATGGAGTGCGCCGAGAAGATCACGATGCGAGCCCATTCCGCCGCCGCGCAAGAGCGGCAGCGCCGCCCGGACGCCACGGACGGCCGACATCGTGCCGAGTGCGAACGCGGCATCCCAGCCACTGTCGTCGAGTTGCTCGAAGCTGCCCGCTCCGGGTCCGACGGTGTTGACGAGGATGTTCAGCGCCCCCCAGCGATCCGCCACCTCGCCGAACCCGGCCTCGATGGAGGCGGGGTCGGTGACGTCCACGGCGATGCCGATGGCCTCGGGGCTCCCTGCCGCGCGTAACGCCGCCGCGGTCTCGTCCAGTGCCTCGCGGCCACGGGCCATGACGGCCACCCGGGCGCCGTCGGTGGCGAGGATCTCCGCAACGGCGCGGCCCATCCCCTTGCTGCCACCGGTTACGACAGCCGTTGCGTCTGCGATTCCGAGATCCACCTAGCCTCCTCCCAGCGGCCCGACTCGCTCAGGCCGCCGCATCGTACGTCGCCAGGTATCGGGCGAAACGCTCCCGCACGCCCTCGGCGTCGAGTCCGAACTGCGCCAGTTCATAGGAGTGTCGGCCGTGCGTTCCCGGCTCGTGGCTCGTCGCCCACCGGGTCACGGCCGCGCGGGAACGATCCGGAAACGCCAGGCCGATCCTTTCGTAGGCCGCCGCCAGCGCGGCGACCGGATCGCTCTGCAGGTCGGCCCACGCCAGGTCCGCGAAGCGGTCCTCGCCGACCCGCGCCCGGAAGTCCATCGCCCGGGTGATCGCCTCGGACCAACGCCCCAGCTGCTCCGGTCCGAGCTCGAGGGAGTCGTCGCGGTCGCTGGCCCAGCTGCGCGTGTAGTGGATCAGGCTGCACACCGACCCGAGCACCTTGGCCGGGTCGCGGTGACTCCACAGGAACTTGGCGTCGGGGTAGGCGGCGAGCAACGAATCGAGGGCAAACATGTGCACGGGCGTCTTGAGATGCCACAGCCGCGGTGGGCAGTGCCACTGGAGGAGCCGGAGCACGCGGCGGTGGTAGCGATAGGTGGCATCCATGTCGGATTGGGTCACCCAGGCCAGGTAGGACGGGACGCGGCCGAAGCCGTCGAAGTGCACGGTGCGGAAGCTCATGCCGAGCAGGTCCTGGCACTCGGTTGGGCCCGTCGCCTCCTCGTGGTGCATCGATGCCATCAGCGGGAACATCTGGTTCATCATCTCGAGGCCGGCCTCGGTCTCGGCGATCCGCGGATCGGTCTGCTCGGTGGCCGACTCGGGTGGCGGGCAGGGGCTCGAAGACTCCCACAGGCGCAGTGAGCGGATTTGGGGATCGGCCGCCACGAGCTGGCTCAGCGCCGTCGTGCCCGTGCGCGGCAGGCCGATGACGAATACCGGTCCTTCCACCTGCTCGTCGTCGATCTCCGGATGCGCGCGGTAGGTGTCCTCGATGCGCAGCCGCGACGCCAGTGCGCCGGCGAGGCGCATCCGCAGCATGACTTCACCGGCTTCGGTCAGGTCGGCCTCGGTGTTCAGGGACGCCGTGAGGCGGTCGAGCCCCTCGCGGTGCGACCCGTCGCCGAAGTCCTCGAGGCCGGTGGAACCCCGCGCCTCTGCCTCGAGAGCCTCGGCATCCAGGGTCATCGGGCGAACCGCTTGCTGACGGCGAGCCGGCGCGCCGCAATCGTCCGGCGTCGCTCCTCTGCGGTGACCCGGCGCGTGCCCGCCGGCAACGAGCCGGCGATCTCGTCGAACCGAACCACGCGCGTCGTCGGAACGGGCGCGGACTCGGTGCGGACGCAGCGCAGGATCACCGGGCCCGCGCTGTGGCCGGCCGTGTCCAGCCAGTTGGCGACGCCCGGATCCTGGTGCGCGATCACGACGCGCAGCATCCCGTCGTCGTCGACCACGGCCTGGTGCCCGTTCAGGCTGCTCTGATGCCGGGCGTAGTCGATCGTCTCCCACCATGGGTTCCCGATCGAGTAGCTCCAGTAGAGACCCTCGGGCGGGGTGACCTCCACCACCAGAGCTTCGTCCGACTCGAGCTGGAACGAGCCGATGACGGGTCGGTTCTCGGCCGCCGCCCCCATGTGCGTGCCGTCGAGCGGGGGAAGGAAGGTGTTGGGCGTCTCGGGTCGCGAGAATTGGAGGAAGAAATCCAGGTTCCCGAGCACGAAGTCACCCAACGCGATCAGCTGTCGCGCCGCGACCTCCCGCGCGGTCCGCGTCGCCGCCTGTGTCCTTCCCGCTGCGACCGCCAGCACGTCTCCTTGCCGCCCGCCACCCACCCGCTCGATCGACAACGACGACGCCACCTCGGTGTCCCAGTCGTAGAAGAAGTGGCGGACGACCAGCACGGTGGCGTTCTCAGCGATGGGCAGCCAGTTGCCGTCGTGGCGCTCGGCCGACAGCGTCAGCTCGACTTCGCCGTCGGGCCCGAGGTCGAGCTCGTCGAGGAGGACGTTGGCCGAGGACGCCATGCCGGCCATCGACTGCAGCCCGACGTAGCGGGCCGTGCCCCGATTGCCCCAGATGCGGTAGGTCTCGCCCCCGCGGAGCGGCGCACCGGTGTAGATGCAGTCGGGGCAGTCCATGCCCCACTTGTAGACGTTGTCGACGCCGGACGGATTGACCGCCAGCACCGGGTCGGGGTCGGCGCGCAGCGCCTGGTCCGCGCCGAGCGACAGGAGAACGAGCAGATGCCGGAACCCCGACGCCAGATCGGCTGGATTCCGGGCCACGTCGTTCGAGCAGACGACGTCCGCCGCTTTGCCGAGCGCGTCGAGCAGGTGCGACCACGCGCGGCCCGACACCAGGTCCTCGGCCGTCGCGTCGCCCGCTTTGGCCGCCTCGCCCACCGAGTGTGGCATCCACGATGGGTTGACGAACGGGCCCGTCATCGGTTCCTCCGCGTGCGTATCACGCCAACTGCACCGTCCGACCCCTTCCCCGAAGAATGGCGCCATGCTCTCGCGGCACTCCGAAGCCGTCAACCGGCGCTGCTTCCGGCTCGATCATCACCAAAAAAGGAGAGCACGCCGCCTAGCGTTGGGTCCCTGGAGGTGGCTCGGGCGTGCCACGACCCCATGGCGACACGAAGAAGGCGTAACGGTTGACGGCGACCCAGGCCCTCCCCACGCTGCTGCTCATCGCCGTCGCGGCCGTATTGGCGCCGATCCTGGCCGACGCGTCTCGGCGCTTCATCCCCGTCCCTGAAGTCGTCATTCAGATTCTGCTCGGCGTCCTCATCGGCCCTTCGGTGCTGGCGTTGACGCGGACCAGCAGCGTCGTGACCGCGCTGTCGGACCTCGGCCTGACGTACTTGATGTTCCTTGCCGGCCTCGAGCTCGATGTGAACCGCATGCGCGAGGGGCACATGACGCGGGCAGTCGACGGCCTGGCTCGGTTCGCTCGTGCTCGCGTTGGGCGTCGGCGCGGTCCTGCACGCCACGGGGCTGGTGCTCGACACCGTCGTCGTCGGGTTGTGCCTCACGACGACCGCGCTGACCACCCTCCTCCCGATCCTGCGCGACGCCGGCGTGTTGAAGTCGTCGTTCGGCCCGACCGTCCTGTCGGCTGGGGCCATCGGAGAGTTCGGGCCGATCCTCGCCGTCGCCTTGCTGCTCACCAGCCACGACGCCAGCCTGACGATCCTCCTCCTGGTCGTGTTCACCGTCGTCGCCGACGGCTGCCGCGCTGCTTGCCGTCCGGGTGCATCCGCCGCGGTTGGTCGCCATGCTCGGCCGCCACCTGGACTCTTCGGCTCAGCTCCCCGTCCGCATCTCGGTCACGCTGGTCGTCTTTCTCGTCTACCTGGCCACCAAGCTCAGCCTGGACGTCCTGCTGGGCGCCTTCGCCGCCGGCGTCATCGTCCGTCTGTTCATCCGGGGGGAGAACAGTGGCAACACCGAGCAGATCACGAGCAAGCTCGAGGCCATCGGGTTCGGGTTCCTCATCCCGATCTTCTTCATCGAGACCGGCGTCAACCTCGACCTGCACGCGCTGGAGCACAAGCCGAAAGTGCTGCTGCTCGTCCCGCTCTTTGCCGTGCTGTTCCTCTTCACCCGCGGCCTGCCGACGCTTCGTGTTCTTCCGCCGCGTCCTCGACAAGGCGCAGTCTCACGGCGCTCAGCATCCTTTCGTCGACGGCGCTGCCCGCTCGTCGTCGTCATCACGACCATCGGCGTCGACGAGCACAAGATGAAACCGCAGAACGCCTCGGCGCTCGTCGCCGCCGGGCATGCTGTCCGTCCTCGTCTATCCCATCCTGGGGCTCCGGCCACTCCGTGGGAAGATCGATGCGGCGCCCGACCAAGAAGCCGTGAGCGGCGACCCGTGAGGTCTTCGAGCGGCGTGATGATCCAGAACGACGTCCAGGTGTCGACGCCGCCCACCGGCTAGGTCGTCAACCCCTGAGGTCTTCGAGCGGCGGCCCGCTCGTGAAGATGCTCGGGTGCGGCCGCGCCGGCGGTGTCCGGAAGAACGGGCGCACGTGCGTCTCCATGATTTCTTCGACGACGTCCGCCGCCAGCGGGTCGCCGAGCAGGTCGTGGTCCTCGGCCGGGTCCTCGGCCAGGTCGAACAGCTGGCACGGCGCGCACGCGTCCTCGTCGACGACCAGCTTGTGCCGGTCCGTCTCGAACGCGGCGAAGCCCCAGTTCTCGCTCACCGTGACGTCGTGCGCCGGCGGCGCCCCGCCGGCGACCACGCCGAGCAGCGACTGACCCTCGCTGCCCGCCACGTCGGGCGCACCCGCGATCGCCCGCACGGTCGCCGGCACGTCGAGCTGCTCCACCAACGAGTCGACGACCCGCGGCGCGCACCCGCCCGGTGGCCGCACGATCAGCGGCACGCGCACTGCCGGCTCGTACAGCACGCACTTGGACATCAGCCCGTGGCTCCCGGCCATCTCGCCGTGGTCGGTCGTGTACACGATCCAGGTCGAGTCCAGCATCCCCCGGCGCTCCAGCGCGTCGACGATCTGCCCGACCGCATGGTCGATCACCGAGATGTCGGCGGCGTAGGACCGCCGCATGCCGCCGATGGCGTCGTCGGTCATGGTCTCGGATCCGACATCCACAAGAACCCCTGCAGCAGCGCGCCGTAGCGGCCCGTTCCCTCGACCACCGGCCGCTTCGTCGAGGCCGGCATGGAGATGTCCACCCCGTCGTACCGGGCCACCGCCTCCGCCGGGGCGTCCCAGGGGTCATGCGGGCCGGGGAACCCGACGAACAGGAAGAAGGGCGCGTCGCGTTCGTAGTCCTCGATCCAGCGCACCGCCTGCGCGCCGTGCCAGGTGTCGACGTACGCCTCGAGCGGGATGGGCATCGGCGTCGAGTCCCACATCGGCACGCACTTGGTCGCGTTCTGCCCGTCCTCGTTGTCCCCTTGGTAGGCGCGGTCGGCGAGGTGCTTGCGGGCGGCCTCGAGCCAGCCCTCGGCCGCCAGGTAGTCGCTGTAACGGGTCGGGATCTTCGGCATGAACTTGTCACCCGTCTCGAAGACCTCGGCGAAGCCCAGGTCCTCCAAGCGGCCCGCCATCTCGTCCATGTGCGTGACCGAGAGCTTCTCGTCGAGATAGAGGTGGGCCTTGCCCAGCAGCGCCGTGTGGTACCCGGCCTCTCGCAGCGCCCGCACGTAGGTGGGGCTGTCCGGCGCGATCTCCTCCCAGTTCGTGTAGACGCCGTGGTCGCGCACGTAGCGCTCGGTCATGAACGACGCCCGCGAGGGCATGCAGAGCGGGCCCTGGCACGACACCCGCGAGAACCGGACACCCTCCGCCGCCAGCCCGTCGAGGGCCGGCGTCTCGATGCTGAGGTCGCCGGCGCAGCCCATCATGTCGGCCCGGTGCTGGTCGGACATGACGAGCACGATGTTCGGACTGCTGGTCGACACGTGCGGCTTCCTCCCCAGACGCCCGCCGGAGCCGCACCGGCGACCCTTCCGGCGCCGATCTTGGCATGAAACGCAGAGAACGAGTCGGCGCCGATCGACCGGCGGGCTCGGCCGTGGAACAAACGTTGGAACGAACGGTCGCTGGCGTTCGCCGACCAAGTGCGCGCCTATAACCTCGTCCCACCGTCCACCCGAGCGATCCGCGGAGCACCCCTGCATGCCCTTTGAACTGAAGAAGGTGTTGGAGGAGCGAAAGGGCGAGAACTTCACCCTCCATTCGAAGTACGTCAACCCCCAGCTGCCCCGCGTCCTCGGCACCATCGAGTTCGACCGCTTCTTCGAGAAGGGGGAGGGGTGCTACCTGATCGACGAGAAGGGGGAGCGGTACCTCGACTTCCTCTCCGGGTTCGGCGTCTTCGCCCTCGGCCGGGGCCATCCGGCCGATCGTGCAGGCGCTCCACGATGCGCTCGATGCCGACCTGCCCAACCTGGTGCAGATGGACTGCGCCCTGCTCCCGGGCGTGCTGGCCGAGCAGCTCGTCACACGTTCGCACCCGGGCATCGAGCGGGTGTTCTTCACCAACTCGGGCGCCGAGGCGATCGAGAGCGCGATCAAGTTCGCCCGCGCCGCCACCAAACGGACCCGGATCCTCTACTGCGACCACGCCTTCCACGGCCTGACGACCGGCGCGCTCGCCCTGAACGGCGGCCGTGAGTTCCGCAGTGGGTTCGGGCCGCTGCTTCCCGGCGCCGACATGATCCCGTTCGGCGACATCGCGTGCCCTTGCGCCGCGAGCTCCGGCGGGGCGACGTCGCCGCCTTCGTCGTCGAGCCCATCCAGGGCAAAGGAGTGAACCTCGCCCCCGACGAGTTCTGGCTCGAGGCGCAGTCCGTGTGCCGCAAGCACAAGGCCCTCATGGTGCTCGACGAGGTCCAGGCCGGCATGGGGCGCAGCGGCACGTTCCACTGCCACGAGCAGTTCGGCATCACGCCCGACATCATCACCGTGTCCAAGGCGCTCTCCGGCGGCTACGTCCCGGTGGGAGCGATGCTCTGCTCGGCCGAGGTCTCCGACGCCGTGTTCAGCTCCATGGACCGGGCCGTCGTCCACTCGTCGACCTTCAGCCAGAACCAGCTGGCGATGGTCGCCGGCCTCGCCACCCTGGCCGCATTCGACGACGAGGACATCCTCGACCGGGTCCAGCGCACCGGGAAGGCGTTCACGAAGGCGCTCCAGCCGCTCGTCGACCGCTACGAGTTCCTCCACGAGGTGCGCGGCATGGGCCTCATGATCGGACTCGTGTTCGGCGAGCCGACGACGCCGGCCCTGCGGCGCCGCTTCCGCGTCGTCGAGGCGCTGCGCTCGGCGCTCTTCTCCCAGATGATCGTCGTGCCGCTCTTCCACCGGCACCGGATCCTCACCCAGGTGGCCGCCGACAACATGAACATCGTCAAGCTCCTGCCGCCGCTCATCGCCGGCGACGACGAGGTCGAGCTCTTCGCCGACGCGCTCGACGACGTGCTCCAAAGCGCCGAGAAGGGCTCCAGCCTGATCTTCGAGTTCGGCAAGACCATGGCCAAGGGCTCGCTGCACAAGTACCGCCTGTGAAGCTCGAATCGGGCGATCGCGTCCTCGTCACCGGGGCCACGGGGTTCATCGGCTCCGCCGTCACGCGCCAGCTCCTCGAACGCGGCCAGGAGGTCGTGACGCTGGTCGAGCCGAACGTCGACGCGGCCAATCTCGACGGCCTCGACGTCAAGCAGGTCGTGGGCGACCTGCGCCGGGCCGACGACGTGCGGCAGGTCGTGAGCGGCTGCCGCGCCGTGTTCCACGTCGCGGCGCTCTACCGCTTCTGGGCTCGGGACCCGTCGGCGTTCTACGCCATCAACGTCGAAGGGACCCGCAACGTGCTGGGCGCGGCCACCGAGGCGGGCGTCGAGCGCCTCGTCTACACGAGCACCGTCGGCACGCTCGGCCTCGAGCACGTGACCGACGGGACGACGGCGGCAGACGAACGCTCGTTCCCCGACGTGCGCCACCTCTACGGCTCGTACAAGCGCTCCAAGTACGTCGCCGAGCACGAGGTCTTGCGCGCCATCGCCGAGGGCCTGCCCGCGTCGATCGTCCTGCCGACCTTCCCGCTCGGACCGGGGGACCGCGCGCCGACCCCGACGGGCCAGCTCATTCTCGACTTCCTGAACGGCCGCGTCCCGGGATTCGTCGACACGATCCTCAACGTCGCGCACGTCGACGACGTCGCCGCGGGCCAGCTGCTGGCGCTCGAGCGCGGCCGCAACGGCCGCAGCTACATCCTCGGCGGCGAGAACCTCACCCTCGAGCAGCTGCTCGGGCGAGCTCGCCGCGATCACCGGCCTGCCCAGGGCGCGCATCAAGGTGCCGCGCGCCCTCTCGCTGGCCGTCGCCGCCGTGTCCGAGGCGGTCGAGGGCCGCAGTCCTCCACCGTCATCCCTCCGTCCCGCTCGAGGCGGCCCGCATGTCGACGTCCCAAATGGCCTTCGACACCTCCCGGGCCCGCGACGAGCTGGGCTACGCGCCGAGGCCGGCCACCGAAGCCCTCGAGGCCTCGGCCCGCTGGTTCGTCGACAACGGCATGGTCGCCGAACGCCGGTCACGCCGCATCACCTGGGCGCAGCCGGGCAGCTCGGTCTAGGCACCACCCGTCGGGCGGCACCCGGCAGATCCGCGCCCGATCGCGTCGGCGACGGCAGAATCGCGACGAGCCACTGCACGGCCCGTGTTCGTCGCAGGCGGCGGAGACCGGAGGGACCATGAGCGAGACCACGGAATCGACGAGTCCGACCCAGGGCGGAGAGACGGTCACCTCTCCCAACGCGGCGGATTCGCCGACGCCGGCGTTCCCCCCGGACAACTCCGGGAACCGGGCCGTCTGGCTGGGCGGCCTGCTCCTCGTGATCGTCGTCCTGGCGCTGCTGATCGCGTTCCTCGGCGCCCTCCGCCACTGGTTCGCTCTCCATACGGGGACGCTGCACGGCGGACCGGACCTGTACTACAACTTCTGGTCCGGCTTCGGGTCCGACCTCGGCGAGGCGACCCTCATCAGCGCAGTGGGCATCGGTGTCTACACCGGCGTCCGCAAGGTGAACTGTCACACCAAGGGGTGTTGGAGGATCGGCCATCATGCTCCTCGAGGGAACGCCCTACATCCTCTGCAAGCACCATCATCCCGAGGTGCCGAACCACGGTGCGACACACGAGGCCATCCTCGCCCAGCACCACAAGTTCAAGCTCGAAAAGGCCGCCCAGAAGAAGGCCACGACCTGAGCGGCGAACGCAGTCGACGCCATCGGGCACACTGGTCGCGATGGCCCCCCAGTTCATCTACACCATGCGCGGCCTCAAGCGCTTCTACCCGCCCGACCGCGAGGTCCTGAAGGGCATCAACCTTTCCTTCTATCCCGGCGCCAAGATCGGCGTCATCGGGTCCAACGGATCGGGCAAATCCTCGCTGCTGCGCATCATGGCGGGCGAGGACGACGGGTTCACCGGCGAGGCGCGCCTGACTCCGGGCTTCACCGTCGGGTACCTGCCGCAGGAGCCGCACCTCGACCCGGCGAAGGACGTCGCCGGCAACGTGGCAGAGGGCGTCGGCGAGACCAAGCAGCTCGTCGACCGCTACAACGAGGTCTGCGCCGCCTTCGGCGACCCCGACGCGGACATCGACGCGCTCCTCAAGGAACAGGCCGAGCTCCAGACCAAGATCGACGCCGCCGGCGCGTGGGACCTCGACCGCACCTTCGAGATCGCCATGGACGCGCTCCGCCTCCCTCCCGGCGACGCCGGCGTCGAGACCCTCTCGGGCGGCGAACGCCGCCGCGTGGCGCTGTGCCGGCTCTTGCTCTCCAAGCCGGACCTGTTGCTCCTCGACGAGCCGACGAACCACCTCGACGCCGAGTCGGTCGCCTGGCTGGAGCGGACGCTCCAGGAGTACCCGGGCACGGTCGTCGCGGTCACGCACGACCGCTACTTCCTCGACAACGTCGCCGGTTGGATCCTCGAGCTCGACCGTGGCGCCGGCATCCCGTGGGAAGGCAACTATTCGTCGTGGCTCGAGCAGAAGCAGGCCCGCCTGGCCGCCGAGGAGAAGGCCGATCGATCCCGCCAGGCTTCCCTCGAAAGAGAGCTCGACTGGATCCGCATGTCGCCCCGGGCCCGCCAGAGCAAGGGCAAGGCCCGCATCACCGCCTACAACGACCTGGTCGCCGAAGCCGAGGCCGCCGATCGGCGCGCCGACAACGTCGAGCTGGCCATCCCTCCCGGGCCGCGCCTGGGCGACCAGGTCGTGGACGCCGCACACGTGCAGAAGGGGTTCGGCGACACGGCTCCTCGTCGACGACCTGACCTTCTATCTGCCCCCGGGCGGGATCGTCGGCGATCATCGGCCCCAACGGCGCCGGGAAGACCACGCTGTTCCGGATGATGGTCGGCGAGGAGAAGCCCGACGAGGGCACCCTCACGATCGGAGCCTCGGTGCAGCTCGCCTACGTCGACCAGTCCCGCGACACCCTCGAAGGGGACAAGACGGTGTTCGAGGAGATCACCGGGGGAGCGGACCACATGGTGGTCGGCGGCCGCGAGATGCACGGCCGCGCCTACGTCGCGGGCTTCGGCTTCAAAGGCAGCGACCAGCAGAAGAAGGTGGGCCAGCTCTCGGGTGGGGAGCGCAACCGGGTCCTCCTGGCCAAGGTGCTGAGCAGCGGCGGCAACGTGCTGCTGCTCGACGAGCCGACCAACGACCTCGACGTCGACACGCTGCGCGCCCTCGAGGACGCGCTCCTCTCGTTCCCCGGCTGCGCGGTGGTCATCAGCCACGACCGCTGGTTCCTCGATCGCATCGCCACCCACGTCCTCGCCTTCGAGGGCGACTCGGAGGTGCGGTGGTGGGAGGGCAACTTCAGCGACTACGAGGCCGACCGGCGCAAGCGCCTCGGCGTCGACGCCGACCAGCCCCACCGCATCAAGTACAAGCCGCTCGTCCGCGGCTGAAAGGCCGGTCGAGCGACGGCCGCAGGCCTCAGCCGGCGTCCGCCCCCCACAGACCCGAGCCGTCCTCGTAGGACGCCGTGCACGGCGGACCGTCCGCCACCCACAGCCGTGGCGGCACGTCCACGTCGGCCCCGACGCGCACCAGGCACGACGATCGGGTCCCGAACCCGTCGAGATGCACGCACGTCGCCGCATTCGGACGCTCGTCCCCCTCGGGGATCCGATGGTCGGTCAGCACGCGGCGGAACGCCTCGACCACCCCCTCTGCCGTCGTCGGGGTGCCGGTCACCGAACGCACGAGATCGGCCTTGGGCGACGGCTCGTCGACGGATCGGTTCTCCAGCACGTGGATCCCGGGCGCCAGCTCGACGGCCGACGCCTGCGGGCCCGTGAAGTCCACGAAGTACAGCGACGTGCGGTCACCCACCAACAACCAGGCGCCGTTGTAGTCCGCCGGGTCGAACTCCCGCACCAAGCGGCTCGGCTCCGGCCGCCGCGGTCGCACAGCGGGCGGCCGCCAGCGGCAATTCGCCACGGGATCGCTCGCGACGGGTCCTTGAGGTCGCCGAGTGGTTGGTTGGTCAGCCCGGCGCACACCCCGGCCGAGTTCACGGCGAGCCAGGTGCCCCCCGACTGCTCGTCCCGGCCGCCCAGCACCCGCGGCGAGCCGGGATCGAGCACGGTGAGGGATGTCGACGGCCGATCCAGCACTTCATCACGGTTCGCACCGACGATGAGCGGCTCTCCCGGCACCAGTTGCGACGCAACCACCAAGAGGCACATGGCGGCGGCCACCCTAGTGGTGGAACGTCGCCGCGCCCTCGCCGCGCCCTCGCCGCCTCCCGGCCACCACCGCCCGCCACGAACGCCCGAATTCCGAACCAGGAATTCACCCCGGCGCCAGGGGTTGCGGGCTACCGTTCTGACATGCGAACCCGTGTCCTCACCACCGCTGCCGCTGCCGCCGTAGGCCTCGCCCTCGTCGTGCTGCCCGCCCTTCCGGCCTCGGCCAAGGGGCTCAGCAACTCCCAGATCCAACAGCTCGAGCAGAAGCTCAACCAGGGGAAGAAGCTGACGTACTCGGCGACGTACGTCTCGTCGGACGGGAGCAGCGTCACCATCTCCCAGCAGTCGGGGAAGTCGAACTTCACTGCTTCCGACGGCAGCAGCGTGATCAACACCGGCAAGAAGACGTACTTCTGCTCGAAGAACTCGGGCAACAGCGGCACTTCGGGGAGCAGTCGGGAGCTCGGGGAGCACCGGGAACACCGGCTCGACGACCACGACGACCAAGGCCGCGGGTCTGCAGTGCATCACCGAGAGCGGGACGAACCCGCTGGCCGGCATCGTGAACCTCTTCAGCCCGGCCCTCCTGCTGAATGTGCTGAACGAGGACAAGGCGTCGGCCGAGGCACGTGCACTCGGCATCAAGATAACGACGTCCTCGCAGAAGATCGCCGGGCAGAACTCGACCTGCATCTCGGCCACCGTGCAGCGGACAGACGGGCAAGTACTGCGTCACCAACCAGGGCCTTCTGGCCTACATCGGTGGGACCGGTGGATCGACCTTCAAGATGACGAAGTACTCGGGCAGTCCGAGCCCGACCCTCTTCAAGTTGCCGGCGAACGCCACCACGGTGACGATCCCGTCGATCCCCGACGTCTCGATCCCCGACGTCTCGGTGCCGTAACGTCCGCGTCGCATCAAGCGGCGCACGACCATCTACCGATTACCGTCGTCCGACGTGTCTGACCGCTGGCAACAGAGTGACGTTCCGCGCGGCGCCGACTACGACCGTCGCTTCGAGGACTTGGCGGCAGCCGGTATGGACATGCACGGCGAAGCCGCGCTCGTTGCGTCCTACCGTCCCGCCACCGTCCTCGATGCGGGCTGCGGCACCGGCCGCGTCGCCATCGAGCTCGCCCGTCTCGGCCACGACGTCGTCGGCGTCGACGTCGATCCCGCCATGCTCGAGGCCGCCCGCGCCAAGGCACCCGGCCTCACATGGATCGTGGCGGACCTCACCGACCCCGCACTCGACCTCGGCCGCACGTTCGACGTCGTGGTCATGGCCGGCAACGTCCTCATCTTCGTGCCCTCGGGCACGGAGGCACAGGTGATCGCCAACACGGCCCGCCATGTCTCTCCGGGTGGCCGCCTCGTCGCCGGCTACTCCCTCCGTCCCGGAGGGCTCCGGCCTTCCGGCCACGATGCCCACGCTGCGGCCGCGGGCCTCACACTCGAGGACCGCTGGTCCACCTGGGATCGCCGCCCCTATGCCCCTGCTGACGCCTACGCCGTCTCGGTGCACCGACGCCCCGGCTGAGGCCCTCGTGCCTCTATCACGCAACGGAGATGGGCGTGGGGCACCTCAAGTCGCACTGAATGTGCGGACGAACCGCGTTTCGTTAATCTTTGGTCATGGGAACAGAGGAACTAGACCCGATAGATCACCAGATCATCGAGTTGCTGTCACACAATGCCCGGCGCACCATGGCCGACATCGGTGAACAGGTGTCATTGTCAGCTTCGGCCGTGACACGCCGGATCGAGCGGCTCGAACGGACGGGGGTGATCGCCGGCTACACGGTGGTCGTTGACCACCGCAAGGCCGGTCGCCCGATCCAGGCGTTCACCGAGGTGCGCTTCGCCGGCACCGCCGACCTCCAGGAGATCAAGGAGACGGCGATGCAGCTGGCCGAGGTGCAGGCGGTCTTCACGACCGCCGGCGACCCCGACGCGCTGGTCTGGCTGCAGGTGCCCGACGTGGAGCGTCTCGGCCACGTCATCGAGCAGTTGCGTCGCCGTGGCCGCGTGACCGGCACCAAGACGCTCATCGTGCTCGACACGTGGTCGCGCCACCGAGCTATCGAGGCCAACGGCCTGCCGGCCCAGCAGTAGTGCGCAAAGGCGTCGCGTCGTACCGCACCGCACTGACGGTCGTCGCGCTCGCCGCAATCGCGCTCGCCGCCGCCGGCTGCAGCTCCTCGCCGTCCAACTCCGGCTGCGACGACGACGACCGCGCACTCGACCGCGTCGACGAGCGAGCGGACCCGCGGGGAACCTGGTCCAAAGCCACTCCCGTCGCCGCGGGATCCAACCTGACCGCGATCTCGTGCCCGTCGGCCGGCAACTGTCTCATCGGTGACGCCAACGGCAACACGTATAGCGTCCAGCTCTTCAAGTTGAAGGCGCTCGGGCCCGCACTGCCATCGCCCTCGCCCCAGGGCGTTTCCTATCTGTCCTGCGCCGCGGCCACCTTCTGTGCCGCCGCACCCAGCGAGAATCAGGTCGCCATGTACAACGGCTCGGCCTGGCAGCCCCCGGCCACAGTCTCGGGAGCCGCTGGCTTTACCGCCATCGACTGCACCGCGCCGACGTTCTGCGTCACCATCGACGGCGAGGGCAACTCCTTTGCCTTCAACGGGTCGGGCTGGTCGGGCAACCTCGGAGCGTGGGGCGCCGCCAACCAGATCTCCTGCGTCTCACCCACTTTCTGCGTCGCTGCCGAGGGCGGGCCGACGGTCTTCAACGGCCACAGTTGGACGCAACCCAACGACGCCGATACACAAGGCCAGCTGAACTCGGTCTCGTGCGCAACGACGACCTTCTGCGTCCTGGTCGACAGCAGCGGCAGCGTGTTGACGTGGAACGGTCTCGGGTTCACCCCTCCCACCTCGATCGCCACCGAACCACCGCTCAACGGCACCGACGCCTCGGGTCTCACCGGCGTCTCGTGTCCGACGCCCACCTTCTGCCGGGCCGTCGACTCCATCGGGCGCGTCTTCGGTTGGAACGGCACGTCCTGGAGCAGCGGCACGCTCATCGACAACGGCCACGCGCTCACCGCCATCTCGTGCCCAACGACGACATACTGCGTCGCCGTCGACCGCTCGGGCAACGCGTTCTTCTCCAGCTAGGAGCGCCAGAGGATCGTCGTGTGCACTCCGGGTGCAAAGTCCGGGTGCGCGGATCTGTGCTACAAACCGACGCATGCGCGTGCGAGGCGGATCTTGCGCGGGACGGGCGTGGGCCTGGCCCTGTCCCTGCTGATCGGTGGCATCGTTGCGCCTTCGGTGGCCGCGGGCGATGCGGCGTCCTCTACGGCGCCGCACTACCCGGTCGTGTGGTCCTTCCTTCCCACCGCCGCCCTCTCCGCCCTCCAGAACGGACCCGGCGTCGCGCCACCGGGTTCCAATGTCCCGTGCCTGCCCAGTGCTGCGCATCCCGACCCCGTCGTCCTGGTGCACGGCTTGGCCGGGAATCAGAACGACAACTGGCAGACGATGGCGCCGTTCCTGGCCGACAATGGCTACTGCGTCTTTGCGCTGACGTACGGCAACATGGCCTCGTTGCCGCGACCGTTCGACGAGATCGGCGGACTCGCCGACATGACAACGACCGCCCACGAGTTGGCGATGTTCGTCGACTGGGTGTTGGCGGCGACGCACGCGCACAAAGTCGACATCGTGGGGCACTCCGAGGGCGGAACGATGCCCGACTACTACATCAAGTTCGTGGGTGGCTCGCAGATGGTGGCGAAGTTCGTGATGTTGAGCGGTGTGCCCCACGGGACCACGTTCTGGGGCTTGTCCGACTTCTATGACCTCGCGGCGGCCTACGGCTACTCCTCGCAGGCGAATGCCCTGGCGTCGTTCTGCGCGTCGTGCACCGAGTTCCTGACGGGATCGAGTTTCATGAAAGCCCTTGACGCTCCCAATGCGGAGGCGACGGCCGGCGAGGCGGCAACGTGCTCCTACGACGGCGCAGCCGTGGACGGCGTCAGCTACACCTCCATCGCCACCGAGTATGACGAGCTGGTGCGGCCCTACAACAGCGACTTCATCGATCCCCGGTGTGCCAGCGCGGCGCACGGCATCGGCGTCGACAACATCACCGTGCAGCGGCAATGTCCTTCCGACCTGGCCGACCACTTGTCCATCGAGTCCGACCAGGTCGCCGCCCAGGACGTTCTCAACGCGCTCGACCCGGCGCACGAACAGCCCGTGCACTGCACCTTGACGCTGCCGGCTATCGGCTGAAAGGTCCCGCCGAAATGCCAACGGGGCTCAGCCGAAGAACACCTCCGCCTCGGCCACGAGCTCCGGTGGAACGAGCTTGAGCTGCGCCGTGGCCTCGGACAACGGGACGAGCTCGATATTCGTGCCGTGGAGCGCAACCATCTGACCCGAGCGCCCCTCGTGCAACGCGTCGACCGCGTGGAGGCCGAAGCGTGTCGCCAGGACGCGGTCGAATGCCGTGGGGCTCCCACCGCGCTGCACGTGGCCGAGGACGGTGGCACGCGCTTCTTTGCCCGTGCGGCCGGCGATCTCTCCCTCGAGGAAGTTCCCGATACCCATCAGCCGCTCATGGCCGAACGCGTCCACTTCGACCAGACGGCGTGGCGCCGTGCCTTCGGCCGGCAACGCACCCTCGGCCACCACGACGATCGGGGCGTACTGGCTGGCGAAGCGCCGCTCGATGTATCGGCAGACCTCCTCTATCTCGAATGGCTGCTCCGGGATCAAGATCACGTTGGCGCCACCGGCGATGCCCGAATGCCACGCGATCCAGCCGGAGTGCCGCCCCATCACCTCGACGATGAGCACCCGGTGATGGCTCTCCGCCGTGGTATGGAGTCGGTCGATCGCCTCGGTCGCGATCGTGACCGCGGTGTTGAATCCGAAGGTGTAGTCCGTGCCGCTCAGGTCGTTGTCGATCGTCTTGGGCACGCCGACCACGGGAAATCCGGTTGCGCTGAGCTTCGCCGCCACCCCGAGCGTGTCTTCGCCGCCGATCGCGATGAGGCCGTCGAGACCCAACCGCTCCATCGTTTGGAGCACCCGACGCTCCCCGTCGTCGGATGTGTAGGGATTCGTCCGACTGGACCCCAAGATGGTCCCTCCCCTCGGGAGGATGCCCCGGACGCTGGACACGTCCAAGGGAATGACGTCACCCTCGAGCGGGCCTCGCCAGCCGTCGCGAAATCCGACGAACTCGTGACCGTGGATCTCGACGCCCTTGCGGACCACGGCCCGGATGACGGCATTGAGTCCCGGACAGTCCCCGCCACCGGTCAGCACCCCGATCTGCATGTACGGGCGAGTGTAGCGACGCCATGGCAGAGGCTCTCGAGCTGGCGCAGTTCCTCACCAAGGCGCCAGCTCCGGCGCGTCGCCGCGTCCGATGACCCAGGCCAGCAGCGCCGCCGCGTCGGTGCGCCCGGACAAGCGTGGCAGCTCGCGGCGCAGCCACTCCGCCACGAGCGCCGGAGGGAACGGGACGGGCCCGAACCCGAGGTCGCCGTGGTGGACGACCACTTCGCGCCAGCGGGAGAAGATGGCGTCGCGCGACGGTTCCACCACGCCGCGTGCTGTCCGCGACGGTGCGTCCCAGGCCGCGACCGGCAGCGAGCCCATCACCCGTGCCACCGCTGCGGAGCTCGACCGCACGTCCGCCACCAACTCGTCGGCCGGCCGCTTCGCTCCAGCCTCGATCTCGTCGCGCCGTTGCTCGAGCCCACCCGGGATACTGGTCCCGCAACTCGCCCCTCGCCGCACCCTCGAGCCGCCACACCACGCTGTCCGCGTTCCGCGCGACGTGGGTGAGCACGTGCCCGACGCTCCATTCCGGCAACAGGCTCGGGGACTGCGCCATCGTGTCGTCGAGGCCCGCGAGGGCGGCCTCGAGCGAGGCCTGGGCGGCCAGGCATCCGTCGATCCACTCCTGCGGTGGGCCGGCGCCGCCGCCGGCCCCGCCGCCGGTCACTTCTCGGGAATCGACGACTGGCCGTCGAGCATGTCGGCCATGACGGAGCGGATGAACTCGTCCGCCTCGTCGGTCATGCCGCCCGCCACCCCGCCGTAGATCGCACCCGACCGCGGCGCCTCGGCGGCGTGCTCCTTCGCGTACGCCACGGCATCGGCCAGGTCGGCGGCGAACGCGTCGACCACGCCGCCCTGGGTCTGGGGCCGGGTCACGGCCATGTGCAACGCGTTGGGGTACTGCTGGCCGTTGAAGCGCCAGCCTCGCAGTCGCATGAAGTCGTTCACGTGGTAGATGTCGAAATCGTCGGACGTGAAGGAGAAGAGGAACGTGGGTTTGCCCACCATGCGGAGCTCGGGGTGCGAACGCACTGCGTCCTGCATGGCGAAGGCCGTCTCGAAGATCTGCCGCGCGTAGCCCAGGTAGCCGGCATGGCCCAGCTGCACCATCGACGCCCAGGTCGCCGCGATGAGGCCTCCGGAGCGTGAACCCTCCATGCCCGGAGAGGTGTACTTCCCGCCGCTCCAGTCGGTCAGGTAGAAGTACTGCGCGTTGCGCAACGCCTTGGAGCGGAAGCTGCAGACCGACGAGCCCTTGAACGCGTAGCCGTACTTGTGCGTGTCGGCCGACATCGAGGTGACGCCGGGCAGCGAGTAGTCGAAGACCGGGATGTCGTAGCCGAGCTCGCGCCCGAACGGCAGGATGAACCCGCCGAGGCAGGCGTCGACGTGCAGGCCGATGCCCTTCTCGAGCGCCAGCTCGGACAGTTCGGCGATCGGGTCCACGGTCCCGTAGCCGTAGTTGCAGGCCGAACCGATCATGGCGACGGTCCCCTCGTCGATGTGGTCACGCACCCAGTCCACGTCGACCTGTGTCGTCACCGGGTCGACCGGGGCGCGCCGCAGCTCGACGCCGAAGAGATGGCAGGCCTTGTCGAAGGCCGGGTGCGCCGTTTCCGGCTTGATCACGTTGGGCCGGGTCACCCCCCGCGTCTGGGCCGCGTGCTCGCGGTAGGCGAGGATCGCATGCAAGATGCTGCCGGTGCCCCCGGTCGTGACGAGGCCGCAGGGCTCGTCGCCGGTCGCGGCCGCCGCGTCACCCGAGAACAGCCCGAGCGTCATGGCGATGATCTCGGCCTCGAACTTGGTGGCGCTGGGGCACATGTCGCGCTGCAGGACGTTGACGTGCGCGAACAGCCCGAAGGCCTCGTTCATGAACCCGTAGTGATCGTGGTCGCCGCAGTACATGGTCCCCGAGCACTTGCCGGTCTCCCAGAACGCGTCCTCCTCCGTCGCCATCGCGTGGAGCTCGGACAGCACGTCTCCTCGGCTCATGCCCTGCTCGGGTAGGGACCGGTGGATGGCGAAGCGGTCGGCGTAGGGGTAGTCGCTCATGGTGTCGGGGCCTCCTTGAGCCTTCGTGGGTCGGCTGCGCGCCTCGAGCGGGCGTGTGCAACTCGGCTCGAGCCCGAGACTATTCAATTGGTATCGGCCGCACGGCACGCCGGCTGGGAGAAGATGTCGCGGTGCGGCCGCCCCCCGTGTTCACCTCGCTGCACGGGTACCAGCGCGGCCTGGGCCAACGCGGATCTCGTCGCGGGCCTGACCCTCCTGGCCATCGCCCTACCCGAGCAGCTGGCGACGTCGCGCCTCGCCGGCATGCCGCCGATCACCGGTTTCTATGCGTTCGTCGCCGGCACGGTGCTGTTCGCCCTCCTCGGCTCCAACCCCCAGATGTCGGTGGGCGCCGACTCGACGATCGCCCCCCTGTTCGCCGCCGGGGTCGTCGGATTCGCCGCGCTGGGATCTCCGCACTACGTCGAGCTCGTGGGCATCCTCGCCGTGATGGTCGGGCTGATGGTGGTGCTCGTCGGCATCCTGCGGCTCGGCTGGGTTGCCGAATTCCTCTCGACCCCGATCACGACGGGCTTCCTCTCGGGCGTCGCCGTCATCATCGTCATCCACCAGCTGCCCGACTTCCTCGGCCTGCCGCCGACCGCCGGCTCGGACCAGCATCGGTTCCTCTACGTGGTCAACCATCTTTCCGAGGTCCAGGCCGGTGCGCTCATCATGGGGCTCGGCGTCCTGGGGGTCATGATCGTCTGCGTCCGCGTCAACCGCCGCATCCCCGGCGCCCTCATTGCGCTGGTCGGCTCGATCGTCCTCGTCAACGCGTTCGACCTGCAGGCGCACGGCGTCCCCGTGCTCGGCTCGGTCCGCTCCGGCGCACCGCACTTCGGCCTCACGGGCCTGTCGTGGACGACGCTGGGCAACCTTGCCCCGCTGGCTGCGGTCGTGGCACTCGTCGTTCTGACGCAGACCGCGGCGACGACACGCGCGTTCGCCGAGCAGGGGGACTACGACGTCGACCCCGGGCGCGATTTTCTCGCCGTCGGCGCTGGCAGCGTCCTCTCGGGTCTCGTCGGCTCGTTCCCCTTGAACGCGAGCCCGCCCCGGACCGGCGCGGTCGTGAACGCGGGCGGCCGCACGCAGGCGGGACCACTCGGCGCGGCCGCGATCGTGCTCGTCTTCATCCCCTTCGCCAGCGTGCTGAAGGACGTCCCGCTCTCCATGCTGGCCGCCGTCCTCATGTTCGTGGCGGCCCGGCTGTTCAGGTGGCGGGACCTCCGCTCCATCGCCCGCTTCGACACGTTGGAATTCGGGCTCGCGGCGGTCACACTGGCGGTGGTCGTCCTGGTCGGCGTGGAGCAGGGCGTCGCCGTCGCCGTCGTGTTGGCCATTCTCGACAGAATCCGGCTGACCGCGCGCCCTCAGGTGCACCGCATGGGCCACGTGCCCGGCACGACCAGCTGGACGCCCCTGTCGGTCGACGTCGACGCCGCGCCGGAGCCGGGTGTGCTGGTCGTCCTCTTTGCGACCCCGCTCTGGTTCGCCAACGCCGTCCATTTCCGAGAAGAGGTCGACCGTGCCCTCTGCAGAAGCCGGCCCGGCGACGCGGGTGCTCGTCCTCGACACCATAGGGATGTCCGATCTCGACTACACCGGCGCGCACGCGCTCGGCCAGCTTCTCGATCGCTGCGAGCGCGAGCACATCGTGTTCGCCATCGCCCGGGCCGGGGACCACGTCCGCCGGAGCCTCGAACGCAGTGGGCTGATGCAGCGCATCGGGGTCGACCGTTGTTTCCCGACCGTGGGCGCCGCGGTCACGGCCCTCTCGGATGGGCCGGCGCTGGGCGATTCCTAGGGGCCCGAGCAGGCGTTGATCGTGCCGTTCGCCCCGCTGCGCAACGTCTCGCCCTGCTGGGGGAAGTACCACTTGACCTGCTGGTAGGCCGCACCGCCGCCACAGGTGCCGAGATCGGACGCGACGACGGTCGCCGTCTCCTCGACGCCCTGCGCAGCCGACTGGTTGGGCCCGACATAGGTGCTCGTGCCGGTGCCCGTCGCCGTGTCCCCGCCCCAAGACGTCCAGGTGATCCCGGTCACCACGCCCGTCGGGTCGCCCCCGAGCGAGATCTCCGCCGGCTTCGCCCGCCCGAAGCCGACAGCGGACACACCCCACGGGGCGGCGACGCCCAGCGTCGGCGACGAGGCCGCGGGCCCGACGTGCCCGACGGTCGTCGAAGTCGAAGACGCCGCGTGGCGAGCTCGACGTCGATGTGGAAGCGTGCGCAAGAGCGGTGGTCGTCGTCGAGACGTTCCCCTGTGCCGACGGAGACGGGCTGTTCGAGCACGCCGACGCCGTCAGCGCAAGAGCGAAGACACCCACTGGTCCCAGCATCGAGCGCACCGGCCTCACCCCGTCACCCGATCCGCAATTCCGCTCGCACCGGGCGGTGGTCCGAACCGCCGTCGGGGAGCACCTCGCCCCGCACCGACTGCAGCGCGCCGCGCACGAGGATGTGGTCGATCTGGGAGTGCGGGCGCCAGGCGGGCCAGGTCCGACCGACGACGGCGCGGCGCCAGCCGGGCATGAACAACGTCACCACCATGGGCCCCCACGTGTTCATGTCCCCGAGCAACACCGCGTCGGCGCGCGCGCCGGTGCGCAAGCGGTCGCGCAGCTCAGCCCAGTTGCGGTGCGACCCGTAATGGAGGTGCGACATGTGCGTCCCGGCCACCGAGATGGGATGTCCCTCCACCTCGAGGTCCACCACCACGGCGGCCCGGTGCACGGCGTCCGAGCGCAACACGCTCATCGGGAGCACCCGTGAGCTCTGGATCGGGAGGTCCGGCCGCACCAGCACGGCCATGCCCCAGCGCCCGGGCTCCGCCTCCTGCCAACGGGCCAACGCCTGCACCTTGGCCGGCTGCGGACGGTTCCCGTCCATGAAGAGCGCCCTGTTCGAGATCGACCACGCCGGCTGCTTGATCCACGACGAGTCCGCATTCGCTTGTGGCCGCACCCTGCGTCCCGCACCGAGCGTGTGCGCCACGATCTGGTAGCCGAGATCCGCGGCGACCTGCTCGGCCTGGCCCCGCTCCTCGCCCTCGACCGTCCACGACTCCTCGAGCACGATCACGTCGGAGCCGAACGAGGCGATCACCTCGATGTAGTCATAGGGCCGGCCCCAGCCGTCCATCCCGCAGTGCATGTTGTAGTTGGTGACGGTGAGCACGATCGATCGGCGCAGACGATAGGCGCCCGGAATCGCCGGTTACCATCATCGGACGTGGCTGCCGGGGACGCCGACACCGACGACGGCGACGCCCATCCCGTCCTGGCCGAGCGCCTACGCCCGTTCACCACGACGATCTTCGCCACGATGTCGGAGCTGGCGACGTCGACGGGCTCGGTCAACCTCGGGCAGGGCTTCCCCGACACCGACGGCCCCGAAGAGCTGAAGGAGATCGCGGCGGAGGCCATCCGCCACGGCGACAACCAGTACCCGCCGAGCGCCGGCATCCCCGAGCTGCGGCGCGCCGTCGCCGCGCACCAGCGCTCCTGGTACGGCCTCGACCTCGATCCGGACACCGAGGTCCTCGTCACCGTCGGCGCCACGGAGGCCATCGCCGCCACCTTCCTAGCGTCTGTGCGAGCCCGGCGACGAGGTCGTCATGTTCGAGCCGTCGTACGACTCCTACGCCGCCTGCGCCGCAATGGCCGGTGCCGTGCCGCGCCTCGTCCGCCTCCACCCGCCCGACTGGACCTTCGACCCCGACGAGCTCGCTGCGGCAGCCGCCCGACCCCGCGCCCGTCTCCTCCTCCTCAACACCCCGCACAACCCGACCGGCAAGGTCTTCTCCGCCGGCGAATTGGGACAGGCGGCCGCCCTCTGCCGGGCTCACGACCTCCTGGCGGTGACCGACGAGGTCTACGAGCATCTGGTCTTCGAAGGCTCGCACGTCCCGCTGGCGACGTTGCCCGGCATGCGCGAGCGCACCTTGACCATCTCGTCGGGCGGCAAGACGTTCTCGTTGACCGGCTGGAAGGTCGGCTGGGTCAGCGGCCCGGCACGGCTGGCGGCGGCCGTGCGTGCGGCCAAGCAATTCCTCACGTACACCAGCCCCGCGCCGCTCCAGCTCGCCATCGCGCACGGCCTGGGACTCCCGGCCGCCCGGATTGCCGAGCTCTCCACCGAGCTCGCCGCCAAGCGCGACCTGCTGTGCGACGGCCTGGCGGGTCTCGGCTACACCGTCTTTCGCCCGTCGGCGACGTATTTCGCCACCACCGACATCTCCGCCGTCGCCCCAGGGATCAGCGCCCAGTCCTTCTGCCTCGACCTGCCCGCGACGTTGCGGCGTCGTGGCCATCCCGAGCTCGGTCTTCTACGACCCCGGCGATCCTGAAGCGGGTCGCACGCTTGTCCGCTGGGCCTTCTGCAAGCAGGACGCCGTCCTGCGCGACGCAATCGCCCGCTTAGCATCGTGGGCACCATGACCATTCCACTCGCCTGGGTCGACGCCTTCAGCGACGTGCCCTTCGGCGGCAATCCGGCGGGTGTCTGCCTGCTCCAAGAGCCACTGGACGAAGCGCGCATGCAGTCGATCGCCTTCGAGCTCGGGATCGCCGAGACGGCCTTCCTCGTCCCCGGCGACGTGCCGACCACCTTCGGCCTCCGCTGGTTCTCGCCGGCCACCGAGATCGACCTCTGCGGACACGCCACCCTGGCCTCCGCCCACGCGCTGCGCCAGTGGGGGACGGTCGACGGCACGGCACCGCTCACCTTCCGCACCAAGAGCGGCCCCCTGCACGCCAGCTTCGACGACGATCGCGTGGTCCTCGACTTCCCGACCGACCCCATTGCCGCGTCGCCGTTGCCCGACTGCCTGCAGGCGCAGTGGCCCGGTTCGGTGGTGCACAGCGGCCACACCTCTTTCTTCACATTCGTGGCGCTCTCGTCGGCCGAAGGTGTGCGTGCCTACGAGCCCGACCTCGCGGCCATCGCCGCCACGGGGGACAAGGCGTTGCTGCTCACCGCCGCGGCCGCACCGGCCTCGGGGGCCGACTACGTGCTGCGGGTCTTCGGCCCCAACGTGGGCATCCCCGAGGACTCGGCGACGGGCTCCGCCCAATGCTCGGCGGGACCGTACTGGGCGGCCGAGCTGGGACGCAGCGACCTGGTCGTGCGCCAGCTGTCCCGCCGCGGCGCCACCCTCTACGTGCGCCCGGAGGGTGAGCGGGTACGGATCGGTGGCCACGCCACCACGGTGCTCACGGGTCACCTGTGCTAATCAGTCCCACCATGGACGCCACCACGGCGGACCTGCGGGCACTCGTAGAAGGTCACGAGCCGGTTTCGCCGCGGGAGGCCGCGGCCAAGGCGCGCTTCCTCGAAGAATTGTCCGAGCTGTCGGCACCGTGCGACGAACACGCCGGATCCGACCCACGTCACCGCTTCGGGCATCGTCGTCGGGACCCGCGGCACGGTGCTGCACCTCCACAAGCGCCTCGGCATCTGGATGCAACCGGGCGGCCACATCGACGCCGGCGAGACCCCCGAAGTCGCGGCCCGCCGCGAGGCGACCGAAGAGCTCGGCCTAGCCGTCGAGCACCCGGCATCCGGTCCGCGCCTCATCCACCTCGACGTGCACGACGCCGCCCTCGGCCACACCCATCTCGACCTTCGTTATCTCTTGATCGCGGGCGACGGCGACCCGCACCCGCCGCCCGGTGAAAGCCCCGACGCCCGCTGGTGCAGTTGGGACGAGGCGATGTCCATGGCCGATGCCGCCTTGGTCGACGCGCTGCCGCTGGCCCGTGCCGCCTACGAGGCCGGCGAGACAGTCCCGCAGGTCGGGGTCTGACGTGAGCGACACCTTCACGCATCTGCTCGCGGTGCAGGATCTCGACACGTCGATCACCCAGATGGAGCACCGGCGGGACGCGCTCGCCGAGTCGTCCGGCCTGGCCACCGTGGAGGCCGAGCTGGCCGGCCTCGGGGTCGAACAAGCCGACGCCGCCGGCCCGGCGAGCCGCTTTGACGGCGACGCAGGAGGGCCTCGAGGGCCAGATCGCCGGCATCACGGAGCGACGCGATGTCGTCGAGAAGCGCCTTTACGCCGCCACCGGCTCCTCTGCGCGCGACCTGCAGGCGATGAACGAAGAGGTCAAGCATCTGACGGACCGCCGCGCCCAGCTCGAGGAGCTCGAGCTGGTGGCGATGCTCGAGGCGGATCCGATCGACGCCGAGCTTGCCGCGCTGCGCGAGCGGATGGCTCCGCTCGAAGTGAAGGCAAAGGAGTTGCAGCAACAGGTCGAGCAGGAGCGCCTCGAGATCGATGCCGCGATCGCCTCTGCCGCCGGGACGCGTGCCGCCGAGGCAGCCCAGCTGCCGACCGCGCTGTCCGATCGCTACGAGGCCCTGCGCACCAGACTGAAGGGAACGGGCGCAGCGCGGCTGATCGGGAGCCACTGCGACGGGTGTCACCTCGAGCTGCCCTCCATGGAGGTCGAGCGCATCCGCGCGTTGCCCCCGGGTGAGGTCGCGACGTGCGAGCAGTGCGGCCGCATCCTGATCCCGACTTGAGAGTCGAGCCCACCTGATGCTGATTCTGGTCCGTCACGGCGAATCAGTGGCCAACGCGCAAGGCTTGCTGTTGGGACGAACCGATGCCGAGCTGACCGAAAACGGCCGGGCCCAGGCGGCGTCGGTACCCAGCCTGCTCGAGCGCCCCGTCGCCGAGGTCCGCTCGAGCCCGCTCCGCCGGGCCGTCGACACGGCCGAGCTGCTCGGAATCGGACTCCCGGTCCACATCGACGAGCGTTGGATCGAGGTCGACTACGGCGAGTTCGAATGCCAGCCGTTGGGCGACATCCCTGCCGCCGTCTGGCAGAAGTGGCAACGCGATCGTGATTTCTGCCCGGTCGGACGGCGAGTCGCTGGCTGAAGTGGACGTGCGGATCGCCGGCGCCTGCGAGGAGTTGTTCGCAAAAGACGGGAGCGGGGCCCGGCGCGCCGAGGGCGATGTCGTGGTGGTGAGCCACGTGACCCCGATCAAGGCTGCGGTGGCGTGGGCCCTCGGCACGCCCGACCTCTACTGGCGCCTCTACCTGCGGACCGCGTCGGTGACCCGGATCAGCTGGAACCGCGACGCCCCCATCCTGCACGGGTTCAACGAGGTGGCGTTGGCGCCGGGGCGGGGCGGGACGCCACAATCTCGCCGTGCCTGAGACCCCGAACGCTGCGCCCACCGTCGCCTCGTTGCGCCCGCCCGCGGGTTCTGACGAACCGCCCGTCCACCGCCGCACCATCGACATCGAGGTGTACGTCCGCGACGAATACCTCGTCGTGATCGGGACCCTCGCCGACGTTCGGCCCTGGGCCACCGGCGAGTTCGGCCCGCGGGAACTGCATCGCATGGAGTTGGCAATCGTGGTCCGCCGGGCCGACATGACGATCACCGACGCGGCCGCCGACATGAAGACCTTCCCGCACGCCGAATGCACGGAGATCGAGCCGAAGTTCTCGGAGTTGATCGGCCTGTCGGTGGCGCGGGGGTACACCTCGGCCGTGCAGGAGCGATTCGGGCGCGAACGTGGCTGCAGCCACCTCGAGTTCCTGGCTCGGGCCATCGGGCCGGCGGTCGTCCAGTCGGTGACGTCGGCCGCGGCACAGCAGTTCGAGCAGGGCGGCGCCTATCCCGGTGGCGAGCGCGCCCTCAGCATTCTTGGCGAACACGTGTCACGTGTTCATCGAGGACGGCCCCGGGACCCAGAAGATCGACGCCGGCTGGCGGCCGGGGATGTTCGGTTATCCGGCGCCGACGGTGGCCGAGATCCGTCGTCGCATCGCCGAGGGCGATTCTGGAGGAAGTCCCGTCCTGTAACTCCGAACGGGATGCGCGATCTGTGTCGGGTCGCCGTTCGTCAGGAGACAGCGACGACAGGGGCGGTGACGTGGGTGCTGCGCCGGGCCGGGACAGACGGCGTACACAGCGCCTCGAGCATGCGCGTCATGACCCGTTTCGCGCCACGCGCCTGCAACAGCGAGACGGTGCGCAGCCGTTCCCACGCCTCCCAGGAAGAAGCCACGTCCATGGCCTCGAGGACCTCGAGACTGGAGCTCGTGCCGAGGGCGGCCAACTCCGGCGCGAACGTCTCCTTGAGGTTCTCGAGCAACAGCCCGTCGGCGGCGGCGATCGTGGCCGTCACCCCCTTCGACGACGGTATCCGGCGCACGAGGGCGCGGCGGATCGGTGAGACCTCTTCGTACAGCGCCGCCCGATGGGCGACCGTGCGCTCGAGGCGCGTGGCCAGGGCAAGCTTGGAGGAGATGCGAGGCATATCCGACCACTGGCGCCGCAGTTGCAGGGCGGCGACGTAGTGGTAGAGATCGTCCATCTCGGTGAAGTGGTGGAATACGAGGCGCAACGATACGCCGGCACGCTGGGCCACCGCCCGTGCCGTGGGCTCCTGGTCGCCCTCGCGCAGCAGCTCCATCAGGGCTTCGGCGACGTTGCGCCGCGTGCGCTGGCCCCGGGCGCACGCGGCCGTCCGTCACCGTCGACTCCGGGGCATTTTCGGCGTCGAGCTCGGCCAGCGCGAACTCGGGCGGCAAGAGATCGAGCAGGGGTCGTCCGATTCTCGTTTCGCTACCGCTTGATCCGCTCGCCGGCAGATTCGAGCTCGGAGTCACCGAGTGCACCCTCCTGTCACAGAGAGAATCAAACGGTCGCTTGATACTTGCGCCCAGAGTTGGTGACCGCCGCAGGACGCTCGACCTGCGACGCAACCGCCTGTTCCTCGCTGCACAGGGTCACATGCCACAATCCCTGTGTCAAAAGGTATTTCCGGGTCGGTTGCTGACCTGCTAGGCAACGGTCCAGCAAGCCCGGCAAGGGGGGACGGCGATGGCGCCACGGACCAGGTCAACACGGATGGTGGTCGGGGTGTTCGCCTTGCTCGCCGCCGTGGCGCTGGCCGGATGGGCCTTGGCGGACGGGTCGACGAGCAGCTCCGCCGTCCTGCTGGTCGGCACGTACCACGGCAAGGCCGGGCAGTACGCCACCATCCAGGCCGCGGTCAACGCGGCTCAGCCGGGGGACTGGATCCTCGTCGCCCCGGGCGACTACCACGAAGCCGACGACGCCCATCTGACGTCGACCGCCCAGCTGTCCACCGGCGACCACGGCGGCGTGGTCGTGACCACTTCGGACCTCCACATCCGGGGCATGAACCGCAACACCGTCTTCGTCGACGGCACCAAAGCGGGCACGTCGGGCCCGTGCAGCTCGGCGGCGCAGGACCAGAACCTCGGTCCCGTCGTCGGTGGCAAAGCCCAGGGCCGCAACGGCATCGTCGTGTGGAAGGCGAACGACGTCAGCATCGAGAACCTGACGGTGTGCAATTTCCAGGGCGGCGCTGGCGACTCCGGCAACGAGGTCTGGTGGAACGGAGGCGACGGCTCCGGCAAGGTCGGCCTGACCGGCTACTCCGGCAGTTATCTCACGGGGACGACGTCCTACTTCGGCACCGAGAGCACCGCGGCCCAGTACGGCATCTTCTCGTCCAACTCGCAGGGCCCGGGCAGTTGGAACCAGATCTACGGCTCCAACATGAACGACTCGGGCATGTACGTCGGCGCCTGCCTCCAGGTGTGTGACGTCACCATCGACCATGCCTGGATGGAGAACAACGCCCTCGGTTACTCCGGAACCAACTCGGGCGGATCCATCGTGATCGAGAACTCGCAGTTCGACAACAACGAGGTCGGCGTGGACACCAACACGCAGATCGCCGGCGACCCCCCGCCGCCCCAGAACGGCGCGTGTCCAAACGGCGCTACGAGCCCGATCACGCACACCCACTCGTGTTGGGTGTTCATCCACAACAACGTGCACGACAACAACAACCCCAACGTGCCGCAGGCCGGCAACGCCGCAGCAGGCCCGATCGGGACGGGCATGACTCTCTCGGGCGGTCGCAACGACACGGTGATGGACAACACGTTCTCGAACAACGGCGCGTGGGGGACGCTGTTCATCCCGTACCCCGACTCGGGCAAACCGTCGCTCAACCAGAAATGCAGCAACTTCGGGGGCTTCCACATCAGCGGCCTCGGGTGTGTCTTCGAGACCGAGAACGACAGATTGGCGGGCAACACCTACGTCCATGACGGCTTCTTCGGCAACCCCGCCAACTCCGACTTCGGCCAGATCGTCCTGCACGGCGGCCTGCCCTCGAATTGCTACGCCGACAATCACGGGCCGCAGGGGAGCTCGCCGCCCTACCTCGAGCTGCTGCAGCCCACCTGTGGCGTGCCGTCGAAGTCGACCAATTTCCAAGGCGCGCTGGTCACCGAGGTCGAGTGCGACTCCGGCTTGGGGGCCTGCCCACCTGGGTCGCAGTACCCGGCGAAGTCGGGCGTGCATCTCGAGCCGTTGCCACAAGGCCTGCCGACGATGGGCGACCCGTGCGCCGGCGTGCCGGCGAACGCGTGGTGCGCCTCCGGATCGTCGATGGGGAGCACGACACGGCACGGTGGCCACAGTGGCCAGGAGTCCGGCGCCCGGGTCGCGTCCGGCACGGCCTACCGCAGGGCGACGCTCTAGCGGTCCGTCGGGCGAGGCGACGCCACGCGCCCCGCCTCGAGCGTCAGGCTTTCCTCGCACCGGGCCGCCTCGCCGGCGCGGTGCGTGATCAGCAGGACACTGCGTCCCCCCGCCTCGGCGAGCACACCATCGACCAGCCGGTCGGCCAGGGCCGGGTCGAGCCCGCTGGTCGGCTCGTCGAGGACCAACAGTGGGCCCGGGGCGAGCAGGGCGCGGGCAACGGCGAGGCGCCGGCGCTCACCCCCCGAGACGGCCACGCCGTCCTCGCCGACCGGGGTGTCGAGGCCCTCGGGCAACGTCGCCACCCAGTCCGCCAGCTGCGCTGCACGGAGAACAGTCTCGATCTCCTCGTCGGTCGCGTCGGGGCGGCCCAGCGTGACGTTGGAGCGCACCGTGCCGGCGAAGAGCTGGGCGCGCTGGTCGGCCAGCGCCGTCGCGGCCGCGGACCTCGGCCTGGGCGAGCCGGGTCACGTCCGTCCCGCCGACACAGAGCGTGCCCGACTCGAGGGGCCAATAGCGCATGAGCGCGTTGACGAGGCTCGACTTGCCCGCGCCGCTCGACCCGGTGATCGCCAGCCTGCCCCCCGGTGCGAGGCGTAGCGTGACGCCGTCGAGGGCGCGCGGCAGGCCCTCTCCGTATCGCAGCGCGGCATCGTCGAACCGCACCTCGGGCACACCCGCACCGATCGCTTCGGCCGTCGCCGGGTCGCGCACGGGCACCGGTACGGCGTCGAGGGCGTAGAGACGGTCGGCGGCGGCGCGCACGGAGAGCGCCCGCCCCACCGCGAGCGGGACTCCGGGCACGGTTTCGAAGGTTGCCAACGCCGCCAGCGGGAGGACCGCCACCATCACCTGGCCGATGCGGTGGTCGTGCACGGCTGCGACACCCACCGCCAGCACGGCGGTCACCGCGACGGCGAGGCAAACCTGGATGACGAGTGCCGCGCCGGCGGCGACGCGGGCGTGGTGTCGTTCGAGTGTCGTCGGCGCGGGACCCCAGTCGTCTCGATCCTCTCCAAGGCGGCACCGTCGGCCCCGAAGGCCAACAGTTCGGGCGTGCCCTCGAGCGCGTCGACGACCTGGGCCGACAACGAGCCGGCGAGGGCGGCCATCTCGTCGTCGCCGCTGCGACGCCAGGTGATGACTGCGGGCAGCGCGAGGGCGACCGCGAGGGGGACCCCGAGGGCCAACGCAGCCCAGGGGAGGATGAAGCCGACCGCGACGGTACCGATGATGGCGGCACCAACGGCGATGCTCACCGGGAGCAGCGTGCGCAGATAGAGGTCCTGCAACGCGTCGACGTCGTCGATGGCCCGTGCGAGTAGGTCGCCGCTGCGCCATCCGGCCAGGGCGGCGGGCACGCGCGGCGACAGCCGGTCGTAGAGCCAGACGCGCCATCCGGTGAGTGCCGCGCAGGGCGGCGTCGTGGCCGACGAGGCGTTCGGCGTAGCGCAACGGACCGCGTAGGAACGCCAGTACTTCGACGGCGGCCAGGAGCCCCACGATGGCGTCGAGGCCGGGGCGCAGCGCGGCCCGGCCGACGAGGTAGCCCGACCCGGCGAGAAGACCGATCGTGGCGGCAGCCGAGGCCAGGCCCAAGAGCCCGGCGCCCGCGAGCCGGCCGTACGGCGTGCCGGGCTCGGCGAGCACGCGGCGGAGCGAACCCCGGGTTGTGCTCATGACACCGCCATGGGTTGGGCGTGCGCTGAGCGCGACGACGGCGTCGAAGTGCGGCAGGAGGGTGGGCTCGTGCGCGGCGACCACCACGGAGCGACCGGCCAACCAGGGCTCGATGGCCAGCGGCCAACCGCGCCACGGTCGGCGGGTCGAGCGAGGCGGTGGGCTCGTCGAGCAGCAACACAGGAGCGGGTCGCAACAGCGCCCGGGCCAACGCGACCCGCTGGCGTTCCCCGGCGCTGAGGGTCAGCCCGTCGTGGCCGACCGCGGTCTCCAGCCCGTGCGCGCAGGCCCGCCATGAGATCGGTCAGCCCGACCGCGTCGAGCACGGCGCGCAGTTCGTCGTCGCTCGCCTCGGGCGCGCCGAGTCGCAGGTTCTCCGCCAGCGTCGCGTTGAAGAGGTGCGGCCGCTGGGGCAGCCAGGAGAAGTGGTCCCGCCAGGTCCGGGTCCGCGCCGCGCACCTGCCCACCGACGGCGACAGTCCCGGCGCTCGGCGTCACGAAACCCGAGGAGCGCGGCGAGCACCGTCGACTTGCCCGATCCCGAGGGCCCCGTGAGCGCCACGCGCGCGCCCGACGCCACGTGCATCGAGAACGTGAGACAGGGCGGGCCGGTCCCGATGCTCGTATTCGACGACGAGCCCCGAGATGTCGAGTGCCGCAGATGACGAGCCCGAGAGGGAGTGGGCCACCGGATGGCGTTGCGGCCGGCGTATCGAGCACCTCGAGCACGCGGTCTGCCGCCGCCTGCCCCTCTGTGCTGGCGTGGAACTCCGCGCCGGCGCGTCGCAGAGGGATGAAGATCTCGGGTGCGACGAGCAGCACGGCCATCGCCGTCTGCAGGCCGAGCTGTCCCCAGAGAAGGCGCAGCCCGAGGACCATGGCGACGAACCCGACGCCGAACCCGGCGATCATGTCCATGGAGAGGGCCGACAGGAAGGCGATGCGCAGCGTCCGCATGGTCGCTGAGCGCACGCCGTCGTTGGCCGCCTCCACCTCGCGGCGGCCTTGCGCCTCACGTCCGAAGGCGCGCAAGGTGGGAAGGCCCTCGACCAATTGCAAGAACCGCCCGGCCAGCGAGGAGAGCCGCCGCCACTGGCGCTCGGCCCGCCGCGTCGCCTCGCGCCCGAAATAGATCATCGTCAGTCGGCACCGCGAGCACGAGCGCGATGACTACAACGAGGGACAGCCAGTCTTGGGTGGCGACCCAGACCAACAAGCAGGAACGGGATGACGGCGGCGGCGGCCGCCTGCGGCAGGTATCGGAAGTAGTAGGCGTGCAGCGAGCGCATCCCGCGGGTGGCCGCCAGGGACAGCTCGCCCGTGCGCTCGCCCGCGAGCCAGGCCGGCCCCAGGTCCAAGGTGTGACGCAGCGAGGTCGCGTCGCAGCCGGCCGACGACGCGGTCGGCGGCGCCCAAGGCGGAGAGGTCGCCGGCCGCATGCAGGAGCCCACGGGCCACAAGCGCGACCCCGACGACGATGAGGGCGCCGGTGACCGCGCTCGAGGGGCGCATGGTGGAGCAGCGAACGGTCGACGACGTGGGCCAACGCCACCGCCTGGACGACGATCAGCCGCCGCGCCCAGTGCGGCAAGGAGCAGTGCCACTCCGGCCACCCGCCGGAGGCCGGGAACGCGCGCCGCGAGGGCCGGGTCGACGAGGCGGGGTGGGCCCGGCCGTGGGGGCGTGGCGTTCAGAGTCGAAATGTCGTGTCCTTCACCATGACCGTCCTTCCCGCGAGGCCCTCCGCAATGGCGAGGCGGGCGGTCTCTGCATCTTCGCAGGTGGCTGCCGTGCGGACCCCATCGGGCAGGTCGGCGACGATCGCCGTGCGCACCGGTTCGAGGTCGTCGCCGCCGCCGTACGTGACGGTGAAGCTGGCCACCGTCGCCGTCGTCTCGTGTGCCGGCGGTTCGTCGGCGACCGGCAAGACCTCCGTGGCTTCGCCTGACCTCCACCGCCAGGTCGGCAAGAAGCGCGGCCTGCCGTGGCGGCGATGCCGACCACACCGCCAGCCCCGGCTTCGACAACATGCCCGAGACGGTCGTCACAAGGCCGAGTTGCTCGGGCTCGTCGCGCAGCCGCCGACCGAGGGTCACCAGCGACTGCACGACGTAATGATTGAACGGCCCACCCGAGAAGGCCATCCCGCCGGTGAGTGTGGGTGTCCCCGAAGAGATCGAGCCCCAGCTCGCGCTGTTGCACGCGGACGGCGGCGGGGAAGCAGGAGTAGACCTCGACCAACTGCAGGTCACGCAACGCCAAGCCCGAGATGGGACTCGGCCGCCTTGCCCGAGCACACCCATCGCAGGCCACGCGTGCAGTCGCTTCCGTGCCGTGAGCGTCACCGCCTCGGAGCAGTGCAGCGCGACGTGGGGGAACAACCAACCGCTCCGTGGGACCCCCATCTGGGTGGCGAGCTCGGCGGAGCAGATCAGCAGTGCCGAGGACTGGTCAACCGTCCATTGCGTCGAGTGTCGCAGGTTGTAGGGGTAGGCGAGTGGCCTGTTGCCCGGCCCCGGCTCTGCGATCTCCTGAGCGCTTCGCGGCGCGCCGAACGCCGCGTCAGGGTTGCGCGTCGCCACCTCGTTGAAGCGGCTCCACAGCCCGGCGATCTCCTCACGCTGGGCCTCGCTCGACAGGTTCTCGGCCGCGGCCAGCGCGTTCTCGATCAACGCGTACTCCTGGATCACCGGCCACGCCAATCCCGCGGCGATCTCAATCGGGGCGATGAACTCGGGCGGCCGCTTCAGTACGTCGTCGGGTGGTGCGGCCTCGCCGTCGGCCTCCACGCCACCCCGTCGCTCCCAGGCGCGCGCCTCGGCGCCGACAACGACGACGGCGTTGCACTCGGCCGCGGCGACTGCGGCCAGCGCGTCGTTGATGACCTCTTGTTGCGACACGCCGACTTCGGCCAGAACGGTGCGCGCCCCGCCGGCGCCAATCCGCCGCGCCACGGTCCGCCCCGGGTCGGTCAGTCTCCACGAACCCTGCGTGTAGACGACGCGGTCGATCGCAGCCAAGAGCTTTGGCTCGCCGGCGTCGGTTGCGGCCCGGCGCACCGCCTCGGTCATGAGTTCGGTGACCGGACCAGGTTCATTGGTTGCGCCGAGTCCTACGAGGACGGGTTGGCGCGGGTCGATCGAGTGGTCGGGCTGCGTCACGGCGGGCGATGCTACGGTCCGCCAATGGCGACGAGCGAAGCGAAGTGGCAGGACGCCCTTGACGGCTTCACCAAGGAGTCATTCGAGGCAGACGGGAAGCGCCGAGACATCTATCGCATCGGCAGCGGCCCGGCGGTCATCGTGATCAGCGAGATCCCGGGCATTACCCCTCTCGTCGCAGAGTTCGGCCGCCGCGTCGCCGCGGCGGGCTGCACCGCAGTGCTGCCGCACCTCTTCGGCGACCCCGGCCGGCCCGCCAGCGCCGGGCTACGCCATGCGCTCCATCGGCCCCGCCTGCGTCTCGCGTGAGTTCTCCTGGTTCGCGCTCAGGAAGACGAGTCCGGTCACCTCGTGGCTGCGCCAGCTGGCCAAGGCCGAGCACGAGCGTTGTGGAGGTCCCGGCGTCGGCGCCATCGGCATGTGTTTCACCGGCGGGTTCGCGTTGGCGATGATGGTCGACGACATCATGCTGGCACCGGTTCTCAGCCAGCCTTCGCTGCCGTTCCCGCTCTCCAAGAAGCGCAAGGCGGACATCGGCATCTCCGACCGCGGACCTGGCGAGGGTCAAAGAGCGAACGCGAGGCCGGCACCTGTCTGCTCGGCCTGCGTTTCACGAACGATCCGTTCTGCTTCCCAGAGCGCTTCGAGACGTTGCGCCGCGAGCTCGGTGACAAGTTCATCGCCGTAGAGATCGACTCCGCGCCCGGCAATCCGTACGGCCACCCCAAGCAGGCGCACTCCGTCGTCACCGAGCACCTGGTCGACAAGGAGGGGACGCCGACCCGGGCGGCGCTCGACCAGACGCTGACGTTCTTCCGCGAGAAGCTCGGCGTGGGATCGGGCCCCGGGCCGCGACCCGACGGCATGGACTCGGAGACCTGAGAGCGCGAAGGTCTCAGCGTCCCGGCGGCCAGGACCTCCTCGCACACCCGCTCGCCCGAGCGCACCGCACCGTCCATGGCGCCGAACGATGTCGTCGCGGTCTCGGTGCCGGCCCAGTGGATGCGGCCCACCGGCTCGCGGAGCAACCGTCCGTACTGGGTCAGCACACCCGGGGCGAAGTGCGCGCACGAGCAACCGCGCGTCCAGCGCTCCTCGGACCAGTTGACCTCCATGACCTCGATGCGGCTGATGCCGCCTTAGGCCCGAGCCGGGTCGTCAGGATCTTCAGCAACAAGGAGCGGCGCTCGCTCTCGGGCAAGCGCCCACAGAGCCCGCGCCCGCGGTCCCGCCGAATACGTGCCGATGACGCCGGGGGAGTGCCCAGGCTGCGTCGTGTCGAGCGTGACCTCAATGAGGTCGTCCGTCGCTACCGTCGCGCCGGAGACGCCCTCGGCCGCGCCAGAACGGTTCGTCGTAGATCGCCACGGTCTTCACCTCGGTGCCTGCGGGGATCTTGTGGATCAGCAGCACGTGGTCGCCGGGCAGTGCCGGCTCGAAGCGGATGCCCGGCAGCGAGTGCCCGCGGCAAGGCCAGCACGACGCGCCGGGCCGTCACCGTCGCCGCGTCCGATACCACCTCGACCCGGTCGGCCTGCTGGGTCACGGCCGTGACGGGGGCGCCCAGCACGACCGCGTCACCGAGGTCGTGCGCCAATGCGTCAGGGATCTGCCCCACGCCGCCCTCGAACTGCGAGTCCTGATAGCCGCCGGAGATGTTCATCAGCGACTCGACGCCGCCGGCCGAGCTCACCAGCAACAGCCAGCTGAGCATCGAGACCTCGGACAGGTCGCAGGTGAAGCAGGCGCGCACCGTCGCCTCGACCAGGTCGCGGGCCAGCTTGGTCGGCACCCGCCCGGCGGTCATCCACGCTCGCACCGACAAGGCGTCCCAGTCCGCCGCGCTCGGTGGCAGTCCCACGGGGCGGCGGGCGAGACCTTCTTCGCCATCGAGCTCATGCGGGCGATCGCATGCGCCGGCGCTGACCAGGGCGATCGGGCTGATCTTGGGGATGTCGCCTCGATAGCGCCGGACCTTCCCGCCGGTCGCCAGCACGTTTTCGCCCTTGACGTAGGTCTTGAAGGTGGTGACGCCGGTCTCCTTGGCCAACGCGTGCAGGTACTCGTGGTTCGGCCCGATGAAGCAGCCACCCATGTCGACCGGCACGCCCCCGGCTCGAGGTCTGGGTCCAGACCCTGCCACCCACCCTCTCCCGCGCCTCGAGCACGACCACCGATTGGCCGGCCTGCGAGAGCCGCCGGGCCGCCGTCAGCCCGGCCAGGCCCGCACCCACCACGCAGACGTCTGCTTCCATGCTGATTTCCGGCATCTCACTACCTCCCCATGCCTAGAGAACGCTAACATGCGTGCTGCCCGCATGTAAACTGCCATAAGAGCAAGCCTTAGACGCCGCATCGCAAGGCGTCACGAGGCCTCGTATACGCCGACAAGCGACGACCGGGATGCTCCGGAGGACCACATGACGACACCGACAGCCGAGGCGACCACCACCCATCGCCCGCGCCGGACGCAGGCCGACCGGTCCGCGACGACCACCGCCGCCCTCGTCAAGGCGGCGCGGGAGCTCTTCGCCGAACAGGGCTTTGCGGCCACGAGCCGGGATCAGATCGCCGAACGTGCGGGCGTCACCCGGGGGGCGCTGTACCACCACTTCGACTCGAAGACGGCCGTGGCGGCGGCCGTGGTGGCCGAGGCTCGGAGGACGAGCTCGTCGATCGGGTCGTCACCGCGGCAGCCGAGGCCGAAGACGTCCGGACGCAGCTGCACCTGGCCTGCCGGGCCTACATGGACGCCGCCGCCGACCCGACGATCGCCCGCATCCTGGCCGACGCCGCCGGCCGTCCTCGGCGTGGCCGCGTGCCGCCAGCTCGACGCCGAGTCCTGCCTGCCTCTGCTCGAGGACGGCTTCGCTCGGGCGGCCGAGCGAGGGTGTCGAGGTGCCGGGCGACCCCGCCGTAGCCGCCGCCTTGCTCCTGGGCTTCCTCAACGAGGCGGCCGGGCTCATCGCCGCCGCACCGTTCAACCGTGCCCGTCGCGAGGCGGTCACCGCCACCGTCGACGCGTTCTTGACCAAGCTCTTCGGCTGATCGCCGAAGTCCGGCCGCCCGACCCATTGAGCTGCGCCCGCCGCAGTGGGAGGATGGCCGCCACCAGAACAAGGGTGGGGCAACGAATCGAAGGAGCGCCATGTCCGACTTCGTCATGACCATCGCCGGGGAGACTCCGCGCCGACCGAGGGCACCTTCGGCGTCAAAAACCCCGCCACGGGCGAGGTGTTCGCGCAAGCACCCGAGTGCTCGCGCCAGCAACTCGACGCAGCATTCGACGCCGCCGCCAAGGCCGTCCGCGACTGGAAGGCCGACGAAGCGCAGCGCCGCGCCGGCCTCAACAAGGCCGCCGAGTCCTCATGGCATCGGCAGCCGAGCTGGCTCCGGTCCTCACGGCCGAGCAAGGCAAGCCCCTCACCGACGCCAGGCGGTGGAGGTCTTCGCCTCGGGGATCTGGTGCCAGTACTTCGCCAACCTCGAGGTCCCGCCGCAGGTCATCCAGGACGACGACGGCGCCTTCGTCGAGGTGGCCCGCCGCCCGCTCGGCGTCGTCGCGGCCATCACACCGTGGAACTACCCGCTCCTGCTGTCGTTCTGGAAGATCGCTCCGGCGCTCCTCGCCGGCAACACGCTCGTGCTCAAGCCGAGCCCCTTCACGCCGCTGACCACGCTGAAGTGCGGCGAGCTCCTGCGCGACGTGTTCCCACCCGGCGTCGTCAACATCGTGAGCGGTAGCGACGAGCTCGGCGCCTGGATGACGTCGCATCCGATCCCGAGGAAGATCAGCTTCACGGGTTCGGTGGAGACCGGCAAGAAGGTCAACATGGCGGCCGCTCCCGATCTCAAGCGGGTCACCCTCGAGCTCGGCGGCAACGACCCGGCCATCGTGCTCGACGACGCCGACCCGAAGACCGTCGCCGTAGGCCATCTTCAACGGCGCGTTCATGAACAACGGCCAGGTGTGCTCGGCCGTCAAGCGGGTTTACGTCCCCGAGGCCCTCTACGACGACGTCGTTGAGGGACTGGCCGAGCAGGCTCGAGCGATCAAGGTGGGCGAGGGGAACGAGGAGGACGTGAAGCTCGGGCCGATCAACAACGAGCCGCAGTACGAGCGGGTCAAGGAGCTGGTCGCCGACGCCCTCAGCCACGGCGCCACCGCCGTGACGGGCGGGAAGGCGATGGACCGACCTGGCTACTTCTTCGAGCCGACGATCCTCGCCGGGCTCTCCGATGGCACGCGGATCGTCGACGAGGAGCAGTTCGGGCCGGCCCTGCCGGTCATCTCGTACCGCGACGTGAGCGACGCTGTCGACCGGGCCAACGCCACCAACTTCGGCCTGTCCGGCTCGGTGTGGGGAGCGGACGCCGACCGTGCGGCCGAGGTGGCCGGCCAGCTCGAGTGCGGCACGGCGTGGGTGAACACCCACCTGGCGCTCGCGCCGCACCAGCCGTTCGGCGGCTTCAAGTGGAGCGGCCTCGGCGTGGAGAACGGGCCGTGGGGTCTCGCGGAGTTCTCCGAGCTGCAGGTCGTGTCACCGCAAGAGACGGGCTGACCGAGCAGTTCAGCCGAGCCTTCGCAGTTCTTCTAGGGGCATCACGAGGGCGTCACTCGCCCGGCACCGATGAACGATTCCGGTGCCGGGCGGTGACGACCCGCCCCGACGAGGTTGGTGTCTGGGATCAGCTCGTCGTGGTGTCGAGGGTGTCACCGGACGTTGCCCGCCGGGCCCGAGCGCACGTTCCGCACCCGCTGCGGCACGTCCTGACATCAACGTCTTGACACCTGCCCGTCCTCCGTTCGCCAAGTAGAAGTCTGCGCGCCAAACATGATGGTTCTGTAAGGGATCGGCCCTTCGAGGCCAATTTCGGCACCGGGAGATGCGAGGCTTGGGGGCGTGAGCACGGAGAACGGGACGGTGATCGTCGTCGAGGACGACCCCAACATCGCCGACCTGGTCGACCTGTACCTGCGGCGCGAGGGGTATCGCGTCCTGTTGGCCCCCGACGGCGAGAAGGGCCTCGAGGTCTTCGGCCAGGAGGACCCCTGGATCGTCATCCTCGACGTCGGCCTTCCGGGCGCCCGCGACGGCTTCGAGGTTTGTCGCCAGATCCGCGCCCGCAGTTCGGTGCCCGTCCTCTTCCTCACCGCACGGGACGACGAGGTCGACCGCATCCTCGGCCTCGAGCTCGGCGCGGACGACTACCTCGTCAAGCCGTTCTCTCCCCGCGAGCTGGTCGCGCGGGTGCGCGCCATCCTGCGCCGCACCCGCGAAGCGCCTCCGCCTCAGGAGGTCGTGAGCATCGGCACCGTCGAGGTCGACCTGCGCCGACGCGAGGCCCGCCACGACGGTGAGGTCGTCGGCCTCACCACCCGCGAATTCGACCTGCTCGCCTTCCTCGCCAACAACGCCGGCCTCGCCCTGTCGCGCCAACAGCTGCTCGACGGAGTCTGGGGCGCGGATTGGTACGGCGACGAGCGCACGGTCGACGTCCACGTGGCCCAGCTGCGAAAGAAGTTCGGCCCCGACTTCCCACTCGCCACGGTCTGGGGCGTGGGCTACCGGTTCGGCTGACGATGCGCCGCCGCCTGATGCTCGCCATGGTCGGCCTCGTGGCCGTCGTCCTTGTGATCGCCGGAGTCGGCTCGCTTGCTCCTCACCCGCAACGCGGCCCGCAACCAGGCCCAGCAGCAGCTGACACAAGAAGCGAAATCGCTCACCCAGTCCAAACTCGGCTCGCAATCGCTCACGGACCCTCACCGTCATCAAGAAAACCCTCACTCTCGAGAACGCCGATGTCATCCGGATCAACCGCTTCGGAAACATCGTCGGCGACCCTCCCCTCGGACATCACGCAAGACGACATCGACGTCGCCGCCGTCCAGAACGGCCAAACCGTCTCCGGACGGCAGTGGCAACCTGGTCTACGCCGTCTCGCCGGTGACGCTCTCCGAACAGGAGATCCACAAGACTCGACAAGCGACGACCGCGGCATCCCCTTCGAGGGCACGTTCGCCGTCCTGCTCACCCGCGACGTCGGCGACCTCGGCCCCAGTTGGGGCTACTTCATCATCGCCGGCGGCGCCGCGCTCGTCATCGCCGCGCTCATCGCCTGGCAGATGAGCCGGCGCATGGCCCGCCCGCTCGTCGAGGCGACACAGGCGACCGGGCGCATCGCGTCGGGCGACCTCGAGAGCCGCATCCCGATCCACAAGCACGACTACCCCGAGTTCGCCTCGCTCGCCGGCTCCATCAACGACATGGCCCAGAGCCTCGAGGACAGCCGGGCCCGGGAGCGCCACCTCCTCCTCGCCGTCTCGCACGACCTGCGCACGCCGCTCACCTCCATCCGCGGGTTTGCCGAGGCCATCAAGGACGGCGCGATCGACGACAGCGAACGGGCGGCCGACGTGATCATCGCCGAGTCCCGTCGCCTCGAACGCCTCGTGGGCGACCTCCTCGACCTGACCAAGCTCGAGGCGCACCAGATGTCCATCGCCATGCGCGCGACCGACGCGGTCGAGGTGGTCACGACGACGGCTGAAGGCTTCCGGCCGGCCGCGGCGAGAAACGGCATCGACATCGCGTTGCGCGTGGCCGGATCGGCCGACGCCGAAACCGACGCCGACGACGTTGGCCGGCGTCTGCGAGCCCGTACGCCACGGCGCAACCGCCGGCCCTCCCGCCTGTGGCGGCCGATCCCGACCGGCTCGCCCAGATGGTGGCGAACCTGATCGAGAACGCGTGCACCTACGCCCGCAGCCGGGTCACCGTGGGCCTCGACGGACGCAGGGCCCGCCGGCGGTTGCGTCATCACCGTCGACGACAACGGGCCGGGCATCGCGCCGAGCGACCTCGAACGCGTCTTCGAACGCTTCTACCAAGCCGATCGGGGCCGGAGCCGCCTGATGGGCTCGGGCCTCGGGCTGGCCATCGTGGCGGAGCTCGCCGCAGCCATGGGCGGGCGGGTGCGGGCCGTGTCGCCGTTCGGGCCCGACGGAGGCTCGCGCTTCGAGGTCTGGCTGCGCCCGTGGACCGCTCCATCACCCGAGGTGGCAACACCGGCCGCCCCGGCGGCCCCACGGGCCTGACTCCGCCGACCATCGAGAAACGACCCACCAGTCCGGCAGGCGACGGCCGGACCCACGCTCTGCAATAACGCAAAGAAACTTGTCTATCTTTGCATTCATGCGCGACGATGGGGCCCATGGCCACCGATGCCGCCGAGGTCCTGGCGCTCCCGGTCCTCGCCGAGCGCCTCCCGCTCCCGCCCGATCCCGCACTCGACCCGGTCCTCGATGCCGCCGCCGAGTGCCTCGCCCGGCACGGGATCTCCAAGACCACACTCAGCGACATCGCCCGCGAGATGGGCGTCGCCCCGAGCACCGTGTACCGCAAGGTCGGCTCGGTCGACAACGTCACGATGCTGGTCTTCGCCCGCGAGGCCCAGCGCTTCCTCGACCGCATCCCGGCCACCCTCAACGCGGCCACGGGACCAACCACCGTCACGACGTTGATGGCCGACGCCATCACGACCCTCGCCGAACCACCCGGTGGCCGCCAAAGTGCTGCGTGACGAAGGCGACTGGATGGGTCGCATGGTCACCCGCCAGCTCGACCACCTCTTGGCCCAGGGCGTCGAGATCACCGCGCCACTCCTCAGCGGCCGCGATGGCGGCGGGCCTCGTCCGCCAACAAGACCCCCAGCTCCTCGCGCACTGGATGCTCCGCATCGCGCTCGCCGCGCTCGTCGCGCCGCCGCCGGGGGACCTGCAAACCGCGCTCGACGAGCTGCTCCTGCCGGTCCTGGCACCCGCACCAGCGCCATGAGCGCCGGCACCGCCGCCCCGACCGCCCGCACAAGGACGAACGCAGCGACCGACACCGTCACCGGGCCGATCACACACCTGGGCCCCGACGGCAAGGTCCCCAAGGAGCTGCACGATCTGCTCACGCCGGCGACTGTCTCGCTCGCCGGCGCCAACATCATCATGCAGTTGGCCCAACTCCCCGTCGGCCGCGGCGTCGCCGAGAGCAAGGTCGACAGCGGGAACCTCTACAAGCACCCGATCAAGCGGGCCCGGACGACCTTCGGCTACGTGATGATTGCCGTCTTCGGCACCGACGACGAGCGCGCCGTCGTGGCCGACGCGGTGACCGAAGTGCACCGCCAGGTCCGCTCGGGCCCGGGCGACCACCGTGCGCTACACCGCGCTCGATCCCAAGCTGCAGCTCTGGGTCGCCGCGTGCATCTACCGCGGCTTCGAGGACGGCTATGCCCTCCTCTACGGGACGCCGCCGCCCGAGCTGCTCGATCTCATCTACCGGCACGGGGCCCGCCTGGCGACGATGCTCCAAGTGCCACGCCGCCATGTGGCCGGCCGACCGCGACGCAGTTCGAGGCGTATTGGTCCGACGCGGAGGCCCGCATCGAGATGGACGAGGTCACCCGCAGCTATCTCTACGACTTCGCGTCACTCGGGTTCTTGCCCTGGCCCGTGCCCAAAGTCTTTGGGTGGTTCCACCGCGCCGTCACCGCCGGATTCCTCCCGGCGGCCTTCCGTCGGGAGCTCGGATTGGCCTGGGGCCCCCGCGAGCAGCGCGCCTTCGCGATCAACCGCCGCTTCCTCCGCATCGCCAACGCGCTCACCCCGCGTCCACTGCGCGCGCTTCCCTTCGATCTCTACCTGTGGGACATGCGCCGGCGCATTCGCAACGGCACCAACATCCTCTGACCTCTTCTCGGCGACCGGTCGCACCGACTCCTGCGAACGGTTCAGCCCTTGAGAAAGCTCGCTCCGAAGGCCTCGACCCATTCCTGCGGCCCGGGCGCCGGCGACCAGGGCGGCCCCACGAAGACCCAGTCCACGCCGAGTTCTTCGAGCTCGCCGATCCGATGTCGGACGTTCTCGGCGTCGCGGTCGAAGTCGGTGAGCCTCGGACCCGAGAAGCCCATGATCAGCTCGAGCTCCTCGTAGCGGTCGCCGGCGAGCTCCTTGAGCACCCCGAGGCGCTCCTGAAGTTCCTCGGTCGTCGTGACCGGTGGCGTCCTTGCCGTCTTCGCCACCGAGGCCGGCGCCGTCATCGGCATCCACCCGGCCGCGTACGTGGCGGCGCGGCCGCAGCGCGGCGTCCGAGTTGCCGCCCATCCAGATAGGGACCGAGCCGTTGCGCGGTGCCGGCAACGCCTGGATGTCGCGAGCGGAGAAGTGCCGTCCCTCGAACGTGAACGGCTCGCCCTTCCAGTGGAGCTGCATCACCTGGAGCGCCTCTTCGAAGAGGGCGTTGCGCTCCTTGAAGTCGACGCCCAACGCGAAGTACTCGGACTTGAGATAGCCGGCACCCGCGCCCAGGTAGAAGCGACCCTCCGACATCCGGTTGAGTGTGGCCGCCGACTTGGCCAGCAGCAGCGGGTTCCGATAGGGGATCACGCTGATGTTGGTGACGAGCGCCAGATTCGTCGTGACGGCGGCAGCAGCCGCGAGGGCGACGAAGGGGTCGAGGCTCTGGTGGCCGCCGGTCTCGAGCCATCGGCTGCTCGGTGCCGGGTGTTCTGTCAGCGCGATCCCGTGCCAGCCTGCATTTTCGGCGGCTACCGCGAGGTCGGTCATCGCGCCGGCGTCGAGCAGGTCGATGCCGCTCCCGCTGGCCTCGGGGTATTGAAGGATGAAGCGCACCGTTCCCTCCCTGAATCGCTGGCGCCGACGACGTGTGGCCGCTGCACCCTAGCGAGGCTGGATCGCAGAGGCTCATAAGGTCTACCCACCTACGAGAGCGGAGGCTCCATGGATCGACTCAAGGGCAAGGTGGCCATCGTCACCGGTGGTGGGGGCGGCATCGGCGGCGCCACGGCGCGCGCACTCGCCCGCGAGGGTGCGGCCGTACTGGTCGTCGACATCAACGAGGCGGCCGCCGATTCGGTGGCTGGCGGGATCCGGGACGACGGCGGCAGTCGCCGAGTGGTTCCGCGCCGACCTCTCCGACGAGAGCAGGATGTCGAAGCGGTCATTGCCGAAGTGACGAAGCGATTCGGGCGTCTCGACGTGCTGCACAACAACGCCGCCCTGACCGATTCGGACTTCCTCAGCGCCGACACCGCCGTGACGGAGCTCTCGCTCGAGGTGTGGGAGCGGACGCTGGCGGTGAACCTGCGCAGCCAGATGCTCATGTGCAAGCACGCCGTGCCGATCATGGTGGACGCGGGGCGGCGGCTCCATCATCAACATGTCCTCCGGCGCGTCGCTCAAGGGAGACCGCACCCGGACCGCCTACGGCGTCTCGAAGGCCGGGGTCAACGCCCTCACCATGTACGTGGCGACGAGCCACGGGAAGAAGGGCATCCGGGCCAACACGATCCTGCCGGGCCTGGTCATCACCGACGCCGTGCGCGCGCACCTGAAGGAGGCGATGCTGGCCGTCGCTCAGCAAGGCGACGCTCACGCCGTCGGTGGGCCAGCCCGAGGACATTGCCGACGTCGTGGTGTTCCTGGCCTCGGACGAGTCCCGCTACATCACCGGGCAGATGCTCGCCGTCGACGGCGGCATGTCCGCCCATGTCGGGCTCGGCGACGGCTAGCGAGGCGACCCGAGCGGTCCGTGTGCTGCGGCGTGCTCAGGAGGGCCCGAGGACGTAGGTGCCGCTGTCGGGGTGGTGGTACCAGCCGCTGGCGGCCTGGGTGCCGCCGTCGACGTGGATGGTCTGGCCGGTGACGTAGCTCGAGAGCTCGCTGGCCAGGAAGATCGCCGCGCCCGCCATCTCGTCGACGTGGCCGGCCCGGCCCATGGGCACCGTGCAGGCCGAACCGCTCTTGCTGGCCGGCGGGGTCGGGCGCGATGGCGGCCAGGCCCTCGGTCCAGGTGATGTCGGGGGCGAGGGCGTTGACCCGGATGCCGTAGGCGCCAGCTCCAGCGCGGCGGTCTTGGTGTAGTTGATGACGCCCGCCTTGGCCGCGGCGTAGGCGGCGTAGCCGGGGGCAGCGCGCACGCCCTCGATGGACGTCACGCTCATGATGCTGCCGGCGAGCTGGTGCTCGACCATGACCCGGGCGACGCGCTGGGTGCAGAGGATGACGTGCTTGAGGTTGGACCGGTACAGCGCGTCCCAGCCGTTCTCGGTCGTCTCGAGCAGCGGCGAGTTGAAGACGCCGCCCGCGTTGTTGACCAGGATGCTCACCGGCCCGAGCTCGGCGACGGTGCGCTCCAGCGCGGCGTCCACCTCGGCCGAGTCGCGCACGTCGACCTGGAGGCCCAGGCCGCCCACCTCCTCGCCGGCCGCGGCGGCGGTGTCGGCGTGGCGCTCCCAGATGGCGACCTTGGCCCCGAAGGCCGGCGAAGCCGTTGGCGATGCCCGCGTCCGATGCCCGAACCTCCGCCGGTGACCACGGCGACGCGGTCGGTGAGCAGGATGGACGAGGGGTCGATCGGCACGAGAGGGACAGTACAGTGAACCTGACGTCGACGTCAGGTACGAGGTCGAAGACAGAGCGATGCCCCGGGCGTGGCCCGGGGAGCGGTCGGGGGGTTGTGTGCCGAGGATCGAGCCGATTCCGATGGACCAGATGGCGCCGGAGCCGCGCCGCATCATCGAAGAGGGGGTGGCCGACGGGCTCTACGCCACGCCGATCCCGCTGCAGATCTTCGCCTACAAGACGCAGCAGATCTTGATGACGAACGCGGCGCGGACAGACCTGGGGCCAGAAGTCGCTCCTCGGGGGCCGGATCCTCGAGCTGCTGCGGATCCGCAGCGCCCAGCTGGGTGAGTGCCAGCCCTGCATGCAGTCGCGCAAGCACGACTCCATCACCGAAGAGGACGTGGCCTGCCTCGTCTCGCCGGGCGGGTCGGAGCTCAACGATCAGGAGCGCCTGGCCGTCGAGTTCCTCGACCTCCTCTCGGCCGACCACCACGCGATCGACGACGAGTTCTACCGGCGGCTCGGTGAGCACTTCACGGCGGCGCAGATCATCGAGCTCGGGTTCGCCTGCGCGAACTCCATGGGCCTGCACCGCTTCATCCACACGCTCGACGTGTTCGGCGACTCCCCGCCGGTGATCCCCTACAGCGCGGACCAGGTCGACTGCGGCCATCGAGGAGCCCGCGCTGCACGGCGCACCGGCATGAGCCAGACGGTCCTGGTGACGGGGGCCACGGGCCTGGCCGGCGCCAACATCTGCAAGCTGCTCGTCGAGCGGGGTGACGCCGTGCGTGCCCTCGCCCGCCAGAGCGCGGACACTGCGCCCCTCGCCGACTCGGGCGTCGAGGTGGTGACCGGCGACGTCACGGACGCCGATGCGGTGCTGCGGGCGGCAACGGGGAGCGACGCCGCCATCCACTGCGCCGCGCTGCTCGGCGGGGCGAGCCAGAACATGGCCGACTTCGAGGCAGTGAACATCGGCGGCACCAAGAACGTCCTCGACGCGGCCGAGACAGCTCGACCTGGGTCGCGTCGTGGCGGTGAGCACCGGCACGTTCTTCGACACGTCGAGCGGGCCTCGACCGCGAGGACGCGCCGGTGATGAAGAACCCGAGCCAGGATCCCTACACCGTCACGAAGATGGCCGCGTTCCTCGACGCGATGGCCGCGCGCCGCCAACGGCCGCGACGTGGTCAGCACCCATCCCGGGGCCATCTTCGGCCCTTCGCCGGTGGCGAGCAACGCGCTCGGCATGACGAGCTTCAACCGGGTGCTGCTCTCGGCGGCGCGAGGGCGCATCGAGCGCTACCTCAAGTTCCCGGTCAGTTGGGTGTTCGCCGAGGACATCGCCCGCGGGTGCATCCTGGCTCTGGACAAGGGCGTGGCGGGGGAGCGCTACATGCTCGACGGCCGGCCCGAGGACGTCGTGAGCACGGCCGACGCCTGCAACCGCATGTGCCAGGTGGCCGGCCTCGATCACCATGTCGTCGACGTCGAGGCCTCCGACGACCCCGAGCTGGCGAAGGTGTTCGGGCCCACGCTGGTCGCCATCGCCAAGAAGGCCGCCGAGGCAGACTCCCGAGCGCAAGAACCTCGAGGACTCCAAGACCTACAAGCGCCTCGGCTACAGCCCGATCAGCCTCGACGAGGGCCTGGCGACGACGCTCGAATGGTTCCGGGCTCTCGGGAAGGTGAACGCCGCCTGAACCGGCTCGGGGCGCCGGGCCTCCTCAGGCGTCGCGGCGGACCATCAGCCATCCGCCTATGAGCAACGCCGCGGCGGCATAGGCGCACATCACGCCGAACCCGACCCAGGGGCTGAAGGTCGGGCCGATGTCGAAGGAGCGGCCCGTCGACGTCATCGCGTTGATGATGACGAAGGGCATGTACTTCAGGACGGGGTGGCCGAGGGAGGAAGGCAGTGCCTCGATGATGAGGGGCAAGACCAGGAACGCACCCACGTAGGCGGTGATCGCTCCGGCCGTGTGGCGGATGATCGCCCCGAGGCCCAGGGCGAACAGGCCGAAGACCGGGACGAGGAGCCCGCCGCCGACCACGGCGCGTAGCACCCCCGGCTGGCTCAGCGTGGCGTGCGGCGCCGGGCTGGAAAGCAGCACCTGGCAGAGGAAGAAGGCGCCGAACGAGAGGATCTCGCCGACGATCACTGCGAGGACGCCGAACACGGCGGCCTTGGCGGCGAGCACAAGGGATCGGTGCGGCACGGCGCTGAGCGTGGCCCGGATGGTCACGGTCCCGTACTCGGCGCTGATGACGAGCACCCCGAGCACGCCGATGACGAGCTCGCTGAAGAGAAGGCCGCGCAGACTGAGCCCAGTCGGGTCGAAGGTCAGCTTGTCCTGGATGGAGAACGTGTTCCACTGGTGCGTCACCGAGATTCCCGCGATGACGGCGACGCCGATGGTGATGAGCGTCATGGCGAAGACGCTCCAACCGGTGGAGCGGACCGAGCGCATCTTGATCCACTCCGAGGCGAGCACGCTGGGGACACGGATGCGGCGCCCCTCGACGGGCGGGAGCGCTGGTCGGGCGGGAACGGCGACGGTCACGATTCCTCCTCCGCAGGGACAGAGCCGGCTGACGCAGGCACCGGCGCGTCGTGGAGCGGGAACGACTCGGCGTGGAATTCGACGCTCTCGCGCGTGAGCTCCATGAACGCCTCCTCGAGCGAGGCCGACTGCGTGGCGAGCTCGTGCAGGAAGATGCCGTTGGTGCCGGCCAGGTCGCCGATCTCGGGAGCGGACAGCGCGGAAACGGCGAGCGCGCCATCGGCCTCACGCCGGACCACGGCACCCTTCGCCTCGCAAGAGCTCCTCGAGGCGGCCGGCCTGAGGCGAGCGGACCCGGACGAACTGGTTCGAGCTTTCGGCGATGAACTCCGCGGTCGATCCGGCCGAGATCAGCCTGCCCCTACCGATCACCACGATCTGGTCGGCCGTCAGCGCCATCTCGCTCATGAGGTGGCTCGAGACGAACACTGTCCTGCCCTCGGAGGCGAGGCCTTTGAGAAGATTCCTGACCCAGAGGATCCCCTCGGGGTCGAGGCCGTTCACCGGCTCGTCGAACAGGAGGACCTCGGGGTCGCCGAGGAGTGCGGCTGCGATGCCGAGGCGCTGGCCCATGCCGAGCGAGAACTTGCCGGCGCGCTTGCGCGCCACCTTCTCGAGCCCGACCAATTCGAGGACTTCGGACACGCGGGAGCTCGGGATGTCGTTCGACCGGGCGAGGTACCACAAGTGGTTGTAGGCGCTCCGACCGGGATGGATGGCGCGGGCCTCGAGGAGCGCGCCGACCTCCCGCAAGGGGAGAGGCAGGTCGTGGAAGTTGCGCCCGTTGACGGTCGCGGTGCCGGCGTCCGGGGCATCGAGGCCCATGATGATCCGCATCGTCGTGGACTTGCCCGAGCCGTTCGGGCCGAGGAATCCCGTCACCTGACCAGGCTTGACGTCGAAGGAGAGGTCGTCGACGGCCAGGGTGTCCTTGAAGCGCTTGGTCACGCCCCGGACTTCGATCACCTGTGGTGCTCCGTGTTCATTTGTCCCTCGCGTTCGCGGGTTCTGGCCACGGGACGGCTGAAATTCGCCAAGGCGACCAGGTACCACCATCATCGCCTCCGACGGATGGTCCAGGAAACCGTCAAAGGTCGGAATCGCCCCTGAGTGCGCCCGGGGTATGCCCTAAGGGATATCCCCCAACGGGACGTCGGGAGTGCCCGCCGAGCTGACGAACGCAGGACAATGTCTGGTCCGAGAGGATAAGCGGAGGAGCCACGAGATGGACACGCAGCGGTTTTCCGGTCAGGTTGCCATCGTCACCGGATCGACCGGCGATCCCAGCATCGGCAGGTCCTCCGCGTTGCGGCTGGCGCAGGAAGGCGCCTCCGTGGTCGTCAACGGCCGTGACGCGGATCGGGTCGCATCGACGGAAGCGGCCTTGCGGGCGGACGGTTTTGCCGCCGTCGGGGTCGTCGGATCCATGGACAACGAAGACGCGGTCGCCATCCTCGCGGAGCGAGCGGTCGAGACCTTCGGCCAGATCGATCTGGTTGTCAGCACGCTCGGAGGCGCTCCTCATCCCGCTCTCGTTCGACGCCATCAGCGAGTCAGAGCTTCTCGAGACGTTCCGCATCAATACCTGGCCCACGATCGCGCTCCTCCGTGCGGCTCTGGCCCGAGGTCTCGGTGAGAACGGCGGTTCGGTTGTCACCATCTCGAGCGGTTCGCCGCACAAGACCACCTCGGCCATGGTCTCCTACGCGTCGGCCAAGGCTGCTCTCAACGCGATGACCAGAACGATCGCATCGGATCTGGCGGGAAGGGTGCGGGTCAACGCCGTGAGCCCTGGGCTCGTACGGACCACGGCGACCAAGCCGATCTGGGAACGGGACGGCGGTGTCGGCCGCGGGCGCCAACCTTCCCGTCGGCCGCCTGACCGAGGCGGAGGACATCGCGGCGGCCGTGTGCTTCCTGCTCTCCGACGAGGCGCGCCAGATCACCGGCATCACCCTGGACGTCGACGGTGGCAATCACCTCAGGAGCGGCTGGACCCCGATCAGATAGATCCCGCTTCGCCTCATCACGTCGGCGGGAAGGACTCCCTCACACGTCCGAGGACCATCGTCCCGATGCCGATGATCTGCTCGCGCACCTCCTCGTGCGCCATGCCGGGAAGCTGCACGCGCAGGTTCAGCGCGTCGGCGCCGGCCTCCTCGACCGCTGCCGCGAGACGGTCCGAGAGCTCGATGGGGTCATCGGAGGCGATCGTCTGATCCTCACCGAACGTGGTTCGGCTGCTCGGCGTAGCTCTCATAGACCGCCCGTTGACTCGTTACGAGCTCCGTCGGACACCCGTCCCAGCCGCACCCGACGGATCAGAACCTTGGAACCCGTGCCTCCCGCCTCAGCGAAGGCGCTGGTCAACGGGGCGAGCCGTGCGGGCGCCGACATCCCCTCCATGAGGATGCCCGCTCCGCAACGAGCGGCGCGCACTGCGGCCGCAGCCGAAACGGCCGCGCTCAGCACGGGCACGGGCTCGTCCCGGCACGACAAGAGTGCGGGGTCACCCTCGAGGTCCCCCAACGCATCACCACGCAGCATGGCGACCAGACGGGGGAGCTCGGACTTGAAACGATCGACCGATTCGCTCTGAGCGACGCCGGCGACCTCGAAGTCCAGCGGCAGCGCGCCCGCCGCCACGCCGAGCCCGACGCGTCCGGGATGCCGCGCCCGCAGCCATGCGACCTCCTCGGCGACGAGCGCGGTCGCCCGGAGTGGCAGCAACAGCGGCGCCGCCGCGGCCCATCCCGTTGCGTGTTCCTCCAAGACGAAGGACGCCATCTGCAGAGGCTGCGCCATGTACCCGGCGAACCCGCCGTGGTGCTCGCTCGTCATGATGCCGTCGAATCCACTGGCCAGTGCGAGCACCGGCCTGCGCGACAGAGCTCTCTGACGATCGCCTTCGGCGGGAAGTTCGTTGTGCGGGTACAGCCTCAGCGAGATCGATCCCGGCGCGAAGGGAGCGTTGGAAGTGCGACCGCTCTGGGATTCGTCGTGAGGCGTCATTGCTCGGCGCGCTGCGTTCGACGGACGACACCCGCCGAGCCTACGAGAACGACGCACATCGACTTTGTTGCTCGAAGTTTGACGCTGAATCTGACACGGCGCGACCTGAGGGACATTTTCGGGTGCGCACGCGGGCAAAGGACGTGCATCAATACCCGGACAACTTCGTTTTCGACGACCTACTTCTCCGGTAACGGTGCCGCGTGGCAACAAACACTGGGTGTTTCGGCCCAATTTGGGCGGTTTACCTGCGGACCCATGCATCCAGCGCGCGGCAAATAGTCATAAAGGCCCTTGAAGGAATGCAACCCTCGGTTCATATTTTGACTGTCGATTGGGGCACAGCGTCCGCGACATCGATAAGGGCAAACCTCCCGTGAGGGGGGGACGCAAAGCTACGGGACTCGCCGAGTCAGCCGGGCCGCCGAACACGCAGTGAGCGCAGCGCACTTCGCCTGGCGGCTCGACCCTGGTGGGTCGAGGGGGAGAGATGCGCAGCAAGGGGGAACGGCGCCGAGCCATGCCGCTCGTCGCTGGTTTGGGAGCAGCGCTCATGTCTTTGACCAGCTCTGTACGGCGCGAGCGTGCTGAACGGAAGTCCGGCCGACGCAGTGAGCTCGTCGCCCACGGCGGAGTACAGCGGGGGCCAGATGATGGCCGCCGACCCCAACGGTGGTTACTGGACGGTCGGCGCGGCCGGCGCGGTGACGTCGTACGACGGAGCCCCGAATCTCGGCTCGCCGGCACAGTCGGGTATCACGTTGAGCAAGCCGCTCGTCGGTATGGCCGCCACCCCTGACGGCGGTGGTTACTGGCTCGTCGCCTCCGACGGCGGCATCTTCAGTTACGGCGACGCCCAGTTCTTCGGTTCGACCGGGGCCATTCACCTCAACAAGCCCATTGTCGGCATGGCTTCCACCCCTGACGGCGGTGGTTACTGGCTCGTTGCCTCCGACGGCGGCATCTTCAGCTACGGGACGCGCAGTTCTTCGGTTCGACCGGCGCCATCCAGCTCAACCAGCCGATCGTCGGCATGGCTTCCACGCCTGACGGCGGTGGTTACTGGCTCGTCGCTTCCGACGGCGGCATCTTCAGCTACGGCGACGCCAGTTTCTACGGCTCGACCGGTGCGATCCGACTCGACCAACCGATCGTCGGCATGGCCGCCACTCCCGACGCCAGTGGCTACTGGCTCGTGGCCGCTGACGGCGGCCTCTTCAGCTACGGAGACGCCACTTTCTCGGGGTCCACTGCAGGTACCGGTGCGAACGCCCTCGGGATCGTGGTCAACCCGCCCGAGTACAGCTATGCCCTCGTGTCGCGGAGCGGCAGTGCGACCTACTTCGGGCACAGGCACCACTCGTCTGACAACAACACGCCGAGTACGAGCACGACGACGACGTCACCGCCTCCGACGACCACGACGACGTCACCGCCTCCGACGACCACGACGACAACGACGTCACCGCCTCCGACGACCACGACGACAACGACGTCACCGCCTCCGACGACCACGACGACAACGACGTCACCGCCTCCGACGACCACGACGACCACCCGTGCTCCGACAACCACGACGACCACCACGACGCCAGCTTCCTCAGGACTCCTCCTCGGCAGTTACGACGGAGCCGGGAACACGTCGGGTGCGCAGTCGTTCGCCTCGGAAACCCACACCACATCGTCGGTCTACTCCGACTACCTGGATGGCTCGTCGTGGAGCTCCATGGCCGGCTCAGCGGGCAGCCCGCCGTGGGTGGTCAGCCAGGTCCGGGGCAAGCTCGGCAGCGCGCGACTGATTCTCAGCGTGCCCCTGGTCACTGCCGGATTCTCCAGCGACCAAGCCGCCCTCGCCTCGTACGCTGCCAACCCGTCTTCCTGGGACGCCAACTTCACGACACTGGCGCAGAACCTCGTATCGAGCGGTTTCTCCAACGCGATCATCCGCCTCATGTGGGAACCCGACAGCGGCATCTACTCCAACGAGGATCTCACCAGCGCTGCCAACTACGCCACGCTCTGGCGAGACGCCCACACGGCCATGATGGCCGTCTCCGGTGCACAGTTCCAGTGGGCTTGGTACTGGGGCGGCAACTTCGATGCCACCACCAACAACACCGCGTACCCCGGAGACGCCTACGTCAACTATGTGACCTTCGACTTCTACGACCAGTCCTGGGACGGCTCCTGTGGGATCGCCGTACAACGGATCGAACTTCTCGGCCACCCAGGAGAACTGCCTCTGGAGCCGCGACTTCAACGGCCTGCTGTCGAAACTGACCTCGTTCGCATCGGCTCACAGCAAGCCCGTGGGAATCGGCGAGTTCGGCGTCATCAACCGGAGCGACGGCCACGGCGGCGGCGACGACCCCACCTTCATCAACAACTTCAGTACCTGGTTGAAGGCGAACAACGTCGCTTGGGCGTCGTACTTCAACTTCAACAGCGGCGGGAACAGCATCCTCTCGAACTACTCGAACTCGCTGGCCGCCTACCAGGCCGACCTCGGGTAACGGCGGTTTCGCCGGAATTCCTAAGGAGTGGAGTCCCCAGTCTCCACTCCGGACGCCGGAGTCGCTACCAGGAAACGGTGTGCGATTTGCTGTCCTCGAAGACGCTGCTGTTTGCGTGCCACAGGACCGATGGGATCCGCGCGCTGGGAAGCACGGTGATCGTGCCGTGCGCTTCGGGTAGAACGAAGTTGTAGGTGACCGTCTGCGTGGCGCCGGCCGGGATGTCGACCGACGTGCCGACGAGCAGGGTGGGCCCCTCAGGCCCGGAGGTTTCGGCAAACCGTGCCTCCGGCGTCGACACATGGCGTACGTACCCCGGCAGGTTGACGGTGGCGATCCCCAGGTACTCGCCATACTTCGCGTTGAGACCGGGATAGGGACCCGCGATGAACTCCGACTGTCCCGGCGGCGTGTGGTTGGCCATGGTCAGCGTCAAATGGCCGTCGGTCACGTTGCCGTTGGTGCGTGAGCCGGAGGGAAGACGTCACGGCGAGGTACGGGTCCAACTTGTTGCCGCCCTGGTTGATGACGGTTGCCATGAAAGAGGACGACGAGAGCTGCCCGGCTATCCCGACCTTGCTCCAGACGGCCTGCGCGTGGGGCTCGGCGGACCAGACGAGTATGTGGCGTCCCGCCGAGGCCGCGGACAGCGCGTTTACCATCGAACGAAGGCTGTAGGGCCGGTCCTCGAGTGCGTTCAGCGTCGCGGAGGCGAGCGTCGACAGCTGGTCGACCCGCTGGCCCGAGTTGTTCCCATACGTTTCGCCGACGTACTGGTCATGGAGCAGGAACTGCACGACATTGTCAGCGGATACCACTTGGCCGGAGCTGGTGGTGACCGGGCCGGTGACACCCAGGATCTCCTGGAGGCTCTGGACGTCGATCGCCAGGACCCCGTCGACGCGCTGGCCGGTCTTGGCCTGCCACATCTGCGCGGCCAGCTGCCCGTTCACCTCGAACTGAGGGGTCAGGCCGAGGTTTCGCCAATCGACCCCGGGCAACTCGAAGCCCCAGCGTGCCTCGAGGTCACCTCCGACCTGAACGGCTCCTCGGGGAAGGGTCAGGTTCGTGGTGGGGATCATGCTGGCCAGATGGAGCCGGCCGTCCTCGGTGGTGACGATCCCAGCCTCGAGGAACGCCCCGGAGCCCGAGCGCATCTCGGCATTGTTTCCCGCCAGAAGCAGGTACGTCGCGGGACCCTGCAAAAGGTGAGCGGCTTCGAAGGCCGCTGCGGAAGTCCGGGCCAGAGTTGTCCGTACTTGAGTGAGGTCGCTGACGAAGGTGGTGCGCTCGTGCGCGATCGGGCCGATCAGGCCCTGATCGGGGCCCAGATCGACTCGAGACAGCGTGAGATGGGTGGCCGACGCCAGTGCCGCCAGCCGACGCAACACCGCGACGCGGTCGGGACCCGCGGTGTGGGGGAGCCGGAGCAACGACTGGGATCGCTGCACCGCAGTGATGCCGGCGTGTGCCACTTGTTGCGCCGCACCGGAAAGATCCTGCACCGAGCGCAGCTGGCGTCCGGCCACGGGCAGGACGTCGACCGGCCAGAAGAGCGGGGACGACAACAGACTGCGCGCCGCGCTGAAGCTGTTGGCGGCAGCGCGGAGGTCCCCCACCGGGGCACCGGCTAGGACTTCATTGGCCGAGAGCCTGCCCTTGGCAGCCTGCACCTCGGCTTGACCCTGATGGATGTGGTCGTAGGCCAACACGACCTCGACGATCACCGCGACCCCCCAGATGGCCACCACCGCAACTAGTGCGACCACGATCTTCCAGCGCCTGCTGCGCGGGCGACGCGAGGGGGCGGAAACCTCTTCGCGGCGGGCCTGAGGGCGATCGGCGCGCGATTGCCCAGCCACGCCGTCGCTCACCCCTCGGGAGCGTACTGCTGGGTGATTGCGCAACGGCGGCATGCAGCCGTTTCTTCGATACTCCTTACCTTCACCGTTTTTCCGAGTCCAGCGCGTGGACTGAGCCAAAAGGCAACCGGGTGCACGGCGGGAACGAGTCCTGCGGGTCGGTGCAAGCGCTCACCCATCCACCTCTCGAGCAAGGCTGGACGCGCGCCCAATACTCGAGCTCCTGGCGCTGAAAGAGCGGCATCGTCAGACCCGAGTCCGGCGGGGTCTCCCGAACGCGCCCGTTGGACCAGCTCGAGAGTGACGTGACTCGGATACGTCGACGGGGAAGACGCTTTTCGAGATGAAAGGGGTCTCTGCGGCACTCGTTCTCCGGGTCATGGAGGGGCGGCGTCAGGCATGCGCGCGCAACCAAGCCGCGCGCCGGTCCCCTTTGGGACCGATTCACGCGTGATTGTTGTCGGAATGCCGAAATCGGGCTTGAGCGCAAGTTTTTGTGGGTCTGTTGCGTTCCCCACCACGAAACAAGCGTTGAAAACGGTCGGATCCCAGGCCGCGGCATGTTTCTGGGTTGTGTACATCGTCAATCCGGGTTGTGTACATCCTCCAGAAACCCGCCCTGGTCGGGGATTTTGTTACCTTTTACCCTTCCCGAACATTCGTTTTCGCGCGAAGATGCAATAGCGGTATTGGCGACTGTGGCTGGCGACGCAGAGGCCGCTTTTCGGTGGAGCGCTCGATAGAGCGGGTCAGGTGGAGGATCAAAGGATGAAGAAAATCAAAGTTCGGCGCTTGCTCTCTGCAGCTTGCGTTCCAGCTATGGGTGTCGTTATGGCACTGCCGCTCGGAGGTCTGTTCGTGGGATCCGCAGGTGCGGACACCACGTGCTACCCGAGTTGCACGGCCGGCAGCACCGTGTCGTCGTCGGGAAGCGTTGCCGCGCCCGACGGCCCGAAGACATCCCCGAGCGGGATTGCCTTTACCGGAGCTGACATCGAGGAAATGGCAGTGCTTGGCCTTGTGGCCACCGGCGTGGGTGTTGTGCTCGTGCGCAGCAGTCGTCGCCGGACCGCCTAATCCGCCGCAACACCCTACGTAAAGGACGCGGCGGATGTCGTCGGTAACCATCAGCGGTGACGCGCATACGCGCTCGTGGTCGCAGCCTGGATCTGATTCGGCGATTACGCCGAGGGTGGCTCGATCCAGGTTCTTGACCGGGTTCGGCCAGGTGTTGGCCGAGACAGACCTTTTGGTCTTGGCGCTCGCCGCCGTGGTCTTCGTGCCCCGGACGCTCTATTGGTCCGCCGGCGTATTGGCCTTGGGCGTCTTGGCGGTCTGCGCGTTGCGCGGCCAGTACACATGGCGGACCTCGCTCAGCGTCGGGAAAGATTTCAGCACACTGGCATTGGGCGTCACCGTGCCACTCATGACCATCGTGTTGCTCGAGGGCTTCGGGCGACAGATGCGGCCCATCGTGGTGCTCGCCGTCGCCTCTCTGTGCCTGCTGCTCGTCGGGCGGGCCTGCGCCTATGTCGGTATCCGGCGGGCCCGGACGCGAGGGGTGTTCGTTCAGAGGGTCCTCGTCATCGGGGCCGGCCAAGTGGCGGAACGGCTGGCGAGAATTCTCGAGGTGCACGCAGACTACGGGTTGCAACCGGTCGGGTTCCTTGACGAAGGCGCGGGCGAGTCCCTGAGCCTCCCGGTGCTCGGCGGGATCGAGGAGCTCGACGATGTCCTGCGCGTGCATCGCATCGACCGGATCGTGATCGCCTTCGGCTCGTATCGGAGCTCGGATCTCGTCAGCATCATCCGCCGTTGCGAGAATGCTTCCGTCGAAATGTATGTCGTGCCCCGCTTTTTCGAGCTGGGACTCCAAGGCGTACCGCGCGACGCCGAAATGGTCTGGGGCTTCCCCCTCGTCCGCTTGCGGCGGTCGACCGTGCGATCCGGGCCTCGACGCTTCAAGCGGGTCTTCGATTCGTGTGTCGCCGGCGGCTTGCTGCTTGTCACCGCTCCGCTCTTCGCGGCCCTCGCTCTTGGTGTGAAGCTCACCAGCCCCGGTCCGGTGTACTTCCGCCAGCGCCGCATCGGAATGAACGGGCGAGAGGTGGAGATCCTGAAGTTCCGTTCGATGCAGGAGAACGACGAATCGGACATCCAGTGGAGCGTCAACGACGACGCGCGCGTCACGAAGATCGGCCATTTCATGCGCAAGACTTCGCTGGACGAGTTGCCGCAGTTGTGGAACGTGGTACGCGGCGACATGTCCCTGGTGGGGCCTCGTCCCGAGCGACCCCACTTCGTGCAGAGGTTCTCCGAGGAAGTCTCCGGATATGACGACCGGCACCGGGTTCCAGTGGGCCTGACAGGGCTGGCGCAGGTCCACGGGCTCCGTGGCGACACCTCCATCGAGGACCGAGCCTGGCTCGACAATCATTACATCGAGAATTGGTCTGCGGTCTCGGACCTTGCGATCTTGGCGCGGACAGCCGGGGCCATGGTCAGGCAGGCCCGGGACTAGGTCAAAGGACCCTCCATCCTCAACGACGGGGCCGGGTTCGCCGAAAATAGAGGGGATGACGACGACCACGGGCGCTGACGTCGCCGCCCAACCAGACGAGTTCGCCCAAGGCTCTGACGCGGCCATAGATACGCGGCAGTGGCGCTTCGCGGTCGTCGGGGAATTGCTGCTGGGAGGCGTTCTCGGGTCACTCTTTCTGGGCACCCACAGCCTGTTCCTGGACGAGTCCGTCAGCGCCTCCCTGGCCACCGCGCCGTGGCACCGGTTCGCCAACGTCGTCAGCCACCGAGAGGCCAACATGGCTCTCTACTACCTGCTGTTGCGGGGCTGGGTCGTGTTCGGGCACAGCGAAATCGCCCTGCGGAGTCTCTCCGTCCTCCTGGCTGTCGGCTCCCTGTGGGTTGTGATCATGCTGACGCGCGAGCTCTTCGGAAGGCACATCGCCCTCGCGGCCGGGATCCTCTTGGCCGTGAACCCGCTGTACGTCCAGTTCGCCCAGGACGTGCGCGGGTACGCCCTGGCGCTCCTCTTGGTGAGCGCATCCTGTTATTTCTTCGTCCGGGGTATCGGCTTGAGATCGCCGGCTCCGCGGTTGTGCTGGACGGCCTACACCGTTGTGACCGCGCTGGCGGCCTACAGCAATTTCTGGGCTGCGCTCGTGCCCCTCGGGCAGGCGCTGTCACTGGCGTTCCTACCGCCTGGCCGGATCCCTTGGCGACGGGTGCTGACGGCGGCGGTCGCGTTGGCCGTGTTGCTGATCCCGCTCGGCCTGTTGATCCAGTCCACCGACTCCGCCGGGGTGAACTGGGCTGCCGGCTCCTCCGCCGGTCACCTGTTCACCCGCATTCGATCTTCGGTGCCCCACGCGGCAATCGATTTCCTCGTCTTCGCCGCCACCGTGGCTGTCGTGGTCGTGCTCGTGCTGCTTCGCCGCCGGCGCGAGATCGGCGACTTCTTTGCCCGACAGTGGGCCGTTTTCTTCACGGCGTGCTGGCTCGTTGTTCCCGTCGCGGCCGTCGTGATGCTGTCTTTGGTGGACAGACCGCTGTTCGTGGTGCGGTATTTGATGGTCAGCCTCCCGCCGGCTCTCATGCTCGTCGCCGTCGGGATCGTGCGCGTGGCTTCCCTGGCCCGCCGACGTGCAACCGCCGTCGCGTTGACACTGCTGATCGTTGTCGTTGTCGCGTCCCTTGTTGGAGTGGCGCAGTGGTATTCGCAAGGAGGGCCGCAGGACTTCCGCTCTGCTGTGTCGTATATCGCTGATCGTGCACAACCAGGAGACGGCATGCTGATCTACGCGCCCTACGAACGCGTGCCCGTCGAGTGGTACATGGCCGGCCAGCCGGCTGCTCGAGCGAAGGTGCATCCTGTCTACCCAGCCAAGGCCTGGGGTGTGGACCCGCTGTACTTCGACGGCAGCGTCTCTCTGCGTCCAAGCGACGTTGCACGGACGGCACCGAACTACGGACGCATTTGGTTCGTCAGCGCCACCGCGGACCAGAAGCTGTACTCCAGTGGGGCTTCGTCGATCGAAATGGCGCTGCGGCAGTCAGGTTTCTCTCCGGTCAGCACCCGGACGTTCCGCGGCGTCGACGTCACCGAGGAGGTCCGGCAGTGAGGCGCGTGCGCTTCAGGACGGGAGCAGCGGTGACAGCGCTGGCGATCACCGCCTCGGCCGGTCATGCCCTCTATCCAGCCTGGCTGGCCTGGCGAACCCGCGGCGGTCGAGGTCGGCTCGTCCCTGCCCGCGAGGACGGGAGGGACAGGACGTGGCCAGATCTCACGGTTCTGGTGCCCGCCTACCGGGAGGCCGGGGTCATCGCGCACAAGGTCAAGGACCTGCAGACAAACGGGTACGAAGGCCGATTGACGATCCTTGTTGTCGCTGACGGCGATCCCGAGACTGCCGCGGCGGCAGAGTCGTGCGGTGTCCGGGTGCTCAGCGGGCCCGATCGGCTCGGAAAGTCTCAAGCCCTCAACAGGGGGTTCGCGGAGTCCGATACTCAGATCGTGGTTATCAGCGACGCCAACAACCAGCTGACGCCCGGCGCTCTTTCGGCTCTCGTCACGCACTTCGACGACCCCGAGGTGGCGGCGGTGGCCGGTGAGAAGACCGACGACGGGCGGGGCGAAGGCCTGTATTGGAAGTTCGAATCCTGGTTGAAGCAGCGGGAGGACCAGCTCGGCACCACGATCGGTTTGGTGGGTGAGCTTGCGGCGATACGGGCCGACATCTGGCGGCCGATCCCCACGGACGTGGCCATCGACGATCTCTGGACGGCGCTGGACATCGTCGAACAGGGCTACAAGGTCGCCTATGAACCGAGGGCGCGGGCGCTCGAGCCCCCCATGGCCTCGTTGGCGTTGCAATGGGAGCGGCGAACGCGCACGATCGCGGGGGCGCTGCACGTGATCTCGCTCCGGCGTCGTCAGTTGCGTCCGTCGGCGGGCCTCGTCGCCGCCGAGCTCTGGGGGCATCGCCTCGTCCGCTACACCCTCAGTCCCGTCGCCCACGCGGCCCTCCTGGTGGTGGCGGGCTCCAAGGCGCGCTCGAGCACCCTGGCCCGGGCCTTCCTGTTGGCCCACGTGCTCGCCGGCGCCGGCCTGATCATCGAGGCGCGCACGGCCGTGACCGGCGAAGAAATGGAAGCCACACGTTCCCGCCATTCCGTGATGACCCCGGTCGCCGCATCGGGACAGGTCCTCTTCTTGCAGGCCGTGGCGTTCGGTGGCCTGGTGCGATACCTGCGTGGTGACCGGCAGACCAAATGGTCGACCCCCGCACGGTGAGTCGAGGCGATGGGCGCACTGTCGCATCGACTGTAGGAACCCCGAGGGTGCTGGTTGTTTCGGCTTCGTCCATGGTCTGGGGCGCAGAACGCAGCTTGCTCGCCCTTGCGCCTCTCCTGCGGGAGAGAGGGGTCGCGCTGACGTTGGCGTCGCCGTCGGGAGCACTGCCGGAGGCATGGTCCGCTGCGGGGTTCCCACACATCGAGACCCCATTCGCCGATCGTCAAGGGCTTCGCAGCAGCAGCGGGCGGCGCCCGGGCCCGACGGTTCTGGCCAAGGAGGTGGCGGAGACGCTGGGCATGGCCCGGCGCCTCGCCCGCCTCGCCAAGTCCTTCGACATGATCCATTCGAACAGCCTCTGGACCCATCTAGATTGCGCCCTTGCGGGCCGGATCGCCCACCGACCCGTCGTGCTCGAATTGCACGATCTCGTGCGTCCGGGTCTCGGTCGCCATGTGCAGCGTGCCGCCGTCAGCCTGGCTTCGTGCACGATCGCGGTCAGCCGCGCCGTCGGCGAATCGCTCGGCGGGCGCCCGCGCAACGTGCACGTCGTTCCCCAGGGGGTGGATCCAGAGCGGTTTCAGCCCGGTCCACCCGACGCGTCGTGGAGGGCCCGCCTGAGCAGCGACCCCGAAGAGCCCATCATCGGGGTCGTCGGCCGCGTTGATCCGGAGAAGGGCATCCGCACGGTGGTTCAGGCCATGGCCATGCTCGAAGGCCCCGCCCGGCGAAGCCATCTCGCCGTGGTGGGTGCTCCGGCGCTTGACGACGGCAGTTACGAGTCCGAACTGCGGGCCGAAGCTGCGGGCGTGCTGGGTGACCGGTGTCGCTTTGTGGGCCCGGTCGACGAGGTGCCCACTGTTTTGCGCTCTCTCGACGTGCTCGTCAACGCGTCCCCGTCGGAGCCCTTTGGGCTGAGCGTCCTCGAGGCGCAGGCATGTGGCGTGCCCGTGATCGGCACCGCGTCGGGTGGCATTCCGGAGTTCGTCACCGACGGCGAGACCGGGTTGCTGGTCGAGCCTGGCCGGGCCGACGCCTTGGCTGCCGGGCTCAGTCGACTGCTCGGGACATCGGGCCTCCGCGAAGACCTCAGGGAGGGGGCCCGCAACGGTGTCGTGGCGCACCACACAATTGGCGCGCGCGGCGGAAACAGTGGCCCATCTGTATCGCACGTTGACCGTCAAGGCGTCTACCGGACGGTGAGGACGCTCATGCTCACCAAATTCCTGCCGTTGCCCGACAACAACGGGGGGCTGCAGCGTTCTCTGGCAATCGCCCGGCGCCTGGCCGGGCTGGGCGAGCTCGTCCTGTTCGGATACGACGACGGGAACGCGGACCACCAGGGTCTGCGCAATCTCGGGATCGACGTCAGATCCGTTCCGTGGCACGTGACACCCGGAAGTGTCCTCAGCGGCGCCGTCCGGACACAGAGTTTCTCGGCGGCCCGGTTCTGGAGCGCGGCAGCAGCCGAGACCGTCCGCCGCGCCGCCGCCGAGAAGTCACTCGACCTCCTGCAAGTCGAATACCAGCAGATGGTGCCCTTGGCTGCGGGCATAGCGGCGAAGACGTCCGTGCTCGACCTCCACAACGTGGAGTCGGCCCTCGTGGACAGTTACGCGCACGCCCGACGCGGCGCTGCTGCGGTCGGCCTCCGTGCAGAGGTGGTCGCACTCAGGCGGATGGAGCGGCGCACAATCAAACGATTCGATCACGTGGCCGTCGTCAGCGAGCAGGAGCGAAAACGGCTTCCCGAAGGCGCCCATTCCGTGCTGGTGTGCCCGAACGGCAGAGACCCGTCCGCCGTGCTCCCTCCGGCGCCGGACCCCACCGTGGCCTTCGTTGCAACCATGGGATGGGGCCCCAACATCGATGCTGCACTGTGGCTCGGGCGCGACATTTGGCCCTTGGTGCTGGCGCAGGTGCCGCCGCGCACGACTCCTGCTCGTAGGCAGGGATCCGGCCCCGTCGGTGCTGGCATTGGCCGGCGGCAACGTCCAGGTGACGGGGACGGTGCCCGACGTCACGCCCTTCTTGGCCGAATCCCGCGTGGTGGTGGCGCCCCTGCGGGCTGGTGGAGGGAGCAGACTCAAGATCATGGAGGCGCTGGACGTTGGACGGCCTGTCGTCGCGACATCCGTCGGGTGTGAGGGGACCGAGGACCTCGTGGGGCGCGGCGTGGTCGTGGCGGACGACGCGTCAGGTCTGGCGGATGCCATCGCCGGCCTCCTTCTGGACCCCGCGCGGGCGTCGGCTTTGGGCAGGATGGGACACGACGCGGTAGCGGCCGAGCACACCTGGGACCGCGCCTTGGCGCCGCTGCTGCAGGCGGTTCAGGCGTGCTGAAGCTCCTCGAGGTGCTTATCCTGCTCGGCGTCGCGGTGGGCGTCATCGCGCTCTTTGTCCGTTGGGAGCGGGCGGGCAAGGATTATCTCGTACCTCTGGTGCTCCTGGGCTTACTGGTCGTCGAGGCCACGATCTACGCCGACCAGAACACGCTGCCGCGGGGCCTCTTCCACCCCGGGATCGGGCTCGGCACAGCTGCGCCTGCCCGAGGTGTACATCACTCTCGCCCTGATCGCCCGGCTGATTGCCCGCGGCAAACCGACCCGGATCGGCCTTCCCGCCGGACTCTGGCTGGCCTTCGCGGCGTGGATGGTCGTCGGCGGGGTGGAAGGACACCTCTACCACAACCGGTTGACCCAGGACCTGTACGAAGCCAAGGACATCCTCTACATCGTCGGAGCGTACGCGCTTGCCTCCGGGGTACCTGTTCGCCGGTATATCGACAGTGGCGGTCTGTTGTGGATCGGGAACCTCACCGTCGCGTGTCTCACGCTCGTCGATCTCATGACCATCGCAAAGATCACCTTCAATACTCATTTGCCCGGACTTCCCCTCCAGGACTTTGGTGCGGTCGGTTCGGAAACAGCGGCGATTGGTCTGGCCATCGGCACGATCTGCTTCATGGTGAGGCTGGCGTCCGGGCCGGTGCGCGGACGCCACGTTCTCGCGCTGGTGCCCGTTGTGACCGCCGTAGTGCTGGCGAACCAGCGTGCGGTGCTCGTAAACCTTGCCGTGACGGTGGCGGTTTTGTTCATCCTGCTCTTTTCGGGCGCTTGGCGCGGCGCAGTACGGCGCTTCAGCGTCAAGGCGGGCCAGATCGTTCTGACGGCTCTCGCCATCGTCGGTGTGGCCCTGGCCGTCCTGTTCGTGCCGGCCGCAATCGATCAGAAGCCCGTGAGCATCCCGCTCAGCCGGCAGTTCGACGCGCTCTTTCACAGCCAAGGGAAGGTCGAATCGGCACAGGACCGCCTGAACCTCGCTGCGGAGTCGGAAAAACTCATCCCGCAACATCTCTTCATCGGGTGGGGACTCGGGGTGGAGTTCAGCTACTACGAGGCGGGCCAGCGCAAGGTCGTGCCCATCGCCTACGCGCACAACATCGTGCTCGATCTCTGGCTCAGACTTGGCCTCGTCGGACTCATCATGTTCGTGGCCGCCATGGCGCTCTCGCTCACGGACGGCGTCACGGTATGGCGGCGACATACCGATCCCATCGTGGGCGCTTTGGCCGTGGGCATCCTGGCGGTGTTGGCAGGACTCCTCGCCACGGCCTTCCTCGAGCCGTTCCTCGACGAGTACAGACTCGCCACGCTGTTCGGTGTGAGCTTGGGCATGCTCCGTGCCGCGGTGACGTCCATGGCAGATCTCTCGCGGCATCCGGCCGCGCAACCGGCTCTTGGGCGTTCAGCATGGACATAACGATGGGCGTCCACGCCATGTCCCGTGCTGGAGGGACGGAGTTGAATGCATTCCAGGTGGCGCGCGGATTGGTGCGGCGCGGGCACACACTTGATCTGGTGTCGGCGCGAGACGGCGAATTGGCCCCCGAGTACAAGACCTTCTGTCGCAGCGTGGCCCGTCGCCCGATCTTCGACTTCGCGCGGGCCAGTGCACCGCGTGACCTGATACGCATGGCGCCGGCAATCGTCACAGCTGCCAGGAAGAAGCCCGATGTCGTCTACCCGAACCGGTTTGCCGAAATCGTGTGGGCTGCGGCCGCGGGCCGGCTGTCGGGGGCACCAGTCGTGTGCCACCTCCATGAGTGCCGTCATGCCCGGCCGGGGTCGTTCCCGAACACCCATGTGCGGAGGTTCATCGCGGTCTCCGATTTTCTCCGGCGCCAGTGGGTGGCTCTGGGGCTCGACGCCGACCGGATCGATGTGGTCCACAACGGGGTGTCGGGCGACGACTACCCCGTGGGTGGCTTCGAGGAGCGGACAGAGGCCCGGACCCGGCTCGGACTCCATCACGAGGGATTCGTCGCCTTGTATTACGGACGCCTCGACCCCGAAAAAGGCGTCGATGTCCTCTTGGAGGGGTGGCGGCGGCTCGGTATGGGCGGCACGGAGGGCACGCTCCTGATCGTGGGTTCACCGAGCGCCCACCTGGCCGATGGCGCCCGGTACGCGGAGCAGCTGCGAGCATCCGCCCCGCCGGGATGCGTGTGGATGCCGGCCCAGGCCGACGTGGTCGTCCTTCTGCACGCCGCCGACGTGGTGGTCGTCCCCTCCCTGTGGGACGAGCCCTGCGCACGGGTGATCATCGAGACCCTGGCCACCGGCCGGCCGCCCCTGGTTTCGCGGACGGGAGGCAGCCCGCGAGTTGCTCGACGGGCCATTCGAGCGGTTCCTGGTGGAGCCCGGGGACCCGGGGATGCTCGCATCGGCCCTTGCGGGCCTCGTAGATTGGCGGGACCGCGAGCCTGCGCTCGCCGCCCTGTGCCGAGATCACGTGCGAGAACGCTTCTCCCTCGACCATTTGGTGGAGGGTGTGGAACGGTCGCTCAGTGCGGCCGCCGGGGAAGGTTAGGAAGGAGGCACGGGTGAGCCTGAGAGAAATCGTGCGTGCCGTACGCGCGCCATTGGATCGTTGCCCTGCTCACCGTTGCTGGTGTTTCTCGTGGCTCGGCCTTGCCTATGTCACGTTGCCGGCGAAGCAGTACCAGGCCGACGGTCGTCCTGGATGGCGCAGCCTCCCTCGAATGCATCAGACCCGGGCGCCGATGTGGGCGCCATTCAGATCGAGATCCCTCAGATCGTCGTCGAAGTCGAACACCCCGGTGGTCGAGAACGCGGCCCAGGCACGGGTGCCGGCCCGCTACCGGTCCGTGCCCGGTGACGATCTCGGCGACGGGGGATCCCGCCTCCAACACGGTCACCATCAACGCCAAGAGCACGGATCCTCGCGCCGCGCAGGCCTGGGCCAACGCAACCGCGGCTCGAGTCGTGAAGGTGACGAATCAAACCGATCACGCCGTGCTGGTCCTCTCGCAGTTCGGCACCGCCGCACTCCCGACGTCCCCGACTGGTTCACGCACCACCATCGTCTTTGCGGCGTTCGCCCTCGGGCTCATTGCGGCGGTGTTCGCCGCACTGGGGGCCGCTGCGGTCGGACGGCACGTCGCCGCAGACGAAATCTGGGAGCGGGTGGGTATTGCGGTGGTCGGGGAGGTGCCACGGCTCGCCCACACGGGATCAGACCCGATGTACGTATTCGAATCGGCCGGCGACCCCTTCGGCCAGGAAGCCTTCCAGCAACTCCGCGCGTTTCTCCAACTCATGTACGGAGAGATGCATCCTGTCATTGCGATCACGTCTTGTGACCCCCGCGATGGCAAGTCCACCGTCGCCGCTCATACGGCGTGGGCCTTGGCGAACCCCGGACATCTCGTCGCTGCTGTCGACGCCGATCTGCGGAAACCGTCGCTCCACGAGATCTTCGCGCGTCCGCTGTCGCCAGGGGTGAGCGACTTCGACGCAGCCAGTCTGAACGACCTCATGGTACCCACGGGCAATCCGTATCTTGAGTTCATTCCGAGCGGTCTGCCGACTCGTCACCCTGCCGACGTGGTGACTGCTGATGTCCCTCCGCTTCTCAACACGCTCCAAGAGTCGAACCGCACTGTGGTCCTCGACTGCCCCCCTGTGATGGGTGTCGCCGAGACATCGATTCTTGCGACCAAAGCCGATGGCGTCCTCATCGTGGTAAACGCTCGAAACGTCCAATTCGACAGACTCGTGCAAGGCATCTCGCTCTTGCGGGGATCGGGGGCGAACGTCATCGGCATCGTGCTCAACCGCGTGCGCCGCCCGAAAGTGGTCTCCGCCTACAGTTACATCCGACCGACCGACGTGACCACGGACCTCGACACGAAGCCGAAGAGCCGCCGCTTGACACGATCGGGCTAGGCCCCTTGCTACGCGAGCCCGAACTCGGCTCCAACGGAGCGTCGGAAATCCGCCGGCCCAAGAAGGCGACCGAGAAGCGGAACGTCGCGACGAACTATCTCGCTGCGGTCGTCGCGGTGCTGGTCGGATTCATCACGACGCCGATCCTCACGCACGAGCTCGGAATCGTACGCTACGGGGTCTGGGCCCTCATCGGCTCGCTGATTCCGTTCCTCGAGCTCCTCGAACTGGGATTCGCCAATGTCACCGTGGCCTTCGTCGGTCGGCATCTCGAGTTGGACGAAGACGAGAAGGTCGCATCGACGATCAACACGTCGTTCCTTATTCTTTCGGTCCTTGGGGTGATCGCGTTCGTGGGAGTCGTTGTCTTCACGATCTTCCTTCCCGACATCATCACGTCCATTCCGAAGAGCCTGATCGGTCAAGCGCAATTCCTCCTATTGCTCTTTGCATTTGACATGGCGCTCTCCATCCCGATGGACACGTTCGGCGGAGCGCTCGTTGGCCTCCAGCGATTCGACCTTGTGAACTACAGCCTGGTCATCGTCATGGTGTCGCAGGCCATCGCCTGGGTCATCGTGCTGGCCCTTCACGGCGGTCTCGTCGCGCTCGGTGTCGTCACCGTTGTTATCAGCTTGGCGGGTCAGGCGTCCCGCTTCGTGCTGCTGCACCGACAACTTCCCTGGTTCCGCCTTTCCTTGCGGCGGTTCGATCGCGGCCTTCTGCGGATGTACACAGCGCTCTCCGGGTGGTACTCGCTCGCTCAGATCTCCAGCGCGGTGATCGATCTGTCGGACGTCCTCATCGTGGGTGCGGCCGCTGGTGTGGAAGCGGCCGCCGTCTATGCGGTGGCGCAGCGCTTGGGACCACTCCCATTGCGCATCGTCCAACCACGGATCTACACCCTGTTTACGACGGCGGCTGAACTGAGTGCCCGCGACAATGAATCCGGCCTGCGGGATCGCACAGATAGGGTGGTGCGTTACGTCCTCTATCTGAGCGTCCCGTTCGCAATCGCACTCGGGTTTCTCGCCGGACCCATCATCGAGGCGTGGGTCGGGCCCCTGTACCGAGAAGCGGCGTCGGTCATTGGTCTTCTGTGTCTGGCCAGCGTGGTGCAGGGTTGGGCGTTTTCGCTCAGGATCACTTTGAGCGGTTCCCGTCGTCCCAAGCTGCCGGCGATCCTCTACGGTTTTGAGGCCGCGCTCCACGTGGGACTCGGTATCGTCTTGGCCTCTCGGTACGGCCCTGTGGGTATGGCCTGGGCCGCGCTCATTGGCGTCGTGACAACGGAAGCGATCCTGCTGCTTCCGTTGGCCTACCGGAAGCTCGGCGACCGCTTCCCGAGAAGAGCAGTTGGGTTCGCGCGCGTCTTGATTGTTCCTGCGCTGTGCGCCGGCGCCCTGGGGTGGGCTCTCGGGCGCGGAGGCGGCCCGCTGTACGCCTTCACCTACACGCATGGCCGTTTCGAAGGTCTTGCCGTCGTTGGCGCCGCGGGCATCGCGGTCCTTGCGGTCTTTTACGGGGTCCTCCTGGCGTCCATGCCTGCCGTCGAGCGAAAACCGCTTCTTGCTCGTTCCCGCGTCTGGCTGGGCCGACTCAGGGCCCGAACCCCTGAGTAGCGTCGGTTCAAACGGACCCGACGAGCGCTGTTGTCGCTCAAGAAGTCCCAACCTGTGGTCGACATACGACAGTCGTGGGCGGTCGGCGGCCGTCCGCCAACTAAAATCGAGGCTTCTGACCACGGGACGATTTTCAGAGTTCGGGAGACTGACGGCCTGGCCCGTTCGTGTATCGAGCTGGAGCGTCCGACGAGGGGCAAACATCGAGTGCACATCAAATGACGACTGAGGTCGCTCTCACTACTGGGGTCAAGTCCGTCGCACAATGGCTCGGGCCACCCGACATGCAGATTTTCTCGTGGCTTGACCTTCCGGACGACAACAGTGTCGTCGGAGCGGCAGTCTTGTGCCCTGCAATGGGTTTGGAGGCGGCGTACTCAGCGCGTGCGCTGCGCGACCTGGCGCACCGGTTGGCAGCGTCCCGTTGGGCGGTTCTACGCGTGGACTACGCGGGCACGGGGGACTCTTCGGGTACTTGGACCGACTCGGGCCTCGTGGCCAAGTGGCGCCACAGCGTCCGGGAAGCCATTGAATACGCCCGTTCCCTCGAAGCGCCACGTCTCGCCGCGGTGGGACTCCGGATCGGCGCGACCCTCGCCGCTGCTGAGCTCGCTGGATCCGATGTAGACGACATGGTGTTGTGGGACCCATGCGCAACGGGAAAGGCGTTTCTTCGAGAGCAACGCGCGTTGTGGGCATTCCGGCGGGAACAGGCAGTGGAATGGGGACACCTGAGCGAAGGGGAGTCGTGGGGATCAGGAGAGGCAAAGGACGACGGGTCGTTCGAGGCTCCGGGCGCCATGTTCTCTGCACAGACTGTCTCGGATATGCAGACCCTTGCTATCAGTCCAAGGACCTCGGGACTCGCAACTCGGGAATTAGTGCTCACACGCGAAGGCCGGAAGCTCGACCGAACTCTCGCAGAGCGACAGACACTTCCACACGTCGAGTTCTCCGAGATCAGCGGGCAGGAGCTCCTGTTCGACGCCGAGGCCATCGTCCCGGAACCAACCCTGGAGACGATCGTCCAGTGGCTCAACGGTCCCGTCGGACGAACATCATCGGTCAACACGCCGAACCTTTCAGCCGACGTAAGGCACCGACTGGATGGTAGGCCGGCCGTGCTCGAGCGACCGCTCGCCATCGGCCCCGCACGCCTCTTTGGAATGCTCAGCGAACCCGAGGAGAGCTCTGGCCGATCGGGTCCGACCGTCATATTCCTCAATACAGGCAGGATCGGCCACCAAGGACCGACCCGGTTCTGGGTTGACCTTGCCCGATCCTGGTCGTCCGAAGGCGCACGGTGTCTTCGGCTGGATCTGAGCGGTCTGGGTGACAGCCCGACGCGGCCCCAACGGACGGAGAACGTCGAGTTCCCAGCGGACGGCCTCGACGATCTGCGCGACGTTCGCCGCGTCGTTGCTGCCGAGTTCGGGCCGGACATCGTCCTCGTGGGCCTGTGCTCCGGCGGTTACCACGCAGTCGAAGCGGCACTCGACGAACCGGTCGCCTCGATCTGCGTGATCAATCCCGCGCTTACGTATTACCGATGGACCGGACACCCCTACCGCCGGTTCGAGCCGGGTGGAAGCGAAGGATTCGAGGACCGAGAAGCCTGGGGCGCAACCCGTCCTTGGGTGAACAGGGTCATGGCCCGGCTTCAACCCGTAAAAGGTGCGCTGCGGAAGTTCCCCGGGGGCTGGTGGATATTGAAGCGGACTCTGGTTACGGCGAGTCCGGCCCATCTCTTCGAGCGCCTGACGCAGTCCGGTGTCCGGGTCCTGGTCGTGGCCGGCAAAGACGAGTCCCGCAAGCTGCGCCAGGGGGAGCAGGGACGCTTCCGCGCGCTGGCCCGGAACGATTCCTTCTGCTTCGCCAGCATCCCCAGCCTGGAGCACACGCTCCTTGAGCGCACGGGACGGGACCGAGTGGCCGAGCTTCTCCACACATGGATATTCGAGAGGCCCGCTGACATGGCCCCTCCCATTCAGCCTGACTCGATACGGCACAAGTCGGCGGGCCATCTGGCGTCGTCCGAAAGCGACCGCGTCGGGGGTCCATGACCGGCGGCAGCACCGAAGTCACGGCTCTTCATCCCGTGAGGACGTCCGGGCGGTGGATCGGACCCCCGGCGTGCCCACTCATGTCGTGGATCTCCGAACCTGTCGGAGGTTCGGCCGCGTTTGGAGTCGTCATTGTGCCGCCTCTCGGCTATGAGTACTGGAGTTCGCACCGCACACTGCGGACACTGGCCGAACGCCTGGCAGAGCGGGGTTGTCGCGTCCTGCGGTTCGACTTTGACGGGACGGGGGACTCGTCGGGAGATCAGTGGGATCCGGCGCGACTCGATGCCTGGAGGAACGACATCGGTCACGCAACTTCGGCCCTGTCGTCGTGGGGCACCACGAGACTCGTTCTCGTAGGACTGCGCATGGGCGCGGCGCTCAGCCTGACCGAGGCGGGCCGGCTGGGGGCCGATGCCGTGGTGGCATGGGACCCAGTCGTTCGGGGACGCCGATATGTCAAAGAGTTGCGACTACTTGGGCTACCCGTACCCGACGCGTCCGAACACGCAGGAAGCATCGTGGTGGCTGGCTCGGCGTTTTCGGTGGAGACGTTGGCCGACTTGGCTGAGATCGACCTGGCCACGTTGCCGCACCAACCCGCGCCGAGAGTGCTGGTCGTCGACCGGGACGACAAGCCCGCCAGCAGCGTGCTGCTGGATCGGCTCGACGAGCTAGGGAGCGCACGAGATCACCTCGTGTGCCACGGGACCGAGCTCATGCTTGACCAACCGACCGAATACGCGACGGTTCCCGGCGACATCATCGACGAAATCTGCAGATGGGTTGAGCCGGGCGGCGCCGCGGTGACCACGCGGGAGCCTCCGCCTCGGACTGCCGCGACGATCGGGTGGCGGGGCGGGACTGTCGACGAAGAGGTGTTGCGTTTGGGTGAATCGGGCCTCGTTGGCGTGCACACCCGGTCCGCCAGCACCTCGCGGGCAACGGTACTGTGGCTCAACTCCGGATCTGAACCGCACGTGGGCCCCGGTCGGGCGTGGGTGGAATACGCCCGAGACCTTGCACTCATCGGTTTCTCCTCGGTGCGGATGGACTTCTCGGGTTGGGGCGAGAGTCCCGATCTCGGTCACGCCCCCGGTCGGCCATACGACCAGCACGGGATGGACGAGGTGCAGCAGGCGGTGTCTGCACTCCGAGAGATGGGGCACCGGCACGTCGTCCTGGCTGGGCTCTGTGCCGGAGCCTGGGTCGCACTCCGGGCCGCGGTGTCGGTCGACGTCGACGGCGTGGTGGCGATCAATCCTCAGATGTACTGGCAGCCTGGTGATCCGGTGGAAGCGGACATCATTGGGGAGACCCGGGTCCGTCGCCTGCCGGAGATCCGCCGCAACAAGAGGTTCCGTGCCCTCGGGGCGTGGACGCTTCTGGATCTCCTCGGACTACGTCACCCGGCGGCAGTGTGGCTCAGGGACCTGCAGCGACGCGCGATGCCGATCATTGCCGTGTTCGCTGAGGGCGACGACGGTCTGGAGTTCCTCGAGGACCGGACCGGTCGGACCTGGCGGCGAGCCTTGCGTGCCGGATCGATCGGTGTTGCCACGGTGGCCGGCATCGACCACCCGATGCACAGGCACTGGATGAGGGAGTCAATGGAGGCCACGATCGGTGGTTGGCTCGAGACAACGTTTCCAGTGCATCTGTAGGACGTCGACCAGCCCGATGGTCGTACCGCAGCGCTCCGGCTGCCATCGCACCGAGGATAGATTCATCGCGCGATGACGGGAACGGCCGGGAGCGAGAGTGTGACGCGGAGTGGCGAATCGATCGAGGAGCAATTGCCCCGCGTCGTGGTCGTGTACGGCGCCGCGTCCTTCAACCCGATGGTGCTCGCCGAAGCGGCCCGTCAAGTGCCGTGCCGTCTGATTTGGGTGATCGACGGAGGCGACGTGGTCATGGCTCCGCTGGCGCGCCTGCTTCGCCGTCTCGGTGATGTCGTCGACTCGGCCGGTCTCGATGCCCAAGACCTCGCCGGTGCGCTCGTTTCACTCGCGCCAGGCGGCATCACGACGTTCTCGGAGGAGTGCATGCCGTTGACTGCGGCACTCGCGCGGGAGCTGTCGCTGGTTTACCACTCGGAAGCTACGGCCGAGCGACTGGCTGACAAGTACGAGCAGCGGCTCGCACTGCGATCAGCCGGTGTCCCAGGCCCCGAGATCTGGAAAGTGCCGGCAGAATCCGGCGGAGTGCCCGAACTCGATGGACAACTCAGCTTTCCCGTGGTCCTCAAGCCGAGGCGCGGCACTTCGAGCGCCGCCACGGCTCGGGCTGACGACGCGCAGGAACTATCGGACCTCCTCACTCGCTTCGGAGAGATCGAAGGGGGTTTCCTGGTCGAGGAGTACCTGCCCGGTCGGGACAGTGAGAGCCCGTTCGCCGACGACTTGGCCGTTGAGCTGATGCTGCAAGGCGGTCAGGTGTTCCGTCTCGCCACCACGGGAAAGTTCAAGCATGCGCCGCCCTTTCGGGGACGGGGCTGTTTTCTGCCGAGTCACGTTGATCCTTCGACCGAGGCGGATGTCTTTGCGGCCGCTGAAGCAGCGGTGCTGGCGCTCGGTATCACGGACGGCTTGGTCAACGTGGACGTCAAGGTCACACCGGAGGGGCCCCGAGTCGTGGAGGTGAATGGCCGCCTTGGAGGGAACGTCCAGGTGCTGATCGAGCTGGCCGGTGGGCCGGCGATCTTGCCTTGGGTCTTCCGGCAGGCTTTGGGCAACGACATGAGTACGGAGCCGGCGCTCAAGGACGTTCTTGACAGGAGTTTGCCGAGAGTGGGCTACTTTGCCTGGGTCCAATCACCCATGTCGGCGACCCACCTTTCCGGCGTGGAGGGAATCGACGACGTGGCTGCGTTGCCACACGTGTCGAGCGTCGTGCGGAACCAGCGTCAGGGCGACAGCCTTGACTGGGCCACCGGCGGGCGCTTCAACGTGTGCGAGGTGTTTGGATCCGTCGATGATTACGAGGACCTTGCCGAAGCGCGCCGCGAGATCGATGATCTGATCGAACTCGAGTTCGATGAGGCGTGAACGTTCGAAGCGTTCGCCTCGCCCGATCCCGGCTCGATGTCTCCGGCGCCACCAGGTTCAGTGTTCTTCGATGATCACAGGACTGGAGTGGAGACCGTTGAGCGCCCGCACCCGACCCTTTGGGGATGTGCTGCCGCCCAGAGGGCGAAGCACCACGGTCCGATGGCTTTCTGGCGCCAAATGGAACCAGGAGTCTGCGGGGGCGAAACCCGGAACGTCGATCACGACCCACTGAGCGAACCTGCTCGTGCGGATGGAGAGCTGCCAGTTGTCACCCACAGGTCTAGCCCGGGCTTCGAGCCCCAGATCGTGCTCCTGAGGGCGACCTGGGCCGAGGGGGAGATAGAACGCTTCGCTTGCCGTATCTCCGGCCTCGAGCCGAGCGCGGACAACGTCGTAAGCCGGGGGCCCGAAGCGGTAGGCGTTCGTCAAGTCGCGGAAGCCTCCGAGCAGGGTCGCTGCATTCCAGTGCCGCTCCGAGTGCCCATCGACATCGATCGGGGTTGCCACTTCTTCGACCGCGGCGCCGCTTGTGTTGTACAACGTGAGCCACAGGTCGCCTTGTGCCGACGAAGGCCGATCGTTGAAGACGTGGACCCGCAGGCCGGCGAGTCCCTCGTCAGTGATGACGACGGCGAGTGGAGCGAGCACACTTCGGAGCGCATACCACGGGGCTTTCGGGGTGGTGGTGGAGTCGAGCAGACCCCACCCCGCGCCCGGGCACAGATCGTGCCAACTGAGAATGAGGGCGCCGGCGCAGGATGAGCTCGTGCAACGCCAGTCCGCCATTACCGTCGACATGAGGTGAGCGACCACCGCTCGCCCCAGGTCGAGATAGCGCTCTGGATCGGCGTAGCGAACGCGGAGAGGGTCGATGCCGAAGATATGGCGTACGTAGTCGTCACGGACGTCCTCGAAGTCCCAGGAGGTACCGCTGTCCCGGGCAACGCCGGCTTTCCAGATCGGATGATGCCCGGCGACGTGGGCGCCACCGAAGCTTTGCTCCACGGTCGAACGTTCCGGTGGGATGCCGAACGACAGGCACTCGGCAGCAAAGCGGACACCCGAGGTGCGCGCATCGCTCAGGGGACGCAGGTACGCGCCCACGCCGAAGTAGTGAGCGACGCCTTCTCCGGGCTCGAAAGGGAGCTCGCCGCCCGAAGGTGAAGAGACCACGTAGGGCATGCCCGGGAGAACCTCTTCCACCAGCGCAGGAATAGTCTCCTCGAGGAGAGGGCTGTGATACCTCTCGCGGGATAGACCGAACATCGCGGCCTGCTGGTGCATCTCGCTGCTGCCGCAGACGACCGCGAGCGAGGGTCGACCTTGGAGCTTGTGCAGCTCCTGAGAGACCTCCAAACGCACGCTCTCGACGAAGTCCGGCTCTTCTGGTGGGTCAAACCCGGCCAACATGCAGTCCTGCCAAACCAGAATGCCTAGCTCGTCGCAGAGGTCCCAGAAGCGCCGATCCTCATAGGAGACGTATCCGCCTATGCGCAGCATGTTCATGCCGCCTTCCACGAGGTGTCGGAGCGAATCCCGTAGGGCGGCTTCTGGGGCGTGCAGCGTGACGACGTCGGGGGGCATCCAGAAGGCCCCGCGGCAGAAGATCTGGACGCCATTGACGGAAATGCTGAAGCCGCCGTCCTGCCTGTCGACCTCCACAGTCCGAAACCCAACGTTCCCGAGGTCCAAATCGTTACTGCCGATCGAGAGGCGCATTGGGTAGAGCGGTTGCGCGCCGTGGGTGTGGGGCCACCAACGTTGGGCGTCTGGCACCTCGATGGTGGCGTCGACGATGGTCTTGCCGTCGGCTTCCGACGACCGAGGCTGCCACCCCGTGTTCCCCGACGCTCAGCTGGGCCACGTCGCCGACTCCGACATTCTCGAGCGACAGCCGCATTCGGACGATTCCCGAGTCTTCTTCGCAACGCGCCTCGACCTGGCGTTCGACGACGAAGGGTCCACCCCCAATCGAGAGCAGACGCACGGGCCGCCAGGGTCCCACCGGTGCCGCGCAAGCGGACCATCCCGGCACGCGACCGAGAAGGGTCGTGCGGTACCAACGCTGATTTTGGGAACGCAGCTGGAGGCTTCGCCACCGTGGGCGCGGCCGTCTTTGGTTCAAGAGCGGTGACAGCGCGGCAAATCGGAGCAGAAGGACATTTTGCTGGCCCAGATGGTTGATCTGGACTCGGTGCGTGATCCACATGTTGTCCGAGCGGAGCACGTGCTCGCCGTTGAGCCAGGCATCAGCGACAGTCGCCAAACCATCGAGCTCGAGGTGCCAGGGCCCAGCCACAGCGTCGGACGGGCAGTCGAAACGACATCGGTACCACCACTCGCGGCCGTCGAGCAGGTCTTCGTCGTCGTCCCCCCAATGCCACAGTTCGAGCTCTCGCAGGGCTCCCGCGGCGGTGCCGGGCACCTGCGCGGGCATCCACAAAGAATCGTCAGGGAAGAGGTCGGCCGGTTCGATCCCGGCATCCGGACTGCTCGATCGGCACTCCCACGTCGACCCGGTCAGAAGGTCCTGGACATCGGTCTCCGCCGGCGCCGGTCCCATGGGTCTTTATTTGAGCACAGGGTGGAAAGGCCACCGTGGAACAGACGCGTCCGAGGTGGGCGGTCCTCATCGTGCTGATCTGTAGCGTCTGACCAGACACGCTCAAGGGTTCCCGATTGTCGGTCGATAATCCCTGTCAGGGACTAGTATCGCCGTCATTGTTCGACGTTCCCACGATGACTGTGGATGGCGCCACAGCAGGTGTGCTGGAGGCGGTGTCGGTTGAAACGGGGCTTTTGCATGGGAGATCCTGCTGTATGAGCACGGGAACGGCCATCCGCGTCGGGTCTGACGTGTTGGCGGTCAGCCAAGTAGCTGAAAGCGTCGCCCGATTTGGCGACCGCTACCTGGACCGCGTCTATACCGCGCACGAGATCAGTTCCGCTACCGGTTCGGCACCGGTACGAGCGGCGCGGCTGGCCGCTCGATTCGCAGCGAAGGAGGCGACGATCAAAGTATTGCGACCGATCGGTCATCAACCCGATTGGCGCTCCATCGAGGTGCAACGCCATGCCGGCGGTTGGTGCACAATCGCCCTTCGGGGCCACGCGGCGACCCTCGCTGAGCGGGCAGGGATCACTGAGCTGGCGGTGAGCCTGACCCACGAAGGAGACCTGGCCGCAGCCGTGGTGGTCGCTCTCTGTGATCGTGCGGAGACTGGCACAGGGGAGGCTAAGGAATTCCCGCGGGGCGTTGCCGACAGGAAGAGGAACATCTGATGGATGAAGCCATCCGAACGATCTTGGCTGATCACGGTCATCTGCCCGTCGACGTCGCCAAATTGCGCGACGAGGATGACTTGTATCAGGCGGGGATGACGTCGCACGCCAGTGTGAACGTCATGCTTGCGCTTGAAGACGAATTCGACATCGAATTTCCTGAGCCGATGCTCCGCAAGAGCACCTTCGAGTCCGTAGCCGCCATCCGGGTCGCTATCAGCGAGCTATCCGGAACTTAAGAGCACAGAATTGATGAATCTATGACAGTCTCGAAGGAGCTCGGCGAAGATTTGACCCGCCGGGCTGCGCGCTTAGCGGCCGACGTTGCTGGGCCCGCCGCCCGCGACGTCGACAGCACCGCGCGGTTTCCTATCGAGTCGTTCGATGCCTTGCGGGAAGCTTCGCTGCTCTCCGTGTTGATCCCCCCAGAGTTCGGCGGCCAGGGCGCCACCGTGGGACAGGTTGCCGACATCACATTCGAGCTCGGACGGCACTGTGGGTCCACCGGACTTATCTTCGCCATGCACCAAGGCCAAGTGGCCAGCGTAGTCCGCCATGGGCGGTCCACGTTCTTCGAGGAGTTTTTGTCGGAGGTAGCCGAACGTCAGCTTCTGCTGGCTTCGGCGACCACCGAAGTCGGAGTGGGAGGTGACGTTCGCACAAGCATGTGCACGGTCGAGCGCGACGGCGCCGGGTCCATTCGACTCGAAAAGATGGCTCCCGTCATCTCGTACGGCCAGCATGCCGACGCGATTCTTGCCACGGCGCGGCGCGCTCCCGAGAGTCCGCCGAACGACCAGGTGCTCGTCCTCTGCCGGCCCCCTGGACTCTCGTTGGAACCTACAAGTGGGTGGGACACCCTGGGCTTCCGGGGTACCTGCAGCCTGGGGTTCAAACTAGTCGCCGAAAGTGAGGAATCGTGGATCCTGGGAGATCCCTACGGGGATATCTCGAGCCAAACCATGTTGCCGGTTTCACATATCCTCTGGAGCTCTGTGTGGCTCGGCCTGGCCACCGCCGCAGCTGATAAAGCGCGACAGTTTGTCCGCGCAGAGGCTCGCAAGAAGCCGGGCGTGACCCCACCCTCCGCTTTGCGCCTCGCTGAGCTGATTGCGCAGCTCCAACGAATGGAAGAGCTCGTCCGAGGCTCGGCTCGCCGTTACGATCAAAACAGAGAAGACGTCGACACGCTTTCGAGCATGGGTTTTGCCATCGCGATGAACTCCTTGAAGGTGTCGGCATCCACGCTTGTCGTCGACATCATCAACCGTGCGATGTTGATCCTTGGCATGGCCGGCTACCGGGAGGATTCGCCACACAGCCTTGGGCGCATCCTGCGCGATGCACACGGTGCGGCCATCATGGTCAACAACGATCGGATCAACAGCAACACCGCGCAGATGCTGCTCGTCCACAAGGACGATTGACGATGGCGAAAAGGGAGGGGCTCTTCCGGGACGAGCTGTTGGCGGCGGGAATCCTCGTGCCGACAGGCACCGACGGGTTGTACGGGCGGTCGGCGATCTATGAGTCCATCGTCGCAGGTGTGGATCAGCTGGCCGTCGAGGCGGCCGCCTCGGAGGGGGCGTTGAGCTACCGATTCCCTCCCGTGATGCCGCGTCAAGTCCTGGAGCGCACTGGCTACCTCTCTTCCTTCCCGGATCTGATCGGTTCCGTTTCGACCTTCACGGGTAACAACGACGACCACAAGACCTTGATGAACGTGGCGGAGTCGGGAGGCGAGTGGACGGCCCTACTCGACGCAGCCGGTGTGAGCCTGTGCCCTGCCGCGTGCCACCCCCTCTATCCCACCTTGACTGGTTCGCAACCGGCGGGCGGAACCCGCTACGACGTCGCCGGATGGTGCTACCGCCACGAGCCGAGCATCGACCCAGCGAGGATGCAGGCGTTCCGCATGCATGAGCTTGTCTACGTCGGCGACGAAGTGCGTGCGCGGGAGCACCGGGACCGCTGGCTGGAACTCGGCCGAGACACGCTCTCGGCGCTCGGTTTGGACGTCCAGATCGTGGTGGCAAACGACCCCTTCTTTGGACGGGCGGGTCGCATCCTGGCTAGCAATCAGCGCGAAGAGACGCTCAAGTATGAGATCGTGACACCGATCGACTCGGCGGAGCGTCCGACGGCGATCGCGTCGTCGAACTGCCATCTCGACCACTTCGGGCAGCCCTTCGGAATTACGACGGTGGACGGTGAGGTTGCGCATTCATGCTGTTTCGGGTTCGGCCTTGATCGCATCACTCTGGCCCTTTTGCGAACCCACGGACTAGATCCCCGAGATTGGCCGCAGGCGAGCCGCGAGAGGCTCTGGCCGTGAGCGCCGGGGGGACATGGCTCCTCCCGCTCGACGCCGCGGACTACCGCCCACATCCCCTGCATTCCACGGAACGGACGTGGACAGAAACCAACTGCTACGTCGATCTCTGGGTCGAAGTCCTCCACGCCCTAGGTCTTGATCCCTTGGCGGCTGCGGCCTTTACCCTCAGTACCGACTTCGAGGGCGACCAGTGGACGTTCTTCAAGTTTCCCGTCGAAGATCTCCGGTCGTTGTTCGGCATCGAAGTGAACGAGTTGAATGTCTGGCGCCCGGTCCTCGATCACGCCGTCGAACAACTGGAGCTTGGGCGGTTGATGATCATGGACGTTGACGCTTGGTACCTCCCCGACACTCAGGGCGTCTCGTACCGTACGGCGCACATCAAGACGGCCCTGGTGCCCAACAGCATCGACCGACAGGAGCGTCGTCTCGGCTACTTCCACAACGCGGGGTACTACGAACTGCAAGGGGACGACTTCGACGGGCTCTTCCGGTTAGGTCGCTACCAGGACGAGACAGCGTTGCCTCCTTATGCGGAGACCGTACGGCTCGATCGGCTGCGCCGGGACAAGGAAGGGTTTGCGAACGAGGCGGTGGCGCTCACAAGAGCCCACTTGGCCAGACGCCCCCTTGATGATCCCATTGGTCGATTCCATCAACGCATGGAGCACGACCTTGCGTGGCTGGAAGGTCAGGACACCGAGATCTTCCATCTTTACGCCTTCGGCACATGCCGCCAGTGTGGCGCGGCCGCGGAGCTCGCCGCATCGTTCGTCGAATGGCTGGCGGCGAACGATCCTGCGCTCGGCGTGACCGCACCGCAAGACCTCGCAGCCGCCGCCGAAGCGTTTCGAACGGTTGCGACCGCCGCTAAGGCTCTACAGTTCGCGCTGGCCCGAGCGTCCCGCGGCCGCAAGGTCGACCTTAGGCCATCCTTTGACGAATTGAGTCAGGCATACGGGATCGCGATGGATGGCTTGGAAGGCCGATATGGCAACTGAAGCCCATCTCACGTAGCTTCCATTCACGTCACGCACACTTAGGACGTTTCGGCGCTGCAATTAAGGGTTGCAAAGCTGATGGCCGTAGGTCACGAAGGAACCGGCTGAGCAGGCGCGGTATTGCTCTGCGAGCTCGACATAGTCACCTACGGTGCCCGTCACCTGGAACACCCTGTCTAAGGAACCATTGCGCCAGTCAACCGGATCGCCGATTTCCTTGTGGACGTCGATCTCGATCACCCCGGCACGCTCTCGCAACTCGTTCAGCCGAGAAATTGTGCCGATCGTCCGAGCTGTCGTGGGTGGTTCGCAGAAATAGCGGTAGGCGATCCGGTCACATGGAACTGGGCCCTCCACTTCCACGTGTTCTCCGAGTGCCAACCGCATGTTGAGCTGCAGCGCCGGCATCCTGGATGCGAGCTGCACCAGTGCCGGCATTACGCCGGATGGACGGCCGTTGACCTCGACGATCCTCCATCCTTCGGGAGTGCGTTTGATCTCTGTCCTCAAGAAACCCGTCTCCGCGCCCATGGCGCGAATGGATGCAGTCGCCAACCCGAACAACTCCTGGATATCGGTCTCGGGTACAGCGGCAGGAAAGAACAAGCCCGACAGACGAAACGGTGCCGCGAGGGGGAAATACCCCAGGATTCCTAGGTGGCTAAACGTGCCACGACTCACGATGGTTTCGACGCAGACCATGTCCGCACTCCAGTCGGAGCAGGAGGTGTCCGCCAGGCGTTCCTCGAGGATCAAGAGCGAAGGTCGCTCGACGTCTTTGAGTGCCGCAACCAAGTCCTCCCTGTCGGCGATCGGAACGATGTCGCGGCTCGCCGTACCTTCCCTCGGCTTGAGCAGCATCGGAAAATGCAGGGTCTCGCACAATCGATCGATCTCGATGTCGTCAATGTTGTCGTTGATCTCCGTGAATCGCGGGACCGATATTCCGGCGTCTTCGAGGGCCTGCCGCTGAAGGAGCTTGTCGTTCAGCCGCATCACGGCGTCGACAGACGGCCCGGGTAGTCCCAGGGCAGTCGTCAGCAGGGCCTGAAGCGGCAGATCGTCGTCGAAGTAGCTGGTGATGCCGTTCGGACGCTCGGCTCTAACGGCTGCTACGAGATCCCCCTCGGTGCAGCTCGAGGTATCGATTAACTTGCCGAGCTTGCGTAGGACTCGAGCAGTCGTGCCGAGCTCGCTCTCGTCAGCGATCCAGAGCAGTCGGCACAGCTGCCCTGCTGCCTCAGCAATCTCGGCCCACGGCCTCGACCGTGGGCTGTAGACGACCGCGAGGAGGGGCTTCGCGTCTATAGATATGCCCACTCGCCCCCGTCCCGGATGAAGGTCTGGTCGTGGGGTGTGACAAGAGCGCCACCCCTTACTGCCTAATGCTACCCCCATTTCAACTCGACTGGGAGCAGACTGAGAATACGCCACACGACAGGCAAAAGGGGGTTCGGCCACGCGGAGAGCGTCCGGAATGTCTCCGGCGGTGGCGATTCCAGCTGAGTGGCCCACTTGGGAAGCGCCCCTTCTCAGGGACCGGACGAGCGGCCTGTGCTTCACGTTCGGCCTTGCTTGGGTGTGGTTTCCGAGCCGGTGGCGACGCGGACCCGGGGTTTGAACCACCATCCAGGGCCCAACGTGAGTGCACGTCACAGTGATGCAATGGCGGTGCAACAAGTCATCCATACCGTTGGGCCTGGCGATTTGCCGTCCGACCCCTGGCTGGGTCGGCGGCCAGAGGAGGCAGCTGGTGATGCGACGACTGATGAGGATCTCCCTCGGTGGAGGGGCAGCGTTGGTGCTCTCGGCAGGAATCTTGCCCTTGCTGGGCTCATCCGTGGCGCAGGCTGCGGGTCCGGACCCACAAGGAACGATTTATGTGGCCGACTACGGAGCGGATGCCATCAAGGTTTTCGCTCCGGGCTCGAACGGAAATGTCGCATCGGAGAGGGTCATCTCAGGCTCCAACACCGGTCTGTTGCTTCCCGGTGACGTCAAGGTGGATGCCCTCGGCGACATCTATGTCGCCAACCTCGAAGGAGGATCCGTCGAGGAGTTCGCTCCAGGCGCCACCGGCAATGCCACACCGACCAGAGTCATCACCGGCTCCAACACCACGTTCAATTCCCCCGATGACTTCTCGCTCGCGCCCGATGGGACCTTGTACGTCGGCAACGACGGCCGTGGGATCATCCAGGTGTTCGCGCCGGGTGCCTCAGGGAACGCCACGCCGATCAGGACCATCACCGGCTCCAACACCGGCCTGGGCGGCGACGTCGATGGCGTCGGTGTCGACGCCATCGGGACGTTGTACGCCGCCAACACCGATTCCAACCAGATCGCCGTGTTCGCCCCCGGCGCCAACGGGAACGTCGTCCCCGAATACACGATCTCGGGCGCCAATACCGGTCTCGACGGGCCCAACGATGTCGTCGTGGGTTTCGACGGCAAGCTGTACGTGTCGAACCACGGAACATCCAATTCGGTCGAGGTGTTCAGTCCCGGTGCGCAGGGCAACGCGACTCCGGCGCAGAACATCACACCGAGCGGGACCAGTTACCTCGATGATGTCGGGCTCGATGCCAGCGGGAACATCTGGGTCACGGACTGGAATGGCGCACAGGCACTGGAGTTCGCCGCGAACGCCACGGGATCGGCCTCTCCGATCGCCACCCTTTCGGGTTCGAACACCGCGTTCGGCCAGCCTGAAGGTGTGTTCATCGCCGGCCCGCCTGCGGCGTCGTCTGCCACGGTGACCACCGCCGCATCGGGGTCGCAGATTGGTTTGACGTCTTCCACTTCTGACACGGCGACCTTTGCAGGGGGGACCAGCCCTACCGGCGCGCTCGTATTCAAGCTCTTCGGGCCTGGCGACAGCACGTGCAGCGCCGCGCCCGCCTTCACTTCGCCGCCGCAGGCCGTCAACGGTGACGGAAACTACCAATCGCCGGCGTTCACCCCGACGCAGGAGGGCACGTACAGTTGGGTGGCGCTCTACAGTGGCGACACCAATAACGCCGCGGTGACGACCGCCTGCAACGATCCGGCCGAAACGGTCACGGTAGGGACCGCGAACCCGAACGGCTACCGGATGGTCGGTAACGACGGCGGGATCTTCGACTTCGGGCTGAACTTCAACGGCTCGCTGGCCAACAACCATCTCAATGCACCGATCGTCGGCATCGCCAACGCGCCGGGCGTCAACGGCTACGTCATGGCGGGAGGCGACGGCGGCGTCTTTGCACTGGGTGGGGCCAACTTCTTCGGTTCGCTCGGCGGCCAGGCCATCCCGTCTCCCATCTCCGCCATCGCAGCGCCGCCGAACGAGAACGGCTACTGGCTCGCTGCTCAGAACGGCAAGATCTACAACTACGGCGGGGTGCCGGCCCTCCCGGCGGTCCAGCTGCCCACCGGGGCCCACATCGTTGGCATGGCCTCGACGACCGATGGACAGGGCGCGTGGCTCGTCGACCAGTTCGGTGACGTCTACGCCGAGGGCTCCGCTCGGTACGTGGGTGGCCTCGGCGGCGTTCACATCAACATGCCCATCGTGGGCATCGCCGCTGCTGCGAGCGGACAGGGCTATGTCCTCGTCGCCTCCGACGGCGGTGCCTTCAACTACGGGACCCAGCACTTCTTCGGCTCGGTGCCGGGCTCCCTCAAGGCCGGCCAGCACCTCGCGGCCCCCATCGTCGGCATCGCCGTGACCCACTCGGGCAACGGCTACTGGATCGTGGGGAAGGACGGCGGCCTCTTCAACTACGGCGACGCGCCGTTCCTGGGGTCGACGTATACCGCCCTCAGTCCGGGCCAACCGCTCAACGCTCCCATTGCCGGCATCCAGCACCTGGGGTCGGCGACGGGCTGAGCGACGGCCACATCGGGCGCGTCGTGCCAGCCGCGGCCGGCGAGCGGGGTGACGATGAGCCGGCCTGAAGGCGAGATTCTGTGCGGCCCAGGCTCCGGGTGGGCGCAGCCTCGCTGTGCCTAGCCGACTGGCGCTTGTGCCCGAGGGCTTCGGGCATTCGTTCGCTGCTGCGAGGGGACGACCGTGGACATGGCAAGACCGAGGGCATCGAGATCGATCGCCGAGGCCGGTTGGGGCATGGCAATCGCGTAGCCCTGGGCCAGATCACAGTCCATGGCCAGGAGGCGATCGACGAGCTCCGGCTGCTCGACGCCTTCTGCCACCACTCGGAGCCCGAGTGAGTGGCCCAGCTCCACCGCAGAACGGACGATGGCATGGTCGCGGCCACCGCCCACTTCGGACACGAGTCTGGCGGTGAACATGCGATCGAGCTTCATCTCGCCGACCGACAACGAGCTCAGGTAGGCGAGTGACGAGAACCCGGTGCCGAAATCGTCGATCGACACCACCACACCGCTGTCCGAGAGGCGGCGGATCACTGCGGCCGCGCGGTCGAAGTCGGCCATCACCGCCGTCTCGGTGATCTCCAGCACGAGCGCGGACGAGGGGAGTCCGGCCCGCTCGAGCACTTCGCTCACCTCGTCTGGGAGTTCCAGGTCGAGGAGGTCCCGAGCGGAGATGTTGACCGCAACGGCGACGAAATGACCCTGGCGCCACCATTCAGCGCACTGGGTCGCAGCCTCGCCGAGCACGAAGCGAGTGACCTGGCGGATCAATCCTGCTTCCTCGGCAGGGGGGATGAAATGGTCGGGCGGTACCGGGCCGAGCGTCGGGTGTACCCAGCGAACGAGGGCTTCCATGGTGACGACAGCCCTTGTGCGCAGATCGATCTGTGGCTGGTAGTAGAGAACGAGAGAACGTTCGTCGATGGCTTTGCGCAGACTCTCCATCAGATGGATGTGATTGGAGCCGGCATCGAGACGGGCCTCGTAAATGTCGAATGAGCAGTGCGCCCGTTTCGTCCGGTACATGGCGACGTCGGCGCACCGCATGAGTTCGGCCGGAGCGGTTGCGTGCTCCGGGGCCAGCGCGATCCCGATGCTCGCCCCGACATGCAGTTCAGTTCCGCTGATGACGAACGGCTCCTCGAGGGCGGCGGTGATGCGCCTTGCCACCACTTCGGCGTAAATGCCGTCGGCATCGGTGAGGACTACGGCGAACTCGTCGCCGCCGAGTCTGGCGACCGTGTCCTCGGTGCGCACGATCTCCGCCAGACGCGGACCGATGGCCTGCAGGAGTTGGTCGCCGACGGCGTGCCCGAATGAATCGTTGATCTCCTTGAACTGGTCGAGATCGATGAACAGGAGAGCGACAGGGCGTACGCCCGGCTCATCGTCGGTGCACTCCAAAGCGAGCTGCAACTGGTGCAGCAGCTCCCGGCGGTTGTGGAGACCTGTCAGTTCGTCGGTCACGGCTTGGTGCCGGCGGGCCTCGACGAGCCGGCGGATCTCTCCCAGTGAAAGCATCATGCGCAGGCCGGCGGCGACGAGCGAGGCAGCCGCGAGTCCGATGGCCACCGAGCTGACGTGCCGCATGCTGCCCAACACGAGGATCGCCAGCCCTGCGGCGGCGGCGAGGCCGGGGACGAGGAACCGTGGGGCCCTTTCCATGTCGGTCGGCCGAACGCTTCGCAACCGAACCCAGGCCGAGGCCGACATGACGAGGAGGGCGACGGGCCACGTGATGTCGAGCGGGGTGCCGACGACGTAGGTGTCGGCAGCAGACTGGAAGAGATAGATGGTGTCTCCCACCGCGAGTAGGGCGCAGCCGGTGGCGAGCAGGATGAGCCGGAGCGGGAGGCCCGGCGCGATCACGACGGCCGCCACGACCAGGGCGAGCAGCACGAGGTCGCCGATGGGGTAAGCCAGGTTCACGGCCACGGCGGTGGGGGAGCCATGGGTAGCGCGCAGGATGGTGTCGAACGCGAAGGCGGCGCAGATCGCCGCAGCCGAGAGACCGGCCACCGCCCCATCGAGCCAGAGACTGGGCTGGAACCGACCGGGCTGCCGTCGCATCACCAACATCACGGCCAAATAGGCAAGCGGGTAGAGGGACAGGTAGAAGACGTCGGCGGCCGACGGCGTCGGGGGCGCGGCACCGCCTTGCGATTCGAATGTCCATACGACGTCGCCAAGCGCCCAGCCCAGAAGGCCGAGCCCGAGGGGGAGAGCCAGCCAGCGCCCCGGCCCGCGTACCAAGGCGCGGCCCAGGCAGAGGCAGGCCAGGGCCACCTCCAGGCTGTCGACGCCCCAGTTGTCGAGCCACGTCCACGACTGGCCGTGCTGGCGCAGGACGAGGGATATGCCGTAGGCCAGGAGGAGGACCGCCGCCGCGGCGTAGCACGCGGCAATTCGACAGCCGGACCAGCCGGTCCGTGGAGGCAGGGCCATGGCGCCCGTCCGACCCGGGATTTCCATGGGTGGATAGTCGGCAGATTCGGCTGCGACCTTGTGGCCTTTGCTTCAGCGCTCTGGTCTCGCATGAAAACCCCAGGTCAGATGGTCATCGACGGCGAGCCGGCCTCTCGGCGGGATTCTGTGAAGACCGAAAGGGAGACCTGGGACCCGCTCCAAAATGGCGCGCGCTGAGCAGCAAAGATCGCTATCAACACTTCGCCTCGCTTGCCGCCAGCAAAGAGCATGGTGAAGAACATCGGAGGATGCAGGGGCTCATCCATGTATCGCCCTCAACCAAGCGGTTCGATGGATCCTCCAAAGCACGTCATTCGGGATGACGGCGTCCTGCTACAGGGGTTGGACAGTGTCACGGGGCCGGTTGGCATTGGGCCCCTGGAAATTCGTCCGCCCTGGGAGAAAACTTGTCGGTATGCGGGGACGACGGAGCAGGGGTACGCGGCGCCTCATCGCGAGAGTCGTCGCTGCGGTGGCCATGGCGGCTGGCACATTGACGTTTCTCACGGCAACGTTGAGCCTGGGCGGGGTCGCTCCGGCAGGTGCGTCGACCGGATGCGGCATGACCCTGGGGACGCCGCAGGTCCTCGGTGCGTTGGGCAGCTTCATCTTCGACGTCCCTACTATCCCGGCGGTGGCAGGGCAGGTCTGCAACGCGACCATTCCGGTGACCGGCACGATCGCAACGTCCGGCGGGACGCTCCCGACCAACGTCAACGGAAACGGCCAAGCGGTCACCCTCACGGTCAGCTTCCTTCCGGGCGAGCCACCGCCCGACCTGTTCTGGCAGTGGTCACCACACTGCGCCGATCCCGTGAGCAACGCGTATCGCTTCACCGCATCGAGCCCGAGCGCGGGGTCGGCGTCGAGCATGCTCCTCGAGGGGTCGGCGTGCAGCAGCTTTGGCAACGTCACCGCGTCGAACCTTCACTCGCCCGTCGTCGTCGTCGCCGATCCGGCTACCTATGTCGGCATGGCCTCGACGCCGGGCAACCTCGGCTATTGGCTGGCTCAGCGCGGCGGAGGGATCGGCACTGAAGGCAACGCCACGAACCTGGGTATGCCCTTCGGCCAGGTGGCCGTGGTCGGCATGGCCGCCGCGTCGTCGGGCGGCTACTGGGTCGCCACTGCCGACGGCGGCGTCTGGGCCTACGGCGCGCCGTTCTTCGGGTCGATGGGGGGCACTCCGCTCAACGCGCCTGTGGTCGGCATCGCGTCGACGCCCGACCACGGCGGATACTGGCTCGTCGCGTCCGACGGCGGCGTGTTCGCGTTCGGCGACGCGAAGTTCTTCGGCGCGGTCCCCGGTGTGCTGCCGCCGGGCGTGTCACTCAACCAGCCCGTTGTGGGCATCGCCTCGACCCCCGACGGGCTGGGTTACTGGATGGTGGCGAGTGACGGTGGCATCTTCTCGTTCGGCGACGCCCACTTCTGGGGCTCCATGGGTGGCACCCCTCTGAACAAGCCGGTTGTGGGGATGGCCGCGAACAACACGGGCGGCTACTGGCTGGTCGCCTCCGATGGCGGCATCTTCTCGTTCCACGCCACGTTCTACGGGTCGCTCGGTGGCATCCCGCTCGTGTCCCCGGTGACGGGGATGGCCGTGACGTCCGATACCGGCGGCTACTGGATGGTGGCCGGCGACGGCGGCGTGTTCGCCTTCGGTGACGCCCCGTTCTGGGGATCACCCGCGTGAGGTCGTGTCGGGGTCGCGTCGGTCACTGACCCGTTCGCGCAACCTGCACTCCGGAGATCGACCGAGCAGGTGACGGTGTATCGGGCCGGTGCGCGGGATTCCCGTGAAAGGCAACCCGTCACCAGTGACAATGGCCAAATACACCGTCTCACCTGCGATTCCGTTGATCACGACGGCGCATCGTTTGCCGGCGATCAGCATCGCTTTGGAGGGCCACATGCGGACCGAGGCGATCGGTTGAGCGATCGTTGATCACGTCCAGACAGACATGCCCCAGTCGGCTGCTCGGATCGGCATCCCTGGTTTCCCCGTCCTAGAGTTCCGATCGAGGACGCCGGATCGAACCAGGCGGGAAACGAGGCGCGACATGCAGCGCCACTTCCGACGGCTCAGCTCGATACGACGGTGGTCGTGCCCACCTCTCGTGCTGACGGCGATTGCGGCGCTCGTTTTCGGATCCTCCGGACCGGCCGGATCCGCTCAGCCAGATGTGACGACGACAGATCCTTTCGCTACCTGACCGTCAAGAGGAATGCCTGGACGGCCGGTGATGCCACCCCATTCGTGGCGCTGATGGTTAGGCCGTAGCTGCCTGCGGTCCCGGCCGAAGGCGTACCCGAGATGGTGGCCGTGCCATTGGTGTTGGCGATGAATCGAAGCCCCTTCGGCAGCGGCCCGGTTTCCGTGATCGTCGCCTTCGGGTAACCCGTCGTGGTCACGGTGAACCTCATCGCCCTGCCCATCGTGGCAGTGACGGTCTTCGCCGAGGTTATGGCCGGGGCTTGGTCGACGACGAGGCGGAAGCTTTGCGTGGCCGACCCCGCTGCGTTGGTCGCCTTCACGGTGATCAGGCGGCTCCCGCCGGTTCCGGCCGAAGGCGTGCCCGCCACGGTGGCCGTGCCGCTCAAGTTAGCGGTGAAGGTCAGCCCAGTCGGCAGCGCTCCGGACTCGGTGAGGCTGGCATTCGGGTAGCCGGTGGTGGTGACCGTGAAGGTCATGGCCTGGCCCCCGGTAACGGTGACGGTCGCCGCCGAGGTGATGGCCGGGCCCTGGTCAACCATGAGGACGAAGGTTTGCGCGGTCGACCCCGCCGAGTTGGTCGCATTCACGATGAGCTGATAGAGCCCAGCCGTTCCCACTGCGGGCGTACCTGCGATGGTGGCAGTGCCGTTGGCATTGCCGGCGAAGCTAAGCCCGGTCGGCAGCGCCCCGGTCTCGGTGAGGCTGGCGGTCGGGGAGCCGGTGGTGGTGACCGTGAAGGCAAAGAGGCTGCCCACCGTCGCGGTGGCACCTGGCTGGGACATGAACTGTGGGAGGGCCGTCACGACCTGGGACACCGAGGCGGAGGATCCCGCGAAGTTCGGGTCGGCGCCGAATGAGGCGGCGACAGCGTGCGTCCCCGTTGTGGCAAAGGTCGTCGTGCAGGCGGCGCTTCCACCCGAGAGAACCAGGTTGGAGCACGCCGAGATCGGCGCGCCGTTGTCGGTGAAGTTCACGGAGCCGGTCAAGGCTCCGGACCCAGAGGTCTCGGCCACCGTCGCGGTGTAGGTGACCGGGATGCCTGCGGCCACCGGCGGTGCGGGGTTCGGCGACAGAGCCAGGCTTGTGGTACCAGCGGTCACCGTGACCGTCTGGATTGAGCTCGTGGCCGAGCCCTGCGAGCTGCTGGCGGTCACGGCGTACGAGAACGAGTTGACCCCGGTCGGGACGTTCCCAGTGACGGTCCCGGAATTGGGGTCGACCGACAGCCACGACGGGGCTCCGGCCAACGAGTAGGCCGGCGCCGGGTTCGCCCCCGCCGCAGAAGCCAGCGCCGAGTAGGCCGTGCCGACGGCCACCGTCGCCGGGCCGGTCACCGACACCGAGGTCGGGGCCGACGCGGTGGTCGTCGAGAAGGCCGCGACGATCGTGTACGACGTCGAGGCAGAGCCCAGAGTCTCAGTGGCGGATTGCGGCCCAGCGGCGGTGGCCAGGATGTCCTCGAGGTTCGCTGATGCGCTGCCGTTCTGGACGTCCATAGAGAATGGGACGCCCAGGCTCGAACCCGGGACGACACTTCCCGGCTGACCTGAGGTGATGGTGGCTCCGATAAGCAGATCCCCATTGGGCACGCTCGAAGTTGGTCCCACGCGTACCGCCGCGGCCGTGCCGGAGCCCACGGCGGCAGCGGCTAGAGGATTGACGGTGCTCAGTCCTCTGAACTCAGCGATTGCCTCCTGAAGGTACGCCGGGGCACTCGCCGCAATGGTGATTGTCAGACCATTGGGTGCCGCCTGTGTGTTGGCGACGTATTCGAGCGCAATGTCGCCCGTGCCACTCGTGAATGTCTCCGAGGGTCCTCGGGTCCACGCCCCGTTGACGTTGTCGGAGACCTGGATCTGGCCGGAAGCGTTGTACTGGCCGAACCAACCCACGAGGAGGTCACCCGCAGCCACCGGCTGCGAGAGCGTGAGTGTCAGCGACGGGAGGCGACTGCCTGGCGAGGCCGACGTGCCTTGGATGAATAAAGGCGACGACGCCGGCGTCGTCGCGACGACGGTGTTGGTGGGACTCGAGCTCAGGCCCGCGCCATCGAACGCGTCAACGAAGTAGGAGTAGTTGGTGCCACCGGAGACCGTCGTGTCCAGATAGGTCGTCTGGTTGGACGCCGTGGTCCCGACCACCTGGCCGTTGCGATACACGGCGTACCCGGTGAGGTCACCACTGCCGGGTGACCAGCTCAGCGCGACCCGACTCGAGGCGGCGCTGAGCAAAGACAGGGCGCTGGGCGCACCGGGCGGACTTGTGTCGTTGGGGTACAAGAGGAAGGTGGCGCCAACCGCATACCAGTCGGCCGAGGTGCCGAGGGTGGCCGTCCCCACCTGGGCTCCCGCCGTTGCCGACAGGATGTCCTGCTCGTATGAGGAGCCGCTCGCGGTCTGAGCCCGCGGCGTGTATGTCGCTCCTTGACTCTGGCCGGGTGTCACGCTGCCAGGCGCGGACCCGGTCAGAATCGCCGAGTAGACCAGCTCGCCGGCTGCGACGGGCGCGGTGTTGCCCGTGTTCACCGCCACGCCCACGCCGCGGCCCGAGGAGATCTGATCGAGGGGACCGGCGACGGCCATGCCGGAATATTCTGCCGCCGTGCCCTGCAGATAGGCCGGCGTGGACGCGGACACAGTGATGGTCAACCCCGATGCCGAGGCCTTGGAATCGGCCAAGTAGTAGAGCGCGATGTCACCAGTGTCGCTCTGGAAGGTAAGCGAAGCTGGCGCGCGGGTCCAAGCGCCATTGACGTTGTCCGACACCTTCACCTGACCCGGGACGTTGAACTGCGCGAACCAGCCAACGAGCAGATCGCCCGCATGCGTGTTGCGCGAGAGGGTCAGAGTGGTAGTCGTCGACAAGGTCCCAGAAGAGAACGAGGCGGACTGTTGGAAGGTAGCGGTGCCCCCGGACCCACCCCCCGTTGACCCAGAGGCGGGCGTGAAGGTGGCCACAACGGCGTACCAGTCGGTCGCCGTTCCGAGCGTTGCCGTCCCTTCCTGGGCACCCGCCGTCGCCGACACGATGTCCTGCTCGTAGGCCGTGCCGCTGCTCGTACTGGCGCGCGCCGTGTAAGGAGCGCCTTGGCTCACGCCTGGCGTCACGGTGGCGGGAGAGCCGCCCGTGGTAAGGGCCGAATAGACCAGCTCGCCAGCGGGAGCCGCGCTCGTCACCCCCGTATTGACGCTCGTTCCGGTGCCGCTATTGAGGGCCGACACATCGAGCGGGTTGCTCGTCGCCACGCCGGAGTACTCGGCCGCGCTCGCCTGAACGTAGGTCGCCGCGGAGGTGGTGACCGTGATGGTCAGGCCTTGAGGTGCGGCTGCCGAGTTCGGCAAGAAGTAGAGGGCGATGTCGCCTGAACCGCCGAACGTTTCCGACACCGAACGCGTCCAGGCGCCGTTGACGCTGTCCGACACGCTCACCTGGCCCGGTGAGTTGTACTGCGCAAACCACCCGACGAGAAGGTCCCCGGGACTAACCGCCTGAGTGAACGTCAGGGTCTCCGACGTTGCCGGGACGCCGATAATTGCCGCCGCACCTTGGACATAACTGATGGGGGTGCTCGCAACGGCCGGCGACGCGCTCAGCCACGTGAGCGACACGGCCGCCATCGCCACAACCGCAACGCCGGCGCGAGCGGAGCCCCCGGTGAGCCGTTTCATGGGCAGTCGCGTTTGTCTTGAGAACCCACCCGCTCCGACAGAAATCGTGAACGACGCACCAAAGGACAACGCCTCCGCGTCCCGCGTAATTGCGGCATGTGGTCATGGTTAGTGACGGCGGTCCTCGCTGCAAGAGCGTCTCTCTAAAACCGGTGTCCGCTCGAATAATTCAAGGGACGTCGGCAAAATCACGAGAGTTGGATCTTCAAACATGAGGGTTACTGGCCCTTGGCATGAGGGTGCGGTTCACGTGCGCAGGGGTTCACGGCAGTGAAGTTTCAGGGTGTTTGTGATCTTGATTGTGTCTTACCGTTTCCGTGACCTCCTCCGTCGTCGGCATTGAACGGGCACTGCGGTACACGAGGGCGGAGGTGGGAGGCGGTGGGGGAGTGCAGACCGCACCTCTTGGTCGATCGCCTCGACCGAGCAGAGTGACGGGTGGACGACCTGGAGGTGATGAACGCAATGGAAGGCAACGAGGTGATGCTTCGGATCGTTTGGAGGCACCGATGGCTGCTCGTCATCATGGTCTTGCTGCCCATCTCGGTCGTTCTTCCTTGGCGTCTCACCCAACCGGTGACCTACGCGGCGACCGCCGATGTCCAGACACAGGCGTCCGCGCCCACAGCGAGCACACAGGTGTCATCAATTCTGAGTCAGGTCTCCGCCATCGCCACCAGCCCCGCGGTGGTGGAGAAGGCGATACATGGCGCCAAGGTCGACCGAAATGCTGTCGACGTCGCCAAACACCAGGTCAGCACCGCCTCGCTCGACAGCTCAGCCATTGTGGCGGTGACCGTCAAAGACCCCGATCGTCAGGTCGCGGCCCGGCTCAGCCAGGCGTTGGCAGGTGCCATCGTCGGCGCGCTGAATGCACCCGGGACAGCGGCGAGCCAACAGTTGGCGACTCTGACCCGCCAGGAGGCTCAGCTCAATGCCCGCCGACTCGACCTCTTGAGCCAACTGGAAACGGACCAAATAAGCAATCTGGCGACGACTGATCCCCAGGTTCAGGCTTCGATAACTGAATTGGCCGGAGTCGAAACGCAGTTGTCGACGAATGAGGCGGCGCAACAGCAGGTCATATCTAACAGCAACGCCAGCCAGGATGCGAGTGTCATCAGCGAACCCACAGTGGCCACGACCACGCCAGCGTCCGGGCAAGTCCCGGTCTATGTCGTTCTCGCCGGGTTACTCGGACTCATTCTCGGATTGCTCATCGCGACGATCGACGAACTGGTCCGGCCAACGCTGGCGGACCCCGAAGCGGGCGCGCGGGAACTCGGCGTGGCGTTTCTCGGCAACGCGGAGATCACTCAGGGGGAGAATGCCGACGCGGACTTGATCGTCCTGGAGGCCGACCTCGTTACTAGCGTGCAACTGGCTGCGGACCGGCTTGGTGCGGTCACCCTTATCGTCACCGGTCCGATGCCGTCAATGCAGCTGACAAAGTTCGCAGCGAAAATGAACCAAAAGTTGCCAGCAGCCGACAACTCGCTCGGTCTGGAAACTCCGCCGCGGCCCAACGGACGACCCGCACCCGGCAGGACCACCGTCCGGAACGGCCAGAAGACCAATCGATCTGCCGCGGCAAAAGCTCCTGCGTTCGCCGTTGGTTCTGCGCCGTCCACCTTGAAGGTGCACGCCCTATCGGACCTCACCCTGAGAAGCCGGCCACAAGCTCCGAGCGTCCTCGTCGTCCTGCGTCGGTTCGCGCCCCGGGCGTCGCTGGACCGGGTGGCAGACCTCGGCGAGACGACAGGCTGGCCAATTCTCGGGGTCGTTGGTGTCCGACTGAAGCCGAAAGCTCGTGTGATTTGGCACGTCCGGAAGTCGTCAGCCACTGCGAGCAGGAGCGTCGACCGCGAGTCGCCCACGACGACGGTGAGCGGCACCACGCAGACGGTGTACCAGCGGGTGAATGCCGTGACCAAGAACGTGTTCATACCCACGCCAACCGATCCGAAGAGGCACGCGCAATGAGCATTCTCAAAGCCGATCATTTCACAGGCTTCGACCGCTGGCGTCCCTCCTCGCCTTCTGACAGGAACCGGATGGAGCACGGCGGATTGACGACTCTGTTGGTTGGCGCCGGAGCCGCAGCGCGGACCGTGGCCCGAGACTTACGGCGATCGCCCGACTATGGGCTCCACCTCATAGGTTGCCTCGACGACGACCCGCACCTGCGCTCGGTGTTGGGTGTTCCGTTGCTCGGAAGGCTCGCTGACCTGACCCGCATCGTTGGTGAACGCGATATCGAAGCGATTGTCATCGCGATTCCCTCACTTCCTCCCGGAAGGCTGAGCGAGTTGGTTCGCCAGGCCACCAATACGGGAGCCCATGTGAGATTTCTGCCCTCATTCCTGTCCGCGCTGGAGCGAGCGGCACGGGCTGCAGATATGCGCATCATCGATTTCAATAGCCTGCTCGGCCGTCGCGAGCACCGTGGGTCGCAGCCAGCCGCACGGGCCGCTCTCAAGGGGGAACGTGTCCTTGTGACGGGTGCGGGCGGCTCCATCGGTCAAGAGCTCTGCCGCCAAATCCGCAGCTGCAGCCCGACGTCCCTCCATATGTTGGACCACGACGAATCGAACCTGCATACCCTGCAGCTCGAGCTTGACGGTGAGGCGCTTCTCGACAGCCCCGATGTGATCATCGCTGATATCCGCGACGGTGCTCGCATCAGGCAGGTCTTTCAAGCCACCAGACCCAGTGTTGTCCTTCATGCCGCCGCGCACAAGCACTTGCCTCTGTTGGAACGTCATCCGTGTGAGGGCGTCAAGTCCAACGTTCAGGGGACTCAGAATCTGGTGGAAGCCGCACTCGAGATTGGCACCAGTCGCTTCGTGCTCATATCAACCGACAAGGCGGCAGACCCCAAGTCCATTCTCGGCGCCACGAAACGACTTGCGGAGATGATCGTGCAGGCGCACGCGGCACGCAATACCAGGATGTGCTCGGTCCGATTCGGCAATGTCCTCGGCAGCCGCGGGTCCTTCTTGACTGCGATCGCAGACCAGTTGGAGCGGGGCGATGCAATCACTGTCACCGATCACGACGTCACGCGGTTCTTCATGACGGTGGAGGAGGCCGTGGGACTTGTGCTCTCGGCGGCTCCAATGGCGGAGTATGGGGAAACCTTCGTGCTCGACATGGGCGAGCCCGTGCGAATCGTTGATCTGGTCAAGCGGTACGCCGAACAGCTTCATCTACCCGAGGTACAGCTTCGATACACGGGACTTCGACCGGGGGAGAAACTTCATGAGTCACTCTTCGGTGACTCCGAGGAACGGCTGCTGACCGTTGACGCAGCCATATGGGCCACTCGACCGGTCCGCATTCCCGACGATTTCAGCGGTCGGCTGGAGAAGCTGTATTCCGCCGCTGCCAAGGGTGAGGACGAAGTCGTGCGCGCCCAGCTCGAGGATCTCATGCCTGAGTACTCGCCTATACCAACCAGCACCGAGGAGCGTCGCTCGGCCCTCACGACCCCCTACCCGGACGAGTTCTGATGCAAGCCGCGTTCAAGACTGGTGGTGTGCAAATCGAACTCAACTGTCGTCGGCGATTCCTGTCGGGAGTCTTGGAGGAAGGGCTTGCAGGTCAGCTCTCCCCAGTCCAGGTCACTCGTCCCGATATTCGCGTGACGGTAGAGAACGATGTTGCAGCATTCGACACCCATGGATGGGACGTTCTGACGAGAAATGCGTGGCGACGACCTGGCCAGGTGGTGGTACGCGACGCGTGTTCTTCGGGCCTCGATCTGCTGGTTGCGACCGGTGGGCCGGGTCTGGAAATCCTGGCCCGATGGCGCCCGCCTCCGGCGGGCCGGGTAGCCGCTGCTGCCCTGCGGTCGAGGTCGCGGCTGCTCATACGGGCAGTTCTCTTGCAGTACCCGGCTCTGTGGTGGGGCCAGCAGCGTGGACGGGCACCGTTGCACGTGTCTGTCTGCAGCCTCGGGACGGACCACGGGCGATCAGTTCTCATCGCAGGGCCAGGCGGCATCGGCAAGTCGACAATTGTCAACGCGGAGTTGGAACGTGGAGCCGTCGCCACCAGCGACAACTTGTGCATGAGCGACGGACACACTGCGTGGGGCCTCCTCGAGCCCCGGCGCGTGCCGGCAGGTGAAAGGGGGAGCAGGCGTGGCCGGCGCATGCCGCACGATCGCAGGGAGGCTCCCTGGCAACGACGAGTGGACGAACTCGTGCCCGGACTTGTTCTTGTCCTCCGACGGGGAACGGCGAAGATGTCGTCGATCGCTCCGTGTGACCCGGATCAGGCAGCCAGGTCTCTCGTCGCCGGTACTTTCATGGCGGGCGAGCTACGACGCTACTGGGCCTTTGCCTCGACGCTCGCTTTCGGAACCGGAGTGGGCGGAGTCCATCCCAGGGTGGATCAAGTCGCTCGAACGCTGACGGCCGGTCTCCCATGTTGGGAGCTGACGCGTGGCCAACGCCCGATCGCACCCCTGGCCAGCTTCTTCGCACCGACGATGGCGAGCGATGGAGTGGGTCGGTGACGGGGCGTGTCAGGGTCGCGCAGGTCGTCACACGCTTCATGGCCGGAGCGGGGGGAGTGGCTCTACGTGGAGCATTGGCTTTGGACTCCGACTGTTACGAAGTCGTGTTCGTCGTCGGAAGTGGTAACCGGCTCATACAAGAAGCACAAGACGCGGGATTTGAGGTGGTGATCCAAGAGCACCTGCGCAGTGAGATCTCCCTCGCACACGACCGGGCGGCCTTCGCTGACCTCAAGGCATTCTGTCGTACTGGACGGTTCGACGTCGTCCACACGCACAGTGCCAAGGCTGGTGCACTCGGTCGCCTCGCGGCGCGTGACGCACAAGTCGGACGGATCGTTCACACGTACCACGGGTTTCCCTTTCACGACTTTCAGTCACGCATTCGACGTCAGACATACATTCGCATTGAGAGGTCGCTCGCAGGGTTCACCGATGCGTTCTTGGCCGTCGGACCAGCCGTGGCGGCCGAAGCCATCGTAAGGAGGATCGCACCGCCCGAGCGCGTGCGAACCATCGGCGTGGCCGTGAACAACGGTCGTGCCCCAGATCTCTCAGACCAGGCGGAGGCGCGCCGGCTGTTGGGGGTTCCCCCCGGGATGCGGGTGGTGGGCACGGTTGGGCGTTTGGATTTTCAAAAAGCTCCAGAGGACTTCGTTAACGCGTTGGCCCGCCTGAAGCGGAGTGATATCTACGGAGTCTGGATCGGCGACGGACCGCTCCGAGCGAAGACGGAGAAGCTGGCGGCGCGTCGGGGCCTTAAGGGTCGGATGTCATTCCTCGGCGAGCGTAGTGACGTGGCCAACCTCCTTCCCGGTCTCGATATATTCGCCATGGCGAGCCGCTACGAAGGATTGCCCTGCGCCATCGTCGAGGCCATGGCCGCAGCGCGTCCCGTGGTTGCGACGGCGGTCAACGCTGTTCCGAACGTCGTCATTACTGGCGAGACGGGCCTTCTCGTGCCACCAGGCCGGCCAGATCTCCTCAGCCGTGCGCTTGCATACCTCATTGACAATCCGGCTGTAGCCGATCGCCTCGCGCTCACCGGCCGGGCACACCTCGGCGACGAGTTGTGCCCGGCCGCGCTCGGAGCGGTGCTCGATGAGACCTATCGGCCGGAGGCCAACCGAGAGCACCCCACTCCACGCGGCGAGCTGGAGGTGTTGGCTTCGTGACGTCGCGCATGGCGAGGCCGGCGCCCCCCCCGAACGGCATTCCCTTCTGTCGGACCGAGATCACCAACGAGGCACAAATTGGAGCCCAACGGGTCCTGGCCAGCGGCTGGGTGACTATGGGCGCGGAATCAGTGGCCTTCGAGGATGAATTCGCGAACTGGGTGGGGGCTCGTCACGCTGTCGCAGTGAGTTCCTGCACCGCGGCAATTCAGATGGCGCTTAGCGCTCTTGGTCTGCCTCCGGGATCACCTGTGTTGACGCCGACGCTCACGTTCTGCGGCGCCGTCCAGGCCATCGTGCTGGCCGGGCTGCGACCGGTGCTGATCGACTGCGACGAACGCACGTTGACGGTCTCGCCGAAAGGAGTCGCTGCCGCCGCCGGCAGGAGCGGAGCGGCGGCCATGGTCATCCAACACATGGCGGGATATCCGGTAGACGGCATCGAACTCAGCGCCGCGGCTGGCATTCCCGCGGAAAACATTGTCGAGGACGCCGCTCATGGTCTGGGCGCCAGTGTACGAGGCGAGCCCGTTGGCAGTGATTCCCGCGCCGCGTGCTTCAGCTTCTACGCAACGAAGAATCTTCCCATTGGAGAAGGTGGCGCCGTCACCACCAATGACGGCGATTTGGCCGATCGTCTCCGGCGTATGCGACTGCACGGAATGAGTCGTGACGCGTGGCGACGCTACCAGCGGGGTGCCAGTTGGCGGTACACAGTGACGGAACCTGGCATGAAGGCCAACTTCACTGATCTTCAAGCTGCCATCGGCCGCGCCCAGCTATGTCGCCTCGATCGGTGGCAGAAGCGACGCATTGAAGTTGCCTACCTCTACGACGAGCAACTCGCAACAATTCCCGGCATCGAATTGCCACCGCGGCCGCTCGGGGACCGGCACGCCTGGCACCTCTACATCGTGCGGATTCACGATGAGTTCGGAATGCACCGCGATGCGGTGGTCGACGCGCTCGCCGACCGTGGCATCGGCACGTCGGTTCACTTTATTCCGGTGCACCACCAGCCATATTTCCGCCAGCTGCTCGGTGCATATGAGTGCGAAAGCCTACCGGTGGCCGACGCCGTGTTCCCACGACTGCTCTCTTTGCCCCTACACCCCGGGTTGACCAATTCGGAGGTCGAACAGGTCTGCCGGGCGCTCCGCGCCCTGGCGAAGCCAATAGCGGGCCACGCCCGAAGGGAGGGTCATGGAAACATCCGGAATGGAGATCAACATTCTCGCGCGACCGGCAACGCGCCAGGTTGGCAACGGCAAGTTCACGGTCTTTGATAGTGAAAAGGCTCCCGCCGACGCGGCACTGATCGGTCGCCTGGGCGAAGGCACCGAGGGCACTGATCTCGCGGCTCCGCCGGTTGTACTGCCGGACTTCTGTCACAAGGAGAAGTCCGAGATGCCCTCCAGCATTGCCGTCGCCACCCAAGGAGCCATTCGGCCGACGCTCACCGATGCTGCGCTCAACTGCGGCATGGCGCTGGTCACGCTCGACGTCGAACGGCCGACTGCGGCGGCCGTCACCGACTTCTACCGGCAAGTTGCCGAACGTTTCCCGAACCCACCGAACTGGAACCGAGACCTGACATCTGCCGAGGTGCTCAGAGCAGCGACCGAAGGCGCCGATTTTGCCGCCGAACGATATGACCTCAGTGACGCCGAATTGGATCGAATCGAGGAGCGAGGGCGGATGGAGATCGAATCGCTCGGTGGGTCATGGCGAGCGAAGAAAGAGCTGCCGTGGGTCGTGAGGCAGATGGGGCGCCTGCGCTTCGGCTCGATTGGCCCGAGCACCCACTTCCTCGAGCTGCAAGAGGTTGAGGAGGTTCTCGATCCAGAAGTGGCCGAACGTCTCGGAATAGAAGCCGGGCAGGTGACGCTCCAATTTCACAATGGCGGGGGAGTACTCACCGGCCAAATCGGCGCGCTGTATGCCCGCCGCAAGAGTGCATCACGAATGCTCCGGGCCGAAATGTCGGTGCAAAGACCGCTGACCCATCTGGCCACCGCACGATCTCGACGGCAGATGGCGAGCAGACTGTCGAACTACTTCGCCGTTGGTTGCCCGTCCATTCCGATGTCCGGTGATGACGGACGGCGCGCTCTGCTGGCGACCCGCCTCTCTATGAATTACGGCTTTGCATACCGGATGGCGACGTACGCCGCTCTACGCAGCATCGCCAAGTCATCGTTCGGGGCGACCACCCAATTGGTCGTTGACTCTCCTCACAACTCGGTTTACGAAGAGGAAGTGGCCGGCACGCCTGCATTTGTCCACCGGCACAACGCCTGCCGCGCGTTCCCGGCGGAAATGATGGCCGGCCATCCGTCGTTCGCCGAGACCGGACAACCTCTGCTGTTACCTGGCACCAATCGGACTTCGTCCTATCTGTGCATACCCGGAGCCAGCTCGCAGCGCAGTCTCTACACCGCCTGCCACGGGTCAGGCAGCATCATCTCTGAATTCGAGAGATCGGGCCGTTCAACCACCGATCCGCTCGGTCGGACAACCGCCAAATATCGGTACGACGGTGCCGCACCGGCAGAGGTCCCGCACCTCGACGACCATGGGGTCGACGAGGCGCTCGGAATACTCACCGGTCATGGGCTCGTTCGGCCGGTTGCGCGAATGAGACCCTTTGCGGTCTTGACGTGAGGAGCGCATTCGGCGACTCGCCCGCCTGGTCGGCTCTGCTGTCCGACAGCACCATCCAGTTGTGTGGTCGAGGACATGGAGGAGCACGGCGGTTCCGGTGGACTCATAGGCGCGGCCTGCACGGGGACGAGACTTTCGAAGCAGACGGTGTGCATTCCTACGTCACCTACCCACGGAGCAGGCCGATAGTGATTGCCAGCAATGACGCGGCCGTACTCCGATACGTCGCCGACTCGGTGCTGTCGGTCCCGCCGGGCGCTGGGCGTATTCCGAGCATGTTCTTCACGTCAGGATTGCGCTTGCTGCGCCTGCCGCTCACGTGGTCTTGTGCGGAGGTCGTACGAGCGACCGGCATGGTTCTCGTAGGGCGGTCGGGATGACTGCCACGATGACGTCCCGTCGGACGCTGTCTGACGTGCTCGATGACGCCAATGGTCGAGTGGTCTGCCTCGCCATGTCGAAGGACCCAAACGCCACGGTGACGGTTCTCCTCTTCCGGCCCGGGGAAGATCATCCAAAGTACGCGGCAAAGGTGCCCACCACTGCAGTTGCCGCGGGGCGGGTGCGGCACGAGGCGATAGCACTCGCTTCGCTCGACCGGAGGAGGCTCGGCGCACTCAACCGGACCATCCCAGAGGTGGCGGAGGTGGTCGAGCACATGGGTTGGCCGGTGCTGGTGACAACGGCGTTGCCGGGACGAGTAATGCTTGCCTCGTACCATCAGTGGCGACACACGGCTCGCCCCATCTCGGTGAGGGCAGACTTCGAGGCGGCGGGGCGCTGGCTGGCGGAATTGCACCGTCATGCATTACTGGGGGACACGAACCTGGCACGAATGATCGACGGTGTCGCGCCTGAACTGACGCGCCGATTCGGCGAAGACTCGGTTAGGACTGAAGACGTCGAGGTCCTTCTTGCCCTTCATACCCGCTTGGGCAGACAACAAGTAGGGCGAGGTCTCGTGCACGGCGACTTCTGGCCGGGCAATGTCTTGATGAGTGACGGGCAGGTACGCGGAGTCATCGACTGGGAGAGCTCTCGGCCCGACGGCCTCCTCACCCGGGACTTGGCGCGGTTTGCGATTGCCTACTCTTTGTATCTCGACCGGCATACCCGGCCGGGTCGACGAGTATCGGGACACGCCGGCCTACGGGCGGGTGAATGGGGTGCCGGGCTCGATTACGCCTTCAACGGGATCGGCTGGTATCCGGACCTGGTGCACCAGTTCATGGCCGACGGTCTGCGGCGCCTGGGGGTGGATCCCACCTGTGTCGCCGACGTGGTCCTAGCCGAGATCGCGTGCATTGCGGCAGAGGCGGATAATCCCGAATTCGCCAAGAGCCACCTGCGCCTCCTGCGACGGTTGGCTTCGGCAGACGCGCCATGACCACCACGGTCACGCTGACCGCCAAGCTGGGCACCCTGCCTGACCTCACGCAGCCCGCCACCGAGGGCTGGGCCACACGACGGGGTACAGCCGAGTGGACCGCGGTGATGACGCTCACCGCCGCCTTCATCTTCCAGCCCATCTTGCATCCGTCCGGACCGGGAAACACTTCTCCGGTCGATCTTCTCTTGGTGGCCTCAATCGTCACCGGTGCCATCTGGGCTCGAAGTGGTCACCACAAGCTCCGTGCGCCCTATTTCATTCCGTTCGCACTCATGGTGGCTGCGGGTGCAGCGTCCGGACTCGTCAGTGTGTTGCCGGGGCTTGCGCTTACATCGCTCGCAACCGATCTCCTGCTTTTTGCCTGGTGCACCGTCATCGTGAACGTGCTCAGCTCACCTCGAGCAATGCGATATGCGCTGGTCGCATGGAGCTGGTCGGGAATCCTCTGGGCGACCGTTGTCGTCGCCGCCTGGCTCGGTCACATCACCTCACTGGAAGGCTTGCAGGCAGCGGACGGGAACCGGGTACTTTTCACCTTCGGCGATCCGAACTATGCCGGCACGTACTGGGTCGTAACGATCTTCGTTGTGTATGCGGCCGGCGTCCCTTCGGCTAGGTGGATGAGGTTCACCGGTTACGTCATGTTGGCGTGGGCACTCGCTGTATCCGAGTCCAATGGCGCAATCCTGGCGCTCGCCATCGGCATCACCTTCTTGTTGTTGGTGAGGGCCCATCGAAAGCGTGGGATGGTCGGAACGCTGGCCGTGCTGCTCGTCGCCTTCCTGGCCGTCAGCGTGCTCCTGACCGCCTTTCCCATCAGTGGGATCAGGCAGCAAGCGCTCAACAGTGGACAGCCGCTCCTGGTGAACTCCGTCGGCCGCAGCGGGCAGAGTACTTCCGAGCGCAGAACATTGGAGGTGGAGTCGCTTCGGCTCTACGGCCAGAGCGACGGCATACTCGGCCTCGGTCCGGCGAGTACCAAGCCGCTTCTCACCTCCCAGCACGCCCCGTACCCGAATCAGGCCCATAACGACCTCTTGGCTTCGCTCGCCGAGCGCGGCGTGGTGGGAGTTCTCGGCCTGCTGCTCCTCGTCGGGACGGCCGCCTTTTGGGCAGCGCCGTTGGTGAGGCGACGTCTCTCGCGTGGGCTCGTCGCAGCCGTGCCTCGTCCGGCTGGTCTCGTTGCCGCTCTGCTGGCCTTCGCCTGTATCTCCTACTACGAGGAAGTTCTGCATTTTCGGTTCTTGTGGGCTCTGCTCGGCATTGTGGCGATTCTGGGCAACGACGCAAGGGCGCTTAGAAGTGCTTGATCTCGCGCGAGGAGGCGGGCCAGACCGGCAGTACGAGGTTGGGGGGCTGGTCAACCGCGCCACAATCTCGAACCTGGGTGCGCAGGCTGGTGCGCTTGCCGCCGTATCGGTGGCCAGCCTCATGGTGGCGCGCGCAGGCGGACCGACCGTACTCGGGGAGTATGCCTTGCTGCGGGTCTTGCCCTGGCTGTTCGGAGTCGTGTTCTCCTGTGGACTGCCGACGGCATCAGCGTTCTTCCTGGCGGGGGACCACCGCAACAACAGGAGACTCCGGCCCACTCTCGGCCTTATGACAATCGCCGGGTCGGCCCTCGGCTCATTGGCTTGGCTGGCGTGTGCCGAACTCTTCAAAACGGTCTTCTTCAAGGCGATGCCTGTGGGTTTGGTCGCGCTCATGGCGGTCGTCGTGATCACCCAACTGGTGACGGTCACCGCGAAGAGTTGTTGTCAGGGGAACCGTGACATCACCGGCGCCAACCTGATCATCGTGGCGGAGGAACTCTGGTTCGTCATCACCTACCCGTTGGTGCTGTTTGCCGTGGGAAACCGAGGCATTGACTCGGTGATCATCGCCCTCATCCTGTCGGGCGCACTGGCAGTGCTCACCGGAATCTGGCGTCTGGCCCGGCACACGTTCTTCAGTGATTGGGGTGTACCGTCGGTCGGGCTGGCGAAGCGGATCGCAGCCTATGGCGCTCGTGGTCAACTCGGGAACATGCTGTGGCTGACCAACCTGCGTTTCGACTTTGTACTCCTCGGTGCGCTTGCCGGCCCCGCCGTGCTCGGAATCTACGCAGTGGCCTCCAAGTTCGCCGAGCTCATGAGGCTCGCCCCGACAGCCATCAACTACGTGTTGTACCCACGATTCGCCAACCTCGGATCGGAACAAGCCACGTTCGAGGGACGCCGACTGTTGCCGCAAGCCACTGCATTGACGCTCCTGATGACGCCTTTCGTGGCCATCATTGCCTACGTGGGCCCGGCTCTGCTCTACGGCTCAGCGTTCCGAGGTGCAGTTGTGCCCGCTGAGATCATCATCTTCGGCTTGTCCATTGAAGGGGCGGCGGCGGTCTCCTCCGCCTATCTGTTGGGCGTGGGCCGGCCTGGGCTCAATTCCATCGCGATGGGTGTAGGAGCCACCGCGACGGTGATCCTCGATCTCATCCTCATCCCCAAGTACGGAGCGCTCGGGGGTGCCATCACATCCGCGATCACCTATGCGACGACGACGCTTACGCTCACCTACATTGCTTACCGGGTGGCGCGAAGGACGCACCCTACCCAGTTCGGAATCTGCGTATCCCAACCTGGTGGCGTCCGCCTCGACACACGCATCAGGCGAACGGTTGACGCGTTGTCAGCGTTCGTCGCGTTGCTGGTTGTATTTCCCGTTCTGATCGTGACTGCGGTTGCCGTCAAAGTCACGAGCCGGGGCCCAGTAATCTACAAGCAGATCAGGGTAGGCCGCTCAGGCCATCCGTTCACCATGTTCAAGTTCCGATCGATGATGCACGACACCCAGAACGCGGGCCCACTCATCACCGGAGCGTCCGACTCGAGGATCACCAAGGTCGGAGCGCTCCTTCGTGCGTCCAAATTGGACGAGCTGCCGCAACTCCTCAACATCCTCAAGGGCGACATGACGCTGATCGGTCCGCGGCCCGAAGTCCCACGTTTCTTGCCGTGGTACGACTCCGAAGAGCTTGGAATCTTACGCGTCAGGCCTGGGCTCACCGGTCCGGGCCAGATCTACTACACCGGCGGGGACAGGTCCGACAGAACCAGATCTGCCGATCCTGAACAAGACTATGTGGAGCTCCAACTGCACCCGAAGCTGCATGTCGAGCTCGACTACCTGTGCCGGCGCGGTCTTCGAACCGACATGAGCATCTTGCTGCGGACCATCGCCTTGATGGTCCGGGGCGTGGCCACGGAAATTTCGGCAGATGCGACACAGCAATAGAGCGAACGGAGAAGACAGGCGACTGCGTGCCACTGCCTGTCGCGTACGTGGCGAAGCCAATCGCCGGGAATGGCCGACGCAGCCTTTGTTGGCATGGCGGCAAGGTCGGTGCCGAGTAACCGATTGAGCTGACAACTCGTACGCCGGATCCAAGCGTCCTGGCCTGCACAACCTATTTTGCTGCGATGACATGTAGGCCTAGGACGGGGGCGAGGTCCGTTGCGTGCGTGGCCGATCGCAGGAGCGGCACGCCTGCGATTTCATCAATCAGCCGTGTCAGCGCAAAGTGATTGAGGGTCTGTCGAGTGATCCTGTGTGACACACCTGGCGCCAAAATCACAAACGGCACTTGTTCTGTCGTGTCCCCTTCGTCGAACACCACGACGATCGCCAGCCGCACGGCGCGCCAATCTGCCCCAGAGGTGAGCACCGGAACCCAAGAGTGGAGCCAGGAATCGGCCTGCGCCAAGGACCCGTCATGACTGTCGTGGATGAGATTGGGGGAAATCTCGCCCACCGTCGGCAGCGAACCCTCCCGGACGTCAGTGACGAGCGCTCCGGCGCGCACGGTCCCTGCCGGAACATCATCGACGCGGCAAAGGTGTGACTCGTCGGGAAAATACGCCCACGGATTGTGATTGACGTCATAGTTTCCGTCGTCTCTGAGGTCACATGGCTTCGGCATGGACTCCTCGTAGGCGCGGGCGGATCCGCCGTGCGCAACTGCTTGACCAAACACCGAAGGGCCCGAGTATGTGCAGCCGTAAGCGGGAAGGCAGTCCTGGGGATCGTTGAACGCCGATCCACCGAATATCGCCAGGTAGTTCGGCAGGCTCGGATGGTCGACATCGCTCCACGATGTTGCTCGCCCGAATTGCCGAGCAAGGCTCCAGAGGTATGGCATCTGCGAGGGGAATACCTGTCCAATGCTGTGATTCTCTTCCAAAATCACCAAGATTTTGGAGATCGTGGGATCTTGTTGCGGTAACGAGGCCGGTGGGGACACGGCCGACGCCGCGGCCGGCCGAACGGGAGCCGACCCAACGATGATGGGGCTCAGCGTCAGTCCGACAGACAACATGCTTACCAAAGTCAGATTGCGTGCGCACGCGAGCACGCGGCGCGCGTTCGCGGTTGGGCGATCCAGACATCGACGCTCTATTGACCGCTGGGAGATCTCGGCTCGCATTTCAAGGGTATCCAGCTCACAAGCGCTTCCGCTCTCACATGGGTCGCACCGCGTGGGCACGCAGGTCACGGGTGTCAGACAGCACGACGATGGAGGTCGTCCTTTGGAGACTCGCTTTCACTCGCAATGTCGAACGCTGGTTTCAAGGTCTCCCTGAGCTGGGCACGCGATTGCTTTCCGAGCTTTTGGTAGACCCGTGTGAGGTGCCCTTCTACCGTCTTCTCGCTCACGAACAGCTTCTCTGCGATCTGGGCATTCAGCAGTCCTTCTGCAGCGAGTGCCGCCACCCGTCGTTCGGCGGGGGTCAGAGCGTCCGAGCCCATGAGAGCCAGGCGGCGTGGCCTCGCTCCGGCGGCGCGAAGCTCACGGGTGGCGCGTTCGACGAGAGGTTGCGCTCGGCAGTGAAAGGCTAGGTCGGCGCCTCGGCGGAGACTACGTAACGCCTCATCCTGTCGGCCTTTACCGATATATGCGGCCCCGAGATCGATAGTCGCTTTTGCACACTCGAGTGAAGCGCCCGACGGTGTGAGGATGTTCACCGCCTCTTCGAGCAGGGGAATGCGTTTGGCCGGATGCCCTACCTCAGCCGCAGTTCGGAGCGCATCCCCCAAGCTCTGAGGCGCCCCGAATGCGCGAGACAGTTCGAGATTCTCAGCCGCCAAATCGCGTGCCTCGGCGACACGTCCCAACTGAGCCAGCAGAGAACAGGCCGCGCTCCGCCATGACGTAACTGCCGGATTGGTTATCCCGAGCTCTCCGGCGTATTCCTTCACAAGCAGAAGCTCCTCCAGTGCTTCGTTTGTACGCCCGTCGAGAGCCTTGAGCCTGGCCCGCTGTTCGAGAGGCAAGAGTTCGACATATGTCCTCGCCGCCGAAACCGGAGGCAGACTGTCAAGGGCGGACGCCGCCTCGATCGTTCTGCCCTCTTCCATGAGGCTTGCGGCGAGCACTCCGATTGCCAGTGGTCGCGAGGCCCACGAAACGCCTTCCGTCGCAGCGAGGGCCCGGCGACTCTCGACCTCTCCTTCGTCGAGGTTGCCTTGGAGCAAGCTGGAGTCCGCCAGGACCGTTGAGAACTCGGCCACACTCGTCGCGTGGTCTCGACTCAGGGCAGCGTCTCGCATCGCCTGACCGAGACGATCGACAACGTCGAATCGCCCCGTTCGCGCCAGAGCGATCAGGGCGCGACCGGCGACGACGACAGAAGTTCCATCTTCAGGCTGGAACTCGCCTGGGTGCAGCGCCTGCTCGGCCAGATTCGCTACGTAGTCGGCGTTGAGTTGCTTGGGAGCCAGGCTGTACACGTGCGACAAATGGGCCAAAGCCATCCGATCCTGGCGGCTGCACTCCAAGCGCCTCTTGGCGAGGACCGATTCAATCAGAGGTGTTTCGGTGTGCCCTGCGTTCGATGGCGGCCCCCATGTGGCCAGAACGATCTCGATCCAGATGCGGAGCTCATCGTTGTCCTTGCCGAGGTGCTCCTCTAGATCGCGGAGGGTCGCAACGGTTTCGGCTGGGTAACGCTCGTGGGCGAATGCCTTGAGGCAACGGTAAGTGGCGTCGGCCAACGCAACCGGATCCGCTCCGAGGTCATCGGCCTCTCGCAAAAGAGCAAGGGCACCCAATCGGCCAATCGCGGCCTGGATGGAAGCGAGGGCAAGGAGTCGACGCGGTCGAGCTGTCGCATCCAATGACTCATCCAAAGATCTCGACAAGCATTTCTCTGCCAGCTTGAGTTGGCCACGCTGGGCGTAGAGGGGCGCCACTCGCTCGAGCGATTGGGACGACCATTCGTCATCGACAGGTTCGGACAGCAATAGATGACGGGCCACCTGTTCGAGGGGGGCGTCGTGCGAATGGAGCAGCCGTGCCGCTTCAGCGTGAGCTCGGGCACGACGGACAGGATCGATCTCGACGTACACCGTTGAGCGCTCGAGCGGGTGCACGAAGCTGAGCAGACGGCCCCTTTGGAGTAGGTGCGCCTCGGCCAGTGAGTTGGCTAGGTCGTTGCCCATGCCACCGTCGACGCCGGCCAGCTCCGCCACGACACGTTGCTCCGATTCGTCTCCCAGGACAGCAGCCGCACGTACGAACGCTTGCGCTTCGGTTGAAAGTTCGCTTAGGCGCCGGAGAATGGCACGGGCGACCGGCGGAGGGGACAGAGCAGACAAGGCCTCCTCGGACGGTTCGCCGTGTTTCCCCTGCTGTCGAAGTGCCGTAAGCAACGAGTGCACAAGGAATGGGTTGCCTCCGGTGATGCGACAGCAGGTGGCTATGAACGACCCTTCGGGTTCGATGCCCAAGTGATGACGAATCAGTTCCGCCACGGACTGGGCCGTCAGAGGTCGCAGGGAGATAAGTCTGGTCGATGGCTCGGCGATGATGTTGTCGACCGGGCCGAGCGCCGTACCCGCAACTCGGGACAATGAGCTCCCGACGAATGAAAGACGACCGGGCTCGAGTCGTCGCACAAGGTGTTGGACCCACCACAGCGACTCAATGTCCGCGCAATGAAGGTCATCGATGGCAACTAGCAGCGGTTGACGAGACGCCAGATGTGCCAAGCCCAGATAGAGGTCATGGATAGCCTCGAACGGGATTGCACGTCGGCTGTCGTTGACCAGCGCGGAAGATACCTGCAGCCACATCTTGTGCTCGCTCGGCGACCATTCGTCCTGAATCGGTTGGAGTACCTGGCGAACCACACCAAAAGGGGCTTCGGCTTCGAGCGCAACGCCTCTGGCGCGCAGGACTTCGTGCCCGGTTTGCGCGGCCAAGTGGCACGCAGCATTGAGCAATGCGGTCTTGCCCAGACCCGGCTCACCCTCGATGATCACGGCAGAGGGTGGCAACAGACCTACGAAGGCGGCGGCGAACTCGTCCTGCAACTCGTCCCGTTCCATGAGACGGTGTCTCGCCGCGGCGTCGGGCTGTCGTCGCTCGAAGCCACGAACACAGTCGGCATCAACCAAAGGCGGGTGTGCATGCTCCGAGTGGGCGGTCACGCCTCGACCGGTCCCATCTTTCTGACCCTCCGACACAGCCGACGTTTTCTTTCCTCCGACGAACCTCCCTCCACCTCAACCTTTATGCGAAACAGGGAGTGCCCGCATCCTCAAAATTGGTTAAGCCGCAGGCTGGTCACCAAAAGGAGATTTCCATCCGCATCCTCAAAATTGGGGAATCCAATATTGGGGAGAAGCTCCCGACCGCGTGTGTGATCGCGGCACGGACTCGACTCGGGTGCCGAAAAAACGCAAAGGAAGGGACTCCCTTTGAGGACACTTCGACCTCGGGGCCGCCAGGTGTCCGTTGTCAGGTGGCGGGGTGGCGACCGCCAACTGCCGATCTCATTTGTTCGGGACCGCTACCTGCTGGTTTGGGCGTCCTCCCTGGGAGCGTCAGCGCTCCACCCAACTTGACGGGCTAGCGAAACGGCCCGAAGTTGTGAATTCACTCCCAGTTTCCGAAATATCGAGCGGATTTGAGACCGAATGGTCGATTCGGTCACACCTGACATGCGGGCGATCGTGCGGACCGCTTGCCCGTCCAAAAGGTGAGTCAGCACGACTTGCTCTCGGTCGGTCAGGTCCAAAAAAGGAGCTCGTCGACGAAGTACTTCGTTGGAGTGCCGTCGGCCTAACTCGAGGAGCGTCTCTTTCTCTCTGGACCCAATAGGCCTCTCGCCTTTGACGATCCGGTGGACGAGGTCAATGAGGCTTCCCACCGGCTGCTCCTTGTCCGCCAGAGCAACGGCTCCAGCTTCGATGCACCAGGCCCGAGGAAGACGATCTGTCCTGGCAATCACCGCCAGGACCGGACCGTGCTTTGAGAGTAACCGAACAAACCGAGAGATGTCATCCTGCGTCTCGAGCTCGATATTAAAGATGACGACGTCCCACCTCAAAGGGAGAATGCCTTCGAGGTCACCCTCCGGGGACGGTACCGCGAGGTCAACTTGGAATCCTTCCAAGTTGAGGCAGAACGCGAGGCTTTCGGCGATCATCAGGTGTCGATCGACAACGAGAATCTTGGGTCGACCAGGGGCCGGGGGGTCTGAAGGGTGTGCAGGCCGGTGTCGGCCCTGAACGACGTGCTCAAATTCTCGCCCGGACCGAGATATCGATCCCGGCCTAGGCATTTGATCCGCTTCCCCTTGGGGCATCGGCTTGCGCCGACTCCTTTCCGCGATCTCACCCCCGGCTGTGACCCATGTTGGCAATGAAGGCCCTGTCGCGCAAGGGCTAATACCCCGAAGTAGGTCAAATTCCCGACAAGAAATTGTAAGCAGAATCGAAGTCGACGGCGGCGGGCAACTGCCGGTCCGTCGGATTATTAACCTCTTCCAAGGACATCGTCACGCCGGCTCTTGGTTCACCGTGAGCCCGCGCCGGAGGCGGATCCTGTGATCAGTGGTCTTCAGGTCTGGGCTGGGGTGTCTTGCCCTCGCTCGGGCTGCGCTGGTGGAGTCAGCCTCCGTTGTGTGCAAAGAGAATCGACTGAAGAGCCGGACTCCCCTTCAACGCCTGGTCGCCGTTTTGCACTCCCCAGGAATACGTGTAGTCAAAGACGGGCGTCGGGACCAACGACGCCCACGTCGACAGGATTTCGGACTCTTGGGTGGCCATAGGGAGCTGGTAGGAACCACCCCCGTCATCGATCCACGTGCCACCGCCAAAGGCTTGATACACGGGAACAATGTCAGCGAGTGGAATGCCTACCTTCTCCGCTGCGGTGACCGCCAAGCTCAGCCAAGCATACGCGCACGGTGCCGACGCAGGATTCTCTGATCGGCACGGATACGGGTCAAGCCCATAGAGGTCGACGTGACTGTTGGCCGGGTTGTAGCCGCCCTGATACGTGGGATGGTTCGAGCTCGAAAGATCTTGTTCGATGATGAAGGTATAGGTCCCCGGATCGTTGGCATGAATCCAATCCGATTCGGCTTTCAGATTCGCCGCACTGCATGACGATGGGTCAGGTTCATCCATGAGGTAGAACCCAAAGACCTTAGGATCACCGATGAAACTCTGGACGTGCGACTGGAACGAAGATGTCGCTCCAGCGCACGAGCCGATCCATTCGAGTCCCCTGACGCCTGCAGGCAGCGCTTCGGTTTCAGCATTGGAGGACACGTCGGCGAGATTGAAGCCAACTGCTCCGGGATCGTAAGTCGATCCTGAGAAATTCCCGTTCGGTGCGAAATGCTCGGATGTGCGAGGACCGCTCGCTGACAGCGGCTTCGTGGTCGTGGTGCTCGTGGTTGGTTGTGTCGATGTACCGGCAGTCCATGCTGGTATTGCGGTCATCCCCACGATGGGCTTGTTCAAGGTCAGGCCGCCGTGCGAGCCGGAGAAGGTTGCATCCCCATAGGTGAAGACGCCCCCGTCCGAACCCACGAGCCAGTACCCCTTGCCGTCGGGAGTGACGGCTATCGCCACGATGGGCTTGTTCAGGGTCAGGCCGCCTGGTGAGCCGTAGAAGACGGCGTCCCCATAGGTGAAGACGCCCCCGTCCGAACCCACGAGCCAGTACCCCTTGCCGTCGGGAGTGACGGCTATCGCCACGATGGGCTTGTTCAAGGTCAGGCCGCCGTGCGAGCCGGAGAAGGTTGCATCCCCATAGGTGAAGACGCCCCCGTCCGAACCCACGAGCCAGTACCCCTTGCCGTCGGGAGTGACGGCTATCGCCACGATGGGCTTGTTCAGGGTCAGGCCGCCTGGTGAGCCGTAGAAGACGGCGTCCCCATAGGTGAAGACGCCCCCGTCCGAACCCACGAGCCAGTACCCCTTGCCGTCGGGAGTGACGGCCATCGCCACGATGGGCTTGTTCAGGGTCAGGCCGCCCGGTGAGCCGTAGAAGGTTGCATTCCCATAGGTGAAGACGCCCCCGTCCGAACCCACGAGCCAGTACCCCTTGCCGTCGGGAGTGACGGCTATCGCCACGATGGGCTTGTTCAGGGCTACGCCCCCGGGCGAGCCGGAGAACTTGGCGTCCCCGTAGGTGAAGATGCCCCCGTCCGAGCCCACGAGCCAATAGCCCGAAGCCGACGTCGACCCAGTGTTGTTCGCCGCAGCGTTCGAAGGAGCCGAGGCCAGTCCGAGGACCAGACACGACATGACGACAATGAGTGTCAGGACACCGCCGCATCGAACACGGAGTTCCCGTCGTGCCACGGCCACCATGTTGGCCCGGTAGGCAGCTCCAGGGACGGCGGGCTGTTCGCCTTCGGTGACGCGCCGTTCTGAGGATCACCAGCATGAGGTTGCGTCGGGGTCGCGTCGGGCACTCACCCGTCGCGCATCGTGCACTCAGAAGATCGATCGAACAGGTGACGGTGAGCCGGCCTGTAGGCGGGATTCTGTCCGGCCCCCTGCCCCGATGAGAGGCGGAAGGCCGGGGTGGCCATCCATCTGAGCGGCCTACCTGGGAAGCGCCCCTTCTCAGGGACCGGGCGAGCAGCCTGTCTTCCACGCTTGGCCTTGCTCCGGGTGGGGTTTACCGAGCCGGCGGGGTCGCCCCCGTCGCTGGTGCGCTCTTACCGCACCTTTTCACCCTTACCTGTGCGGCCCCGGCACCCCGGACCCGCCATCGGCGGTTTGTTCTCTGTGGCACTGTCCTGCGAGTCACCTCGACTGGCTTCGCCAGCACCCTGCTCTGCGGAGTCCCGACCTTCCTCGACACGATCCCGGCTTGCGCCGGTCCGGGCCGCGGCCACCCGGCCGACTCACCGTCGTATCCAGTCTGCCACCGGCAAGGACGGGTGGGACACCGGACCCGCGAGGGGCGCCCGTTCCCCGCTGTGGCGGATGTGCGTCTGAGTCTGCGCATAGCGCCGGACCCGCACAGGGCGTCGGTAACGTGGCCGGCAGTGGCCCGTCCGTCTTCTGCCTCGGCTTCGTCGCCCTCTCCCGGCGGTGCCCGCCAGCTTTTCGACCCCGAGGAGCCGGCTGTGCAGGATCCCGGACCGGGCCACCAGCCGACGGCTGCCGAGGAGCGGGCCGGCGTCCTCTCCATCGGCGGGCTCTACGACGAGGTCGAGGCGGCGTTGGCCCAGTCGTTCCCCCGGCGGACGCACCTGTGGGTGCGGGGGGAGATCCAGAACCTGTCGGACCACAGCAGGTCGGGACATCTGTATCTCGACCTGGTGGACCCCGAGGAGGATGCGGCGCGTCGCCGGAGCCGGAGGCCGGGGCCGCAGCCGGGGTGGCGAGCCGGTGTTGAAGGTCAGGTGCTGGCGCACGTCGTGGGCCCCGCTGCGGCACTCGCTGGCAAAGGAGGGGATCGAGCTGGCGGACGGGATGGTCGTCGTGTTGCGCGGGTCGCTCGACTTGTACCGGGCACGAGGCGAGCTGAGCTTCATCCTGGCCGACATCGACGTCACGGCCTTGATGGGCCGGCTGGCGGCACAACGGACCAAGTTGCTGGCGACGCTCGAAGCCGAGGGGTTGTTGCGTCGCAACGCCGCCGTCGGCCTGCCGGACGTCGCGGTGCACGTGGGGCTGGTGGCCAGTCCCGGAGACCGAGGGGTGCCGCGACTTCCTCGGTCAGTTGACCGGGTCCGGGTTCGGGTTCCGCGTCTCGCACGTCAAGGTGCCGGTGCAGGGACCCGGCGCGCCGGCGTCGATCGCGCGTGCGGTCACGATGCTCGGGCGCAGTGGCTGCGACGTCATCGCGATGGTGCGCGGCGGAGGTGGGCGGGCCGACCTGGCGGCGTTCGAGTCCGAAGTCGTGGCACGGGCGGTGGCCGCGTGCCCGGTGCAGGTGTGGACGGGCATCGGGCACACCGGTGACCAGACGGTGGCGGACATCGTCGGCGGCGCGTGCCTGTATCACGCCGACCGAGTGCGGGCAGGCGATCGTGTCCCGGACGGCGCAGTGGTGGAGCCGGCACGTCGCCGAGCCGGCGGGGTTCCTGGCGGACCGGGTGCCGTCGTTCCTGTCGGACGCGTCGGCGCGCGACGCCCGGGCCCGGGGACGGTTGACGGCGACGGCGCGGCAACAGCTCCGGGTGCATCGAGAACGGTTGTCGGGTCGAGCGGCGGCGGCGGCGCGGCGGGCGCCTTCGGCGTTGGAGCGGTCGGAGGGTCGAGTCGCGGAGCGGGCGGGGCGATTGGGGGTGCTGGCGGAACGTCACCTCGGACGGTGCGACGAGCAGGTGAACGGGTGGCGCAGGTTGTTGGCCGCCTACGACGTGGACCGCCAGCTCGAGCGGGGGTATTCGCTGACCCTGACTGCGGACGGGGCGCTGGTGCGGCGGGCGAGCGACATGGCCGTGGGTCAGGAGATCGTGACAAGGTTGGCCGACGGGAGCGTCCGGAGCACGGTCGACGGGGTGGATGCAGTGGTCGTGGAAAGGGTTGACGTGGAGGACGACGGGACGGACGGGGACGGGGCCGCATGATGGCGGCTGCCGACGACAAGTCCACCGCGGTGCCCGTGGACCAGCTGAGCTACACCGAGGCGAGCCGTGAGCTCGATGCGATCGTCGATTTCTTCGAGCAGCGGGAGGTCGATGTCGACGTCCTGGTGACACGGCTCGAGCGGGCCACGGCGCTCATCGACGAGCTCGACAAACGCCTGCGCCACACGCGCGCGCAGGTCGAGGAGCTGGTACCACGGCTTGAGTCGCTGGCCTCCGAGGCGGGTTCGAGTGGGAGTTCGAGTGGCGGAAGAGGAGATGACGCCGATGAGTGAGGTGCTGCCGGGCTTGGACGACCGGGTGTACTTCAAGCAGCTTCTCTCGGGTCGCGACTTCGCGCGCGGCGACATGATGGCGCGCCAGATGGTGAACTTCGTCTACCTGATTGGTGACCGCGCGACCGGTGAGGCCGTCGTCGTCGACCCGGCCTACGCCGTGCAAGACCTCTTGGACATCGTGGCGGCGGACGACATGCGGCTGACGGGCGTGCTCGGGACCCACTTCCATCCCGATCATCTCGGGGGGACCATGGCCGGTTGGTCGCTCGAGGGCATCGGCGCGCTGCTCGAGAAGATCTCGGTGCCGATCCACGTGCAATCCGATGAGGTCCCGTGGGTCGAGCGCACCACGGGCGTCGGCAAGGACCACCTGGTGGGTCACGACAGCGGGGATGTCGTGCGCGTGGGTGGCGTCGAGGTCGAGCTGATCCATACGCCCGGCCACACCCCGGGGAGCCAGTGCTTCCTCGTCGACGGGCGGCTGGTGGCCGGCGACACGTTGTTCCTCGAGGGATGCGGACGGACGGACTTCCCCGGCTCGGACCCGCTCGCCATGTACGAGTCGATCCACACGCGCCTGGCGCGCGTGCCCGACGACGCCATCCTCTTCCCCGGCCACCTCTATTCCGCCGAGCCTTCCCAGAGCATGGGGGAGACCCGGAAGTGGAACTACGTCTTCCGGCCCCGCTCCGCGCAGGAGTGGATGGCCATGTTCGGCGGCTGAAGTCTCGTCCGAGATGGCAATGGAATCCGTCATCGTCGTCGGCGCGTCGTTGGCCGGCTGGCGCGCGACCGAAGGGCTGCGCGCCGAAGGCTTCGCAGGGAAGATCAGCCTCGTGGGCGAGGAGCTGCATCTTCCCTACGACCGCCCGCCGCTCTCCAAGCAGGTCCTCGCCGGGACCTGGCCACCGGAGAAGGCCGTGCTGGCGGACAAGAAGCGTTCGAGCGAGCTCGCGGTACACGAGGTGTTGGGCCGGCGGGCGACCGGGCTCGACGTGGCGGGCCGCAAGGTGGAGCTCGACGACGGGTCGGTGCTGTCCGCCGACGGGATCCTGCTGGCGACGGGAGCCGCTCCCCGCCGCTTGCCCGGGACCGAGACGCTCGGACCCGCCGACGGGCTCTTCGTGCTGCGCACCATCGACGACTCGCTGGCGTTGCGCGCGGCGGTCACCGCCGAAGACGGCGCACGCGTCGTGGTGGTCGGTGCGGGCTTCATCGGGTCGGAGGTGGCGTCGACCTGCGCCGGTCTCGGGTGCAAGTCACGGTGCTCGAGGTCATGGACGTGCCGTTGGCGAACGTGCTCGGCCCGGTCGTCGGCGCGCACTGCGCGTCGTTGCCCGGGGCCAACGGGGTGTCGCTGCGGACCGGGGTGGGGCTGGAGCGCATCGAGCGCGGCGGGGGCGGGTCGGGGTCGGGTGCCGGTTCGGCCCGTCTCGCCGTGCACCTGCGGGACGGGGAGGTGTTCGACGCCGACGTGGTGGTCGTCGGCATCGGCGTGTCGCCGTCGACGGGCTGGCTCGAGAGCTCGGGCCTGACCGTCGACAACGGAGTGGTGTGCGACGACCGCCTGTACGCGGCGGACGGCATCGTGGCGGCCGGCGACATGGCGCGGTGGCTCTGGCGCCACGACGGGTCGGAGGAGCTCATCCGGATCGAGCACTGGGAGGTGGCGGCGAACGCTGGTGCGGCCGCGGCACGCAGCTTGCTCGCAGGGCGCGCCGACGCGCCGTCCTTCGCACCGATTCCGTACTTCTGGTCGGACCAATACGGCATCCGGATCCAGGTGCTCGGCAACCCTGGCGGTGATGACGAGATGGTGATCACGGAAGGTTCGTTCGAGGAAGGCAAGTTCGTCGCGGTCTATGGCCGAGGCGGGCGCCTGCGTGCAGTCATGGCCATCGGCAAGCCGCGGCAACTGATGGGTTTCCGGCCCTTGCTGCAGAACGGTGCCAGCTTCGACGAGGCGCTGGCCCACGGGCTTTCCTGAGTCGACGAGGTCGCTACGACGTCGACGGGATAGGGCCGGAGTTTTCGCTCCGTTGTGAGCGGAAGAACCGAACGGCCCTACTCGGCGGCAGGCACCGTTCCTTACGATGCAGTGATCCTTAGTCGCAGCCTTTGGTTTTGGCGGCTCTGCGGTTTCGGCGGGAACCGGGGCACCTGGCTGACGAAGCGGAAGGGGGAGTTTCGGGGGCATCATCTCCGTTTGAGCGGCAGGGCGATCCGCTCAAACGGAGATCCCCGAGAACGCCGCGCGGCGGCGCGAGCCCGGCAGGATCTCGGATCAGCTGGTCCGTGACCGGCGGAACGTGTCGATCAGTTCGGCCTGTGAATGCACCCCGAAGCGCTGAAAGATCGTCGACAGGTGATTGCGGACAGTGCTCTGGCTGATCAGCAGTTCGCCGGCGATGGTGGACACACGCGCTCCTTCGAGCAGCCGGCTCAAGATTTCCCACTGGCGAGTGGACAGCCCGTCGATCTCAGGGTGCTCTTGAATGGCCGACGTGCCCGGCGTGTCGATCAAACCGGCGGCGCGCACCTCCGCGCCGATTCGGCGCAACCGCAACTCGAGGTCAGCCACCCGGTCCTTCTGTTGGGGGAAGTAGGACTCGATGTGCCCGACGATGGCAAACCGGACACCTGCGGCGGGCGCGGCGAGAGGCGCGAGAAGGACGCTGACTTCGACGCCGCCTCCGGCCGGCAGAGGAAACCGGATGTCCGGGAGCGAACGAGGTTCCTGACCGGCGACTGCACCACGCAATTGCTCGACGTCGGCCGGGTCGACGAGCTCGAGCAGATTGCGACCCTTGACGTCCGACGACGTCCGATCGATCAGATCGTGGATCTCACTGCTCACCGTCACGATGATCCAGTCACCGTCGGTGCCGCCAACCGCGACCGGTACGAGGTCCAACCAGGTCCGACGCGGATCCCGACCGAGCCCGCCGGTCGTATTGTCGGGGGCGACGGCGGTGATCCCTCCGACCAGACCGTCGATCTCGATGGCGCGACTGGTCACGAGGACCATGCGGTCCGCTCCGCCCCGGACATGGATGTTCCGGCGGGCGTGCGTCCCCAAGAAGCGGCCTTCGTTGAATTCGGCGAGGTTGCGTTCGATATCCTCGGCGGGGCCGGCCAGGTCGACGAGGGACATGCCGACGATCTCATCCAACTGAAGACCCAACAATTCTGCGGCGGCCTTGTTCGCCAGTCGGACGATCCCGTTCTTGTCCCAGGTGACCAACGGCGGGTTGGTCGAGCCCTCGAGGGCCTGCTGCAGCTCGTCGCCGGCCACCCGTCCCACGACACCGTGGTCGGTGCGATCGTCGGTTCCCACCAGCGAAGTGGCCCGAGGCGTCCGCCTCTTCACGCTCCTGACACCACACTTCCGGGCTGCCCCATGGTGTCTCCTTGGCGCCCCGTCCTTCCGGCAGAGGAACGCTCCTGTCGGAACCTAGCGGGCATCGGGGCGGCTTGCCGCCGGTTTTGTCGAGCGGTCAGAAGGACAGGCCAGAGAGCTCCGGAATCGTTGCTTCTGCCTTCGCCCGCGCCAGCAACCAGCGCGCCCGCCGGGCGGCCCGAGCAGCGTCGTCAAGGTGTGGCTCAGCCGTGCGGCGGGGCACGAAGGTCGTCGCCAGCTCGTCGGTCGACGAGTAGGTCCCGATGGCAAGGCCCGCGAGGAGGCCCGCCCCCAGCGTCGTCGCCTCGAGGACCGGCGAGATCTCGATCGGGCGCCCGGTCGCGTCCGCCAGCGCCTGGACGAACACGGCGTTGTCGGACATGCCGCCGTCCACGCGGAGCACCTCGATCGGATAGCCGCTGTCGGCTTCGGACGCTTCGAGCAGATCCGCCCCCCGGTGGGCCACCCCTTCGAGCACGGCCCGGACGATGTGGGGGCGGGCCGAGCCGCGGGTGAGGCCGACCAGCGTGCCGCGCGCGCCGAAGTCCCAGACCGGTGTGCCGAGGCCGAGCAACGCAGGGACGAACCAGACGTCCTCGGCGCTCTCGCACTGTTGCGCAACGGCCTCGGACTCGTCGGACGACGCCAGCAACCCGAGGTCGTCGCGCAGCCACTCGACACAGGTGCCCGCCGAGAGCATCACCGCCTCGGTGCCCCACGTCGCCGTACCCCCGACGCGGAAGGCGACGATGGGAAAGGTTCCCCCGGTTCCCCGTTGCGCGCTGGCGGGACCGGTGCCCTGACCGGTGCACTGGTCGAGCATCCCGCCGGTCCCGAAGGTGGCCTTCGCCATCCCCGCCCTGGTGCACCCTTGTCCCACCAGCGAGGCCTGCTGGTCGCCCGCGATGCCACAGATAGGTGGCGCCCCGGGCAGCGCGGACGCCGCGCCGACGGCACCGGAGGAATCGACGATCGCCGGCAACATGGCCCTCGGAACCCGGAGCTTCTTCAGCAGATCGTGGTCCCACTCGATGTTCGAGGGGTCGACCAGCTGCGTCACGGCGGCGTTCGTGGCGTCGGTCACGTGCAGGGCGTCGGACCCGGGACCGCCACCCAGCGTCCAGGCGACCCAGCTGTCGACGGTGCCGAAGCACAGTTCGCCGCTCTCGGCGCGGGTTCGGTCGGGGTCGACGTCGTCGAGGATCGCCATCACCTTGGTGGCCGACGCGTTCGGGGCGAGGCGGATGCCCTCCGCCTGCAAGGTGAGGCACGTGCCGACGGTGCGCAGGTCCTGCCAGCCGATCCCGGGGGCGACAGGGCGCCCGCTCTCGCGCTCCCACACGATCACCGAGGCGCGCTGGTCGGCGATGCCGACGCCGTCGACGGGTCCGCCTGCGGCGAGTGCCGCCGCCGCCACCTCGAGCACCGCCTCGGCCATCCGGCTTGCGTCGAATTCGACCAGGCCGGGTGCCGGCGTGTCGGGCAGGACGTGGACATGATGCTCGTGGGCCACCGTCGCGTCCGGTCGCACGATCGCTGCCCGTACGCCCGACGTGCCGACATCGACGACGAGGACGCTGCCGCTCACAGGATCACGCCCACGGCGCGGGCCCGAACGGCGAGTCCAGCCCGAACTTGCCGGGGTTCAGGATGCCGTTGGGGTCGAACGTCTGCTTCAGGCCGCGCAGGACTTCGAAGCCCGAGCCGAGCGCCCGGGGCAAGAAGCGGCTCCGGTTGAGGCCGATCCCGTGGTGGTGGCTGATGGCGGCGCCGTGGTCCAGCGTCGCGTCGGTGACCACGTCCCAGCACTGGCGGTAATAGCGCTCGCGCCACGCGCCGTCGCCGTCGGGGCCGCGCCCGCCGAACGTGAAATACAGGCAGGCGCCGTCGACGTAGGAGTGCGATTGGTGCGCCGACGCGGCGAGCGTGCCGTCGACCGCCTTGCAGCGCGTTGACGACCTCGTCGTAGAGCCCGGGGAGTGCAGCCCACTCGCCCGAGATCTCTGCCGTGTCGACGACGACGCCGCGCGCGCCAGAGCGGGGCGAGGGCGGAGACGTCGTTGCGGTGTCCGAGCCAGCGTTCGACGAGGGCGACGTCGAGGGGCTCGGCGCCCGCCCTGGCGCCGCACTCCGCGTCGACCACGGTCATCGTGGCGGCCAGGATGTCGGGATCGGCCTCGTCGAGCACGATGAGGACGTTGGTGTCCCCGAGCTCGAAGTTCCGCTCCGACTCGACCTCGTCGTAGAGGCGCAACACGGCCGGCGTTGCGCCCCGGCGCATGATGCGGCGGCACGCCTCGAGGCCGCCGGCGAACGAGCCGAAGCCGAACGGCGCGGCGCTCCTGCGCAGGCGGGAGCGGGTGAATGCGCAGCCGCGCCTCGGTGATGATGCCGAGCGTGCCCTCGCTGCCGACGAAGAGTTGGGTCAGGTTCGGCCCGGTGGCGGCGCGCGGGCCCCTGCCCTCGGTGTGCACCACGCGGCCGTCGGCCAGCACGACCTCGAGTCCGATGACCATGTCCTCGATCTTCCCGTAGCGCGTCGAGTACTGGCCCGCCCCCCGGCAGGCCAGCCAGCCGCCGACGGTCGACAGGTCCATCGACTGCGGCCAGTGCCCGAGCGTGTAGCCGTCGCCGACCTTGCCCAGCGCCACCTCCAGGTCGGGGCCGAAGGTGCCGGCCCGCACGTCGGCGGTGAGCGACGTCTCGTCCACGCGGACCACTCCTTCGAGCCCGGTCAGGTCGAGCGCGATGCCGCCATGGACGGGGACCGATCCGCCGCAGACGCCACTGCGGCCGGCAGCAGCGGTCACCGGCACCCGCGCCTCGTCGCAGGCGGCGAGCATGGCGGCGACCTGCTCGGTCGTCGTCAGGACGCACGACGGCGGCGGGGCGTTGCGGGACGCCGCCCTCGGCGGCCCACCCGATGGCGACCGGCCACCAGTCGCGCCCGGCCTCGGCACGCGCACCCGCGTCGGTGTCGACGGTGGACCCGGTGGCGGCGAGTCGCTCGAGCAGGCCGGGCGGGACGTCGACCGCGACGACTGCCGAGGCGGTCGACGACCTCGTCGGGCGCGGCGTCGATGGGCGTGACCGGTGTCGGCGTGGTCACGGCAGGTCGAGCCCGGCCGTCAGGAGCTCCTTCTCGCACGACTCGGTGAAGCGTGCCGCCTGCTCGGCGACCATCCGACGCGCTCCAGCCCATGTCGGGCGCGATGAGCTCGGCGACGGCGGGCGCCGCCTCCATGGTCGCCTGGGCCCGCTGGATCATGGCCCGCGTCCGTCGCGCCAGTACGTCGTCCGAGCGTCTGCGCCATCTCCTCGCGGGCCGCGTACACGAGCTCGGCGCGCGTGTAGGGCAGGCCGGCGACGGCCGGCTCGAGCAGCTCGGGGCGATCGTCGGCCAGCGCGAGGACGTCCGGGGACTCGCTGCCGTAACGGCCGAGGAGCCGCGCGTGCGGTTGGGCCATGGACACGGGATCGCGGGTCTTGGTCGTGGCGCCGACGAGCGGAAGGTTCTTGGTGACGCAGTGCCGCCGCCTCGGCGACTCGCCCAGCTCGCGCACGACGGCGTCGACGGTGTCCTGGGCCATCTTGCGGTAGGTGGTGAGTTTGCCGCCGGTCACCGTCACCACGCCTTCGCGCGACGTCAGCACGGTGTGGCGCCGCGAGAGGTCGGCCGTGCGCTCCGAGACGTGGCCCCCTTCGGGTGCGAGGAGCGGACGCAGGCCCGCCCACACGCCGGTCACGTCCGCCCGGGTCAAGCGCGACGTCGTGAGGTTGTTCGCCGCCTCGAGCAGGTAGTCGACGTCCTCGGGCGTGCAGGCCGGGTCGTCGAGCGGCCCGGTGTAGTCGGTGTCCGTCGTGCCCAGGTACACGAGGTCGGTGCCCGGCCACGACACCACGAAGATCGATCGCTTGTCCTTCGGCACGGGGATGACCGCGGCGATGTCACAGGGCAGGCGGTCGGCGGGCACGGTCACGTGCACACCCTTGGCGGGACGGATCGATTTGTGGTGCGTGCCCTCGTCGAGGGCTCGCACGTCGTCGGCCCACACGCCGGTCGCATTGACGACGACCCGGGCTCGGACGTCGAACGCGCCCGACGGGTCGGTGGCGTCGGGTTGCACGCGGGCGCCGCTCGTGGTGCCCGAGCTGGTGTTGATCTGGACCACCGGCGTGTAGTTGGCGACCGCGGCGCCGTATTCGATGGCGGCGGTGCGGGCCAACGTCAGGGTGAGGCGCGCGTCGTCCGCGCGGGCGTCGAAGTAGAGGAACCCGGCAACGAGATGCTCCGTGTTGAGCGTGGGCAGGTGGGCCAGGGCCTCCTTCTTGGAGACCTGGTGGTGCCGTTCGCCGATGCGCCATCCGCCCGTCAGGTCGTACATCCACAGCGCCGAGGAGTACGAACGCGCGAGCGTCTTGGACACGACGCCATCTCGTCCGAAGAGTGGGATCAGGAACGGCAACGGCGAGACCAGATGCGGCGCGTTGTCGAGCAGCCGCTGGCGTTCGGCCAGGTTCTCGTAGACGAGGCGGATCTCGCGCTGCTGGAGGTAGCGGAGCCCGCCGTGCACCATCTTGGAGGACTTCGACGACGTACCGGAGGCAAAGTCGCTCTTCTCGACCAGTGCCGTCTTCAGGCCCCGGCTGGCCGCATCGAGCGCGACGCCAGCCCCGGTGACGCCGCCGCCGATGACGAGCACGTCGAACGTCTCGTCCGCCAGGCGGCGCAGCGCGTCGTCGCGGCGAAAGGGGTGCACGGGCCAAGCCTGCCACAGCTGCCCCGGGCCCGATCCGGGGCGGTGCGTGTGCAGGAAACGGGGATTCAGCTTCCGTCCGGATACGCGCCGCCGTCAGGACCACCGGGTGGCGCGGGAGCATTCACTGGGGTCACGCTCGCTCTCCGGTTGCCGGGCGCTGGCTCGAGGCCGGCACTGACTCGAACGGCTACGTGCTCACGTGACGCCTTCGGCCGCCTCTTCCGCCTCACTGACCGCATCATCCCGGACCACTTGGTCATTGAGTTGCAATAGCCGGGCCAATCGGGGCCTACACCACGTGAGGGATTCCAGCGGGAAGGCTCCATCTTGAAGATCGTCCTTATACGACTCGTCACCCACTCCGAGATCGATGAATTGGCACCCGGCACGGGCCCCGGCGTCCAGCGCTTCGGCCATCGTCGCGATGCCCGGCCCGAGTCTCGAGAACTCGGGGTCATAGCCCGTGAGCCAACCGCTCATTCTTGTGTTCGCCCGCAGAGCCAGGTACATCCCGATGATCTGGTCATCCTTCTCGAGTAGAGATAGTGCAAAGCGACCAGAGGGCGAAATCTCGGCGGCGTTCGCAATCGCATTGACCATCGCATTGTCGAACCGATATCCCTCGCCACCTCTCTCCTCCTTCCGGGAGAGATAGAAGGCCTGAAGACGAGAGAGCCGCTTTTGTATCTCGGTTGGCTCCACGGTCGTGGACAGCTGGAAATCGATATCCGCAGCACGCCGAGCCCGTCGCTGGGTGCCCTGCCTGAAGATCTTGTTGCGACGCCCGAGCCAGCCGTCAAGGCCTCCAGCGATGTTCGAGTAGTACGAGCTGTACCGGGAGGTCGTCACGCAGACCCAATCGGGTCCGTCCAGATGGCGCCCGATTGCGGCCTGCCAGGGTGAGTCTTCCGGCAGCCAGAACACGCTTGCCAGTTCCATCGACTGTAAATGTTGAGCGAAATCTGCGACGACGAACTCTGCCACCTCGCTCTCGCAATCGGGGTGGGCAATCGGGACGACGCCGAAGATCATGTCCGTCGCTGGTGGGAGAAGACGTAGACGACCGCGCGTCATTGTCTCACTGACGAAAGGTAGGACGCCGATAACTTCGGAACCATCGGTGGCGATCCAAATGCGGAGAGCCACGTCCGGACTCATCATTTCCCGGGCCCATGCGGCCACAATGGCACCACCACGCGCGGGAGCGATGTGATGTCTACGAGGGCCTCCCATCCCTCGACAAACTCATCGAGTTGGTCAACGTCGGTGACCAAATGGATGTCCATCGGACGCTGAGTATAGAGATTGCGTTGAAAGCACTTGCCGATAGGCCCAGAGCGGCATCGCAACATCGGCGTCTGCAGAATGCCTTTCAAACTCCGAGGCACCAGCGTCATTTTGTAGGCCTGGTCAGTGTGAGCCTTTGCTCGGGTTTGTGGTCGACTTCGCTAACCCACGCGACGACCGCCTGCGAGGGGCGTGTCGAAAGCGTTGATCGTGCGGGTGGTGGTGCGGGTGGTGGTGCGGGTGGTGGTGCGGGTGGTGGTGCGGGTGGTGGTGGCGCGCTCGTGTTCCGTGCGGCCGTGGGCGGGCGTAGCGTCGGATGCGTGGAGCTGCAGCCGCCCGAAGATCCGTGGGCGAGCTACGCGCGGACGGTCGTGGTGATCGTCCGCCCCGACGCGAGCAACGTGGTGGTCGAGGCCGCGCCGCCCGGCCGGACCGGTGTATGGCCGTGGCCGACCGACGACGCGGTGCACATCCTCACGGCGTGGGACCCCGGCGAGACGCGTCCGGGCGAGGAGCAGAATCGTGCGAACCAGGCCGCACTCGTGGCCGAGCTCAGGGATCTGGGCCCGAGCGATGTGTGGGACGCCGTGGGCGTCGATCCCGTGTCGGGCCATCGCGAGGAGGGTGCGGCCGTCTGCGGGCTGGCCCTCGATGCGGTGCTGGACCTCGGCGCGCGCTACGGCCAGGACGCCGTCTTCGAGTGGACGCCGGCGGCGTGGGCGGTCGTCGTGTGTCGCGGCGACCGGCGCCGCGACTTGGGCTGGGCGGCGGCACCGGAATAAATCTACGTTTGACGTACTACGTAAGACGTAGTACAGTCTGAGCATGCCCCGCCGCACCGCACCGAAGGGGGACCTGGGCCGGAGCAACGAGCCGCCCGTCCTCATCCTGACCAGCCTGGCCGCCGGGCCCAAGCACGGGTACGCGCTGACCAAGGACATCGAGGAGTTCGCCGGCGTCAGCCTGGGGCCGGGGACGCTCTATGGCGCGATCGCCCGGCTCGAGGAACGGGGCCTCATCGCACCCGAGCCGGTGGGGAGCGACGCCCGCCGGCGCCCGTATCGCATCACCGGCGACGGCCGGGTCGCGTTGGAGGCCGCGGTGCGCGAGATGCGCACGCTCTCCGACGTCGGCGCCAGCCGCCTCGGGATCACCGGTCGCGTGTCGTCCCGCGGGGCACTCGCGTGACGGTGGAGGGATACGAGCACCTGATGCGCTGGTACCCCTCGCAGTGGCGCGAGCGCTACGGCGACGAGATGGCCGCCCTCCTCGAGGACACCTACGCCACGGCGGGCGAGGTGCCGTTGCGCCAGCGCGTCAGCCTCGCCCGGACGGGCCTGGGGGAGCGAGCGCGGTCGGCCGGCTTCGTCGGCTGGTCGCAGCCCCCCGAGGTGCGACTGCGGGGCGGCTCGCTGTTGGTCCTGTGCGGGTGGGCCTTCTACGTCGTGGCCGGCGCCATCTTCGCCAAGTCCGCGGACCACTGGTCCAGCGGGAGCCCTTCGGCGGGCCATTGGGTCGCCACCGGGGGGTTCAACGTGGTCGGCGCGGCCGCCGGCACCGGCACCCTGGTCGTGCTCCTCGCCGCGCTCGTGGTCCTGCCCACGTTCGTGCGCTTCGTGCGGTCCGGCGGCTGGCGTGAGGTGAGCCGCCCGATCCTCGTCGCGCTCGGTTCCTTCGCGGCGTCGGCCCTACTCTTCGTCATCTTGGTGGCCTGGGCCCACAGTCTGAACGGTCACGACCGCAACGGCGGCCTGCCGATCTACGGCTGGTTCTTCGTGCTCGTGAGCCTCGTGTTCTTCTCTGCGCTCGGATGCGGCACCGCGGCGGCGATCGCTGTCGCGCGGCGGGTCGAGCTGGGCCACCGGACGCTGCAGGCGTTGGGTGTGATGGCGATCGCGCTCGTCGGTGTCATGGCGCTGACCATCGTGTCGCTGGTCGCCTGGTGGGCGTCCGAAGCCGTGCACGCGCCGGGGTTCCTGTCGCAGGTCATCGGCAACGGCATGCCGTTCCAATCGAGCGTGGTTCCGCCGACCTTGCTGGCATCGGGGATCTTGATGGTGCTCGGGCTCGCGCTGGGCGTGGCCGGCCTGGTCCGGGTCGTCGGGTCGCTCGGCCGTGGGGGACGCGCGGTCGCCTGACTGACGGCTGGTGCCGGCCACCGTCGCGTGGCCGGCGGGTCCGGCGTTCGGGGTGGCCGAACCGGCAGAATGGGCTCCGTGACGTTGGCCGCCCGCGTCTTCGCCGCATCCCATCTCACGGGCTCGTTCGTCCTGCGCTCGGGCCGCACGGCGGACCACTACTTCGACAAGTACCGCTTCGAGTCGGATCCCGCCCTCCTGGCCGACATCGTCGCCGCGCTGGTGCCGCTCGTGCCCCCCGACGCCGAGGGCCTGGCGGGGATGGAGCTCGGCGGCGTCCCGATCACCACCGTGCTCTCGTCGGTCACCCGGCTGCCGGCGTATTTCGTGCGCAAGGAGCCGAAGAAGTACGGCACGGAGAAGGTGTGCGAGGGGGGCGACGTCGAGGGGCGCCGCCTGCTGATCATCGAGGACGTGGTGACGACGGGGGGTCAGATCGTGCTCTCCGCCCAGGACCTGCGCGCCGAGGGCGCGATCGTCGAGCACGCGCTCTGTGTGATCGACCGGGAGGGCGGGGGCGCCGACGTGGTCGCCGCCGAAGGGATCGAGCTGCGGGCGCTCTTCACCATGCGGGACCTCGAGCAGTTCCGGTCCTGAGGATGGCGGGGGACGCGGTCGAGCTGGAGTTCACGCTCCGCCCGGACCCCGGCGACGTGGCGGCGTTGAGCAACGGGCTCGACGCGTTCAACGCAACGGTTCCCCTGGCGGCGGACCGGGCGAAGGTGTCCCTCGCCGTGTTCCTCCGGCAGGCGGGACGGGTCGTCGGCGGTGCCTACGGGGACACGCATTACGGCTGGCTGTACCTCGGCTCCCTGTGGGTCGAGGAGTCGCTGCGGGGCACGGGGTGGGGACGGCAGTTGCTCGGCCGCTTCGAGGCCGAGGGTGCCGCGCTCGGCGCCCGGCGCGCCTGGGTCGACACGTACGGCTTTCAGGCCCCCGGTTTCTACGAACGCCTCGGTTATCGCGAGTTCGGCCGGCTCGACGACTTCCCACCCGGCTCGGCGCGGCACTTCCTGTGGAAGTCGCTCGGCGAGTGATCTGAGCACTTGCAGCGGGCCGCCGGTCCTCCGGTAGCGTCCTCGACGTGTCCGACTACGTGATTCCCGAGCCAGAGCCGAAGGAGATCGACGAGCAGCTCTCCGTCGAACTCGGCCACATGATGGAGAACAACGTCCTGCGTGGACATCCCTCGGGCGATGAACGGTGCGACAACTGCCGCTACTACCTCGATGAGACCAAGGACCTCTCGTACTGCTGGCACCCCAAGGTCCGCGTCCTGGTCGGCGAGAACTGGTGGTGCCAATGGTGGGAGGAGATCCCGGCTGGCTGAGGCCGGGGTCTCGCCTGCTGGCAGCGCACGGACAGCGATTTCGACAATCGTTGTCAAAAAGGGAGCCGAGGCCGCTAGGGTGGCTGAGCCATGCAGTCACCCGAATCACTGACCGAATTGTTCCGGGCCCACGGCCGCAAGATCACCGCCCAGCGCCAGTGCATCTTCCGCGCGTTGGAGGGCGACGTGACCCACCCCTCGGCGGAGCGGGTCCACGAGAAGGTTCGCCTCGAGATGCCGACGGTCTCGCTGAAGACCGTGTACCAGACCCTCAACGACCTGGCCGAACTGGGCGCCATCTCCGTGCTCGACGTCGGCACCGGCTCCGCCCGCTTCGACCCCAATGTGGAGACGGTCCATCATCACCTCGTGTGCCGCAGCTGTGGCAAGGTGCGCGACCTGGCCGCGGACTTCCCGGGCGTCACGGTGACGCGGCGGGCCGCCAAGGGCTTCGCCGTCGACAGCGCCGAGGTCGTGTTCCGGGGCCTCTGTGGCGATTGCCGGGCGGCGCAGGCGCTCGTGAAGGCGACAAAACAGATCTCGTAGTAAGCAGATCACCGGAGAAAGAGAAAGGTACGAACCAGCCATGCCAGCACTGAAGGGAAGCAAGACCGAGGACAACCTCAAGACGGCGTTCGCCGGCGAGAGCCAGGCCAATCGCCGCTACCTGTACTTCGCCCAGAAGGCCGACGTCGAGGGCTACCCGGACGTGGCCGCGCTGTTCCGCTCCGTCGCGGAGGGTGAGACGGGCCACGCGTTCGGACACTTCGACTTCCTGCGCGAAACCGGCGACCCGGTCACCGGCGTGCCGGTCGGCGCCACCTCGGACAACCTCAAGTCGGCGATCGAGGGCGAGACCTACGAGTACACCGAGATGTACCCCGGCTTCGCCAAGACAGCCCGCGACGAGGGCTTCGACGAGGTCGCCGAGTGGCTCGAGACGCTCGCCCGGGCCGAGAAGTCGCACGCGGGTCGCTTCACCAAGGGCCTGGAGACGCTCGACTCCTGAGCGAATCGGGGAGCGCGACGTGAGCGGCGGTGCAGCGCGCGGCTTGACGCTCGACGACGTCCTGGACCTGCGGGCCTATGAGCGGGTCCGCAGCGACTACCGGGCCAAGGTCATCGCCTTGAAGAAGAACCGCCGCGTCGCGCTCGGACCGATCATGACGCTCGTGTTCGAGTGCCTCGACACGGTGCGCTTCCAGGTCCAGGAGATGGCGCGGGTGGAGAAGATCATCAGCGACGAGGCGATCCAGACCGAGCTCGACATCTACAACCGGCTGTTGCCGGCGCCGGGCGAGCTGTCCGCCACGCTCCTGATCGAGCTCACCACCGAGGCGGACCTGCGGGAGTGGCTGCCCAAACTGGTGGGGATCGAGACCCGGCTGGGCGTGGCCATGGAGGGCGACGTGGTGCTGAGCGTGCCCGAGGCCGACCACGCCGCCGCCCTGTCCCGTGAGGAGATCACCCCGGCGGTCCACTACCTCCGGTTCCCCTTCGGGGAGGAGCAGGTGGAGGCCTTCCGGACGGCCCCGGAGGTCGCGTTGCGTCTCAGAGCACCCGGCCTACCCAGCCCGGACCGTGCTGGCACCGGCGGTCCGGTCGCAGCTGCTCGGGGACCTGCTCGGGACAACAAAGCCTCTATCCATCGCCTGAGCTGGGACAATTCTGTGCGCCACTCTTTACAGGCGCTCGGGAATTGCGCCATACTCTTCGTTCGCCGATTTCGGAGCTGATGCCTCCGGTCCCCGGACCGAAAGGGCCTCCGACCAGGGCGAATGTCAATATCCGTTTTTCACCTGTGAGGAAGTGTTCCCGATGACCGCCACCACGTGGCGCAAGCAAGGCGCCTGCCGGGGCCTCGATGTCGAGGTCTTCTACCCGGCCTCCGAGGACGAGGCCGACGCGGCCGAGGCCAAGGCTGTTTGCGCCGAATGCCCGGTTCGCCAGCTGTGCCTCGAGCACGCTCTGGCCCACCGCGAGCGTGAGGGTGTCTGGGGCGGCACGACCGAGCGGGAGCGCCGGCGGATCGTGCGCCAGCGGCGCAAGTCGGCCTAGCCCGCTTCGGGCCTCTACCTCTTCGCTTTCGCCTTTCCCTTCACCGTCGGGGGCGTGTTGGGCGACGCCTGCGTGGTCGCGCCCGAGCGTGCACGGGAACGGGTTCCACGGTTCCGACTGGGTGTTCGTGTAGACGTCGGGCGGGATCGTCGTCGTGGTGGTCGTCGTCGGGCCGCTCGGCACCGTCGTGGTCGTGGCGGAGCCGGGTGGCCCCGGTTGGACGGGGTCGAGACGATCAGCGACGTCCCGGCGACGAGCAGCTGGACCGTCGAGCCGCTGAGGCTCGGGTCCGCCACCATCGTCACCGGGCCGCGCAGCTCGGCGTTCAACGTCTGTGCGGCCTCGAGGCCGGCGGGGCCGTAGAGGATCTCGGAGCTGGTGCCGCTGAGCGGGCTCGACGCGTTCGCGACCTCGTTGATCGTGAAGCCGTCGAGTGCGGAGCGTCGCCGACACGAGTCCCGCCAGCCCGCTCGCGCTGGTCGCTCGACGCGTTGAGGACGTCGACGCTCACCTGGCCGTGGGGGAGCGTCGTAGTCGTCGTGGTGGCGGTGTTGCCCTTCGCCGCCCTTGGCCGCATGCCCGACGGGCGGTGGCGGGCGGCGCGGTGCCGATGGCGTTGAACGCGTCGATCATGTTCTGGGCGTAGGGCTGGGCCATCTGGAGCACGTCGGCGCCGCCGTCGGTGACGAAGCCGGTCACCGGCAGCGTCTCGGTGATCGAGGTGCGACGACTGCAGGCCCCGGAAGTCCTCGGCGATGTGGAAGAGGTCGCTCTCGGTCAGCGTGTCGTCGATCGTCAGGTGGCCGACCGACGCGCCGATGAACGAGTTGATGGCGAACGGGTCGGTGATGGACGCGTTGACCTTCGCGAGCACGGCCCGGAAGAACGCGTCCTGGCGCTGGATGCGGCTGAAGTCCGACAGCCCGTCGTCCTCCCAGTAGCCGTTCGAGTTCATGTAGTAGAGGTGGCGGCTGCGCACGAGCTGGAGCGCGACCGTCCCGTTGATCGTCTGGCAGCCCGTCTGGGTCACGTCGAGGCCGGTGTAGGCGTCCTTGACCGCAGTGGGGAAGTCCATGGTGATGCCGCCCAGTGCGTCGACCATGTCCGAGAAGCCGGGGAAGTCGACGGCCATGTAGTGGTTGATCTTGATGCCCAGATCCTTCTCGATCGTCTGGATAAGCAGGTCCGGGCCGGAGTCGTAGGCCGCGTTGATGCGGTTCATTCCCGAGATGCCGTGCCGTTGCCGGGGATGTCGACCCAGAGGTCACGAGGGATGGACAGGACGGTCACCGTCTTGGCCGCGGGGTTGAAGCGGGCGACGATGGTCACGTCGCTGCGTTGGCCCCCGGCGTTTGCTTCGTTTCCGATCTCGTTGGACAGGGTCGAGTTGTTGCCGACGAAGGCACGCGAGTCGGAGCCGACGAGCAGGACGTTGAACGGCTTCAGGGGGTCGGCCGACTGGGTCACCAGGTGCTGGGAATGGATCTTCTTGATCTGGTCGTAGCGGTACTTGGCGTAGAAGTAGATGCCGCCCGACCCCGAGGGCCGGCCAGGAACACGATCGTGCACAAGGCCCAGATGCTGCGGCGGCGCCAGCGGTGCTTGCGCTTGGCGTCCTTGCGCTCCGTCTTGTGCGTCTTGCGCAGCTCGGCCTGGAGGTCGGCGCGACCGACCGGGCCGGCTCGTCACCCGACGGCCGTCGCAGGGCTCGGTTCCGGAGCGGTGTCAGGCCTCGCCACGTCGTCGGGCGGTTCAGGGGGCTCGGGTGCATCGGGGGTCAAGAGCCAGAAAATACCTGCCCGGAGGGTTCGATAGCCTGCGCCCGTGCATTTCGACCTTCCCGGACGAACTGGCCGAGTTGCAGGCTTCGGTGCGACGCCTCGCCCAGGACAAAGTGAAGCCCCGGGCGCGGGCCATCGACAAGGAGAGCGCCTACCCGGCCGACCTGTTCGACGCGTTCCGCGACGCCGGGCTGCTCGGCCTGTGCATCCCGCCCGAATACGGCGGCTCGGGGGCGGGGATCCTGGGCCTGGCGATCGCGGTGGAGGAGGTGGCGAAGTACTCGAACACCGCGGCGCTGATGCTCCTGCTCACCCGCCTGCCCACCGGGCCGGTCATGATCGCCGGCACCGAGGAGCAGAAGAAGCAGTACCTGCCCGGCATCTGCGACGGCTCCCTGCGGGCGGCCTTCGGGCTGTCCGAGCCCCAGGCCGGCAGCGACGTGATGGGCATGCGGACCCGGGCCGTGCCCGACGAAGGCGCCGCCGGCGCCGGCGGCTGGGTCCTCAACGGCACCAAGTGCTGGATGTCGGGTGTGCGCGAGGCGGACTGGTACACCGTCTTCGCCAAGACCTCCGAGCCGACGAGCCGGGCCCACGACTCGATCACCGCGTTCATCGTCGAGCGCGGCCTGGGACGGCGTCGAAGTGGGCCGCACCGACCACAAGATGGGTGTGCGCGGCGTCGACACCGGCGAGCTCCTCCTCACCGACGTCCACGTCCCCGCCGAGAACGTCATCGGCGAGGTCGGCGGCTTCCGCCTGGCCATGCTCGGACTCAACGCGATGCGCCCGATCGTCGCCGCCCGCGGCATCGGGCTCGCCGAGGGCGCGCTGATGTACGCCACCGAGTACGTGCAGCAGCGCGCCGCGTTCGGCAAGACGATCGCGGACTTTCAGGGGATCCAGTGGGAGATCGCGAAGTGTGCGGTCGACATCGAAGCGGCGCGCTTGCTGACGTACCGGGCCGCCGTCATGGCCGACGCCGGGCAAGTTCACCAAGGAGTACGTGCCGTACCTGTCGATGGCCAAGTACCACGCGACCGAGCTCGCCGTGCGCGCCTCCTCGCTGGCGGTCCAGTTGCTGGGCGCCGCCGGCTACATGGAGGACCACCCGACGGAGCAGTGGTACCGCGACGCCAAGCAGCTGACCATCGTCGAGGGGACGTCGCAGGTCCAGCTCGGCTTGATCGCCCGCGGCGTGCTGGACCACGACCTGTGGTGGGACTGACCGACTTCGTGAGCCGGCCGTGAGCGCCGCCGAGTTCGGCGGCTGGCCGGACGTCCTGGCCACGCTCTCGCGCCGCGAGGCGCTCACCGCGGCGCAGGCCGAAGCCACCATGCGCGTGGTGTTCGCCGGCGAGGCCACGCCGGCCCAGATCGGCGCGTTCCTCACGCTGCTGCACGCAAAGGGCGAGACGGCCGAGGAGGTCACGGGCCTGGCCCGGGCCATGGTCGACGCCGCGGTGCCGTGTCCCTTGGGCCTGCCCGACGACACGGTGGTGATCGACCTCGTCGGCACGGGCGGCGACCGGTTGGCGTCCATCAACGTCACCACGCTCGCCTCGTTCATCACGGCGGGTTGCGGCGTGCCCGTGTGCAAGCACGGCAACCGCGCCGCGTCGTCGGCCGTCGGCACGGCGGACGTGCTCGAGGCGCTCGGCGTTGCGATCGAGATCGGCCCCGAAGGCGTCGCCGAGTGCGTGCGCACGCGCCGGCATGGGCTTCTGCTTCGCCCAGCGCTTCCACCCCGCCATGCGCTTCGTCGGCCCGGTGCGCAAGGAGCTCGGCGTGCCGACGGTCTTCAACTATCTCGGGCCGCTCACCAACCCCGCCCGCACTCGATACCAACTCGTCGGCGTCTCCGACCCCGCCATGGCCCCGATCATGGCCGGCGTCTTCGGCGCCACCGGCAGCCGACGCACCTTCATCATCCACGCCGACGACGGTCTCGACGAGCTGAGCGTGACCTCGCCCGCCTCGGTGCTCGAGGTCCGAGCCGACCCCGCGGCCCCCGACGCCGGCTTCGAGCTCTCCGAGTGGCGGGTCGACCCCACCGACCTCGGCCTCACCCCGGCGACCATGGCCGACCTCAAGGGTGGTGACGCCGCCTTCAACGCCAAGGTCATCCGCTCGGTGCTCGAGGGCGAGACGGGCGCCCGCCGCGACATCGGCATTCTCAACGCCGCCGCGGCCCTGATGGTCGCCGGCCGTGTCTCCGACCTCGCCTCCGGACTCACCCTCGCGCGCGAGTCGATCGACAGCGGGCGCGCCGTCGCCGTGCTCGACGCGCTCGTCGCTACGTCACAAGCAGCTCTGCGGGACCAGCCGGGCTGATCCGCCAGGCCCGTCTCGGCGAGTGGGCCATCGGATCGAGTGCCGGGGAGTCGCCTGTGCACAAGGCGATGACGCACCCGCCGAACCCGCCGCCCGCCATCCGCGCGCCGAGGACACCAGGCTGGGCGAGCAGGCCGTCGACCAGTTCGTCCACTGCCGGAACCGAGACCCGGTAGTCATTGGCGAGGCTGCGGTGGCCCTCGGTCATGATCTCGCCGAGGGCCCGGAGGTTGCCCCGTTCCAGCATCTGTTCGGCCTCTTTCACCCGCGCGCACTCGGTGACGACATGGCGCGCCCGCCGCCGTAAGACCGGGTCGCGCAACTCGCTCAGTTCCCCCAAGGTGCACAGCCCCAGCGGCCGGCCGAGCACCTGCGCCGCGCGCTCGCACTCGGCCCGCCGGGTCGCGTACGGCGACTCCACGAGGAGGCGCGGCGACTCGCTGTGCACGATGACGAACTGCGCCTCGTCCGGGATCGCCACCTGATGCGTCTCGAGCGTGTGGAAGTCGATGTGCAGCGCGTGGCCCTCTTTGGCGCCGGCGATGGCAAGGGGATCGAGGAGCCCGACGTGCGAGCCGGCGAGCCGCTCGGCCTCCTGGCAGGTGTGGGCCAGCGCGAGCGGGTTGTCGCTGTGGCCGAGCGCGAGCAACAACGCCACTGAGAACGCGGCGCTCGACGACAGGCCGGCGCCAACGGGCAGCGTGCTCGTGACCCGCACGGCCCCGCCCGAGGTGGGGCGCCGGACCCGCAGGAGCGCGGAAGCCAGGTGCGAGTGTGCCGCCACCACGCCCCAGGCCACGGTGCCGACCGTGTCGAGCGCGATCTCGAGCGGCTCGTCGGGGAATTGGTCCGATTCGATGCCGACTAGGAAGCTGCCGGGCTTCGGGGTGAACGTGACCTTGGTGGCCAAGTCGATGGCGATCGGCAGCGAGAGCCCGCCGTTGTAGTCGGTGTGGTCGCCGATGACCGTGACTCGTCCGGGCGCGCTGGCCTTGGGCACGTGCTCCAGCTTGACCCAGGCGGAGGTTCGCCGGGGCCCGGCTTTCGTCCTGCGGCTGCGGGCCCGGCTTGACCGCCGCAGGCGGCCCGGGTCACGATCCTGCGATGGCCGAGGGAACGCGGAGTGGCCCGCTGAGCGGGATAAAGATCATCGAGCTGGCGGGGATCGGGCCGGCGCCCTTCACCTGCATGATGCTCGCCGACGCCGGCGCCCAGGTGTTGCGGCTCGAACGAGCACCCGCCGGTGCAGTGGAAGCGGCCGAGGAGTTCGCACAGTCGGGGGCCGGCCCCTACTGGGACCTGCTGAACCGATCCCGGTCGTCCGTGGGGATCGACCTCAAGAACCCGGACGCCCTCGAGCTCGTTCTGGGTTTGGTCGAGCAGGCGGACGGGCTGATCGAAGGATTCCGGCCCGGCGTGGCCGAGCGGCTCGGCGTGGGGCCCGAGGATTGCTTCGCCCGCAACAAGCGCCTCGTCTACGGCCGCATGACCGGATGGGGGCAGGACGGCCCCATGGCCTCGATGGCCGGTCACGACATCGATTACATCGCCGTCGGGGGCGCGCTCTGGTCCCTCGGCCGCGCCGACTCCGCCCCCGTTCCCCCGCTGAACCTGGTGGGCGACTTCGGGGGCGGCGGCATGCTGCTCGCGTTCGGCATGGTGGCCGCCCTACTGGAGGCGGCCCGCTCGGGTGAGGGACAGGTCGTCGACGCGGCCATGGTCGACGGCGCCGCGTCACTGATGACGATGATCCACGCCTTCCATCGCCACGGGCTCTGGAATGACCAGCGCGGCGCCAACATGCTCGACACGGGTGCCCCGTTCTATGAGGTCTACGAGACGGGTGACGGCCAGTGGATGGCGGTCGGCGGGATCGAGGCGCAGTTCTACGCCGAACTGATCCGAGGCCTCGGGCTCGAGGGCGACTCGTCCTTCCCGCCGCAGATGTCCCGGGACCAGTGGCCGGCCATGAAGGCGCGCTTCGCCGAGATCTTCAAGTCCAAGTCCCGCGACGAATGGTCCGCGATCTTCGACGGCACGGACGCCTGCGTCGTGCCCGTCCTGTCGCCGTGGGAGGCGCACCTCCACCCGCACAACGTGGCGCGCTCGACTTTCGTCGAGGTGAACGGCACGGTGCAGCCCGCGCCGGCGCCCCGCTTCTCGCGCACGCCTTCCGCCATCTCCAAGCCACCGTCGCCTCCGGGTGCCGACACGATCTCCGCGCTGGTCGAGTGGGGCGTCGCCGAAGACGCGGTGACGAAGCTGCGTGAGTCGGGGGCGCTCAGCTAGCGCCGCGGCCGAGGTGCGGAATTCTCAGCACATCCCGTAGGGATCAATGGGCGTTGTCGCCAGCCCCTCCAACACCCACGAGTTCGATGCTTCGTTCATGTAGGCCGCCGGGCAGGCGTCGGCGATCGCGATGATGGCTTCTCCCGGACAGACACCCGCCTCGTTGAGGCACGTCATACCCTCGCGTCCCAAGGCGTTGCCTGGACACTCGAAGGTGAAGCCGGGGTACGCGTAGGCGGACAAGTAGGTGATGGCGGCCGCGCAGCCCCACAGCGAGGCTTCTCCCCGAGGCGGAGCCACTCCTGGGGCTGAGGACAGCGCGACCGGTGCCGGTGCCGGTGGAGCTGGCGGTGGAGCGGTCGTCGTGGTGGTCGGCGCCGGAGCCGGCGGCGGCGCCGGTGGCAGTGTCGTGGAGGTGGTGGTCGTGGTGGGAGCCACCGTCGTCGACGTAGTGGTTGTTGTGCTGATGTGCGCACGGTTTGCGGCGCGGTGGAACGCGGCGGGAACCAGCACGGATGTGTTCAGGCGGTGTCCGGTCGTGTGGCCGAAGTTGACGATCTGCCCAGCGACGACGGCGCTGACAGCGAGCAGAAGGATCGGCACTAACCCGAGGGCGCGGCGATGCCGCGCCGGGGGGGAAGCCATGGGTCAAAGCTCCGGGGGGTCGGGAACGTCTGGCCCAAAGGCACTACCCAGTTGCGTGGCACGGAATCGTTGCGTTGCACATTCGCGGCAAATACGGAAACGGCGGTGTTGAACGGACAACGCATTCGCACCCAACCCCCGTGCGGAGGACGCTTTCCGTGGGTTGCGGTCGGAGAAGCGGAGCCCAGCACGCAAGTGGGGTTCAGTCCTTCTCGCCGGGCTCTCTTGTGAGTGCATATGCGGCGAAGGTGGTGTTTCGCGCGAGACCCCATACGCCGAGAAATCAGCGCTTCGTCCGCACTTGTATACGCGAAGAGCGGGTTTCCCCGCGTGAGTGCATACGGACGCCAGTCAGTGCCCTATACACACGCGCGGGGCGCCAATTTCGGCGCATATACAGCCGCACGCGTGATGTCGGGTTCGCTGCGGAAAGGGGGATTCGGCGGAGGGGGGTAGAAGTCCGGCCGCCGGAAGGGATCGGGGCGGGAGGGGGCGGCCGGCGGGGCAAAGGGACTTTGGCCGGTACGCGCCGGAGTGATCAGAGGCGGACGATCGGGCAGGTGATAGTCCGGGTGATGCCCTCGATCTGCTGGATGTCCCGGACGACCATGCGGCCGAGGTCGTTCATGGAGGGTGCCTCGACCCGGGCGATGACGTCGTAGGGGCCCGTCACGGCCTCGGAGAGGGTTACGCCGTCGATGCCGTCCAGCTCGTCGGACACGTGCGCCGCCTTGCCGATATCGGTCTGGATCAGGACGTACGCGTGGACGGTCACGGCACACCGTACATTGGCCCCGTGGCCATGTCCGCCAGGGTCGAGCAGTTCAAGGACATGGCGCGCCAGGCGCGCCGTGACCTGTTCGACCAGTCACACCCGATCGGCCGTCTGTCGCTTGTGCAATGCGCGATGCTCGGCGGGGGGACGCTCGTCACTATCTCGCTGGCGGGGTCGTTGTTCTTCTCGATCTCGCCGAATGCCGCGGACCACAAGGTGCTGCTGTACCTGTTGTTCACGCTGGCGCCGTTCGCCATCGTGTCGCCGTTGCTGGGGCCGCTGATCGACAGGTCGCGGGGGGCTCGGCGCGCGATGTGCGTCGCGTCGGCGGTCGGGCAGGCCGTGTTGTGCCCTCTGATGGCGATGCACATCAAGGGACTGCTGCTGTTCCCGCTGGCCTTCCTGGTGCTCGTGTTCCAGAAGCTGTATCTGGTGACGAAGGGCGCCTTGGTGCCCGAGATGGCCGCCCTGAGCGAGCCGGACGAGGAGACCGGGGAGCAGGCGGGGTACGCGCCGCTGAACGCGCGGCTGACGTTGCTGGGCACCTTGGCGGGGTTCGTCGTGTCGGTGCCGGGCGTGATCCTGTACAAGATCACGGGCTCCCCGGGGGTTCTGGTGCTCGCAACGATCGTCTTCGTCGGTGCGGCCGTGTCGGCGGCCCGGTTGCCCGTGATATCCGGACGGCGGGCGGAACGGCTGTGGACCGATCAGGAGAACCGAGTGCGCGAGTACGGCTCGGCGGGGGAAGCGCTGGCCCGCGAGCAGGACCTGATGGCGTTGCAGCCGATCGCGAACCCGGAGGTGATGTTGGGGTTGACCGCAATGTGCATCGTGCGGGGGTTGACCGGCTTCATGACGTTCATGTTGGCGTTCGGCCTGCGCCGTATGCACGGCGTCGGGCTGTACTGGTACGGCCTGGTGCTGGCGGGGACCGGTGTCGGGGCGATCATCGGTTTGGTTCTGGTGGGGCGGCTGCGCAAACGCATGTCCGAACAGCAGCTCTTGTTGTCGTCGTTGTGGCTGATCGCAGCGGCTGCCCTCGGGTGTGCGCTGTGGGGCACCTTGTTCGCCCAGGTCGTGTTGGCCTTCTTCGTCGGGCTGTGCGGCGCTGTGGCCCAACCTTCCTTCGACTCCATGACGCAGCGCTACATCCCCTTGTCCGCCCAGGGGCGCGCGTTCGCGCGGTTCGGGATGCGTCAGCAGCTCGTGTGGGTCGTCGGCTCGCTGATCCCGGTGATCATCGCCTTCTCGCTGCCGCAGGGCGACGCCACCATGGCGGTCCTGGCCGCGTTGGGCGGACTGTCCTACGTCTCGGGCCGGCGCGCGGCGCACGCACCGCGGATGGTGCGCAACGTCCGCGACATCGGGAACAGGAACATCCGCGACGTCGGTGAGTTCGGAGGGTCAGCTGGAGGCTAAGGGCCGCCGATCACCGCTTCCGCGGGGACTCCAACGTTGTGGCCTTCGCCATCGCCACGTCCAGATCGACGTTGACCTGACTGTGACCGTGAAAGCTCACCTCGCAGGTGATGCCCGCATCGTTCCAGACGAGCAACGTGTGGCCCGTGATGATCTCGATCTGAGAGCGGGATGTCCGCGAATCAGCACATTGGTACAACGTGGCGACACTTCCATGCACACGAATGCCCTTCGCAGCGTTCACGCGCGTGCAGTACGACGGGATCGGGGCCACACCCTTGCCGTGCTTCTGCGTCATGACGTAGGGCAGTTCGGTCCCACTCATGAACACGAAGTGACCGAGCGGTCCACCACTGATGGAGGGGTAGGGGACGATCGCTCCGCTGTATTGCTGATAGGTCACACCGACATAGTCGGGAGGCACCTGGAAGTTGGACTGCGAGAGTTCGAAGAGGTTCCCGTCCAGTTGGATCCCGGCTGGGCCGCACGACCCTTCACCGAGCGCCCCGACCGCGTGGAAGCAAGGCCCACCGGCGTCCGCCGTGGAAACCGGTATCGGGTCGGGCAGCAGCCCCGGACACGGCACGGGCCTCTTGAGATGGTCGGCAAACCTCTGACACTCGGCTCGTTGGGCTTTCGTCGTCGGGACCAGGGGTACTCCGTCGACGACCTCCGCCTTGGGCTGAGGCGTGGCTGAGGCGAACGCAGCGCTCTGCGCCTGGGCCGTGGCCGGGATCGCGAGGGAGAGCAGCAGGTAGCTGCCACAGAGAATGCAGGCCAGTTCTCGGACGGAGATCGAGTGGCGAGCTCGACGAAATGGTCGGCGCCGAACGTGGGGACATCTCGCCATGCAAAGAGTCTTTCAGCAAGGCTCGGCTCGTTTCCGTCGCTCTTCATGGTGCGCTGGACTGGATCGGACCGTCTCCAGCACCCAGAATCCAGCAGTGGGTTCAGCGAGCGCTCGGTCAGAAGCCATGACGTGATCGTCACCGTCGTCTTCGCTCTGGCCGCTGCCCTCGCAAACGCGGTGCACCTCATGACCCAGCACGCGGCCAGTGTCGGCCTGTCCAAGACGCACCGTGGCTGGGCTCTCGTCGCCTTCTTGATCCGCCAACCCCTCTGGCTCCTCGGTTGGGCGGCGGCGGCGGCCGGATTTGCCTTCCAAGCGGTCGCTCTCCACAGCGGGCAGCTCTCGATCGTCCAACCCCTCCTCGTCACCGAGTTGGTCTTCGCCCTCCTTCTCCGGCGGTTCTGGGTCCACCAGCACATTGCCAAGACGGCCTGGACTGCCGCACTGGTCACCTGCGGGGCCCTGACGGTATTCCTGGCGACCGCTCAGCCTCATGGTGGCCACCTGCAGCCCGACGTCGTGGATTGGGCCTCCGCGCTGGCCGTCTTCGGCGGTGCCGTCGCCGTGTTGTCGGTCCTGGCGCGGTGGGGATCGCCCTCGCGTCGGGCCGCGCTCTACGCCACTGCGGCCTCGATCACCTGGGCCCTGATGGCCGCGTTCATCAAGGCGACAACCGACGTGCTCGTGGCATCGGGCCCGGTGGGCATGTTGGAGCACTGGCCCCTCTACGCGTTGATTGCATCCGGCGTCGTCGGCTCCGTCCTCCAACAGGCCGCCCTACAGGTCGGCCCGTTGAGCGTGTCCCAACCGCTGATCGTGGTGGTCGACCCGGCCGTCGCCATCGTGTTGAGCGTGTGGATCTTCGACGAGAGATTCACGGTGAGCGTCGCGCAGAAGACGATCGCGGGCGTGGCCTTCTGCGTCATGGCCCTGGGGGTGACCGTGTTGTCGCGGACAGCGCCCAACGACCTCGAGCGGTCGATGCCGGTCAAGCCTTGAGGGTGGTCGGGCGGGGCAGGTCAACCGGCCCCACGGGGCTGTCGCCCTGAGCCGGCAAGCAGACCGGCCCACGGGTCGGTCGCAGCGCGAGCAACGTCGTGGTCGAGCATCCAGAGCGACTGGCAGTCGATAACCGAGTGCGCGAGCGCCGGGGACAAGCGGAGGCCGACGTCGAAGGCCGACGTCACGTCGTAGGCGTGCAGCACGAGCTCGTACGCCGACCTGGCTCGCCACTCCGGTGGCGTGAGGGCAAAGACCCCATCGGACGCCGTCGCATCCTCTGGGGCAGCGTCGAGCACCTCGGACAGCATTCTCAAGACTCCCTGCAGTCCCAACAGGAGGTCGTCAGGTGTGGCGTCGGATTGGGCGCGGAGCTCGTTGAAAGGCAGGAAGCCCGAGGGGGCCCGTGCCGCCATCTGGAACGCATACGAGAACAGGCAATCGACCATGTGATCGACCGTCTGCCAGCACGTCCACGTCAGACCGTGCGCCGGGCGCGTCCAATCGGCATTCGAGACAGAGGTCAGCGCGCGCAGGGATTCCGCTGACAACTCGCGGAACTCCTCGGAGTTCATGCGTTCATTGTCTCACTCGGGCCCTTCCCGGCGAGAAGCGAGACTCAGCCCTGTCCTCGTTCGATGACCCGCGTGATCCGCCTGTCGGGCACGAGCCAGACGACCGCAACACCGATATAGATCGCAATCGCCACCCATGGTTCGATGAAGGCCACCGCGATACCCACCACGTAGGCAATCGCCGAAAGGCGCCCCTTGCGGTCGCTGCCAATTGCGATCGCCAATCGGGAATCCGCCGGATGCAGCGCCAACAACGCCCGGGTGAGCAGGAAGTAGGCGATCGCCGAGAGAAGCAATACCATTCCGTACACGACCACTGGGGCAGTGTCCCGGGTGTGCCCACCCCACCACGCCGTGGCTGCCGGCGTCAGTGACAGTGCGAACAGGAGTCCCATGTTCGCCCACAGCACCCGACCGTCGATGCGCTCGACGACGTGCATGAGATGGTGGTGGTTGTTCCAGTAGATGGCCAGGAAGGTGAAGCTCAAGGCGTACACGAGCAACCTTGGCAGCACATGATTCAGGTTTCCGAAGCCGTGACCCGCGGGTGGCCGCAGATCGAGGACCATGATCGTCATCACAATGGCGATGACGGCATCGGTGAAGGCCTCGAGCCTTCCTCTGGTCACAACGTGAGCATCGCATACGGGGTGGCCGACGACGGACCTCGCGAAATCAAAAGGGCTCGAGTGCCCCCGATTGCCGTGGAAGACGCCGTAATGGCTGCCGACTCGACGTCCAAGTCGCAACCGGGCCACGCTGTGGTGGTGAGCGATCCCCCCAGTGCCGAGGCGGTCGTACGGGACTTCATGGCCACCTTCACCACGGCGTGGTCGACGGCGGACGCCGAAGCCGTCGGCCGCTTCTTCAGCGAAGATGCCGGGTACCGCAACGGACCTTCTGAACCGGTCCGGGGTCGAGATGCCATCATCGACACCCTCGCCTCGATGATGGCCATGGGTGGCGAGGTCCATGCCGACATCATCCACATGGTGGCCGACGGCCCGATCGTGATGATCGAACGGATTGACTACGTGAAGCTCGGCGGGATCACGGCGGGACTGCCAATTGTCGGTGTCTTCGAGGTCCACAATGCCGTCATCACGGCATGGCGCGACTACTTCGATGCCACCGAGTTCAGCTCGAAATTGTCGCCGAACTGAGCCCGACCGGAGGAGTTCGGAGGCAGGCAACGTGCGACACACGGCTCGCACCGAGGGTCCCCCGGTCCATTTGACCCGCTCCCAGTGCGAACCGTGGACATCGTCCCCCCGAAGGAGCGTCAGCCCAGGCGCTTCTCCAGCGTGTCGACCTGCGCGGCGAGGGCGTCGGGGAGCCGGTCGCCGAACTTCGCGTAGTACTCGCGGATCAGCGGCACCTCGGCCCGCCAACCGCCCGCGTCGACGCGGAGGAGCTCCTCCATGTCGTCGGGGGACACGTCGAGGCCGTCGATGTCGATGGCCTCGACGGTCGGGACCGACCCGATCGGCGTGTCGACGGCGGGCGCCTTCTCGGTCACGCGGTTGAAGACCCACTCGAGCACGCGGGAGTTCTCGCCGTAGCCCGGCCACAGGAACTTGCCGTTCTCGTCCTTGCGGAACCAGTTCACGTAGAAGATCTTCGGCAGGACGTTGCGGTCGGGTGCTTCCGCGCCGATGCGGAGCCAGTGCGCGAAGTAGTCGGCCATGTTGTAGCCGCAGAACGGCAACATGGCGAAGGGGTCGCGGCGGAGATTGCCGACCGCCCCGGCCTGGGCGGCCGTGGTCTCCGACGCCATGATCGAGCCGAGGAACACGCCGTGCTCCCAGTCGTGGGACTGGAAGACGAGCGGCACGACGCCGGCGCGCCGGCCACCGAAGAGTATGGCGCTGATCGGCACGCCCTTGGGGTCCTCCCACTCGGGCGCGATGGCCGGGTCCTGCGCGGCCGGTGCCGTGAAGCGGGCGTTGGGGTGCGCGGCGGGCGTGTCCGACTGGGGCGTCCAGTCGTTGCCCTTCCAGTCGGTCAGGTGCGCCGGCTTCTCGTCCGTCATGCCCTCCCACCAGATGTCGCCGTCGTCGGTGAGGGCGGTGTTGGTGAAGATGCAGTTGCCGTCGAGGGTGAGGATGGCGTTGGGGTTGGTGTGGCTGTTGGTGCCGGGGGCGACGCCGAAGAAGCCGGCCTCGGGGTTGATGGCGTAGAGGCGGCCGTCGGCGCCGAACTTCATCCAGCAGATGTCGTCGCCGACCGTCTCGACCTTCCATCCGTCGATCGTCGGGATGAGCATGGCGAGGTTCGTCTTGCCGCAGGCCGACGGGAAGGCGCCGGCGATGTAGCGGGTCTCGCCCTCGGGGGAGGTGAGCTTGAGGATGAGCATGTGCTCGGCGAGCCAGCCGGCGTCGCGGGCCATGACCGAGGCGATGCGCAGTGCGAAGCACTTCTTGCCGAGCAGCGCGTTGCCGCCGTAGCCCGAGCCGAAGCTCCAGATCTCGCGGGTCTCGGGGAAATGGACGATGTACTTGTTGTCGGCGTTGCACGGCCACGGCACGTCGTGCTGGCCCGGCTCGAGCGGGGCGCCGACCGAGTGGATGCAGGGCACGAACTCGCCGTCGTCGCCGAGGACCTCGAGGGCGCCCTTGCCCATGCGGGTCATGATCTTCATGGACACCGCCACGTAGGGCGAGTCGGTCAGCTGCACACCGATGTGCGCGATGTCGGACCCGAGCGGGCCCATCGAGAAGGGGACCACGTACATGGTGCGGCCCTTCATGGCCCCGTTGAAGAGACCCTTCAGGTGGCTGCGCATCTCGGCCGGGTCGCGCCAGTTGTTGGTCGGGCCGGCGTCGATCTCCTCCGCCGAGCAGATGAAGGTGCGATCCTCCACGCGGGCGACGTCACCGGGGTCGGAGTGGGCCCAGTAGCTGTTCGGGCGCTTGGCGTCGGACAGCCTGGTGAACGTCCCGGCATCCACCATTTCCTGACACAGCCGGTCGTACTCGTCGGCCGACCCGTCGCACCAGACGATGCGGTCCGGTGTGGTCAGCTGCGCGACCTCATCGACCCAAGCCAGGAGTTTCGCGTGCTTCGTAGGCGCCATTTCGGGGGGATCAGCTCCTTATTTCCGACCGATTTTGGTGGGTTCCAATGGTAGGCATGTTGCCGTGGGATCCCCCAATCCTCGGCGCATTACGCATCTCACCAGTGAAGACGAGATGGTCCAGTCTATTCGAGGGCGCCTGGGAAACGAATTTGAGCTGTTCGGCTTACGTGACGACGCCGGCGTCGTCCGGCTTCCCGGCGGGGAATCCCTGGTCGTCTCCGTCGACAGCGTGGTCGAGGGCGTGCACTTCGACCTGTCCTTTTGTGCGCCGTCCGACGTGGGTTGGAAGGCGTTGATGCAGGCCCTGAGCGATCTGGCGGCGATGGGTGCTTCGCCCGTGGGTGCGTTGATCGCACTCGGGGTGCCCGGGGTCCGGGACGACCTGGGCGTCGACGTCGATGTCGGTTTCGAGAACCGCGGCGGCGCCGGCGCTCGCGGTGGTGGCGGCGAGCTCGCGCTCGGCGTGACCGACGGCGTGGCCGAGGCGTCGGCGGCCAGCGGCTGCCCGGTCGTGGGTGGGGACGTGTCGTCGGCGGGGCAGCTCGTCGTGGCGGTCACGGTGCTCGGGACGGTCGATGGCGGGGGCGCCCCGGTGTCGCGTTCGGGGGCCCGACCGGGCGACCTCGTGCTCGTCACCGGACCGTGTGGGGCCTCGGCGGCGGGGTTGCGCGAGCTGCGCGCGGCTTCGGCGGAGGCGGAGGCGGACGCCCGACGTGCCTATCGCCGGCCCGTGGCGCGCCTTGCGGAAGGCGATCTGGCCCGGCGTTGCGGCGCGCACGCCATGATCGACGTCTCCGATGGGCTGGCGCTCGACCTGCACCGTTTGGCCGACGCGTCCGGTGTCGGGTTCTCACTCGATGACGTGCCGGTGGCCGCGGGCGCGACCTTCGAAGAGGCGCTGGGTGGTGGCGAGGACTACGAGCTGTTGCTGGCCGTCGCCGAGTCGGACGTCGAGTCGGTCGAGGCCGGGTTCGACGACGCGGGTTTGCGTGAGCCGGTCCGTCTCGGCCGCATCGTCGAGGACCCCGAGCTCCGGGTCTTGGGCACGAGCCCGCTCGAGCGGCTGGGGTGGCAGCACCGGATCGGCTGACCTGCTCCCATCAGCGGGGGAAACCGAGCAGCACGTCGGTCGATGCCGCCACCTTCTTGAACGTCACACCCGCGGGCATGTTCAACTTTGCCGGTGTCAGCATGCACAGCTCGACGCCGGTCGCCAAGTTCTGCGGTTGGTTCTCCGGCGAGTAGCACGGTTGCCGGCCCGCGTTGAACTGCAGGATGAGGTTGGCTCCCCAAGCCCACGCCTGGCCGTGGCTGTCGAGAGCGATCGTCGCGTCCTCGCCGGACTGATTGCCCTGCGTCACCGCAACGGCGACGAAATGGACACCCGCCGGTGCGCTGACCTCCGCGGGAACGGAGTCGGCCGGTTGCGTGGGGCCGTTCAGGGCGCACGAGGTCGGCGTCGTGCAGGTCGTCGCGGCCCCCGCGATCCCCAAGGCGCCGTGGGCGTTGGTTCCCCAGGTCCAGATGTGGCCGCCATTGTCCACCGCGGCCGTGTAGTCCTCGCCGGCCGCAATTGCCGTCAGGTGGACGTTCGCGGGCGTGTCCGCGGGGACCGGCGTTGCGCTGCAATCCGCGCGTTGCGCGCAGGGTCCCGCCGCCGCCAGGGCGGACGCTTTCACTCCCAGTTCCCCGAACTCGTTGTCGCCCCAGGACCAGGCGCGGCCGCTCGAGTCGAGCGCGACGGAATGCGTCAAGCCGGCCGAGATGCCAGTGAAGGTCACTCCCGCGGGCGCGTCGACGAGCGTGGGCGGCGACACCGGGGTCGTCGTCGTCTGAAGCCCGAGGTCGTACGACGTGTTCTGACCCCATGACCAGGCGCGCCCCGTCGAGTCCAGCGCCAGGGAGAAATTCCATCCGGCGGAGATGGCCCGGAAGGTCACTCCGGCCGGCGTGGCCACCTCGACGGGTGACTGCGTCGTGGTCGGCGTACTCGCAGCCGGTCGGTCGCGAGTGATGTCGCCCCACTCCCAGAGGTGCCCGGCCTGGTCGAGGGCCAGGACGTACGCCTGGTCGGTCGAAACGGAGGTGAATCGAATGCCCGGAGGCATCTTCACGGCGGTCGGTTGCATCGTCACCTCGAGCGGCGAATTCGGCAGTGACGGTGTTCCCCACTCGTAGGCCGTTCCATTCCGATCGAGAGCGACGAAATACGCGAACGAGTCGGCCATCCTCGACGTCTCGATGGTCGTGAACTGCTGGTTCGTGGGGATGTTGAGCGGTGTCGCCGAATTGGTGCCGGCGAAGGGGTCGCCTCCCCAGTACCAGGCGACGGTGTTGCTCCCCGAAGAAGGAAGCGACAGGGCGTTGCGGATCACGTTCTGGGCCGTCGAGGAGTTCATCAGGATCGGGACGAAGATCGCTGCGGCAAGGACCAGTGCCGCCACGATGCCGATGATCCAGATTCTTCCGCACGTTGGGTGGGCGGTAGACGCCCGCGCCGTACGACGGCTGCGGCGCGGGCGCAAATCTCTGCCCTGCGGCCGGCGGTGGCGGTGGCGGCAGCGTCCGTGCCGCAGTCGTCGCGGGCGGAGGCATTGGCGGCGGCGCACTGGGCGCACCCGTGGCCGCACTCGCACCCGCACTCGCAACGCCGGGACCGGGCGGCGCGTCGTCCCGTGGCGTCCGGCCCAGCCGGTCGCCCCAATAGCTCTCGGTGCCGGCGCCGGCCTCGGTTCGCGTCCGCAGCGTCGTTCGGGGCGTCGCCCGTTTCATCCATGGCGTCGCCTCCGTTCGGGCCGCCGCCCGCCTCAATCGCCAATTCGCCGCCAATAAGTATGCACCACGCAGGCCGTTCGGCCCTGGGCGCCCGAGCGGTCGCGGGTTACGCTTGCGCCGGCGAAAACCGGAGGAGGCGGATGGTCGGCATCATCATTTTCATCGTCTTGACCATTCTCACGACCGTGGGCTGGATCCAGATCATCACCAAAGCGGGATACTCCCCATGGTGGGTGCTGGTTCCGCTGTCCCTCCCCGTGCTCTGGTTGATCTCGTCGTTTTTGCTGTACAGCGACTTCAACGGCCTCGGCACCTACGGCGCCTACAACCTGGGGGCGGTGGAGGCGGGGGAGAAGACGCTCGCGGTCTTCATCTTCCTCGATGTCATCTTCAACTTCATCATGTTTCTCGTCTTCGCGTTCTCCGACTGGCCGGTCATGCAAGCGGCGCGCTCGGGCCGCGCGTACGGAGGCGGGACGTTCGGGTCCCGCAAGACGGCGTCCGGCCCTGCCGGCCAGTTCGCGCCACCACTACCGATAGTGAAGGAGGCGTCGCTCCCCGATCTCGAGGGCCAGCCGCCCGGGTGGCATCGCAGCGGCGCCGTCGGTGCCGGCGAGCAGAGCTACTGGGACGGGTCGGCCTGGACGGCCCGCCGGAAGTGGCAGAACAACGACTGGGTCGAACTGCCGCCGCCGGCGCCCCCGCAGCCACAGCCCTTCGGGATGGAATCCGAAGCAGACAGTCCGAGCTAAACGAGGCCCCGCCCGGCGGAGCGCAGGGAGCCCACTGGGCCGAATTGCCCAGTCAGAACCGGCCCGGATTCATCCGACATATAAGGCACTATGGCCCTGTCCGGCGCGCAACCCCCCTTGTTAGCCTCGCTCCGAGTGCTATTGGCGAGCACGGAGGTGTAGCGAAGTGTCGGTCATCGTGGGCGGCGCAATCTTTTTTGCGGCAGGCATGGTCTGTCTGGTCGTGGCGTTATGGAAGAGCCGCACGCGCCCGCACACCATCGCTGCCGAGTCGCCGCAGACCGCCAAGAACTCCGCGCCGAGACGGGTCGCGACGACGAAAGTCAGCGCGGTGCCCCACTCCTCGTCGCACCGGGCGCCGGCGCCGCCCCGAGAGAGCTATTACGCGCAGGCCCCGCCGAGCCGCGCCAAGGGGCGCCCGATGGGGTGGTACTCGGTCGAGGGGAGCCTCTCGGACGAGCGTTTCTGGGACGGCAGCACCTGGACGGCCCGGCGCCAGCTGGTCGCGGGCACCTGGGCCCCCGTTCCCCTCGCCGGCTGAACCGGCTGAACCCCGGGGCCGGGGACTCGAAGCCCCCGGAGATCGTTCAGCTCGTCGAGCCCGGCGTTGAGGCGTAGTTCCGGCGCACCGGCTTCGTCACCTTGCCGGCCCGGATGCACGATGTGCACACGTGCAGCCGCTTCGGCGCCCCGTTCACCACGGCCCGCACCCGTTGCACGTTCGGGTTCCACCGCCGCTTGGTGCGCCGGTGCGAGTGGCTGACGTTCATGCCGAACCCCGGCTTCTTGCCGCAGATCTCGCACACTGATGCCATTGAGGTGGACCTTCCTGAACAGAGCTGAACAAGCCGGATGCAGAGCATGACGGATGCCGCGGCCAACGGACCAGCTAGGCCTCCGAGAACGGCCTAAAGGTTAGCATCACCTGCCATGACTCCTCCGGCGCCGCCGGCCGCGCCGGCCTCCCCGGCGGCCCAGGCCCTGCACGCGGACGACCTGCGTGCGGTCATGGGGGGCTACCGAGATGCCCTCCGGCTCCACCAGGCCGACATCAACCGCCTCAACGTCTATCCCGTCCCCGACGGCGACACCGGCACCAACATGGCCCTCACCCTCGAGGCCGTGGTCGCCGAGTTGGACACAACGCCCCCGCCCGCCGGCCTCCCCGAGGTCTGCAAGGCCATCGGCCACGGGTCCCTCATGGGCGCCCGCGGCAACTCCGGCGTGATCCTCTCCCAGCTCCTCCGCGGCATGAGCGAGCGCATGGGCACCGCCGGTGACGACGGCGTCAGCCCCGCCATCCTCGTCGACGCCATCACGCACGCCGCCGAGCTCGCCCGCAAGGCCGTCGTCCGTCCCGTCGAGGGCACCATCCTCACGGTCGCCAGCGCCGCCGCCGAAGGTGCGGCCCGCGCCAACGCCCCCGCCGCCCCGAGCCTCCTCGCCGTTGTCGAGGGCGCTCGCACCAGGGCCGCCGACGCCCTCGCCCGCACCCCCGAACAACTCCCCGTCCTCGCCCGCGCCGGTGTCGTCGACGCCGGCGGCGCGGGGTTCGTGCTCCTCCTCGACGCCTTCCTTCTTGTGTTGGACGGCCGCCCGCTTCCGGAACCCTCCGGAGTGGCGGCGCCCGACCTTTCCGCCCTGAACGGCCACGCCTCCGGCAACGACGCACCCGAGGGTGGCGGTCACGGCGAAGGCACCGACGTCGGCGACCTGCGCTACGAGGTCATGTACATGCTCGCCGCGCCCGACGACTCCATCGAGGGCTTCAAAGACGTGTGGGCCGGCATCGGTGACTCCATCGTCGTGGTCGGCGGGGACGGGATCTGGAATTGCCACATCCACACGAACGACGTCGGTGCCGCCATCGAGGCGGCGCTCATCATGGAGGGGCACCCCTCCCGGATCCGGGTCACCGACCTCGAAGAGCAGGTTGAGGAGGAGCGCTGGGTGCGCGAGGGTGTCGGCGCCCCGGGCGCGGGCCCGAGTACCGAAGGCGCCGGCCCCCCGGCCACCACCGGCGTCGTCGCCGTCGTCTCGGGGGACGGCATCGGCCGCATCTTCCACTCGCTCGGCGTGCACCATCTCGTCGTCGGTGGCCAGACCATGAACCCGGCGACGGCCGACCTCGTCAAGGCGGTCGAGGCCGTGGCCTCGGACCAGGTCGTGATCTTGCCCAACAACAAGAACATCCGCCCCGTCGCCGAGCAGGTAGACGGCCTCAGCGACAAGCGGGTGCAAGTCGTCGCGACCGGCTCGATCGTCGAAGGCTTCGCCGCGCTGCTCGCGTACGACCCTGCCGCCGACGTCGAGACCAACGCGGCCGCCATGAGCGAGTCCGCTGCCCGCGTCGTCCCGGCCGAGGTCACCCGGGCCGTCCGTGACTCGTCGACCGATGCCGGCGAGGTCCACGAGGGCGATTGGATCGGCATCTCCCGTGACGGCGTCGTCTCCATCGCCGACAACGTCGTCGTCTGCACGCGCCTCTTGCTCAGCCGTCTGCTCGACGACAGTCACGAGCTCGTCACGCTGATCGAAGGCGAGGGCGCCCGCGTCGCGGACACGAGGCGCATCGAAGAGTGGCTCTCCGAAGAACACCCCGACGTGGCGCTCGAAGTCCACCAGGGCGGACAGCCGCTTTACCCGTACCTGCTCGGGATTGAGTAGCGGCCGCACTCTGCGCGCTCTGCGCGACGTCGAGGTCACGCGGCTCCACGGTGTTTCGGAGCGGCGGACCAAGATGCTGTCCGAGCTCGGCATCGACAACATCCTCGACCTTCTCACCACCTACCCGCGCCGCTATATCGATCGCACCCGCCAGGCCGACGTCTCCGACCTCGTCGTCGGCGACGAGGCGGCGGTGCTGGCCGCCGTCCAGTCGGCCTCCTCCCGCCGCACGCGCCAAGGGAGGGCGATGGTCGAGTTGTCGGTGCGCGACGACACCGGACGGCTCAGCATCGTCTTCTTCAACCAGCCGTGGCGCGCCAAGCAGCTCGAGTCGGGCACCGAGGCCATCTTCTTCGGCAAGGTCACCGAATTCCGGGGGCGCCGGCAGATGGCCAACCCGGTCGTCGATGTCATCGCCGGCGTCACCCCGGGGCGGCGCACCCTCCGCATCCTGCCCGTCTACCCCGCCTCCGCCAAGATCGGCCTGACCAGCTGGGAGATCGGAGCGTTCGTCGAGGAGGCGCTCCAACGCGCCGGCGATTTCGCCGACCCGGTGCCCGAAGAGGTGCGCACCTCCCTGGACCTGCAGGGCCGCACCGAGTCCTTCGACGCCATCCACCAGCCCGAGTCGCTCGCCATCATCGAACCGGCTCGCCGCCGGCTCGTCTTCGACGAGCTGTTCCGCCTCCAACTGGCGCTCGTCCTCCGTCGCCGCGCCTTCGAGGTGAACGCACGCGCTTTGCGCCACGACGTCTCGCCCCGCGAGGTCACCGGTGGCGTCTCGGACACGCTGGTGGCGCGCTTCCTCGCCGGCCTGCCCTACGAGCTCACGACCGCGCAACGCCGGGCGCTTGCCGTGATCGTCGCCGACATGGCGGGCCCCTTCCCGATGCACCGTCTGCTCCAAGGCGACGTCGGCTCCGGCAAGACCGTCGTCGCGCTCGCCGCGCTCCTCGCCGCCGTGCAAAGCGGACACCAGGGCGCCCTCATGGTGCCGACCGAGGTGCTGGCCGAACAGCACTTCACTGCGGTCCGCGCCCTCCTCGGTGACCTCGAAGGCCCGGGCGGCATGGCCGGCGGCCTCGTCCGCGTCGAGCTCCTCACGAGCAAAGTGAAGGGAAAGGCCCGCACCGCAGTCCTCGAGGGCCTTGGGTCGGGCGCCATTGGTCTCGTCGTCGGCACCCACGCCCTGTTGACCGAAGAGGTCACCTTCCATTCTCTCGGCTGCGTCGTCATCGACGAGCAGCACCGCTTCGGCGTCGAACAGCGAGCCACGCTCCGGGGCAAGGGCGCGGACGGCGACCCCGACCTGCTCGTTATGACGGCGACGCCGATTCCGCGCACTGCCGCCATGGTGATCTTCGGCGACCTCGACCTCACCACGTTGGACGAGTTGCCGCCCGGCCGCGTCCCCATCACGACCGAGTGGCTGCCGGGCGAGGGCGCCGCCAGCGAGGCCTGGGACCGCGTGCGCAGCGAAGTGGCCCAGGGTCGTCGGGCCTTCGTGGTGTGCCCGCTGGTCGGCGAATCGCCCCGGGTCGAGGCCAAATCCGCCACCGAGGAGTACGAGCGGCTGGTCGCGGAGGAGCTGTCGGGCCTCCGGGTGGGCCTCATGCACGGCCAGATGGCCACCGCGGCCCGCGAAGAGGTGATGGAACGCTTCCGGTCCGGAGAGGTTCAGGTCCTCGTCGCCACCACGGTCATCGAGGTCGGTGTCGATGTGCCCGAGGCGACGGTGATGGTGGTCGAGAGCGCCGACCGGTTCGGCATCGCCCAGCTGCACCAATTGCGTGGCCGCGTCGGCCGCGGCCAGGACCAGAGTTGGTGTTACCTCCTCGGCGGCGAGGACGACAACGAGCGCCTCGCGGCGGTGGCCGGCTCGACCGACGGGTTCGCGTTGGCAGAAGCGGATCTCCGCTTGCGCGGCGAAGGCACTCTGCTCGGCGCCCGGCAGAAGGGTCAGAGTGACCTGCGCCTCGCCTCACTCTCCGACGAGCGTGATATCGCGCTCCTTGGCGACGCCAAGAAGGCGGCGGAGAAGATCGTCGACGCCGACCCGCAGCTGTCCGAGCACGAGGCTCTCCGAGACGAGGTGGGCCTGCTGCTCAGCGAAGACGAGGGGGAGTACCTCTTCAAGAGCTGAGGAGCGTTCAACAGTTGAGGAGCGCGCCCCGATGCGGTGGCCGTGCTGAGGTGCGCGAGCTGTATACGACGAATTCCTGTCGACTTTGGAAAAGAGCGGGCAGCCACCCGCTACCCGCAAGTCACTTTTTGCGGGCACCGATGCGCTACCCATTCTTCGAGAAACGGGCAGGAATTGGCCGTATGCAGTCCGACCAGTTCTTACACGTGCAGCTCAATCGATCGGTCGAACGTCGCCGGCTGGATCAACGTCTCATCGGGCTCAACGAAGTCTTTGGCCCACCACCTGTCACGGGGTGGGTACGGACCGTGCGGAGGGCGCTCGGAATGTCGACATTCGACCTGGCGAGGCGGATCGGGCTCTCCGACTCTCGAGTGAAGCAATTGGAGCAAGCGGAGGCGGCCGGATCGATCCGGTTATCGCAGCTCCGGCGTCTTGCTGGTGCGCTCAACTGCGAACTCCACTACGTCATCTTGCCGAGGGAGTCGCTGGAAAAGATGGTGCGGCGGCAGGCCCGTCTCAAAGCGGCGGAGCAGATGGCCAACACCCGTGCCCCCGATTGCCCAGCCGAGGACTCAACGCTGGTGGTCGAGGCCATGTCCGAAGAATTCGAGGCGTTGGTGCACGAGCTCATCGATCGCCGGGGTCTGTGGCATTGAGTCGACGGACACGCCGGTTTGCGGGGTCTGTCGCAGCCGGTTCGCCGCGCCCAAGCTGTCCTCGACATCGCCGTAGGGTGGGCCGATGCGGGTCATCGGAGGCCGGAGCCGCGGGCGCCGGCTCGCCGCCAAGCTGCCCAAGACCATCAGGCCGACCTCGGACCGGGTGCGGGAGTCGATCTTCGACATCCTGGGTTCCCAGGGCGGCGTCGAAGGCTTGCGCGTCGTAGATCTCTTTTGTGGCAGCGGCGCGCTCGGCGTCGAGGCGCTCTCCCGAGGCGCTGCCTCAGCGACTTTCGTCGACCTTGACCCTGACGCCCTCGACGCTGTGGGAGAGAACCTCACCGCCGTTGGGCTGGCCGACGCCGATGCGACGCTCGTGCGGGCCGCCTTGCCCGGCTGGCTCAGCATGGGCAGCCGGAGCCGGGGTCTGGGCAGGGACCACGCCTACGACCTCGCGCTGTGCGACCCGCCCTACGACTTCACGGACTGGCCGGCGCTCCTCGAGGCCCTCGATGCCGACACGGTGGTCATGGAGTCGTCGTCGCCCATCGAGCTGCCCGACACCTGGGTGGTCGCTAGGGAGCGACGGTACGGCGGTACGCTCATCACCGTGGCTCATCACCGCGGCGACGCAGGAGAAGACGCAGGAGAAGCCGGATGAAAATTGGCCTCTTCCCGGGTTCTTTCGACCCCTTCCACAACGGACATCTCGAGATCGTCGCTCGAGCCACCAAGCTCTTCGACAAGGTCGTCGTGGCAGCCGTGCGCAACCCCCAGAAGGGCGCCGCCCTGTTCGATCTCGAAGAGCGTCAGGAATTGCTCGTGCAGGCCACCGAACATCTCGCCGGCGTGGAGATCGTTTCGATGTCGACGCTGACCGTCTGGGTCGCACGTGACGTGGGCGCGGACGCCATCATCCGCGGCCTGCGGGCCGTCTCGGACTTCGAGGCCGAGATGCAGATGGCGCAAATGAACAACCACCTCTCGGGCGTCGAGACGATCTTCATCCCGACGAGCCCCGAGGTGTCCTTCATGGCGTCCAAGTTGGTGCGAGAGGTTTGGCGCTTCGGCGGCGACGTGTCGGCCTTCGTGCCCGAACCGATCGCGAAGGCCTTGGCGGCGAAGTACAAGGAGGGAGGGGGAAAGCGGTGAACGACCGCTTCCTCGATGTCGACGAAGAACAACCCATAGAGGAGGTGGGGATCGAGTCGATCCTCAACCAACTGCTCGACCTGATCCACGCCGCCAAGTCGATGCCGCTCTCCTCGTCGGTCATGGTCTCGCGCGACGAAGTCATCTCCCTCGTTCAGGCCGGAGTCGAGAGCCTGCCCGACGAGCTGCGCCAGGCCCGCTGGCTCCTCCGAGAGCGCGAGGAGTTCATGGCCGAGCGCAGTCGCGAGGCCGAAGCGCTCATGGACGAGGTCCGTGCGCAAGCCGAGCACATGGTGCAGCGCACCGAGATCGTGCGGCAGGCGAATGCGGTGGCGCAGCGCATCCTCGACGACGCCAACGAGGAAGCCCGGGCCTTGCGGCATCAGGCCGAGGACTTCGTCGACCAGAAGCTGGCTGGGATGGAGATCGTGCTCGACCGTCTCACTCGTACCGTCCAGGCCGGCCGCTCCAGGCTGGCCGCCCCGACGGTCGAGGCGCCGAGCGAGGACGAGGCAGCCGGACTGGAGGAGGACGGCTTCTTCGACCAGGACCAGACGTGACCGTGGCGGTCGACCCGTTCGTCGTTCACGTCGCCCGATTGCGGCGAAAGAGCGGCCAGCACGCGCACGAGGTCCGACGGGGCGAAGTCGCTCTGGCCGGCCCGCTGCACGAGAAGGGCATCGACGAGGGCCGCAGCGTCATGCCGATCGGCGCGGAGGCCGAGATCGACGTCGAGCTGGTCTCGTTCGAGGGCGGGATCGAGGCTGAGGGCACCATCCGGGCTCCTTGGGTGGGCACCTGCCGGCGCTGCGCCGAGCCCGTGGAGGGCGAGCTCGCAGATCCCGGTGCACGAGCGCTTCGCCGACGCGGCGGTGGCCGGCCCGAGCGACGAGGACTTCTACCCGATCGACCTCGACGCCATCGACCTGGCCCCGCTGGTGCGTGACGCCGTGGTGCTCGAGCTGCCGATGGCGCCCTTGTGCAAGGAGGACTGCGCCGGCCTTTGCCCCCAGTGCGGCGCCAACCGCAACGAGGGCGACTGCGGCTGCGTTGCCCCACGGGACCCCCGGTGGGCTAACCTCGACGTGCTCCGGTAGCCCTTCCCGGAGGGCATGCACCGTCTCAGAGCGCCCACGTGTGCCGCAGGGCGCACCCGGAGCGACCCGAACCGATCGTTGGAGTCCGTTCATGGCAGTCCCCAAGAAGAAGAAGTCCAAGGCCAAGGGCCGCAGCCACCTGGCTGGCGCCTGGCGGCTCAGCCGCCCGCCGCGCAGCGTGTGCCCGCACTGCCAGGCCGCAAAGACTCCGCACGTGGTCTGCCCCAGCTGCGGTTGGTACAAGGGTCGCCAGGCCGTCGAGGTCGACTGACTTGAGCCGCCGGGGCGAGCGTCCGTCGCCCGAGGCACTGGCCAAGCTCCCCGTCGCCGTCGACGCCATGGGCGGCGACAAGGCCCCGGGCGAGATCATCGAGGGCGCCAAGCGCGCCGCCACCGAGCACGGCATCGGCATCGTGCTGGTCGGGTCCGCCCGAGCAGGTCGGCGACACCATGGGGCTCGAGCTCGTGGCGTGCACCGAGGTCATCGCCATGGACGAGGACGCGGCCGGCGGTGTCCGCCGCAAGAAGGACTCGTCGCTCGTGCGGGCCGCCGAACTGGTGCGCGACGGCAAGGCGTCGGCCATGGTCTCGGCCGGCAACACCGGGGCGACCATGGCCTCGGCGCTGCTGCGCATGGGACGGCTCCCCAAGGTCGTGCGACCCTGCATCGCCACGCCGCTGCCCCGGCTCGGCCGCACGCCGGCCGTGCTGGTCGACGCCGGCGCCAACGCCGAGTGCACGCCCGCCATGCTCGTGCAGTTCGCCCAGATGGGTGCGGCCTACGTGTCGGCCCGCTTCGGGACCGAGTCGCCCGAGCGTCGGCCTGCTCTCCATCGGCGAGGAGCCGACCAAGGGGACGCCGCTGGTCAAGGAGACCCACCACCTGCTGGTCGAGGACGCCGCCGGCCCGCACGGGACCTTCGAGTTCGTGGGAAACCTCGAGGGACGGGACCTCCTGCCCTCGCCGGCCGACGTCATCGTGACCGACGGGTTCACCGGCAACGTCACGCTCAAGACGCTCGAGGGCTCGCTGCGCTTCCTGTTCGACACCATGCTCGGCGTCTTCGGCACCAACGACGAGACCCGGGTGGCGGCCGAGGCCCTGCTCCCGCACCTGCTGCCGCTGGCGGCCCAGTTCGAGCCGGAGAACACGGGCGGCGCCATGCTGCTCGGGACCGACGGGGTGTGCGTCATCAGCCACGGGTCGTCGAACGCGACGGCCATGATGAACGCCGTGCTCGTGGCCCACGAGTGCGCCACGAAGGGCCTGGTCGACCAGGTGGCTGCCGCCGTACGGCCCGCCGAGGGCGACGAGGCGGGCGCCGGGCGCCTGAGCGGGCGGCGGAGGGGGCCGGCGGAGGGGCGGGGACGCCCGGGAGAGAGGTCCGGCGGTCGGGCGGGGCCGGCCGGAGGCAAATTCGCCGAATTCCGTAATCGGCTAAAAGGCCAGTTCAGGGTGGGTAAACGGGCAATTCCACGCGATTGACACCTACACTGGGCGGCGTGCCAGCTGAGACCCACACGAACCAGGGCCCCCTCGATCGGAACGGGGTGTTCGAGCTGATCAGGGACCAGTTGGCCGACATTTTGGAGACTGATCCCTCGTCGATCACGGAAGGGGCCTCCTTCGTGGAGGATCTCGACGCCGACTCGCTCGCCTTGATCGAGCTGGTCGAGGCGCTCGAGGAGGAGCTGGGGGAGCGCACCGTCGGCTTCCGCATCGACGACGAGGATCTCGAGGACCTGCGCACGGTCCGTGACGCCGTTGACTACGTCTACGCCAAGCTCCAGCAGGGATGACGCGGGCGCTGAGGGCGCGGCCGTCCTGGCCGCTCGTCTGGGCCACTCCTTCGCCGACCTGAGCCTCCTGCAGCACGCCCTCGCCCATCGCAGCTGGTGCGGCGAGCAGGAGGGTGGCGCGCCGTCGAACGAGCGCCTGGAGTTCCTGGGCGACGCCGTGCTGGGGCTCGTGGTGGCCGAGTACTGCTTTGCAGCGGTATCCAGACTTCCCCGAGGGGAAGCTGGCGAAGGTCCGCTCGGCGGTCGTGAACGCCCGGGTGCTGGCGCAGGTCGCCGGGCGTCTGGGCGTGGGCGAGGTCCTGTTGTTGGGGCGTGGGGAGGAAGGCTCGGGCGGGCGGGCGAAGGCGTCGATCCTGTCGGACGCGTTCGAGGCGATCTTGGGGGCGGTGTATCTGGACGCCGGGTGGGACGCGGCGCGGGATCTGGTGCTGCGCGAGCTCGGTGTGGCCATCGCGAAGGCGGGGGAGGAGCCCGACGACTTCGACCACAAGTCGCGCCTGCAGGAGAAGGCGGTGCGCGACGGGGACGGGACGCCGCGCTACGTGGTCGTGGGGTCGGGGCCGGATCACGACCGGGCGTACACCGCGGAGGTGTTCCTGGGCGGGACATGCTGGGGCACCGGTGCGGGCCGGTCGAAGAAGGACGCGGAGCAAGAGGCGGCGCGGGCGGCGTGGGCGGCGTGGGAGGAGCAGGCCTCCGAGGCGGTCATGCCCGAGGTGGTCGTGCCCGAGGTGGTCGTGCCCGAGGTGGTCGTGCCCGAGGTGAGCGATGCCTGAGCTGCCCGAGGTCGAGACGCTGCGCCAGGACCTGTCGCGGGAGGTGGTCGGCCGCAAGATCAAGGCCGTCTCCGTCGCCAACGGCCGGTCGGTGCGCCGGCACCCCTCCGCCAAGCACTTCCGGGCGCTGCTGGAGGGGCGGACGATCAAGTCCGTGGGCCGGCTCGGGAAGTACCTGTTGTTGACGATGGACAACGGGGACACGCTGGTCGTGCATCTCGGGATGAGCGGGCAGCTGTTGCGGGTGAAGTCGCTCAAGGACCCCAAGCCCAAGCACACCCACGTCGTGATCACGTTCACCCAGGGTGGGGAGCTGCGCTACGTCGATCCCCGCACGTTCGGCGAGCTCTTCGTGTCGACGCCGCCGCTGAAGTCCGACGGGACGCCCATGTCGCCGGTGTCGGGGACGGCGGGGGGCGACGGCGCCGCCATACGCAAGGCCATCCCGGAGCTCGCGCACCTCGGGTTCGACCCGATCGAGGACCTCATGAGCTGGGACCGCTTCGGGGCCCTGCTGCACCAGCACCACGGTGGCGATCAAGCCGCTGCTGATGGACCAGTCCTTCACGGCGGGGATCGGGAACCTCTACTCCGACGAGATGCTGTACCAGGCCGGGTCTCCGCTACGACCGGGCGGCCGACTCGTTGACGGCGACCGAAGTGCGCCGTCTGTACCGGGCGATCGTGGAGACGCTGGCGGACGCGATCAAGCACCGGGGCTCGTCGCTGGCGGACGAGCAGTACCGCGACCTCTTCGGCGAGGTCGGCGAGTACCAGGGCTCGCACCAGGTCTACGACCGGGAGGGCCAGCCGTGCCGGCGCTGCCGCAATTCGATCGTCCGCGTGAAGACGGGTGGGCGTTCGACGTTCTTCTGCGAGCACTGCCAGGTGTAGGGCCGGCGGCTCGGCGGGTCCGGCGGGGCTTCACCCAATCTGCCTGTCGTGACCCTGTAGGGTCGCTCCGAATGTTCCTGAAGTCCCTCAGCATGAAGGGGTTCAAGTCCTTCGCCGACCCCACGGTGCTGGAGTTCGAGCCCGGGATCACCGTCGTCGTCGGGCCGAACGGGAGCGGAAAGTCCAACGTCGTCGACGCCGTCACCTGGGTCTTGGGGGCGCAGGGGCCGCGCTCGTTGCGGTCGGCGAAAATGGAGGACGTCATCTTTGCGGGGACCTCGTCGCGGCCCCAGCTGGGGCGGGCCGAGGTGTCGCTGACCATCGACAACTCCTCGGGCAAGCTCCCCGTCGACCTCTCCGAGGTCACCATCACCCGGACCCTGTTCCGCAGCGGGCGACTCCGAGTACGCCATCAACGGGGCGCCGTGCCGGCTGCTCGACATCCAGGAGCTGTTGAGCGACTCGGGCGTCGGCCGCCAGCAGCACATGATCATCGGCCAGGGCCAGCTCGACACGGTGTTGAACGCCCGTCCCGAGGACCGGCGGGCCATCATCGAGGAGGCGGCCGGGGTGTTGAAGCACCGGCGGCGCCGGGAGCGGGCCGAGCGCCGCCTGGCCGCCACGGCCGAGAACCTGGAGCGGCTGGGGACCTGGTGCGCGAGGTCCGGCGCCAGATCCGTCCCTTGGAGCGCCAGGCCGCCGCCGCCCGCTCGCACGATGCCGTCGCCTCCGAGCTGTTGGCGGTGCGCCGGTACCTGGCCGGCGCGGAGATGGCCGAGCTGACGTCCCGCCGCCTCGCCGCCGCCCAGAACCTCACCGTGTGCCGCGACGAGGAGCGCGAGCTGCACGCCGCACTCGAGCGTCTCGACGCCGAGGCGTCGACGACGACGGCCGAGCTCTCGTCGCGCCGGGAGGAGGACCTGGCGAACGCGCTCGGGCGTGTCCAGGGACTGGTCGAGCGGGCCCGTGGCATGCAGGGCGTGCTGCGCGAGCGGGGCCGTGCCGTGCTCGCGGCGTTGGACGCCGCGGCCGACGTCGACGTCGTCTCCACGTTGGAAGCGGAAGCCGCCCGGCTCGCCGGCGAGCTGCACCGCGGCCGAGGCCGAGGACGACCGCCGGCGGCGCGCCCGAGCGCGCCGAGCTGGCCGCCGCGCTGGCGGCGCTCGACGCCGAGGACGCCGCGCTGCGCGAGCGGTGGGCCGACGTGTTGGGCGGCGAGCCCGACCCCGAACAGGCCATGGCGCGCACGCGTGGCCCGGCGCGAGCTCATCACCCGGGCCGCCGCCCGGGAGCAGCAGGACCTCGACGGCCTCGGCGAGCGCGTGGCGTCGTTCGAGCAGCGCCAGGCCCGTGCCGCCGTGCGCGCCGACCTCCTCGTGCGCGAGTCCGAAGAGCTCGACGGCGCCACCGCCGCGCTCGATGCCGCGCTGGCGGCCACGACCGAGGAGCTGCAACAGGCCGCCCGGGCCGCCGAGGCCGCGCAGACCACGGCCGACGAGGCGACCGACGCCCGCCACCGCAGCCATGCCCGGGCCGAGGCGCTGGAGCGTGCGCTCGCCGAGCTGCAGGGCGCCGGCGGGCGGGAGCTGCTGCGAGAGGTCGACGGCGTGGTCGGCTCGCTGGTCGACCTCGTCGAGATCGACGACGGCTGGGAGGCCGCGTTCGAGGCGGCGGCCGGCGCCGGGGTGGCGGCGGTCGTCGTCGACGGTCGCCGTTCCGCGCAGGCGGCGCTGGCGACGCTGCGTGACCGCGGCGTCACGGGGGCGGTGCTGGCGCCCCGCCCGAACGGGATGGCGAACGGGGCCGGAGCGGGGGCGCCGGCGCGCCCGACGCCACCGCCGGCCTCCCATCCGGCACGAGCGGCCAGTCGGTGCGCACGCACGTCCGCGCCCGCCAAGGCGGTGCCGTCGCCGAGTCGGTGCTCGACACGCTCGTCGGCCGCGCCGTGCGCGTCGACGGTTGGGAGGAGGCGATCGACCTCTCGCTCGCCCGCGACGACCTCGTCGTGGTCACCCCCGAGGGCGACCGCTTCGCCGCCACGGGCTGGCGCGTCCGCAACGCGGCCGGCGTGGTGACCAAGGCCGCCGTCGAAGAGGCCCACCGCCGGGCCGAGGAGGCCGCCGCCGCGGCCGAGCTCGCCAAGGCCGCGTTGACCGAGGCGCGCATCGCCTCGTCACGGGCGCGCGACGCCCGGACCGCGGCCGAGCGGGCCGCCGACCGCCACGGCGCCGCCCTCGAGGCCAAGCGCGCCGAGGTCGAGCGCGCCGGCCGAGGAGCAGACCCGGCTGGCCGCCGAGCTCGATGACGCCCGCACGCACGTCTTCGAGGCCCAGCAGCGCCTCGCCGAGGTCACGGCGGAGGAGGCCCAGCTCGACCGGGCGCTCCCCGACCTGACCGAGGCCCTGGCCGCATGGCGCGAGATCGAGCAGCGCCGCCAGGAGGTCGCTCGGACGGCGCCAGGAGCTCGAGGTCCGCGTCGCCGGTGTCGCCGAGCGCCGCCGCGTCCTCTCGGAGCGGCACGCCGAGGTCGAACGACGGCTCGCCGGCCACGCCGAGGAGCGCGCCAGTGCGGCGGCACGACGCGAGCGGCTCGAGGCCGAGGGCACGGCGCTGCGCCGCCTCGAAGAGCTCGTCGTCGCAGAGCAGCAACGGCTCGACGAGGTCTTCGACTCGCTGCGCCACGACTACCAGGACCAGGTCGACGCGGTCCGCGCCGGCGGCGAGAAGCTCGAGCAGCTCCGTCAGGACCGCCACACCACCGATCAGCGCCTCGATGCGGTCCGCAACCGCACGCGAGCCCTCGACCTCGAGGCCAACGAGGTCGACCTGCGCACCGAGTCGCTCACCGAGCACATCCACCGCGACCTGGGCGCGCGCCCCGAAGACCTCGTCGGCCTCCCCGAGCCCGAGGCGCCCGCCGACACGACGCTCCAGCAGCACGGCGACGAGCTCGAGCGAAAGCTCGTCGCGCTCGGCCCGGTCAACCCGCTCGCGCTCGAGGAGCTCTCACAGCTCGAGGAGCGCCACAAGGAGCTCGAGGCACAGGTCGACGACGTGCGGGGCGCGCGCCGCGAGCTCCACGAGGTCGTGCGGACGCTCGACCACGAGATCATGACGTCGTTCGCCGCCGCCGCGGCCGACGTCAACGAGCACTTCTCCGCGCTGATCGCGATGCTGTTCCCCGGCGGCACCGGCCGCCTGTCGCTCGTGGAGCCCGACGACTTGCTGAACACGGGCGTCGAGATCGAGGTCCGACCGGCCGGCCGCAACGTCCGCCGCGTGTCGCTCCTGTCTGGTGGCGAGCGCTCGATGGCCGCGCTGGCGTTCCTCTTCGCCGTCTTCCGCAGCCGCCCCTCGCCCTTCTACATGATGGACGAGGTCGAGGCCGCGCTCGATGACGTCAACCTGTCCCGCTTCCTCGCCCTCGTGCACGAGTTCCGCGACGAGGCGCAACTGCTCATCGTGAGCCACCAGAAGCGCACGATGGAGACGGGCGACGCGCTCTACGGCGTGACGATGGCGCCCGGCGGCTCGTCACAGGTCGTGAGCCAGCGGGTGGCGAAGGACAAGGAGTCGGACAAGGAGCCGTCGCCGGCGTGACGAGCGTGCTGCTGGCGTCGATGGTGGGGACGTACATCATCATCGCCGTCGTCGTGATCGTGTTGGCGGTGGCCGCCGGGTCGGTCTCCCTGGCCCGGTCACGGCGGCGTGGCCGTGGTACCGCCGGACCGGAGTCGGCGGCGCCGACCGCGCCGCCGACGCCGTCCACCGACCAAGCCTGCGACCACGCCGGCGCCGTCGGCTCCCGCCGCACCGCCCAGCGCCGTCGCCGAGCCCGCAGCCGAGCCCGTAGCCGAGCCGGCGCCCGCAGTCGCCGAACCCGAGGCCCCGCCTGCGACGTATCGCAGCCGCCTCGGCGGCGTGCGCGGCCTGTTCGGCGGCGCGGTTGCCGCGCTCCGGGCCGGCCGCATCGATGCCGCAACGTGGGACTCGCTCGAAGAGGCGCTCATCCGGGCCGACGTCGGTGTCGCCACGGCCGACGCGCTGCTGGCCGACCTGCGCGCCAAGGTCGAGTCCAAGGAGGTCCGCAGCGGCGACGACCTGCTCGCCGCGCTCGGCCAATCCATCCGCGAGCTGCTCGAGACGGCCGACACCCGCGCCCTGCGCTTCGACGGCAAGGACGGTGCGCCCGACGTCTGGCTCATCGTCGGCGTGAACGGCGTGGGCAAGACCACGACGATCGGCAAGCTGGCCCGCAGCCAGACCGCCGACGGCCGCTCGGTCCTCCTCGCCGCCGGCGACACCTTCCGGGCCGCCGCGGCCGACCAGCTCGCCATGTGGGCGGAGCGCACCGGCACCGAGATCGTGCGCGGTGCCGAGGGCGGCGACCCCTCCGCCATCGTGTTCGACGCCGTGCAGCGCGCCGCCGCCCGCGGCAACGACCTCGTGCTCGCCGACACCGCCGGCCGCCTGCACACGAAGACCAACCTGGTCGAGGAGCTGAAGAAGATCCGGCGGGTGGCCGACCGCGACCCGGGCAACGTCACCGAGGTCCTGCTCGTGCTCGATGCCACCACCGGCCAGAACGCGCTCGTCGCAGGCCCGCCAGTTCACCGAGGCCGTCGAGGTGACCGGCATCGTGCTCACGAAGCTCGACGGCACCGCCAAGGGAGGCATCGTCATCGCCGTCCAGCGCGAGCTCGGCTTGCCGGTCAAGCTGGTCGGGCTGGGGGAGGGCCCCGACGATCTCGTGGACTTCGACCCCGACGAATTCGTCGACGCGCTGCTCGCAGGCGACTGAACCGCCCGGGCCGACGGCGTCGCACACGACGACCCGATCGAGGAGGCGAGCCCGATGACCGAGAAGCAGAAGCGGATCCTGACCGTGGCCCTCGTGATCCACGTGATCATGCTGAGCCTGACCTGGCGCGACCTGAGCAAGCGCCCGCCCGACGCCGTGCGGGGCAAGAAACGCATGTGGCGACTGGCCTCCCTGCTCAACACCTCGGGATCCGTCACCTATTGGCTGTTCGGCCGCCGCTCGCCGTCACCCCAACGCATCGAAGGGCTGTCCCTGTAACTGCGCGACCCACAAGATGTTGGATGGGAGTGCGGATACGAGACCTCGACCCCCTCGCCCTGAACCGGCGAACGGGGGCAGGGTCTGAGTAGCGGGTCGGCGTTAAGTGAGTGTGGCGGTCGTGAGCGTCACGACGAGCGGCCTCGTGACGACGCCGCCGAAATCGCTCCTTATGAAGGACTCAATTTCATCGAGCAGACCTAAGCGGTCTGACTCCCTCATCATCTGGGTGCCGGAGTACGAGAGCATCAGGTCCCGGTACTCAGAGGCGCTATACGTCTGGTCCCAGTCGTACCCACGAACGGCAACGGATTCGAAACGAGGATCCACGTCCAGCATTGCGCGGATTGCCGGATCGACACTCCTACGATTAGGTGCCGGAGGTCCTGTGTGGCCCTGTCCAAATCGTTCGTAGATCGACTGGGCAGCGGCGAAGAAGCCCGCATCATCGGGCGAGTCGATTTGGATTAGGTCGACGATCGCCATGAGGCCGCCCGGCCGCAGGATCGCCGCAGGGCGATCGGTCTGCGATTTCGGAGAGATCCAGTGGTAGGCGGTGGCGGAGAACACGGCATCAGCCTGACCGCCTACGATCTCGATCACCTCGAAGTCACCGACGCTGACACGTAGCCGATCCGAAGGTAGGTTCGAGCGCAACTTGGCGGCCGTTGCCTGACCGATTTCTATGGCGAGTATCGATGCTCCTCGGGCAAGCAGATCCTTCGTAGCCTGGCCTGTTCCCGGACCGACCTCCACGATCTCCGGCTGGGATGGCAGCATCCGGAACAGCGTGTCGAATAGGTCCGGGGGATACGAGGGCCGCACCCTGTCGTAGATCTCCGGGGCTTCATTGAACGAGAGCCTGATGTCGTCCGGTCGCCCCACGTTCACATCTTGCCCGAGGTCCGACTACTACCCCTTGTGCCACAGGGTGGCGCCCCGGTCCGGCGGTCTGGGATGCCCCCCGTCTGGACGCAAACGTTGACGACTTGGAAAACTTCTCTCTATGGACGCTGCACGGCTGTGGACGGAACTACGAAGTCAACGTCTCAAGTTGGCAGACCAGATCGAGGCACTCGACGAGACTGCGTGGAACGCAGCGTCCTGGTGCGACGGATGGCGGGTTCGTGATGTCCTCGGACATCTTGTCCACCTCGCAGAAGCGAGTCAGCTTTCGATGGGTGCGGACATGGTCCGAGGAGGCCTACGACCTGACCGCGCCCTGAGTCGATCGGCGAGGCGCCTCGGAGACGCACCCGTGCCAGAGCTCTGTGAACGGCTCCGGGCCTCCGCAGACGGCCGCTTCCACGCCCTTGGATCTCCGCCCGCGGTGGCATTGGGTGAGGTCCTGGTCCACGGTTCTGACGCGCTGCGCCCCGTTGGTGCCGAGGTGCAGGCCTCGCCCACGGATGCCACAACCGTCCTTGACGCGTACTGGAAGCTGGGGCGACTCGCCTTTCACGCTGCACCCCATCGCGGACACCGGCTAACCGCCACGGATTGTGACTGGACGAAGGGGTCAGGTCCCGAGATCAAGGGAGGAGCAATTGATTTGTTGCTCTTTGTCGCCAATAGGAGCCAAGTGCTGTCGAACTTGGAAGGCGTCACTCCGACTCCGCCCCAGTAGATCAAACGGTTGCCTGCCTCCGATAATGACTCCGAGCCGGGTTTATGTGCGACCCAGTAAGCCAACCGGCGCTCTCTGTATCGGCATTTCCTGGTCGGTTACTTCTCTGGCTATGCGGCCTTCCGACCAACGACAGTCACGAGGCCAGCCAACAGCGGTTCGTCTCCGAACGACGCCGACAGGGTCGCCTCGACCCCGTGGTGCGCGAGCAGCCGGGGCACCTTGGATGTATCGATGAGAACGTTGTCGTGGCGCTCGTCATCTCGTCGCCAGGTCCCGTCATCCTGCCGGACGAAGGTGGTCATGATCCGCACAAAGCGATTCGGTTCGGGCACGGAGACCTCCGTTATTAACACCCAGTCATCCGTCCGCCACACTCTGGGCGGTTGGCTAACGCGTAGTGTTCCCCACTCCAGATCGCAAAGGTCGATCGCCATGATGCCGCCGGGTCGGAGCGACGTCGCGATCGCGACAAGTGCGGTTTCGACCTGCGATTCGCCGTCGAGATAGTTCAGTGCGTGCCCGACCCCAACGATCGCGTCGGCAAGGGGAATCGGGTCGTCGGGCAGGGTCAAGCGCCGCAACTCTGTCGCCCCCGATGCGTGGGCTTTGGCGAGGTTGAGCATCGCCTCCGACGCATCAGTGGCCATCACCCTGAGCCCGCCTTCAACCAGGTAGGCAGTGAGCAGCCCACTCCCGCAGCCGATCTCGATGACCAACCCATCGCGCTGTCGCACAGGCTCAAGAAGCCTGAGGATTCCTGGTGCACAGGCATCGGCGTGGAACCCAAAGCCCAAATGATGGATGAGGGCCAGGTCCTCTCGGTAATAGGGCACCTTTCGCCGTGGGCTCGATTCCATGTCGGCAAGTATCGCGGGCCAGATCGCTCAGAAATGCCGGATCCGAGCAGTCATCTCATGACCCAGTCCCGGCGTTCGGGGGCATCCACCTAAAGGATGAGCCGACGTCGCCGTTCGTTAGGCCGAACGGCCCATGACGGCCAAGCCTGAGTGCTGATTAGGTATGGCTATGATTGTGCCGTTCGCTTCGAGGCCGGATGCCTCATGGCACTGGGACGGTCGGTCATGGTGCCCGGTTAGCGGTGATGGGCAGTGGTACTGGGACAGCGATGCCGCTCGATGGCATGTTCTCCCTCCCGGCACAGCGATATCCCGCCCACGTGACACAACCTTGGCATCGAAGCTCAGGAGGATTCCGATCTGGCTGCGGTGGATGTGGATTCCGTGGGCTGTGGCGCTCGTGCTGTGGGTTCCCGTTCTCGAAGGAGCGGCAGTCCATCGTGCCCAGGCGACCGAGGTCACGATCCTGGCGTCGATCTTCGGTGGCATCGCCGTCCTTGCCACAGTGACCCTCGGGGTTCTCCTAGGGCACCGAAAGGCGTGGCGATACCTAGGGTGGTGCATCTTGGTCGGGACTGTTGCACTCGGCATCGTGATCTTTGTTTCCTTCGGAGCGACGGAAACCTCGGGCCAAGATGATCACGGTTTGGGGATCGGAGCGATGTTCGTCACGGCCCTTTGCGTTCCGCCTATGACTCTCTTTCTCTTGCTGGGTGGCGGACTCGGCTCATTGGCCAGACGTCTTCGATAAGGCACCCCAGACCGGCGTACTGGGGCACCCTCGCTGGAGCAGATCGGCTGAGCCAAAATGTCCCGGTGGGCCCTGCTGACCTGAATGATCCGGGAGATCCGAGGAATAAGTACCGCACTCGAGAAGCCCGAAATCAGCTGCGCGGCATCCTGATGGACTGGGATCCGATCGGTGTTGCGTGGACGCCTGAGGCATCAGACGAATACGACTGCATGATTAGCCCTCTGATGAACCAGCTTTATGACGGAACCGACGAACAGATAATTCGCAGTTGGATAGTGGGCGAAGTTGAAGGACACTTCGGAATGCGGTCGGATCCCGAAAGGGAAGGGGAACTCGCTCGCAATCTTGTTATCTGGTGGGCGACGCGCGCGGCTGAGCCCTAGTCCTGCGCATAGCCGGCGGACCGGGGCAGTTGAAATCTGTACATCTCCAGCCAGCGCCATTTGCAAGACTGATCGAGTGACGGAAGGGGCCTGGCTTGTTGTCGGAGTGCAGGCTTCGGGAAAATCGACCGTGGCAGACCTGCTCGCACGTCAGTTCGAGCGGGGCGTGCACATACGCGGCGGTCAGTTCTACCGATGGGCCGTCACTGGCTGGGTGCATCCCTCGAGTGGGGATTCAGACGAGGCACGAAGGCTTCTTGATCTGCGATACCGGCTGTCTGCGCTAGCCGCGAATGAGTATTGCGACGCCGGATTCACAGCGGTTGTTCAGGACAATCTCTATGGCGAAGACGTATTCACGTGGCTGCGCCGGGTGACTGTTCGGCCACGGCATCTCGTCGTCCTTCGTCCGACTGTGGCGGTGGTCCAACAGCGTGACGAGGCTCGACGAGCGACCCTGGGAAAGGTTGCTTATCGACAAGGCGAGGTAAGTATCCACGATCTCGATGAGATGCTTGAGGCAACGCCGCAAGCTGGGCTATGGCTCGACACGTCCGCCCAGACTCCTTCCGAAACCGTGCAGGAGATTCTTGAGCGCCGACTTGAAGCAATCGTGGACCCTGTTATCTAGAGGCCGGTCGCGCTGCGCCCGCTGTGCCGAAGCGTCCACGGTCCCGGCGTTCTGTGATACCCCTAACCACGGGCGGAGTGCTCGATGTCCGGCACATTCCGCTCTGTCGGAGGCACTGGGCTCGGCCTACCTCCAAGGGCGCGGGTCACTCGGAAGAAGCGACCACGACACGAGGTCTGGACGGTCACCCTTGATCGGTTCATACGAACGCAATACCCCTTCTCGCGTGAACCCCAGCGTCGCCGCCAGCCGGTTCGATGCTTTGTTCTCGGGGTGGATTACCAAGAAGACGCGCTCAATGCCTTTTGAGAACCCCCAGTCAACGAGGAGGCTGAGTGCTCGGGAAGCAATGCCTCGGCCACGCTCTGAGGCAACAACCCAGTAGTACGCCTCGGCGCTCACGTGTCGAGGATTGAAGTTCAGTCCCACCTGCCCCAGGAGATGATCGTCGTGTGCATCGACCACGCCGAAACGAGGATGGCCCATTGGCCACCGCTCGTTGGCGGTGTCAATCCACTCGCCAGCCTCTGCTTCAGTGAGTCCATCTCTCATAAAGGTGAAACGGAGGATGTCTGGGTCCCGACATGCCGAGGCGACAGCGGCAGCATCGCTCGCCCGGAACGGACGCAGAGCTACGCGACCACCTTGCAGTCGCGGCTTCGGCGGGACCCATTCCATGTTGTCCATTCTGTCGGCTCTCGAATATGGCGCACATATCCGGCGTGAGAGGGCAGAGTCGAGAATATTGGTCATAGCGCAGAACCCACGACGTACAGGCGCTGTCCCGGCAGTTTGCGTAGATTCACGCCTATGACCCGCCATCCTCAGTCCCGACCCCGACGCGCCATTGTTGCTCTCGGCGCCGCGCTCGTACTGAGCCTCCCGGCCAATGCCCTCGCCGGCCTGACCGCGGTTCCTTCGGCGGTCGGCGCCTCCGAGCTGGCCGTGGCCACGCTGTACAACGAGCAGGCCGAGTTCACCAATCCCCCTGCTGACTCCGGCGCGATCCAGAACCCGGTTTCCGGCCACACCCTCGAACTGGCGGCCAACGGCTACACCCAGCAGGAGTTCTTCGCTTCGGGCACTGCGCACGCCTTCAAGGCCACGGCCACCCCGAGCAACGGCAAGTGGACCATCGAACCAACGACCTCCGCTCCGTACAAGACGCGGATCCTCGTGCGCAGTCCCGTCGACCCCAGCCACTTCAGTGGCACGGTCGTCGTGGAGTGGCTCAACGTTTCAGCGGGCGAGTCGAGTCCCGACTGGGACTACCTCAACCCGAGCCTCATGGCCGCCGGGGACGCCTGGGTCGGAGTCTCGGCGCAGTATCAGGGAGTAGAGGGCGGCACCCCGATCCTGGGAGCGGTCCAGGCGCAGGGCCAAAACACCGGGAACGGCCTCGTGCAGGAGAACCCCGCCCGCTACAGCAGCCTTCACCACCCAGGTGACCAGTACGCGCTCGACATGTTCGACCAGATTGGCCTGGGCATACGCCGCGGGCACACCGAAGTCCTCGGTCCGTTGCACCTGAAGCACATCGTGGCCGTGGGTGAATCCCAGTCGGCCTTCTACATGACCACCTTCGCCAATGCCTTCCAGCCCGTCAGTCACACTTTTCAGGGCATCTTCATCCACAGTCGCGGTGGCAGCGGCGCTCCGCTAAGCGGCTCCTCCGTCGCCAAGACTTCCCTTTCAGGAGCGCAGCGCATCCGCACTGACCTAATGGTGCCAGTGTTCATGTTCGAGACCCAGACCGACATGGTGGCCCTCGGTTACGCGCCAGCGCAGCAACCCAACACGCGCTACATCCATACATGGGAGGTGGCTGGCACCTCGCACGCCGACAACTATGTCCTGGGATCGGCGCCCGAATCACTGCTCGGGTGCACCACCCAGATCAACTCCGGGCCCCAGCACACGGTGGTGCAGGCCGCATTCGCCGACTTCGTCCGTTGGGTGGTCAGCGGCACGCAGCCGCCGACGCCCAGGCGGTTCAAGCTCACTTCGCTGCATCCGACCGTGCTGGCCGTCGACAGCTACGGCAACGTCATCGGTGGCGTGCGCACGCCGGCCGTCGATGTGCCCGTCTCAACTCTGACGGGTTCCGTGCCCAAGGGAACCAGCACCATTTGCTCGCTCTTCGGTCAGACTCTGCCGTTCACAACAACCAAGCTGGCCCACCTGTACGGCACCAAGACTCACTACTTGACGCTCTACAAGGCCAACATCAACAAGGCCATCGCCAACCGGTACATCCTGCCGGCCGACAAGTCAGAGCTTCTCGCACAGGCGCAAACGGTGCAGTTCTAGGGCCCTGTGAAACGTCCCTCCCTAGGTCGATGTGATTGATCCGCCACACCTATGTATCCCGGGACCGGCGTTCGGGGCTATGGCTTGTCTGGTTCCGACTGCGCTGCTCTTTGTTCGATACGTTCTTCAGACTCTTCCAGCACCACTTCCGCCTGTGTCCTTGGGTCGTCGCTCGACCTTTCCTCGGGGGGTCTACCTTCGGCTCGACTTTCGACCCTCTCGGGATCCGGCTTCACGCCGCAGACAGAAGTCTCTTTGTGATCCGTCTTTTGCTCATCAATCATGGCAATGGCCTCCTGAATCAGTTCGCCGTCCAGAATGGATACCCAGGAACCCGCCTCGCAGCCCACACCAGAAGGTCACCTACCCGGCGTACTGGGATACGTCAGGGCCTTAGATTTGAGCCGTGTCCGCAAGTCTGCGACCGCTCACACGCGAGGAGCTCTCGGAGTTCATCGAAGGGGACGTCAAGCGATACGTCGAAGAAAGGGTGAGATCAGGGGAGCGGCCAGATGTCGCCCGACGGATTGCCCTCGAACAATCGCAGGAGCTGTTTCCAGACGGAAATCCGGCCGCAGGCCAGCTCCTCTTCCGAGTCCTAGCTGATGACGGCACGGCCGTCGGCACGCTCTGGATCGGGCCCCAACAAGCTGACCACCCCGAGGCTTTCTGGGTCTGGGACGTGCGGGTTGAAGAGGCCCATCGGGGTAGGGGGTACGGACGAGCGGCCATGGAGCTCGCTGAGGCCGAAGCTCGCTTGCGGGGCGCTACAGAGCTGGGACTCAACGTGTTCGGGCACAATCAGGTTGCGCGGCAGCTGTATGAGTCGATGGGTTACACAGCCACGTCAATCCAAATGAAGAAGAACCTCTAAATCGAGTTCCTCGTCCCACACCCGGCGATCTGGGATACCCGGAGTGGAGACCGTTATACGACGGGACGCATCGGAGCGGTTCTCCAACCCGCACCACATTCTGCGCACCGGTGCGCTCCATCATGCCCAGCCGACTCGGCGCAGAGGTGAGTATGAAACCTGCCATGTGCCCCTGTTTCATCGTGAGCTCTCGGGAACACTTCTCCCGGTCTGGACCAGGCTCCACGTTCCAATGCTACCCACCGACCACGACCTCGTCCCGGCGTATGGGGCTACTCCCGGCGAGCTGAAAAGTATTGCGGCAATGTCGAACCGCTGAAACATGACGGCATGCCGGAAATGGGGGTGGACCGTCAGGCCGGCGACGAGATGAGCGACGAGGAGCGGGGTCGCTGGTGGGAGTTTCTACTAGTTGGCTTCGCATCCCGACGCCGGTGGGTCCGATGGTCCTACTGTGCCATCGCGCTCGCCACGCTCGTGGGCATTTGTGTGACGGCACTGGCCTTGGGTCCGTAGCCGGTGCTGATAAACCCCTCCCGATCAGCGCTCTCTCCCGGCAGCGTACGGGGACGCAACTGAGACAACCCGACGAGGAGCCGAATCCCGCTTTAGGACCTTGTGATGTAGAGGTTCGCGGGCAAAATAGCGGCCGATGATCAATGGGAGGGACCTAATACCGCTGGCAAGAAGTTCGGGGGTTCGGCGTTCGTGGTTCCTTGGGGGAATCGCACCGCTGAATCAGATTGCTCAAGATCTCGAACCGGACGAGCAACCTAGGTGTCTTGCCTATTTCGGAAGAATCGCAATCCTCGATAGGCACGGAGAGTGGCTCGGCGAGACCCTGACGCCCGGGCAGAACAAAGAAATTGTCCTCCTCGTCACCGACAAGAGGTTCCTCTTTTCAGCCTATTGGCGAGACGGCTCCTCGAGTTCCAGTCTGAAGAGCTGGGCAACGAGATCTCGTCATAACCATGTTGTGCACCTGAACGCGATCGACAAACTCGGGCCTGTCGTGCGCAGAACGTTTGCGTTCGCTCATCGATCGGGCAACTTTTACGGGGTAAGGGGAGTCCCCGTCGTGGTAGGAGGAAAGCGCATGACCGGTGCGATCCATTCAGCGCTTGCCGACGCTCTTCCCCCCAATGCGGCGGTCACCAAAGACGAATATCAGCACTGGTTCCCGACTCAGGCCTTGGACAAGCTGCAGCACAGCATGCGCTTGGACACCACGAAACCGACGGGCTGAAGTGTCCCTTGGAGACCGTCTATCTCGGCAATCCGATGGCGTCATATCCGGCGGACTGGGCTACCCAGACCACGCTCGGTATCGGTGCCTCTAGTCAGTCGGTGGATAGCTGTGCCACGAACTCGTTGGGATCGAAGTAGTCACGCCAGCCGGTGATGACTCCGTCGTGAACTTCAAAGACACCGGCAATCGCCAAGGCCGCCGTCTTGCCGCTCAACCTTACGTAATCGACCCTTTCGGTTATCACAATTGTCCCATCACACAGTAGGTGATGAATGTCGGCGTCCACCTCGCCACCCAGGCCCATCATCCGGGCCAGGTCGGCCACGATGGCTTCTCGTCCAAGGACTGGTTCGACCGGGCCGTTGCGATACTCTGCGTCCTCGCTGAAGAACCGGCGGAGCGTGGTGGCGTCGCCCGTCGGCCACGCCTCCGTGAATGCTGCCATGAAGTCATGCACGACTTCCTCGGCGCTCGGTGGTCCGCCCACGTCGCTCATCGTTGCGCCGCTGTCCCTTTGGCGTCGAATCGGCGAACCAGACCCAGGGTGTTACCCGAGCCCCGCGAACCGGGGCAATCCCTGGGTCGCCAGCAGCCCTACGGATAGAGCATTGACGGCTCCCGTTTGGGCATAAGTGAAGCAACCCCTACGTCAGTCACGACGAGGTGGTTCGGAGTGGCCCCGTCCGTTGGCGCGGGGCTCACTCCGCGTCAAGGCATTGACGAGCCGTCAGGGGTGGGTAGCTTCGTCCCGGCGTTATGGGGCACCCTACAAATGGGTCCCTCAGACCTGTGCCGCCACCCCTGCGATCCACCGCAATGGACGACTATGCCCGGAGGGTCTTCGGCCCCTCTGGCTCGGCGGACCGCAAATTGCGGCACTCCAGGTGGCTTGGAATCTGCTGCTAACGGTGGCCGTGATCGCCGAGGTTTTGATTGGTGCGCGTAATGCGACCCTTGCTGTCTTAGTGTCGTCTGCTCCGGTCACGTCGCGACTCCAGTGGTGGACTTGGGGATCGAAGTCGGAGCAGGCGGATTCCGACTCAGTTGCCGTGCGCGGGTTCGGCGCCAGCCAAGGCAGCTGCGATTCGGTCAAGGTGACGCGCCCAGAGTTGCGGATAGAAAGCGGCATCCTCCCCACTTAGGCCGGAGAATTGCACCCTCACATTTGTGCCGTCATGCGTCGGGGTGAGCGTGATCTCGATGAATGAAGGCGTCGCTGTGTCCGTTCCTTGACGGTCCCATCTGAGCAGCATGCGGTGCGGGGGATCTACCTCGATGTAGCGGCCGGTAAATGCCGTCCCGTCGAGGTCGAGCTGGAACGTCTCGCCCCACGCGAGGAGCTGTCACGAAATCCTGTCCGTCTTGACGAGGCCGGTCCAAGTCCGAGAGGCGCGAGGATTCAAGGTCGGCTGAATGAACTCACGGAAAGTCAGACCTGAGCAACCCACTGGGCGCAACGAGGTGTCCCGGATCACGAACCGCAGCAGGTCCGCTAACGCATCGTGTGGATGCACATGCTTCATCCAAGGGCCCTGAGCCGACCTCGGCGAGGGCTGTGAACGAACCCGGCTTGGGCTCATCTGCCGATGGCAAGGGCGAGGAGGGTATTGACCGCAGTCTCGAACGGGCGGGTACTCCGTTGCACCTGGGCGAGGAGAAGTCCTCCTTGGAGCGTGGCAAGCAAGGTGATAGCGAGGTCGTCCGGGTCGATGTCTGACGGGAGTATCCCGTCGGCATGAAGGGATCTGAGTCCATCGCCGATTGCGGCGGCCCACTGATCGAACCCTGCCGCTATGAGCGCTCGGGCCTCGGGGTCACTCTCGGCGAGTTGACCAACGAGCGAGCCAAGTTGGCAGCCCCCCTTTGCTTTGGTGCGCTTCGCTGCGGTGATCACCATGTTCCGCCAGGCTTCGACTCCGTTCGCGCTGCTGAACGCCTGCCGCTGGCGATCGACGATGGTCTCGGCTTGGTAGTCGATGACTGCCTGCACGAGTTCGTCCTTGTCGGGGAAGTAGTGGTACATCTGAGAGCCACTGACTTCCGCCGCCACCTCGACGTCTTTCAAGGTGGTGCCCGCGACCCCGCGTTCATGGATCAGGGCGGCGGCCTCCTCCACTATTCGTGCCCGGACGTGTGCTCCCTTGGGGGTGAGCCTCGGCCGGTCACTCGTCTCGTTGACCATGCACCGATGTTAACAGAATTCTGAGTTTGACAACCCAGTTCCGAACTGTCAGAGTGAGTCACAGAACCCAGTTTGGAGCGAGAGGACAACACAGCGCATGACTGACCTAACAGGCAAGACAGCTCTGGTGACGGGCTCGACGAGCGGGATCGGCAAGGCGACGGCCATTGCCTTGGCCGCCCGCGGCGCTCACGTACTGGTGGTGGGACGCAACGAACAACGAGCCAAAGAGGTCGTCGCCGAGGTCGAAGGCAGCGGCGGTAGCGCGACGTTCCGTCTCACTACGTTGAGCGATCTGGAATCGGCCCAGGACCTGGTCGAGTGGGCCACTGAGGCAGGCGACGGTCACGTCGACATCCTCATCAACAACGCTGGCGTGGCCTTGCTCGGACCAAGCAACGCAGCCACCGAAGCAGAGTTCGACGAGACCTTTGCACTGAACGTCAAGGTTCCGTTCTTCCTCGTCGCGGCCCTGGCACCAGCCATGGCCGAACGCGGATGGGGTTCGATCGTCAACATCTCCACGATGGTCGCGAGTTTTGGACAGGCCGGCATGGCTTTGTATGGCGCCAGCCGAGCCGCTCTCGAACTGTTGACGAAGACCTGGGCCGCCGAATACGGCCCGAGTGGTGTTCGGGTCAACGCCGTTGCCCCCGGCCCGACGCGCACCCGCATGATGGAAGCAGCCCCCGCCGAGATTGTGAATGCGCACGCAGCACTGGCACCAGCAGGTCGCGTCGCTGCGCCCGAGGAACTTGCTGCGGCGATCGTCTTCCTCGCCAGTGATGATGCGAGCTTCGTTCACGGCGTCACTCTTGCGGTCGACGGAGGCCGATCAGCAACGTAGCGCCTGTCGGCGTCGACGTTTACGAGTGAAGTCCTAGAACACAGCTCACAACGAACAACCAAATACGAAGGAGTATCCACATGAGCGCATACGTGATTGTCGAATTCACGGTCAAGGTCCCGGAAATGTACCGTGAGAAATACGCCGCATTTGCTGGGAAGACGGCCAAAGAGCACGGAGGCGAGCCTCTCGCCAACAGCGACTGGGAAGTCCTGCACGGCGACGGCTCGCTCACTTCAGGAGCACTCATGCGGTTTCCCGACCGTGAGACGGTTCTCAAGTGGTACAACTCGCCTGAGTATCAGCAGCTGATCGATGTCCGAAGCGTCGCGATGGATGCCCGCTTCAGCTTGCTCGACGGCCTCCCTACGCCCACCGAGGATGAGAGGGACTCCCAATGAGCACACTCCCAGAAAAGACAGCACTCATCACGGGCGCCAACGTTGGACTCGGCAAGGAGGTGGCCCGGCAACTGGCACTACGTCCCGAGATGGAGCGGATCTACCTGGCGTGCCGAAACAGAGATCGGGCGATAACGGCAAAGGTCGATCTCGAAGAGGTGACCGGCCGGCACATCTTCGACATCGTTCTCATGGACGTCGCCGACCTGGATTCGGTCCGCACCGGCCTTGACGCGATCAACGGATCCGTCGACGCGCTGGTCATGAACGCTGGTGTCATTGGCCCGCAGGCGTTCGAATTGACCGCTGACGGGGTCACCACCGGGTTCGCGACGAACGTCCTTGGCCATGTCGTGCTGCTCGAAGGGCTCCTGAAAGAGGATCGGCTTGGGGAGGTTGCGGTCTTCGTCGGAAGTGAAGCAGTCAGGGGGGTCCCGAAGTTGCGGATGAAGCCGCCAACGTTCGTCTCACACTCCGCCGACGAGTTCGCCAGCATGATCGACGGCAGCTATTTCGCCGGCAAAAAGGCGGACTTCAACATGGCTTTCGGGCAGGCCAAGTACATTGGCGCCCTGTGGATGGCCTACCTGGCCCGCCAACACCCCGACCGCCGCTTCATCACCGTGAGCCCCGGCAACACCACCGGCACCCAAGCAGCCAGTGATCTCCCATTGCCGATGCGCATCGGAGCCAAATACATCCTGCCCACCCTGCGTCTCTCCCACAAACTTCCCGTGGGCGCGAAGCGACTGGTCGACGGCGTCACCGATCCGACCCTGTCGAGCGGCGTGTTCTACGCCAGCGCGGCCAACACGCTTATAGGTCCCATGGTCAACCAAGCAGACTTCCTCCCCGACCTTGCCAACCCGTCGTTTCAGGACCACGCCAACGAGGCCATCCACCGCTTCATCACAACGGGTTCTGATCCTCGCAGACTGGAGTCCGATCGCTAAGCGGGTCTCCCGCTTGCGTCATCCACAACGCTGGGCTCAGCGAGCCGAGCGTGGGTGAAGAGCCAGTTCGTCGCTTCCGAGGACTACCCGGACACTTGGCTTACGGCGATCTCGGAAACCAGGAGGGTATCCCCGAAGTGCCGGACTGTGGCACCCCAGCCCGGCGAATCGGGATGCCCAAACTGCCGGTTAGCTCCGCCAGTCAGGCCAGGAACGTGGTCTCATTTGCAGAATGAACTCAAGCCGAACCGAACGCCTGCGGAGGCGAGGCATCCGGCTCGAGTGGGCCACCAACGGGTGGAACGTCATGGAGGTTCTCGTTACGGTCACGTTGGGGATCGAAGCGAGATCTTTGGCGCTGGTGGCGTTCGGTCTCGACTCGGTTGTCGAGATCTTTGCTTCGAGTGTCGTGATCTGGAACCTGGGCGACAGGCGCGTCGATCCGGGCGACCGGAGAATCCACCGATCACTGCGCTTGATTTCGGCGGCGTTCTGGGTGCTTGCCGCGTTCCTGTGCGTTGCCAGCGTACGAGGGCTCGCTATGAGGACTCGGCCCGAACACTCGCAATTCGGGATCGCCTTCATGGGACTGACGGCGTGCATCATGTTCGGCCTGTCGCTGTTCAAGCGGAGGACTGCGCAGCAGATGTCGAGTGAGACGTTGCTCGCCGAGTCGGCCTTGACACTCCTCGATGGGTGTCTCGCAGCGAGCGTGCTCGTGGCACTGGTACTAAACGAGGCGCTCGGCTGGTGGTGGACGGACGCCCTTGCAGCCCTCGCAGTGGCCGGCTTCGCCCTCTCGGAGGGCATCCGACATTGGCGAGACTCTGCTCCGCACGAGGGTTCGATCGGAAGCCCAGGACCGACGGGGTGATGGGGGCGCACGTCGGCGCCGAACCTCTGATGCCGACACAATGCCTATTGTCGACCCGTGTCGTACCTCGCCGTGTTCGCGATCGTGTTTGGCGTCAACCTCCTGCCCGCGTTCGGGCCGCCCACTTGGGCCGTCCTTGTGTTCACCCGACTGCACTGGCACCTCAATCCGGTGGCCCTGGTCGTGATCGGGGCAGTGGCGGCGGCGAGTGGGCGCTATCTGCTCGCATTGGGTGCACGGCACTTTTCGATGTGGCTTCCTCGGAGGATGAGGGACAATCTTGAAGATGCCCGAGCTGTGCTGAGCCGGAAACGTGGCAGCGTTTTTGCGATTTTCGCCATCTTTGTGGTCTCACCACTGCCTTCGGCTCAGCTCTTTCTTGCCGCTGGGTTCCTGGACCTGGACCTCCCCTTGTTCACTTTGGCGTTCTTCGTCGGCCGACTAGTGAGCTACTCCATCTATATGAGTGTGGCCGTTCTCGCGGATCGGCAATTGGACAACGTGCTGGGGCAGCTCTTCGGCTCGGCATGGTCTATCGCTCTGCAGGTCGTGCTCCTCGCTATCGTGTGCCTTCTTCCGCTCGTCAACTGGCGCCGCGTCTTGCGACACCGTTCGTCTTCGTGAAGAGAGCACTCTGACGACGATTCACGGTACGACCACAACGGGACAAGGTGCGTGCCGCGCGCATCGTTCGCTGACAGAACCCCACAGCAGCTTCTCGAAGGTCCCACGGCCACGCTTTCCGATGACCAACAATGCTGCATGATCGGCTTCAGCGAGAAGAACCTCTGCAGCGGCCCCTCTCACGACCTTGTGGGTGAGTCGATAGTCGCGGTCTTCGGGCACGGCGTCGGCGATGATCTGAGCGAGCTTCTCCTCGGCTTCTTCCATGAGCTCTTCTTGGAAAGGCACATCTATTTCGAACCCGAGCGGTGCAGGCTGCTCTGGGAAGGTCCACGCAGTGACGACTTCCACGGCAGCTCCCGTGAGACGCGCATGATGGGCAGCCCATCGCAGCGCTCGCAATGAGGGTTCGGAACCATCGACGCCGACCAGCACAATCGACTGCCGCGGCGGTCCTTCCTCGATCCGGCCACTGGAGGTTTCCACCGGTCCATCGTGCCGTGGAAGCGGCCCGACACGCCACCGTGACCGCCGATACCAGTCCTCTTGCCCATCGACGCCGTGTCCGATGCTGTGCGGCGCCTGTTGTTGGTCAGGTCGTGGCTAGCCCATAAGTGCCTGATTCGTACGGCCGCACCCCAGCCCGGGTTCAAGTTGATCTCCTCTCACCTCAACCACAACGTCTTGGGGGTCGCGCAGTTAAAGGGACAGCCCTTCAAAACTCGCGCTCGACAAGACCGAAGCCTGACCGCCGTCACCCGGCGGCCCAGCGGCCTCAGGCCCTCACGTCCAACGCACCTGCAGCGCCTTGCCGAACTGTGACAGCACGCTGCGGTCGCCCTCGAGCTGCAGAGACTCGACCCGGCCGCGGTTCCACAACGCGAAATACAGGTCGCCCGCGGGGCCGCGCACGGTGCACGTCGACGTCGCTTCGCCCGCACCCGCCGACGTGTGCACGCCGCCGGGACCCATGGTCACCACCCAGGCGCCACCCCCGTCGGTGCAGTGGATGCCGAGCGTGACCGGCCCCTCGGCGCCCGCGGGCGCGGCACGCCGGGGCCAGAAACCGGTCACGAGTTCGTCGACGCCGTCGGCGGCGAAGGCCGGTGTGCACGGCGAGAGCTGCGCCACCGTGCGGCCCGCGGCAAGCTCCGCGTCCACGCGATGGATCGCGGTCTCGTGCGCCTGCCGGCGGCTCCAAAATGCCAACGGTGACGGCGCCGCCATGAACGTCCAGCATGTGAGGTCCACCGGCGCCGCCTGCAACGTCGTCACCAGCCGCAGATAGCCCGCTTCGAACCAGTCCGCGAGCTCCTCGTCGCCGGGCCAGCCGCCCGACACTTCCTCGAGCGTCTGCGAACCCGGCTCCGTGAGCGCCTCGGCCACGAACCGTGTCGCCCAGCGGTGCACGCCGCCTTGGTGGCGGATCAGGTCACGGGCCTCCCATCCGGGACAGGTCGGCACGGGTTCGTCGGCCGACGTGGCACGCGTGCTGCCGCCGTCATGCGGGCGCCCTCCGCGCGGAGTGCCTCGATCCAGGTCTCGATCTCCATCACGGAGACCAGCCTGCCAGCCTCAGCCGACCGGCGAGCCCGTCAGCCGATCTTCTGGAGGTCGATCACGAAGACGAGCGTGTCGTTCGGCGCGATGCCGGCTCCGGGTGACTGCGCCCCGTAGCCGAGGTTCGCCGGGATGATGAGCTCGCGTCGCCCCCCGACCTTCATGCCGACGACGCCCTTGTCCCACCCGGGGATGACCTCGCCCTTCCCAAGGGTGAAGGTGAAGGGCTGGCTCGTCCACGACGACTGGATCACCTTGCCGCTCGAGTAGGTCGCCAGCACGTACTGGACCGTGACCGAGTCGCCGGTCGCCGCGGCCTTGCCGGTGCCGGTGATCAGGTCGGCGCTCTCGAGCGAGTCGGGCGGCTTCCCCGACGGCACGGTCACCGTCGGCGCCGTCCCCGCCGTGCCCGCGGGCGAGCGGTCGGCGGCCGGGATTGCCCCGATCGCGTTGAGCGGGCTGCCCGGGGGCGCCGTCACCGTGGTGGTCGGGCCGACGCCGGTCCCGGTCCCACCCGAGGTGGTCGTGGTGTTGGAGGCCGAGTTCGACGGAGAGGAGCTGCAGGCGGCGAGCCCGAGGGCGGCGCCGAGGCCGAGCACGGCCACGAGCGCGCTGGAACGCAGACGCAAAGAGACGTGGGGCATGGCGCCAGACGGTAGCCGGTCGTCACCGCCGCTTCGGGGCACCTACCGCAAAAACCCCGAGGACCTCGACGACACTGAGGACCTAGCGCGTGACCTCGTAGGGGTCCCACGCCGGCGGGGCCTGGCGCAGATGCGACTCGACGAGGTCGCGCACGACGTGGGCCGAGAGCACGCTCTCGGCTCCCCCGGCCGGTGCCAACGTGGGCGTGAGGCTCGAGACGTGCTCGGCCACCCAGACCGAAGACCCTCCGGCGTCCGCTTCGCACTCGCTGAGCCGCGCGGCCAAGCCGGCCAGGTCGACCCGGGGCCGGATGGGACGGCTGCGGAATTGGACCCAGCTCTCGTAGCGATAGGTGAACTCGTAGCGTCGTCCCCGCACATTCAGCAGGGCGCCGCAATCCGTGGCGTTGTGGATCGCCATCGGGTGCAGGCCGGACACCCACGACCCGGCGAAGCGATGTCCGCCTGCGTCCGGTGCCGACTCGGGCACCTCGATCACCGCGAGGTCGAGGTCGTGCACCTCGCGGATCACCACGCCACCTGACGTGATCGCCCGCTCCGACGCAAGAAGGGTCGCGTCCTCTTCGCCCCACAGGTCGCGGCAGCGGTCGGGATGATCGCAGAGCTCGGGCAGCCGGCCCAGCAACTCCGAGTACAAGACCGCGGTCAAGGCGTCGTAGTCGCCGCTCGGAAGGTCCCGCAACGGGCTGCGCAACGGATCGGCATACGCCGAGAGCACCATGGAGACGCGCGCCGCTTCAGGCGACGACGTCACGGCGAAGTCTCCGGCCCGCGCCACTTCGACGAGGAAGGCGCGCGCGCGCCATGGCGTCGGCCGGGGCGGAGAGGGCGTACACGCCGACCAGACCGTCCTGGTCGAAGTGGTTGTTCGAGACCGCCGCCGCGCTCTCGGCACCACTGCCACCGTCCACGTACAAGAACGCCATCTCGGCCGAGAGGTCCGCCGCGAACTCCGGTGGGCTGCCGATCCCCGGCCAGTGCGACAGACACAAGATGGTGCCCGAGGTCGGCGACCCGTCGACGATCACATGGGGCGCACCCCCGAGATCTCCGTAAGGGACGAAGGGGAGTGCCCCGGCGGCCGAGCCAACGCTCACAACAGGCGAGCGTACGGGTCCGGACCCGCCGCCCGGACCCGACCCCCGACCCGACCCCGGACCGACCCACGGACCGCGGCGCGACCCCTGACCCGGAGCCCTGACCCGAGAACGGCCCCACTAACCTGAGACCTCATGTTCGACGCCCTGTCCGACCGCCTCGAGCGCATCTCGACCCGCCTCCGGGGCAAGGGTCGGATCAGCGAGGAGGACCTCGACGAGGCGCTGAAGGAGATCCGCACCGCGCTCCTCGATGCGGACGTCGAGCTGAGTGTCGCCCGCCGCTTCTGCGACGGCATCCGGCTGCGCGTCAGCACCGAGGCGCTGTCGAAGAGCCTGAGCCCGGGCCAGCAGGTCATCAAGGCCGTGCACGAGGAGCTCGTCAACGTCCTCGGCGGCGAGAGCCTCAAGCTCACCTACTCGTCGAAGCCTCCGACCGTCGTGCTGATGGCCGGTCTCCAAGGGTCGGGCAAGACGACGAACTCGGCGAAGCTCGCGCAGTGGTGGAAGCAGCAGGGGCGCAACCCGCTGCTCGTCGGCGCCGACCTCCAACGTCCCGCCGCCGTCGAACAGCTGCAGAGTCCTCGGCGAACAGGCGGGCGTCACCGTCTTCTCGGAGCCGACCGATCCCGTCCGCTGCGCGCAGGCCGGGTTGGAAGAAGCGCGGCGTCTCGGCAGAGACATCTGCATCATCGACACGGCGGGGCGGCTGACGATCGACGCCGAGATGATGGAGCAGATCAAGTCCATCTCCGCCGCCACCCAGCCGCACTACACGTTCCTCGTCATCGACGCCATGATCGGGCAGGACGCCGTCGCCACCGCGAAGGCGTTCCACGATGCGCTCGAGCTCTCCGGCGTGATCCTGACCAAGCTCGACGGCGACGCCCGCGGCGGCGCCGCGCTCTCGGTGAAGGGCATCGTCGGGCGCCCGATCGCGTTCGCCTCGACGGGCGAGCGCCTCGTCGACTTCGACCTGTTCCACCCCGACCGCATGGCGGAACGGATCCTCGGCATGGGCGACGTCCTGAGCCTCATCGAGCAGGCCGAGCGCACCATGGACACCGACGAGGTGGCGAAGAGCGCCACCCGCCTCATGCAGGGCCAGTTCACGCTCGAGGACTTCCTCTCCCAACTGCGCCAGGTGAAGAAGATGGGCTCGCTCGGCGGCCTCATGCGCCTCATGCCCGGCATGAACAAGGAGATGCGCGAGGCGGCCGGCCAGATCGACGACGGCGAGGTCGCCAAGGTCGAGGCGATCGTCTGCTCCATGACGCCGGGCGAGCGCAACGACACGTCGATGATGGACGGCTCCCGCCGCTCCCGCGTCGCCCGCGGCTCGGGCACCACCGTGCAAGACGTCAACGCGTTGCTGAAGCAGTTCAAAGAGATGCAGAAGATGATGAAGGGGATGGCGTCGGGCAACATGCCCAACCTCCCCGGCATGCCGAACATGTCCAATATGTCCGGCCGCGCCGCCCGGAAGTTCGCCCAACAGGCGGCCGGACTCGGTGGCGCCGGACAAGGCGGCCGCCGGCGGGCCGGCGGCCGGTGACGACTTCGACATGCTGTCCCAACTGATGGGCGGTGACGCCTCGGGCGACGAGCTCGCCGAACTGGCTCAAGGGTTCCCCGGCCTGGCGCCGGGGTCCCAAGCGGGCGGAGCACCCCGGCCCGTGGTCAACGTCAACAAGGGGACCAAGAAAAAGAAGAAGGGCGGGCGCGTGACGCCGCCCAAGAACCGCTAGGTCCCGGGCCGGGCCAATCGGCCCACGTGACGCCTCCGGGAGGGGTCCGGCGGGGGCGGGAGGCCGGCCACCCCTCCCATCTGGCACAATGGACGGCCTGGCGCGTCCCTCGATGCGCCGCCCCCGGGAAAACCTCGGAATGTGAAGCCTCGGGGACCTGGACATTCGAAGCGTGGAAGGAATCAGTTCGTGGCAGTGAAGCTCCGCCTGGTGCGCATGGGCAAGAAGAAGCAGCCGACCTACCGGGTCGTGGCGGCAGACAGCCGCTCGCCCCGTGACGGCCGGTTCCTCGAGATCGTCGGCACGTACGCCCCGAGGGGCGCCTCCACCGCCGAGCCCGATGCGGTGATCCAGATCGACAACGAGAAGGCCGTGAAGTGGCTGGTGAACGGCGCCCAGCCGACCGAGCGCGTCGAGCGGCTCTTGAAGACGAGCGGCGCCTGGGACGAGTTCTCCGCCGCCAAGGCGAAGTGAGGACCCGATGACAGATCTCTACGAAGCGGGTGACATCAATCAAGTCGGCGGCGGGGGTTCGGCCGGCGCTGACGACGAGTACGACGACGACATCGACGACGATGTCGACGACGACATCGATGACACGGACAACGTCGAGGACCTCGACGACGGCGACGACCTCGAGGACGTGGACGACGGGGACGACGTCGCCGGCGAGGGCAACCGGGTCGGCGTGGGCAACGAGCGGACCGCGTTGGACGGGGGCACGCCGCTGTCGGTCCTGACGTATCTCGCCAAGTCGCTGTCCAACGACCCCGAGTCCGTGGAGATCGAGACCGAGGAGCGCCGGAACGGCCTGCGGTTGAACCTGCACGTGGCCCCCGAGGACATGGGCCGGGTCATCGGCCGGCGTGGCCGCACGGCGCAGGCGATCCGCACCATGGTCAACGTGGCCGGCGCCAAGGACGGCGTCCAGGCCAGCGTGGACATCGTCGACGACTGAGTCCACCGAGCCCACCGAGCCCACCGAGCTCACGGCCGAGCCCACGGACGAGCCCACGGACCTCCTCAAGATCGGCCGGGTTACCAAGGCCCACGGCCTGAAGGGCGAGGTCGTCGTCCAACTCTGGACCGACCAGCTGGACCGGTTGCGCCCGGGGTCCGAGCTGTCGTCGCCATCGGGATCGCTGACGGTCGTTTCATCAGGTCCGGGGCCGGGCAGCGACCGCTACATCGTCTCGTTCGCCGGGTGCGCCGATCGGGTGGCGGCGGAGCGATTGCGGGGGGTGGAGCTGTCGGCCGAGGCGCTGGACCAGCCCGGCACATTGTGGGTGCACGAGCTCGTCGGCGCGGTGGTGCGTGACGTCGGCGGCGTCGAGTTGGGCCGCGTGGTCGCCGTCGAGGCGAACCCGGCGAGTGACCTGCTGGTGTTGGAGTCCGGCGGCTTGATCCCCGTGCGCTTCGTGACGGGGCACGACGCCGCGGCGGGGACGGTCGACGTCGAAATCCCCGAGGGGCTCCTGGACTTGTGAGGATCGACGTCTTCACGATCTTCCCCGACGTGGTGGCCGGGTATTGCGGCGCCTCGATCTTGGGGCGGGCGGTCGAGGGTGGCGCTCTGGACGTGCGAGTGCACGACCTGCGCCAGGGGTCCTCCGACGCCCGGCGCTCGGTCGACGACAGCCCGTTCGGCGGCGGCGCCGGCATGGTCCTCATGCCCGAACCGTTGTTCCGCAGCGTCGAGGCCGTGGCGGACCTGCCCCGGCCCTTGTTCCTGCTGACCCCCGGTGGGCGGCGCTTCGACCAGTCGGTGGCTCTGGAGCTGGCGGCGTTGGCCGACGGTGCGTCGGGCGGGTTCTCGTTGTTGTGCGGCCGCTACGAGGGGGTCGACCAGCGGGTGGCCGACCACCTGGTCGACGGGGAGCTCTCCGTGGGCGACTACGTGCTGGCCGGCGGTGAGCTGGGGGCGCTGGTGGTGATCGAGACGGTGGCCCGGCTGCGACCCGACGTGCTCGGCAACGAGGACTCGGCGGCGGACGAGTCGTTCTCGGACGGGCTGCTCGAATACCCGCAATACACGCGCCCGGCCTCGTTCCGGGGCTGGGCGGTCCCCGCCGTGCTGCGGTCCGGCGATCACGGGGCGGTGGCCGCCTGGAGACGGACCCAGGCGTTGCTGCGAACGGCGGCGCGGCGGCCCGACCTGGTGGAGCGCCTGGTCAGGGCATCGGCGCTGTCGGATGACGACGTGCGGGCGCTAGCCGAGCACGGCTACCATGTTCCGTCCGGCTCAGAGCGGGGGGAACCCACCGAACCGGCCTGACCTCGAATCGCGAAGGAACGCCCCTCATGCAACCGACCGACACGATCGACCGCGACAGTCTGCGCTCGGACATCCCTGAATTCCGCGCCGGCGACACCGTCAAGGTGCACGTGCGGGTCGTCGAGGGCAACCGTGAGCGGGTGCAGGTGTTCCAGGGCGCGGTCATGCGGCGCCAGGGCGGCGGCGTGCAGGAGACCTTCACGGTGCGCAAGGTGAGCTTCGGGGTGGGGGTCGAGCGGACCTTCCCCGTGCACTCGCCGACGATCGCCAAGATCGAGGTCACCACGCTGGGCGACGTCCGGCGGGCCAAGCTGTACTACCTGCGTGAGCGGCATGGGAAGGCGGCCAAGATCAAGGAGCGGCGTGGGGTTCGTGGCGGCGGGAAGGCTGCCGCGGTCGTCGACGTCGACGAGGTCGATGAGGACGAGGTCGATGTCGACGAGGTCGAGGTCGACGAGGTCGAGGACCTGACGCTGGACGACGTCGAGTTGGCCGACGGGGACGAGGCGCTCGAGGGCGAGGCCGAGGACGGCGCCGAGGCGGAAGCGGGCGACGAGGTTGTTGACGAGGCGGGCGAAGACGCTGCCGAGGAGCCTGCCGACGCGTAGGGCCGCCGCATGAGCGAGGAGGACCTCGAGCGGTACGAGTCCGAGATCGAACTCGGGCTCGTCCAGGAGTACCGGGCCGTCCTGCCGGTCTTCACGTACGTGATCGAGACGGAGCGGCGTTTCTATCTTGCGAACGAGGTGTCGTTGAACGTGCGCGCCGATACGACGCCGGCTTGTATCGAGGTCCAACTGCGAGACGCCTGGGTGTGGGACATGTACCGGCCCGCCCGGTTCGTGCCCGAGGTGCGGGTGGTCACCTTCCGCGACGTGAACGTCGAGCGCCTGCCCGAACAAGAACTTTCCGACGGGGTCGGCGTCTGATGCCGGCCTGATCGGGTCGCGGGTCGGGGAGTTCGCTTCGCTTTGCCTCGATGGCGACCGTTCTCCGGCGTGAGCCACCGGAACCGCCGGATCGCGTTGGGCCACAGGGGCGAAGACTGGGCCGCCGAGTGGTACGTCGACAACGGCTACGAGATCGTGGCGCGCAATTGGCGCTGCGCCGAGGGTGAGATCGACCTGCTGTGCACGCAGGTCAACCCGCCAGGTTGCGTGACCTTGATCATCTGCGAGGTGAAGGCCCGGACGTCGAACACCCGAGGCCACCCGTTGGAGGCCGTGACTCGCGCCAAGCAGCAGCGCCTGCGCCGGTTGGCGACGGCCTACCTCCAGAGCCAGGACGTCTTCTACGACCACATCCGCTTCGACGTGGTCGCCGTGACCGGGCAAGCGCTCCACGTGGTGGAAAGTGCGTTCTAGGAGGTCGGCGGCGTAGGGTCGGTCTCCATGGAGACCCTTCTCGTCGAGCGCAAGGACGGTGTCGTCACCGTCACGATGAACCGACCCGAACGCAAGAACGCGGCGAACGGCCGGATGTTGGTGGAGCTGCGGGAGATCTTTGCGGAGATCGAGGACAATCCGGACGACCGGGTGATGGTGTTGACCGGTGCCGGCGGCGCCTTCTGCTCGGGAGCCGACCTGGGGGACTCGCAGGGACCCACGAACGACGCGTCGCGGTCGGGCCTGTCGCGGATGCGCCGTTTGGGCGACGTGGCGCTGGCCCTGCACCACGTCAGCAAGCCGACGATCGCCAAGGTCGACGGCGTGGCGGTCGGCGCCGGTTTCTCGTTGGCCCTCGGGTGTGACCTCGTGGTGGTGACCGAGCAGGCCCGCTTGTCGATGATCTTTGCCAAGCGCGGGCTCTCGCTCGACAACGGGGCTTCCTGGTTGTTGCCCCGGCTCATCGGCATGGCCCGGGCCAAGGAGGTCGCCTTGTTCGGTGACATGTGGAGCGCCGAGGAGGCGTTGTCCATCGGCCTGGTGAACCGGGTGCTGCCGGTCTCCGAAATCGACGCCTTTGTGGACGACTGGGCGCGGCGCCTGGCGGACGGGCCGCCTCTCGCGTTGTCCATGACGAAGTCGCTGCTCCACGCTTCGTCCAACGCCTCGATGGAGCAGGCCGTGGAGGACGAAGCCCGGTGCCAGGCCCTCGAATTTCTCCAGCCAGGACACGGCGGAGGCCATGGCCGCCTTCAAGGAGAAGCGGGAGCCCAGTTTCATCGGCCGGTAATAGGGTGGTGCTGTGCTCAACGGTGTTCAGGGGATGATCGGGGATACCGCCCTGGTGACCAAGGCCATTGAAGGCGCGCATCACCCCGGGCGGATCCGGGCCAGGGGCGAAGAGTGGCTGGCAATCCCTCTCGACCCCGACGCCAGTATCCCTGTGGGGGCCGACGTCGTCGTCGCCGACGTCGAGCGCGGTTTGCTCGTCGTCTACGCCACCGACACCTAGAAGAGAGGTGCCCATGTTCGCATCGGCCGGAGAAGTATTAGGGATCGTGATCGTCGCCGCCCTGGCTGCGGTCGGGATCGTCACCCTGTTCGCCTCGCGGTTCATCAAGATCGTCCAGCAGGGAAGCGTGGGCGTCGTCAAGCGCCTCGGCGAGTTCAAGACGGTAGGCCAGCCGGGCCTGCACGTCCTCACGCCCTTCATCGACAAGATGGAAAAGGTCGACGTCCGCGAGTTCCCCATGACGGGTGACCAGCAGGCGGTCATCACAAAGGACAACGTGTCCCTGCAGGTGAGCGCGACCATCTTCTGCCAGGTGATCGACGTCAGGAGCGCACTCTTCGAGATCAACGACTTCCAACTGGCCGTCGACCAGCTCTCGCGTACGGCGCTGCGGGCGGTGTTCGGGGAGCTCTCCCTCGACCAGGCGCTCTCCGAGCGCGAGACCATCAACAGTCGCATGCAGGACCACATGGCCGACGCCACCGCGAAATGGGGCGTGCGGCTCAACCGGATCGAGATCCTCGACATCACGCCGCCGATGAACGTGGTGCAGGCGATGTCGGAGCAGAAGGAGGCCGAGCAGCACAAGCGTGCGGCCATTCTGAAGTCAGAAGGGGAGCAGCAGGCCGCCATCAACAGCGCCGGGGGCCGCAAGCAGGCTGCGGTGCTCGAGGCCGAGGGTGCCAAGCAGTCCGCCATCCTGCGGGCCGAAGCCCAGATGAAGGTCCTGGAGCTGCAGGCCGAAGGTGAGAAGAAGGCGCTGGAGCTCAGGGGTGCGGGTGAGGCAGCCCGTCTCACTTCGATCGACACGGCGACGATCAACCCTCGCACGCTGGCCGTGCTGCAGCTCAAGGCGCTGCAGGACATCGCAGCCTCCGACAACGCCAAGGTCGTGGTGCCCTACGAGGCCACGAGCCTCATGGGTGCGGCCGAGGTCCTGTTGTCGACGCTACGGAACGATGACATGAGCGCCCCGAGCAACGGGGCTGCGCCGCCGGCTGCGACGCCGGCAAAGCCCCCGACGAAAGAACTGCCGCCGCAGGATTGACGTCCACTCTGAGCCTCCCATGAGCCCGGGTCGGGAGCGCTAGACCTTCAGCCCAGCGCGCCCGGGGTCTCGCGCGTGGGTGTATATGCGAGAAATTCGGGGTTCCGTTGGAGACGTCCTATGCGGCGGAGGCGCCGGGTCACGCCCTAGACGATTTGAACCGCGGCGACACGCTCGGCTGAGACCGCCTGCACGACGGAAAGGACCTTCCGCCCACCTGTATACGCGGTTTCCGGATTCGCGGATACAGACTGACGCGGGACCCCTTTTCTGACGTATACAGCCACGCGAGGGTCGTCGCTCACCTTGGTGCTCCAGCTGCGGAAGAAAAAATCGATCGGACCCCACGACCGATGTTCGTTCGGCGACCGTTCATCGAGCATGTTGGCCGCGATTACCTCCGCGACGCTGAGTGGTGCCCTCGGGTGTGCCGTTTCAGTCGAAGTGCACGTCTCAAATGGCCTGCCCGGATTCACCATTGTCGGACTGCCCGATGCTGCGGTGCGAGAGGCCCGAGACCGTGTCAGGGCTGCGGTGCTGTCCAGCGGTTTGCCCTGGCCAATGGCCCGGGTCACGGTGAATCTGGCGCCCTCGGGTGTCCGCAAGGCAGGTGCGGGGCTTGATCTGCCTATCGCCGTCGGGTTGTTGGTGGCAACGGGTCACCTTCCGCCCGACTGCACCGAAGGCCTGGCCTTCTGTGGCGAGCTCGGCCTCAATGGCTCGTTGCGCCACGTACCCGGGATGCTCGCCCTCGCTGAAGCAGCGTCGTCGCCGGGACTGGTGGTTCCGCTGCTTGACGTCCACGAGGCAGCCTTGGTCCGCGGCGCTGGCGTTCACGGTGTTGCCACGCTCTCGGACTTGGTGTTGGTGCTACGCCGACAGGCGGCATGGCCGGCACCGCCCGAGATAGTTGTTCCTGTTATTGAATCAAGAGGACCGGATCTTTCAGAGATCCGCGGCCAGAAGGTGGGCCGGAGAGCGCTGGAAGTGGCCGCGGCCGGCCGACATCACCTTCTGTTGGTCGGTCCTCCGGGTTCGGGCAAGACCATGCTGGCCGAACGTCTGCCGAGCCTTCTTCCTCCTTTGAACAAGGAAGAGGCGCTGACGGTGTCCCGGGTGCATTCGACCGCGGGGGAAGCAGTGCCCGAGGGAGCGCTGCTCGACCGCCCGCCATTCCGAGCACCTCATCATCAGGCCACCATCGTTTCGCTCGTCGGTGGCGGCAACCTCTCGTTTCGCCCAGGCGAAGTCAGTTTGGCATCTCACGGCATCTTGTTTCTCGACGAACTGGGTGAGTTCTCGATCGCCGCGCTCGAAGCACTTCGGCAACCACTCGAAGAAGGGTTGATCCGTATCAACCGGGCCGGAGGTACCGTCACCTTTCCGGCGGACTTCCTCCTTGTCGCTGCCATGAACCCGTGTCCCTGTGGTGAGGGAGTGTTCGAGGGCGCCTGCAAGTGTTCGGTTGTCATCCGGGCCCGGTATCGGCGCCGTATCTCTGCTCCGTTCTTGGACCGGTTCGACCTGGTCGTACCCATCAGCAGACCCAGCGCGGAGGATCTCTTGTCCGACGTAACCGGCGAGCCGTCCGCAGATGTCGCAGCCCGTGTCGCAGCGGCGCGACAGAGGGCGGTGGCACGAGATAACGCCGACCCCGTGCTGACCGCGGACGCCAACGAAAAGCTTCGTCAAAAGCTTCGAGATGGTTCGCTCAGTGCTCGCGGTTTCATGAAGGTCAAGCGCGTGGCGCAAACGGTGGCCGATTTGGAAGGAGAGGACGTCGTGTCCTTCAACCATGTGTCCGAGGCGCTCGGCTTGCGAGCCGGGAGATCGGCGGTGATCGCGTGAGCGAGCTGCCCGATGCGGCCTATGCCATTGCGCTTGCCTTGCTTCCCAAGGTGGGGCCCGCCACACTACGCAAACTGACGACCGGCGATGACCCTCCGGCCGAGGTATGGGCCAGCGTGACGGGAGCGTCAAGCGAAGCCCTCGAGGACGTGGAGCGGCACTGGCGACGTCACTGCGACCTCGGGATCACCGTCCTGCTGCGGAATCATCCCGACTACCCCAGCCGCCTCCGTGAGCTGCCTTTTGCCCCGGCCGTCCTCTTTTGCCGGGGCGACCCTGCCGCTTTGAACTCCCATCCGAGCGTGGCGATCGTGGGTACACGGTCTCCGACTCGATACGGGATCGGCGTGGCGGCGCAACTCGCTGCTGACCTCTCGGCCGCAGACGTCAGCATCGTCTCAGGACTCGCTGTCGGAATCGATGGGGCGGCTCACGAAGGAGCTTGCGGCGCCGGCGCGCCGCCTATTGCAGTCGTCGCCGGCGGGGTCGATGAGCCCTATCCGCGCCGGCACGCCCGGCTCTGGGAGCGCGTCAGTGCACTCGGGGTCGTCGTCTCGGAAGCGCCGGCGGGCGGACGGACCGAGAAGTGGCGGTTCCCGGTACGCAACCGCCTCATGGCTGCCCTCAGTGACGTCGTTGTCGTCGTAGAGAGTCGCCATCACGGTGGCTCGCGCCACACCGTCGATGCAGCGATGACGCTCGGCAAGGGGGTGGGTGCCGTTCCCGGGTCGATTCGCAGCGCCGCGTCCGAGGGCACGAACGCTCTCATGGCGGAGGGCGCGTTTCCGGTGTGCTCGGTGACGGACATCCTCGTGGCGCTTTCGCTGCATGGTTCGCATGTGACCATTCCCAAGAAGCCCGCAGAGGGGCGATCCGGCGCTGATCTGCCACCCGCGGAAAAGGCGCTCCTCGAAGTGCTCACCTATGAGCCGACATCGTTGGACGAGCTGGCGCGGATCACAGGCCTGGATTTCGCCGAGCTGTGCGGTGGCCTGGAGAGGCTCGCTCAAGCGGCGTTGGCACGAGACGTCGGGGGTTGGTGGGAGCGCCTTTGAGCAGGGACGACACCGGGAGGGGGTGCCGGGGGCCGTATTCTGCCTGGCCGTGGAGGAACGCCCACTCAGGTTTTTGCAGGCCGGCGACGTCGCCTCGTTGCGGGACGAGGCGGTGCGGGCGAAGGAGGAGGGCGTCGAGGCGGTCCTGGTCGGTCCGGGGCCGCTGGGCGACCCCTTCGTGCTGCTGGCCGGGCTCAGCGAGGCCGTCCCGGGCCTGACGCTGGCGGCACGGGTCGTGCTCGGCGAGGACGGGCGGCACCCCACCCTGTTGGCCCGGGAGGCGACAAGCCTGGACCTGGTGGACGGGGGGCGCACGGTGCTGTGCTTCGGCCCGCCCTTCGGGGAGGGGCTCGACGAGGCGATCGGGATCTGCCGGGCGATGTGGCGCGAGGGCAAGGCGACGAACGAGGGGCCGGTGTATCCGGTGGCGGACGCGCTGAACCGGCCGGGGCCGGCGGGCGAGGGAAGCCCGCTCATCGCGTTGGACTTGACCGGGCCCGGCGCCCGGGACGAGGCCGGCGGTAGCGCGGCGTTGGCCGACATGGTCGTCGTGCGCGCAGACGTGGGGGATGGCGACGAGGGGGACGGCGCGGCGTGGCGGTTGGAGCGCGTGTGACGGACACGAGGACAGCCCTCGCCGAGGAGGAGGCCCGCTGGCTGGCGGCAGGGGAGGAGACGGCCGTCACGGGGCGGCACCTGCCGGCGCTGAACGGGTTGCGGGGGGTGGCGGTGATCGGGGTGGTGGCGTACCACTTGCAGCTCGGTTGGGCGAAGGGCGGGTATCTGGGAGTGGACCTGTTCTTCGTGCTGTCGGGCTTCCTGATCACGACGCTGTTGCTCGAGGAGTGGGTGGGTTCGGGGCGCATCCACCTGGGGGCGTTCTGGGGGCGGCGGGCCCGGCGGCTGTTGCCGGCGCTGTTCTTGGTGGTGATCGCGCTGGCGGTGTACTTGGTGTTGAACGGGGTGTGGGGCGGGCCCGGGGCGAACGGGTTGGTCGATCTGTCGGGGTTGCGGGGGGATGCGATCTCGACGCTGTTGTACGTCAACAACTGGCATTCGATCTTCGTGCACCAGTCGTACTTCGCGCAGTTCTCGACGCCGTCGCCGCTGCAGCACACGTGGTCGCTGGCGATCGAGGAGCAGTTCTATCTGGTGTGGCCGTTGGTGTTGCTGGTGCTGTTGCGGTACGGGCGGCGGGTGTGGCGGCCGGCCGGCGTGGGGCTGGCGGTGGGGTTGGGGGTCTTGTCGGCGGTCCTGATGGCGGTCCTGTTCGACCCGTCGCCGTTGGCGGACCCATCGAGGGTGTACTTCGGCACCGACACCCGCTTGTTCGATCTGATGGCGGGCGCCACGATTGCGTTCATCGCAGCGGCGCGGCCGCAGCCCAACGCTCGGGCCCGGCGGGCGCTGCACGTGGCCGCACCGGTGGCGGGGGCCGCGCTGTTGGTGTTCTGGGTGACGGCGGGCTACACGAGCGGGGTGCGCGCCGGCGTACCGACGAACCTCATGTTCGAGGGCGGCTTCCTGGTGTGCGCGGCGCTGGCGGGCGTGGTGGTGGCGGATGCCCGGTTGGTCGAGGCGGGACGGTTGGGCCGGGGGCTGGCCTGGCGGCCGTTGCACTTCATCGGGACGATCTCGTACGGCATCTATCTGTGGCACTGGCCCGTGATCGTGTACCTCAACGGCGCGCGGACCGGGCTGTCGGCGTGGCCGTTGGACCTCTTGCGGGTGGCGGTGACGCTGGCGCTGTCGACCGCCAGCTACTACCTCGTCGAGCGCCCGATCCGGCTGGCCCACTTGAAGGGGTGGGTGCGCTACTGGGGGGCGCCGCTGGCCGGTGTGCTGAGCGCCGTGCTCATCGTGGTGGCGACGTTCCCGGCCGTGGCGGACCCGGCGACGGTGGCGCGCACGTCCCGGATCCCGGCGCCGACCCACAACGGCTCCGGCTCCGGCTCGGGGTCCGGCGCCACGGCTGCGGCGGTGCCCGGGGCGGGCGGGTTGGAGGGGCAGGCGCCGATCCATCTTGCGGTGGCGCCGTCGCCGGCCGACCCGTTGCGCATCATGGTGCTCGGCGACTCGGTCATGCACGACGCGTCCTTCGGTGTCACCGCTGCGCTCGAGGCGACCGGCGAGTCCACGGTTGCCACCCGCACCATCGACGGCTTCGGGCTCGAGAACGCCACGAATTGGCGCATGTCACTGCCGATGCTGATCGCGCAGACGCGGCCGCAGCTGATCGTCGCATCGTGGAGCTGGGACCAGTTCGGGCCGACGACACCGAACGCGCTCCACCAGCCGGCCGCCTACAGCGCGCTGCTCAAGAGCGCGGTGTCGGTCATGCTCGCCCCGGGCAACGGCGTGGAAGGCGTCATCTTCACCGAGTTCCCGCAGTCCGGCCAGCAGACGGCGTCCAACGGCGACCCGCAGCTCGCCTACAACGCCGAGCGCCGGGCCGGGACCATCGCCTGGAACACCATCGCCAAGAGCATGGCGACCGCGTTCCCCGGCCGGGTCATGTACTTCCCGCTCGCGGACTCGGTGCTGCTGCACGGCGCGTTCTCTCCCTGGCTGCCGCCGGTGGGCGACGCGCGCGCCCCGAAGGCGGACTGGCTCCGGGTGCGCCGGCTGGACAAGGTCCACCTGTGCCCCGAGGGCAGCGCCCGCTACGGCGACGCGTTCCTGGCCGACATGACCCAGGTGTTCGGGCTGGCGCCGGCGACGGGGGACTGGTCCCAGGGCTCGTGGACCGCGGAACCGAACTTCAACAACCCGCCCGGGGCCTGTCCGGACGACCACCCGCCGGGAGCGTAGGCGTGCGGAACGGGGCCGCCGGCCGGCGTCGAGGAGGGCCGTGAGCTGCGGGACCTGCCCTGGGGCACCGGTCCTAAGCTGAATCTCGTGACGAACACACGGGTGGAGAGCGACAGCATGGGGGAGATCGAGGTCCCCGCCGACCGCTACTGGGGGGCGCAGACGCAGCGGTCGCTGCACCACTTCGACATCGGCACCGAGACCATGCCGAAGTCGTTGATCCGGGCCTTCGGCATCTTGAAGGGCGCCTCGGCATCGGTGAACCGGGACCTGGGCAAGCTCGACGACACGCTGGCCGGGCTCATCGAGCAGGCGGCGGGTGAGGTCGCCAAGGGGGCACTCGACGAGCACTTCCCGCTGCGCATCTGGCAGACGGGCAGCGGGACGCAGACGAACATGAACGCCAACGAGGTCATCTCCAACCGGGCCATCGAGCTGGCCGGCGGGGTCATGGGCTCGAAGCAGCCCGTCCACCCCAACGACCACGTGAACATGTCGCAGTCCTCCAACGACACGTTCCCCACCGCCATCAACATCGCCGTGGCGGAGGAGATCGTGCACCGGCTGCTGCCGTCGGTCACCGCGCTGCGCGACGCCTTGGCGGTCAAGTCGGAGGAATACGCCGACGTCACCAAGATCGGCCGCACCCACCTCATGGACGCCGTGCCCCTCACGCTGGGCCAGGAATTCTCGGGGTACGTGTCCCAGCTGACCGAGGACCTGGCGCGGATCGAGCAGACGATGCCCGGCGTGTACGAGCTGGCGATCGGCGGCTCGGCCGTGGGCACGGGCCTCAACACGCACCCCGAGTTCGCCGAGCGCGTGGCCAAGGCCATCGCGGCGACGACCGGGCTGCCGTTCGTCACGGCGCCGAACAAGTTCGCCGCCCTGGCGGCGCACGACTCGCTGGTCTTCAACCACGGGGCCCTCAAGACGCTCGCCGTTTCGCTCATGAAGATCGCCGACGACCTGCGCTGGCTGGGCTCGGGCCCGCGCAGCGGCCTGGGCGAGCTGCGCCTGCCCGAGAACGAACCGGGCTCCTCGATCATGCCGGGCAAGGTCAACCCGACCCAGTGCGAGGCGATGATCATGGTCGGCATCCAGGTCATCGGCAACGACGTCGCCGTGACGTCGGCGGGCAGCCGGGGCAACCTCGAGCTCAACGTCTGCAAGCCCGTGATCGCCTACAACGTGCTGCAGACGATCGCGCTGCTGACGGGCGCCTGCCGCGGCTTCCGCGAGTTCTGCGTCGAGGGGCTCAAACCCGACTTCGAGCAGATCGACCGCCACCTGCGCAACTCGCTGATGCTCGTGACCGCCCTCAACCCCATCATCGGCTACGACAACGCGGCGAAGGTCGCCAAGAAGGCGCACGAGGAGCGCACCACCCTGCGCGAAGCCGCTCTCGAGCTGGGGCTGCTGACGGGCGAGGAGTTCGACAAGGCGGTGCGTCCCGAGGACATGACGCACCCGTGAGCGAGCCGATGCTGGCGCCAGCGGACGTCGACGCCGCGCTCGAGGAGCAAGGGCTGCACTGGACCCACGAGGGCGACGAGCTCACGACGACGGTGAAGCTGCACGACTTCGCCGCCGCGCTCGAGTTCGTCCGCGCGGTCGGCGACGCCGCCGAGGCGGCCAACCACCACCCCGACATCGACATCCGCTACAACAAGGTGCGGCTCGTCCTCACGACGCACGACTCGGGCGGTATCACGCTGCTGGACCTGGCGATGGCCGGTGCCATCGACCGGCTGCGGACCGACGTCTAGCGCGCAGCCGCAGGCTCCAACAGCGCCGCCCGCAACGCCGCGAGCAGCGACGGCCCGGCACCGAGGCCCGCCACGTAGGCGTCGACCGAGCCGAAGGTCGCCCGCAGATGGTCCAACAGGGCCTCCATCTGGGCCGGCTCGGCCGAGAAGACGTCCGTGAGGTTCTCGATCGTCTCCCGGCTCTCCGGGTACTTCACGATGATCTTGGCCCGCAGCCGCGTCATCGCCGCGCCGCTCAGCGCGTAGTCGGCGACCACGGTCGGCTCGTCGACCCCGAGCAGGGACAGCACGATCGCCGAGAGCACGCCGGTGCGGTCCTTGCCGGCGGTGCAGTGGAAGACCGCCGGCAGCGAACCGGGGGCGGCGAGGATCTCGAGCACCGACACGAACGCACGGCCCGCGTCGCGCACCATGTCGAGATACTGGGTGCCCAGCAGCCCCGGCTGCCGGTCGAAGGCGTCGGCGTCGGGCAGCTTCTCGATAATGGGGAAGTGATGGAACGTCACCGGGTGCGCGCCGACGTCGAAGCGCCCCCGCTCGAGCTCCTCCGCCGAGCGCAGGTCGATCACCGTGCGGATGCCGAGGGCGCGCATCGTGGCGAAGTCGGACTCCGTCAGGTCGCCCAGGCCGTCGGCCCGGAACAAGGTGCGCCAGCGCGTGTGCAGCCCGCCGCCGGCGTCGTACCCGCCGAGATCGCGGAAGTTCACCGCCCCCTCGAGGGCGATCAGCCGCTCCGATCCCGTGACCTCCGCAGCCGTCACGAGCGTACGGACGGCACGAGTCCCGAAGACCCACGAGACCCACGAGACGGGTCACGAGACCGGCATGTCCCACATGGGGAACCACCGCGACAGGTCGGACTCCACCGGCAGGTCGGCGCCGACCATGGTGCGGATCCGCAACTCGAGCTCGGTGTCGCGGCGCTCCTTCGACGCGTCCACCGGCGCGAACGGGTAGAAGGTGCCGCGCTTGAACAGGTAGACGAGACGGAAGGGCTTGGCATCCGACGGCGCATCCGTACCGGGTACGAAGCCGAACACCGAGCACAGCAGTTGGGGACTCCAGCCGTTGTCCTTCAGCGTGGAGTTCGCCATGTGGATCTTCGTGACGAGCTCGTCGAGGTCGGTGTCGTCGAGCAGCAGCCAGCCGTAGTCGAAGGAGTCGGTGGTGTGCTTGAACTCCTGGCCGACCAGCTCGGCGATCTCCTTCTCGGCGTCGGCCACCACCTGGCCCGGCGGGGGCTTCCAGCACACGCCGGCGTGTCCCGAGGACACGAGGCCACCGGCGCTCTGCAGCGTGAGCGCGGCGGTGGGCAGCGAGAAGAGCGCGTCGAGGTTGGCCCGGACGGGCTTGGTGCGGCCGAGGATCGTGTCGAAGAGGCCCATGGCTGCCCGCCGTTCTAGCGCCTCTGGCCCTGCCTTCAGCAATCGGCCCCGTCGGCCCTGCCAGCCTGCCGACCCGGCCTCGGGGGCCGGACCCGGATCAGCCGGTCGGCGTCGGCTCAGATGGCCGTGTTGGAGCCGGCCTGCCCGAGCTGGTGCTCGAGCTCCTCGAGCTGGGCCAGCCGCTTCTCGAGCGTGGGGTGGGTCCGGAACAGTTGGCCGAAGCTGAACCCGCCCCCGCCGCCCTGCGTGGCGCCGCTGGACACGGCCGGGGTGAAGAAGAAGGCGTTGAACGGCTCGGCGGCCCGCAGGTCCTTGGTCGGGATGCGGCCCATCTCGCCGGTGATCTTGACCAGCGCCGAGGCCAGCAACGAGGGCCGGCCGATCAACAGCGCGCCGGAGCGGTCCGCCGCCAACTCCCGGTACCGGGACAGCGCCATCGTCAACAGGAAGCTGATGAAGTAGACGACGATCGACACCAGCATGATCAGCGTCTCGATCAGGGCGACCTGGCTGCCGCCCTGGTTGTTGTTGCCGCCGCCGCCGAAGATCTCCGAGTAGAACATCACTCTCGTCAAGAGCCCCGCGATCATCCCCAACCCGCTGGCGATGGTCATGACGGCCACGTCGCGGTGGGCGACGTGCGAGATCTCGTGCGAGAGCACCGCCTCGACCTCGGGCTCGTCCAACCGCCGCAGCAGACCCGAGGTGACGCACACGACCGCCGACTTGGGGCTCCGGCCGGTGGCGAAGGCGTTGGGGATGTCGGTGGTGGCGATCGCCACCTTCGGCTTGGGCATGTCGGCCAGCGCGCACAGGCGGTCGACCACGCCGTGGAGCTCGGGCGCCTGCTCGGGCGTGACCTCCTTGGCGTGCATGGCGTACATGGCGATCTTGGCGCTGAACCAGTACTGGCAGAACAGCAAGCCGAAGCCGATGACGAGGATCAGCACGAGACTGTGCAGCAGGGCGAACAGAATCGCGATGAAGGCGCCGTAGAGCAGGACGATGAAGAAACCCGTCATCAGCATGCGACGGGTCAGGCCCCGGTCGGCAGGGATGTTGCGTGAGATGGCCATCAGGTGTTGTCTCCTCCAGACGCCCCGGTTCCATTACCCCCGGTTCCTGCGGCTTCGGCTGCCCCGTCGGCCCCGGCCCCAGAAGTCTCCGCCGCTGCGGCAACCGCACCAGCACCCGCACCCGCAGCCCGCACCCGAGCTGTCGGCCGACGGCAGCGCCGCCGCCGAGGCACCGCCCGCCCCGATCTCCGCCTTCAGCGCCGCCAGCTCGTTGTCGACCTGGTTGGTCGACGACACCTTGTCGAGCTCCTTCTGGATGTCGTCCACCGGCGTCGACAGGTCCTCGAGCGCCCCCGACGCCAGGAGCTCGTCGATAGCGCCCGCCCGCGCCTGCATCGAGGCGATCTTGTCCTGGGCGCGCTGCATGGTGGCGCCGGCGTCCTTGGACGAGGTGGAGATGCCCGACACCGCCTCGCCGACCTTGGTCTGCGCCTCCGCCGCGGTGTACGTGGCCTTCAGCGTCTCCTTCTGCGTGCGGAACTGCTCGACGCGGGCCTGCAGCGCCTGCGAGGTCGCAACGAGCTTCTGCTCCTGCTCGGTGATCTGGTCGTGCTGGGTCTTGAGCTCGGCGAGCTGCTCGCCCAGCGCGGCCCGCCGCGCCAGCGCCTCGCGGGCCAGGTCCTCGTTGCCCTGCGCCAGCGCCGCCTTCGCCTGGCCCTGCAGCTTGTCGGCCTGCTTCTGCAGACCTTGCGCCTGCAACTCGATCCGCTTGCGGGCCGTCGCCACGTCCGCCACGCCCCGCCGCACCTTCGTGAGCTGTTCGATCTGGCGTTCGTAGGACAGGTCGAGGGTGTCGCGGGGGTCCTCCATCTTGTCCAGGGCCTTGTTGGCCTTCGAGCGGAAGATGTCGAGGAAGCGCTGGAACGTGCCTGCCATGAGTATCGAGCATAAAGCCCAGCGGGGGAGCGGTGGCACCGGCCGAGCGGGCGGCGGGCAGAGCGCCGGCGGAGGCACGAACGACCAGCCGGGCAGGCCTGCACAGGGCCGCCGCTAACCTCGGGCGGGTGCCCGACCGCCTCTGCCTCCTGAGCGTCCACGCGCACCCGGACGACGAGGCCTCCAAGGGCGCGCCCACCGTGGCCAAGTACCACGCCGAGGGCGTGCACACCGTGTTGGTGACCGCAACGGGCGGCGAGGAGGGCGACATCCTCAACCCGGCCATGGACACACCGGAGGTGCGGGCCGACATCGGGCGGGTCCGGATGGCCGAGCTGAAGGCCGCCACCGAGATCATCGGCTACGACGACACCATCCTCCTGGGCTACCGCGACTCGGGCATGCCCGACACCGAGGCCAACAAGAACCCGGCGTCGTTCGGCCAGGCCCCGCTCGACGAGGCGGTCGAGAGGCTCGTCGCCATCATCCGCCGCCATCGCCCGCAGGTCGTGATCACCTACGGCGAGGACCACTCGGGCTACCCGCATCCCGACCACATCCGCGTCCACCAGATTTCGGTGTTGGCCTTCGACTCCGCCGGTGATCCGGACAAGTACCCGGAGGCCGGACCTCCCTTCGCCCCGGCCAAGCTCTACTACTCGGTCTGGGCCGCTTCGCGCTTCCGCGAGATCCACGCCAAGTTCGAGGAGCTGGGGCTCGAGTCACCCTTCGACGAGAAGTGGCTCGCACGGATCGGCCGTGACGAGACCTACACCACGACGATCGACATCGCCGACTTCACCGACGTACGGGCCGAGGCACTCAAGGCGCACGCCACCCAGGTCGACCCGACCTCGAAGTTCTGGTTCGGCCTGCCGCCCGAGGTCATGCGCGACATCCACCCGGTCGAAGAGTTCTATCTCGCGCGCAGTCGCATCGGCCCGACGACGGGCGTGACCGAGAAGGACCTCTTCGAGGGCGTGCGCTGACCAGACGTCAGGGAGAGTCCACGGACTCGGCCGACGATGTCTACCCGGCGATGCCCACGATCGGCTTGTTGAGCGGCTTGCCCCCCATCGATCCGAAGAACGGGGAGTTGAAGGCGAAGATGCCGCCGTCGGAGGCCACCTCGAGGTAGCCACCGCTGTTGGGGTCGGCCGTCATGCCCACGATCGGCTTGTTGAGCGGCTTGCCGCCCATCGAACCCGCGAAGCCGGCGGTGCCGTAGTTGAAGATGCCGCCGTCGCTGGCGACCTCCCAGTACCCGCCCCCGTCAGGGGTCGACGCGATCCCCACCATCGGCGCGTTGAGCGGCTTGCCGCCCATCGACCCCGAGAAGGGTGCGTTGAAGTTGAAGATGCCGCCGTCGGAGGCGACCTCCAAGTAGCCACCGGTGGCGGGGTCGGCGGCGATGCCCACGATCGGCTTGTTGAGCGGCTTGCCGCCCATCGAGCCGGAGAACGGCGCGTTGAAGTTGAAGATGCCGCCGTCCGAGGCCACCTCCCAGTAGCCACCGGTCATGCGGATCGGCGGCGATCCCCACGATCGGCTCGTTGAGGGGCTTGCCGCCCATGGAGCCGTAGAACGGTGCGTTGAAGGCGAAGATGCCGCCGTCAGAGGCCACCTCCCAGTAGCCACCGGTCAGCGGATCGGCCGCCATGCCCACGATCGGCTTGTTGAGCGGCTGGCCACCCATGGAGCCGTGGAAGGCTGCGTTGAAGGCGAAGAGGCCGCCGTCGGAGGCCACCTCGAGGTAGCCCTGATAGCTGAAGTGGTCGGCCGCGCGTCGTCGCACTCGTTCCGAAGACGGTGCTGACGGTGACGTCGACCCGTCCGATGCCCGGCGGTGCCACGGCGGTCAGCGTGGTGGGGCCGACGTAGGTGACCGACGTGGCCGGCGTCGAACCGAACGCGACGGTCGAGCCGGGCAGGAAGCCGTTGCCCGTGATCGTCACCTTCGTCCCGCCCAGACCCGAACCCGTTGCCGGCGCCACTGCCGTCACCGTCGGCGCCTCGGCGATCGCGAGGCCGGCCGGTGCAGTAAAGCGCAGTGCTTCCGCCGCTGATCTTGGTGGCGGGGGTGGGGCTGCCCGAGGTCGCCAGTTGGCTCGGTGTGTACTCGGCGAGCACGTTCCCGTTCGAGAAGCCGTCGGCCCACAGGTTGCCCGAGCTGTCGAAGGCGAGACCGTCCGCGCCGCCCAGAACGGAGCCCGTGATGGTCACGGTGGCTGCCGGGCTGCCCGATGTGGCGATCTGGGCGGGCGTGAACTCGACGATCGAGCCGCCTGAATTGGCGAGCCACAGGTCACCGTGGGTGTCGAATGTAGGGAACGTCGGCTCGACGAGCCCGCCGTTCGACAGCGTCACGGCCGGCGTCGGACTGCCCGAAGTTGTCAGCTGGCCCGGGGTGAACTCGTAGACCGTGTTTCCGTTGGCGTAGCTCCCGACCCACAGGTTGCCCGCGCTGTCGAACGTGGCGCCCCACTGTCCCGCAGCAGGAGTCGAGATGGTGACAGCCGGGGTGGGGCTGCCTGAGGCTGTCAGTTGGCTCGGGGTGTATTCGACCATCGCGCTGTGGAAGTTCGTAACCCACATGTCTCCCGAGCCGTCGAAGGTAACAGCGTCGGCGTTGGCCACGCCTGTCCCCGAAATCGTGACGGCCGGCGTTGGGGTCCCCGAGGATGCGAGCTGGCTGGGCGTGAACTCGGCGACCGAACCGACTCCGCTGTTGTAGTCTCGCCACCCAAAGATCGCCGCTGCCGTCAAATGCCGCGCCAGAGGGATCGTTGCTACCGCCGCCGGTCACGATGTTCGCCGCGGGCGCGACGTTGCCATTCGCCGTCAGAGGGAAGTTGGTGAGGTAGCCGCCGCCGTAGTTGGCGACATAGATGCTCGGCGTCACGTTGCCGGCCGCGGCAGCCGGAGTCGGAGTCGCGCTCACGAGCGTCGCCAGCGCCCCGGCGCCAAGGACTAAGGCGAGTGATCCTGTCAGCCTGCACAGTCTCGACGCGAGTCCGAATCTCGACCCTGCCACCTGAGTGGATGTACGGGAGCCAGTTGCCATGACGCGACCTCCGCCGCCATCACTTTTGCCCTCGCTCAGAGAGACCAGGTGGCGGTGCGGCGAGTGTAGGTCATCGTCCTTCCGATTGCTCAGGATTTGGACTCAACTGCAGAGTCCACATTCGAGACGAATCTCTAACCCGCGATGCTCACGATCGGCTTGTTGAGCGGCTTGCCCCCCATCGATCCGAAGAAGGGGGAGTTGAAGGCGAAGATGCCGCCGTCGGAGGCCACCTCGAGGTAGCCACCGCTGTTGGGGTCGGCCGTCATGCCCACGATCGGCTTGTTGAGCGGCTTGCCGCCCATCGAACCCGCGAAGCCGGCGGCGCCGTAGTTGAAGATGCCGCCGTCGCTGGCGACCTCCCAGTACCCGCCCCCGTCAGGGGTCGACGCGATCCCCACCATCGGCGCGTTGAGCGGCTTGCCGCCCATCGACCCCGAGAAGGGTGCGTTGAAGTTGAAGATGCCGCCGTCGGAGGCGACCTCCAAGTAGCCACCGGTGGCGGGGTCGGCGGTGATGCCCACGATCGGCTTGTTGAGCGGCTTGCCGCCCATCGAGCCGGAGAACGGCGCGTTGAAGTTGAAGATGCCGCCGTCCGAGGCCACCTCCCAGTAGCCACCGGTCATGCGGATCGGCTGCGATCCCCACGATGGGCTCGTTGAGGGGCTTGCCGCCCATGGAGCCGTAGAACGGTGCGTTGAACGCGAAGATGCCGCCGTCAGAGGCCACCTCCCAGTAGCCACCGGTCAGCGGATCGGCCGCCATGCCCACGATCGGCTTGTTGAGCGGCTGGCCACCCATGGAGCCGTGGAAGGCTGCGTTGAAGGCGAAGAGGCCGCCGTCGGAGGCCACCTCGAGGTAGCCCTGATAGCTGAAGTGGTCGGCCGCGCTCGTCGCACTCGTTCCGAAGACGGTGCTGACGGTGACGTCGGTCCGTCCGATGCCCGGCGGTGCCACGGCGGTCAGCGTGGTGGGGCCGACGTAGGTGACCGACGTGGCCGGCGTCGAACCGAACGCGACGGTCGAGCCGGGCAGGAATCCGTTGCCCGTGATCGTCACCTTCGTCCCGCCCGAGACCCGAACCCGTTGCCGGCGCCACTGCCGTCACCGACGGCGCCTCGGCGATCGCGAGACCAACGGGCTTGTTCAGCCCCGTGCTTCCGCCGCTGATCGCGTTCGCCGGAGTCGGGCTGCCCGAGGTCGCCTGTTGGTTCGGTGCGTACTCGACGAGCGTGCTGATCGTGTAGCTACTGACCCACAGGTTGCCCGAGCTGTCGAAGGCGAGACCGGCCGGCTCGTTCAAATCGGCTCCGGTGATGGTGACGTTCGGCGTCGGGCTGCCCGAAGCGGCGATCTGCGCAGGCGTGAACTCGACGACCGAGGCACCGTTGATGTTCGCCAGCCACAGGTCGCCATTGGTGTCGAAGGTGGGCGACGTCGGAGAGTTGAGCCCCGATCCCGACAGTGTCACGGCCGGCATCGGGCTGCCCGAAGATCCCAGTTGGCTCGCGGTGTATTCGTAGACGGTCGACGAGGTGTCGCTTACGGTCCAGAGATCGCCGGCGCTATCGAAGGTGACACCAGAATCTCCTCCAGCGGGCATCGTGAGCGTGACGCTCGGTGTGGGGATGCCTGTCGCGGACAGCTGGTCGGCGGCGAACTCGACCAGAGTGCCGGCGTAATTGGCGACCCACAGGTCGCCCGAACCGTCGAAGGCGACGGCAGTGGCCGTGTTCGTGCTTCCGCCCGACGAGCGTCACGGCCGGGAGTCGGGCTCCCGCTGGAGGCGAGCTGGCCGGCCGTGAACTCGACAATGGAGCCCGCACCGCCGCCGTGGTAGTTGGCTATCCAGAGGTCGCCACTGCCGTCGAACGCTTCGCCGGAAGGTTGGGCGAGGGAGCCGCTGGAGTTGGTGACTTCGGGCGCGACGTCCCCCGTGGCGGTGAGGGGGAAGCTGACGTTCGTATTGCCCATGAAGTTGGCGACGTAGATGCTCGGGGTCACGTTGCCGGCATTGGCGGCTTGCACAGGGGTCGTCGTGCTGAGCAGCGTCACCAGTGCCCCCGCGCCCACGACGATGACGAAAGTACCTGTCAGCCGCCACACGCGGGTAAGGAGCTTGGCGCGGTTCTTCGGCGAAGCATCTCGATTGCGCGTGCGTGCATCGATTGTCATGACGTGCCCCTCCGCTGTCGCCCCTCGCGTCCATCGCACCATGACAAACGATGGTGCGGCGGTGAGTGTAGGCCGACGCCTGTCAGCCAAGGCCCGATCTTTCGAAGCAGGCCCGGGGGCCGTGAAATCGGACCCGCTCCGTCAGCGGGGCCGGAACCGCTCGATATCGGCTGCGACTGCCTTCGTCGTGTCGTCGTCGATCTCGGCCGACCCCGCGAAGCCGGCCCACTCGTCCACGGCCTCGCGAACCTCACGGACGATCTTGCGGTACCCGGGAACATCGGCGCGCTCGGGCCACCCCGTAGATGTCGTCGAGGCCGATGTCCTCGAACTTGCCGCTCACGGCCATGAGGTGGCGGCTCGTCCATGCGCTATCGGGGCGATAGGCATGCGTCACGTCATAGGCCGGCGCCAGCTGCCACGTCGAGCCCTCGGGGCGGAGGAACGCAAAGTTCTTCGTGTGGTCGTCGCAGTTCGCCGCCATGACGTTGAACACCATGCGCCGGAACGCCTGGCCGAGTGCCTCGGGGCCGAGGTCGAGGGCGACGACGGTCTGGAGGTACTGGTCGTAGCTGTGGGTCGCGATCATGTTGTAGTCCAGCTGAGCGAGGGCACACAGGGAGATCATGTGGTGCCGTTGGCCGCGAGCTCCACGGTCGAAACGCCGGGTCATGAAGTGGCGCCGCGGGCCTTCAGCGAGCAATCGGCACTCCGTCATGTCGATGCCGGCCGTCCGCGCCATCTGGCTGTAGGCGTACTCGACCCGGCCGTAGGGCGCGCTGTCGCCGAGACGGTCGCCGTGGCCGTCCATGGCCGCGCCGCTCACGCCGTCCAGCTTGATGAGCCACTGCTCGAAGCCCTCAGCCGGCGCCGCATAGGCGGAGCGGACCTGGTAGGTCGAGGGGTTGAAGGCAACGACGGCCTTGGCGCGAGCGCCGCCGGCACTCGTGCCGACCTGGATGAGCTGCTCGAGCGCAGCGTGGGCCGTCTCGTCGCCGCTGAACTCACCTCGCACGGTGCGACGGGCGGCCAGGACCAGATCGGCCAGCTGCACCGCGGTCGGCGCGTCGGTTCCGGGCGCGCGTGCGGGCGGCCGGAACTCGAGCGCCCCCATCGCCCGGTCGGCGGCGTAGGCGAGCCGGTCGAGCGGGGTGATGCGTTCGGCGGGGATGCCCTGCTCCGCCAGCCACGCGTTGACGAGCGCGTTGCCGAACGCGTCGGGAAGCGCGTCGGCCAACAAGGGGGGCAACCGGTAGAAGGTCTCCGGCCGGAGGTCGGGAAACTCGTACGGCTCGGTCCGCAGAGGCATGTGAAGTGGAGCGAGCTCGAAACCATGGTCGACCCATTCGGGCGCGTAGGCGAAGGCGTACCACCCGGTGTCGGGATCGAGGGCCACGGCACCGACCCGCTCGCCCCACGCGAGGACCTCGATGACGTCGGTCGGCTGATAGGTCACGAGGCACCCGACCTTCGACGGCGCACCCGCGGCGCATCCGACGCCTTCGCCGCGCGCCTCGTGGCGCGCCTCGAGGACATCGAGCGGATTGAATCGGGAGGGTGCGGGCCCGAGGGCGTCGATCCAGCGCTCCTGGCCCAACGCGCGCAGCACGCCGACGAGCGTGGCCGTCGTCGATCCCTGGCCCCGCTCCAGGCGCTTGAGGGCCCCGAGCGAGACATTGGCCGTTTCCGCCAGCTCGGCTTGCGTGAGGTCGCCCTGGATACGCAGCGCCCGAAGGCGTTCTCCCAGCCGCCGCTCCAGCTCGTCAGTTCGCATCCGGCCTCCTGGTAGCCATTCTAATGACTATTAGGGAGACCCGCTACCGCGGCTGGTTCCTATAAGAGTTAAATAATGGACTATTAACGCAGGAAATGAGGGTAAAAGTCCGATTTATGACTTCTCGGTCAGCTCGAGACAGCCACAGATTGGCGGGCGAGTGGGTCAGGCCACGGGCCCGAGGAAGCTCCAATCGATGATGCCGGCGCTCTGGAGCAGCACGACGATGACGGCAGTCGCCAGGACACCCAGTAGCGCGACGGTCGCGACCACCCTCCAGGGCACACCGTGCTGCTGCCTCGCCGCTCGGGCAGCGTGCCGACGCCGCTCCGCCCGTGTGGGGGGAACGGGTGGGGGAGCGTTCGGCACGACAGCCGCAGCCGGAGGGGATTCCGGCTCCGGAGCCGGCAGTGCGGTGGTCGCCACAGCTGCGCTCGCAGCGCCGTCGATCTCCTCGACCGCCGCGACGGGTCCGGTCTCGTCGGGCTGGTACGTGGTGGTGCCACCCGTCACCTCGCGCATGAGGAGCTCGAGATCGTCGAGCGTCCAGTCCGGCACGACGAGCGGCGTCGTGGCACCTTGCCCACGGAGCGTGAGCAGCACATATCCCTTGCACTCCTCGATCTCCCACTCCGAGACGCGGTCCCACGACATCTGCTGGGCCGGACGGTCAGGACGGCGCACCTCGACACCCGCGCGTGAGAGCACGAGCTCGAACACGTCGTGGCCACGCTTCTTCTGTCTCGACAGGATCGAGACCCCTTGGATCGTCGTCGGCGTCATGGCGGCCGCCAACTGGTTCAGCCACCCGCCCGCGCCAGCTCGCGCAGGGGCCGGTACCCGATGAGGGTGGCCCCGACGTCGTCGAGAGAGCGTCGGACCCAGTCCTCTTTGCAGATCATCTCGTAGTCGTCGACTCGCCGCTCCCAGTCGTCGGTGGCCAGCGAGCGCAACTCGGCGCTGTCGACGGAGGGGTGCAGCAGGAATTCCGTGACGCCCGGGCGCAGCGTCGCGAAGTCCCGCTCGAACGTCTGGCGCGTTCCGACGCCGCCGACGTAGCGGAAGTGGTCGGTGAAGACGGCACCTGCCTCCGCAGCCACGGCGCGGGCCGGAAAGCCGGAATAGCGCTCGGTGGCCGGGCCGGCCATCCGCAGCGGCAGGCCGAACTCGACGGCGAGGTCGACGTAGACGTCGAAGAACTCCGGGCGCAGCTGCAAGGTGCCCATGTGGGAGTCGAGATGGCTCACGTCGAAGCCCCAGAGGATGGCCCGCTCGATCTGGGCGCGGCATTCGCGCCGTACCTCGTCGAGGTCGGCGTGGTCCCACACGTCCTCGACCGTGCTCGGGAAGCCGCCGTCCCCACCGAGGAGCGACGGTGCGTGCGTGATCGGACCCCAGCGGTAGAGCTCGTACTCCGCGTTGAGCGTGAGGTGGACGCCGACGTCCTCGCCGCGGTAGCGGGAGGAGGCCTCGCGGGCCCACGGACACGGGACCATGAGCGTGGCGCTGGTCACGGTTCCCGTCGCCAGGCACTCGAAGACCCCGACGTTCGCCGAGTGACACGAACCGAGATCGTCGGCGTTGATGATGACCAATTTGGCGTCGGCCGGATAGCCGAGCCGCTGCGCCAGGTTCCCCTCAGCCATCGCCGCCGCCTCCTCCGGACACGTCGGCGTCCTGGGCGCGCGCATCCGAGGCGATCTCGTCCTGGAATGCGACCATCCTGGAAGCGAGCTCGGCATCCCCGAGGCCGAGGATGCGCACGGCCAGCAGGCCGGCGTTGCGGGCGCCGTTCACCGCCACCGTGGCGACAGGCACGCCCTTGGGCATCTGCACCATGGAGAGCAGGCTGTCGAGGCCGTCGAGCTGCGACAGCGCGACCGGGACACCGATGACGGGGAGCGGGGTGACCGAGGCCAGCATGCCGGGCAGGTGGGCGGCGCCGCCGGCGCCGGCGACGATGACCTTGACGCCACGACCGGCCGCGTCCTGGCCGAAGGCGAGCATCTCGCGGGGGGTCCGGTGGGCGGAGACGACGCGGACCTCGTGCGGGACGTCGAAGCGCTCGAGCATCTCGACGGCGCCTTGCATGACCGGCAGGTCCGACGAGCTGCCCATGACGACCGCGACCAGCGGGGCCGCGCTCACGAGGCGTCTACCGACGGGACGGCGAGGCCGGGCGGAACGGGCGTGCCGAGGGCCCGCGCCGCCGACCAGGCACGGGCGCGCACCAGCTCACGATCGTCGCCGCACACCGTCACGTGTCCCAGTTTGCGCCCCGGTCGTGGGTCCTTGCCATACAGGTGCACGTGCGCACCCTCGACGGCGAGGCCGCGGGCGAGCAGTTCCGGGGGGCCGGCAGCAGGGTCCGGGCCTCCGAACACGTTGACGCTGGCGACCTGGGCGTGCTGGGGTGCCGTCGAGCCCAGGGGCAGGTCCAGCACGGCGCGGACGTGGTTCTCGAACTGGGAGGTCACGGCGCCCTCGATCGTCCAGTGCCCCGAGTTGTGCGGGCGGGTCGCCACCTCGTTCACGAAGAGCCGCCCCCCGGACCAGAAGAGCTCGATGGCCATGACGCCCACGGCGCCGACGATCTCGGCCACCTTCTGCCCGAGGGCGGTTGCGGCTTCGACGACCTCGCTCGGCAGGCGTCCGGGCACGAGCACCTCGCGGCAGACCCCATCCACCTGTGCCGTCTCCACCGCCGGCCAGGCGGCGGCCGATCCGGAGGGACGCCGGGCCACCATCACCGCCAACTCCGCGTCGAGGGGGAGCAGCTCCTCGACGACGACCCGGCCCTCGACGTGGGACAGGACCGCTGCTGCCTCGGCGGCGTCGGCGACGGGCCACACGCCCTTGCCGTCGTAGCCACCGCGCGCGGCCTTGAGCATGACCGGCCAGCCGTGCTCGTCGGCGAAGCGGCCGACGGACGCGGCTGCGTCGGGCCCGTTGTCGAAGATCGCGTAGGCGGGGACCGGGACCCCGGCGCGGTCGAGTTCGGACCGCATGTGGGCCTTGTCGACGGCGAACTCGAGCGTTGCCGTCCCGGGCCGCAGGACGTAGCCCTCCGCGCTGAGCCCGGCGACGATGCCGAGGTCGACCTGCTCGTGGTCGAACGTGACGACGGCGCAGCGCTCGCAGAGCGCGCGGAGGTCGGCTTCGACGAAGGGTGAGCCGACGACGACCTCGGCGGCGACGGCACAGGCGGCGTCATCGGGTCGCTGGGCCAGGACGGCCATGGACAGGCCGAGCGCGCTCGCGGCTTCGCCCGCCATGCGTGCCAGCTGCCCGGCCCCGACGAAGCCGATGTCGTGGGTGCTCAGCTCGCTCGCCCCCGTCCGGGGTTTGGCGTAGACAGAGGGACTGACACAACTGGCAGATTACGCGAGGAGTCCGACGACCATGGCCACAACACTGCGCATCGGGGCCTTGCTCGACGTGGAGCAGCCGCTCGCCCGCATCGTGGCGCAGCTGCAGCGCTTCGAGGAGGCGGGGTTCGCACACGCCTTCGCCTCACAGATCTTCGGTCCCGACGCCCTGACACTGCTCGCGGTGGCGGGGTCGCAGGTGCCCCGGATCGAGGTGGGCACCGGCGTCGTGCCCGTGTACCCGCGGCATCCGATGATGCTGGCGCAACAGGCCCTCACGGTGCAGGCGGCGACGGGCGACCGCCTGCTTTTGGGGATCGGGCTGTCGCATCAAGTGGTGGTCGAGGGCATGTGGGGCATGAGCTTCGACAAGGCGTACTCGTACATGAAGGAGTACCTGTCCGCGCTCATGCCGCTCTTGCGGGGGGAGACGGTGTCGTTTGCGGGCGAACGCATCACGTGCAACGCGTTCCAGCCGGTCGGCATGAAGGAAGCGTCGGCGCCGCCCGTGCTCGTCGCCGCGCTCGGGACGTCGATGTTGAAGCTGGCGGGGATGGTGGCCGACGGGACCATCACGTGGATGACCGGCACGGCGACGATCCGGGACCACATCGCGCCGACGATCGGGGAGGCGGCCAAGGCGGCGGGACGTCCCGCGCCGCGGGTGTTCGTGTCGTTGCCCGTCGCGGTCACGAGCGACGCCGACGCCGCCAAGGAACGCATCAACAAGGAGCTGGCGATCTATCCGAACTTGCCCTCGTATCGAGCGATGCTCGACAAGGAGGGCGCAGAGACTCCGGCCGACGTCGCCTTCATCGGTGACGAGGAGACGGTGGCGGCCGCGATCACCCGTCTGGCCGAGGCGGGTGCGACCGACTTCGGCGCGGCGATCACCGGGGACAGCGCCGAGCGGGAGCGGGGGTTTGCGTTGATGAGCGAGCTGGCCAAGGGCTGACCCGGCGGCGCTGATCGGCCGAGCCGGCGCCGGTCAGCGCGACAGCGTCGTGAACTTGTACTCGTTGAGGTCGGGCAGCGAGTCGAACAGCTGCAGCACGCCGTCGATGTTGCGGCGCGCCCGTGCCGCGTCACCCTTGGGCCGGCTCATGATGCGCACGAACACCGCCCGCCCGTCGACCACGAAGGTGGGGACGCCGAAGGCGGACCACTCGTCGACGGACTGCACGTGGGCTCGGCGGATCTCATCGAGCGGCGCGCCGGACTGCACCTCGGCGACGACCTTGGCGCCCGGGACGCCGGCACCGTCGAGGACGCCGGCCACGACCTCGGGGACCCGGAGGTCCAGACCCTCGTCGTGCCGCGCCACGAAGAGCGCGACATGCGCATCGAGGAAGCGGTCGGGGTACTGGTCGCGCACGACGACGCCCGCAGCGAGGGCCATGAGGTCCTTGGCCTTGTCCGGGTTGTCCCAGACGGGCGGGTCACCCTCGGCCACGTGGACCTGGCTGAGCGAGAACGGGAGGAACGTCACGTCCCAATCGGCCCCGTCGGCCAACCCCACGGCGATGTGCTCATGGGCGTTGCGGGCGAACGGACAGCGGTAATCCCAGTTGACGGCGAACTTCACACCTGTTCCAACACGACGGCGCCGGCGCCCATTCCCCGGCCACGGGCGCGCCGGCCGCGTCGTGGGCAGCGGCGCGGCCGCGGCGTCCACGGGTGCCCGGCGTGACGAGGTTCACGAGCGGGCGCAGGCCGAGTCCGAGCACCGACCCGATGGCGGCACCACCGATCACGTCGGTCGGGTGGTGCGCCCGCAGGTGCACCCGGCTGGCCGCCACCGCCGCGGCGAAGCCGACGTTGGCGGCGGTCTGCGCGTCGGAGTCCGCGAGGACGAACGCGGTGCAGAAGGCGGCGAGCGTGTGGCCGCTCGGGAAGCTGCTGCTCGACGGCGTCCGAACCGTCGCCTCGAGATGGTCATCGGGCCGTTCCCGGGCGACCGCGTCTTCACGACGCGGTTCACGATCATCGACGAGAAGCCCGCCGTGGCGAGCGCCACGACGGCCCGCCGGCGGTCAGGCCCACGGCGGCGCGCCTTGAAGACGGCGAGCACGACCCAGATGAGCCCGTAGTCCGCCAAGTTGGAGAGGAGCGCGGCGGCGCGGTCGGCCTGAGGGTTTCCCCGCAGCGGCTCGAAGGCGGCGTTCACCGCCTCGTCGATCGCCGTCATCTGCGCCAGGTCAAGCCGGCGAAGGCGGGGCAGGAGGCCTTGAAGTTGCAGTAGTCGCAGAGCGGGCCGACGTTGGGGCGGAAGTCCTCGGCATCACAGGCTCGTTCTATCGCAGTCCAGACGGCCGCGGCCCGTTTGCGCTGCCCCCGGATCGTCTGCTCGGTCGCGGTGGCCGTGATGGCCAAGGGCTCGCGCAGGTACAGCAACCGCACCTCTGCGGGCGCCTGCCCGAGCATGCTCTCGCACAAGAGGGCATAGGTCTGGACCCCGCCGAGGCTGCCCCGCTCGAAGCGCTCGCTCGGCGCGCGGCCCGTCTTGTAGTCCACGACGATCAGCCGCCCGTCGGGCAGCACGTCGAGGCGGTCGATGATGCCGCGCAGGCGCAGCCCGTCGAGGTCCGTCTCGACCCCGAGCTCGACGCCGACGGCGCGGGCGTCGTTCGGGTCCTCGAGGAGGAAGTAGTTGGCGACGAGCCGGCGCGCGTCCTCGACGAAGGCGGCCGCCGCGTCGTCGTCGAGGCCGAGCCCCACGACCTCCTCGTCGTCACGGAGTGCCTCCCAGGCGCGCTCGACCTCGAGGGCCGCGACCGCCGGCGTGCGCGCCGCCGGCCGGGTGGTGCCAGAACAGGCGCTCGAGTGCGGCGTGCACCAGCGTCCCCTTGACCGCGGGCGGGGACGGGGGCTCGGGAAGCCGTTCGATCTGGGAGAAGCGGAACGCGAGCGGGCAGCTCGTGAACGAGCTCACCTTGGAGGGACTGAGGGTGCGCGGGAGACGCAGCGCCATGGCGTCAGACTACGGCGGGGCTGCGACCGCACCGGTTCATGGCCCGGTGCATCCGGGACCGGGGGCCCGGTGGAGAACGGGTAGAAAGAGGTCCCCATGGCACCGCGTCCCCGTGGCTGATCTCCGCCGCTCCACCCGCTGGGCCGGGCTGCGTCCCGGCGATCCGGTACGGGTCGAGGGCACGCGTCTGCGTGGCGCGTCCTGGGCGTTCGTGGCGCACGTCACCAACGGCGAGACGGGGGAGGCCTGGGTCGAGGTGGTCGGTGGCCGCACCGGCGACCGTTCCGTCCGCTCGTTCCGGCCCGACCAGCTCTACGCGCCCTCCGCCCGTCCGGGGCGCGACCCCTCCCTGGCCGAGGCACCCGGTCTTCCGCTCGAGTGATACCCCTCCTCACGACCGAGCGGCTCGTCCTGCGCCCCTTCACGCCGGACGACCTGGCCGCGCTCGCCGTGCTCCATGCCGAGGAGTCGTTCTGGTGGTATCCGTTGCGCCGCGGCATGGCGGAGGCGGAGACGAAGGAGTTCCTCTGCCGGGTCATCGAGCGCTACGACTCCGACGGCTTCGGCCTCGAGGCGGTGCTCGACCGGGCCAGCGGGACCATGATCGGGTGGGCCGGGCTCGCGGTGCCGCACTTCCTGCCCGAGATCCTCCCGGCCGTCGAGGTGGGGTGGCGCCTGGGCGGGGCGCACCGGGGACAGGGACTCGCCACCGAGGCGGGATCGGCGGCAGTGGACTGGGGCTTCACCGAGGGCGGTTTGGATCGCATCGTGAGCATCTACGAGCCTGAGAACACGCCGTCGGGCCGCGTCATGGAGCGACTGGGCTTCACCCACGAGCGCACGACGTCGGGGCCCCGGGGCGAGACGGTGCACGTGATGGAGCTGACACGGCAGCGGTGGGTAGCGCACGCCCGTAACGACGCGCATGGGTGACATCGAGGAGCAGACCGCGGTGCGGCCGGTGGGTGAGGGCCGCTACACGGCGGACGTGCACCAGGACTGGGAGATCTGGGGCCCGTGCGGCGGCTACGTGGCGGCGATCGCGCTGCGGGCCGCCGGCGCGGCGGGTGGGCTGTCCCGGCCCGCCAGCTTCTTCTGCCACTACCTGTCGGTGGCGGCGTTCGAGCCGGTCGACCTGAGGGTCACCTCGCTGCGCTCGGGCCGCACCGTCCACGCGCAGCGCGTCGAGATGACCCAGCACGACCGCCCGGTGCTCGACGCGATGGTGTGGTCCGTCGGGGAGGTCGCCGGCCTGGAGCACGAGGACGTGTCGCCGCCCGACGTCCCCGGGCCCGACGAGCTTCCCGGCATCGAGGAGCGCGTCCTCGACGAGGACCGTCCCCCGTTCGCCTACTGGGGCAACTTCGACCAGCGGCCGATCGAGTGGTCCGACAGCTGGCCGCCCGACGGCCCGCTGCCGCCGGTGTGGCGGACCTGGGTCCGGCCCCGACCCCGCGCCGCGTTCGACGATCCGTGGGTCGACGGGGCGCGGTCGCTCATCGTCCTCGACGTCGGGAGCTGGCCGGCGGGGTCGCGGCCGCATGCGCATCTCGAACCGCCGTTCGTCGCGCCGAGCCTCGACCTCTACGCCTCGTTCCAGTACGCCGGCAGCACTTCGGCGTGGATGTTGCTCGACGCGCACTCGCCGGTGTCGCAACGCGGACTGTTGTCATGGACCGGCCGCGTCTGGTCGGAGGACCGCCGGCTCATCGCGAGCGGCGGCGGGCAAGCGGTCTTCCGCCACACGTGAACAACGTACGGAGGACATCTACGTAGAGTCGGTTACGTAGAACAACTCCGTACAACGGCGCAGGCACGCACCCGTAGGACGACGCGGCACGCCCACCACGCCCCGTCAGTCGTGTCCTTATGACTCTTGCCATGACGAAATCGGACTCTTAGAGTTGACTGTGGAGATCAGGCAAGGGTCGTAACGAGGCGGCAGTCGGCGAAGACACGTTTCGCCGCCTCGAGGGGGCGCCCATGACGCCGGCCGCGGCCGGAGACAAAGGGATCCTCATGGCGCGAGCGTCAACGGGTCGCAAGGCCCGACGGCAATGCGGCGAGCCCGCCAGCGCAGTCGAGCGCGTGCACCCGATGCACAGGAACGCGAACGCGAGATGACGAAGTTCTTATCCCCCGAGCGCAAACCGCCGATGCGCCCGGACCTGGCCCGGGTGGGCGGTCACTCCACCGAATAGCCGTCCATCCGGGCCAGGATTCTCAGCATGACCTCGTCGGCGCCCGCGCCGATGGAGTCGAGGCACGTGTCGCGGAAGCAGCGCGAGGTCCGGCGCAATTGAATTCTCGATACGTAGAAATACGGAGAGACGGGCCGTTTTGGCGACTGGTGCGGCTAACACGTCGACTCGGTGGTGTTGCCATCACCATTGCCATTGTGCAGCCGGTCTCCTACAGTTCAGTTGGAGATCAGGCAAGGGTCGTCAACGCGGCGGAAATATGGCGAATGATTTCACCGCGCTGAGGGGGTGCCCACGAAGCCGGCCGCGGCCGGTAATAAAAGGGGAACCTCATGGCGCGAACGTCTTTCGGACGCGGATTCCGGCAGATCGCGGCAAGCGCCGCACTACTCCTGGGGGCCCTCACCTCCTTCGGTGCGGCTCTCACACTGGATGCCACGGCAGCACACGCCGCCCTCGCCGCGTGCACCGACTCGTGGACCGGCACCGCGGGTGACGGCCTCTGGAGTACGGCAAGCAACTGGTTGACGAGCAGCAGCACGGAAGCCGTGCCGACGTCGAGCGACGTGGTGTGCATCGGCAACAACTCGTCGGCCAGTCCGTTCGCGGTGACGCTGACATCAGGCGTGACGGTGGCCGCCCTCGAACTCGGCGGTACGACCATGTCGACGCTCACGCTTTCCAATGTGCAGCTCAGCCTCGGCACCGCTGCCAATGATCCATCCGAGATCTTCTCGAACGGCGTCGTGGACCTCAATTCCGCCGGGAGCGGGGAGTTGACCAACGCCAACTCTTCCATCGTCACGACGGTGGACTCCGGTGGGATCATCAACACCTCGACCGCCGCCAGCTCGACGGCCTATCTCGGCCTGCAGGGCGCCTTGACCTTCAACGCGGGCGCCACGCTCAACGTGAGCGGATCGGGGACCACACTGTTCTACAGCGCAGTGAACGTCACCAACAACGGCACCATCACGGTCAACTCGGGCACCCTCAGCGGGGCCAGCACCAAGTTCACGAACAACGCTTCGATCGTGAACAACGCGACCGCGAGCCTCAACACCGACTACGTCAACCGGGGCAGCGCCAGCGGCGCCAACGCGGTGACCCTCGTAGCGGGCACCTACGACGACGACACCAGCGCCGGCGCGGGCTCCTACAACGCCACGGGGGGCATCATCTTGACCGGGACGGGCTCGAGTCCCGGCATCGCCTCGGGCCAGACGCTCACCTTGAGCAACGTCACGGCGACCACCAACGTGACGTCGTTCACGATCGACGGGACCGTCGACCTCAATTCGGCCGGCAGCGGCGAGCTACTTAACGGCGCGTCCGGCGACGCCATGACCGTCGCCTCCGGTGGAATCATCAACACCTCGACCGCCACCAGCTCGACGGGCTATCTCGGCCTGCAGGGCACCTTGACCTTCAACGCGGGCGCCGCGCTCAACGTGAGCGGACCGGGGACCACGGTGTTCTACAGCGTGGTGAACGTCACCAACAACGGCACCATCACGGTCAACTCGGGCACCCTCAGCGGGGCCAGCACCAAGTTCACGAACAACGCTTCGATCGTGAACAACGCGACCGCGAGCCTCAACACCGACTACGTCAACCGGGGCAGCGCCAGCGGCACCAACCCGGTGACCCTCGTAGCGGGCACCTTCGACGACGACACCAGCGCCGGCGCGGGCTCCTACAACGCCACGGGGACCATCACCTTGACCGGGACGGGCTCGAGTCCCGGCATCGCCTCGGGCCAGACGCTCACCTTGAGCAACGTCACGGCGACCACCAACGTGACGTCGTTCACGATCGACGGGACCGTCGACCTCAATTCGGCCGGCAGCGGCGAGCTACTTAACGGCGCGTCCGGCGACGCCATGACCGTCGCCTCCGGTGGAATCATCAACACCTCGACCGCCACCAGCTCGACGGGCTATCTCGGCCTGCAGGGCACCTTGACCTTCAACGCGGGCGCCACGCTCAACGTGAGCGGACCGGGGACCACGGTGTTCTACAGCGTGGTGAACGTCACCAACAACGGCACCATCACGGTCAACTCGGGCACCCTCAGCGGGGCCAGCACCAAGTTCACGAACAACGCTTCGATCGTGAACAACGCGACCGCGAGCCTCAACACCGACTACGTCAACCGGGGCAGCGCCAGCGGCACCAACCCGGTGACCCTCGTAGCGGGCACCTTCGACGACGACACCAGCGCCGGCGCGGGCTCCTACAACGCCACGGGGACCATCACCTTGACCGGGACGGGCTCGAGTCCCGGCATCGCCTCGGGCCAGACGCTCACCTTGAGCAACGTCACGGCGACCACCAACGTGACGTCGTTCACGATCGACGGGACCGTCGACCTGAATTTCGGCCGGCAGCGGCGAGCTACTTAACGGCGCGTCCGGCGACGCCATGACCGTCGCCTCCGGTGGGATCATCAACACCTCGACCGCCACCAGCTCGACGGGCTATCTCGGCCTGCAGGGCACCTTGACCTTCAACGCGGGCGCCGCGCTCAACGTGAGCGGACCGGGGACCACGAGGTTCTACAGCGCGGTGAACGTCATCAACAACGGCACCATCACGGTTGCACCAGGATCCACCCTGTCGATCGACAGCACGTTCAGCCAGGGCCGATTCGGCACGCTGGCGGTGACGAACAACGTGACCGCATCGACGAAGAGCGTGATCAGCGGTGGGACGGACACCCTCGGAGGCACGCTCGACGTGACAACCGTGGGCTCCCCGGCTACATACTCGCCGCTCATCAGCATGGGCACCCGGACCGGCTTCTTCGGAACGCTCAACTATCACGGCGTTAGCTACAGCACGGCTTACACGAGCTCACCCAACGATGTCACCTTGACGCCCACGTCCGCGTACGGGTACGCCGGCCTCACGCTCAGCTCGACGTCGGTCGGCGCGACCGGCGTCGACTATTCGCTGAAGCTGCAGGGGCAGGCGATGACGGCTGGCACGACCACGTTCACCGTGACGGCGCCCCCAGAGACGACCTTCCCGACGTACACGAGCAACTGCAATGCGGTGCTTTTCAACGACACAACCTCGTCCACCGCGACCAACTGTCTCGGCTCCCCCCAGTCACCGGCGGGGGCGGCACGACGCTGACCTTCAAGGCGCCGATATCGGCGGCGGCCGGCGACACAGTGCAGATCGACATCCTCGACGTGACGAACACCGGCCCGGCCGGGCCTTACAGCCTGACGGTGAGCAACGGGAGCGTGTCCGTGCAGCTCGGATACACCCTGACGCCATCCACGTCGGTCACCAACGCCACGATCACGGCGTCGTCGGACTCCGACAGCGCAACGCACGTGGTCTACACGACGACGTTCACCGCGACCAACGGCTTGACGAACGACGGGTACTCGACCATCACCCTGGCGTTCCCCTCCGACTACACGCCCCCGACGTATACGAGCAACTGCAACCAGGTGGTCATCGAGGACCTTACGACCAGCACCACGGACACCTGCTCGCAGGTGATTCCGACGACCGTCGGCCAATCGGTCACCTACGAGGTGCCGATCGCCATCGTGCCGGGCGACCGCGTGCAGGTCACCTGGGTCGGTGTCACCAACCCGTCGAGTTCGACCGGACCCCAGGCAATCCAGATCGCGACCAGCGCCGACCCGATCGCGACAGGGTTCACGCCACCGCTCAGCCTGGTGGCGCCGACGTCGGTGAGCAACGGCACGGTGGCGACGTCCTCGACGTCCGAGGGTGCCAGCGAGGTGGCCTACACCACGACGTTCCAGGCCACGAACAGCCTGGTTTCGGGCAACTCGACGATCACGTTGACGCTGCCCTCCGGGTACACCCCGCCGAGCTACAGCAGCAATTGCAACCAGATCACGATCCTGGACGAGACCACATCGGCGTCGGAGAATTGCGCGCCATCGATACCGACGACCTCGGGTCAGACGATCACCTTCGTGCCGCTGACAAACATCAACGCTGGCGACACGGTGAAGGTGGTGTGGTACGGCATCAGCAACCCGGCGAGCGTCACCAACCCGCTCACTTTCGAGCTGAACACCAGCGGAGACCCCGTCTTGGACAACCTGACGCCGCAGTTGAGTCTCACCTCTCAGACAGCGGTGGGAAGCCTCGCCATGGCGCCATCGAACTCGACTGCAGGTGCAACGGGCGTCACCTACACGGCCCATTTCACGACGACCAACTCACTCGTCTCGGAAACCGGCGCCAATTCGATGATCAACGTGACGTTCCCAACGGGCACTGTCTTGCCGTCGATTACGAGCAACTGCGGGCAAGTCGTCCTGGACGACACCACTACGAGCACCAACTACAACTGCTCCCCGAGCAATCCGACGGTATCGGGCGAGATCCTGAGTTACCAGGTCGACGCCAACATCGCCGCCGGCGACCATCTCCAGCTGCTGATCAACGGCGTGACCAACCCGGCATCCACAAATTGTGACGGCTCGCAGTCGGCCAGCCTCGACACTTCCGCCGACCCCCTGTCGGCGGCGGCCCCGTACACGATCGCGTCGGCCAGCTCGGCCCCGGTCCTGGCGGTGCCCACCCTGGGCCCCGGCCAGGTGAATTTGAGCTGGAGCGCGCCCGGGTGCGCCAACGGCTCGCCCATCTCGAGTTACACCGTGCTGCGGAGCACGGTGTCGGGCTCGGAATCCACCCTGCAGACCGGTATCACCGGTACCACCTATCAGGACACCGGCGTGACCATCGGCACTACCTACTACTACGAGGTCGAGGCCGTGAACGGCGTCGGCTCCAGCCCGCATTCCAACGAGGAGGGCGCGACACCAATCGCGATTCCTGAGAGCACCACGACCGCGCTCACGCCGACGATCGCCTCGTCGACGACCTATGGGTCCGAGACCACCGAGACCTTCGCCGGCACGGTGACAGGTCAGAGCGGCGACGGGTTCCCCCAAGGGACCGTGACCGTCTCCTACGGCAGCGCCACCACGCTGTGCCAGTCCACCTTGAGCGGCGGCAGCGGCGACGTGGCGAACTTCAGCTGCTCGCTCACGGCGACCCAGCTGCCAAGCGGCCCCTACACCAACGTCGTGGCCACCTACGCCGCGGGGACCTCGTCGAACGGCGACTTCTCCTACAACGGCTCGGCCTCGAGTCCCGGCCCAGAGCTTCACGGTGAACCCCGAGGCGGAGTCCACCACCACGGCGCTCACGCCGACGATCGCCTCGTCGACGACCTATGGGTCCGAGACCACCGAGACCTTCGCCGGCACGGTGACGGGTCAGAGCGGCGACGGTTACCCCCAAGGGACGGTGACCGTCTCCTACGGCAGCCCGACGCAGGTCGCGTTGTGCAGTCAGCTCCTGCCGGCCGGCTCGGGGGACGTCTCGAGCTTCACTTGCTCGCTGACCGCCACCCAGCTGGGGGTGGGCAGCTACACGAGCGTGGTCGCCGTCTACAGCCCCGGGGGCACCTCGTCGTCGAATGCGAGCTTCACCTACACGACCTCGACGTCGAGCCCCGTCCAGAGCTTCACGGTGAACCCGGCCTCTGAGTCCACCACCACGGCGCTCACGCCGACGATCGCCTCGTCGACGACCTATGGGTCCGAGACCACCGAGACCTTCGCCGGCACGGTGACAGGTCAGAGCGGCGACGGGATCCCCCAAGGGACGGTGACCGTCTCCTACGGCAGCGCCACCACGCTGTGCACGGTGAATCCGCTCAGCGGCGGCAGCGGAAACAGCGTCGGGTTCAGCTGCTCGCTCACGGCGACGCAGCTGCCAAGCGGCACCTATTCCAACGTCGTGGCCACCTTTACCTCGACGGGCGCCTCGTCGAACCCGAACTTCACCTACACGGGATCGGCCTCGAGCCCCGCCCAGAGCTTCACGGTGAGCCCCGAGGCGGAGAACACCACGACCGCGCTCACGCCGACGATCGCCTCGTCGACGACCTATGGGTCCGAGACCACCGAGACCTTCGCCGGCACGGTGACAGGTCAGAGCGGCGACGGGATCCCCCAAGGGACGGTGACCGTCTCCTACGGCAGCGCCACCACGCTGTGCCAGTCCACCTTGAGCGGCGGCAGCGGCGACGTGGCGAACTTCAGCTGCTCGCTCACGGCGACCCAGCTGCCAAGCGGCCCCTACACCAACGTCGTGGCCACCTACGCCGCGGGGACCTCGTCGAACGGCGACTTCTCCTACAACGGATCGGCCTCGAGTCCCGCCCAGAGCTTCACGGTGAGCCCCGAGGCGGAGAACACCACGACGGTGCTCAACGCGGTCACCTCGCCCATCACCTTCGGTTCTGAGACCACCGAGACCTTCACCGGCACGGTGACGGGTCAGAGCGGCGACGGGTTCCCCCAAGGGACCGTGACCGTCTCCTACGGCAGCCCGACGCAGACCCAGCTGTGCCAGTCCACCTTGAGCGGCGGCAGCGGCGACGTGGCGAACTTCAGCTGCTCGCTCACGGCTTCGCAGCTTCCGGCGGCCACCTACTCGAGCGTGGTGGCCACCTACGCCGCGGGGACCTCGTCGAACGGCGACTTCTCCTACAACACCTCGACGTCGACCCCGGCCCAGAGCTTCACGGTGAATTCCTCGGTCTCGATCGAGCCCACCACCACGTCGCTCACGCCGACGATCGCCTCGTCGACGACCTATGGGTCCGAGACCACCGAGAGCTTCGCCGGCACGGTGACGGGCCAGAGCGGCGACGGCTACCCCGAAGGGACGGTGACCGTCTATTACGGCAGCCCGACGCAGGTCGCGTTGTGCAGTCAGCTCCTGCCGGCCGGCTCGGGGGACGTCTCGAGCTTCACTTGCTCGCTGACCGCCACCCAGCTGGGGGTGGGCAGCTACACGAGCGTGGTCGCCGTCTACAGCCCCGGGGGCACCTCGTCGTCGAATGCGAGCTTCACCTACACGACCTCGACGTCGAGCCCCGTCCAGAGCTTCACGGTGAACCCGGCCTCTGAGTCCACCACCACGGCGCTCACGCCGACGATCGCCTCGTCGACGACCTATGGGTCCGAGACCACCGAGACCTTCGCCGGCACGGTGACAGGTCAGAGCGGCGACGGGATCCCCCAAGGGACGGTGACCGTCTCCTACGGCAGCGCCACCACGCTGTGCACGGTGAATCCGCTCAGCGGCGGCAGCGGAAACAGCGTCGGGTTCAGCTGCTCGCTCACGGCGACGCAGCTGCCAAGCGGCACCTATTCCAACGTCGTGGCCACCTTTACCTCGACGGGCGCCTCGTCGAACCCGAACTTCACCTACACGGGATCGGCCTCGAGCCCCGCCCAGAGCTTCACGGTGAGCCCCGAGGCGGAGAACACCACGACCGCGCTCACGCCGACGATCGCCTCGTCGACGACCTATGGGTCCGAGACCACCGAGACCTTCGCCGGCACGGTGACAGGTCAGAGCGGCGACGGGATCCCCCAAGGGACGGTGACCGTCTCCTACGGCAGCGCCACCACGCTGTGCCAGTCCACCTTGAGCGGCGGCAGCGGCGACGTGGCGAACTTCAGCTGCTCGCTCACGGCGACCCAGCTGCCAAGCGGCCCCTACACCAACGTCGTGGCCACCTACGCCGCGGGGACCTCGTCGAACGGCGACTTCTCCTACAACGGATCGGCCTCGAGTCCCGCCCAGAGCTTCACGGTGAGCCCCGAGGCGGAGAACACCACGACGGTGCTCAACGCGGTCACCTCGCCCATCACCTTCGGTTCTGAGACCACCGAGACCTTCACCGGCACGGTGACGGGTCAGAGCGGCGACGGGTTCCCCCAAGGGACCGTGACCGTCTCCTACGGCAGCCCGACGCAGACCCAGCTGTGCCAGTCCACCTTGAGCGGCGGCAGCGGCGACGTGGCGAACTTCAGCTGCTCGCTCACGGCTTCGCAGCTTCCGGCGGCCACCTACTCGAGCGTGGTGGCCACCTACGCCGCGGGGACCTCGTCGAACGGCGACTTCTCCTACAACACCTCGACGTCGACCCCGGCCCAGAGCTTCACGGTGAATTCCTCGGTCTCGATCGAGCCCACCACCACGTCGCTCACGCCGACGATCGCCTCGTCGACGACCTATGGGTCCGAGACCACCGAGAGCTTCGCCGGCACGGTGACGGGCCAGAGCGGCGACGGCTACCCCGAAGGGACGGTGACCGTCTATTACGGCAGCCCGACGCAGGTCGCGTTGTGCAGTCAGCTCCTGCCGGCCGGCTCGGGGGACGTCTCGAGCTTCACTTGCTCGCTGACCGCCACCCAGCTGGGGGTGGGCAGCTACACGAGCGTGGTCGCCGTCTACAGCCCCGGGGGCACCTCGTCGTCGAATGCGAGCTTCACCTACACGACCTCGACGTCGAGCCCCGTCCAGAGCTTCACGGTGAACCCGGCCTCTGAGTCCACCACCACGGCGCTCACGCCGACGATCGCCTCGTCGACGACCTATGGGTCCGAGACCACCGAGACCTTCGCCGGCACGGTGACAGGTCAGAGCGGCGACGGGATCCCCCAAGGGACGGTGACCGTCTCCTACGGCAGCGCCACCACGCTGTGCACGGTGAATCCGCTCAGCGGCGGCAGCGGAAACAGCGTCGGGTTCAGCTGCTCGCTCACGGCGACGCAGCTGCCAAGCGGCACCTATTCCAACGTCGTGGCCACCTTTACCTCGACGGGCGCCTCGTCGAACCCGAACTTCACCTACACGGGATCGGCCTCGAGCCCCGCCCAGAGCTTCACGGTGAGCCCCGAGGCGGAGAACACCACGACCGCGCTCACGCCGACGATCGCCTCGTCGACGACCTATGGGTCCGAGACCACCGAGACCTTCGCCGGCACGGTGACAGGTCAGAGCGGCGACGGGATCCCCCAAGGGACGGTGACCGTCTCCTACGGCAGCGCCACCACGCTGTGCCAGTCCACCTTGAGCGGCGGCAGCGGCGACGTGGCGAACTTCAGCTGCTCGCTCACGGCGACCCAGCTGCCAAGCGGCCCCTACACCAACGTCGTGGCCACCTACGCCGCGGGGACCTCGTCGAACGGCGACTTCTCCTACAACGGATCGGCCTCGAGTCCCGCCCAGAGCTTCACGGTGAGCCCCGAGGCGGAGAACACCACGACGGTGCTCAACGCGGTCACCTCGCCCATCACCTTCGGTTCTGAGACCACCGAGACCTTCACCGGCACGGTGACGGGTCAGAGCGGCGACGGGTTCCCCCAAGGGACCGTGACCGTCTCCTACGGCAGCCCGACGCAGACCCAGCTGTGCCAGTCCACCTTGAGCGGCGGCAGCGGCGACGTGGCGAACTTCAGCTGCTCGCTCACGGCTTCGCAGCTTCCGGCGGCCACCTACTCGAGCGTGGTGGCCACCTACGCCGCGGGGACCTCGTCGAACGGCAACTTCTCCTACAACACCTCGACGTCGACCCCGGCCCAGAGCTTCACCGTCAATCCGGCGACCACATCGCCCAACAACCTGCGAATCCAGATGAGCTCGCTCGGGCTGGTCTCCGGTGTCGGTGGGCTGTACGTGATCACCGTGACCAACTTGGCGTCCACAGCGACGACGGGGACGGTCACGGTCACCGACGCTCTACCGGCCGGCCTGAGCTACGTCGGGGTCTTCCAGCCTACGACGGCGTTCCACTGCTCGGCGGCGCTCGGGATCATGACCTGCACCAACACGAGCGCCATCCCGGCGCACGCATCCGACTACATGCTCTTGGCAGTGAGAGTGAGCGCCCGGTCGGGCACCATGATCACCGACACGGTGAACCTGACGCCGGTCGGCACGCCGGCGAGCAATTACACCGCCACGGTGAAGTCGACGGTTCGATAGGGACTGAAATACCAGAAGGACTGGGGCGGCCGGGCGATCATACGGTCGTGCGTGTCCGGAGGAGTCCGGGGGGCGACGGCCCCGGACGTCCCAGTGCGCCCACGCACACGGTCACTCCACCGAATAGCCGTCCATCCGGGCCAGGATTCTCAGCATGACCTCGTCGGCGCCCGCTCCGATGGAGTCGAGGCGCGTGTCGCGGAAGTAGCGCGAGGTCCAGTTCTCGTCCATGTAGCCCATGCCGCCGTGGAACTGCACGGCCCAGTCCGCCACCTCGCGTTGCAACCGGGAGCCGAGCAGCTTGCCGATCGTGGCGTAGCGGGTGGCGTCCTCGCCCCGGCCCACCGCGTCCGCGGTCATCGAGGCGTAGTGCTTCAAGACGTCGTGCCGTGCCCGAAGCTCCGCCAACGTGAACTGCACGTACTGGTTGGCCAACAACGGGGCGCCGAAGGCCCGGCGCTCCCGCACATACGAGGCGGTCTTCTCGAGCGCCAGCTCGATCGATCCGATCTGTTTGTAGAACGTGGTCAGCCGCTCGGCCTGGAACTGCACCATCTGCTGTTGGAAGCCGCGGCCGACGTCACCGATCGTGTTGGCGACGGGGACGCGCACGTCGGAGAACGAGAGCTCCGCCGTGTCGCTCGACCACATGCCGAGCTTCTCGAGCTTCCGCGAGACGGCGACGCCGGGCACGTCCGTCGGCACCACGATCAGCGACATGCCGCGTGCCCCATCGGACTCCTCGGACGTGCGCGCCAGCAGGCACAGCCAGTCGGCCTGGACCCCGTTCGTGATGAAGAGCTTCGAGCCGTTGATGACCCACTCGTCGCCGTCCCGCACGGCGCGGGTGCGGATGCCGGCGACGTCGCTGCCCGCATCGGGCTCGGTGACCGCGATCGACGTCACGACGTCGCCCCTGATGGCGGGCGCCAGGAAGCGCTCCTTCAACTCGTCGCTGCCATAGCGGTGCAATGCCGGCGTGGACATGGACATCTGGACGGCAATGGCCATGGGAACGCCGCCACAGCTGACCCGTCCCAGTTCCTCGGCCGCGATGAGGGTGAAGCTGTGGTCCGCTCCCATCCCGCCGTAGGCCTCGTCGTACTCCAAGCCGAACAGCCCGACAGCGCCGAGCTTCGGGAACAGGTCGTGGGCGGGGAAGATCCGGGCCGCCTCCCACTCGTCGACGTGCGGCTCGATCTCACGCTCGAACAGGTCGCGCAGGGTCTTGCGAAACAGTTGGTGCTCGTCGGACTCGATCACCGGCCAACGGTACCACCGGCCTTTTTCGGCCTGGCCAGGCGCGCCCCCTACACTGCGCATCCGTGACGGATTCGCTGGTCGGCGTGCAGCACGACGGCGGCGTGCGCACGCTCACCCTCGATTCGCCCGAGAACCGCAACGCGCTGTCCGCCCGGCTGCTCGAGGAGCTGGAGCGGGCGTTGCGTGACGCGACGACGGACGCCGACGTGCGCGCGGTCGTCATGACCGGGACGGGCACCGTGTTCTGCTCCGGCGCCGACCTGTCCGAGCGCGGCAAGGCGGCCCCCAACCGGATGCCCGACATCCTCACGATGATCGTGGAGAGCGCGGTGCCGGTGATCGCCCGGGTCAACGGCCACGCCCGGGCCGGCGGTCTCGGGCTCATCGCCGCCGCCGACATGGCGGCCGCACCGGCGTCGAGCACGTTTGCGTTCACCGAGGTCCGCGTCGGCGTGGCGCCGGCGATGATCCTGGTGCCCGCGCTCCGCGTCATGGACAGGCGCTTTCTCGCCCGCACGACGCTCACCGGCGAGCGCTTCGGCGCGCCCGAGGCCATGGCCGCCGGCCTCCTCAGCGCGGTCACGGCCGACACCGACCGTGCGCTCGACGAGTGGGTGGGCGAGCAGACCACCGCGATCCGCCAGGCCGCACCGGGCGCCCTGCGCGCCACCAAGGGACTGCTGCGCGACCTGCCCCGACGCGACTGGAACGAAGGCCTCACGTCGGCCGCCGCCCTCTCGGCCGAGCTCTTCGCCGGCGAAGAGGCGGCGGAGGGCATGGAGGCGTTCCTGCAGAAGCGCCGGCCGTCGTGGGACACGACGCAATGAGCGCCCGACGATGAGCACGCCGCTGCGGACGCTGCTGACGACGTCGAACCCCGAGCACCGTGCCCAGGCCGATGCCATGCGCGGCCTTGTCGACGAGGTGCGCTCGCTGCACGACGAGGTGTTGGCGGGCGGCGGCGCGCGGTACGTCGAACGGCACCGGGCCCGCGACAAGATGATGGTGCGCGAGCGGCTCGAGGCGCTCGTGGACCCGGGGACGCCGGTGCTCGAGCTCTGCCCCCTGGCCGGGCTCCACACGGACGACCCCGTCGGCGGGGGCGTGGTCGTCGCGCTGGCCGAGGTGGCGCACACGCAGTGCCTCGTGATCGCGAACGACCCGACGGTGCGCGGCGGCACCACGAGCCCCACCACGATCCGCAAGCTCCTGCGCGCCATGGACGTCGCCGAGGAGAACCGCCTCCCGGTTCTGATCCTGGTCGAGTCCGGAGGGGCGGACCTGCCCCGCCAGGCCGACGTCTTCGTGCCCGGAGGGGAGCAGTTCCGCCGGCTGACGCAGCTCTCGGCGCAGGGCATCCCGACCATCTGCGTGGTCTTCGGCTCTTCGACGGCCGGGGGCGCCTATCTGCCGGGGATGAGCGACTACACGGTCATGGTCGAAGACCGCGCCCGCGTCTTCCTGGGCGGGCCACCGCTGGTGAAGATGGCGATCGGCGAGGACGCCGACGAAGAGGAGCTCGGCGGCGCCCTGATGCACGCACGGACGTCGGGTCTCTGCGACTACCTCGCCCGTGACGAAGCGGACGCGCTGCGCATCGCCCGCGGCATCGTGGCGCACCTGCACTGGCGCCGCCTCGGCCCGGGCCCGAGCGGCCCGGCCGACGAGCCTCTCTATCCGGCCGAGGACCTGTTGGGTATCGCCTCGGTCGACGTCCGGGTGCCGTTCGACGTCCGCGAGATCCTCGCCCGTGTCGTCGACGGCTCACGCTTCGAGGAGTTCAAGGAGTCCTACGGCCCCCAGCTCGTGTGCGGGTGGGCATCCATCGGCGGCTTTCCGATCGGCGTGGTGGCGAACAACGGCATCTTGTTCTCGCCCGAGGCCCAGAAGGGCGCCCAGTTCATCGCGCTGTGCAACCGGACCGACACCCCCATCCTCTTCGTGCAGAACATCACCGGGTTCATGGTCGGGACGCGCTACGAGCAGGGCGGGATCATCAAGGACGGGGCCAAGCTGATCAATGCGGTCTCCAATTCCAAGGTCCCGCACCTCACGCTGATGGTGGGAGCCAGCTACGGGGCCGGCAACTACGCCATGGCGGGACGTGCCTACGACCCGCGCTTCATCTTCACCTGGCCCAATCACCGCATCGCCGTCATGGGACCCAAGCAACTCGCGGGCGTGCTGTCCATCGTGCGGCGCAACGCCGCCGAGGCGGCGGGGCGTCCGTTCGACGAGGACGCCGACGAGGAACTGCGCCGGGCGACGGAGAACCAGATCGAGGAGGAGTCGACGGCGCAGTACGCCACGGGCAGGCTGTGGGACGACGGGATCATCGATCCGCGCGACACGCGTATCGTGCTGACCATCGCGTTGACCGCAGTGCACTCAGCCGCCGTCGAGGGGACGGCCGTGTTCGGGGTGGTGCGGCACTGATGGAAACGACCGGTCTCCGCCGCGTCCTCGTGGCCAACCGGGGCGAGATTGCGCGGCGGGTCATCCGCGGCGCCCACGACGCCGGCTGCGAGGCCGTGGCCGTCTACGCGGCGGACGATGCCGCCAGCCCGCACGTCGGAGAGGCCGATGCCGCCGTCCTGCTCCCGGGCGCGTCGTTGCGCGAGACCTACCTCGACCCCGGCGCCCTCGTCGGGGCGGCCAGGGCGAGCGGGGCGGACGCCCTGCATCCCGGCTACGGGTTCCTGTCGGAGAACCCGGACCTGGCCGAGGCCTGTGCGCACGCCGGCATCGTGTGGGTCGGGCCGCCCGTCGAGGCCATGCGGGTCATGGGCCACAAGGCCCGCGCCAAGGAGGTCGTGGCCGCGGCCGGCGTGCCGGTGCTGCCGAGCGCCGTGGTGCCGGCCGGGGCCTCGGGCGCCGCGTTGGCCGGCCTCGCCGAAGGCGTCGGCTACCCGCTGCTGGTCAAGGCGTCGGCCGGCGGGGGAGGGCGCGGCATGCGCCTCGTCGAAGAGCCCGGCGGGCTCGGCGACGCCGTGGAGGCGGCCCAGCGCGAAGCCGCGGCTGCGTTCGGATCGGACGAGGTGTTCGTGGAGCGGTACCTGCCCGACCCGCGGCACATCGAGGTACAGGTCATCGGCGACACCCACGGCACCGTCCTGCACCTCTTCGACCGCGAGTGCTCGGTCCAGCGCCGGCATCAGAAAGTGGTCGAGGAGGCGCCGGCGGTGTTCGTGCCCGACGCCACGCGCCACGCGATGTGGGAGGCCGCGGTCGCCGCGGCGCAGGCCGTCGGCTACGTCTGCGGCGGGCACGGTGGAGTACCTCGCCGACGCGAGCGGCTTCTACTTCCTCGAGATGAACACGCGCCTGCAGGTCGAGCACGGCGTGACCGAGCTCGTGACCGGCCTCGACCTCGTCGGTCTGCAGCTCGCCGTCGCTTCCGGGCGACCGCTGCCCTTCTCCCAAGAGGCGGTCACCAGCACCGGCCACGCCATCGAGGTGCGGCTGTGTGCCGAGAGCCCACGCGACGGGTACCGGCCGACGCCCGGCACCGCGGCGCACGTCCGCTGGCCCGAGGGCCGCGGCCTGCGCGTCGACCGCGCCATCGAGTCGGGCAGCGTGGTCAGCCCGGCCTACGACTCGCTCGTCGCGAAGCTGATGGCGCACGGCGACGACCGGTCCGACGCCGTCGCCAAGCTGGCGCTGGCGTTGCGGGCCCTCGAGCTCGACGGTCTCGAGACCAATCGCGACCTGCTCGGGGCCGTGCTCGACGACGGTGCGTTCCGCCGCGGCGACATCGACATCCACTATCTCGACGCCCGCACCGACCTGCGCGACGCGCTCGTGCCCGACGAGGTGCGGTGGCGCCATGCCGCCGCGGTCGGCTTCAGCCTGCTCGAGGAGCGCGCCGCGCGCAGCCTCGTCCCGGTGCCTGCGGCCGGCTGGCGCAACGTGGGCCGCGCCCTGCACGCAGACGAGCTGCGCGATGCGGCGGGGACCATCGAGGTACGGGTCCCGGCACCGGACGCGCCCGCCGAGCTCCGTGTCGACGGCGAATGGCAGGCGGCCGGCTCGGCCACCACGCACCACGGGGTGGTCGACCACCTGGGCACCGGACGGGCTGCGGCGCCGGTACCGCGTGCGGCTGGAAGCCCACGGCGCCTTCGTCAACGGCCCCGAGGGCCAGTCGACCTTCGCGTTGCGCGCCGAGGACGACGCCGCCGAACGCGGGGGCGTCGCCGGCGAGTGCCGGGCACCGTTGCCCGGCTCGGTGACCAAGGTGCTGGTGAGCGTGGGCGACGTCGTCGCCGAGGGCGACGGCCTCGTGGTGCTGGAGGCGATGAAGATGGAGCACACGCTGCGTGCCCTCGGTGCGGGGACCGTGCGCGCCGTCCACGGTGCACCCGGGCGGCAGGTCGACGTGGGCGACCTGCTGGTGGAGATGGACCCGGCGTGAACGCGCCCGCGGCGCGGCGCGACGTGGTGCGCATCGCCAACTGCAGCGGCTTCTTCGGCGACCGCCTCTCCGCTGCCCGCGAGATGGTCGAGGGCGGGCCGATCGACGTGCTGACCGGGGACTGGCTGGCCGAGCTGACCATGTACATCCTCCACAAGACCCGCCAGCGCAGCGGTGGCTACGCACGCACGTTCCTGCGCGAGCTCGAGGACGTGCTGCCGGCCTGCGTCGAGCGCGGGATCACGGTCGTCGCCAATGCGGGCGGACTCGACCCCGAGGGGCTGGCCGACGGCCGTACGCGAGCTCGCCCGTCGCCAGGGGGTCGAGGTGCGGGTGGCCTCGGTGTCGGGCGACGACATCACGTCGCGGGTGGGCGAGCTGCGCGCCGGCGGCGAGGGCTTCGTCAACCTCGACACCGGTGAGCCGCTCCCCGAGGGCGCCCCGCTGGTGACGGCCAACGCGTACCTGCCCGCCCGCCCGATCGCCGACGCCCTGGCCGCCGGGGCGCAGGTGGTGGTCACCGGCCGGGTGACCGACGCCGCGCTCGTCGTCGGGCCCGCGCTGCACGCCTTCGGTTGGGCCGACGATGACCACGACGCCATCGCCGGGGCCGTGGTGGCGGGCCATGTCATCGAGTGCGGCGCACAGTGCTGCGGCGGGAACTACGCCTTCTTCGAGGAGGTGCCGAACCGGGAGCGGATCGGCTTCCCCATTGCCGAGGTGCACCACGACGGCTCGTCCGTCATCACCAAGCACCCGGGCACCGGCGGCGCGGTGACGGTCGGCACGGTGACGGCGCAGCTCCTCTACGAGATCGGGAGCCCGCGCTATCTCAGCCCGGACGCGGTGGCGCGCTTCGACACGATCGAGCTGACGCAGGAGGGCGCCGACCGGGTGCGCGTCGCGGGCGTGCGCGGCGAGGCGCCCCCGCCCACGCTGAAGGTCACGGCCAACCTCGACGCCGGCTGGCGCAACTCCATGACGCTCGCGCTGACCGGGCGCCGAGGTGGCCGAGAAGGCGCGGTTCGCCGCGGCGGCCGTGTGGGCCGGGATCCCCGGTGGTCGCGGCGCCTTTGCCGAGACCGCGGAGGACCTGTCGGGCGACCTGACCGGAGGCGGCATGGCCTACCTCCGCCTGGCCGTGCGCGGCGAGGACGAGCAGGCCGTCGGGCGCGCCTTCTCGGGCGCCGTCGTCGAGACCAGCTTGTCGAGCTATCCCGGCACCTTCTTCACCTCCGCGCCCAGCGGTGCGCAGGGCGTCGCCCGCTACTGGCCTACCACGGTCGCCGCATCGGCCGTGACGCCGCACGTCGAGTGCGAGGGGACCGTGGTCGAGCCGACCGCTGCTCCCTCGACAGAAAGAGACGCCGGCGCGGGAGAGCCTCTGCCGCCGCCTCCCGGAACCGACACTGACACCGACACCGGCACCGGCACCGCGGCCGGCACGGGCGAGCGCACCCGGGTCCCGCTCGGTGTCCTCCTCGGGGCCCGTTCGGGGGACAAGGGCGGTGACGCCAACGTGGGCGTCTGGGCCGACGAGGACGACGTGGCCAAATGGCTGCAGTCGGAGTTCACGACGGAAACCTTCCGTGCGCTCCTCCCCGAGCTCGCCGGTTTCGAGGTGGACCGGTATCCGCTGCCGAACCTGCGGGCCGTCAACTTCGTGGTGCACGGCATTCTCGGCTGGGGCGTGGCGTCGAACCTGCGGCTCGACACCCAGGCGAAGGGACTGGGCGAGCGGCTGCGTTCGCGGCCGGTCGAGGTGCCGGTCGCGCTCGTCGCTTCGGGCAAGCCGGCGCAACGCCTCACCGCCCGGACCGAAGACCGGCCGCATCCCCACTGACCCGGACCGCGGGCGGGCAGCGGCCCATCTGGCAGGATGACCGGCGTGGAGCTGGCCCGCATTGTCGGACTCGTCGCGGGCATCGTCATCGTGCTCGTCACGATGTGGAACGTCTTCACCGCGCTCGTGTTGCCCCGCGTGACCTCTTCGCGCATCCCACGCGGCATCACGCGGGTGGTCGCCGGCCTGGCGCGGCACATCTCGCCCCGGCTCCCGACGTACATGCTGCGCGACCGCATCCTGTCGTTCGTGGGACCGGCCTCCATGATCGCCTTGTTCGGGTTGTGGATCTGCCTCCTGATGGTGGGGTTCGGGCTCATCATCTGGTGGAACGCCGGCATCGACTTCGCCTCGGCCATCGGGGTGGCGGGCTCGTCCATCTTCACCCTCGGCATCGCATCGGCGAGCGGTGCCGGCCCGCACACGCTCGAGATACTGACCGCCGGGGTCGGGCTCCTCGTGATCGCGCTGGAGATCGCCTACCTGCCCGCGCTGTACAACGCGTTCGCCGTCCGTGAGACCGAGGTGACCCTGCTCGAAGCCCGCGGGGGCGCTCCGGCCTGGGGACCCGAGATCCTGGCGCGGCACTACTGGCTCGACAACATCGACGACCTCCCGCCGCTGTACCTCGACTGGGAGCGCTGGGCGGCAGCGGTGTCGGAGAGCCATGCCAACTACCCGACCTTGATCTGGTTCCGCTCGCCCGTCCCCCGGCGCAGTTGGCTGGTGGGACTGGTGGCGATGATGGACTCCGCGGCGCTGTACCACGCCGTGAGCCCGGACCAGACGCCGCAACAGGCCCGGCTGTGCCTGTCGATGGGCATCCGCTGCCTGCGTTCGATCGCCCGCGCGCTGAGGATCCCCTACGACACCGACCCTCTGCCGACAACGGGCACCCGTTTGACCCGGGCCGAGTTCGACGACGGAGTCCGCCGGCTCGAGGAGGTGCACTTCCCGATGGAGCGCGACGCCGACGAGGCGTGGCGGCACTTCCAGGGCTGGCGGGTCAACTACGAATCGATCGTCGACACGCTCACGACACTGATCCTGCCGCCGCCGGCGCCTTGGTTCGTCGAGCAGCCCGCGCTCGGCGACGTGCAATGGCCCGAAGTGAAGAACCGCACGCCCGACGCGCCGGAGGGCACGTTGAACTTCGGCAAGAGTCAGTTCGGCAAGAGCAAGACTTTCAACACGCCGTCGCGCCGGGAGTCGAACAGGTCGTAGGCCTCGGCCACCTGGCTGAGCGGCATCCGGTGGGTGAAGGTGTCGGCCAGCTGCAGACGCCCCGTTTGCACGAGCGGCACGAGCGAGGGCCAGGTGCCCGGGACCGGTGCGAAGATCGTGCGCAGGGTCAGGCTCTTCAAGAAGACCAGGCCCATCGGAAAGGGCAGCGCCAGCGACAGGTTGACCCCGACGATCGACACCGTGCCGCCGCTCGCCGCGCACGAGACGGCATCGAGCACGGTCGCGTCGGCCCCGACGGCCTCGATCACCGACTCCGCGCCGCGGCCACCGGTGGCCTCCATGACCTGTGCCGCCCCCGACGCGGACGTGGCGTCGATCGGTTCCGCCCCGAGCCGTTCCGCTCGAGCCAGCCGCTCCGGGACCCGGTCCACCGCAAGAATGCGGGCCGGGCCGAACAGCGAGGCGCACTGGAGCGCCATGATGCCGACCGGCCCGAGGCCGATCACGGCGACCGTCGCACCGGGCCGGATGGAGGCCCGCAGCGCGCCGAGGTAGCCCGTCGGCAGGATGTCGGTCAGCAGCACCGCCTCCTCGTCCGTCACGTTCTCGGGAATACGCAACGCGAACAGGTCGGCGAACGGCACCGCCATGGCCTCGGCCTGGCCACCGGGGAGATCGGGCATGGTGCCGAAGGCGGCCGCCTTGTCGTTCCGGCAGACGTTGGGTTGTCCGGCCAGGCAGGGGCCGCATGTCCCGCAGCCGATGACGCCCGACACCAGCACGCGGTCGCCGCGCACGACGTTGCGCACGTGCGGGCCGACTTCGGCCACTGTCCCGATCGCCTCGTGGCCCAAGCGGATGCCGGTGCCGGTGGGCGCGTCGTGGAAGAGGTGGAGGTCGGATCCGCAGATCGCCGTGCGCTCGACCGTGACGATGATGCCCTCAGGCCCCGGAAGCACCGGGTCGGGCACGGTCTCGAGGCTGACGTCACGTGGTCCGTTCAAGACGGTGGCTCGCATAAGACGGCACGCTACCGCGCCGGATTAGGATGTCAGGGGCCGAATTGGCCGTGCGACTCGCGCACCAGGCGACCATGTCCACGCACTCAACCCCCTCCACCATCGAGCTCCCCGATCTCGCGGACGGCGACATCGACGCGTTCTTCGCGTACGAGGACCTGTGGGCGGTGATCGTGTGGAACGACGACGTCACGACGTTCCAGACCGTGATCCAGGCGTTCGTGGAGATCTTCGGCCACACGGTCGAGCGGGCCGACCAACTGGCCTGGAAGATCCACCGCACCGGCAAGGCGGTTGCCGCGGTACGGCCCAAGGACGAGGCCGAAGCCGCCGTCCACGCGCTGCACCAGCGCAAGATCCAGGCCACGATGGCCCGGGCCTGACCAGCAAGCCGACCCGAGCCCCGAGCCCGACCGCCTACTCCGAGCCCAAGCGCGCCGCCAGGCGCGCCTTCACCTCGGGCCACTCCGCCGCCACGATGGAGAACCGCGCCGACGTGCGCACCGTGTCGTCTGCACCGGGCCGGTCGGCCCGCATGATCCCGTCGAGCCGGCCCCCGATGCGCTCGATCGCCGCCCAGGACCGCTTGTTGCGGACGTCGGTCTGCAGGGCAACCCGGTGCACCTCCCACACCTCGAAGGCGTGCGTCATCATCAACAACTTGGCCTCGGTGTTGACCGGCGTGCGCTGGGCCGAGGCGGCGAGGAAGGTGAACCCGATGTCGACGACGTCGGGCACACCGGTCCGCTGGTGGCGCGCCCCCGGCGGGAACTGCCAGTACGCCACTTCGCAGTACCTCGTCGAGCCGACGACGCGGTCGGGCTCGTTCGCCCCCTGCCCGCGCTGCACCGTCGCGAAGGCCACGTGGGCCCCACTGGCCGTCTTCGCCAGCGCGTCACGCACATAGGAACCCATGTGCTCGGTCCCGTCCGGCACGTACGCCCACTCGTAGTTGCTCCGGTCCTCGGACGCCGCCTCGACCAGTCCTAGCACGTGCGCCTCGGACAGCGGCTCGAGGCGCACGTGCGTGCCCTCGAGCGTGAAGGGCTCAAGCATGCACGGCGGGAATCGCGGCGTCCTCGGCTGGCGCGCCACCCTCGGCACCCGGCGCCGGCGCGCCCGGGCTCCCGGGGACTACGAAGTCACGCTGGCGTACGAGCGTGAGCGCGCCCACCACACCGACGAAGGCCACCACGGCACCGATGATCATGAGGTGGTTGAGCGTCGTCGAGAAGCCCACGTGATAGGCGCTGACGAGCGCGTTGCGTGCGCCCGCGACCGGGATGTGCTGCGCCGCCTGCTGCACCTGACCCGCGGACAGCGCCCCATGGAGCAACGATCCACCATGACGCAGCACGACGACCCCACCCGCCGTCTTGTTCAGCGCCGCGGTCGTGTGGGCGATGATCTGGCTCTGGAACACGGCGCCCAGCACGGCGATCCCCGTGGCGATGCCGACCTGGCGGAACGTGTTGTTGGCGCCCGAGGCCATGCCGCTGCGCTGTGGTTGGACCACCGAGATGGCGCCGTTGGCCAGGGCCGGGTTGACGGTCCCGATGCCGATGCCGCACAGGATGAAGCCGGGCAGCAGCACGGTCCACGCCGACGTCGGCGTCGTGCGGGACATGGCCAGCAGCCCGCCGGTGATGAACAGCATGCCGACGCCCAGCAGATAGCGGGACTGCACCCGCACGAGCAGGCGGCCGGAAATGGGGGCCACCGCGAAGGCTAACAAAGTCAAGGGGAGGAACTTGATGCCCGCGGCGAGCGGTGAGAAGCCGAGGTCGTCCTGGATGTAGAGCGTCAGGTACAAGAACATGGCAAAGATCGACGCCGCGATCGTGAAGGCGACGATCGAGAGGCCGGCGAAGGCGGGGATCTTGAACAAGCCCAGGTCGAGCATGGGCTCGCGGGCCAACTTCTCGTTCACGAAGAACGCGACCATCAGGACACCCGAGGCGACGAGGAGCGTCACGATCGTCGCACTGCTCCAGCCGAGATCGTTGCCCCGCACCAAGGCGAACACCAACGTGAACAGACTCGCCGAGAACGTCACGAAGCCGACCCAGTCGACCCGGTGCGGCTGCGGGTCCTTGGAGCGGGCGATCTGGGCGAACGTGATGAGGATGGCGAGGACGCCGATCGGCACGTTCACGAAGAAGATCCACCGCCAGCCCCAGGCGCTCGTGATGGCCCCGCCGATCAGCGGGCCGATGGCGACGGCGCCCCCGATGACGGCGCCGTAGATCCCGAACGCCGTGCCGCGGTCGCGCCCGACGAATGCGTTGGCGATCAGCGCGAGCGACGTCGCGAACATGATCGCCCCGCCGACTCCTTGGAGGGCGCGGCACAGGTTCAGCATCAACGGCGTCGTCGACAGGCCGCACAGCAGGGACGCGAGCGAGAAGATGGCGAGCCCCCCTGCAAACACGTTGCGTCGCCCGTAGATGTCGCCGACGACGCCGGCGGTCAACAAGAACGCCGCCAACGTCAGCGAGTAGGCGTCGATCACCCACTGCAGGTCGGAGAAGCTCGCGTTCAGCGAGCGCTGGATGTCGGGCAGCGCGACGTTCACGACGGTGATGTCGAGCAGAAGCATGAACGTCGCCGTGCAGACAGCGATCAGCGTCCACCATTTGCGATCGAGAGCGGCCATTGGCGGAGTGTACCGAGCGATTGTTCGTGCTTGTACGATGTGCCGTGATCGTCGGCTCGAATCTCACCATCGAAATCGGCGACCGCACCCTCCTCACCGACGCGTCCTTCGTGGTGGGAGAGGGGGAGAAGGTGGGTCTGGTCGGCCGCAACGGGACCGGAAAGTCGTCCTTCATCTCGGTGCTGGTGAGCGAGCCCGGGCCCCAGCTGCGCCACCGGGGCAACGTGCGGCTGCTCGGCTCCTACGGCTACCTGCCCCAGGCACCGGTGCCCGGAGGTCTGGGCCTCGAGTCGACCGGGTTCTCTCACATCCTCTCGGCCCGCGGGCTCGACGTCCTCGACGACGCCCTGGGCTCGGCGCGCCAGGCGCTCGCCGAGGAGGCGAGCGAAGCGCACATCGAGCTGTTCACCGATCTCCAGGACAAGTTCCAGACGAGCGGCGGCTACGAGGCCGAAGCGGTCATGGCGCGCCTCGCCGACGGCCTGGGCCTGAGACAGGAGCTCCTGTTCGAGGACATCGACGAGCTCTCGGGTGGGCAGCGACGCCGCGTCGACCTCGTGCGGGTCCTCTTCCAGGAGCCCGAGTTGATGATCCTCGACGAGCCGACGAACCACCTGGACCGCTCGGCCAAGCGCTGGCTGCTCGACGAGCTGGCCCGCTTCCCCGGAGCCCTCCTCGTGGTGAGCCACGACCTCAAGCTCCTCGACCACTCCATCACCAAGGTGCTGCACATCTCGAACGAACGCCTCACGGAGTGGAAAGGCAATTACTCCAAGTTCCAGTCCCAGCACGAGGCCGACCTGTCCCAACGCGAGCGCGCCGCCGAACTGGAGCAGCGCGAGATCAAGCGCCTGAGCTCACTGGCCGACTCCATGCGCGCCAGTACGGAGAAGCGGGCGCGCAAGGCGAAACAGCTCGACCGGCGGGTCGACCGGATGGAGGCGACCCGCACCCGGGTCGACAAACGGGAGCGTGCGAGCAAGTTCAAACTGCCCGTGCCGCCCCGCTCGGGCGCCGTCCCGCTCGAGGTGTCCAAGCTCGGTGTGCGTTACGGGAGCAACGAGGTGCTGAGCAACGTCAGCTTCCACGCCGGACGTGGCGACCACATCGTCGTTATCGGCCGCAACGGAGCGGGCAAGTCGTCGCTCCTGCGTTGCCTGGCCGAGGTGCAGGACCCGTCGAACGGCGTGGTCGAGCTCGGGGCCAACGTCGTGCTGGGGTACTTCGCGCAGGAGCACGAGCAGATCGACCCGAGCCTCACGGCGCTGGCCAACGTGAGCGACGCGGTGCTGGCCCAGGAGAAGGACCGGCGCGCCCTGCTCGGCTCGTTCGGCCTGCCCTCGAAGGCGGCGGACCAGATGCCGGCGACGCTCTCGGGCGGCGAGCGCGCCAAGTTGGGTCTGGCCATGCTCTCGGCGGGCGAGGCCAACGTGCTGCTGCTCGACGAGCCCACCAACAATCTCGACCCGTCGTCCATCACCGCGGTGGGGACGATGCTGGGTGCGTGGCCGGGCACCATCATCGCCGTGAGCCACGAGCGCGGTTTCGTCGAGGCGTTGCGCCCGACCTATTGCCTGCGCCTACCCGAAGAGCGTTACACCCACTGGCGCGAGGAGTACCTCGACGACGTCGAGATGCGCTAGCGGCCTACACCCAGATCTGCGTGGGCCAGAGCACGCCCTCGTCGAAGGCGACGGCCTTGGACCCGTTGGGAGTCGTCGGGTTCGCGAAGTTCTGCACCTTGGGGTTGGCGACGACGGCCCACGTGTCGCGGCCCAGCCACATGTAGGGCATGTCCTCGGCCAGGTACTGGTTGATCTTCTGGTACTCCTTGATCCGCGCCGACTTCACGCCCGTCGTCCGTCCCGCGACCAGCGCGGTCTGGATCCGGGTGTCCACATTGCGCGCCATGTTGAGCGCCAGAGGTCCCGAGGCCAGCTGGGTGGTCCACCAGACGTAGTTGAGGTCCGGGTCGACCGCCCCGAACTGGCGCCACAGGGTGGCCTGGTAGGTGCCGGCCAGCGCGTCGTTGATAAGGGTCGACTGGGCGATGGTGTTGATGGTCACGCTCATGCCGGCCTGCTGGAACGCCTGCTGCAGGAACTGGGCCGCCCGCTGCACGTCCGAGTTGCTGGTCGCGTTGAGGTTGAACGCGACCGTGCCCCCCTGCTTCTTTATCTGCGACACGAGCTTTGCCGCGCCGGACGGGTCGTACGTGGGGTACGAAGTGGACGTGTAGTACTGGCTGCCCGGGATGAACAGGCCGTGCATCGGGGCGTCGATGCCCTTGTTGATGACCTTGGAGAACTGGGCCTGGTTGATGCACTTCGCCATGGCCTCTCGCAGTGTCTTGTTGTTGAAGGGCGACGCCGACGTGTTGAGCATGATGCACTGCACGGTGGGCTGACCGAGCACCTGGCCGCTGTTGTCGTAGTAGGCCCACTTCTTGTCGCCCCGGAACTGCTGGAGGCTGGTCGGCGAGTTCGTGTGCATGAGGTCGATCTCGCCCGTGTCGAGCGCGGCCGCCCGCGCGTTGGGGTCGATGATCGGCTTGTAGGTGATCTGGTTCAGGTAGGGGTAGCCCTTGCGCCAATAGTGCGGGTTCTTCGTCACCGTCATGTGGCTGTTGGGGATCCACTCCTTGAACACGAATGGTCCCGTGCCGACCGGGTGCGAGGTGCCGTTGGGGTCGTTCAGCATGGACGGCGCCGCGACGTACCCGGTCTGGCCCTGGGCGAAGTAGTAAGGCAGCGGTTCCCACGGCGTCTTCGTCGTGATCGTGACCGCCATCGGGCCGCTCTGCGCCACGTTCGCGATGTTGGTGGCGAATGCGGGACCGACCAGCGCGGAGCTCGCCTGCTTCTCGAGGTTGACGTGCAGTGCGTTCCCGTCGAGCGGCGTGCCGTCGTGGAAGACGATGCTCGGCTTCAGCGTGATGGTCCACGACGTGAAGTCGGCGTTCGAGGTGATCGACTGGGCGAGATACGGCTCGACCTTGCCCTGCGCGTTCACGATCGCGATCGGGTCGAACACGCTGCGGCCGTAGAGGAAGCCGCCCTCGTCCCAGCGGGCCGACGTCGGGTCGAACCCGCTCTCCTCCGTGTCGATGCCCATCGTCACGGACCCACCGTGCACGGGCTTGCCCGTTGCGATCCCGTTTCGACCGGAGCCGTTGGTCATGTGAGGCGCCTGCGCCTCCCTCGCTGCCGAGGAGCGCGGCTCCAGCGCCCAGTGCCAACCCGCCTGCCAGGAACGACCGCCGATCAAACGACTGTGACATCGCAACCCCCCAAAGGTCTTGTTCTCTCACTTCGGCGCCTGAGGGACGCCGTGCGTCGGCAGGTTACAACTCTGTGACCGATTCTGGGTGGCGGCGCGCGCCTATGGCAGCCTGGGGCCCCCGAGCCGTCCCCCCGAGCCTGAGGAGTGACTTCCAGTGACGATCGCAGTCGGCGACCGCATCCCCGATGTGAAGGTGTTCACGTTCAGCGACAAGGGCCCCGAGGCCACCACCTCGGCCGAGGTCCTGGGCCAGGGCAAGGTGGTGCTCTTCGGCGTGCCGGGAGCCTTCACGCCGACCTGTTCGGACCACCATCTTCCCGGGTTCGTGCTGCGGGCCGACGAATTGCGGGCCAAGGGCGCCGAGAAGGTCGTGTGCGTCTCGGTCAACGACCCCTTCGTCATGGGCGCGTGGGGCCAGGACCAGAACGTCCGCGACAGTGTCGTCATGCTGGCCGACGGCAACGGCGAGCTGGCCGAGGCGATGGGGCTCACCATGGACGGCACCGGCTTCGGTCTCGGGAAGCGCTCGCAGCGCTTCGCCGCGATCCTCGACGACGGCGTCGTCTCGTGGCTGGCCGTCGAGCCTGGTCCGGGCCTCAAGACGAGCTCGGCCGAAGAGGTGCTCGCCGCTCTCTGAGCGCTCCGACCCGCGGAGTCACACGCCAACGCAGCATTCAAGGGCTATCCCTTTTACGGCGCGACCCACAAGATGTTGGGTGGGAGTGCGGATACGAGATCCCTACCCCCCTAACCCCGAACCGGCCGAACGGGGGCAGTCGCGCATCGACCGGTAAAGAGGAAAGGGCCGCACTTGGCAGCGGATCACCTGCCCACGGCCAACTCGGCAGCAAGCTGCTTCGCGATCCGGGCCCACCCGGACTGGTGCTGATCGATTAGATCCGGCGGCACTAAGGCGTGCTCGATAGTCATGAGCGTTTCGCCGTCACCGTGCGGTTCGAGAGTCACAGTGACCAGGCTTTCCACGCTCGGATCGGGCCAGGTCGAACAGCTCCAGGTGAAGCTGAGTCGGAAAGGTCGGTCGAGCTCGACGTATCGCCCCGTCACGACGAAGCGGACGCCGTTCTCTTCGATCTCGATCCGCAGCCTGCCACCGACCGTCGGTTCGACGTCGATGCTGGTGGCCCGTGCGGGAAGCGGGCACATCCAGTCGGAGAGGGCCACGGGATCGAGCCACTCGTCGTAAACCACAGCGGGCGACGCGGGTAACAGTCGCGCTACCGACGCCACTGGTCTTTCGGCGTCGGTCACCGCCGCTTCGTTCGCTCGAGCCGGTCGGCGAGGCGGTCGGCCCGTTTTGCCCAGAAAGCGGACTGCTCGCTCAACCACGCCTCCGCCTGGCGAAGGGCATCGGACCGGACCGATACCCAATGCTCTCGGCCCCGAACTTCACGGCGGACGAGGCCGGCAGCCTCGAGCACGCCCACGTGGCGAGAGACGCCAGCGAAGGTCATGGGCAGCGGCCGGGCCAGATCGGTGATGCGGGCGTCGCCGTCTCGCAGCGCCACCAACAAGGTCCGGCGGGTGGGATCAGCGAGTGCGGCGAAAGCGCGGTCGAGGATCTGATCTTCAACCATCTTGTATAACGATACCGGAGTCGGATATCTTCAAGTGGATTGTTGAATGTTCCGCGAGAGGAGACTGCGATGCCGATCTACCAAACTGCCCACTACCAGGTGAAAGCCGATGCGGTCGGCAAGGTCAAGGAGGCCATCATCGAGTTCGTCGACTACGTGCGCCAGAACGAACCGGCTACCTGGTTCTACGCGGCCTGGCAAGCGAAGGAGGACCCGTCGAAGTTTGTTCACCTGTTCACGTTCGAAGACGAGAAGGCCCACGCGAGCCACGGGCAGTCCGAGGCCGTGAAACAGTTCGAGCGGGTCTATCAGCCCGAACTTGTGGGCGGTCCAGTCGTCTTTACCGACTACCAGCTGGTCGCAACCAACGGCGGGACGACCCGGTGAAAGCGAGGGTCAGCGAACGCGGCTCGACGAGTTCCGGAATCGCAGTCTCTGAGCGTTGACCACCGACTGACCGAGCCGTGACAACCTGCCAGGGCACGTCCTAAGTTCAAGCAAACCGACTTCTTGCTTTCGATCAGCAACCCCTCATCGGGTGGTCACAGTTCGGGCGGCGCTCCTCTCATTATCAAGCCCTTTGTGCGAACACGGACAGAACACTGAGAAGATTCCGACGGGAGGACTCGGCGTGAGTCATGAACAGTGTTCTGCGTGTGGGTTCGATGGTTCTGACTACGAGCCGGAGCAGCTCTTGGAGGCGATTCGAGGCCTCGGACCAGAGTGGCAGAGCCTCCTGCTTGCTGCCGGGGGCGACCTAAGGAAGCGCCCAGCACCAGCAACCTGGTCGGCGCTCGAGTACGCAGCTCACAGTCGGGACATAACGGCACTTCACGTGTTTGGCGTCGAGCAGGCGTTGACGACAGACGAACCAGTGTTCCCTGAGATCGCAGGGGATGAACTCGTGGAGACCGCTGCGGCCAACTACGCCTCGGAGGACCCCGTGGCTGTAGGGATGGAGCTTGAAGAACACGCTCAAAAACTTGCTGATTTGGCGCAGGCGTCGAGCTCCACCTCATGGTCTCGGGGCATCACTTTTGGTGACTCGCGGAGCGATGTCCGACGGCTTCTCGAGCATGCGCTTCATGACTCGCATCACCATTTGGTCGATGTGAACATGGGCTTGGCCTTACTGCGGACTCCATTGCAATGACCTCGTCCCGGCGATCTGGGACACCCACCCTTCACACCGCACGTTTCGCTGGGTTCTCGAAGGCTGCCACCGTGCGTTGGTGGAGTTGGTGCCCGTTGTGGGGCCGCACCCCAGCCCGGGTTCGGAGGCAGTGGATCTCCCGTCACCTCGAACACAACATCTTGTGGGTCGCGCAGTAAAAGGGACAGCACGCAGCATTCCGCGCCCGCGCGCGGCATCGCGCACAACGCGTCGACAACTGCGTAGTCCAAAGGGACCAAATTGAGGCGCTCTGGTCCAAAAGGACCTAGATACGTTGCGCGCGCTCCCGCACACTGACGCCGCACGCTGCCGGAGTTCGAGGCGGTGCAGCGAAGCGAGGGGGAACGAGGGGGATGGTGTTCGAGAGGCTGCGCGGCAGGCGGGCGACCGCGCTCTTCGCCGCCACCTCCGCGGCCGCAGTGACGGCGACGCTCTTGGTGACGCCCCTCCTCTCGACCGGCCCCGCGTCGGCCTCCTGGTTCCAGCTCCATCCGCAGGCCAGGTTCAAGACGATGAGGACGAACAAGCCCGCGCCGCCCCCGACTACGACCACGACGACCCGGGCCCCGTCCAGCACCACGACCTCGACCACCACGAGCCCCCCCAGCACCACGACCACGACGACGACCCCGACCACCACGAGCACCAGCACCACGACCACCACCACGAGCCCACCCACCTCGAACACGACGACGGACAAGAGCTGCCAGGGCACCACCCCGATCGGCCTCGCGGGCAACTGGACCTGCACGTTCGACGACGAGTTCAACGGCACGTCGCTCAACACGAGCCTCTGGGCGCCCGAGCTCACCGCGCAGAACCTCTATGTGGCCGGCCCCGACTGCTACGTCGATAACCCGAACACCATCTCGGAGTCCGGCGGCTACCTGAATCTCTCGGCGGTGAAGGTGCCGACGTTCACGTGCGTCGGCAAATACACCTCCCAATACGAGACCGGCATGGTCACGACGCGCTCGCTGTTCACGCAGACCTACGGCGCGTTCGAAGTCAGGGCGAAGTTGCCCGCCTCGACAGCGCCGGGGCTGCAAGAGACGTTCTGGCTCTACCCGCAGAACCTCACGTACGGGAAGTGGCCGGCCTCGGGCGAGATCGACTTCGCCGAGTTCTACAGCCAGTACCCCAACCTCGACGTCCCCTACATCCACTACAACTACTCGAGCAGCGACCCGAACGTGACGTCGGACACGTGCGACATCGACCCGGCGCAGTTCAACACCTACGGCGTCGACTGGACGCCGACGTCGCTCACCGTCCTCTACAACGGCAACGTCTGCCTGACCGACTCGTGGCTCAACGGCCCGGCACCGTTCAACCAGCCGTTCTTCATCGCACTCACCCAGGCGCTCGGCCTCTCGGGCAGCAACGCCGTGAACGCCAACACGCCGCTACCCGCCACCACCCAGATCGATTGGGTGCGGGCCTGGACGCCGGCCTCTTGAACGGCGCCTGACCCACACCCTTCCAGGTTTCCCCCTGGAGAGACGGCCCCGCCCTTGCCCTCATGGATCCGGGCAGGGCGACGGCCGTCCTCCCACAACACCGTCCATGTGGCGGTTGTCTGCCGGTCATCTCCGCTCCGAACGTCTTGTTGGAGACCGGATCCTCCTGCCCTCGTCGGACTCGGCGGGGTCTCTCCCTGCCGCCGGACCCTGACCGAGGCCGGAGATTCTCGTCGCTTACGATTGCGTACGCCGCCACAGCGAAGAGCGGCCGGTGGTGACGACGCGTAGCACCGGGCGGGCATCGCTTCTTGCCGAAGCCGGGCCGGTGACGGGCTCGGCGCCGTCGGGGGCAGAGGATGGAGAACGGGATGTCGGACTCCGCGGGGGCCGGACACGAACGACGTCGATTGTTTCGCTCTCCGTGGTTCAGCGTGCTGCTCGGAGCGATCGCCGTCGCCCTCCTGCTCGTCGCAATCTTGAGCCCCTCGCATGGCACCAAGGACGCCGCGCACCGAACGGCGACCGCACCCGCCTGCATCCCTGGCGCCCCATTCCTCGGCGCCGTCGCCGTGTGGTGGGAATCCAAGCGGGGTGGGTGGCCACTGGCAAGTGCACGTTCGACGACGAGTTCGACGGCACGTCGCTCAACACGGCGAACTGGCAGCCGCAGCTGACGGCGAACAGCGGTTATGTCACCGGGGGACCGGACTGCTACGTCGACAACCCCGAACACCATCAGTGTCTCGGGCGGACATCTCAACCTGTCGGTCTTGCGGGTGGCACCGTTCCGGTGTACTGCCGGCTACGACTCGAGTTACGAGGTGGGGATGGTGAGCAGCAGCAAGCTGTTCAGCCAGGCCTACGGAGTGTTCGAGGTGCGGGCCAAGGTGCCGGCGGCGACGGTGCCCGGGCTGCAGGAGACGCTGTGGCTCTACCCGCAGAACCTCACCTACGGGCCGTGGCCCGCATCGGGCGAGATCGACTTCGCCGAGTTCTTCAGCAACCACGCCGGCTACGACGTGCCGTACGTCCACTACGCCGCCTCGTCGAGCGACGCCAACGCCACGGCCTACGGCTGCACCATCAACCAGCACACCTTCAACACCTACGCGGTGGACTGGACGCCGAAATCGATCACGATCCTCACCAACGGCCAGGTCTGCCTGATCGACCGGCCGGTCGGGGGCCCGGCCCCGTTCAACGAGCCGTTCTTCATCGCCCTGACCCAGGCGCTCGGCGTCGGTGCCAACGCCCCGACGCCGGGTACCCCGTTGCCGGCCACGACGCAGATCGACTGGGTGCGGGTGTGGGCGTCGTCGGGCTGAACTGACCTCGAAAAAAGAGGGGAGGTGCCCCCTTGCTTTCACCAGGGCTTTCCGTCTAGAATACTGAGTATGCTACCTAGAAACGAGGGCGAATGAGCATCCGGCATGCCCTGTTGGCGCTGCTCAGCGAGGGGCCGAAGTACGGCCTGCAGCTGCGGCAGGAATTCGAGACGCGGACCGGCGAGGTGTGGCCGCTCAACGTTGGTCAGGTGTACACGACGCTGCAGCGTCTCGAGCGGGACGGGCTGGTCGAGTCCGACGACATCGCCGACGAAGGGCCCCAGAAGGGCTTCCACATCACCGAGGAGGGCGCCGCCGAACTGGACGTGTGGCTGCACACCCCGCCCGACTTCTCCTCGCCACCCCGAGACGAGCTCGTCATCAAGGTCCTGGTCGCGATCCAGCTGCCGGGGGTCGACGTCCACGAGGTCGTGCAGGTGCACCGGCGGTACCTGGTGGAGCTGATGCAGCAGTGGACCCGTCTCAAGGAGGACGAGGCCCGCCTCGACCTCAATTTCGCCCTGGTCGTCGACGCCGAGCTTTTCCGGCTCGACTCGCTGATCAGGTGGCTGGACACGGCCGACGGCCGTCTGAAGCGTGCAGCTGCGGGCGTGGACGCGCCGGCCCCGCAGTCGTTCCCCCTCCCCAAGGCCCGGCGCAAGGTGGGTAACCCGCAATGAGCTATCTCGAACTGCGTGGCATCACGAAGATCTACGGAGACGGCGCGACCGAGGTGCAGGCGCTGACGAACATCGACCTCTCCGTCGACGCCGGGTCACTGGTGGCCGTGATGGGCGCCAGCGGCTCGGGCAAGAGCACCCTGCTGACCATCTCGGGCAGCCTCGAGGACGCCACGAGTGGCGAGGTCTACGTCGGCGGACGCCCGCTGTCGTCGCTGTCGCGCAACGCCAAGGCGCAGCTGCGGCGCCGGTCGATTGGCTACGTCTTCCAGGACTACAACCTGCTGGCCGGGCTCAGCGCGGTTGAGAATGTCTCGTTGCCGTTGGAGCTGGACGGCGTCTCGGCGCGCAAGGCGCAGAAGTCGGCGCTCGAGGCGCTCGAGGACTTCGGCTTGGCGGAGCGGGCGACGCACTATCCAGACCAGCTCTCGGGAGGCGAGCGCCAGCGCGTCGCCATCGCCCGCGCCGTGGTGGGCGGGCGCCAGCTGCTGTTGGCCGACGAGCCGTCGGGCGCGCTCGACTCGACGAACGCCGAGTCGGTGATGCGCCTCATCCTTGCGGCCTGCCACCGCGGCCTCGCCGCCGTGGTGGTGACGCACGACGCGCAGCTGGCCTCGTGGGCGGACCGCGTCGTCTTCTTGCGCGACGGCCGCATCGTCGACCAGACGCTGCCGGCCGAGAGTCCCGACAAGTTCCTCGCCGAGCTCCCGAAGTCATGAGCGTCGGCCTTCTCGAACGGCCGGCGACCTCGTCGGCGACACCGGCCCCGAGCAGCGGCGGCGTCGCGGCCCGCCGCGCCATGGTGCGCTGGGCGTGGCGCCTCTTCCGACGCGAGTGGCGCCAGCAGCTGCTCATCCTGCTCCTCATCATCGTGGCGGTGGCGGCGGTCGTCGTCGGCTCGGCCGTCGCGGTCAACACGCCGCCGCCGGCGAACTCCGGGTTCGGCACGGCGCACGATCTCGCGACCTTCAACCTCACGCCGGTGGGTGGCAACTCCCACAAATCGAACACGAACACATTGGCTTACGCGAACTCGCAGATCGCTCGCCTCGAGCAGGACTTCGGCGACGTGCAGGTCATCGAGAACCAGAACTTCACGATCCCAGGCTCGACCCAGACCTACGACCTGCGGGCCCAGGACCCACGCGGACCCTATGGCGGCCCGATGCTCCAGCTGTTGTCAGGGCACTACCCGAGCGGTCCGAACGAGATCGCGATCACGCCCGGGCTGGCCTCAGCACTCAACCTGCACGTCGGCGACACCTGGTCGCAGGGCGGCAAGACCGTCGTCGGCATCGTGCAGAACCCCCAGAGCCTGCTCGACGAGTTCGCGCTGGTGCCGCCCGGCCAGGTGACGAACCCGACGGAGGTCCAGGTCCTCTTCGACACCACGCCCTCCAACGCCAAGAACGTGCCGTCCTACGTCACGACCGCGGGCGCGGCCAACAACAACAACATCATCAACCCGTCGACGATCATCCTGGCGCTGGCGACCGTCGGCATGCTGTTGATCGCGTTGGTGTCGATCGGCGGCTTCACCGTGCTGGCGCAGCGTCGTATGCGCTCGCTCGGGATGCTCGAGTCCATGGGGGCGACCGACCGCAACGTGCGGCTCGTCCTCGAGTCCAACGGGTTCATCGTCGGGCTGGTCGGGGCGTTCGTGGGATTCGCAGTCGGGTTGGTGGCGTGGTTCCTCTACCGGCCAACCAACGAGCAGGACGCGCACCACGTCATCGGGATGTTCGCGCTGCCGTGGAAGGTCATCGTGCCTGCGATGATCCTGGCGGTGCTGGCGACGTTCTTCGCTGCCAGCTACCCCGCGCGGGCCATCACCCGTCTCCCCGTCGTCGGTGCCCTGGCGGGCCGCCCGGCGCCACCACGCCAGATCCACCGCTCCTTCGTGCCCGGGGTGGTGGCTCTCGCGATCGGTTTCGTGTTCTTCTCGATCTCGGGAGCCGGGCACCACGGTGGCGGAGTGATTTGGCTGGTCCCAGGCCTGATCGCACTGGTCACGGGGATCATCCTCGTGTCGCCGTTCTTCCTGGTCCTGCTGGCCCGCGCCGGCGGGAAGGCGCCTGTCGCCGTGCGGCTCCCCTTGCGCGACATGGCGCGCTACCGCGCCCGCTCGGGCTCAGCCCTTTCGGCGATCGCTCTCGGCATCATGATCGCGATGATCATCGTTGCGGTCGCCACCGCGCGCTACTCCAATGTCTTCGATTACGTCGGGCCGAACATGGCGTCGAACGCGATCAACGTGTACACGCCGCCGAGCGGACAGCAATGTCAGGTGAACGGACCGTCGGCGGCACCGGTGTGCCAGCAGGCACCACCTGCGCCGAGCCTCTCGGCCCAGGAGTCGACGGTGCAGGCGATCGCCTCCGCCGTCGGGGCGAAGGACACCGTTGCGCTCGAGCAGCCGGCCGTCAACCTGCAGAACCCGAGCGGCAACGGCCGGCAGTGGAACGGCCCGATCTACGTGGCGACCCCGGCTCTTCTGCGGGCGTACGGGATCAACCCGTCGACCATCGGGTCCGACGTCGACATCCTGAGCTCGCGGCCCGGGCTGGCCGGCTCGGGCGTGCAATTGACCTACAGCTCCGGCACCGGGAAGGGGGGCGGCCAGCCCCAACCGGTCAATCTGGGCGGCCCCGGTCCGGGCGGCCCTGGCGGTAGCGGCAATTCGTGCTCGCCCGGCTCGTGCCTTGCTCACCCGGTCGTGCAGGAGGAGAGCCAACTCCCGATCGGCACCTCGGCTCCGAACACGGTGATCACCGAGAGTGCGCTGCATCGTCTCGGCATCACGAACCAGAACAGCCTGGGCGGTTGGATGCTCGTGTCGAATGACGCGATCACCCAGTCCCAACTGACGAGCGCCAACTCGCTGGCGGCCTCGGGTGACCTGACGATCGAGTCCAAGAACGACGCGCCGTCGTCGTCGGAGATCGTGAACTGGGCGACGGTCTTCGGCATCGCGCTCGCCTTGGGCGTTCTCGCCATGAGCGTGGGCCTGATCCGCAGCGAGACGGCGAGCGACCTGCGCACGCTCACCGCGGCCGGTGCGAGCTCGCGCACCCGTCGCGCCCTGACGGCGGTCACTGCCGGTGGGCTCGCCTTCCTCGGCGCTCTGCTCGGGTGCGTCGCAGCGTACGTCGGCCTCTTTGGGTGGTTCCGCTCCAACTCGCTCGAGGGCGGGGTATCGGACCTCACCAACAACGTGCCGTGGAGCAACCTGTTCCTGATCCTGATCGTCATGCCCGCCGCAGCCGTCGTCATCGGCTGGGTGCTGGCGGGACGCGAGCCGCGAGCGATCGCCACCCGGCCGATGGAGTAGGCGACCATGACCATCTCGAGCACCGCCGAGTCTGTGACGGAAGACACCCCCTCGCCGTCACAGGCCCGGCCCGAAGTAGCCCGGTCAGAGCAGCGATCGCACCAGATGGGAGCCCGCTTCCTGGTCCACCTCGCCCTGCTCGCGACGTTCGCCGCGTCGTTGGCCACGGCGACGGCGATCACGGAGGGGTGGCCGCACCTGGTCATCGGGTCGGCCTTCGTCGGCTTTGTGCTCATCCACGTGGCGCAGCGCCGCCACACGGTGGTGCGGTTGCTCGGGAACCTGGGCCGGCCGCTCACCTGGCTGAAGCGGCGGGGCCGCTTGGCGTGGTCCGACCTGATCCTCGCCCTGCTGGCGCTCAACGTGTTGGTGTCGGGGACGTACGACCTGGCGACGGGGAACCAGGTGATCCTCCAGCCACGCTCGGTCGGGATCCCGTTCCGCGACATCGGGTGGCATGTCTCCGCGGCGCTCCTGTTGTTGGCGTACCTGGGCTTCCACGTGGTGCGCCGTTGGGGTCGCATCCGCCGCTCTGTCATCCGCTGAGCCTCGGACGGCCGGGTCAGGACTCCCGGGTCACGCCGAAGCGCTCGGTGTAGAAGTCCATCTGCCGGCGCAGCGCCGAGCGGTCGAGCCCGAACACGGCGAGGTCGTACTCGATCGCGCCGAACTTGCCGCGCGGGTGCTCCGCCATGAACTGGGTCATGGCAGCGCGGGCGCCTTCGTCAAGGGGCTGGCCCGCGAGGTCGTAGACCCGGGCCACCATGGCCAGGTCGTCAGCCATGAACTCGTCGAAGTGGACGTCGATGGTCTGCCCCGCCGGCAGCGTGTCACGGTCCTCGGCACAGCTGCGCAACATGCGCTCGAGGCGGTCGGCCCAGTAGCTGCCGATGCCCTCGACGTCCACCCGGTCGCGGCCCAGCCGCGACGAGTAGGCGAGCATGGTGACCATCGAGGTCGTCACCGAGACCGGGTCGCGGTGGGTGATGACAAAGGTGGCATCGGGGAAGGTGTCGAGCAGGGCGGGGAACTGCTCGAGGTGCTGGGGGGACTTGAGCACCCAGCGGGTGCCGCCGCGCAGCCACTGGAGCACCTGCAGGACGCGCCGCAGATAGGCGTAGCTCGGCCGCTGATCCCAGGCCCGGTAGGCGTCTCGCCACATCGGCATCGGGGCGGTGGTGTCGAACAGCATGGTCGAGAAGTCGATCGCCAGGAGCTGGATCTCCTCGTGCGCGTGGTCGACCGTCATCTCGTGCATGCGGCTGAAGTAGGGCATGGCGACATCGAGGAACGACAACGCCATGGCTGTGCGTTCGCGCCGGGGGTCGGGCTCACCGGCCGCGGGCCGCTCGCTCTCGGCGAGCACCGGCTCGAGGCTCTCCCAATACGGGAGCGAACGGATGGACGGGTCAGCCGAGATCAGGTTGTGCAGGTGGGTCGTGCCTGTGCGGGGCAGGCCGCAAATGATGATGGGCGCCGTGATCTTCTCGTTGAGGATCTCGGGATGGCGGGCGATCAAGTCTTCGATCAGCAATCGGTTCTTCAACAGCCCCAGGATCAGCGAGTGCTGCTGCAGGATGCCGGCGCCGTTGAAGCCCCCCTCGTCGATCATGGCGCGGCAGAGCAGGTCGAGCCGCGGTGCGAAGTCCTCTGCGCCGAAATCGTCCAGGCCGGTCTCGCTCTTGGCTGTTGTCATGAGCGCGGTGGGCTCGAGCGTGAGCTGTGACCCGGCCTCGCGCATGAAGTCGAGGACGGCGCGCGCCTCGTCGGAGAAGCGCGGCTCGGCCAGGTCGTCGATGCGGACCGGGTCCGGCCGGTCGGTCACAGGGAGGCAACCGGTACGACCTCGACCTGCGGGTGCTCGGGCGTCTCGGTGGGAAGGAACCAGCGGAACCAGATGCGGCCGCTCGAATGGCCCGCGGTCGAGACCCAGTTGGGGTGCTCGGGTCGCTGCGCCGCAACGACGATGGTCCAGGAGCCGTCCGCCTCGTACTCGACCTGTGCGCCGTTGATGGTGACGCGCTCGTAGTCGTAGTTGTAGGTGTGCAACAGCCGGTTCCACAGGCACATGTTCCAGAACACGCACTCGGGCGAGCGGCCTCGGATCACGAGCGCCTGGTCGTCGGCGAGCTCGAATGCACCCATGGCGTAGGCGGCGTCGCCGGCGGCCCAGCCGAACGTCGTCGTCGGCACGGGATAGGGCGGATCGATGGTGTTGGGGGTGGCGAGCGGGAGCGGCACGATGCCGGCCTGGTCGCGCACCCAGGTGGCCATGGCGCGCAGGCGGCGGGCCAGGTCCGCGTCGTCCTGTTCGAAGACGGCGGGTGGGTCGTCGGCCTCGATGTGCCAGGTGGCGCGTCGCCCGTGCACGGGGTCCTCGAGGTAGTCGCGGGTGATCGCCGCCACGGCGTCTGGTTCGAGTCGAATATGGGCAACACCGGGCTCGTCGGGTTCGTCGGGGGACAGGACGATGCGGATGGAGCCGTCGGGCTGGCGTCCGGCGTCACGGCTGTTGACGGCGCCGACGATGCGCTCGGAGTAGCGGCCGTCGTTCGGACCGCCGTAGACGGTCAGCGACATGTAGACCGCGTCGCCCGGTTCAAAGGTGACGCGGTAGGTGCGGGTGGGGTCGATCGGCACGTAGCAGTAGAAGGCGTCGGCGTTGTCACCGCCCCACTTCTTGTAGGGGCCGACGATCTCGACGAAGCGCGGGCAGGCCGTGTCGGCCCACAACTGCACGTCGGCCGCCACTTGCAGGATCGAGAGGAGCCACTTGTGCGCCTCGAGCAAGGTCGTCTCATCGTCGCGCAGCTGCTCGGCCATGCGGGCGTGGGTCTCGGCTACGACACCGAGCAACTCGGTGAAGGCCACTTCGGTCTCGGTCGTCATTCGTCCCCCGCTCGGCGTGCTCACGTCGGCCCGGTGCACCCGGACGGCGGAGAGCGTAGAGCGTCGGCGCCCGCGGGCCGAGGCCGTCAAAGCACGAAGGGCACCAGCATCTTCGTCGAGCGCTTGTAGGCGGGGTACGTGTCGGGGAAGAGTCCACCCATGTAGCGCTCCTCCATGACGGCGCTGTAAATGAAGTAGGCCCCGAGCAGGAGGACGGCGAGCAGCCAGTACCAGCTCACGGCGATGGCCGTGCCGATCATGGCGAGGATGATCCCGGAGTAGATCGGGTGGCGGACCTTGCTGTAGGGGCCGGTCGTCACGAGCTCGGGGTCGACCTTCTCCGACATGGGCATGCCCCAGTTCCGGCCGAGGAAGCGCCTCGCCCAGATGGCGAGCGCCAGGCCCGACAAGAAGATCACCAACCCGATCGCCTGGAGCCACGGATCCTTGGTGATGGTCTGACCCCCTTTGAAGGCCCGGGTGCGGATCAACAAGAGGGCGAGCAGGACGAGCACGATCCGGACCCCGACGAAGCGGCCCCAACGGGTCCGCCCGGCCCTGATGCCGGTCGAGGCGGCGGCCAGCCAGTAGATCCAAAAGGCGATCCACAGGACGAGGATGACCACGGCGACGGCGTGCATTTCCACATCATCCACCGCCAATCTCCTGCGTTTCCGTCAGGCCGGAGCCGGGAGCTGGCCGGGCGGCACGCACCGCACGCGTCGGACGATCGGCTCGCCGAGCTTGGGCCGCTTACGGACCAGGTGCGAATTTCCTCGGGTTCCAGGAGAAGATGGTCAGGGCATTCCATTCGTCCGAAGTCGCCTCCTGCCACACCCAGAACGATGCGCCCAGCGCGCCTGCGTGCTGGCTTGCGCTCATGAACTCGGAGATCTCCGCCCCGCTCGGCGACACCGTCCGGCCACCGGAGCCGGCGAAGTTGAAGGCCTCGCCGATCACGTGGACAGGTCGGAGGGTTTGGAGACGAGCGATGTCCTGTGTGGCGTCACTTCCGGGATCAACGCACTCCCAGTAGATCATCGGGGCGAACGCGTCGATGTAGGGGGCCATGGCCTGGTAGGGGTAGCCGCCGTCCCAGTTCGCATCGCTGGGCGGGTAGACCGTCGCCACGACGAGCCGGCTTCCTGCGGCTTGTCGCACCAGCTGGAGGTACACCGCGGCGCGCTGGGCGCTCATCATCACGCCTTCGGTCGACTCTTCGAGATCGGCGCTGTAGCCGTCGACCTGTTCGCCGTCGGCTGCACGCCAATCGAGGATCTGCGCAGTCCACTGGGCGTCGCCGACGGGATCCCAGAGGTAGGGGAAACCCCACGCGATCACGTCGATGCCGTGGGCGTGGGCGACGGGGAGGAGCGCGTCGAGCTCTTGGGCGCCGTAGAAGCCGTTCTGGGAATCGCCGACGCGGACCCACAGCTGGTGCAGGCCCGCCGACACTGCTTGCTGCACGACAGCGTCGGCATTACCACCGTCGGTGCTGCTCCATTCCCAGATCCACATGCCCTTCCCAGCCAGGGGCGCGAGATGTGAGGCCCAGGGAGTGGGTGACGTCACCGCCGGTAACGACGTCACGAGTGTGGCCGGGTGCCACGGCGGGGGAGAGGGTGGCAGGGGCGGGTGTGGCGGTACGGGGCAGCCGGCAAGAGCGACAGCGGCGGAAGTGGTCGACGTCGTCGTGGACGGCGCAGGGGGCGTGGGCTGCAACGTCGGCCGCGTGGTTGGCGCCGGTCGCGCCGGTGGTGCATGCGTCGCACTTGCAACACGGTCAGGGTTCTTCGCCGGCGCGGGAGGTGGCGATCCGGACGTCGCGGCCAGCGTGGCAACTGACGCGATGATGGCGAAGAGCAGGATGGCGGCGGCCAACCACCACGGCTTCCGACCGCGGGACAAGGGCACGAGTTCCATTCTCGCGAGCTACCCGTACGCGCGGGGGGCACCCGGCACGGGCGTCGTCAACGCGAACCGAGGTCACGCTGCGCAGGCACGAGAGACCCACCGCAAGGCCAGCGCCGCGACCCCCAACCCCCATTAGGGTGACGCGCATGCCAGCTGCGGTTGTCAATCATCTTCACTTCCGGGAAGCGCCAGAGCGGGATCTGTTCGCTCGAGCCGAGCAGGAAGTCGTGCCGCAAGCACGGGACATCGAAGGATTTCGTGAGTTCCACATCGTTCAGGTCGCGCCGGACCACTTCATCCTGATCATCACGGGCGACACGGCTGAGGTCCTCGACCGGCTCGCTACCGAGGTTGGCTCGTCCTGGATGGTCGCCAACGTCGTGCCGCTCCTGGCGTCTCCACCCGAGCGACATCTCGGACCAATCGTCGCAACATCCGACCGGTAAGCCACCGGCTGGGCCGAGAACCGCACCGTTGCAGGGTCGTCGGCCGTGTCGAGTGATGAACACGTCGAGGCCCCGAAGGCCGTTTACGACAGGGCCGCTGAGCGCTACGTCCAGTTTGCCGGTACTGAGATCAGCGCGGCGACCGAATCGCCCCTCGATCAATCGCAGCTCGCGGCCTTCGTCGAACTGGTGAAGCACGGAACTGGCCGGCGCGTCGCCGATCTCGGCTGTGGCCCCGGTCGGGTGGCAGCGTTCCTGGCCGTGCGCGGCCTCGACGTCGTCGGAGTGGACGTGTCCAGAGCGATGATCACGACGGCCCGGGACGCGCACCCGCACATCGCTTTCGAAGAGGGACGGCTCGACGCACTTCCAATCGGGACTCGAGAACTCGCGGGAGCGGTGTACTGGTACTCCATCATCTACACGCCTCGGGAACATCTCACGAGGGCCTTCGCTGAGCTGGCCCGAGTCCTGCGGCCCGGTGGTCACGCGCTGCTGGCGTTCCAGGCGGGCAGCGGCGAGGCGGTGCATAGAGAGCGGGCTCACGGCACGGACCTCTCACTGACCGTGTACCGCCACGACGTAGGTTCCGTCTGCGGTTATCTCGAGAACGCCGGGCTCACGGTCTCAGCGACGACGATCAGGGAGGGCGAGCTTGAGCACGAAACCGACCCCCAGGCGTTCGTGTTCGCCCGGCGTGTTCAGGGCAGTTCGACGGCCTGAACGAAAGTCGCCGTCATTTGCGAGGGAGCGACGGCCCTCTTTCAAGCCACGAACCCCGCCACAAACGATTCGTGAAGGAGAGTGCCCAACAACCGACAAGGCGGCTTCTGTGCGAGCGCCCAAAAAAGCTGCACGCCGGCGACGAACCCCTCATATTGGGCGGTTATAAGCCCTGCCGCATGCGGCGTCAGCTATTGAGCTTGAGTCTCCACAGATTTTGCCAGCCAAGATCAGCGAAACAAGGACCGTCTGCTGCTTCAGAGAACCTTATGTCGTTGTCCCAGCCATTCCATTCCATAACCGCGACATTTTCATGCTGGTCTACAACAACGTCCCATCCAATGGTGCGAGCGAACGGCAACTTCTCATGAAGTGACAAACACGCCTCGACGCATGCGTGAAAGTTTGGAATTACCTGGTCCGAAAACAACTCGTTCGAATCTGGATGGCGAACGACAGGAACCCAATCGGGCAAATATCCAGTCTCGTGTAGGCGACCATCATCAACGTTCACCACCACCTTGATAGCGGTCTCCGACTTCACATGCGTTTCATTACTTCGGGGCAGTCGCAGGTAGGCAGCACGACACGAAACATTCAAGTCATCCTCCACAACGGTAGTTAGTCTGAGCGTCGACACTGACTGAGTACTAAATGCGTCAAAGAAGGGGTGCTGGACTATGTAGCTCTGAAAGACGCCGTTGCTGAACGTTGTCGCCTCGTCCGGAAAGCTATTGACGTCATAGATAGAAACGTTCTCGCCCCGAGCTCCGCCGTCTCGCTTGAATACAACTTTCTCGCTCATTCCGAACAGGTACTTCTTCAGGTCGCTGGGTTTAACCCTATCCATTGATTTAGTACAGAGGAGCCCGTTGACTGAATATGCCACGTCGGGCAGCAGATCCGTTTGAAATAGACGACTCGTTATCGCTTTGTGATCTGAGATGCCGCCATAATTACCCTTCAGCGCCGCCACGACCACTGTTCCGTAATAGTTGGCGGGAATCCAGCCCTCTTTGAAGGTTCCCGAACGCACCGTGTATGCCTTTAGCCACGGCGAATATTTCTCGGAACCAAAGACATCTTTCGCGTATTCATCACAATGCTTGAACAGCGCTGCGTTCCGCTGCCCTCCCCCTCGGGAGGTCATGCTTTCTATCAACTGCCATGCCTCGCGCTTGTTTTCCGCGTGATACGCATAGCTTCGCGCTGCTGACCCCGCGGCTTCCTTCAGCCTTATCGCTTTTGAGCTCATTTCCAAGATCACCCAGCCAGCCTATATACCTTGATCATTCATCTCACCCGGCCGAAGAGAGCTGGAGACCCAGAGTTAGCCCGATTGGGTCGAGGGGTCGTGTCCGGATCGCTCCGGAGCGTGCGAGGTCACAGGCACCTGTCGTGATCGTGCTGGGGGCGCCCTGCGCGTGGGCTCAGGGGTCGGGCGCTCGGACCGCGTGAAGCTAGGGGAAGGCGCCGCGCAGGGCTCCGAAGGCAGCGGCGAGGTCCGGTGTCCAAGGCCAGGTCTCGTCGAGGCGCACGATGAGGCGCCGTCCGCGATGTGTGGTGAGTAGGCCGCCCTTTGCACGATCGGGGACGTTCCTGGTGGCGATCGATCAGACGAATCGTCAGAGGAGTTGAGATTCATCTGACCGGTATTCTGATTTGTGCAAATCCCGTCTGGTCCGTTGCAAAGCCCCAACGGGTCCGTGGCATTGACCGGATTGTCGCCAAACCCCGCATACGGCTGGCCGGTCTCGGCGACATCCACTGGGCGGCGACACAGGGCGCCACGACTCGTGAGGTGATGGCACGGGCCGGTCATGCGAGCCCCGCTGCCGCGTTGCGCTACCAGCATGCCGTCGCTGACCGTGACGTTGCGATCGCCAAAGCGCTCTCAGGGCTTGCTGAGGCGTCTCGTTCAGCGAATCCCGCGGGATATTCGCGGGATGAAGGGGATGACCCCAACGAAGAGACGAGCAACGTGGTCCCGCTGAACAGCAACAACGAAGAGAGCGGCCGACCAGGATCGAACTGGCATCATCAGCTTGGAAGGCTGAGGTTCTACCATTGAACTACGGCCGCGAATCGTTGAGCATTCTAAAGCCTCTACTCTCGATGCCGTGGACGCACTCTTCGACCGGGTTGATGGACAGAAGTTCTTCGTCGATCTGGTCGACCGCTTCTACCTCGGGGTCGCCGGCGATCCGCTGTTGCGTCCCCTCTACCCCGACGACCTGAAGGAATCGGCGGACCATCTCTCGTTGTTCCTCATGCAGTACTGGGGCGGCCCGCCGACCTATAACGAGCAGCGCGGCCATCCGAGGCTGCGCATGCGCCACGCCCCGTTCGTCATCGGTCCGGCCGAGCGCGATGCGTGGTTGCGGCACATGCACGACGGCGCTCCGGGAACTCCACGCCGCCGGGCGCATCGACGATGCGGACGCCGACGAGCTCGGCGCCTATCTCGACATGGCGGCCCACCAGCTCGTCAACACCGCCTGACCGCCTCAACACTCAGTCCGTGAAGACGGGAGTCCGGCCTTCCTTGCGGGCAGCCACCGACTCCTCGAAGTTGCGCGTGAGGCAGCGGACGAAGAGCTGTGACGTGCCCTCCGCGTCCATGTGCGACTGGAAGCTGCTGGCGTCGAGGCTGTTCCAGAGTTGGCGCTTGGTGAGCTCGACGCCGGCCCGGCTCCACCCGTTGACGCGGTCGGCCAACTCGAAGCACGCCGGCAACAGCTCCGGCGGCGACACGACCCGCGAGACGATCCCGATCCTCTCCGCCTCGGCGGCATCCACGTCCCGGCCGGTCAGCATGATCTCGGTCGCCCGCGTCTGCCCCACCGAGCGGGGCAGCAGGTAGCTCAGACCCAGCTCGGCGGCGGTCAGGCCGTTGTTGATGCCGGCGGCCCGGAAATAGGCCACCTCTGAGGCCAGGCGGAGGTCGGCGCACAGCGCCAGGCAGAAGCCGCCGCCGATGGCAGCGCCGTTGACGGCCGCGATCACCGGCTGGTGCAGCCGGCGGATGGTCGCCATCACGTCGTCGAGCATCTCCATCGACCGCAACGCGATGGTCGGAAGCGTGAGCCCGTCGATGTTCGGGATCGACCCCGGGTTCTCGTGGTCGGCGCCCGAGCAGAAACCCCGCCCCGCGCCCGTGATCACCACGATGCGGACCGAATTGTCGGTGCCGACCTCGCGCAGGGCGTCGCGGAAGGGGATCATGACGTCGAACGCCATGGCGTTCATCCGTTCGGGCCGGTTGAGCGTGACGACGGCGACGCCCGGGTGCGGCTTCGTGACTTCGGTGAAGGACATGGTCCGGATCGTAGAGGGAGCGGCCGGCCCGCCCCGAGTGGCACTAGGAGGCGGCGCCCTTTTCCGGTTCCAGTCTTTCCTCCTGCTCCTGGCGGTGAGAGGCCGCCCCGTGCGGCGCGCCCTCGGCACGGGCCATCCAGCGGAGCCGGGCCGCCCGGGCGTCCCACGAGTACACGACCGCTGTCCCCGCGATCAGGTCGTCGAGCGCCCTCCGCTCGCGCTGGAAGATGATGCCCCAGAACGCCACGAAGAAGAGCATGAGGCTGACCGCGAGCCCGAGCGTTCGCACCACGGCTTGCCGGCCACCGATCGGGCCACCCTCCGTGGTCACGACCTGCAGGCCGAAGACCGCCATGCCGATGGTCCTCCCGCCGACGGCCCATTGGTACGAGTAGTAGACGAACTCCCAGACGACGAGGATGACCAAGGCGAGCACCTGGTGGTTGGTCAAGTTGTACGAACGGCCGGTCACCAATTTGAAGGCGGTGTTGAAGAGCGCCACGCCCAGCGTGTAGAGCCCCCACGAGGCGCCGACGTCTGCGCCGAACGCCACGAGGCGGCTCACCGAACCCCGCGTAGTGGCCCTGGCGGCCGACGGTGAGTTCCGCCGAGCGGAGCCGACACGGTCACGAGGCCGCGGCCGCCTTTGGTTCGACGAGGAGCGGCGGGCCCTCCGGCCAGTCGGCGATCTGGCGCCGCCGGCCGACCAGGCGGTTCCCCCAGCGGAAGATGAAGTCGTCCAGCCCGACGCCCTGCGCCCGGATGACGTCGAGGATCTCGGTGACGATGCCCGTCGTCGAACGGGCGATGATCGACCCGAGCTCGGTCTGCTCGACCAGCGCGTCGATGTCGACCTTCTCGACGATCGCGTTGATGTCGACCCGTTGGATGATCTTCTCCACGTCGACGCGTTCGATGATCTTCTCGACGTCGACCCTGTCGATCACCTTGTCCACGTCCACCCGGCTGACGACCTTGTCGATGTCGACGCGGTCGATCAGCGCGTCGATGTCGATGGCCTCGATCACCATCGGCACGATCCGTTCCGCCAGCGCCTGGGCGAGCTGTTCCATCCGGGCCCCGACGGGGTTGGGGCTCACCGCGGCACCCGGCGTTGTGACATTCCCGTGATCATCTCACTCCGACCGGCGCAAGTGGGCGATTGATCGGGTACCGTCGCATGAGCCGGGATTCAGACGAAAGGGAGGAGCGCATGGAAGTCGAGCGCTACGAAAACGGTGTCCCATCCTGGGTTGACCTGGGCAGCCCCGATCTGGCCAAGGCCAAGCAGTTCTACGGAGCCTTGTTCGGGTGGAACACGCCCGAGGGCCCACCCGAGGCGGGCGGCTACAGCGTGGCCGACATCGGGGGCAAGACGGTGGCCGGCCTCGGCCCCAAGATGGACCCGAACATGCCGACGGTGTGGATGTCCTATGTCAACGTGGACAGCGTCGACGACACCGTCGCCAAGGTGACCGCCAACGGCGGCACGGTCTTCGCGCCGCCGATGGACGTGATGGAGGCCGGCCGCATGGCCATCTTCGCCGACCCGCTCGGTGCCGTGATCGGTCTGTGGCAGCCCAACCAGCACACCGGCGCGCAGCTGGTCAACGAGCCCGGCACGCTCTGCTGGAACGAGCTCATCACGACCGATCTCGAGAAGTCCAAGACCTTCTACAAGGCGGTCTTCGGGTGGGACGCCGAGGACCAGGGTCCTCCCGGAGGACCACCCGCGTATACCGAGTGGAAGATCTCGGGACGGTCCATCGGCGGCATGATGCCCAAGAACGACATGATGCCGGCCGACCTGCCCCCGAACTGGGGGGTGTACTTCGCCGTTCCCGACACGGACGCGGCCGTCGAGAAGATCAAGGAGCTGGGCGGCTCCGTCCTGGTTCCGCCCACCGACATCGAACCGGGGCGCTTCGCCGTCGTCATGGACGACCAGGGCGCGCCGTTCAACGTCATCACCATGAAGAGCTGAGCCGTGGAGCGGCGACGTCTGGGGCGCACCGGCCACGAGTCGTCGGTGGCCGTGCTCGGTGGCGCCGCCTGCTGGGCCGCCACGGTCGAGGAGGCGGGGGAGTGGCTGCGCTCGGCGCTCGTCGCACGGCGTCAACCACCTCGACATCGCACCCCAGTACGGGGCGGCCGAGTCCGTGGTCGGGCCGCACCTGGCGGCGGTGCGCGACGAGATCTTCATCGCGGGCAAGACGTTGCGGGCCAATCCCGAGGGTGTGCAGGACCAGTTCGACAACACCCGGCGTCTCCTCAACGCCGACGTGCTCGACCTCTACCAGGCCCACGCGGTGACCTCGCTCGAGGAGCTCGACCGCCGGTCGCCCGCGCTCGAGAAGATCGTCGCGTTGCGCGAGGCCGGCCACACCCGCTTCGCCGGGATCACGGGCCACGATCTCGAGGTGCCGCGCGCGCATCTCGAGGCGCTGCGGCGCTTCGACCTCGATACGGTGATGTTCCCCGTGTACCCCGCGCTGTGGTCCCGGCCGGACTACCGCGAGGCGGCCGAGGAGCTGCTCGAGGTCTGCACCGCACGCGACATCGGCGTGATGGTCATCAAGGCGGTGGCGTACCGGCCCTGGGCGGATCACCGTCCCCTCAGCGACGCCGTCGCCGGCAGCCCCGAGACGGCCGATCGCTGGGCCACCTCGTGGTACGAGCCGGCCACGACCGACGAGGAAATGGACCGGGGCATCCACTTCGCCCTCTCCACGCCGGGCGTCCACGCGTTCTGCACGCCCGGCGACATCGGGCTGCTGCCGCGCGGTCCTCGCCTCGGCGGAGCGCTACGCGCCGATGCGCGACGAGGCCCGGATGGCCGCCGTCGATGCCATGGCCAGTGAGGAGCTCATCTTCCCGATGCCGCGCTGACGCGCGCGGTCGGTCAGCCCGCCTGCAACGCGGCCACGACGCCGGCGAATTGCTCGTCGTCGGCCTCGTCCGCCGGGACCGACACCGTGATCCCCTGGCCCAGCCCGGCGAAGCGCTGCCAGCAGCACCTCGGCCAACTCGTCGAAACTGCCCGAGGGCACCAGCGTGTCGAGCACCTCGTCGGAGAGGACCGCGCCCAGGTCGTCCCAGCGTTCCCGGCGGATGAGGTCGCGCAGGCGCGGCCCGAGGTCGTCCCAGCCGTAGAGCTCGAGTGTCGGGGCGTAGGCGGGCGTGGAGTAGAGGAAGGCCAGAAGGCGGCGCTGCCGCTCGCGCTCGCGGTCGACCGCTTCGGCCGTGGCGCCCGTGATCACCGACGTGCCCGACCACCGTCTCGAAACCGTCCGCCCCGAGGTCCCGCCCCGCCGACCGGGCGCCCTCGGCCAGCGCCGGCAGGCACGTCTCCTGCAGATAGCGCGGGATTGGAATTGGTCGGGTGGCTCACGAAGCCGTCGGCCACCTCCCCGGCCAGCGCGCAGGCGCGCCGCTGCACGCCGCCGAGGTAGACGGTCGGCACGGCGGTGTCCGGGTCGGGCCCCGGGTTGAAGTACGGCTGCAGTCGAGTCACCCGGTAGTGCTCGCTCTCGTAGGACGGCGCCTGGCCGGACACGAACGATCGAACGCGGCGCGCACCGCGCCGACGTAGTCGCGCAGCCGGCCGATCGGGTCGTCACCGAACGGCACGCCGTAGCGGTCCTCGATGTTCTGGCGGATCTGCGTGCCCGAGGCCGAGCTGGAACCGGCCGCCGCTGAGCTTGGCGATGTCCCACGCCGCGTACGCCAGCAGCGTCGGGCTGCGAGTGAACGCCAGGGCCACGCTCGTCCGCACCGTGATGCGCGACGGTGTGCTCGGCCGCCAGCAACGCGACCGCCATCGCGTCGTGCACCGTCTCGGCGACGTGGAGACCGTCGTAGCCCAGCCGCTCCACCCGTTGGGCGTGCGCGATGACCTCGGGGAGGCTCAGCCGCGGGTCCATGCCCGCGTAGACCCTCACGCCGGCGGGCTGTCCAGGCCGCTGCTCTGGGACCGTCCCCGGGCCATGATGTTCTCGCGCTCGGTGGCGAGCCGGGACTGGTCGAAGTGGTCCTGCATCCAGCGGCGCGACCAGTCCGACTCGGCCTGCCAGGCCGCCTCGCCGGCCAGCGCGCCGATCTCGTCGTACATCCGCCGGATCTCCCGCACGTTGTCCCGCGGGATCGACGCGACGCCCGCGGCGATCTCGCGGGCGCGCTCGAGCAGGCGCTCGTGCGGCACCACCTCGGCCACGAGGCCCCACGCGAGAGCGGTCGCGGCATCGATGAAGTCACCCGTGAAGCTCATCCGCCGGGCCCGGTCCACGCCGATCAGCTGGGGGAGGCGGACGATCAGCCCGGCGCCGGGCATGGCGCCGACCCGGGCGTGCGTGTCGGCAAAGCGTGCCCGCTCCGAAGCGATCAGGAAGTCACAGTTCAGCGCGATCTCCAGGCCACCCGTCACCGTGGCGCCGTTGATGGCACCGATGACCGGCGTCTCGTGCGGCGGCAGGAACCCGAAGTGCGCGGTCGGCCCGCTCTGGCGGTCCACCTGGTCCTGACGCGGTTCGGACGCCAACGCCTTGAGGTCGACGCCGGCGCAGAAGGCCGGGTCGGCACCGGTCAGCACCATGCACGCCACGTCTTCGCGGCCGTCGAGGTCCGTGACGGCCTGGTCCAACTCCCGCGTGAGCTGACCGGAAATGGCGTTGCGGGCCTCCGGGCGGTTCAGCGTGATCGTCCCGATCTGGTCGGCGACCTCCACGAGTACGACGCTCAACGTTCCTCCCCACGGTCGTGCCGCATCAGCGGCCCTAGTCCTGATCTTCGGGCCGGCCCGGGCTCGAGCCCCTCGAAGGCGACGATCCGATCGATCGCCCCGGACTCGTCGAGCGAGCCGAAGATCCAGCCTGACATGACGACGCCGCCGCGCTCCACTCGCTCCCAGCTGAACCGGAAGTAGTGGTGGTGGCTGTCCACCGCGCTCGTGCGGCGCAACGACGCCGGCTGCCGGTCGGCCCGGCGCAAGCGGTCGAAGGCCTCGCTGAGGCCGGCCGGGCCGTCGAAGACCGCCCGCGGGCTCACGTAGACGACGTCGGGAGCGACGTGGGCCGCCAGGGCGTCGAGTCGGTCCTGGTCGTCGGGGAGCACGACGGAGGTCATGAAGTGGTCGATCTGCAGCGCGAGCAGCTCGTCTCGGTGGTTGCGACGGAACACGGTCGCAGTCTCCCAGCTGGCTCAGTCGGGCACCCACTCCGACTGCAGCTGGGCATAGCAATCGGCGTCCTTCTGCGCTCCGTCGATGCGCTCCCAGCCCCGCAGTGTCGCCTCGCGCCGGAACCCGGCGAACTCGGCCGTGCGGGCCGAGGCGATGTTCCACGGCTCGACGAACAGGTGCACCCGGGGAATGGCGAGCTTCTCGAACGCGAACGCGCTCAGCGCCCGCAACGCGTGCCCCGCCAAGCCCCGGCCCCGGGCCGACGCCACGAGCCAGTAGCCCACCGAGGCCCGGCCGCTCTCGATCTCCTGCATCCACAGCCCGATCGACCCGAGGCCGTGCCCCGGCTCCGACGCCTCTGCAATGACGAAGGAGAAGCCGTCGCCGTCGATGGCCCGCTGGTTCTGGCGCTCGATGAACGCCCCGCCCGCCTCGAGGCTGTAGGTGCGCGGCACCGACGTGATCGAGGGGATCTGCGGATCGGCCGATGCCACGTGCACGAGATCCATGTCCCCGAAGGCGAACGGCCGCAGGACGACCGGGCCCGACGTCAGGCGCGGGACGCGCAGTGGCGGCGACAGCGCGTCGAGGTCGAACTCTTTCATCGCAGCGCGAAGTAGCCCGGCACGAGGTGATGGGGCGTATCGAGATACCCCTTGGCCTCGGGCAGCCCGCCAAAGCGCCCGTGGCTCCAGCGCACCTCGATGTGGCCCGTGACGTCGCTTGTCCCCGCCGAGGCGCGGTCGCGCACGACCGCGTGCCAGCCGACTCGGGGCTGGCCGCCGCGCTGTGGCTCCATGGCGAGAGCCAGCCAGCTGGAACTGCTGCCGCCAGTCCCACGACGTCGCGATGCGCAGGCGCAGCGAGCGCTCGGCGGAGGAGCCGAGGACGAAGTAGGGCGCGCTCCCGATGCGCAACAGGCGCCACACCATCGCCTCGCCCGTGCCGCCGCCCCGGTCCATGGCGGCCTCCCACCGGCGCACCGAGGCGCGGGCGACCGCGTCGGACATGAGCCACGTAGAGGTCCTTCACGCCCGGGCGGCCAGCCGGGGCGCAGCCACCGCCCGAGCGCGTCGCGTTGCGCGCTCGTGAGGTCGGTCGCTCGGTGCGGCAGCCCCCGCAACGTCGCAGCAGTGCCATCAGATCCGTTCTGCCGGTCCGCATCCCAGGACGCCAGGAGCCCCACGACCCGGCGTCGCGCTCCGACGTCCCCCAGCCCTGGCAGCGCCGGCGCATTGCCGCCACGGCCCGACCGGGTCGACATCGCCGCGCTCGTGACCCCGGCCCGCCGCGCCGGAACCGCCCCCTCGCCCCGTTCCGCCGCAGCCCGGACCGCCGTATACAGAGCCTGGTACTCGTCCGGCGCCACCTCGGCGTACCAGTCGCCCCCACCCGGCAGGATCTCCCGAAGCGTCGCCGACGCGGCCGCCGGCGCCGCGCCCGGCCGGCTCTGGCCGGCGATCAACAGGTAGTCGAACACGGCGGCCGGTGACACGTTGAACAAGATGTCCGAGAGGTACTTGCAGCTCACGAGATAGACGTGGTCCACCCGCAGGTCGATCGGCGCCACCTCGTCGCCCGGCGCGCGCCCGGTGCCCTTCCACTCCACGATTCGGGGCAGCCGGCCGCGGAGGCCGTCGTCGGCCGAGAGAAAGGCCCGGCCGTTCTCCCAGGCCGCATGGAACTCCGTGTCGTACGCGCCACCGCCCGCGCAGTTGCGCCAGGTGCTGCCACATCTCGGGCGACAGGCTGTGCATGACCTCCGAGCGCGCACCGATCGCCTGGTCGATGGCGGGCAGGCCCAGCATGCCGAGACCCGTCCCGAGCTCGGTCACGGTCGTACGGTCGCTCGGCACCCCCGCATCCTTCCACGGCACCTCTCCGCCGATCTGCCCCATCTGAACCGGCCGGAACCCAGTCGGATCCCCGGCCGGGACCGGCAACGCACACCTCTACATCCACAGAACCCAGACCCCCCACGCGGCGAGCCACGCCCAGGGGCGAATCGCCCTCAGTCAGCGAACAGCGGTGTGAGCTGCAACTCCAGCGGGCCGCACGGCGGCGTCCGCCGCAAGATGCATGTCCGTGCTCTCGTAGACGTCCACCGCCGTCCCGGTCCGGGCGATGAAGGCGAACACCGCGTCGCCCCAGCGCTCCTCCCGCAAGGCCCGGCGCAGCTCTTCCCGCTCGCCGTCAGCCAGCTCCTGCGCGGGGGTCTTGGCCACGAGGTGGCAGGCCAGCACCCAGTTCAGCGTGTCGATGTCCTGGGCGACGAAGACCCGTGGCGGGTCGTCGCGCACGACGGCGCAGGCGACCACCGCACTCACGACCGCCGCCTCCTCACACCTTGCCCGGTGCCAGGTCCTGTTCCGACCAGAAACCCGGCAGGGGCGCGCCGCCCCGGCTCCTGGCGTACGCCGCCAACCGGGACGGCCCGTCGGTCCGCGAACAGATCGACGACGTCGAAGATCCCACCCGGCCCCGGCGCCCGCAGGGCCCGGTCGGCCTCGGTCCCGGCCCGCGGCAGCTGCGTCGTCAGCACCACCAACGGCCCGACCCCGCCCGCCGCCATCACGTGCGCCCGCCCCAGCGTGCGCCACACCGTCTCGGACTTGGCCATCCCGCCTCGATACGACGAGTTCGGTCCCGCCACGTCGAAGTACCACGTGCGCCCGCCGGCCCCCACCGCCGAGAAGCTCACCGCCAGGCCGAGGCCGCGCAGCCGTCGGTTGGGCCGCACGTCACGGAAGCCGGCCCCTTCGATGGCGTCACGGGCGAGCGTCATCACCGCCGTCCCGTCGCCGCCACCGACACCGACACCGACACCGACACCTCCGACACCGCCGGCGCCGCCACCGGCCGGCACCGCCTCCTCCCCGGCCAGCCGCTCCAGCGAGATCTTCACGTACTGCGGGTCGAGGTCGTACCCCACGGCGTCGCGCCCGCAGCGCGCCGCCGCCACCAATGTGGAACCCGACCCGCAGAACGGATCGACCACCAGGTCCCCGGCGTACGTGTAGAGCTCCATGAGCTTCTGCGGCAACTCGACGGGGAACGGCGCCGGATGCTGCACGCGCACCGCGCTCTCGGGCGGGACGTCCCAGACGTCCAGCGTCAGCGCCATGAAGTCGTCCGCGCCGATCGTGCTCTCGAAGGGCAGCCCGTCGCGCATCCGCTCCTTCGGCGCCAGCGCCCGCCCGAACCGTCCCTTGCTCGCGATCAGAACGCGCTCGGTCACGTCGCGCAGGACCGGGTTCGCCGCCGAGCGGAACGATCCCCAGGCGCACGAGCCGTTGGCGCCCTCGCCCTTCTGCCAGATGATCTCGCCCCGCGGCAACAGGTGCAGGTCGTCCTGCAGGATCGCCATGACGTCGGCCGACAGGCTCCGATACGGCTTGCGCCCCAAGTTGGCGACGTTGACCGCGATCCGGCCGCCCGGCTCCAGCACCCGCTTGCAGTCGGCGAAGACATCGCGCAACAGCTCCAGGTACTCGATATAGGAACCCGGCACCCCCTCGCGGTCGAGCTCCTCCTCGTACTGCTTGCCGGCGAAGTACGGCGGCGAGGTCACGACCAAGCGCCACCGAGTCGTCCGCCACCGCCTCCATGTGACGGGCGTCCCCGCACACGCAGGTCACGCCCGGCGGGTGCGGCGTCACGTGCTCGTCGGCGCTCAGCTCGGGCGCCTCGAAGCGCGCGTAGAAGGCATCGGCAACGTGCGACTCCCGGCGCCCGACACCGAAATTCGAGGTTGAGGTCGCGGAGCGACGGCGCGGCGGCATGGGCTCTCCGAACGCTACCGGCCGGCCCCGGGCCGGACCGGCATGCCGATCCACCGGCGCACCACGGCGCACACTGGCGACGCAGCGCACGCAGCGCACGCAGCGCACTCCCACGGAGGCGCGGCAGGCTCGATCCGGCGTCAGGGGCATCGCCGGCACGTTAAGGATCGGCTGTGACACGGGCATGAGCGGGAAGGCGCGCGCCTCACATCTCGTAGACGACGAAGGAGGTGGGGTTCCCGACCTGGTCGTAGAGCGAGCGGGCCCGGCCGTTGTACTGCTGCGTGTGCCAGTAGACGCGCGGGGCGCCCCGGGCCGACGCCTGCTCCTTGACGGCTTCGAGCAGCGCCCGCCCGAGATCCTGGCCCCGCGCCGCCGGTGCGACGAAGAGGTCCTCGAGATAACACTTGGGCTGTCGGGACCAGGTCGTCGCATGGATGACGCAGTCGGCCATCCCGATCCCACGCCCCTCCCCGTCGAGCCCGATCAGCCCGAACATGCCGTCCCACCCCTCGCACATCCGTTCGAAGGCGGCCCGGCTCGTCTCCTCCTTCAGCTCGGCGCGGTAGAAGGCGAGGTAATCGCTCCAGAGCGCGTGCCAGTCGTCCCAGTCGTCACTTCGGAGCTCTCTGATGGTGGCCACCCCGTCAGCTTCGCGCCGACCACCTTCGGGGGCCGGACCGAGCCCCACCAGACGCTCGACTCCGGGCGCTCGCCGATCCCGGGCGGCCTCTCTGCCGCAGATGGACGGCGGTGCTGAAGAATCGACTTCTGCAAGCAGGGCCGTTGCCACCAACGGGCTTGGCGTGTTCTCCTGTTTCCCGGCTGGCGGGGTGCGCAGTTCCTTCCGAAAGTGCGTCAATTAACGAAGGATATGTATGTATACTGCGTTTATGGCGACCGATAACGCTGGATTGGGCCGGGGCAGGGAGGTGCCGATCATCTGGAACGGCGCTCGGTTGCGGGCCTGGGTGCCCGCGCCACTGGCCGGGAGGACGTTCGAGCTGGGGAGCGTCCGAGCGGTACGCCTCACCGAGAAGGCGGCCGGCGCCATCGTGGCCGCGGGAAGTCGGCCAGCTCGGTTCGAACCCCTCGCCATGTTGCTGCTGCGCTCCGAGGGTGTGGCGTCGTCGTACATCGAGGGGATCCGGACGCCGCTGGTGGACGTGGCCGCGGCCGAGGTTGGCAGCGTGCTCTTGGACGCCGCGAGTTACGTAGCGGACAACCTGGCCTCTGTCGTCGCCGCGCTGCGCTCGTCGGACGAAGCACTTACTCACACGCATCTGTGGTCCTGGCACCGCGGCTCTCATGGAGGCGCGCGGCGGGCTGCCGCCCGACATGGTCGGCGCCTACAGGACCGAACAGTCGTGGGTCGGCGGCACCTCTCCGCGCGACGCCGCTCTCGTGCCGCCACCGCCGGAGCTGGTACCCGCACTGATGGAGGACCTCGTCCTGTTCGCCAACGACGACAACCTCGACCCTGTGACCCAAGCAGCGGTCCTCCACGCGGAATTCGAGACAATCCATCCGTTCGGCGACGGGAACGGACGCATCGGCCGCGTCCTCATCGGGTGGCTGTTGGCCCGTCGGCTCGGTGTCGCGCTCCCGCCGCCCGTGAGCGTCCTCATTGCGCAGGACCCGGGTGGCTATCTCGCCGGGTTGACCTTGTTCCGGCTGGGACAATTGGATCCGTGGGTCGAATGGCTCGCAACAGCGCTCGAGCGTTCCAGCGAGGCGGCAGGTGCGGTGATGGCCCGTTCGGAGAAGTTGCTGGACGAGTGGCGGGCACGGCTCGCCGGCGTGCGCACCGATGCGGCCGTGCGCGGCGTCGTCGCCATCCTGGCCGAATATCCCGTGGTCTCAGCGGCTGTCGTGTCCAAAATGCTCGGGATCTCGTTGCGGGCCAGTCAGACAGCGCTGACGACTTTGGCCGAACGCGGCATTTTGACCCGCTATTACCCGGATGTCACCGGTCGTGGGCGGCCAACGCAGTACTGGGTCGCACACGAGCTCGTCGCGCTGGTAGCGGGGTGGCCGGGCGCCTGAGGTGCTGATCCAACGAGGTCTGCTTGTAGCCCGGACCGAGCAGGTGCGCTCGCTATCGCCCGCTCCAGCGCGGCGGCCGGCGCTCGGCGGCCGCCGCGATGCCCTCTGCCGCATCGTGCGTGCGCCCGGCGACGAGCCGCATGGTCTCGCCGAAGCGGATGGCTTCGAGCGACGGCATGTGGCGCGTCCGCATCGCCATCTCCTTCATGACGCGCTGGGCCACCGGCGCCCCCTGGAGGAGCCGGGCCGCCAACGCCCGGGCCTCGTCGAGCAGCGTCTCGTGCGGAACGACCTTCCACACCAGGCCCATGGCGCGGGCCCGCTCGGCGTCGACGCGTTCGCCGGTCAGCAGGAGCTCCATGGCATCGGCCCAGTTGATGCGTTGCGGCAGGCGGATCGAGGCGACGATCGCCGGCATGCCGAGGTTGACCTCGGGCAGACCGAACTCGGCCCGGTCGCTCGCCACGCACGAAGTCGCACCACGTCGCCAGGGTGAGCCCGTACCCGAGGCAGTAGCCGTTCACCGCCGCGATGACCGGTTTGAAGATCTCCCAGCCGCTCTCGAACGAGTTCAGCGTCGGCTTCTCCCAGAACGTCCCGGCGAACTCGCCGATCGATCCCGCTCCGTCGCGCAGGTCCCCGCCGGCGCAGAAGGCCCGTCCCGCACCCGTCACGATGGCGACCCAGGCGTCCTCGTCGTCGCGGAACCGTGAGAAGGCGGCGTTGAGGTCCCGCCGCATCTCGCCGTTGATGGCATTGAGCGCGTCGGGCCGGTTGTACGTGATCGTCGCCACGTTGTCAGAAAGTTGATACAGGACTGCGTCACCCATCCGGTCAGTTTGCCCTGCTGGCGGCGTGATCCGCGGCTCCGAAGCGTCCGCAGCGGTTCGGAGGGCGCCTCGGGATCGAGCGCGTAGGCCTTATTTACCAATCCGGTCAACGCCGGCCCACATTCCTCCGAATTTCTTGGTGGTCGCCGCGGCGCGGCCAGAGAGAGGATGGACGTGGGACTGGGTGTACGGAGCGGTCGCTGGGAGGTGAGCGACGGCATCGTCCTGTTCGCCAGCGCGGTCCTCCTCCTGTCCCTTGCGTTGGTCATGATCGACGACGCCGGGACGAGTGTGGGCGCCGCCGCCGTGCCGACGAGCTCGCATCCAGCGTTGGTGCAGACGCAGACGTCCCAGCTGCCGGCTCCAACGACCACCACCACGACGGTGCCTCCGACCACGACCACCACGACGCCCCCTCCGACCACGACCACGACGGCGCCCCTCCGACCACGACCACGACGGCGCCGCCGGCGCCACCACCTCCGCCTGCATCCACAGCTCTGCCGGCCAAAGGCGCGGCAACGGCGGACGGCTGCTCAGCCGCACTGGCGTACCTCTCTGCCTATTCCGCGCCTGGCTTCACGTTCGAGTGTCCCGGCAACGCGCTCGGACACGAGGCCATGACGTGCATCAACACGGCGGGCGTCTGCTCCAACGAGCACCTCATCGCCATCGCAGACCCCTGTGCGGTGGCCTACATGAACGAGGCCTCCAACTCGTGGGTGATGACGGGCGCGTCCGACGCCCCGATCGATCCCTACGGAGCCTGCCCCTGAGGACTGCTCAGCGGCGGTCACCACCCGATGCCGGTGGAGACGCAGAACTCGTTGTCCTCGGGGTCCGACAGCCGGACCCATCGGTTCCACCGAAGCTCTGCACGTCCGTGGTCGATGCGACGTGCGCCGAGTCCCTCCAGCCGGCGCACCTCGAGTTCGACATCGTCGACGATGACATCGAGGTGCATGCGGTTCTTGACCGTCTTGGGTTCGGGCACCCGTTGCAGGAGGAGCGGTGAGGCGGAGCCTTCCTTGGGCACCAGTACCGCCAGCTGTGCGTCGGTGAAGTGGTCGCGATAGTCGAGTGCCGTGCGCCAGAACTCGGCGAGCCGCTGCGGGTCCCGGCAATCCAAGACGAGCTCGATCGTTGCCTTGCGAACCATCATCCTGCCTCCCTTTCTGGCGGTACCCGGTAGGCAGAGAAGAGGATAGGGACCACCAGTGACCGGGCCGCCGACGTCGGGGCGCCCGGGCCGACAAGGAGGAAATCGATTGGAACCACAGCCGGGATGGGACAGCGCGGTCGGTCTGCGGATCGAGGAGCTGTCGGCCACGCGGGTGGTGGGATACGTCGACATCGACGAGCGGCACCACCAGCCCTACGGGATCGTCCACGGCGGCGTCTGGACCTCGGTGGTCGAGTCGGTGGGCAGCCACGGCGCGGCGATGGCGGCCCAGGAGATCACCGGCCAGATGGCGGTGGTCGGCGTCGCGAACTCCACCGACTTCCTGCGTCCCCATCGGACCGGCCGCGTCCGGGCGACGGGGACGCCGATTCAGACGGGCCGGACGCAACAGATCTGGCTGATCGAGATCGAGCGCGAGGCGGACGGCAAAATGGTGGCCCGGGGCCAGTTGCGGGTGCAGAACCTGCCCGCCGTGCCCGAGCGTCGAGAGTGAGCGAGATCAGTCGCGCTTGGGAGAGCCGAAACCGATGATGTTGCCGTCGGGGTCCACGTGCTCCCCTTCGTAACGGCTCCGTTGCACCACGAACGAGTGGCGGCGCCGCAGCTCAGGCGCAGCCTGCGACCGTCAGTTCGCGCAGACGTCGCCTGGCGGGCCGTAGGGAGGTGTTGCCCCAGTGGCGATGTCGACGACGAGGCAGACCAGACTCTCGACCTGCTGCACGACTCCCGAGAGGGGGTTGCTCGCGGCCGCCGCGGTCGTCGCACCTGCGGGTGCGGCCCCGGCCGCCAACCCGAAGCCCGTGGCGAGCGACGTCACGGCGGCCACCGCCACGCCGACCCTCCCATCCGCTTGCGCATTTCCGGTTCCTTTCCGTCGCCCCGCCCCAGAAACGATGCTCCGGTCCTCGCTTGCTTGTCCCGTCGACGAGAACTGCTGCAGCGAAGCAGTATCACGGCACAGAGTGCCTTGACGCGGGCCCTCCTGGTTCAGTGACCTGCACCACGCCCGCGGCGCTGGCGCCCGCGGTCCTCGAACTTCTCGCGCACCTCGGCCCGCCGGGCCTGGAGCTCGCGGTGCGTCAGGTGCTCGGTCGTCTCGTCCAGCCCGAAACTTGCCTTGACGCCCGACATGTCGGGCGCCCAGTCGGCCTGCTGCTCGAGGCCCAGTTGCGCCATGATCTGCTCGCCGTGCTTCGTGGCGAACATGAGGGCGATCGACTCGACCTCGGCGAACAGGTCGAGATCCGGCGCCAGCGTGGCGATGGCGCCGTCGAGGAACATCAGGTTCTTCACGAACAGCATGAGCTCCTTGGGGAGCTTGGCGCCGAGGGCGAGGAGCGTCTTGACGGAGCGCTGCATCTCGCCCACCAGCTCGTCGGCGGTCAGCTGGGTGGGATCGATCGGCGGCCGGTCGAGCCCCAGCTGCTCGATGACGCCGCTCACGTCGACGTCGTCGGGGAACGCGCCGAGGTCGCGCAGCGCAGAGACCTGGGTGGGGATGTCCGCGTTCGACGCGCCGACCAGCAGGGAGAGGAGGGCCAGGCGCTTCGCCTCGGTGAGCCGGCCGGTGATGCCGAAGTCCAGCAGCGCGATCTTCCCCGAGGGCAGGACGAACAGATTCCCACCGTGCAGATCGCCGTGGAAGATGCCGTGCATCATGCAGCCCTCGAGGAAGCCGATCATGCCCGCCCGCACGACCTCTTCGGTGTCGATGCCGGCCGCCTGCATGCCCTCGACGTCGCTGAACTTGAACCCGTCGAGGCGCTCCATGACCAGCATGCGACGCGTCACCAACGTCGGGTGGGGGCGCGGGACCACGAAGGAGCGCTGGTCGAGCTCGGCGAACGTCATGGCGATGTCCAGCATGTTCTCCGCCTCGAGGCGGAAGTCGAGCTCCTCCATGATCGTCTCGGCGAAGAGCTCGACGAGGGCCGGCGGGTTCGCCAGCGCGGCGACAGGGATGCGGCCCACCAGTTGCGGCGCCAGCCAGGCCATGATCGCAAGGTCCTGGCGCACCCGGGATGCCACCGCGGGCCGCTGCACCTTGATCACGACCGGGGTGCCGTCGCGGAGCGTGGCCGCATGCACCTGCGCGATGGACGCGGCGGCCTTCGGCGTGTGGTCGACGGACGCGAAGACGGAGTGGATGGGACGGCCGAGCTCCTCGGTCAGGACCCGTTCGACGACGGGCCATGGCTCGGCGGGCACCTCGTCCCGGCACCACTTGAACTCGGCGACGAGCTCGGGCGGAAAGATGCCGTCGCCCGAGGCGATGATCTGGCCCAGCTTGATGTAGGTCGGTCCGAGGTGCTCGGCGGCCACGCGCAGGCGGCGCGAGATGCCGGCGATGGAGCTCGGGCCGCCGGTGCGGCGCTCCTTGGCGTACCAGAGGCCGAGCGCGCCACCGAGATGCTGCAGGGTGGTGCCCAGCCGCCGCCCCGGCGGCAGGAGGCGGGCCCTGGTCAGCCCGGGCAGCGCGGCGTTCAGGTCGGCTCGGAGGCCGGCGATGCCCCGGCGCCATGCGAGGGCGTCGGGGTCGACCTCCCACGGGCCGTCGTCGGTGAAGACGCCGATGGCGACGTCCCTGCGCCGAACCGGCGGAGGACGCGGGGATCTCTCGTTCCGGTTCCAGGCCCACCACGGTCGAGCCTACGGCCCCCGTGAACCCCCTCCGTCTGGCCCTTCTCTTTAGGAAGTTCTGAGCGAGGCGCCGGTCTCCACGAGGGTCTTGAGACTCGAGAGGACGGCAGGCCAACCGTCCGAGACCGCGGGGAGGATCTCGCTCCCGGGTGCGAAGCCATCGTGGACGAGGGTGAGCTTGACCACGCCGTGCCCGACGTCCTCGATGGCGACGGAGACCTTCGAGCGCGGCTCGGCGCGCCAGGTCTCCGCCGTGGCCTCGTCCATGCCGACCTCGGCGGCCCACTCGGGGGTGACGGTGTGCCAGGTGTACGACCAGCCGGTTGGGGGGTTCGGACTCGAGGATCACCTGCTCGGGGTCGCTCACCACGAGACCGACGTCCTCGTGCAACAGGTCCCAGGTCGAGCCCTTCCTCCAGTCCGAACGGAAGGTCTTCGGCCCAGCCTTCTGGTGCCGCCAGTACCGGCTCGTGTCCGCGGGGTCGGTGAGGGCCTGCCAGACCCGCTCGGGCGTCGCCTGGATGTAGATCGTGTAGTCGAAGCTCGTCGCGCCCGGCATCAGGAGGGGCGCACGAGGCCCGACTGGAAGGCGAAGACCACCGCCTGCACGCGGTCGCGCAGGCCGAGCTTGGCGAGCAGGCGACCGACGTGTGACTTGACGGTGGCTTCGGACACATAGAGGCGCTCCGCGATCTCGGCGTTGGAGAGGCCGTCGGCCACGGCCAGCAGCACCTCGCGCTCGCGGTCGGTCAGCTGCGCGAGTGCGGGGTGCGCGTCCCCGCCGGCGGCGCGCCGCCGCCGTTGGCGGAGAGGTCGGGCAGCTTGTCCGAGTACTCCTCGAGGAGGCGGCGGGTGACGCGCGGCGAGACCACGGCGTCGCCGCGGGCGACGGTGCGGATGGCGCCGACCAGTTCGGCGGGCGGCACGTCCTTGAGCAGGAAGCCGCTCGCCCCGGCGCGCAGCGCGCTGAAGGCGTACTCGTCGAGATCGAAGGTGGTGAGGATGAGGACGCGCGTCTCGCTGCCGGCGGGCGACGTGGTGATGGCGCGGGTGGCCTCGATGCCGTCGAGCACCGGCATGCGCACGTCCATGAGGACGACGTCGGGCTGGTACAGCTCGACCAGGCGGACGGCGTCGGAGCCGTCGGCCGCCTCGCCCACGATCTCGATCCCGTCCTCGGCCTCGAGGATCATGCGGAACCCCTTGCGCAGGAGGGCCTGGTCGTCGGCCAGGACGACGCGGACCGTCACGGGGCGACCGGCGCCTTGCAGTCGCGCAGGGTGGCCAGCACCTCCCAGCCGCCGGACGGCGACCGGGCCGGCGCTGAGCGTGCCGCCGAAGGCGGCGGCCCGCTCGGCCATGCCGGCGACCCCGTGGCCGCCGCCGGGGCCCGACCCGTTGGCGTGCGGCGGCGCGGTGGCCGTTGCCGTTCCCGTTGACTCCAGGCCCGGGCGTGCCGGCCCCGGTACGCCCGTCGTCGCGCACGCGGACGGAGATGTCGGGGTCCTCGAAGTCGAGGCGAGATCTCGACCGAGGCCGGGTCCTCGGCGTGCTTGAGCGCGTTCGTCAGGGCCTCCTGGACGATGCGGTAGACGGTGAGCCCGGCCGCGCCGGACACCTCGAACGGCCGCCCGGCGCGCTCGAGAGAGACCGTGAGCCCGGTGCCGCGGACGCGTTCGACGAGCGCGTCGAGATCGCCGAGGCCCGGCTGGGGCGCCAGGGCGCCTCGCGTGGGCGGTGCCGGAAGCGCCCTGCAGGTCCCGGGCGGGGGAGGCGGGCTCGTCCCGCAGCACGCCCAGCATGCGGCGCATGTCGGTGAGGGCCTGGCGCCCGGTGCTCGACACCTCGCGCATGCGCGTCGGCGGCGCGGTCGGGATCGGTCGCCCGCGCCGCGGCGGCGGCATCGGCCAGCGTCACCATGACCTGGATGTTGTGCGAGACGACGTCGTGCATCTCGCGGGCGATGCGGGCGCGCTCGGCCGCGGCGGCCAGCGAGGCCTGCTGGTCGCGCTCGATCTCGAGCCGTGCCGCGCGTTCGGCCAGCCAGATCGAGCTGGCTGCGCAGCGCACGGACGACGACGCCGGCGAGCAACGACGCCATGGCGAGGCCGGTGAGGAAGACGAAGGTCTTGAGGTCGTTGCTGGTCACGGTCCAGCGGACCGTCGCCATGATGACGCCGGCCTCGAGGACGGCGGCGGCGATGACCACGAAGATCCAGTCCGACTCGACCGCGACCGTGTACATCGCGACGAGGAGGGACACGTCCGCCAGCGCCGGACCGCTCACCAGCCACTGCACGAAGGCCACCGTGGCGATGAGGGCGAAGACGGCTTCGGGCGCACGCCGACGGAAGACCAGGGGGAAGATCAGGGCGGCCACCACCAGGAGATCCGGGTGCCCGGCGTGGTCGCTGAAGGTCCAGCCCGAGCAGAGCACGAAGAGGACGACGGCGAGGGCGATGTCGACCCAGGCGGCGTAGCGGCGGTCGAAGTCGCGCAGCTGTTCCCACAGGCGCCAGGCCCGGTCGGCCTGCGGGGCTTGGCCCGTGTCGGCGCGGCGGCGTCCCGGGTCGTTCCGGGCCGGAGCCACGCCGGATAGAGGTGGCGGGAGCTGGGGCGCATCTGATCCTTGGTTCCCAGGCGGAACGTCCATGGTACTGCCGCCTGAGCAGGATCTCCGTGCGGAGTGCGACCCGGCTTTCATCCCCTACAGCCTGCCTGCCCCGGACTCAGCTGACTCTCATCCCCAGGGATGAACGGGCAGTCGCCGGGTTCATTCCTGCGGGCGATTTGTCGCCGCGGCTCCCGATTTAGGTTCGACGTGCCTACGGGTGGTGCGAGGCAGCGGGCGCGTTCCGCCCCGAGTGCGCAGCGCACCTCGCGCCACCCGTAGGTGACGCATGGCGGCTCGAGCCGCCGGCCCAGCGCCGCGGCCGCCTCCCGGCAGGGCTCGAGGTCGTCGAAGGCCCGGGCCGCGTCGTCGGGGGTGAAGGCGAAGAAGAGCGCGGCCACGGCGTCGGCGCCGGCCTCGGCGTAGCCCTCGACGTCGGCGGGGGTCAGCTGGTTGAAGTACGGGCAGACCGTGATGCGCAGGTCGTCCCGGCTGCGCCCGGCGGCCTCGAGGTGCGTGTCGAGCTCGGCCAGCCCCTCGGCCAGCTGGGCGGGGCTGCGGTTGAAGGTGTGCCAGCCCTGGCCGTGCCGGGCGGCCCGGCGGAGGGCGGCCGGGGTCTCGCCGCCGATGTGGATCGGGGGCTGGGGGTCCTGGACGGGCTTGGGGAACATCTCGCACGGGGGGAGCTGGTAGGTCTCGCCGCTGAACGAGGACACGTCGTCGGTCCACAGCGTGTGCAGCACCTCGAGGTACTCGTCGGTGCGCTTGCCGCGCTGGGGCCAGGGCGTGTTGAGCGCGTCGAACTCCTCCTTGAGCCAGCCGACGCCGATGCCGAGGTCGACCCGGCCGCCCGAGAGCCAGTCGAGCGTGGCCACCTCCTTGGCGACGTAGACCGGGTTGCGCTGGGGCAGCAGCAGCATGGCCGTGCCGAGCCGGACGGTCTCGGTGCGCGCGGCGAGATAGGTCAGCGTCACCATCGGGTCGAGCAGGCCGCTGCCGGGCGGGGCCGGGATGCGGCCGTCCTCCGCGTAGGGGTAGTGGCTCTCGTACTCGGTGAAGAGCACGACGTGCTCGCCCACCCAGATGGTCCCGATGCCGCGCTGCCTCGGCACCCTCGGCGACGACATCGAGCAGCCCGCTCGTGGTCATGGGGCTCGCCGTCGGCATCCACAGGTCGAACTTCACGTCACCCTCCAAGTCCCCGGCGGACGAAGTCACAGATCTCGTCGGCCGCCTGCGCCGCCGGGATCGGGTCGGGCTCGCCGGCGCGGACCGACAGCGCGCCGAAGATCTGCTGGCCGACGAGGACGACGGCGCGCTCGGGGTCGAGGTCGGCGGCGGAAGTCGCCGGCCGCCTTGCCGGCGACGCGCGAGCTCCTCGAGCAGGCGGATCATGTCGAGGCCGATCATCATGAGGGCGCCGCCGACGGCGACCGAGCCCGCCGCGCCGGACGTGGCCTGGGTCGCCATGGCCAGGCGGAAGAACTCGGGGCTCTCGTCGATGCGCTCGAGGACGCCGAGGACGAGCGCACGGAGCCGCTCGGAGGGCGAGGCGTCGTCGGCCACGACGTCCGCGATGGTCTCCTTCAGGCGGTCGTACATCGACTCGACGCAGGCGGCGATGAGCTCGTCGCGGCTGGCGAAGTAGACGTAGACGGTCGAGCGGGCCACGCCGGCCTGGGCGGCGATCTCGTCCATGGAGACGTCGGTGGTGCCCCGCTCGCCGAAGAGGCGGCGCGCCGTGTCCATGATCTGGTCCCGGCGGAAGTCCCGGATGACCTCTTTCAGGGCGTCAGGGGCGCGTCGGGCCATCGGGCTGGGGTTCGGGGGGGAGTGGCGAGCGGTCGCGCCGAGGCTCAGGCGCCGACGCGGGCGGACGGGGTGAAGGCCACGGGGAGGTGCTTGACGCCATTGATGAACTGGGACTGTAGATGCTGCTCGTCACCGTCCTGGCGGATGTCGGGCAGGCGGTCGAGCAGGTGCTCGAACATGACCCTGATCTCCATGCGGGCGAGGTTGGCGCCGAGGCAGAAGTGCGGGCCGCCGCCGCCGAACGCGATGTGCGGGTTGGGGTCGCGGCCGACGTCGAAGGTGTCGGGGTCGTCGAAGACGCTCTCGTCCCGGTTGGCCGAGGCGTGGAAGAAGACGACCTTGTCGCCCGCGGCGATCTTCGTGTCGCTCAGGACGACGTCGGCCATGGCGGTGCGGCGGAAGTTCATGACGGGGGTGACGAAGCGGAGCATCTCGTCGACGGCGGTGGGGAGCAGGCTGCGGTCGTCGAGCAGGCGCTGCCACTGGTCGGGGTGCTGGAAGAAGGCGTGCATCGCGCCCGACATGAGGTTGCGGGTGGTCTCGTTGCCGGCGACGGTGAGGAGGAGGAAGAACAGCTCGAGCTCCAGCTCGCTCAGCTGCTCGCCGTCGACCTCGACCGTGGTCAGCACGCTCATGAGGTCGGCGTGGGGGTCGAGGCGCTTCTTGCCGTAGAGCTCGGCGGCGTAGGCGTAGAGCTCCATGGCGGCGGTCAGGGCCGCTTCGGCCTGGCCCTGGTACTCGGGGTCCTCGTTGCCGACCATGTTGTTGGACCACTCGAACATGCGGTGGCGGTCGTCCTGGGGGACGCCGAGCAGCTCGGCGATGACCTGGAGGGGGAGCTCGGCCGAGATGTCGGTGACGAAGTCGGCCTGACCCTTCTCGATGACCTGGTCGATGATGGCGTCGGTGGAGCGGTGGATGCTCTCCTCGAGGTCGCGCACCATGCGCGGCGTGAAGCCCTTGTTGACGAGGCGCCGGTAGCGGGTGTGCAGGGGAGGGTCCATGTTCAGCATCATCAGGCCCTGCTGCTCGATGTCCGCCTCGGGCATCTCGAAGGGCATGGTGCCGCGGGCGGCCGAGCTGAAGCGCTCGTAGTCCCGGTTGACGGTGACGCAGTCCTCGTAACGGGTGACGGCCCAGAAGCCGGGGCCGCCGGGCTCGTCCTGCCAGTGCACGGGGTCGTGGCGGCGCAGGTGGGCCAGCCAGGCGTGGGGGACACCGGCCACGTAGGACCGGGAATCCGAGAGGTCGACGGGGGCGAGGTCCGCCAGGGTGCTCATCCGGACAACTCCTCTTCTGAATCGGACACTCTGTCCGATTCCTAGGAACCTATGTCCAACGAGCGGGGAAGTCAATCCTTTCGGGGGTTCGCCGGGTCGGCGAGGCGGGCGGGACTCAGGCCGGCGGGTCGTCGTCGCCGGCGATCGTCGTGGGCCGGCGGGAGGAGGGCGACGGACTTGGACGGGTCGTCGGGATCGAGGATCACCTGGAGACGATCGGGATCGGGCGGGTCGCCGGGGACCGAGGCCACGATGACGGGCTGGTTGGGCGGCGGGGCGAAGACGTTCTGCAGCCCGCGGGCGATGCCGGTGCCGACGCTGCCGAGCGCCGACTCGCGGCGCCAGCGTTCGAAGCCTTCGGGCGCGAACTCCTCGGCGGTCTCGTCCGAGGAGGCGTCCTCGTCCGCGGGCTCAGGCGAAGCGGCTTCGTCTTCGCGGGCTCCGATCCGGATCCTCGGGATCCATCGGGACCATCGTCGCAGACAGCGGTCCGCGGCCGGAGGTCAGGAGCCGGGTTCGGCCGGAAGCGCCCGCTGGACGTCCCAGAGGTGGTGGCAGACCTCGTGCGCGTTGCGCTGCACGATGTCGAACGCGCAGATGGCGCCCGCCTCGGGATGTGGCGTCGAGACGTCGTGCGGTGCCTCGAGCGCAGCGGTCCGCCAGGCCTCGGCCGCGGCGATGAGGGCGACGAGCCCGACGATCGGCGACAGGGAGTCGTACGCGCGGACCTCGGCGACCACGTTCTCGTCCCACTCGGGAACGCCGAAAGAGGGATCGACGCTGACCGTCCACAGTCGCTCGGTGCCGAACCGCAGGACGTCGACGGTGTGCCAGACGTAACGGCTGGCCGACCACAGCCCCGGATCCACGGCGGCGGCGGGATCGATGCGCGACAACACCGCGCCGAAGACAGCGACGTTGCGGACGCACTGGCCGACGAGGACCTCGTAGGACGACACGTCCCAGTCGAAGGAACATTCCGGGCAGGTGCCCTCGGGCCGTCTCCCAACTGCCGCGTGTCGAGCTCGCGGTGACGGCTCATCGGAGCCTCACTTTCATGGCCGCCGCTCTGGAACGCAATGTCGACGTGGTATGCGCATCGCGAACGGACATCCGACTGCTGCAGGCCCAGCCTCGCGCCGAGCGTGACGAAACCGTTCAACTGCGTCGCGGACCATTGCCTCAATTCTGGCGAATTCGTCGGCGAGGCCGGCCGCCGTCTGGGACCGTCGACGCGCCCGACGCGCCCCAGATTCGACGGAGGGGGAATAAGAGTCGAACCGAAAGGCGCGTCGAGACTGCAATTACTTTATGGGTCCGACGTCCGACCCGCCACGCGTTCGGCTATGCATCCCACATTGCACATTTTGCTGTACGAAAGTCGAGGTTGTGCGCGCCTCATCCGGGCATGCGGGGATCCGCCTTCACGATGGTCTTGTCGTGGTCGGGAGTCGAGCGAAGCGCCGGCAGGGGTACCGTTCGCGACACGCGGACGCTATCGGATCGGAAGCCCGAACCTTGACGTCGCGCGCACCGAATTGTCGGGATGTTGACGACAAAATTTCGATGCAAATCATCGCGATCGAAGTACCGCCGGATCTCCGGAAACGCTCTTTGACGAGGAACATTTCGTCGTTACCACGTCACTAGACCGAGCGTTCCCGCAAAGAACGCGCAACAGAAAGCTGACTTAAGTCCCGTTGACCAACGGCAACCGGCATGGTCAGATGTCCACGTTCAGGCGAGGGTGATTTGGCGATCACCCGGTAGAGCGAGGCGGTTTCCAGGGTGGCGACGGACTTGGCGAGTCCTCTTTTGCAGCGAGTTGACCTCGGCGCAACGCGGCCTGAACTCGCGCACACCGCCCGCACAACTTCGTTTCAACACTCACTTTCGGATCTGGTCGGTCATCTCGACCTCCGTCCTACAGATGTTGTGGCACCGGACGACGAAGCAACGACTTCGACGTCGCGGGCCCAGCAAACGGGAGCTCGTTTCTCGGGTTCCGTGCAGCAAGCAGGAACCCCTTCGGGGGTCCTTGCCTAGGGCGACCTGTCATCCGACAGGCGCACACAGTGACGCCTGGGAGGTGGGATTTCAGGCGCCCTAATCAAGTAACCCCCAGCAACAAAAACCCCAATCAAAAAGGAGAATCATGAAGCGATTCATGAACAAGAAAGTGGCCACCATCGGCCTCGCCGCGGGATTGCTCCTCGGCGTGGGCGGTGCGGCCTTCGCATACTTCACTAGCTACTGGTGGGCACTGGCCTGGTACGACGGTGGTCGGCTACGCAACCTGACGGTGACGTGAACGAGCCGACTCCGACCGGCTGGGCCCGACTATGCCGCGGACGAGGTCGCAGCGACGTTCGTATCCCGTGACGAACACGTGTCATCGGCTACGTCCAGCGGCCGTGAACCAGCGCTTATGTGCGACGGTCGCGGCCTGCGCGACTGCGGGCTTGCTCGACGACCAGCTGGTACGCCTGTCGAGCGACAGTTGCGCCAGCTGCGACCGCCACGACGCAGACGCTGACCACCTTCAGTCGGCTGTGCCGAGCTCGACGCCAGGCGAGCGATCACGGTGCCACTTCGGTCGGCTGCGTGACACTTGACCGAACATCAGCAATCGGCTGACCAGAGCGGCTGCCAGGGTCAGGGAATCACGCCTGAACGTACACGGCAGCCAGCTGATAGCATGAAACGTCGGGTTCGCGAGCCGCGGCTTCGTCTCGGCAGTCAACTCGGTCGGAAGGCCGGGCCACGGATCACCTCCGTGGCCCGGCCAACCACCGGGTGAGGCCAGCGAGGGATTTCAGGGGAGCGGAACCTGAGGTCCCTCGGTGGGCTTGCCCATCACAGTGAAAGACTTGAGGAAGTAGATGAAGCCAGAGCGGTTCAAGAGGACGAAGTCGGTGGTGGCATCGGGTGCCATCGCGCTCGTCGTCGCGGCTCTCGACCTTCGGCGTCGTCCTCTGCCGTCGTCGGCCCCCGTTCCGCCTCACCGGCGCACCCCGGCTTCGACCTGACTTCTGGCGGATCGAGCTTCACCATCACCAGCAACATTTACGCCTCGTCCTGCAGCGGTGTCGACGGTCTCGCTCTACCCCGACGCCGCCGTTGTGCGGTCTTCACGGTCCAGAACCTGCTGAACGTGCCCATCACCGTCCAGAGCATCACGACCGCACTCGACACGAGCTACCCGGCTCCGCTCCCACAGTGTGCGCCGCCGACCTACTTCACGTTGCCCGACGTTCTCGGGTTCGGCGACCGTTGGGGCCAGCGCCACGACCAACCTTCCCGGCGTGCCGATTGAGCTGAAGGACGACGGCAGCCCCGACCAGACCGCGTGCGAGAACTTTCAGTACCACTTCATCTACACCGGCAGCGCCCAGTACACCGACTCCACCTCGACGGCCCTCACCTCGGCGCCCAACCCGTCGACCTCGGGCCAGTCGGTCACCTTCACGGCCACCGTCACCGCGGCCGAACCCGAGCACCGACGCCAGCCTGCCGAGCGGCACGGTGAGCTTCTACAGCTGCCCGACCTCGGCCCAGTGCGCCTACCAGCGGCACCAACCTGCTCGGCACCGGGACCATCGGGGCGGGCGGCGTGGCGACCTACAGCACCTCGACGCCCCGCCGGCACCACCTACGTGGAGGCCGTCTACCGCGGCTCGGGCACCAACTTCACCGCTTCGACCTCCAACGTGGTGGCCCAGGTGGTCAACTCTCGAGACGCACGGGACCACCTCGCACCTCACCTCGTCGCCCAACCCGTCGACCTTCGGCCACTCGGTCACCTTCACCGACACCGTCTCGGCCTCCTCGGGCACGCCGACGCGGCACGGTCACCTTCTACAGCTGCAGCCATCATCGACCTGCAGCACCAAGACGCCTTCGGCTCGGGACCGGGACGCTCAGCTCGGGCAAGGCCACCTACTCGACCTCGAGCCTGCCGGTGGGCACCACCTACGTCGAGGCGATCTACGGCGGCTCGGGCGACCTACGGGCTCGACGTCGAACATCGTGGCCCAGGTGGTCAACGCCCTCGGCACCACCTCGGTCCTCACCTGCTCGCCCAACCCGTCGGTCCCGGGCACCTCGGTCACCTTCACCGACACCGTCTCGGCCTCTTCGGGCACGCCCGGCGGCTCGGTGACCTTCTACAGCTGCACCACCACAGCTGCTCGACCAAGACCTCGCTCGGGACCGAGACGCTCTCGGCGCGGGCAAGGCCACCTACTCGACCTCGACCCTGCCGGTGGGCACCACCTACGTCGAGGCGATCTACGGGGCCTCGGGCAACTACTTGGGCTCGACCTCCAACGTGGTGGCCCAGGTGGTCATCAGCGTCCCGAGCGTCTGCGCCAGCGGTGGCTACAGCAACTACCTCTTCGGCAACCCGGTCTTCCCCTTCCTCTACGGGACCAACGGCAACGACTTCATCTACGCCTTCGGTGCGAGCTACTGGATCAACGGCTTCGACGGCAACGACTGCATCGACGCCGGTGACGGGAACAACGTCATCTTCGACGGGAACGGCAACGACGGGATCTCCGCCGGCAACGGCTCCAACACCGTCATCCTCGGCAATGGCAACGACAAGGTGAGCCTCGGCAATGGTTCCGATGGCGTGTGGGCGGGGAACGGCACCGACTCGGTGACGCTTGGCAACGGCTCCAACGACAACGTCATCCTCGGGAACGGTTCGGACACCGTGAGCGTCGGCAACGGCTCGGACGGCCAGATCATCGTGGGCAACGGGAACGACACGGTCACCGTCGGCACGGGCTCGTACAACGGAATCCACCTCGGAAGCGGGACCGACACCGTGACGATTCGCCGGCTCGCACGACGACATCGACGGCGGCAACGGCAACGAGACCATCTACCTCGGCTCGGGCACCTACAACTCCTACAGCGGACAGGCGCACCACACCAACGTCTGCCACCTGCCCAAGCCGCCCTCCTCCTGGCACGGCACGACGGCGGCCTACTACCACGACACCATCACCAACTGCACGGTGGTCTCGCCATGAGGCGCCGTTTCAGGTCTCCTGGTCGGGACGGTCGCCGCCTTGACGATCGGGCTCGGAGCCGGCGCGGCCTACGCCTACTTCACGAGCTCTGGATCGGGGTCGGGGACGGCAAATGTGGCAAGCGCGCCGAATGCCGTCACCATCGCGACCAACGCAACCCCTGCGACTCCGCTACAGCCGGGCGGCACCGGTGACTTGGTCATCACCGTCACGAACCCGAACAACTACCCGGTTCAAATCACGGCACTCTCGATTGGCACTGTCACAGGGTGCACCACACCTGATGTCTCGTTGGTCACGCCGTCCAGCAACTACTTGCCATTTACGATCCCAATGAACGCCAGCAGCGCACGGCTGGTCATCGTGGGATCGGTCACCATGGGCGCGGGCGCTTCGAATGACTGCCAAGGCAAGAGTCTTGTCGTTCCGCTGACGGCGACGGTGCAGAAGTGAGCCAAGCGCACCGCACCTCATGGCTGGTATGGATCCGGCGTCACGTTGCGGCCCTGCTTCTGGCCGCCATCGGCCTCGTCGGGTTGGCCGCCGTCGCAGCAGCGTACTGGACCGTCGCCGTCAACTCTGGATCGCAAGGTTCTGCCAGCACCTCCACCCTCACGACCCCATCTTCTGTGCACGCATCCGTCGGAGCGAATGGCGCCGTCACCGTGACGTGGACCAAGCCGGGCAGTGAGCTTTCCGGCGCCACCTACACGGTCACTCGGACGGGAGGAGTCGAAGGTTCCACGACCGTCTGTGCAACGACGGGGAGCAGTTCGTGTACAGATGACGGGCCGTTGACCCCCGGAGACTTGTACACCTACTCAGTAGTCGCTGTGCTTGGTACGAATTGGCAGTCGTTGGCGGCGACGATCACCGCTACCGCTGCCACGCCGACGCTCACGATCGGTCTGTCGCCGGGTCCGTACAGTGCTGGGACCGCAATCACTGTCACATCGATAACGGCCACACTGCCTGGTCCCACCACCGACATCACCTACGGAGCGAGCAGCGGCACGACGAAGACGATCAACTGGACCGGCCTGCGCCAACAGCGCGAACAACACGGCGGCGATCTACCCGACTAGTTCCGTGACCTTCACCAGCGGGGTGGCATCGCCCGGTTCGAGCTTCACGGCCTACAAGGCGGGCAGCAACACGCTCACGGCCACGGACGCCAATGCTCCCACTGTCACGGGATCTTCCACCTTCACATTGATCGCCGGCGCACTCGACCATTTCACCGTGCCCACGCCTACTCCACAGTCTGTGTCGCCACCGTCGGCCCCAACCGCTTCGCCCAGTGGTTGTTCCTTCGGTTGCAGCACCACTTGGCACTACGAAGTGACGGCGGTCAATGCATTCGGAGAGACCACCCCAGGGACGAGCGTCTCGGTCACGAACGCGAGTCAACTCGGCAGCAATAGCACCTGCAACGGTGGATTCTTTGGAACCTGCACCAACACCGTCACGATGCCGTCGTCGCTCCCCACCGGCGCCACATCGTTCAATCTCTACCGCTCCAGCGGCAGTGGTTCCTTCGGACTTGTTGCGACAGGTCTGTCGGCCAGCTCACAGGTAACGGATAGCGGGTTGACAGCTGGGGTTGCGCCACCCACGAGCAACACCGCGACCATCTCGATCAGCGTGGGGACGCCGTTCAACGAGACGATCACCGCCCTTGACATTGGAGGCAACCTAGCGACCGGTTGGACATCTGCCACCAACTGCGTAGCCTTCTCTGGTCCGTCCTTGAGCCCGAACAACACAGCGCCGATTTATGGCTCACAGGGCTCATGCGCCGTGGGTCAGACCAGTGTGGCCTTGAATGCTTCGGGTCAGGCGACCGCCTCCATCACCCTCTACGACGCCCAGTCGACCACCCTGACTGTGACCTCGGTCACTGCTCCTGCGGGCAAGACCGGCGTCTCCGGCTCCTTCACCGTTTCCGCCGGGGCCTTGGACCACTTCGCGTTCGCGCTGGCGAGTCCTCAGACCGACGGTGTCGCGTTCACCGGGACGAACACGCTGACGGCAAAGGACGTCGGTCGGCAACACGATCACGGGCTTCAGCGCGGCGAGCAACAACGTGACCGTCGCGGCCGGCTCGCCGCTTGACCGGGACCGGTGTCGGGCCTGAGCGGCGGCAACGTGCTGAACGCGGCGGGCGACTTCTCGAACGGCGTCGCCGAACCTTACGAGCCTCGGGCATGACCTACACCGGCAATGCGACCTCGGGGACCTTCAAGGCGACCTCGGCCGACAACAAGACCGGCACCTCGGGCAGCGTCATGATCACCGTGGGTGCGCTTTCGAAGTTCGCGTTCGCGCTGGCGAGCTCCCAGACCGACGGCATCGCCTTCACCGGCACCAACACGCTGACGGCGCAGGACGCGGGCGGGAACACGATCACGGGCTTCAACGCGGCGACGAACAACGTCACGATCACGGCCAACTCGCCGTTGACGGGGGCCGTGTCGGGGTTCGACAGCCCGGCGAACGTGCTCAACCTGGCGGGCGACTTCTCGAGCGGCGTCGCCAACCTGACCAGCCTCGGGATGACCTACACCGGCAACGCCGGCACCGGGACCTTCACGGCGACCTCGGGCACCAAGACCGGCACCTCGGGCAACGTCGTGATCAACGTCGGTGCGCCTCGACCACTTCACCTTCGCGGCGGCGAGCTCCCAGACCGACGGGTGGCCTTCACCGGCACCAATCACGCTCAGCCCAGGACGTCGGCGGGAACACGATCACGGGCTTCAACGCCACGCAACAACTGTGACGATCACGGCCGTCTCGCCGCTCGTCGGCGACCGTGAGCTTCGCCGCGCGTCGGGACGGTCGGCAACGTCTCAACGCGCACGGTGACTTCTCGAGTGGGTGGCCAACCGACTGCTCGGGATGACCTACACCGGCAACGCCACCAGCGGGCACCTTCACGGCGAGCTCGGGCGGCAAGACCGGCACCTCGGGCAGCGTCAGCTGATCGACACGGCGGCGCCCTCGCCACTTCACCTTCGCGCGCGGCGAGCTCCCAGACCGACGGCGTCGCCTTCACCGGCACCAACACGCTGACGGCCCAGGACGTCGTTCGGGAACACGATCACGAGCTTCAACGCGTCGACGAACAACGTGACCATCACGGCCAACTCGCCGCTGACGGGGGCCGTGTCGGGCCTCGACACGCCTCGAACGTGCTCAACCCGGCGGGTGACTTCTCGAGCGGCGTCGCCAACCTGACCTGCTCGGGATGATCTACACCGGCAACGCGACCACCGGCACCTTCACGGCGACCTCGGGCGGCAAGACCGGCACCTCGGGCAGCGTCACGATCACGCTGGGTGCGCTTCGACCACTTCGCCTTCGCGCTGGCCAGCCCCCAGACCGACGGCGTGGCCTTCACCGGGACCAACACGCTGACGGCCCAGGACGTCGGCGGCAACACGATCACGAACTTCAACGCGGCGACGCAACAACGTCACCGATCACGGCCAACTCGCCGCTGACGGGGACCGTCTCGGGCCTCCACGGCGCGAACGTGCTCAACCAGGCGGCTGACTTCTCGAGCGGCGTGGCCAACCTGACCACGCCTCGGGATGACCTACACCGGCAACGCCACCACCGGCACCTTCACGGCGACCTCGGGCGGCAAGACCGGCACCTCGGGCAGCGTCGTGATCAACGCCGGTGCGCTTTCGAACTTCGCCTTCGCGCTGGCCAGCCCCAGACCGACGGCGTCGCCTTCACCGGGCACCAACACCCTGACGGCCCAGGACGCGTCGGGCAACACGATCACGAGCTTCAACGCATCGACCAACAACGTGACCATCACGGCGAACTCGCCGCTGACGGGGGCCGTGTCGGGTCTCGACACGGCCTGCGCAACGTGCTCAACCCGGCGGGCGACTTCTCGAGCGGCGTGGCCAACCTGACCAGCCTCGGGATGACCTACACCGGCAACGCCGCCACCGGGCACCTTCACGGCGACCTCGGGCACCAAGACCGGCACCTCGGGCAGCGTCACGATCAAGGTGGGTGCGCTTCGACCACTTCACGTTCACGGCTGGCCGAGCCCCCAGACCGACGGCGTCGCCTTCACCGGCACCAACACGCTGACCGCCCAGGACGTCGGCGGGAACACGATCACGGGCTTCAACGCGTCGAGCAACAACGTGACCGTCACGGCCAACTCGCCGCTGACCGGGACCGGTCTCGGGTCTGACGCGCCGGCAACGTGCTCAACGCGGCAGGTGACTTCTCGAGCGGCGTCGCCAACCTGACCAGCCTCGGGATGACCTACACCGGCAACGCCACCACCGGGGACCTTCACGGCGACCTCGGCGGACGCAAGACCGGCACCTCGGGCAGCGTCGCGATCGCCGTGGGGCCCTCGACCACTTCGCGTTCGCGCTTGCATCCCCCAGACCGACGGCGTGGCATTCACCGGCATCGACACGCTGACGGCCCAAGACGTCGGCGGCAACACGATCACGAGCTTCAACGCGGCGACAACAACGTGACCGATCACGGCCAACTCGCCGCTGACCGGGCCGGCTCGGGCCTGGCCACGCCTGCAACGTGCTCGAACACGGCAGCGACTTCTCGAGCGGCGTCGCCAACCTGACGGCCTCGGGATGACCTACACCGGCAACGCCGCCCCGGCACGTTCACGGCGACCTCCGGCACCAAGACCGGCACCTCGGCAGCGTCGTGACCATCGTGCCGGCGCCCTCGACCACTTCGCCTTCGCCGCTGGCCAGCCCCCAGACCGACGGCGTGGCCTTCACCGGCATCAACACGCTGACCGCCCAAGACCTCGGCAGCAACACGATCACGGGCTTCAACGCCTCGACCAACAACGTCACCATCACGGCGATCTCGCCGCTGACCGGGACCGTCAGCTTCACGGCGGGGCACCGGCAACGTGCTCAACCCGGCGGCGACTTCCCAGCGGCGTGGCCAACCTGACCACCTCGGGATGACCTACACCGGCAACGCGACCACCGGCACCTTCACGGCGACCTCGGGCGGCAAGACCGGCACCTCGGGCAGCGTGGTGATCAACGCCGGTGGGCTCGACCACTTCACCTTCGCGGCGGCCAGCCCCCAGACCGACGGCGTCGCCTTCACCGGCACCAACACGCTGACCGCCCAAGACGTCGGCGGCAACACGATCACGGGCTTCGACGCCTCGGCCAACAACGTCACCGTCACGGCCAACTCGCCGCTGACCGGGACCGGCTCGGGCGACCCACCGGCAACGTGCTCAACCCGGCCGGTGACTTCTCGAGCGGCGTGGCCAACCTGACCAGGCTCGGGATGACCTACACCGGCAACGCCACCACCGGCACCTTCACGGCGACCTCGGGCGGCAAGACCGGCACCTCGGGCAGCGTCGTCCGATGACGTGGGTGCCTTTGCCAAGTTCGCCCTCGCCCTGGCCAGCCCCCAGACCGACGGGGTGGCTTTCACCGGCACCAATACGCTCACCGCACAAGACATCGGCGGCAACACGATCACGGGCTTCGACGCCGCAAGCAACAACGTCACGATCACGGCCAACTCGCCGCTGACCGGGACCGTGGCTTCGGGCGGGGCCACCGGCGACGTCCTCAACCCGCCGGTGACTTCTCGAGCGGCGTGGCCAACCTGACCAGCTCTGGGCATGACCTACACCGGCAACACGACCACCGGCACCTTCACGGCGACCTCGGGCGGCAAGACCGGCACCTCGGGCAGCGTCGTGGTCGATGCGCCCATCGGCGCGACCGGAATTGGCAAATGGTAACGAGAGTTCCAACGCCAGCACCGTAGTGAGCTGGCGTCCTTCACCGCTCCGACCGGTTCGACGGACTTGGTGATTGTGACGTATGAGGACGGTACTCAGACATGCTCGTCCGTGGCGGCAGCCCCCTGTCCACGGTTACTCAGATTCTCGCCAGACTACGTGGGCTTCTCCGAGTGGAGCTGTGTATCGGTTCTGCGCATACTCGGCCAAGGGAACCGGCACGGCTGGAACCGTGGCCGCGACGCTCGGCGGGAACAGCGACAGTGCTCACATTCAGGTCGTTGAGATCACTGGCGACAACAGCGCCACGATGGAGTACATGGGAACAGTTCGGGGACTGGTACAAGCCCCAGGCGTCGCGCTGAGCGGCCTGACGGCTGGAAGCTACGAGGTCTTCTTCGGAGTTGGCCGGAACGGCTCGGCTACCACACCGACGTGGACTGCGCCTTCCGGGTACAGCCAGACCGCCACCGAGAGCGCTACCGCAGGTTCGACCTCGAACAACTGGAGCACTGCGATTGACTTTGGCACGGCTTCGGCGGCATGAGACCCGGCAGGCGGTGACTGGGGCTTGTACGAGCTGGGGAACGATCGGCATCGAAATCAAGCCCTGAGGAGATCTGCCTGCTCTACGACAAGGAGTCAGGCGTCCGGAATTCGGTTTGCCAGCCATGCCGTCCGGAACGTCGGGTGGATCATCTGGGCGATGCGCAACGAGAACCGCCCGGCTCCCGCCTGTACAGGTCCGCCCGGGCCAGGCTCGGTGTCCACCTGGGTCGTCAATGGCGTGTGAGCAGCGCCACGATCCGGTTGAAGCGCGGGTCCTCGTCCCCGGTGATGCGTGCCACCCAGCGCAGGACCTCCGCCGCATCGAGGTCGGCCCCTGCGGCCAGCATCGACTCGATGTCGACCCAGTCCTTCGGCCGGTTGTACACCGCCTTGCAGACGATCAGATGGTCGGCGGCCAGGATGGGGATGGTCCCGTCCCCGAACGGGACCACGTGGCGGGCCGCGCCCGCGGCTTCGTGGAAGGCGTCGTAGGAGAAGAACAGGTCGATCGGTGTGCGGTCCCACATGACCCTGGCCTGTCCGTCCCGCCGGATCAGCGCCTCGATTGTCGGATCGTCGGCGCTCGCCCCGATCTTGACGAGCGGTACCGCGACATCGGAGAACTGTTCCACCGGGACGAAGACGTTGAGGTCGATGTCGATGGTCGCCCGGGGCTCGGCGTAGTAGGCCAGAGCGAGCGCACCACCGAAGGCGTGGGGCACCTCGGTCAGTGCCGCCTCTATGGCCAGCACACGCCCGGCCAGCGTCGGCGCTGTCATCGTGCTCGCCGGGAGACGAGCCGGGGCGCCGTCAGCACGGGGCTGCGAGGACGGACCGGGATGGCGTCGGCGAGGGACAGCACCTCGAGGAGCCGGCGGGCATGCTCCCGGACATCCATGACGGCTGGCTCCTCCGGTCCGGGGTTGGCGGCATCGAGATGCAGTCGTTCACCAGCGGCCTCCACCAATTTGCGCAACGTCTCATAGGTGGGATCGCGGCGGCCGTGTTCGTAGGCGGAGACCACAGGCTGCGAAGTGCCGGCCCGCCGGGCCAGGTCGGCCTGCGTCAAACCCTGTCGGCGTCGGACGGTCCGGATAATCATCGCCGGCTCCACCGCGCCGGTATATCGGATTGTCTATATCGGTCTGTCCGCTACGACGGGCTAGGCCGATCCTCCCGTGGCGATGCTCTGAGGGGCGGATGGTCTCGTTCGAGCCTGCCGCATCGCTTTGAGGAGAGGGCCGACAGCCATCAGCACCCCGGTGGGAAGCAGTATCAGCTGCAGTAACCACAGCGGGACCTGCGCCCGGATAGAGCTCAGTGTCCAAGGCGGCCATGAGACGGAGATGCAGATGGCCACCACGAGCCAGGCCAGGAGATACCAACGGACCCGCCGGTGCAAGGCGTCGTACACGATGACGGCCAGGACCCACTGCGATGATGATCAGTGGAACTAGGGCAGCGGCGGTTACGCCCCAGGTTCGCGCAGTTGATGGAGAGACCCCAAGGAATTGGGTTGAAGGCCAGGGTGACGAGGGCGAGCCATGCAACCAATCGACCTCGGATCCAACCTTGGACCACGGCGAGGAGGATGAGCATCACCGAAAGAGCCAGGAACTTGTACCCGTACAAGCCTTCTTCGAACACAAGGCGCAGACTCAGCGTGGTTGCCAGCAGAGACACAAGAGGGATGGGTTCCCAGATCTTCGGACCGAGACGCCTGTGTGCCCACCAGGCCAGGGCCATGCCGACGACAATCGGCAACGCGCGAGAGATAAAAGTAAGAACGCCCCCCCGCAGGCCCGACTCCCACAGAACAGTCCCTCCGAAGGTCTCCGCGTCGCCGGTACCGAAGAGCACTGAATGAAGTGCCCTTCCCGAAGATGCAGCGATGAACGGCAGCGAGAGCGCGCGCGACACGCCGCAGCCGATGATCCGATCAGTTTCCATTTCTCGCGCCAAGGGGTGATCACGAAGAGCGGGGCAAGTACGAGTAGTGCGAATTGCTGCGTGGAGACAGCGAGCCCCAATGCAATGCCTGCCCAGACCCAACGACGCCTGATGGCGCAGGCCGCTCCGATGAGTGCAAGACCCAGCGCCACCAAGTCCTGGGGGTGGTACTGCTGCAGGAGCGGTTGCCAGACAATGGGTACAAGGGCGACGAGGAGGACTCCGACTACCTCCCATCCTGAGCGCCCACGGCCGGTTGCCCGCAGAAAGGCGATAACTCCAGCCAGGAGAAAGAACCAGCTCAGGTAGCCGAGACCGATGGTCGGAAAAAGCGCCGCGGTGTTCTGCGCCCAGTTGTACATCGCGATGTAGGCGTGCCCGCAGTTGACCCCCATGGCTTGATGCGAGGGAAACGCCGCGGTATGCCCAATTCTCGTCAGAGCGGCCGCACCTCCGGAGAGCAGCGGCCAGACCGGTGGCACGGATGGACCGGGAATGTAAAAGAGAAAGAAGTTCGCGTTATGCGCCGTAACGGATGGGTACGCGCACGCGAAGTTGCCATGAGCGATGGCCCAAGTGGCGTACGACGATTCAGCCGAATCAACTTGTGAAGGACCACCAAAGAGGGCGATCGCTCCGATGAAGATCGCCGAGGCGAGGATCCAGGCCGAGACGCAAATCAGATTTGATTGGGGCTGCTCCAGCTGGCGCTGCCATGCCGGGACATCCTCTGTCTCAGGGGGAACTAGGTCTTCCATTTCGCCTCACGGGTACCGCTAGGTGGGACTGCCAGATCATCGAACGTGCAATCAGCGGGAAGGCGGCTAGACAGGTTGCCTTCAGGCTCCGGGGGATTGCCGCCTCCGAGCGTGATCGTCGCCCCGGTCTCCCGAGCACGCCGACAAAAGTGTGAGCACCGTTTCACACGCCGCCCCGATCGCCTTGTGCACTGCTCTCTCCCAGCCGGTCCGAGTTCATCCCGATCGTATGGACACTTATGCGTGGCACATCGAGGGTCAGTCCCTGAGAGATGCCGCGACGTCGCCCGCGCTCTGGCGTGATCATCCGAGCCAGCAGGCGCGGTACTCGCTAGCGTCTTGTCGATGACGGGCCTCACAGGGCGAGTAGGGGTCAGCCATGCTCGGGTTGCTCATCGGAGGGTGCGCGATTCTCGGTCTCGCGGTTGGCTCCTTCTTGAACGTCGTCATCTATCGGGTGCCGCGAGGCGAATCGGTTGTGACGCCGCGATCGTTTTGTCCGGAATGCAAGACGCCAATCCGCGAGAGGGACAACATTCCAGTCGTATCTTGGATCGTGCTCCGGGGCAGGTGCCGCAGCTGCCAGACACCGATCTCCAAGCAGTACCCGATGGTGGAGTTGGCCTGTGGTGCCCTCTTCGCTGGTACTGCTGCTCGCTTCGGTTACCAGTGGGATCTGCCGGCGTATCTTGCCTTGTTCGCTGGACTCTTGGCACTTTCGTGCATCGATGCCCAACGGATGATCCTGCCGAAGAACATCGTGTATCCGCTGACGGTCGTCGTGGCGGCTCTCCTGCTTCTGGCGGCGGCAGAGACCGGGAATTGGCATGCCTATGTCGTCGGGATCTGCAGCGCAGCCGGCTGGTTCCTGGTGTTCTATGCGCTGTATTTGCCCAAGCAGCAGTTGCTTGGCTTTGGCGACGTGCGGTTGTCCCTGGTCCTTGGCTTATCGTTGGGATGGCTGGGAATCGGATATGTCTTCCTTGGGTTCTTCGCCGCCAATCTCGTCGGCGCCGTGGTCGGCGCTGTTCTCATCGCCAACAAACGAATGGAACGTCGGAGCAGGATTCCCTACGGGGTATTTCTGGCTCTGGGTTGCGCGTTCGCGGTGTTCGCTGGACCCGTCATCCTCCGCCCATTCAGCCACTACACGTTTTAGAGTCGTTCCCCGCAAACCTCGCCGGACTCTTAACGAACGATCTCCATTCGAAGTCCTTGTTCATCCCACTCCGGATCGCTCGGAATGCGCAGTGCGGCCTTGGCAAAGATCCGCCTGCCGGTCCAAAGGATGGCCGCGGCGTCGGCAAGGTGCGACGGGGTGGCTCCGGGAACCTCGGCGTCGATGATCCGCAGCGCGCCGGGAAGCTTGAGCTCGATCAGATCCCGTCTCTCCTCCATCCCCTTCTCGGAGTGCTTCGCCCACTGCATGGGGACGCCGTCGTTCATCTGGAAGAAGCTGAGCTCCGGATTCACCTCGTAGATCGTCCGCTGCCGAAACGGGGCCATCTCGCGAGCGACTTCCTGGTAGCGGGGGAGGAGGGTCCGGCTGATCGCGTCGATATTGTCTGCGAGGAGGTCCGTGCCCTCCCGTGACTCGACGTGGATCGGCCCGCTCTTGATGGCAGAGCCACGCCGGCCCAGTAGAGCTCGTGCATCCCGATCGCAGGTACGGCCACCCCGAGCGGCCTGTTCTAGGCCTCCAAGAGGGGCGTTAAGAGCGATGACGGAATACCCGGGACGCATGTCGACCACATCGATGAACTCCTCCATTCGGGTGGGGTCCTCGGGCGCGAAGATCGTGCCGTGGAGCTTTGCGGCGGCGACCAGCCATCCACCTCGGCACGGGGTGACCCCGGCTACGAGTGAGTACGGGAGGTCGGGACCGCGACGTGACGATGGCTGGCTCACGCAGTTGTCGTCAGCATGGCTTCCCGGTGGCTCAGCAAGCGCTCGAGCTCCTTGGGATGGGCCGAAATGCTCAATGCGTCTTCGTAGGTGATCACGTCGGATTGGATCAGGTCGACGAGGCTCGTCTCGAGCGCGCACATACCCTCTTGCTGGCTCGTCGTGATCACGTTGAGAAGCTGGTTGGTCTTGCCCTCACGGATGAGGTTGCGGACGGGATGGTTGGAGACCAGGATCTCGAACGCTGCGACCATGCCTCCACCGATTCTCGGCAGGAGCCTTTGCGCGACCACCGCTCCCAGACACGCCGACAGCTGGACCCGGATCTGCTCCTGACGATAGGCCGGGAAGACGTCGATGATCCGGTCGATGGCCTGCGCGGTGTCGTTTGTGTGCAGAGTGGAGAAGACCAGGTGGCCGGTCTCGGCGAGCGTCAGGGCGAGCTGAATGGACTCAAGGTCACGCATCTCACCCACGAGCAGGACGTCGGGGTCCTCGCGCAGGGCCGAGCGAAGGGCACGTTCGAAAGACGGGCTGTCGACGCCGATCTCGCGTTGGTTGACCGCCGACAGGTTGTGCTGATGCACGTACTCAACCGGGTCCTCGATAGTAAGGACGTGCAGTGCCCGCGTCCGGTTAATGCGGTCGATGATGGAGGCAAGGGTGGTCGATTTGCCGGAGCCCGTCGGACCAGTCAGCAGCACGAGCCCACGTGGGAGCCGGGCCAACCACTCGGCGATCGGCGGCAGTCCCAGTTGCTCGAAGCTCGGGATCTCAGAGGGGATCATGCGGAGGGCCAGCGCCAGGCCGCCCCGCTGGCTGAACGCGCTCCCGCGCAACCGGGCCTTGTCCTTCCAGGTCAGGGAGAAGTCGACGTCCTGGTGCTCTGTCGAGGATCTTCTTCTGGTCCGGTGACAGCATGCTGTCGACGAGACCTGCGATCTCCTCACTCGAGAGCAGCGCCTCGCTCTCGATAGGCCGCAAACCACCGTCCACCCTGATTCGGGGCTTCGAGTCGGCGGTGAGGAGAAGGTCAGAACCCCGCTGGTCCCAGAGCGTTTGTAGCCAAGGGTCGAAGCGATCGTTGTACGTCACCGGAGCCCTCCTTTTTTGTTCTTGATTTCTTTCCGAATGAGAGAGCGAAAAGCGCCCGGCCACTGAGGGCCGGGCGCTTTTCGCTACGAAAACCAGCTCCCGGTTACGGGACCGCTGGGCACCCCGTCGTGTCGCTGAAGTCGGCAGCGGCTCCGGTGCCGATCGCGACGCTGACCACGTGGGTGGTGCCGTCGATGCCGATCGTGTACCCGTTCGTCGTCACAGGCGCGCTGTGCAGGTAACTGGGCACGAGCACGCCAACAGTGGCGGGGTACGTGTTGTTCTTGGCCTGGTAGGCGTCGGCCGCAATCTCGACCGACTTCGCATCCGCAGTGCACGCCGCCGTCTTGCTCTGACCGGAGACACCGGTCAGCGAGAAGATGACGATCGCAGCCAGGATGCCCAGGACAACGATGACAATAAGGAGTTCGATGAGGGTGAATCCGTATTCGGACCCTTCCCCGTTCTTCCTCCGTTGCTGAATCTCGCGATGACGCTCAAACACGAGCTATACCGCCTTTCTTCGGGCCACCATTTGGTGAAAGCCCGTTCGTGATTTCGGTTTGCAGAGTCCCCCGGATTGAGTTCCCCTGCCTCAAGACGCCAATTCCTGAGGTCGTCCCATCGTAGCTCAGAAATGATCGGCTATTCAAGGCACCAACTTGAGCGTTACCAGGGAAATGTCTACAAAATTCCGACGCTTCCGGGGCGTGCAAAATGGTTGTCCTGATGGGTCGAATTGGCGCGGTCATCGGCCGGTGCGGCCGAAAAGGATCCGAGCTGAAAATGTTCGGAAAGTTGGGACCTTCGGCCCTATTTTCCTAAAGGCCGATACCAGTCCACAGCATGAAGCTGTGGAGGATGACCCCGGCGCCGGCCTTACCGTTCACCTGGCTGTAGATGCCGTACATTGCCGACACCATCGCCACGGCGACGAAGCCGACGATGAGACCCATGAAGATGATCACGGCCGGCTCGAACAAACTCGTGAAGTGCTTGACCTTGAGCTCCAGTTCGCGGCCGTAGTAGGCCGCGGCCGTCTCGAGCTGCTGGTCGAGCGTTCCGGTCTCTTCGCCAACCCGGAACATCTGGCGTGCCGCCGCAGGGAACAGTCCAGTTTCAGTCAATGGTTCTGCCAGTCCGTTGCCTTCCATCATCTGCTCGCGAATGTGGTTGATGCCGTCCCGGTAAACCACGTTGTTGGACGAATCGGCGGTCACCGACATCGCCTTCGGCAAGTCGACGCCCGCTGTCACGAGGGACGAGAGCACGCGGCAGATCCGTTCGATGATGGCGCACTGCACCAAGGGACCGACCACCGGAAGCTTCAGGAACAGGGCGTCGAGTTTGGCCCGGCCGGAGTGGGACCTCCTGAGGGCCACGACGCCACCGACGATGAGCACGATGACGAGGAGGATCGCCCACCAATAGGTGCTGATGAAATTGGACATGCTGAGCAACATGCGCGTCGGCAACGGCAGCTTCGCGTTCAGGGACTCGAAGAAAGTCTTGAACTTCGGCAGGACGAAGGTTGCCAGGATGATTACCGTGACCACGGCGAGCACCGCGACGACTGCGGGATAGATCAGGGCTGAGATGAGTTGCGAACGGGCATCGACTTCCCGCTGCATGTACTCGGCAAGTTCGTTGAGAACCTTGTCGAGCGTGCCGGTGAGCTCAGCGGATTCGAGCACCGCCACGTAGTAGCGCGGGAAGGCCTCGGGATGGGCCGCGGCTGCTGCCGCAAAGGTCTCGCCCTCCCGCAGCTGCACGATCATGTCCAAGATGACGCGCTTCAGCAGCTTGTCGCCGGTCTCCTCACCGATCACCTCGAGTGCCTCCATGATCGGGATGCCGGCCTCGACGAAGACGCTCAGCTGCCGGGAGAAGTGCATTATCTCCTTGCGCTTGACTGCCTTCCGCGTGATCTCGAACTGGAGGACGCTCTTGTGCTCCTTGAGTTCGGTGGGCTGCAGGCCGCGCTGGATAAGCGCGAGGTGCGCAGAGGAGGCCGACGCGGCCTTCTCCGTGCCCTTGATGGTCTGACCGGCTTCGTCGGTCGCCTCGTAGCGGTAGTTCAATAGGGTCTGCATCGTCCTTCTCCTCACCTCAAAGGGCGTAGATACTCCTGATCACTTCTGACACCGTCGTGACGTCTTCTGTCACGAGGGTGATCGCCTCATCTCGCAGCGAGCGCATTCCTTGGCGTTCGGCGAGTCGGCGCAGTTCGTCTTGCGTCGCCCATCCGACGACGAGCCGTTTGATTTCTGGGGTGATCCGCAGCAGTTCGTAGACGCCGATGCGGCCTTGATAGCCAGTACCGCTGCAGAAGTTGCAGCCCTGGCCTCGCACGAACTCCGTCTTGTCCGACCCGACACTCTCTTCGTAGAACGCGCGCTCCTCCGCGGTCAGGGTGTAGGCGACCTTGCAGGAGGGGCAGATCCGGCGGACGAGGCGCTGACCGACGATGCCGATGATCGATGAGGCGACGAGGAATGACTCGATTCCCATGTCGAGGAACCGGTGCAGCGCCGAGACCGAGTCCGTGGCGTGCACCGACGAGAGGACCAGGTGGCCGGTGAGGGCCGACTGGACGCCAATGCGCGCTGTCTCGACGTCGCGGATCTCACCGACGAGGATCACGTCGGGGTCTTGGCGGAGGATGGAGCGCAGCCCGGTGGCGAAGGTCACGCCCGCCTGCTCGTTGGTCTGAATCTGGTTGATCGTCGGGAACACGTACTCCACTGGATCCTCGATCGTCATGACATTGCGGCTGGGGTCGCTGATCTCGGTGAGGGTGGCGTAGAGAGTTGTCGTCTTTCCGCTCCCCGTCGGCCCTGCGCAAAGAACCATGCCGAAGGGCGCTCGCACGAAGCTGGTGTACTTCTCGGCCGAGTCGGACGGCATGCCCAAGTCGTGGAGCCGCATGACGGACCGAGTGCGGTCGAGCAGTCGCATGACGCACTTCTCGCCCCAGATGGTGGCGAGCGTGGAGACGCGGACGTCGACCTCTCGACCGTCGATGTCCGTTCGGAGCTGGCCGTCTTGTGGACGCCGACGTTCCACGATGTTCATCCCGGCCATGATCTTGATCCGGCTCACCAGTCCTACGGCCATCGAGGCGGGGAGGGTCAGGACCTCCTTGAGTGCACCGTCGATCCGGTAACGAATCCGGACGCCCTGTTCGCTGGGTTCGATGTGGACGTCGGAGGCCCGGTCCCGCATGGCCTGCGTGAGGATTCGGCCGACCACCTGAACGACCGGAGCATCGTCCGCAAGCGGTTCGGTCACCTCGACCGGTGAAAATCCTGCTGGCCGTTTCCGAGTTTCTTCGACCGCCTCGAAGGCCTGCACGAGGTGATCAAGGCCGCCGATGGCGCGGTAGTTGTTGTCGATGGCGCTGCGGATCTCCGACAGGGGAGCGAGCACCGGTCGGATGGTCTTCTCAGCCGTCTGGCTGAGAAGGTTGATCAGCTCGGGCGAGGGCTCGTCCACGACAGCGATCGTCAACCCGGCCTCGTCCACACTCATCGGAATCACGAAATGCTCACGAGCCATGGAATCCGGAATAAGTGCCAGTGCATCGGCTTCCGGATTGGCTTCACGGAGGTCGACGATCGGCAGCCCGGAGATCTCTGAGCGTGCTTCGGTGAGGTCGTGTTCCTTGAGCATCCCGTGGCTGACGAGCAAGTCCCCGAGGTCGGCCCCAGCAGGATCAGCCGCGAGCACCTTGTCGATCTCCGCCCAGCTCAGGAGGCCTCGTTGGACCAGTACATGCTGCATCCGCTCCGTCGCCTCCGGGTCCAGACTCAGCCTTACTGCGTCCGGTGTGGACCCGTTCCCATTGCTCGACCCGTTTTGCGATGGTGGCGCGCTTGACGTCCCCGCCTTGCGGTCCTTGCGTTCCCCGCGCCGGCTAAGAGCCATGGCGTTGCCCCTGGAGTCCGATCGAATCGACTTGCACGGGGACAAGAGCTGTAGCTGAGGGCGCGACTGGGCGCGCGGCGCGGCAGAGCGCCGTCAAGGGAAGCACCTCGATTCGCCAATTTCCCATCAACGCCTCCGGGCGTGGTCCGCCGCGGCCAAGCAGAAATTTTAGTCCGCTCTGCGCTTGTTCCCTGGTCAACAGGGGAGCATGCGGCGTCGAAGGTTCTTATCGGCAATAGAGCTGCCGCCCTGAAGTCGTAGGAGCGTGTCTTGCACTGACACCGTCTGGACCTCGCGGAGCACCTGGGCGTCGCTGGCTGCGGGAGTCCGTCCAATGGGATCCCGGGACGCATCAGCCGTACCTGAACGCGATGGTGGCGGAGGTTCCCTGATTGTTGAGGGAGTCTGTCGCCTCGCCGATCACCGAGTAGTGGTCGCCAGCAGTCTGTCCAGTGAAGCTCGCGATCGGCAGTGAGTAACTCCAACTGGTGGTACCCGAGGCCGAGACGAACGTCTGCGTGGTTGCGCTGAACGAGGCGCCATTCCACCATCTGTTCGTGTCCGTGTCCTCGATCGCAACTGCCGTTGTAGAGATGGTGCCGGCCGAGTTCGAGGATGCTGTTCCGGTGATCGTCCCAGACCAGACGGTACGACCAAAGCCGCCAGTCGCGAAGTAGTGGACGTTGTTGACGGGGAACGTCACGTTGACGGTGGGCGTGACCACGACGTAGGTGAAGATGTCGGCCGGCTCGTTGTATGGCTGGGACGACGTGGGACCGCTGTAACCCTGGATCGTGGGGAGGGTTATCACCGGGAAGTACTGGCTGTTCGCCGTGAGACCGGAGTTCGGAACCGTGACCGTGATCGATGTCGGGCTGTTGATCGTCGAAGTCGCACTGATGGCGGATCCGCTCTGATTTCCATTCTGGTCGAGATAGAAGGCCACGGTCGACCCGGACAGGAAGTTGCCGCCCGTGATGTTGATCTGCGTGCCGGCTGCGCCACTAGCCGGGCTGAGATTGATGATGATCGGGACCTGAACGCCATAGTTGAAGTCGAGCGTCGGGGGCTGCGTGCTATTGCCGCCAATGGTGTCCACTTGGACGTACCAGTTGCCGGGCGCAGTGACTCCGGGCGTTACCGCGGTCAGGCTCGTGCCGGAGACGAGGTTCACGTTGCTTGCCATCACCGGGGAAGCCCCTGCGCAATTGGGGTTGGTGGCCGTGTCACAAATGAACCAGACCTGCGCCGCGAAGTTCGAAGCGCTGAAAAAACCGGTTCCGGTGAGGGTGACCGTGCTGCCACCGGTGATGTTCCCGCCTGGGATGCCGCCGATCTCTGCGGTTCCGGAGATTCCCGTCACCGTCGGCGTGACGGTCGTGTAGTTGAGCACGCCCCCTGGCTGCACGAACTGGCTGGTCGCGCCCGGCGTTGGGATGCCACCTGCTACTGCCATCCCGGGTGTCGTGACCGTCACGAAATAGCTACCGGCCAGTGATCCAGATGGCACTCCCGATGTCACCGCGGGAGCGGGAAGGGAGAGCGTCGTGCAGGTGTTGTTCGGACCCGTGCAGTTCGACGCGGTCACCTGCGATGCGGGGACGGAGACGACGACGTTGTTACTGGTCGGGGTGCCCCCAGACTCCTCGGTGAAGTTGACACTGGAACCATGCAAGAACCCGGTCCCCGTGATTATGACCGTGGCGCCACCGGCGACGGAAGTTGTTGTCGGCGATATGGAGGTAACGACAGGCACCGTTGGTCTCCACTGCCAGCTGACCTGGGTCATGCTCTGGCCGCAATAATTGTAGAAGTTGCACTGCACGGGGTTCACCAAGGGCACGCCCACTCCCGGCGGGTAGTCGTCGAAGTCCTCGACCACTTGGAGCACCGGGGCAGCCGCGCACGCCACGTTTGAGACGCTGCTGAGGCAGGCCGAATACGTGACGATTCTCGTGTTCGAGCTGAAAGGCTGCCAGATCATGGAGCACCAGACGTCGTATTGCGGCTGGCCGGCGATTGCTGGTGGCTGCTGGCCTTGTCCACCGCTGAACCAGCAGGCGGTTGGCTGAGAGCTTGAGCTCGTCGTGGGGCCGCCGAACGCATTCTGCATCTGAGTGGCGAACGTGACGCGGGATTCTTGGATCGCGAGGTTGACCGCGTTTGTGGCGGCGGTTTCATTCACGCGCTCGCTCGAGAAGCTGATCGTCGACGTCAGGCTGGTACCGACGAAGCTCAACAGGGCTCCGACGATCAGGCTCACGGCCACCAGGAACACCAACGCCAGAATGAGGATTGCGCCGGACTCGTCCTCTGAGCGTCGCGCTGTGACCGCCAGTGAAGCGCGATTGGGTGCTTCGGGAGAGCATTGGCTACAACCCCTAGCAAGTCGAGACCAACTCACGTCAAGCGATTCCGATGTCAAGGGCAATTGTGGCCCATGCGGCGTTCCGGCTGAGTGTGAATTGCTGGCTGGTGCTGCCGTTCGTGTTCGTGTAGTACGAGCCTTCTCCAAGTAATCTTGGGCCGAACGAGCCGGTTAGCGATCCAACATTGGCCCATCCCGTCGGTGTCGCACCAGGGCCGCTACGTCCGTGCGTACCGAAGAACGCAACCTCAAGATCACCTACCGCAGGGTTTCCGGGCAAGGTCGCGGTGGGGGAGGTGCCTGGATATTCCGGAGTCGAGCTGGCTGACGGGCGTCGCCGCTGCTGTTTCCAGAAAGCGCCATGACGTCGACCTCTGTGATCGCCTGAGTCGCAGCGAAGTTGACCGTCACCCGCGCCCCTGTGCCACTAGAGGAAACCGAGTAGGCCCACATTCCGTAGTGGCTTCCGGCTCCTCCGGGGAGCGTGCTGGTGATCAAGCTCGAACCAGAGACAGCGGATCCGTTGATGCTGCTTGGCGCAACTGCTGCTCCAGAGTTGGTTTCGGTGTAAACCAAGACAATCAGCGTGGTTCCGGAACTTGGCGTGCTTCCAAGGGTCGCCGAATTCGATGTCCCGGTTCCGCTCGCCGTCATACTTTGGCTCACGGTTACGGGCAGTACAACGTTGAATGAACTACTTGTTGTCGACGCAAGACCACTGGACGAAGCCTTGATCGTGTACGCGCCCGGTGGTGTTGAGACCAGGTTCGAGAAGGTGGCCAGACCGCCGGCGTTGGTGGTGGTGCTCGTCGTCGAGCCGCCGGTGAAGGCACCCGAGCCGTTTACGCTCATGGTCACCGTGGCACCGCTGTCGGCCACCGGGTTGCCGAAGGTGTCCTCGACCTGGACGGTCGGGGCGGGGCTGATGGCGTTGCCGGCCGTCGTGGTGGTCGGCTGCTGGACGAAGGCCACCTTGTTGGCGCCGCCCGGCGTCATGGTGAAGCCGTTGGTGGTGCCGCTGACGAGCGTCCCGTTGATCGTGACCGAGGCGGTGATCGTGGGCGAGCCCGCCTTGGTGTCGGCGTAGAAGAAGGTGGGCGAGCTCGAGGAGGCGTTGGCGATCGTGACGGCCGAGGCGCTCGATCCGCCCGAGGTGGTGGTGAAGAAGGTCGTCCCCGTCGAGCTCGACGACAGCGAGACGGTCGCCGCGGCGTTCGTGTTGGTCACGGGGTTGTTGAAGCTGTCCTGGGCCTGGACCTGGAAGGGCCCGACGTTGGCCGAAGAGGTCACCGAGTGGTTGCCGCTGACCGTGGAAGTGAAGACCAGTTTGGTCGGTGTTCCAGCGTTCACGGTGAAGGTGTTCGAGTTGACTGTGCCGAGGCCGCTCGAGGCCGCCGTCAGGGTGTACCCGCTGCCGGCGGTGTTGGTGACCAGGTTGGAGAAGGTGGCCAGACCGCCGGCGTTGGTGGTGGCGCTCGTCGTCGAGCCGCCGGTGAGCGAGAAGCCGTTGGGGCTCATCGTCACCGTGACCCCGCTGCCGGGCACCGCGTTGCCGAAAGTGTCCTCGACCTGGACCGTCGGGGCGGGGCTGATGGCGCTGCCGGCCGTCGTGGTGGTCGGCTGCTGCACGAAGGCCACCTTGACCGCAGTCGCCGGGTTCACCGTGAAGGAGTTCGAGTTGACATTGCCGAGCCCGCTCGAGGTCGCCTTGATCGTGTAACTGCCCGAGGTGTTGAGGACCAGGTTCGAGAAGGTGGCCAGACCGCCGGCGTTGGTGGTGGTGCTCGTCGTCGAGCCGCCGGTGAAGGCACCGGGGCCGCTGTTCACGCTCATCGTGACGGTGGCGCCGTTGTCGGCCACGGCGTTGCCGAAGGTGTCCTCGACCTGGACGGTCGGGGCGGGGCTGATGGCGTTGCCGGCCGTCGTGGTGGTCGGCTGCTGGACGAAGGCGAGCTTGTTGGCAGCAGCGGGGTTCACGGTGAAGGAGTTCGAGGTGACATTGCCCAGCCCGCTCGAGGCCGCCGTCAGGGTGTACCCGCTGCCGGCGGTGTTGGTGACCAGGTTCGAGAAGGTCGCCAGACCGCCGGCGTTGGTGGTGGTGCTCGTCGTCGAGCCGCCGGTGAACGAGAAGCCGTTGGCGGTCATGGTCACCGTGACCCCGCTGCCGGGCACCGCGTTGCCGAACGTGTCCTCGACCTGGACGGTCGGGGCGGGGCTGATGGCGTTGCCGGCCGTCGTGGTGGTCGGCTGCTGTACGAAGACCACCTTGATGGCAGTCGCCGGGTTCACGGTGAAGGCGTTCGAGGTGACATTGCCGAGGCCGCTCGATGCCGCCGTGAGGGTGTACCCGCTGCCGGCGGTGTTGGTGACCAGGTTGGAGAAGGTGGCGAGACCGCCGGCGTTGGTGGTGGCGCTCGTCGTCGAGCCACCGGTGAGCGAGAAGCCGTTGGCGGTCATCGTCACCGTGGCGCCGCTGTCGGCCACCGCGTTGCCGAAGGTGTCCTCGACCTGGACCGTCGGGGCCGGGCTGATGGCGTTGCCGGCCGTCGTGGTGGTCGGTTGCTGGACGAAGCCCACCTTGAAGGCGCCGCCCGGCGTCATGGTGAAGCCGTTGGTGGTGCCGCTCACCAGCGTCCCGTTGATCGTGACCGAGGCGGTGATCGTGGGCGAGCCCGCCTTGGTGTCGGCGTAGAAGAAGGTGGGCGAGCTCGAGGAGGCGTTGGCGATCGTGACCGCCGAGGCGCTCGATCCGCCCGAGGTGGTCGTGAAGAAGTGCGTCCCCGTCGAGCTCGACGACAGTGACACGGTCGCCGCGGCGTTCGTGTTGGTCACGGGGTTGTTGAAGCTGTCCTGGGCCTGGACCTGGAAGGGCCCGACGTTGGCCGAGGAGGTCACCGTGTGGTTGCCGCTGACCGTGGAAGTGAAGACCAGCTTGGTCGGCGTGCCCGCGTTCACCGTGAAGGCGTTCGAGTTGACCGTGCCGAGCCCGCTCGAGGCCGCCGTCAGGGTGTACCCGCTGCCGGCGGTGTTGGTGACCAGGTTGGAGAAGGTCGCCAGACCGGCGGCGTTGGTGGTAGTGCTCGTCGTCGAGCCGCCGGTGAAGGCGAAGCCGTTGGCGGTCATCGTCACCGTGACCCCGCTGCCGGGCACCGCGTTGCCGAACGTGTCCTCGACCTGGACCGTCGGGGCGGGGCTGATGGCGCTGCCGGCCGTCGTCGTGGTCGGCTGCTGGACGAAGGCCACCTTGACGGCGGTCGCCGGGTTCACCGTGAAGGAGTTCGAGTTGACGTTGCCGAGCCCGCTCGAGGTCGCCTTGATCGTGTAGCTGCCCGAGGTGTTGAGGACCAGGTTCGAGAAGGTGGCGAGACCGCCGGCGTTGGTGGTGGTGCTCGTCGTCGAGCCGCCGGTGAAGCCACCGGGGCCGCTGTTCACGCTCATCGTGACGGTGGCGCCGTTGTCGGCCACGGCGTTGCCGAAGGTGTCCTCGACCTGGACGGTCGGGGCGGGGCTGATGGCGTTGCCGGCCGTCGTGGTTGTCGGCTGCTGGACGAAGCCGAGTTTCGAGGCCCCGGCTGCCTGGACGGTGAAGGTGTTCGAGTTCGGTGCGCTCACGCTCACCGTGGTGTCCTTAGCCGTCAGGACATAGGTGGTCCCGGCGGTGTTGAACGTGACGCCGTTGAAGGTGGCCACGCCGGCGTTCAGAGTGGCCGTCATCGTGGCCGTGCCCGTGTTCGAGAAGGTGATCTGCGGCGAGCCGGCGGCGATGCCGAGCTGGACCGAGTCGGTGGAGTTGTTGACCACGTTGCCGAACGAATCGAAGCCGGTAACCGTGACCGCGAAGCCGCTGCCCGCTGTCTGCGGAGAGCCGATCGCGCTGATGGCCAGTGAGGCGACTGTGGTCTTCGCCTTGATCGTGAAGGCGTTCGAGTTGACGGTGCCGAGCCCGCTCGAGGCGGCCTGGATCGTGTAGCTGCCCGAGGTGTTGAGGACCAGGTTCGAGAAGGTGGCGAGACCGCCGGCGCTGGTGGTGGTGCTCGTCGTCGAGCCGCCGGTGAAGGCACCCGGGCCGCTGTTCACGCTCATCGTGACCGTGGCGCCGCTGTCGGCCACCGCGTTGCCGAAGGCGTCCTCGACCTGGACGGTCGGGGCGGGGCTGATGGCGTTGCCGGCCGTCGTGGTGCCCGGCTGCTGGACGAAGCCCACCGTGGCGGCGCTGCCCGCCGTCATGGTGAAGCCGTTGGTGGTGCCGCTCACCAGCGTCCCGTTGATCGTGACCGAGGCGGTGATCGTGGGCGAGCCCGCCTTGGTGTCGGCGTAGAAGAAGGTGGGTGAGCTCGAGGAGGCGTTGGCGATCGTGACCGCCGAGGCGCTCGAGCCGCCCGAGGTGGTCGTGAAGAAGGTCGTCCCCGTCGAGCTCGACGACAGCGTCACGGTCGCTGCCGCGTTGGTGTTGGTGACCGGGTTGTTGAAGGCGTCCTGGGCCTGGACCTGGAAGGGTCCGACGTTGGCCGAAGAGGTCACCGTCTGGCTGCCGCTGACCGTCGAAGTGAACACGAGCTTGGTCGGCGTGGACGCCACCACGTTGAACGGGTTCGTCGTTGCCGGAGTCACCGTTGCGTGCGTCGAGTCCGATGCCGTGATGCTGTAGGTGCCGGCGGCGTTGATCTTGAGATTGGTGAAGTTCGCCAGGCCGTTACCCGCGGTGACCGTCGTGGTACCCGACGCGAAGCTGCCACCCACGAGCGCGATCTGGATGGAGTCGTTGGAGCCGGTGTTACCCGTGGTGATCTGGTTGCCGAACTGGTCTTCGACCGTCACGCCGACACTGAAGCCCTGACCCGCAGCGACGGAGGAGGGTGGCTGGGTGGTGATGGCCAGCTTGTTCTCGGCTGCCGGGATCATGGTGAAGCCGCTACTTGTTCCTGAGACCACGAAGGTGTTGACCGTGGCCGTCGCGGTAATCGTGGGCGAGCCCGTCTTCGTGTCGGCGTAGAAGAAGGTCGACGACGTCGAGGACCCCGTGGGAATGGTCACCGTCGCAGACGACGTGCCACCCGATGTCGGCGTGAAGAACGTCGATCCCGCCGAACTGCTCGTGAGCCCGAGTGAAACGGGTGATCCCGTGTTCGTCACGGCGTTCCCGAATGGGTCCTCGACCGTGACCTGGAACGGTCCCACGCTCGCACTCGTGCCGACCGTGTGGTTGCCGCTGACTGTCGAGGTGAACACCAATTGGCTTGGCGGGGCCGGCGTGACGGTGAACGACGTGGCGGCGCCAGTGACGGCGGAGTGGGTGGTGTCTGTCGCGGTGATCGTGTACGAGCCCGGCGTGCGGATCTGCAGGTTGTTGAACGTCGCCACACCGTTGGAGGCTGCGGCTGACACGGTCGTTCCGCTTGGGAAGAAGGTGCCTCCGGTGAGCGTGAGCTTGATGGTGTCGGTCGATCCTGTGTTGCCGGTGGTGATCGTGTTGCCGAACTGGTCTTCGACGGTGACACCCACGCCAAAGGCGGTGCCCGCGGCGAAGGTCGACGGAGGCGCCGTTGTGAGGACGAGCTTGTTCTCCGCTGCCGGGATGATGGTCTCGGTCTGGAGGCCTGATTGGAGGCCCGACGAGGAGGCTGTGATGATCGGGGAACCTGCCGCCGAGTCGCCGTACCAGAAGGACGCAGTCGACTGGCCTGACGGGATGGTCACCGAGGTGATCGGAGTGCCGCCCGAGTTGGCGGCGAAAATCCCCGCCCCAGAACTCGAGCCCAGGTTGACGGTCAGGGCTCCGCCGGGGTCGGCGTTGCCGAAGGCGTCCTGCGCCTGGACGGTGATCTTGCCGAGGGTGGCGCTCGTCGATGCCGTGCCCGAGACCGCTGTGGTCGTGAAGGCGATCTTTGCCGGTGGAGCAGTCGAGATCGTGTAGTTCGCAGTGGCCGAGCATGCGCCACAAACGGAGTCTGTAGCGGTCAGGGTGTAGGTGCCGACGGCGTTCATGCTGCAGTTGCTGAACGAGAAGATGCCGTTGTTTTCGATGCCTGAGCAGTTGTTCGACAGAGCGCCCGGGCCGGAGGCCGCCAGCGCCACCGATGACGCATCGCTGTAGACGATGTTGTTGGCAGCGTCCTCGACCGCCACGATCGGCTGAGGGCTAACGGCGGCGTTGATGGTGCCCGTGCCCGTGGCCGTGGGCTGTAAGAAAACGAGCTTGGCCGGCGTTGTGCCACCGGTGGGAGACAGCGGTTGCGGGTCGTAAATGACGGTGCTCACCGACGTCGTGTAGGACGCGCTCGTGAGGGTGACCGACCACAGCTGTGGGTTGGTGGAGACCGTGCACGAGGGCGACCATTGCGAGCCGTTCCAGTACTGCACGGTGACGCCGCCCGTCGGCACCGAGAAGGAGCCGGTCAGATTGGTGAACGTTGGCGAGTACGGCGTGGGACAGGCGCCGAATGCATTGTTCGCCGAGTCCTGGATCTGTGCGATGACGTCGTCGGTCGCAGCTCGGAGCGACGCGTCCTCGTTGGCCAACTGCCGATGCTCCGCGGAGGCCTTGATGGAGGTGCCAAAGGCAGTGAGGAGCGCGACCCCGGCGATACCGAGAATGACGATCGCGAACAGGACCTCGACGAGAGTGTCGCCAGACTCTGAGCCGCGGTCGTCTTTGCGCATGATCCGGAACGCTCGGGCTCGAAGGCTTCGTCGCATCACAACAGGATCCCCAGGAACAGAGCCTCGAGACCAGCGCCCTGCATCGTGACGCTTACGCTCTGGGAGGCCGACGAACCGCTCGGCTCCTGCGCCTGGAGCATCAGCGTGCCCGTCTTGTTCAGCTGCTGGTTCGACTCACACAGGATCGACTTCACGCCGGTCGCATAGGTCGAAGGGTTGATGGTCAGGGTTGCTGAGGTTGCCGGCGGCCCGTTCGAGGGCGAACCCACTCCTCCGCTCGTCGGAGGAACCGATCCCGTCCACGCCAGGGCACCTATGTTGTTTGTGAAGCCGGTTGCGTCGTCGTAGCACGCATTGCCGTAGAGGTCAGCCGATCCATTGTTGGGCAGGATCGACCAGTTGAGGGTCGGTGAAGTGGTGTTGGAGAACACCATCCACTCGTTCGTGTCGGTCGATTCGGCGTCGCCAGTCACCAGAGTCCATCCGGAGGCGGCTTGACCCTTGGCATCGAGCACCTGGATGTCGGTGAAGCTCGCCGTGACCAACGTGGAAGCGTTCTGGTACAGGGCGGGTTCGCCGGGGATCCCCGTGTAGAAGCCGTTGTTGCCGAGGAACGCCTCGCTGTTGTCACCGCTGGGGTTGTAATAGGTGGGGATGATCGACGGCTGGACATCGTTCGTACTGACGTGGAGGCAGTAGCTCAGCGTGTACGGCGTGCTCGCGATGGCGAGCTGAAAGAGTTGGCCGGTCTGGGTTGGTTGGCCGGGCGGTGCGCACGTTCCGGTCGATGCTTTGGTCCAGTTGTAACTGCTGAAGTCGGCGAAGCACAGCTGCGTGGCATAGGTGCCACTCCCAGGTGTCCCGAACCCACAGCCAGTGGAGGACGGGGTAGTGAGCGTGGAAGCCGAACCCTGCGACTTGGACAGGCCCGGAAGACCAACGAGCGAGTAGCCGAACCCGCTCTGGGTTTGGCTTCCGTTGACGTCGAGTTCGACCCTTGTCACCCCGAGCGACGAGGCCCAAGAACTGGCAAAGTTGGGAGTGATGTTGGCGAAGCTGCCGCCAGTCTTCGCGCCGTAGATCGTGACGCTCGGAGTTCCGATGTCGTGCGCCAAGGTGGTCGTTGTGTTCGGCGTCGAAGACGTTCCGAAGGTGCACACTTGACGGGTCAAGGTGTAGGTCGTCTTGTTCGTGCTCGGGTTCAGCACTTGAGTCGACATGTAGGACACGACGGTGTCGAAACCACCTGCCGGCCCACCCGATGCCGGAGTTGGCGCCCCACTCGAGGCCCAAGATCTGTGTCACCGCGCCTGGGCCCGTGGTTCCGGTTGCGGTGCCGCACGCTGGTGTGGTTTGTGTCGATCCCAGCGTCGTCATGAACTCGGCGCTTTGGACGTCCCGGTTGAAGTCGGTGGACGCCACGAGCGCGTCGTTCGAGTCCCCCACGCGGTTGTTCACGCTGTTCTGCAGTGAGAGCAGTGAGATCAGAGCGGTGGCGATGGCACCGAGGACGATCGGAATCACCGCAACGACGACGACGAGCTCGACGAGCGTGAACCCGGATTCGTCTCCTTGCTCCTTGCGGCGCTGGCTGAGCCGGCGTGCCGCGACGACCGGGTGGCTGAGGGTGGCGCGCCTCATCGGGGGGTACCCACCTTCTGCCCCACCTGGTGCAACTGCTGGATCGTCATGGGCATTGCGCCTGCGTTCAGGAGTCGCCAGGGGGCGAGTTTGCAGCCCCCGTAGCGTAAGGTGGTGTCGCCGGCGAAAAGGCGCGACCCTGCGCGCGACGGGATGTCGCGGGTGACGCGCGTTCGCCAAAATCGCCGTATCGCCAAGGTTCTACTCCCACGAGTGGACCGCCCCACCCGGATCTGCCATGGATTTTACCCCGAAATCCCAGGTCGGAGAACCCGGGCTTTGGTCCTTTCATTGTCGTCCCGGGGGACGTGAAACTGGAGTCACAATCTCCCCCAGTTCGCTGGACCCGGAGGACCTGCTTTCTGGGCGTTCCTCCGGGCGTTCTGCTACTGCTGCCAGGGGTTACGTATTGCAACTCCCCTTGGATTGGATCCGGGCGCCTGTGTCTGGCCGAGGAGCAGCACACGGATCGATCTCTGGTTGAGGGTGAGGGCTGCCATGTGCCGTGAGCGGGTGGTCCGGGCCTTTCTCAGCTCTACCTCAGGAGGTCGTCGCATCTGCCGCCGCGCCATGTTGGAGCGACTGGACCTCACGCAGTCGTGACCTCCACAGCACCGAGCGGTCACACCGGTTAGCCCCTCGGGGCACCTAAATGCCACGCTGAGCAGAGCTCACAGCGGTAGACGTTGAGCTCGACCCCGCCATCCATGCGCCGCTCGTCGGCGACGGAGAGCGCCTCGCTCTGATTTCGGTAGGCCGTCTTGGGCACTCCGTCGGCCCGCCAGTGCGACCGGTGGCTGGGCTCGTTCGAAGCGGGAATTGGTAGGCGACGTCCGCTGCGATCGGGTTTGCGCCGGGGCATCACACCATTGTGTCGGTTGGCCGCTGTTGACCTCGCGGAGGAGACACATCCGAGCCTCCGCCGAGAGCCGGCACGCCTCGGCTTCGACTTCAGAACTCGCTTCTCCCGAATACCACCGATTTTCGGCCTTCCAATGGCATACTTCCGACGACCAGTAGTCGGGTCTCAGGCCCTTGTTGGAGGAATCGAGGTGATCCGTGGCCGACGACGACAGCCAAGCGACGGGACTCGAGGAAGCGCCGGATGGCGGGGGCCCGGCATCCGGCGGGCCTGGCAGCTACGCGCCGTCCGCCGACAAGGACCCAGGGTGGTACAGCCTCGGCGCCAATCCGAATGAGCAGTCCTACTGGGACGGTCGGCAGTGGTCGGGCGCTCGGCACTGGGTGGCCGGAAGAGGGTGGATCGAGGGCGGCACGGTGTCCGTGGGTCAGGCACCGGGTGATCCGACCGCGCCTCGGATGAGTGCCAACCCGTACGCCCCGGCGGCGGTCGCAGCGCCGGCGCGGCCGACACGCACTGTCCTCCCCGGCGTCGCTCAACGTGGGCGTCCTTGCCACGGTCGTCGCTGGGATCGCGCTCATGTACGGATCGGTCGGCACCTGGATCCAGATCAACGGTTCCGTGGGAACGGTCCATTTGAGCGCTTCACTGAACGGCATCGATCAGGGCATCACCAACCTGATCGGGATCAACGGGTACGTCACGTTCATAGGTGGGATCGTCGTACTCGTGCTCGGTGGTCTGGCCCTGTCCTCCGAAGAGCGCCTCCTCGTGTTCCTCACGACGCTCGTGACTCTCGCGGTGCTCATCTTTGCGATCTACGACATGTTCAGGACGGTGCAGAAGATCCAAGCGGTTCCGGTGGCCGTCCAGCCTCACGTCAGTGTCGGTTGGGGCCTCATCTGCGTGCTCAGTGCCGCGGTGCTCGCCATGATCGTCTCGGTGGCGCGGCTCCTCGGCCAGCGGTAAATCGGGGTACACGCGACAAACGGCCCGGCCGGCGGAGGGGATCCGCGAGCCGGGCCGTTTTGCCTGCAGGGTTGTTACTGCGGCGGACCCGAGCTGAGTTGGACGGTCGCCGTGTGTGTCTGGCCGTTGGCGTCGGTCCATGCGACTTGTACCTTGTCGCCCGGGTGGTAGGCGCCCATGTCCCTGGTGAGGTCGTCGGCCGAGTTGATGGACTTGCCACCGAGGGTCGTGATGACGTCGCCCTGTGCGATACCGGCCTCCTGCGCCGGACCGTTGGTCACGACGCCCGCAACTGCTGCGCCCGATGCGGATCGAGCCGCTGCTCCCGGTGTTGCCCGTGCTGCCGCTGTTGCCACCGAAGAAGCCCCCGAAGGGCCCGGAGCCGTTGCCGCCGCCACCCGAACCCGAACCCGAGCTGGAGTTCGAACCGTTGGGGCTGATCTCCACGCCCAGGAAGGCCGTGGTCCCGATGTGGATCGTGGAGGACCCGTTGCCAGCCTCGATCTGCCGGGCGATGGACAGCGCCGTGTTGATCGGGATGGCGAAGCCCTGATTTCCCTGATCCTGGCCGTTGAACTGGAAGGACGTCCCGCCCGAGGCGGCGGTGTCCACGCCGATCACCTGCCCCGATGTGTTGACCAGGGCGCCACCCGAGTCGCCCGCCTGGATGTTGGCGTTCGTCTCGATGAGCCCGCTCAGCTGTTCGCTCGTGCCGTCGCCCTGGTCTTGTGCGGTGATCGACTGGTTGAGTGCCGTCACCGTCCCACCGGCCGCGCTGGGCGTGCCGCCCGTCCCGCCGGCGTTGCCGACGCCCACGACGTCCTCACCGACGGAGATGCCCGACGAGTTGGCGAAGTTGGCGGTCTGGAGACCCGAGGCGTTGTGGAGCTGGAGTACGGCGATGTCGCCGGTGCGGTCGTAGCCGACGACGCTCGCGGTGTAGGTCTTCTTGTTGCCCACGTCTGTGACGCTGATGCTCGTCGCGCCGTCGATCACGTGGTTGTTGGTGAGGATCTCGCCGTCCGAGGTCACCACGATGCCGGTGCCGGCCGCCTGCTCCTGCTGGTAGCCAAGCGACGTGTTGATGTCGACCAAACCCGGGTCGACCTTGTCGGCGATGGCGTTGGCGTCGCTCGGGCCCGACGCGCCCGATGAGGACGATCCCGAATTCCCGCTGCCGGTGCTGCCGGAGTTGCCGGGCGTCTGGAACGGGTTGGATCCGTTGCCGTTGAACGGGTTGGACCCGTTGCTGCGAGGGAACTGGTTGTTGTTCGAAGACGCGGCCGAGGGGATCTGGGTCCCGTTGTTCCACGTGGCGTGGCCGATGCCGATGCCGGCGGCCAGCACGACCAGCGCCGCGCCACCCGCGATGAGGCCGTTACGGAGCCGGTTGTCACGGTGCCCGGCCGCTGCAGCTGCCGGGGGAGCCGGCCAGAACGGCGCGTTCGGGTCGGTCGGCGGGCCGCCGTAGTAGTAGGGCGGCGGTGTCCCGAGCATCGGGTTGCCGGCCAGCGCGCCCATGGCGTAGCCACCCGTCGGCGCGCCCTGCGGGACGTCGTGTGGGACACCCTGCGGTGGCGTGTCGGGCAGTTGCGGCACCGAGGTGTCCGCGGCAGTCGGAGGGGCGGCGACCTCAGGCGGCGGTCGGCGCGGTGTCGCCGGCCGGCGTTGTCGCTTCGGCCGGCTCGGCGGTCTCGGCAGCGGGCATCGGGATGGCGCCCGATCCCTCGTCAACCGGCCCAGCCGCGCTCGCCGACTCGGCGCCGTTCACCGGCGCTTCTCCGGCCGTCTGGTCGTTCTCTTCCTCGGTCATCGGGGTCCTCCGTCTGCCCGCGGCTGCGGGCTGCTCACGGAGTCCATTCAAAAGGTCACAGCTGTACGCCAACTCACAGAAACCTATGAGTGGGATAAATCTTGCCTGAGCGGGTCACACAGACGTTCCTGTTCTGTAGGGAGAGATCGGCGTCAGATCGTTCCCGAGACACCGGTGGCGTTCCGGGCACATGCCTGACAACCCTTCCCTTTTCTTACCCCCGGGACGGCTCGCAGCTCTGCCGTGTGGGCTGGGTGACCTTTCCGTTTTCGGGGTATTCCGGCGGCCCGTGGCGGCCGTCCGCGACGGGTCTACGCTGGTCGAACGACCTGACGTTGCCCGGGGGGTCACCGTGGACACAGCGATCTTCGACGCCGACAGTCACCTTATGGAGACGCCGGACTGGCTCGGCGAATTCGCCGACGAGGCGCTCCGTCGACGGTTCGAGCCGCTCGGCCTGGCCGGGGCCGGGTCGGGGGCGGCCGAGCTGATGGAGAAACTCCCCGACGTGTGGGAGTCGCACCGCGATCAGGAGATCGGGCCCGAGGTCCTTCAGGGCCCGAAGGGCTGGATGGCACCTGGGGCTCTCGACACCGAGGTGCGCTCCCGGGTTCTCGACGCGCTGGGCATCGATGCGCAGCTCGTCTTCCCGACCTTCGCGTTGGGCCACTTCTGGCCGGGAGGCGACGTCGACCTCGTCTACGGCGGGACCGAGGCGCTCAACCGGGCGATGGTCGCCTTCTGCGCGCCCGACCCGCGGCTCAAGGCCGTCGGGTTCCTCCCCCTCAACGACCCGGAGCGGGCGCGAGCGACGCTCGAGCGTGCGCTCGCCGACGGCGTGGCCGCCCTCTGGGTGCCCTCCGACGCCCCGGGGGACTTCTCGCCGGCTCACGTCGACCTCGACCCCGTGTGGGCGCGCCTGGCCGAAGCGCGAGTGCCGTTCGTGCTGCACGTCGGCGGCGGCAAGCTGCTGCCCAAGGCGTTCCACCGCAACGGCCTGCCCCGGCCCAAGGACTGGCTCGGTGGCGGCGAGAACCTGCGCGCCAAGGACTTCCCCGTGCTCCACCACTCGCCCGAACGCTTCCTCGCCTGCATGGCTCTCGACGGCGTCTTCGAGCGCCATCCTGACCTGCGCGGCGCGGCGATCGAGCTCGGTGCGACGTGGGTGCCTGGATTGCTGCGCAACGTGGACCACGCGGATCACAACTTCTCCAAGTTCGAGCCGGCGCTGCAGGAGCTCAGCCTCAAGCCGTCCGAATACCTCCGGCGCCAGGTGCGGTTCACGCCGTTCCCGTTCGAGGACACCGCCTGGCTCATCGAGCAGTGCGGGCCCGAGCTCCTCATGTTCTCAACCGATTACCCACATCCTGAAGGCGGCCGGCGGCCGTTCGAGGCCTTCGGCGACGCCGTCGTCGGTTTCGACGAGCCGACGCGGGAGCGCTTCTTCTGGCGCAACGGCGCGGAACTGCTCGGGCTGGTTTGAACGGAGCGTCTGTGACCACGACCCGCACGTCCTCGCTCACGAGCAAGCCGATGGCCGGCGCCCTGGGTGCCACGCTCACCGGGATCGACCTCACCCAGGTGACGACGGGCGACGAGCTCGAGGGCCTGCGCCAGGCACTGGCCGACCACCTTGTGGTCTTCCTGCCCGACCAGGATCTCAGCCTCGACGATCTGGAGCGGGTCACCGAATTGCTGGGCGGCCGCGACGTCACGCCCTTCGTCGATCCGCTGGAGGACCGGCCGTACGTGATCAGGGTCATCAAGGAGCCGACCGACGTCCTGAATTTCGCCAACGCCTGGCACAGCGACCTCAGCTACCTACCCGAGCCGCCCGCCTACACGCTGCTGCACGCCTGGGACGTTCCCGACCACGGCGGGGACACCGTGTGGTCGAACCAGTACCTGGCTTACGAGGCGCTGTCGCGCCGGCCTGCGCACGACGCTGGACGGATTGCGCTGCGTGCACTCGGCCGGGATGGCCTATGGCACCGGCGGGTTGCTCGACCAGTTCAAGGACTTCACGTCCATGGCCATCGCGCCGTCGCAGGAGGCGTACGCGGAGCACGTCCATCCGGCCGTCATCGTGCATCCCGTCACCGGACGGCGTGCGCTCTACGTCAACCCGGTGTACACCACCCGCTTCGAGGGGTGGACGAAGGAGGAGTCCCAAGCGCTGCTCGGCCACCTGCACCGGCTCAGCATCAACGAGAACTTCACGTGCCGGCTGCGCTGGTCGGTGAAGACGCTGGCGATCTGGGACAACCGCTGCACGATGCACAACGCGTTGAACGACTATTCCGGGGTGCGCCGCGAGATGTACCGGACGAGCGTGAAAGGCAGCGCCCCCGCCGGTCCGGCCTGATCAACAGCCGGCGGGTTAGCCGCCCAGGGGGGGTTTAGAACGAAAGCGGGCGGCCCGCGAACGAGGGGAACCAGCCGGCCCGGCAGCCACGCGCCACCGTGCCGCGTGGCGAGACGCCGCTGGTGGCGCTGGCGCTGGCGTTTGCCCGAGAGCTCACGCTGCAGCTCCGCGCCGAGGTCGCCAGCGTGCTCGCGCATGCCGCTCACCTCGATCCGCCACTCGTAGTCGGCCCCATCGAGCGCCCCGTCGCGGCTCTCGATGGCGGCGTCGGGGCAGGCCGACCGGGCCCGGGAGAGCAGGTCGAAGCGGGCGTCGTAGGTGTCATGGGCCGAGCGCCGGAGCAGCTGGGCGGCGGTGATGCTGGGGGACTCGAGGACGACCACCCACGTCTGTCCCTGTCGGCACAGGAAGAGGGTGGCGTAGTCGAGCACGGTGTGGGTGCTGGGGGTGTGGGAGGTTCTGTTCGCTTCCATCGCTCAGGGAAACGGGCCCGGGGAAGCCACCTTGCTAGGACCAAAGTCCCATTTTCCGCCCGTTGACGCTCGCACGGGCAGGCTCGGCGGCCGGCTGGCCGCCGGGTGGTGGCCGGCCCTCAGCCGACCGGGGCAGCCTGCGGACCGGCGGCGGCCCGGTCCCCGCGGCCGGCGTCGATTCGCTGGTAGGAGGCGAGAAGCTCGACCTCGCCTTGGCGCCGCGGGAAGAACACCCCGACCACGATGGCACCGAGGACCACCGCGATCACCCCGGAGGCGTAGGCCCAGCGCTGCCCGTGGATGAAGGACTCCTTGGCCGCGCTGATGATCTGGTTGGAGTACTGCGCGTACTGCGGCTGCTCTGCGAGGTGCGCGGCGCTGTCGAAGGACTTCGTGAGCTCGCTCTGCACGTTCGCGCTGACCTGGCTCGCGTTCGGCGAGGCGCTGATCTGCTTGGCGAAGGCGGTGGCGTAGCCGGCCGTGAGCAGCGCACCCATGATCGACTGCAGGATCGCGCCGCCCAGGTCCCGCTGGAGGTCGGCGGTGCCAGAGGCCATGCCGACCCGCGTCACGGGGACCGAGCCGGTCAGCGAGTGCGACGCCGGGGTCCCGGCGAACCCCACGCCGGCGCCGATGAACGCGTACGCCATACCCACCTTCCAGTAGGGGATGCCCTCCTTCCACAACACCAGCATCGTGAGGAAGCCGAGGAAGATGCAGGCGTAGCCGATCAGGAGCGTGAAGCGGGAGCCCTTGGCCTCGACCAGCTTCGCCGAGCGCGGCGCGATCAGGACCATGAAGAAGGCGGCGGGCAGGATGGCGAGGCCCGCGTCGATCGTCGAGTAACTGAGCACGTTCTGCAGGAACTGCTGGCCGATGAACATGGCGCCCATGAGGCTGCCGAACACGATGATGCCGGCGCAGGCGGCGACCCAGAACACTCGTCGGCGGGCGACGGTGAGGTCGTAGAGCGGTTCGGGGGCGCGGCGCTCGCGCAGGACGAACGCGACGAGTGCGGCGACGGTGATGATGGCCAGGCCGATGACCAGCGCCGTCTTGTCGGGCACCACCACGAAGTTGATGGCGAGGATGAGCGAGCCGACGAGGACGAGCGAGAGGATCCCGCCGAGGTGGTCGACCGGACTGTCCGTCTCGTTGACGTGGCTGGGCACCACTTTGTAGGCCAAGGGGACCGCGATCACGATGAGGGGGACCGTGATGAGGAATACCGACCCCCACCACCATCGCGAGAGGAACAACCCGGCCAGCAACGGGCCCAACGCGGAGACGCCGCCCCCGATCGCGGACCACAGCGCGATGCCCTTCGTCCGCCGCGGCCCGCTCCAGAGCGCGGTGATGAGCGACAACGTGGTGGGGTAGGCCATGCCGGCGGCGAGCCCGCCCACGAAGCGGGCGCCGATGAGTGTCTCGATGTTCGGTGCCCACGCCATCAGCAGGACCGCGGGCAGCGAGACGAGGACGCCGATCAGCATCATCTGCTTGCGCCCGTAGCGGTCACCGACGGCGCCGAACCAGAGCACGGACACAGCGAGGCCGAGCGAGTAGCAGACGGCGACGAGGTTGAGCTGGGTCTGGGAGGCGTCGAAGTGCAGCCCGATGCTGGGGAGCGCGACGTTGGCCGACGCGAGCGGGAGGTTGGCCACGGCGGCCACCAGGATGAGGGCCGCCAGGACCAGACCCTGGCGCTCCGGGGCGGTGGACGCCTCCAGGGCGACAGCTCCTCCCGATGTCGCAGCGGCCACGTCGACCTCCTCTCCGATCTCTTCTGTCCGCCCCCTCCGGCGCCGCGCCTGCCGGCGCTCTTCCGGGCCGATTCTGCTGGTCAGCCCGTGGGCAACCTAGTGCTTTTCGTCGCTCCTGGGCGGGAAGCGAGGGGGTCGTGGAGGAGCGGGTGTTCAGGGCGCGCGGCGCAACGTGACCGTGACGTGGTGGAGGCCGGGCGCAAGGGTGACGGTGCCCGTGCGCTGGTCGACCGTGCCGGCAGACGTCGACGCGACGTTGCGGACGAACGAGGGAAGCTCGAAGAGGATCTTGCCGGACGGAGCCGCGCCGGCGACGCTCAGCGTGACGGCGGTGCCGTGGGTGTCGATCGTGAAGCTCGACCGTTTGTCGTCGGTGGTGGGGAAGTTGGTCACGGCGATCGGCGTGCCCGTGGCCAGCCACTGGGGCGGGACGCCGCGGCCGACGAGGACCGACCCGTCGGTGCGCTGGGCGACGATCGAGTCGAGGAGCACCTTGTCGGAGCCGGCGATACCCCAGGCGTGGGGCGAGGCTCCCTGGCCGGTCGCCGGATGGCTGCCCACCCACGGTGTGTGCCGGCCCGGGGCGCTCGAGCTCTCCCACCAGGACCATGGCCCGCTCTGTCCGTGGTCGACCATGAATTCGAAGTCGAGGATCCCCTGGTCCCGGTGGCCCTGGCTGGCCAGGCCGGCGGATCCCATCGCCGCGTTGTACCCGCTCGAGTAGTACTCGCCGGGGAAGCCCCCGGTGGTATCCGGCGGGAGTATGCCTTTGAGGCGGCCGAAGCCGTAGTCGTAGGTGGCGTCGACGAGGGTGGCGCCTGGCCCTGTGACCACGCCGCCGAGGAGGCCGGCTTCCCAGGCCCACCCGCCGAAGCCGAACGGCGAGGTCCAGTTCGCGTCCCTCGGGTTCTTGCAGCGGTTGGCCGTGTTCGGTTGGGTGAGCGAGCACGGCAGGTAGTCGAGGTGGTTCGTGGTGATCGTCTCTTCGAGGACGCCGTCGGTCGCATCGAGGAGGCTCAGGTACTGCTGGCTGGCCCAGTTGGCCTCGTTGGCGTCGCCGATGGTGACGGCGATGTAGCGGTAGGCGGCCAGGCCGAGCAGCGCCTCGAAGTCGTCGACGGTCCAGAGCCCCTGGGTGTCGATGTCGTTGGTCGCCTCCATCGTCCCGGTGGGGCCCGTCCGGTCGGCGGCGATGGCGTGCGCGCTCGCCTCGATGCTGGGCTGCGCGGCCGGGCCGGCGGGTCCGCTGGTCGCGAAGTTCTGCTCGACGAACGCGGTGTCGCCCGTCTTCATCAGATAGACCGCCCACGGCACGGCGTAGGTCCAGAGCCCGTCGACATACTGGGCTTGGGCACCGACGACGTTGCGCGCCTCGGTCAGGAGCGCGTGGGCGTCGGTGAACTCGCCCTGGGTGAAGAGATTGGTGAGGATCCCGATGACGTCGTGGCTGTACTCGCTCTCGTAACCGTTGACGCCCGTATCGAGCGCAGTGCCGCTGCGCGTGAGCTCTGTCGTGATGAAGCCGCTCTTGTAGGCGTTGTTGAGTGCTGTGTTCGGGGTGTTGACGTGTGCGATGTGTGCGAGTTGGGACTGCCAGAAGGCTCGCATGTGTGCTTTCGTGCTGTGCGAAGCCGCCGGCTGTCATGATCGCTGGCGCGGCCGGCCAGGGATACGCGGCGGCGAAGCGATCGCTGACGATTGCGTAGTCGTGGTCGACGGCGTGGTGGGGGGCGATGGTGTCGTTCGTTGCGGTGTCGAGCGGGACGAGCTCGGGCGAAGCCTCAGGGTCGACGGTGAGGGTGCTGTTGGTCGGGTTGGCGACGCGCACCCGGGCATAGACGGCGACGAAGGGGTTGCCGCCGAGCGTGACCTCGTCGGCGAACTCCGTGATGGCGACGGTGGCGCCCTTCTTCGTGGCGAACGTCGTGACCTGTTCGGGTAGGTAGCCACCGGCGTCGGCCCAGGTCGTGCGCTGGCCGTCGTAGATGCCGAAGCCGTACTGGTTGAAGAAGCCGTCGGGTCCGTCCTGCACGACGAACGTCCCACCCAGGCAGGTGATCACGCTGTTGTGGTCACCTGCCCACCCGATGGCGGAGGCAGATCCGTAGGCGCCGGTGAAGGCGTCCGTGTTGACGTTGAAGTTGCAGCGGTATTGAGGCCGGGGCCCTTGGGTGGCGGTGGCGGTGGCGGTGGCTGTGGCGGTGGCTGTAGCGGTGGGTTCGGTGGTCGGCGCCGCGCCGGCGGTTTCGCTCGTCGGCACTACCGCCAACGGGAGGGCCGTGCAGCACGCAAGGGCGACCGCGATGGCGGTCGTCCGTGGCTTCAGGCGTCTCAATGTCGGCTCAGGTGTGCCGCCGCGTCAACCGTCGTAGAACCCGTTGCGGTGGAGCCCGACGAGGGTCTGCTGCCGCGTGGCTCTTGGCCCGGGCCCGTGCCTCGTCGGAGAGGTGGTTCACCTCGGCCGTCGGCCGGATCCGCTGGGCGAGGTCGCGCCGCCCGTAGTGGCACTGGATGAACATGCGGCCCGGGTCGCCGCGGCGCGAGGGCAGCCGCCGGTGCCAGATGTCGGAGACGAAGAGCGCGACGTCGCCCGCCTTGGCGACCAGCGGTGTCGGCTTTGACGCCGTCGTACTCGAGGTCGTCGTCAGCCATGCGCTCGAGCGGCGGTGGCTGTCCCGACATGTGGCTGCGGGGGATCACGCCGGTCGGGCCCGCCTTCAGGGGGCAGTCCATGAGATAGAGGTGCGCCGCCACGGCGAACACCGGGTAGGGGATGCGCTCGTCCCAGGGGACGCCCGGCGGGCGCGGTACGTGCGGGCCGCTGTCGATGTGCCAGAACCGGCCCCCGTGCTTGTTGTTGTCGGGCGGCTGCCACCAGGCCGTGTTCGCGATGACGTGGCAGTCCTCGCCGAGCAGGGGCTCGATGCTGCTCAGGATCTTGCGGTTGGCGATCGCCCGCTGCACGGCGGCGCTGCGATTGAGCATCTCGTAGCGGAATGGCTCCCAGTGCTCGTGCGGGTAGCGCGACGAGCGCTCGTCGGGCGGGTACTCCTCGTAGACGCGCTCGACCTCGTCGGCCAGCGTGTCCACCGTCTTGGTGTCGAAGACCTGCTCGAGGACGACGTACCCCTCGGCCTGGAGCTGCTTGGCGGCGGCGTTGCCGGCGCCGGGGTGCCGCAGTGTCAGGTAGCCGGTCCGGCGGGTGAGCACGTGAGGATTCTGCCTCGGTCGTGGCGGGCGCGCACTGCGCTCGCCGGGCCGGGCGGCTGGATTGCTGTGCGGCTCAGCCCTGCGGGCGGAACACCACCTTGATGGCGTGGGAGTTGTGCCGGTCGATCGCCGTCTCGATCGCCGTGCGGTAGTCCTCGAGCCCGAACTCGTGGGTGACCACGACGGCGTCGGGCAACAGGCCGGCGGCGAGCACGTCGAGGGCCCGGTCGACCGAGTGGCGGTCGGGGCCGCCGGCCAGCCCCGGCGCGGGACCCGTGTCCACGGTGTGGTCGATGGAGCCGACGAGCGCGGCCTCCTTGTACCAGATGGGCGTGAGGTCGACCTCGCTGATGCCGGCCGCACCGAGCAGCAGGACGGTGCCGCGGTGAGCCACGGCGCGCAGCGCCTCGGTCACCGAGCCCGGCGAGCCGACGGCCTCGACCACGTAGGGGAAACCGCCCATCAGCATCTGGTGCTTCTTGCGACCGACCACCCGCGAGCCGCTCAGGACCGCAAGGTCCTCCCAGTGGCCGTTGGACGGGTCGCTCAGCACGACGTTGTCCGCCCCGCACGCGGTCGGCCGCCGTCCCTTGATGCGGATGACGCGCCAGCACGGTGACCGGACAGCGCGGGAAGAGCCCACGCAGTGCGGCCAGCGCGGCGAGACCGATGATGCCGGCGCCCACGATCAGCACGGGGTCACCATCGTTCGGCGCCGCACGCAACAGGCCGTGGCAGGCGATGGAGACGGGCTCGTAGAGGCTCGCACCCCGGTCACCGACCGCGTCGGGGAGGGGGTGGAGCATGGACGTGTGCGCCAACACGGTGTCTCCCCACCCGCCGCCGAGCCCTTGGGTGAAGCCGAGCGACCGCCCGCCGGTGAGCACCCCGCTGTCGAGGTTGAGGCACGACGAGGTCCAGCCCCGGGCGCAGTTGGCGCACAGCGGCATCCCCCGGGGCAGGCACGGGATGCACGGGTCGATGGCGACCCGGGTCCCCGTCGCCACGGCGCACTCGTCTCCGGCCTCGACGACCACGCCCGGCCGTCTCGTGGCCGAGGACGAAGGGGAACGTCCCGATTCCGGCGAGCGTGGGCGACGGACCGGTGTTGTGGGCGAAGAGGTGGAGGTCGCTGCCGCAGATCCCCCCGGTCGTCACGGCGATGCGGGCCCAGTCCGCCGCGGGCAGCTCCGGCTCGGGCAGCTCGGTGAGGCGAGCAGGGAACTCCGGGTCGACCATGTCGAAGACGACGGCGCGCACGGGTTCGAGCGTACGCCTATCGCCTGCGGACGCGTCGCGTGTATATGCGTCCTCGTTCTACCTTTGTGCCGAATCACCGCGTTCGCGTTCTGGGTAAGTCGCTCACGTTCTAAGGACCACCGCATTTAGAACGGCAACGCGATGCAGCGTGCACGGGCGCCCCATAGCTCGCCTAAGGTCCCAACACTCATGCGTGTCCCCGACGCCACGCTCGACGAGGTCCGTCACCAGGGCTTCTCGTTGCTCGAGGGCTTCCTCGCCCCCGACGAGCTCGAGGCCGCGCAGCGTGCGCTCTGGAAACACTTCCCGACGCCCGGACGATTACTTCGCCGACCCGACGACCACCGAGCACACCCGCTTCGCCGGGAGCCAGTTCGCCGGTGTCGAGGAGTTCCCGTATCGCTCGTGGGATCTCAACCGCCTTGCCGTCCATCCCGACCTCGTCGATGCGGCCGAGCGCTACCTCGAGACCACCGACCTCCACCTCTACAAGGTCGAGCTCTGGGCCAAGTACGCCGGCGCCGTGAACTACGACCAGCCGCTGCACCGCGACTACGGCAGCCACAGCCTCGTCGTGCCCCGGCCCGAGCCGCGCTACCAGCAGATCACGACGTTCATCTACCTGAGCGACGTCACCGAGGAGGACGGTCCCGACCGTCATCGTGCCCTACGACGCCGGCAAGGACGTCCCCTACACGCCGCTGTACCTCCCCTTCGGGGAGCTGGCCGACGTCCGAGGTGCGTTGCGTCGGGCCGGCGGGGTCACTCCTCGTCTACCGGACCGACATCTTGCACCGCGGTTCGAATTTCACGGCCGCCGGACGTGCCCGCTTCTCCATCCTCGTCGACTTCCAGGTCCGCGGCACGACATGGGGCGGCAAGATGGCCTGGCCCAAACAATCACCCGAGCGCTGGGCCAAGTTCATCCCGCAATGCAGCGTGCGCCAGCGGGACCTGTTCGGCTTCCCTCGCCCTGGCGACCCGTATTGGAGCGAGGAGACGTTGGCCGGTGTGGCGGAGCGCTACCCCGGTATCGATCTCGAGCCGTACCGCTGAAGCCCGATCAGGGTGCCCCCGAGGGCACGAACGGGAGGTGCTGCATAGGATCGAACACGGTGATCCACACCCGGTTCACGGAGGCCTTCGGACTCGATGCACCGATCATGTCGGCGCCCATGGCGATGGTGACCGGTGCCTCTCTCGCGGGAGCGGTGTCCGCCGCCGGCGCGCTCGGCACCTTCGGTGGCACTAATCCGGTCCGCGGTCCGCAATGGCTCCGCGACGAAGTGGCCGCCATCCGCAGCGAGACCGATCGGCCGTTCGGCGTCGGGTTCATCACGCATTTCCTGCCCTTCACCGAGGAGCTCTTCGATGCGGCGCTGGAAGCCGGACCCCCTGTCATCGTTCTGTCGTTCGCTCCAACGGGGCCATGGATCGGGCGCGCCCACGATGCCGGCGCTCGGGTCATCTGCCAGGTCCAGACAATGGACCTGGTGCGCGACGCGGTCGAAGAGGGTGCGGACGCACTCCTCGTGCAGGGGCACGAGGCCGGCGGCCACACCGGGACGATGGGGCTTCTTCCCTTTCTGGCCAGCGCCCTCGAAGTCAGCGGGTGACACACCCGTCCTGGCGGCCGGCGGCGTGTCGAGCGGCCGTGCCCTCGCTGCCGTACTCGCCGCTGGCGCAGACGGAGCCTCCCTCGGTACTGCTTTCCTGGCGAGCCGCGAGGCGACCGACGTGCCGGAGGTCTACAAGGAGTGCATCGTCGAAAGCAACGGCGAGGACACGGTCTTCACGACTCTCTACGACGATGTACGCGGCCTGCATTGGCCAAAGCCCGTCGGCATGCGATTACGCCACACCAAGCACACGGATCAATGGCTGGGTCGCGAGGACGAGGCCAAGGAACATCTCGATGAGCTGCGAGCCGAGTTGCCCGCAGTGCTCGACTTCGAACGGTTCGACCCCGAGGTGACCACGATGCTCTACGGGCAGTCGGCGGCATCCGTCAACGCGGTGCGCTCCGCCGCTGAGATCGTCCGCGGCGTGTGCGACGACGCGGCCGCGCTCCTGCACAACCGTCTTCCCACATTGCTCGACGATCGAGCGTGACCTTGCCGAATCGTCCGAAGTTCGAGGTCCACCGGGTGTACGAAGAAGACCATGGCCTCGGCTACAGAGTGCTCGTCGACCGGCTCTGGCCGCGGGAGTGAGCAAGGAGAAGGCGGCGATCGACGAATGGGCGAAGGACGTGGCGCCGAGCGACGGGCTCCGGCGCTGGTTCGGCCACGAGCCAGACAAGTTCGCTGAGTTCGCCCGCCGCTATCGGGCCGAGCTGACCGCTTCGCCCGGCAAGGAAGCCGTTGCGCACCTGCGGGCCATCTCGAAAAAGAACTCGGTGGCGTTGCTGACCGCGACGCGTGACGTGGAGCATTCCGGGGCCGCCGTGTTGCTCACCGCCCTCGCCGGGCGCACGAGCGGCGGCCGATAGGCGCGGTCGACTCAGCCCACAAAGGATGCACGGGCGCGACGCCTAACGTGGCTGACGTGACATCGCCCGAACGCCCGAGCGGCGGATCGTCGAAACCGACGTTGACCTTGGCGCACGACGACCCAGTCGCCATCCAGTTGGCGCTGGCGGTCCACTTCGGCCAGCTCGACATCCTGAAGAGCCTCCTTACGGAGCGACCCGAGCTCGCCTCGGTCGGGATGGTCGGGCCCAAAGGTCTCGAGGGCGGCTGGCGCACCCCGCTGCACGTCGCAACCGACTGGCCCGGCTACTTCCCATCCGCCCCCGAGTCGGCAGCTCTGCTGCTCGAGGTAGGAGCGGATCCGAACCTCGACTCCGGAGGCGGCCGTCCAGAGACCCCGTTGCACTGGGCGGCGAGCAACGACGACGTCGACGTCGCCGTTGTCCTGATCGATGGCGGTGCCCGTCTCCACACGCCCGGCGGGTCGATCGGCACGCAGCTCGACAATGCGATCGCCTACGGGTGCTGGCACGTGGCGCGGCTCCTGGTCGAGCGTGGGGCGCCGGTCGATCGGCCTCTGGCATGCAGCCGCGTTGGGGATGTTGACCCGGCTCGACGAGCTCCTCGCAGCCGCGCCCCCGCCCTCGGAGTCCGACGTCAACCAGGCCTTTTACCACGCATGCCAAGGTGGCCAGCTCCGGGCGGCCCAAAGACTTCTCGCAGCAGGCGCGGACGTGACGGCCATTCCTGACTACGCGGGCGACGCGACGGCGCTGGACATGGCACTGAACCCGGACACTCGCCGAGAACAGCTCGCTACCTGGCTGCGGGAGCAAGGCGTCACTGCGGTCGCCGGCGACAGCGAATAGAAAACGGACGGACGCGCTTGAGAAGAGCGATTACTCCGGCCCTCATCCCGCGGCGGGGAGCGGTTTCCAGGATTGCACCGGGGTCCAGCAGGTGCCTCCGGGCGGCTGGTGTGGTGGCGGTGGGCGACACAGCGTGTTGCTCGGAGGGGAGTTCACACGCAGTCGGACCACTTGATACTGGTTGGGGCCGGAGAACTTGTGCGGGCCGTACGTCAGGACCGGCGAATAGCCGCCAGGGAAGTCCTTGATCTGGGACATCGCAGTCACGAAGGTGCGCCGGTTCAGGTCCCGTCCCGCCGCCTTCGCAGCTTGGGCGAACAGGTGGATCTCCTGACACCAGCCCTGCACCGGGCCCTGCTCCTCGATGTCGTCGTTCAGGTTCCCCTTCGGGGTCTCGGGGTACGCCTTGTGCCAGACCGTCCAGCAGCTCCGCACGCCCGGGTCGTAACCGCCTTGGGCGTACGGCCGCGGGTCATCGATGCCACCGAGTGTCTCGGTCGTGACGCCCTCCTGTCCGTCGAGGGCCTTGCCGAAAGGCACCAGGAGTCCGAGTGACGTCTCGATGGAGTTCTCGTAATCCGACAGCAGCAGCTTGGGAAAGTACTGCTGTTGCGTCTGGGCCACGAGTATCGGCAGGAACGCGTTGAAGGGCACCAAGGGGATCACCGACGTGACGCCCGCCTGGTGGAGCTTCTCGACCACGAGGGTGGCGTCGCTGCCGGTCGCCGCAGACTCGGAGGTCTGCGCCGGAATCGTCTCGATCAGCGGTCTGACGCCGGCGCGCTCGAGGTCGGGAAGGAGCGATTGGTGTAAGGCGGCCTGATCACTGGCACGGTCGCCGACGATCACACCCAGCTTCGTCTTGCCGCCGATCGATCCGCTGCGAAGTGCCCCACGAGACGAGCGCCCGCAACACGCCGGCGTCGTCAGGCCCTGTCCACCACAAGTACGGCGATGCCTCCTGCGTGAAAGAGGAGACGGTCGTCCATTGGCTGAGGAAGGGTGTGTGCCCCTGCTGGGCCACACAGAGCTGGTTGACGCCGGTGTACGTCCCGACTCCGTCGAGCACCGCGAAGACTGCGGGGTTACCCTGGGTCCAGTCGACGCAGAGCTTTTGCATGTCCGCGTTGTTCGCGGGGTCGTAGGACGTGATGATCGGATTGATCGTGCGACCATTGATGCCGCCCCCCTCGTTGATCTGGTCGACGAAGAGGTGGATGGCCTTGGCCTGTTCGGTGTACTCGTAATCCCCGGCGAAGCCGTATGTGGAGGCCAGCGCGTCCAGATTGGCCACCGGGAAGACGACATTGATGGTCGAGCTGGTTACGCCGCGCGCGCTGGTGCTGGCTTCGGAGACGGGTGAGGCGCCGGAAGCACCGGTTTCGGTGAGAGGGAGCACAAGGGCGATCGTGGCGCAATGCCACCGCCAGGAGCGATACGTGGCGCCGCCGTGGAGTACCGGCGCCCAAAATCGCGAACGTCATCGCTACCTCGACCGTTGTTCCCCGACCCGTTCCATTTGCCGAGCTCCTCACGCCAGGGGTCGTCGTGGCGAACGCTCGCGAGCTGTGCCTGTAACTCTGCCAGGATGCCATCGGAGTTGCCCGTGGTGGGGGCAGACCCGATCAGGGCTGCACGCAGAAGGGCGAGAAGGTGTTGATGGTGCTCTCGCCCGTCGCCGCGGACTTGGCGCTCGTCCAGTTGGATCCGACGGTGACGGTCACCTCGAACCAGTAGTTCGTGCCCGAGGTCAACGTGCCGCTCGTCCAGGAGGTGGTCGTGACCCCGGTGGCGATCGAGCTGTACGTTCCGGTCGCCGAGGTCGTCGAGTCGTACACCGTGTAGGTAGTGGCGTGGTTCACCGCGGTCCAGCTCACCTTGATCGTCTTGGCGGTGGTCGGGGCGTTGCACGCCGCCGTGACCCCGGTGGGGGCCGAGGGGACGGTCTGGGAATGGCCTTCGCCCGAGCTGGCGGTGTGCAACGTCACCGTCCAGTTCGTCGCCGCCCAGGCCGCACCCGTACTCGACACCAGGAGCAGGCCGACGAGGGCGATCGGGGCGGCGACGAGGAGGGTGGTGCGTCTCGCCTTCACGCGCCTCCCCTCGTCGTCGCCTGATTAGTCCGCTCTCGCTCAGCGCAAGAGAAGATGGATCAGCTCGTCCAGCTGTCGGTGGCCGGCGTGGTCGTCGACGTCGCGGCGCCACCGGTGGCCGTCACTCCCGTGAAGGAGGGCATGGAGAAGTACGTGCTCGCACAGGCGGCCGGCGTGGTCGTTCCCATGCTGGCGTCGTTGGTGAGCGTGACCGCCAAGGGGTTGTTGGCCTGGCCGCTCGCCCCCACGGTGAGCGCGGTGGTGAGCGTATGGGAGGTGCCCGACGTCGCCGTCGAGAAGTTCCACGTGACCGCACTCGGTGTCGCGGCCAGGCACCCGGCCTGGGTCGTGGTCAGTGCGCTCGACGTGTAGCCGGTCGCGTCGGTCGTGTTGGTGGGCAGCTGCACGGCGGTGATCGTGACCGGGTAGGGGTTCGGGTTCGAGATGGTGACGACCACGTCACCGTTGCCGCCCGGGTACATCAGGTTCGTCGCGGCCGGCGACGCCACCGCGCTGATCGTCAAGTTCGAGATCGCTGCGGACTGGCCCTCACCCGAGGACCCCGAGTTCAGCCCGACCAGCCAGTTCGTGGCGGCGTAGGCACCGACCCCGGCCAACAGGATGCCGCACACGGCGGACACGATCTTCATGCGCCGGGTATACCGGAAACTCTCTGAGGTGCGTCGCTCGCTGCACTTGGTCGGTCTCCTTACGCCAACTGCAGGGCGCGCTCGTTGAAACTGCTGCGTTGTTGATCGTCGGTTGCGCGGGCGCTCTTGAGGAGTGTCGAGGCATTTGGACGCGCTCGCGCCCGCCTCGAAGGCGCTGGTCAGGGCCTTGCCGTGGAGCCTTCCATGAGCTTGATGGCCGCTTCCCGGTCGGCGACACCGAGCTTGCGCAGCACGGCGCTCACATGGGAGCGCACGGTCGTCGCTGAGATGAACAACCTCGCGGCGATCTCTTCGGTGCTCGCCCCGGTACGCATGAGCTCGAGGACGTCCCACTCCCGCCCGGTCAGCCGGGCCGCGACGTCCCCGGGCACGGCGACGCGACGCTCTTCGCGGTCGCGGAACTCCTCCACCAGCCGCGTCACCAGGCTGGGTGGCAGTGGGGTTTCGCCGTTGAGCACCTGACGCAACGCCATTGAGAGCGAGTCCTCGTCCATGCCCTTGAGGAGGTAGCCGGTCGCTCCCGCCCGCAGTGCGTCGAAGAGATCTTCGTCCTGACGCGAGACCGTGAGCATGACGACGGCTGTTCCCGGGAGCGCAGTGGTGATGCCACGGGCGGCCGCGATGCCGCTGCCAGGCATGTTGATGTCGAGCAGGCACACATCCGGACGGGTGCGTCTTGGCCCCCTCGATGGCCGCATCGCAATTCGCGGCCTCGGCGCAGACGGCGAACTCCCCGCTGCGCTCGAGCGCCGCTCTGACCAAGGCCCGGGTCCGGGCGTGATCGTCGGCGATCAGGACGTTCACCGGGCCGTTCACCGGAAGGTCACCTCGAGACGTGTCCCACGACCGGGGGAGGAATCCACCGAGAAAGACCCGCCGAGCGACGCGGCACGCTCTCGCATCGAGACGAGACCGAAGCGAGTGGGGTCCACGTTGCTGGGATCGAACCCGTGCCCGTCGTCCGCGATCACGAGTCGACAGCCGTCGGCTACCTCGCGCAAGGTCAGGGTGACGTAGTGCGCATCGGCATGTACGGCAGCGTTCGTGAGGCCCTCGCGCACGATGCGCAGGAGCTGTTCGGCCACGTCCGCGTCCACCTCGACGTGTTCGTCCAGATCGACGAGCACCGGGACGCCCAGCCGGGCGCCGAGATCCTCGGCCGTCTGGGTGAGCGCGGCGACCAGGGACTGCGGGGCACTCAATGACAGCACGGTGATCGCTCGCCGTGCCTCGTCGAGCGCACGGTCAGCTGCACCGGAAAGCTCTTTCATCTCATAGGGTGCGCCGCGCCGGCGGGCCTTGGACGCAATGAAAGCCAGCTCGTGGGCCAGGCCGTCGTGCAGGTCGCAGGCGACGCGCCGGCGCTCTTCAGAGGTGGCTTGACGCTCGAGCTCCTCGTGTGCAGCCCAGTTCGCCAGGGCCATCTCCATCAGGTGACCGAGCGCCGTGAGCTGCTCGACGCAGCCGTCAGTGGTGTCCGACGCCGCCATCACGACCTTGAGCACGCCGTGGATCTCACCGTCGAGGCAGACCGGCACCCACGTCCCGCGCACGAGGCGGTGGCCCGGAGCCGGGCGCCATTCGCGGGAGATCGGCCAACGTGTTCCTGTGACGAGGTCAATCGCCGACGCGTCTTCGCCAAGGTCGGGTCCCGCATCGGGCAGAGAGCCGTTGCCGCCGTCGTGCGCCACGACCTCCAGTGACCCCTCGCGCCTCCGGACGTACCAGGCCTCCGACGCCGTTCCGCCCGGCAACGAAACCACATCCGCCGCGAGCTCGGTGGTGACGGCGGCGATCGACTCCGGCCCTCGCAACAGTGCGAGTTCCCTGGCCGCCTCGTTCATAGCGACGGACTGGTGCAACAGCTGCCGCGTGCGCCGATTCGAGGCCTCGAGGCGCTCTCGGAGGGCGTGGATGGACACAGACATCACCGCAGCGATCGCACCGAGGAAGAGCAGGCGTCGGGCGGTCGAGGCTGCACCTTGTGGCGTACTGAGAGTAACGATCGTCAGGAAGCCGACAACGAGCGCCACGACGATTGCCGAGTCCCGCCGCTCTCCGTACATGGCGACTCCGACCACCGCGAGGAAGAAGAGGGTGCCCAGGCCACTGGTGGCGATCCCGCCGCTCGCCATCATGAGTGCGGCGACGGAGGCGACGTAACACGCCGCCGGTCAGGCACAAGGTGTAGCGGCGTGGCGGGAGTACGAACACGGCGGCAGCTGCCACGAGCGCGAGCGCCGACAGCCAGAACCACGCCATGTTGGTGGGGTTGAAGAGTGCGCTGAGCTGCCCTCCAAGGGCCACCAGGGCGAGTGGCAGGACGCGGACCAGTCGATGTTGGGAGGACCGATGTGACCAGACACCCGGCACGTCAACGCGCACAGCGTCAGTCGTGGTCATGTTCCCCCTCTCCATCACGGCAGGGCCGCCTGGTTAGGCACCCGCCTGGTGCTTCGGCCATTTTCCCACCCGCTGGAGGGTCCCGCACGGTTTTGTGCCCACCTGCAACCGAAAAGCAACGACCCCCGCCCGAGAGAGGGCGGGGGTCGCGCAAATGCTCGGCGCGTTTGCCTCTACCACTATCGGCTTCGGCTGATCCGGGGTCCAGGCCCCAGCGTGTCCATTCTCCTCAACGCCAACCAGCAGCTCCTGGAGATCCCACTGGAATGCGGCACGACCCCCCTCCGATCTGACCCAAGTGTTATGCATAACATCCTCATGTACTGGGCGGTCTGGACGCTCGACATGGCCGACATCAACGAGCGACAGGAGACAATGCGATGGCAGTGTTCAATGGCATGTTCCCGATCCTTTCCGGCAAAGAACAGGAAGGGCGGGACTTCGCGGCCGCGTGCATGGGGGAGCGCCGCAAGGGGTTCGACGCTCAAGCGGCTAGGACGGGACTTGCCCGGGAGACCTGGGCTCTGCAGGAGACTCCGATGGGGAGTTTCATGTTGGTGTGGTTCGAGGCTCCCGACGTCGAAAAGGCGTTCACCGAACTCGCCACTTCCGACGACGAGTTCTCCGTCTGGTTTCGTGGCCAAGTCAAGGATGTGACTGGCGTCGATCTCGGCTCACCACCCGAAGGCCCGCCTCCCGACGTACTGGTCGACTGGACTTCCTGAAGAACGACCTCCCCCGCGGGGCATCACCAGCAGTTTGGGGTTCTCCCCGCGGGGAGTCGTCATCTCGTGCTCTGTCCGCATCCAGCAACGTGTCGGCGCAACTCCAACGGCGGCCGAGCCACTCTTGGAGGTGGCGGGAACCGACCGGTGCGACGGCGAACGGCATAACTGCACGGCAACACCATTTGTTCGACTCTAACTGGGGGAGCGGTGGACGAAGAGGCACGCGCTCGGCATCGGCTGCCACGCGCTGGCACCGACTATTGCCAAGCGAACTGTGTCCGATCGGTGTCCTGTGGCGAGGTCTCATTCGTTGGTCAGTTTCGACGCGATTTCGGCGAGTGCCAACGGTTCAGCGTTCTGCGATTACTCATCCGCAATCGACGGCCACCTCGAGTGCAGCGCAGACCTCATGCATCCTCATGTCAGCAAGGCGTCCGATTCGTTCGACAAGGACAGCGACCGCGACACTTTCGATCGAATCCAGATTCACCGCCGAGCGTCGTGGAACGGGATCTTCACCCGGATCGAGCACCACCTCGCTAGGCAGTCCACGGATCGTCGTCGTGCAAGGAGCCACGAGGGTGCGGTGGAGTCGATGGATTGCGGCGTCTCGTGACAGCACGACGACAGGCCTGCGACCGATATCGGGCAGCTCACACCACCAGACGTCGCCTCGTGACGGCAATGGGCTCATGAAGCGCCGGCGGCCTGACGGAAGGAATCAAGGTCGCCCCACGCGTCCTCCTCTGTGAGGGGGTGCTCGTCATATGCCGCATACGCGGCGTCCACTTCGGCGGCACGATCCTTGGCCAACAATGCGCCGAGAGCATCGTCGATAAGCACTGAATCAGGCTTTCCAGCTCTCGCTTGACGAGCATCCTCGAGGAGCTGCTCATCGACGGTCGTGCTGAGACGAACTCTACTCATGCCACAATCATACTACGACTATGCCACTTCTGTGCCACTCGGCGTCGGATCAGGTCGACGTGCTACCTGCTGACCTCGGGTGGCACTTGTTGGCCCGAGCAGATTTCGCGGGCGACGTGTCCAGCTGGCGTCCGTACCGGAACATCAGCTGGTCAACCTTGAGCCGGTTGAGATCAGCCGAGTTCTGACAGCTCCACCAACGCTCGTCGCTCGACCGCTGCGTAGCCCCAACTGCGGGCGACCTCCTTCGCCGACGTGACAGTGGCGAGGTCACCGACCGGTTCGTAAGGAATGAAGCCGTCGCGCGGTTCCTGGTCGTGGAACGGCGCCAGGCGCTCGAAAAGGGCTTCGGCGCGGTCAGCGAGTCGCAGCCCGATGGGCATCCGCGCAGAGTTCAACATGGAATCGAGCCAGGCTGAGTCCTCGGGGAAGGAGAACGACCTGGCGGCTTGTTTCGTGTCTGACCGACCTCGTTCTGCCTCGATTTAGTCGGCCGAGCGACGAAGTCCGGGTTGTGATAGCCAGTGAGTTGCGTGTATTGGCGACCTTGGGTCACGCGTGGAGGGAGTTCCAATGGGACGATCCGGTTTCTCAGTCATGGGTGTGGTGCGTAGGAACGCCAGAGCCTCAAATGTTGGTCACCACGCCGGGGTCGTACTCTCGGCCGGGTTGCTGGCCGCGGGAGTCATCGTGTTTGTGGCGCCCGCCGCGGGCGCCCAGGGCAACACGTACTACGTGGGAAACGTGGCTCCCGGGTCGAGCGGCAGCGTCACGGACTGCTCGAGCAACACGAACACGGACTGCACCCTCGACGACGCCGTGGCGGCGTTCAACAACGATCCGAGCGGTGTCACGGACACGATCGACTTCATTGCGCCTTCGGGAACGTACGGCACCCTGGGTGCGGGTCTGACGAATAGCGCCACCCTTGTCGTCAACGGCAACGGTGCCACGAACACCCTGGTCACGGGGGCCGGCGCCAACCAAGTGTTCGTCATCAACTCCGGTGCGGTGGTTTCGATCTCCGGCCTCACGGTCGAGCACGGCCTGGTATCAGGTGCCCCCGGTGCTGGAATTCTGAATAGCGGCACCCTCACTCTGACCAATGCAGTGGTCACTGGTAACCACGGAACCGGCATGGGGGCCGCCGGCGGAGGTGTCGCCAACTTGGGGTCGCTCACCTTGACCGGTGTCACCGTCTCCAACAATGCCGCAGGCAGCGCCGGCGGAGGGATCGCCAACATGGCGTCGCTCACGTTGACCAACGTCACGGTCTCCAACAACACCACAGCCGGCGCCGGCGGGGGGATCGCGAGCATCCAGGGGAGCGCGACCATCGACAACAGCCAGATCACCGGCAACTCCGCCTCCGGCTCCATGGGCAGCGCCGGGGGCGGCATCGTGAGCGGGTCCATGGGCACCGGACCTTCCGGGACCCTGACGCTCACCAATAGTCAGGTGACGGGGAACACGACGAGCGGCGGCGGCGGCGGCATCCTCAATCACGCCGGCACCGCCACTGTCACGAACAGTGAGATCAACGGCAACACGGCCGCGAACGGCGGAGGTATCGCCAGCGGCGGTGGCAACGGAGGCGTCACGATCTTGGGCGCCACGCTCGTCGTGACGGGCAGCCAGGTCAATGGGAACACAGCGACCAGCGGCAACGGCGGCCCCGGCGGCGGCGGCATCGCCAACGGCGGCACGGCCACCGTCGACAGTAGTCAAGTCAATGGCAACAACGCGCCCGGCGGCGGCGGCGGCGGCATTGCGAACCACGGGTTGCTCACGTTGAGCAACAGCCAGGTCGACAACAACGCGGCGCCCACCGACGTGTCAAGCAACGTGGGGATCGGCGCTGGCATCGCCAACTTCAATGCGCCGGGCGTGCAGAACAGCGGAGTGATGACCGCCACGAACACCAAAGTGACCGGCAACTCCTCGGCCGGTGCCGGGGCCGGCGTCAACAACCAGGCCGGGGCAATTTTCACCGGCGCCGGTCTCACGATCTCGTCGAACACAGCGGGCAATTGGGGCGGCGGGATCTACAACGACGGCACCGTGAACCTGGGTAGCCCGACCGCGAGTCCTGGAACGATCAGTGGCAATTCGGCCAACCAGGGCGGGGGTGTCTACAACTCCTCGACCTTCAACGGATACGCCGCCACGATCGTGGGCAACACGACAAGCGGGGCGGGGGACGCCGGCGGCGGCATCTACAACACCACGACCGGCGGCATCTTGAACCTGAGCTATTCCACGGTGGCTGGGAACGTCTCGGAAAGGGGCGCTGGGTTCGCCGAGGGCATCAGCGGAGGAGGCGGTTCGTGGAGGGCGAGCACGGTTGCCGGAAACGACACACCGGGTGGCGCTGAGCAGGACTGCAGCATCTCCACCGGCGACACCGCGCTCACCTCCCTCGGGGGAAACGTCGTCGGTGACGCCACCTGCGGCCTGACCGGGTCCACCGACCGGCAAGGTGCGGCAGCCCAGGGATACTGGATGAACGGCACCGACGGCGGTGCCTTCACCTTCCACACCGGGTTCTCCGGCTCGGTGCCGGGTGCCGGCGCCCACGTGAACAACGTCGTGGCGATCGCACGGGCGGCCGACAACCAGGGCTACTGGATGGTGGGCCGGGACGGCGGTGTCTTCGCCTTCGGCTCTGCGAAGTTCCACGGATCCATTCCCGGCCTCGGGATCCACGTCAACAACATCGTGGCCATGGTGCCGACGCCCGATGGTGGTGGGTACTACCTCGTAGGAACAGACGGGGGAGTCTTCGCCTTCGGCAATGCGGTGTACCAAGGTTCGGTGCCTGGCGTCGGGGTCCACGTCAACAACATCGTGGGGGCAACTCGCACGCCCGACGGGGGCGGGTACCTCCTCGTTGGTTCGGACGGAGGGCTTTTCGCCTTCGGTGACGCGGTCTACGGCGGCTCGCTACCCGGTCTCTCGATCCACGTCAACAACATTGTGGGCATTACTCCCACCACGGACGGCGCCGGCTACTACCTGGTCGGATCTGACGGTGGACTCTTCGCTTTCGGCGACGCTCGGTTCAAGGGCTCGGTCCCTGGAGTAGGAGTCCATGTCAACAATGTCGTGGCTGTTTCGGCCGCCCCTGACATGAGGGGCTATTGGCTCTTCGGATCGGACGGCGGCGTCTACGCCTTCAATGCCGGACCCAACACGGGTGCCCAGTTCTTCGGATCACTACCTGGTCTCGGTGTCCACATCACCAATGTCATCGGCGGAACGGGGACCTAGCACTACCTCGCACCGGTCAACCAGCCGGTTCAGCGACGACCTCGACTGGGTCGTATACCAACCCCACGCGTTACGAGGCGATGGTGCACCACCAACGGCCCTCACGATCTCGCGTGAGAGCCCTTGGAGGTGGCGGGATTCGAACGGTGGGTGTCCGATCTGAATACGTCCCCGTCAGCGCCATGTTTCGCCGGTAGCTGCGGCGAAGGTGGGACGGAGAGGTACACGCTGGAATCCCGTTGGGACGCGCGCGATACGCGCTGTTTGGTCTCAGATGTGTCCGATATGTGTCCCGCCCCAAAGCGAAACCGCACTGCCAAATCGCACTCGCTGGTACGCGCACTTTCGTGGCGCATGTGCCGTATCCGAGTCTTATGGCCCGGGCGGACACAATTTCGTAACGGCAAAGCCGACGACGACCAGAGCGACCGAGGTGGTGCCCCAGCCGTTCAAGCGAATGCGCGAGTGGTACAACGACGCGCTTGATTCTTGCGATGCATGCCGCTTTGACGATCGTTCAATGTGACCTTGGCCTCTACCAAACAATCGCTCGATAGCAGTCCATGGAAGGAGCGCGCAAAGGACGCGCCCGGGTTCGGAGTGTGTCGAACCTAACTGGAGGGCCTTCAGCGGCTCGCGCCAGTGGATCGCCTCTATGGCTGTGAGGGGTTGTTGCATGTCTTCCGTCGTCGCGCCCGCTCGCGTCATTTGCACCGCGGTCCTCGGCCTTCTTCTCGCCGTATCGTCGCTCCTGGTGTCGTCCTCTGGTTCGGTGTCGACCGCAAGCGCCAGCGGACCGGCCCCCTCGAACGCCAACTGCCAGAACACCGCCCCGCTCGGGATGCCAGGCACCTGGGCCTGCAGCTTCGACGACGAGTTCAACGGCACCTCGCTCGACACCACCAAGTGGACGCCCCAGTTGACGGCGAACAGCGGGTACACCACCGGAACGGCCTCGGGCTGGCCCTGCTACGTCGACAACCCGAGCACCATCTCGGAATCAGGTGGTTACCTGGACCTCAGCGTCGTGCAGGAGGCAGCCCCGGTCAGCTGCGCCGACGGCTACTCCACCCCGTTCGAAGCCGGCATGGTGTCGACTTACGGGAAGTTCGACCAGACCTACGGCGCCTTCGAGGTCAACGCCGAGCTGCCGCCGTCGGTGGCCAAAGGCCTCCAGGAGACCTTTTGGCTCTACCCCCAAACCCTGACAGACGGCGCGTGGCCCCACTCGGGCGAGATCGACTTCGCTGAGTTCTACAGCCAGTACCCGACCCTCGACGTCCCCTACATCCACTACACCGAGGCCGCTAGCGGTGACCCCAACGTCACCGCGTACGACTGCACCATCAACCAGGGGGCGTTCAACACCTACGGCATTGACTGGCAGCCGGGCACCCTCACGATCTACCTCAACGGCAACGTGTGCCTGGTCGACCATCCGAATCCGGCCGCACCCCTGACCAGCCCAGAGCCGTTCAATGATCCCTTCTTCCTCGCGCTGACCGCGGCGCTCGGGTCAGGTACCGATGCCTACGTGCCCGGCACCACGCAGCTTCCCGCCACCACCCTCGTCGACTGGGTGCGGGACTGGACCGCCAACACCACCACCTACAACGTCACCTACGACGGCAACGGCTCCACGGGCGGGAACGTCCCGGTCGATTCCAATAGCTATGCCGCCGGAGCCACGGCGAGCGTGCTCGGCAACGCCGGCGGCCTGGTCAACACCGGCTACAGCTTTGATGATTGGAACACCGCCGCCAACGGCTCGGGGACCTCCTACGCGCCGGGGAACACCTTCTCCATGCCTGCCGCCGGCGTCACCCTCTACGCCATCTGGACGGCCAACATCAACGACGCCTACTCCTACGCGCCGGGCACCGGCAGCGGCAGCGCCCCGGCCGCGGGCTCGGGGCTCGACGGCACCACCGTCACCTTGGCCGCCAACACCTTCTCTGACCCGGGCCACACCTTCGCGGGGTGGAGCGACGGCAGCGTCACCTACGCCGCCGGCGCCACCTACACCCTCGCCAGTGGCGGCACGCCCATCGTCTTGACCGCCCAGTGGGCCCCGATCAACGACGCCTACTCCTACGCGCCGGGCACCGGCAGCGGCAGCGCCCCGGCCGCGGGCTCGGGGCTCGACGGCACCACCGTCACCTTGGCCGCCAACACCTTCTCTGACCCGGGCCACACCTTCGCGGGGTGGAGCGACGGCAGCGTCACCTACGCCGCCGGCGCCACCTACACCCTCGCCAGTGGCGGCACGCCCATCGTCTTGACCGCCCAGTGGGCCCCGATCAACGACGCCTACTCCTACGCGCCGGGCACCGGCAGCGGCAGCGCCCCGGCCTCGGGCTCGGGCTCGACGGCACCACCGTCACCTTGGCCGCCAACACCTTCTCTGACCCGGGCCACACCTTCGCGGGGTGGAGCGACGGCAGCGTCACCTACGCCGCCGGCACCACCTACACCCTCGCCAGTGGCGGCACGCCCATCGTCTTGACCGCCCAGTGGGCCCCGATCAACGACGCCTACTCCTACGCGCCGGGCACCGGCACCGGCAGCGCCCCGGCCTCGGGCTCGGGGCTCGACGGCACCACCGTCACCTTGGCCGCCAACACCTTCTCTGACCCGGGCCACACCTTCGCGGGGTGGAGCGACGGCAGCGTCACCTACGCCGCCGGCGCCACCTACACCCTCGCCAGTGGCGGCACGCCCATCGTCTTGACCGCCCAGTGGGCGCCCGATCAACGACGCCTACTCCTACGCTGCCGGGCACCGGCAGCGGCAGCGCCCCGGCCGCGGGCTCGGGGCTCGACGGCACCGCCGTCACCTTGGCCGCCAACACCTTCTCTGACCCGGGCCACACCTTCGCGGGGTGGAGCGACGGCAGCGTCACCTACGCCGCCGGCGCCACCTACACCCTCGCCAGTGGCGGCACGCCCATCGTCTTGACCGCCCAGTGGGCGCCGATCAACGACGCCTACTCCTACGCGCCGGGCACCGGCAGCGGCAGCGCCCCGGCCGCGGGCTCGGGGCTCGACGGCACCACCGTCACCTTGGCCGCCAACACCTTCTCTGACCCGGGCCACACCTTCGCGGGGTGGAGCGACGGCAGCGTCACCTACGCCGCCGGCGCCACCTACACCCTCGCCAGTGGCGGCACGCCCATCGTCTTGACCGCCCAGTGGGCGCCGATCAACGACGCCTACTCCTACGCGCCGGGCACCGGCAGCGGCAGCGCCCCGGCCGCGGGCTCGGGGCTCGACGGCACCACCGTCACCTTGGCCGCCAACACCTTCTCTGACCCGGGCCACACCTTCGCGGGGTGGAGCGACGGCAGCGTCACCTACGCCGCCGGCGCCACCTACACCCTCGCCAGTGGCGGCACGCCCATCGTCTTGACCGCCCAGTGGGCGCCGATCAACGACGCCTACTCCTACGCGCCGGGCACCGGCAGCGGCAGCGCCCCGGCCGCGGGCTCGGGGCTCGACGGCACCACCGTCACCTTGGCCGCCAACACCTTCTCTGACCCGGGCCACACCTTCGCGGGGTGGAGCGACGGCAGCGTCACCTACGCCGCCGGCGCCACCTACACCCTCGCCAGTGGCGGCACGCCCATCGTCTTGACCGCCCAGTGGGCCCCGATCGTCTACACCGTGACGTACAACTACGAGAGCGGCACGGGAAGCCCGGCGTCGGCGAACTTCACGGTTGGGGGTAGCGCACTTACCCTGCCGACGCCGACGCGCACGGGCTATACGTTCTCTGGCTGGTACACCGCCGCCTCGAGCGGCACGCTCGTTGGTGTCGGCGGTGCCTCGTACTCACCGACGGCGTCCCTCACGATCTATGCCCGGTGGACGGCCAACACCCTGCCTGAGACGACGACGACGGGCCTCAGCCTGTCGAAAACCTCCGTCACCTACGGGGCCGAGAACTCCGAGACCTTCACGGTCACCGTCACCGGCCAGTCTGGCGACGGCTATCCCGAGGGCACTCTGACCGTCTACAACTCCTCGACCAAACTGTGCAGTCAAATCTTGGTCGAGAAAAGCACCGACAGCGCGACTGCGATCTGCTCGCTTACCGCAAGTGAGCTCCCCGTCGGCTCTTACAGCGACGTATTCGCCACATACACGCCGAGCACGACCTCGTCATCGAACACCGGGTACGTCTACACGGCTTCCAGTTCCACGCCAGCCACGCGTCTTTCGGTGACCGTGGACACGACGACCACAAAGGTCTCGGCGTCACCGACGAAAGTCACCCGTGGCAACGAATCAGCGGCGGTCTTCACCGTTACCGTCACGACCCACAACGGTGAGGCGGTGCCCAACGGCAACCAAGTGACCGTGAAGGTCGGCTCTGCCACCTGCACCATCACGCTCAACGCTGGCACAGGTAGTTGCGTGATCGCCAAAAGTGCCCTGCCAGTAGGTTCGTACTCGGTATCCGCTACCTACGCCGGTGACGCGAACTTGGGTGGCTCCAGTGGCACGAGCGCCACCAAGCTGACGGTGACCAGCTGACCGTCATCGCGAGGGCCGGAGTTTGTAGACGACCGCTGGCTCGCTAGCCGTTGTAAACCTGACCAACCACCCATAACAGCGCGGTCCAATCTGCAACGACCACCGAGCGCGTCCCGAACAGCACATTCGAGCACCTTTGACGTGTTCGGCACGTCTCACAGACAGTGCGCGATCCAGGAACTGGGACACGGGTCGCATGTCTTTTCGTGTCCTGGCTGTGTCCCGCGAGGCGTCGGCGCACCTCCAACAGCGTTCCGATCTGCGGGCGCAGCCGAACCGCTCTTGGAGGTGGCGGGATTCGAACCCGCGTCCTCCGGAGCCGCAGTAGGCCTTCTCCGAGCGCAGCCGGCAGAAGATTGTCGGGGGCGGCACTACTGCCGGCGACGATGTCGCCCCGTAACCAACGAAGATTTCCTCAGCGCTCAGTTGGTGTGAAGTGCTGAGTAAGCCCTACTAGATGACGCCCGTATTCCGATCCGTAGGGCGGGGACCGGGCGGACGTCGCTACTTAAGCAGCGAGCGCGAGCTGAGGCTCGGCGTTTGTTTTTGGTTCCGGCTCTTTAACGTGGTTCCGGAGACCACGGCTCGCTTCTCCTACCTTGACGACCGAAGTCGAAACCAATCACCCCCATGTCTGGGTTGCCGACCAACCTGGTCGGCCCGCCCATTCTACGGGCGATGTGACCCGGCGTCCGCCGGGCCTGGTCAGAACGTCCCGCCGGTCGCGATCTCGAGCTGGGCGCCGATCGCCGGGGTGAGCCAGCTGGCGTAGGACGCAGTGATGTGGTTGTCGTCGCGGTAGACGAGCAGGTTGCCCACGATCACGGTGCAGGTGGTCGAGATGCAGAACCACGGGTCCGTGTCGACGTAGCCGGCGCCGGTCGACGAGGCGACGGCCTGCTCCTGGCCGATCCCGCCGGGGTTGTAGTACGGGTAGTGCTTGGGGATCGAGCAGGCCGGCGTGTTCGACAGGTGCACGCTGAGGCACTGGGGCACGCTCTGTTGGGGGTACGGGTCGTCGCCCATGAGGACGACGCGGGCGCCCGTCGAGTTCTGAATCGTGCCGATCATCTCGCTCAGTCCGGACAGCCACGCCTGACCGTCGACGACGACGTGGTCGTCGGGGATGCCGTACTCGCGGGAGAAGCCGAGGATCACCACCGCCGGGTGCAGCCTGGCCATCCGCGCCAGCTCGGCGCTCTTCCACCTGTCGCACTCGGTGTAGGTCCGTCCGAGCGTCGGGTTGTAGACCGAGACGTCGATCGGCGGGCACGTCGCCTTGGTCATCACGACCACGGCGTCGTTCTGCTGCTTCGCCAGGCTGTCGATGGCCGGGAACCACTGCAGCGCATGCGAGTCGCCGAAGAGCACGATGCTCGTCGCCGAGCTGGTGTCCCCGTAGACGCACGGAGTGCACGGCGGCGTCGGTGTACCCGTTGAGGCACCCGTTGTCTTCGGGCACCGGCAGGTCCGACGCCGCGTCGGTGAGCGAGGGCGAGAGGTTGGCGGGTACGTCCGGGTTGGCCAGCGACGCGTAGACCTGCCGGTTGACCTGTGCGTCCAGCCCGTCCGCCGTGGCGACCGCGGGCGGGACCGTGGCCGACGTCGCCGATCGGGTCCGGGGGTCCTGCGCCGCCGACAGGTGGGTGACCGCGGCGGAACCGCTGCCCACGGGTGGCGGTACCTCCACGACCACCAAGACCGCCATGGCCGCCGCGCCCAGGCTGATGGCGCCGCCGACCAGGAGACTGCGCGTCCGCTGCGCCGACAGCCAGGTGGAGCGCAGCGCCGGCTGCTCCACCAACACCGTGGTGACGCCGGCCAGGACGAGGCTGAACAACCCCAGGCCGACGTTCTGCGCGAGGTTCAGCGCATGGCCGACGACGTAGGGGGCCAGGATCAACACCGGCCAGTGCCACAGGTACCAGGTGTAGGAGACGGTGCCGATGGTGCGCATCGGAGACAGTCCGAGCAGGCCCGAGGGCCCGAAGCGCATGGCGCGGGTACCCGCCACGAGTGCGGCGGCCGTCCCCGCCACCGGCACGAGCGCAGCGGGGCCGGGGAACGGGGTCTGGGCGTTGAAGGCGAAGAGCGACCAGCCCACGGCGGCGAGGCCCGCCCACCCGAGCAGCGCCGCCGCCCAGGGCGGGAAGCGCCGTCCCTCGCGCACGGCCAGAGCCGCGGAACCGCCGAGCGCCAGCTCCCATGCCCGCGTCGGCAGCGAGAAGAAGGCCCAGGGTTGGTTCGCGTGCGTCAAGGAGACGCACAACCAGAAGGACAGGACCGCGACGAGGGCCAGCACGAAGAGCACGGGGCCGGGGCGTGCCGCCCGAGCCGCGCGCCGGTGACGGCCACGACCGCGACCGCGCCCCAGGATGCGGCGCCCGACGAGGAACCCCACGAGCAGCAGGGCCGGCCACAGCAGATAGAACTGCTCCTCGACGCCGAGCGACCAATAGTTCTGCAGGGGCGACACGGGCCCCTGCGAGCTCAGATAGTTGGTCGCCTGGAACGCGAAGCGGTAGTTGCCGACATAGAGCGCGGAGGCCACCGCGTCCTTGGCGACGGCGGTCGCCATGAGCGGACCGGTGACGGCGATGGACACCAGCACGGTCGCCACGATGACGAGCACGGCCGAAGGCAGGAGCCGGCGGGCGCGCCGTGCGTAGAACCCGGCGAAGGACAGACGCCCGTCGCCCGAGAGCTCCTTCCACAACAGCGACGTGATCAGGTAGCCCGAGATGACGAAGAAGACGTCGACACCGACGTACCCTCCCGGCACCGGCAGGCCGCAGTGGTAGGCGACGACGGCGAGGATGGCGACGGCACGCAGCCCCTCGATGTCGGCGCGCTTGTGACTCTTTACCCGGTGCGCCCCCGCACTGTGCTTGGCCATCGCTCCGTTTGCCTCGGCCAAATCTTCACCGACGGCAACCTCCGAGTCGCGGATGGGGCGCGGCTCTCAACCGCTCCAGCGGCCCATCTCCTTGGTCGCCCGGGCGGCCTCCCGCTCGGCGTCGCGCGCCATGATCAGGTTCCGCTTGTCGTAGAGCCGGCGGCCCTTGGCCAGGGCCATCTGCACCTTGGCCTTGCCGTCGCGGAAGTACAGCGACACCGGAATGAGCGTCAGCGACTGCTGCTGGGTCTTGCCCAGCAGCTCGTCGATCTGCGCTCGATGCACCAACAACTTGCGCTTCCGGTCCGGGTCATGCGCCCCGAACCCCGTGGCGAACTGCCAGGGCGGGATGTGGAGCTGGAAGAGCCACAGCTCGCCACCGTCGACCCGGGCGTAGGCCTCGTTCAGCTGCGCATTGCCGTCCCGCAGCGACTTCACCTCCGAGCCCTGCAGCACGATGCCGGCCTCGAACGTCTCGAGGAACTCGTACTCGCGCCGGGCGCGCCGGTTCGTGGCGACCGTGCGGTCGCCGCTGCGCTCCTCGCGGGCGGCCGCCCGCTTGGCGATCTGCTTCTTCGCCCTGGCCATAAGGGATACGAGGGTACTGTCCAGCGGTGCTCCGCTTGCCGAAGGACCTCTACATGGAGATGGTCGCCCACTGCCTGGCCGGTCTGCCCGACGAGGCGTGCGGCCTCCTGGTCGGGTCCTACGGAGCCGACGAGGTCGGCCACCTCTTCCCGACGCCCAACGCGGCGGCGTCGGCCATGGTCTACGAGATCGACCCCAAGGACATGCTCAAGGTCGACCGGGCCGCCCGGGAGCTCGGCGCCGACATCATGGGCGTGTTCCACTCGCACACCCACACCGACGCCTACCCCTCGCCGACCGACGTGGCCCAGGCGACCGACCCGGGCTGGCACTACGTGCTCGTCTCGCTGCGCGACACCCACCCGGTCGTGCGCAGTTACGGGATTGTGGACGGGCGGATTACCGAGGAGCCGGTGGAGGTCCCGGGCCTCGACGTCCCCGGCCTGGACCTCGGCTCGGCCACTGGCTTGTAGAATCGTTACCGAATCGGTCAACAATCGGTCCGGCCAGCTCTGTTGCCACATCATTTGGTCGAGCACCGAGACCCAGAGCACTGAGCGAGGAGGCCCCGTGGCCGTCGAAGTCCGCCTACCGACCGTCCTGCGCAGCCACGCCGGCGGCGTGAGCGTCGCCACCGTCGACGGCGCCACCGTGGGCGAGGTGCTCTCCAAGCTGGTCGCCGAATACCCGGGCATGGCGGGCCAGGTGCTCACCGACGACGGGACGCTGCACAAGTTCGTGAACGTCTACGTCGACGACGACGACGTCCGCTATCTCCAGGGCCTCGACACGCCGGTCAAGGATGGCGCGGAGGTGTCCATCCTCCCCGCCGTCGCGGGCGGCTGACGGCACGGTCCCGAGCCGAGCCCGAATTCGAGCCACCAGCCCCGCATGGCCCTCGCCGCTTCTGTCCTCGACCTGATCGGCAACACGCCCCTGGTCGACATCTCAGCGCTGAGCCCGAACCCCGCCGCGCGCATCTACATGAAGCTCGAGGGGCAGAACCCCGGTGGCTCGGTGAAGGACCGCGTCGCCTTGTCGATGGTGGAGGACGCGGAGGCCCGCGGTGTGCTCGTGCCGGGCAAGCCCGACCAGGTGCTCATGGAGCCGACGTCGGGCAACACCGGCATCGGCCTCGCCATGGTGTGCCGGGTGAAGGGCTACCGCCTCAAGGCCGTGATGCCGACGGCCGTCTCGATCGAGCGCCGCCAGTTGCTGGAGCTGTGGGGGGCCGAGATCATCGAGTCGCCGGGGCCCGAGGGGTCCAACGGGGCCGTCCGCATGGCCCGTGGTCTGGCCGAGGAGCATCCAGAGTGGGTGTTCCTCTACCAGTACGGCAACCCGGCCAACCCCAAGGCGCACTACGAGGGGACGGGTCCGGAGATTTTGCGCGACTGCCCCGGGATCACCCATTTCGTGGCGGGCCTCGGGACGTCGGGGACTTTGCTGGGGGCCGGTCGTTTCCTGCGGGAGAAGCTCGGTGACGCGGTGTCGATCTGGGCCGTCGAGCCGCCGGCAGGTGAGATGGTGGACGGTCTGCGGAACCTCGACGACGGGTACATCCCGCCCATCTTCGAGGACCTGGGTGGGGCAGAGCTCCTCGATCGCAAGACGGTCGTGCGGCCCCGGGAGTCGATCGAATGGACGCGCCGCCTCACCGAGGTGGGCGTGTTCGCGGGGATCTCGTCGGGCGCCGCCTTGGCCGGCGCGGTGAAGTGCGCGTCGTCCCTCGAGCCCGGCGTCGAAGCGTCGATCGTCGTGGTGTCGGCCGACGGGGGCTGGAAGTACCTCTCGACGGGAGCCTGGACGGACGACATCGACGAGGTCACCGAGCGGGCCAAGTCGATCATTTACTTCTAGGGCCAACCTTCGGGCCAGTCAGCTCCTGAGGGCGTAGAGGTTCCAGGTGCCGGGGAGGCCTTTCAGCTCGTGGTGACCGCGGTCGTCGAACTCCATGCCTGAACCGGCGACGAGATCGGTGATCGTCCGAGAAACCACGACTTCACCGGGTCCGGCCAACGCGGCGATCCGAGCCGCGATGTGCACGGCGATCCCTCCGATGTCGTCGCCCCTCACTTCGACCTCGCCCGTATGGATTCCGGCCCGTACCTCCAACCCCAGCACGCTGACGGCGTCGCGGATCGCGGCAGCGCACAGGACGGCCTTGGTCGGGCCGTCGAACGTTGCCATAAGTCCGTCACCCGTTGTCTTCACCAAGGTGCCACCGAACCGATCGAGTTGCCGTTGCCCAGTGCGGTCGTGGCGGTCCAGCAAGGCACGCCAGCGCTGGTCCCCCAGTTGCGTGATTGCTTCTGTCGAGCCGACGATGTCAGTGAAGAGCACCGTTGCGAGCACGCGACTCAATGACGGAGCCGATCGCTGACCCGTGATGAATTTCGTCGATCCCGTCCAAGATCGGGTCGACGTCGCCGCAGTGGAAGGCATGGTCCTCGCCCTCCACCTCCATCAATCGGGCACCGGGAATGTGTTCGGCCAGGTATCGACCGTGGGCCACCGACACGAAGCGGTCGCCCGAGCGGTGGATGACCAGCGTCGGCGTGCTGATCGACCCGAGGATGTGGCGAACGTCGTACTCGATGCCGATCTGCCCGAGGATCGCCGACTGGGTCGGGCTGATCGTCAGCTTTTCGAGCCGGGCGAACTGCTCTCGGTAGGCAGGGTCGCCGGCTCGGCTCGGAGCGAGAAGTTGGATCATCGCTCCGGTGCCCCAGGCGGAACGGGAGAACTCGACAAAGCCCTCCAGCACGTCGCCCGGTATCCCCTCGGGGTAGTCCGACGCGGCCCGCATGCGGGCGTAGGTTCCGTAGAGAACCAGTGCTGAGACCCGCTCGGGGTTCATGGCCGCAAAGAGCATCGCCGCGGGACCGAGAGAGGTGGTGGCGACGACCGATGCGTGGTCGGAGCCGGCGGCATCGAGCACCGCCTCCATGTCCTCTGCGATCTGTTCGATGGTGGGTAGCTCGTTCAGAGCGATGGGATCTGACACCCCGGCGCCACGCTGGTCATAAATGATGAGACGACCGATCGCCGCAAGCCGCTCGTACCAGCGGACGACGCCAGGCTCCTCGTTGATGTCGATCCCCAGGTTCGTGCCAAGGCCTATGGCAGCCAGGACGCTGCGGTCCCCCTTGCCCAGCACCGCGTAGCCAAGACTGGTTCCGTCAGTGCTCCGCGCGTATTGGACGTCGGGCGGCCACTCCACGCAAAGCATGATGCCGCAAAGACGGCCCGCCCGAGGCTTCTAGGTGGCGCGGCTGCTCTCGCCGGCGCAGATCCGGTCCGCCCGGTCCGCCAATTCGACAAGGGCCGCGATCACCTCGGTGACGATCCCGTCCTGACGGAGCACGAGGTCCTCGCCGAGATCGCCGATCCCACGCAGGGCGGGAGGCAGCTCGATCTGGACGCCGTGTGCAGCCGGCAGGTTGACGGGATTGCGGGGATGGAAACCGAGGCGGACGCGTTCGGACCCAGCGTGGTAGTCCGGCAAGCGATCGCCGAGGAGCTGGCACGCCACTTCCACTAGCGCGGCGTTGAGGCCGCCGACGATGATGCCCCGGAGCGGTCCGGTCTGACGCCCGCGCAACGCCGGGCCGTAGGGCTCGATCACCGGTGCGGATCCGGGACCGACGTAGACGTTGAAGCCGTCGCGTCCGAACCCGTGCACGGAGATGGCGACCTCCACATGGCCGAGGAACGCCTGCATCGCCTGCGACTGCTCGGGGTCGTGTCGCCGGGACGTGAGATGGACGCGGAGGTCCGGTGGCTGGACGATGGCGTAGTACGAGGCCCCGGCTAGCTCGGCGGCCCGGCTCGCGATCTCGTGGGTGCCGCGGTCCTGGGAACCGCCGTGCAGGGCCATGAAACCGACGGCCGAGCGGAGCTCGTACACCTCCTCTACACCGGGCAGCGCGAGGAGGTCAGCCAGATCCATCTCCGAGAGCCGCTTTGCCTAACCGGTCGTGTTCATGCGACGCATGCTCATCTGGTACGCCCGCGGCGCGATCGTTCGGGCGATCGGGGCGAGCAGCGGCAACCGCGCGGCGTTGATGTCGATGCGTGGGCCACCCATCCGATCCGCCGTCAGGTTGGCGACGCCCTCGGCTGTGCGTCGCACCGCCTTGGGCGGCAGCGACCCGCCGTCCTCGTTGCCCGACAGCCCCATGGCAGTGGGCACCCATCCGGGGTACAGGACGTGCACGTGGACGCCGCCCGGCGCCACTTCGTGCGCGATGGACTCGCTGAAGGCCGAGATAGCGGCTTTCGACGCGGCGTAACCGCCTTGCTTCGGTTCAGGGGCCCGCGTGGAATCGGATGACACGTTGACGATGACACCCCTTCCCCGCTCGAGCATGCCCGGCAGCACTGCGAGCGTCCCGGTGACGGTGGAGAAGAAGTTGACGTCGAAGACCTTGCGCACCGTGGCCGGGTCCGGCGGGGGTGCGGCAGCGTCCAGGCCGGTCACCGGCAGCATGAGGTCGATGCCCGCGTTGTTGACCAGGTGGTCGATGCGGCCGTGCCGGTCCTCGGCGGAACCCAGCGCGTCCCGGAGGGCATCGGGGTCACCGACGTCGCACACGACGGTCTCGCTCTCGGGGGTGTGGCGGCCGAGTTCAGGCTGGAGCTCGTCGAGGAGGTCCTTGCGCCGGGCCAGGCCGACGACCGTCGCGCCGCGGGTGGCGAGCACGAGAGCCAGGGAGCGGCCGATGCCGCTCGAGGCGCCCGTCACGACCGCCACCTGGCCGTCGAACCGCTGTCCCCTCGTGGGGTGGCGCCGAGACATCGACACACCATAGGTGCAGGTGAGGCTGGTTGTCGCAGGTCAGGTGGGTGCCGCCGGGACGGCTCCGGGCCAGCCGGGGCGGCCGTTCCCAGAAGCCCGAGGCAATGCTCAAGGACTGCCCAATTCCTGCCGATTTCAACTGGCGTAGAGGGGGAATGCAGGCGTGTCGCGTCGCGTGCCCCCGTCGATGGATCGGAGCTCAGATGAAGATGCGCCGCAAGGGGAACGTTCCGGCGTCCGACGACGTCGTGCTCGACGAGGTGCAGGAGCCCGAGGCGCCCGAGAAGGTGCTGGCCGGGGTCCTGGCCGTCTCGGCCGAGGAGACCGGTGAGACCGGGCCGTCATCGAATGGCGTGACGGAGAACGGAGCGGGCACGCCTGCCGCGGCGCCGGCGCCGGTGCCGAGCGGCGATGGCGGGACAGGCGGGGCGCCGCCGCGTCCGCGCAAGGGAATGCTCGGGCAGGTCCTCGTCAAGCGCGGGCTGGTCACCGACGAGCAGATCGCGACCGCGCTGTCGATGCAGTCGACGTCGAACAAGCGCCTGGGCGAGCTGCTCGTGGACATCGGCGCGTTGGACGAGCGGAGCCTCGTGGACGCGCTGGCGGACTACTTCGACATGCCCGTGACGCACCTGCGGCGCGACGCCCCCGACCCGGCGGCATTGGCGCTGGTGCCCGAGCAGCTGGCTCGTGAGCACTTGGCGATCCCCGTGCATCTGGACGCGGACGGCCTGCGCGTGGCGGTGGCCCAGCCGAGCGACGACCTGCGCTTCCTGCTGACCGAGACCACCGGCCACTCCGTGCGGCTGCAGCTCGCGCCGATGAGCGACATTCGCTGGGCCATCGACCGCAGCTACCAGGCCATCGGCGGCGTCGGCAAGATGGTGCAGGCCTTCGAGGCCGTGGAGGGGACCCGAAAGCGCGACGCGCGCGCGGCGGACAAGACGGAAGCCGTGAACGTGAACGCACCGGTCGTCCAGGTCGTCGACAGCATCTTGACGCAGGCGATCCGCGACCGGGCGTCGGACGTGCACATTGAGCCCTCGCAGGACGCCGTCTTCGTCCGCTTCCGCATCGACGGCGCGTTGAAGGACGTGTTGGAGCTGCCCTCGACGATGGGCATGGGGCTGGTGAGCCGCATCAAGATCATGGCCGGCATCGACATCGTCGAGAAGCGCCGCTCGCAGGACGGCCAGTTCACCTCGAACGTCGACGGCGTGGACACCGACGTGCGCGTGGCGACGGTCTCCACGATCTGGGGCGAGAGCTGCGTCATGCGGATCCTGGACAAGAACCGTTCCGTGTTGCGGCTCGCTGAGCTCGGCATGCCCGTCGACACCCACGAGACGTTCGCCAAGATGGTCCGCTCGCCCTTCGGCCTCGTCTTGTGTGCGGGTCCGACGGGTTCGGGCAAGACGACGACGTTGTACGCCACTTTGAGCGAGATCGCCGACCGCGACCGCAAGGTCATGACGATCGAGGACCCGGTCGAGTTCGTGTTCCCGATGCTGAGCCAGATCCAGACGAACGAGTCGGCCGGGTTGACCTTCGCCACCGGTCTGAAGGCGATCCTGCGCCAGGACCCCGACGTCATTCTCGTCGGTGAGATCCGTGACGTCGAGACGGCCCGGATCGCGGTGCAGTCGGCGTTGACCGGGCACTTCGTCCTGTCGTCGGTGCACGGCACCGACTCGGTCTCGGCGCTGCACCGGTTCTTGGACATGGGGATCGAGTCGTTCCTGATTTCCTCGTCGGTGGTCGGCGTGGTCGGCCAGCGTCTGCTGCGGCGGATCTGCCCGTCGTGCAAGACCAAGTACACGCCCTCGGCCGAGGAGCTCGCCTTCTTCGAGGAGCACGGCGGTGGCGTGGCCAAGTCGGATTTCTGGCGCGGCACGGGGTGCAACTTCTGCGGCGGCATCGGCTACCTGGACCGCATCGGCATCTACGAGCTGCTGCACATGACGCCGGAGATGAAGCGCCTCGTCGTGGGCTGGGCCACGCAGGACGAGCTGCGCCGCATGGCCCAGAAGCAGGGGATGCGCACGCTGCGCGACGAGGCGATGAACCTCGTGGTGCACGACACGACGACGATCTCCGAGGTGATGCGGACCGTCTACGGGTCGTAAGGGTGTCGCTGGCCCGGCTCGGGCTCTTGATCGCGAACAGCGTCGTGCGTTAGGCGGCAGTTACGTCGCTATCCCGAGCGGGGCACGGGTGGGCACGACGATGATCGGCCTGTGCGTATGCGCGATGTAGGCCACGTCTCCCGCATGCACGTGGAGCAATACAAGGAGCAGTGCGAGTAGGCCCAAGATCCCGATGAGCAGCGCGGCGAGAAGCCACGCATGGATCTCGATCGTCCGATTCACCAACGGAGTTCCATACCCCGGTTCGATCTTCCTAAGCGCTCGCCCCCTAGCCGTCCGGCTACCTCCAGAAGCTCCGCCACAGCCGGATCACCGCGAACCGGCACCGCCGATCTGGGGCGGTCAGGGTGACCCGATCGTCTGCTGGCGCCGTCCTAGGGCCGCTGGCGACACCGTCTCGTCAACTGCCCAGAAGGCGGATCCCGTCGGCACGGGCGAGTTCCATGATCGCCGGATCGCCCGCCCGCCAGGTGACCGTCAGGCGCACGCCGCTCAGCAGCCATCCGCCGTCGACGCGCACGAGGGTGTCCTCGTAGTAGCCGCCGACCGTGTACCAGGACGCCGGATCGTCGGCGTGGTGGACGTGATGTGCCTGCACGTCCATCGTGATCGTGGCCGCGTCGCCGTCCACGGTGGCGCGGGGATTCGTCATCGTGTGCTGAGAGGAGGCGAGGCCGGTGAACAGCGGTACGAGCCCGGCCATCCACTCGTCGGCACTCATCACCCGAGGAGCAAGGGCGGGGTCGAAGCTCGAGAAGTCGATGGTCACCGTGTCGGTGAACAGCGACCGATACAGCGCCCAGTCGCGCCGGTCGACACCGGTCGCGTAGCGATACAGCGCCTCGGCCACGGCCCGCTGGTCGGTGGTTTCCATCGCGCCTGTCTAGCCAATTCGGGTGTCCCGAAGGACCGAGACGGTGACCGGACTGACCGAGTCCCCTGCGGTCGGTTGTCGGCGCCATTGGGTGAGGGGCGGTACCGTCCGAGCGTGCCGGAAGACTCGGAGCCGGGTGCAGGCGGTGCACCCAAGATGTTCGTGATGGTCGGCCTTCCCGCCGCGGGCAAGACGAGCCGGGCTCGTGAGCTTGCATCAGCCTGGAACGCGCTGCGGCTGACTCCCGACGAATGGATGATCCCACTCTTCGGACAAGAGCAGCCCGAGGGCAAACGCAACGTCATGGAGGGCCGCTTGATCTGGCTCGCGCTGTCCGCACTGAGAATCAGGGTCAACGTCGTGCTGGACTTCGGCGTGTGGGGCAGAGATGAACGCTCAGCGCTGCGAGCGTTGGCAGCCTCCGTCGGAGCAACCAGCGAGCTCGTCTACCTGCCCGTCGACGAGGAGGAGCAATGGCGGCGGGTGCTGGGCCGCCCCGTGGCCGACGCCCCCACCGCCTTTGCCATGACCAAGACGGACCTCGAAGGGTGGCGGCGAGTTTTCCAGCCGCCCGACGCCGCGGAGCTCGAGAGCCGCGGAGATCGACCCTCCACCGGAAGGTTTCGGCTCTTGGGAAGCCTGGGTGGCGCAGTGGTGGCCGACGTCCGTTCCTGGCGACGGCGCCAACTGCTGAGGATCCGGACGACGAGATCGTCGGAGCTGTGGGTCACTCCGCTCGACGGAGTTCCGATTCACAACCCTGCCCTCGTACGAGGCACTTATGGGACACCCGCTCCGGTCCCAGATTCCTACGCCGCCCGGAGCCCGCGTAGGAATTTGGCGACCGCGGCGTTGGTAAGTCGGGGGAACCAGACGGAAGGAAGATCCGATGGTTTCACGCCGGGAACGCTCGTCCTGCTCGACAGGGTTTCGTGTGCCGAGGCGATGTGCTCAGGCGGCGATCCCACTCCTTCTCGCCGTCGGCGGGACGATCCTCTTCAGCTCGGCGCCGGCGTCTGCTGCGTCGTCCACTGACTCCGTCTACGTAAACGACTATCCCACCAACTTGGTCGAGCCGCTGCCGACGGGCACTCCCGACGTGGTGACGCCAGTGACGACCGCCCTGACGGACGTCTGCCAACTGCCGCTTCCGAGCTACAACCTCGCCCAGCTCTCGCTCGGCGAGGTCTTGGTCTGTTTTCAGCCCATACACGGGAACGAGATAATCGTCGCGGGAACCCCAAACGTTGGAATCGTGATGCCTTTTGGGGCCGGATGCGGGGTGGCGATCTACGACTTCCCTGTGAAGGGCGGGGATACGGCTGACGTGGGCGCTGCCCCACCTGGGGCCTTGGATTGCTGAAGTTACGACGTTAACGAAGGGCTCTCCAAGAATGGCCTCGTGAGATGATGTGCTCCCATGAGGCTCGAACCACCCGAGCGAACCCGGGAGTACCGCAACCACCATCTCGACAGCACCCGTTGGGACCACTTCGTGCCACGTGACGACGACATCTTCGTCACGACGGCGTACAAGGCGGGGACGACCTGGACGCAGCGCATCCTCGCTGCCCTGATCCTCGGACCAGAGCCCCTGCCGGCGAGATTGAGCGAAATTTCGCCGTGGGTCGACTCACGGTTCATGGGACCTCTCCAACCGATTCTCGATCGTCTCGAGGCACAGCGTCATCGAAGGTTCATAAAGAGCCATCTGGCCGCTGATGGTCTCCGGTTCTTCCCACAGTCCAAGTACATCGTCGTGGGCCGTGACACCCGCGACGTCTTCATGTCGTTGTTCAACCACTATTCGTCCTACACCGACATGATGTTCGAACTCTTCAACGACCCTGACCGGCCGGGGCCGGAATTCCCTCGTTGCCCGGCGACGCCACGCGAGTTGTGGCCTCGGTGGGTGAGCGAGGGATGGTTCGAGTGGGAAACCGATGGCTGGCCATTCTGGTCACATCACCACCATTTATCGACCTGGTGGGCGGTACGAGAGCTTCCCAACGTATTGCTCGTCCACTTCGGTGATCTCAGAGCCCACCCCGAGGCTGAGATGCGGCGGATCGCCGATTTCTGCGGCATAGATGTCAGCCAGGATTCCTGGCCTGCCTTGCTCGCAACAGTCGGATTCGACGCCATGCGCAGGGAAGCACGTCACTTCGACGACCCCATGGCGATGGTGTGGAAGGGCGGCGCAGACAGCTTCTTCTACAAGGGCGACAACGGTCGATGGCGCGGTGTGTTGAACTCCGATGATCTCGCGCTGTACGAGACCTCCGTGTCGGCTCTCGATCCGGCACTACAAACGTGGCTCGAGGGTGGCCGCCACACCGTTGGGATCTGAGCGTCATGATGCCTCGCGGAGAGCCCCCAAACGCCGGCCTCGGGCGGGCGGGCACCCTTGGGGCGGTCCTTGGGTCGTTCCTCGACCTTTGGAGGGTTAGATCGCCAAACGCTGCGTGATAGACGCCATCGCTCGACCTGTGAGCTGATGCACGCGCCGGACTGTGCGATGCCCTCGGGGGCAACCTTCACGATTTGAGCAATGTCTACGCTTGATCGCTGGTGACGTGCCTCGCCGAAGAAGAGACTCAGCATTCGGTTGGATCACGGGTCAGACTGCGTGTTCCATGAGCCGGCCGGACACCAAGTACGTAGCCGTCGGAGATGCTGACGTGGCCTACCAGGTCCTCGGAGACGGACCTTCCGACCTTCTGTTCTTCAACGGGCTTGGCAGTCACGTCGAGATGGCGTGGGAGAACCCCGACATTGCCGGGTTCCTCAAACAGTTGGCGTCACTGCGCCGCTTGATCTTTTTCGATCGACGAGGCACAGGAGGATCTGACGGTGTGCCTCGAAACGCCATACCAACTTGGGAGGAGTGGACGGAAGACATCGAGAGCGTGCTCAACGAGGTCGGGTCAAAGCGGTCATCCATTCTCGCGACGGTCGACAGCGGTCCGATCGCCGTGCTTTACGCCGCAGCACATCCCGAGCGGGTCGATTCGCTGGTGCTTTGTAATACCAGTGCCCGTTATCTCATCGCTGACGACTATCCGATCGGATTCACACCTGAGGCGCTCGATTTCGTTGTCGAATTCGTCCGAACCCATTGGGGTACACCAGAGTTCCTCTCGATTGCGGGTGCAGCCGGTGCCGAAGAAGCGGCGCGGCGCGATGCCCTCGCTCCGCTCTTCCGGGCGTCGGTCACCCCGAGAACCGCTGCGGCACAATACGACTATCTGCTTCGAAACCTCGATGTTCGCCAGGTGCTCCCGCTCATACGAGTGCCCACGCTTGTCCTAAGCGCCGACAATCCAAGCTTCTTGCCCAGTGCCATGGGGCGTTACATCTCCGAGCACATTGAGGGATCCAAGTTCGTCGCGTTGCCGGGCCAAGACATGTTGATCTTCGGCCAGCGGACCGTCGTGTTCGACGAAGTCGCCGAATTCCTGACGGGTACGAGACCAGCATCCGATATCGACCGGGTGCTGGTCTCTGTTCTCTTCACCGACATCGTCGGATCGACCGAACGTGCGGCTTCGCTAGGTGATCAACGATGGCGGTCACTGTTGGATCGCCATGATCAAATTGTCCGCGAACAACTGCGGTTTTTCCGAGGCCGGGAAATCAATACAACCGGAGATGGCTTCGTTGTCTCATTCGACGGTCCGGCTCGAGCGATTCGCTGTGGCCAAGCGATCATCGATGCCACACGAGCTCACGGTATCGAGCTGCGTGTGGGTCTCCATACCGGTGAGTGCGAGGTGAGAGGCAACGATCTCGGGGGCCTCGCCGTTCACATCGCCGCTCGACTCGAATTCACTGGCGGTACCGGGCGAAGTACTCGTCTCGAGCACCGTCAAGGACCTCGTGGTTGGCTCGGGTATCGAGTTTCAGGATCGCGGCGAACACGAATTGAAGGGTGTCCCTGGGACTTGGCGTTTGTTCCATGTCGAGAGCTGACTTGATCGCTCTCGAAGTGAGGAAGTTCCACATCGAACAGAGAGGGTGCGCCGGGGTGAACTATGGAGCGGGGACCAGACCCAGGGCGCCAGCGGAGAACGGTCGTCAGGTGAGAACTGCTGACTGGTACTCTCTGGAGCAGTCATGGCGAGGCAGTCGTGCGAAGGGGCCTTCGGGCCCCTTCTGCGCGCAGCGGGACAAAGAGGCTGGGCTGCACCCGTACGCCGGTCCAAGGGTCTCCAGTGGCAAGGTGCTTCTCCCGCGGCCCCGAGCGTCTCTGCACCGTCTCCCCTCCAAATGGTCTCTTTGTCCCATGCGCTGTGAAGGCCGCAAGTGCACACTGCATTTGCTGGCGGGATTGCGAGAGGTCACCGCGGCATTGGAGGGGAATGGGCGACTACGTCGTCGAGAGCAATCCAGCTCTCGGGCGCTTGATCGAGCGTCTCGGAGCGCAAGGCAAACGTCCAGGTCATGAAGAGAGCGCAAGCTTCCACGACTCCAGGCGCTTTCAACAGCGCGGGCGGTCCAAAACTCCAAAGCGCACCCGCGAGAATCCGACGACCGTCGGCGCACCCAAGCGTGCTGAGGTCGCAAGGTTCGTAGGGCCAACATCCATTGTCGAAGAGCTGGTTGTCGAAGACGACCTCTGGGCGATCCACGAAGACCCACAAGCCGCTGACGAGATCGTCCTGGTCGATTTCGACGAAGAACCAGCAGTTTTCGCTGAGGAGCTCGGGGACGGCGAAAGCCTTATGGAAGGCGACGATGCGGATGAGATCCTCGATGTCTATGGACGCGCAGACCTAGGCGAATTTGGAGAGTCCGCTTACGAAGCCGCCGACGCCTTCGACGAAATGGACATGCTCCTCGAAGAGGACCAGGACGACGACGAGGTGTCGGTTCAGACAGTCAGCGCCGTCGAGGACGCAGCCGGCGACTGGATCTTCGATGCGTTCAAGGCCTGGATGCTCGAGGTCGATGAAGCAGTCGCGTAACGAATTGCCCGAACACCGGCACGAAGACACAGCCGGACGAGGTAGACGCCACTCCGGCGGGCCGAGCCGGTTCAGTTCCCTCGTCGCCGTGCTTCGGCTTCGCCGATGGCTCGGATCATCTTTGGTGTCTTCCAGACGGCGAGAGCGCCCACGCCAATGCCCAAGGATGCCGCCACCAGGCCGACCAGATCGACCGTGGACACGAAGCATGGCTTGTCCTTCACCATGGCGAAGGCGCCGAGGGGTACGGCCAGATGGATCTTGTCACCCACGTCGATGGTGAGAACGGCGGGCACGACCTCGCCTTCGGACAGCGGCACCGGCGGGTGGATCGAGAGGATGTTGTGGTGACGCGGCTCGGGCGTCGCCAGGCGGTCTCCGTGGGTCGGGACTTCGGGTCTGGCCTCAGGTGTCATGGTCGGCGTCCTCCTTCTTCCACCTCCACTCTGACGCATCGGGGCCGACCTTGCCCTGTCCGTCACTAGGTGATCGTGGTGGTGGACACGCCGCAGCGAGGACTCGGCGTGGATCGCCCCCGACAATTGCTCTTACAGATACCGTCCGGTTGATCGCAGCCGTACCTACCTCAACTCCGTCTGACCGGATCGATCCCAGCTCGGGCGGTCCCGCGTGTTATCGCGAGCCTTTTGAGGCTCAACGCCCGCTTCTCGACGAGCCACCAGCTCGCAACGGCGAACGGAATCGAGGCCAGTACCGAGAGGAGTACGAACGGGACGACCCCAAATCGAGCCAACCCCCAAATGGCGAGCAGTACGGTGACCGGATAGGCGTAGATGTAGAGCCCGTACGAGTAGTCGTTCCGAGAACCAATGCGCTGCAGCGGAAGGTGGATGCCGAGCCAGAGCATCGGGTAAACGATGAGCGGCGAGAAGAGATCCGAAGCAGTGATCTCATCGAGGGGGTACTGACCTGGCAGCCACAAACTCGCGATGAAACCGACCGCGGAGACGAGTGCCAACCATCCTGAGTCTGGTATCCGGTCTCGATAGAGATAGATCACCGCACCCACCATGAAGATGGCCGAGAGGTGGAAGAAGGACCCCCAGGCTGAATGGCCGAGCACGCTGAACTCCTTCTGGTATGACGGGCTGGAGGCAATGACGAACAGATTGAGCCACAGACAAGCCGCGAGAATCGCCACCACAATCCTTTGGCGCAAGAGCCCAACCACCGCGAGCGCCCCGAGCAGTAGGTAACAGACGAACTCGTAGTAGAGCGTCCACAACGAGCGATCGGACATCAGTTGCCAGATCACCCCCGATCCGGATCGAGGTGGAACGACAAAGATCTGCCGCATGTTGAGCGCCGCATTTCGGGCGACGTAGCTGGTCGGCCCGTTTCCAAGTCTCAGATAGCAAAGTACGCCGCACCCGGCGTGGGCGTTGCTCAGCCACGACACGGTGCCGAACCCGAAAGCCACGACGAGCAGGCAAACCCAAAAGCCCGGGAAGATACGCAGGAACCGCTGCCACAGGTAACGACCAGTTCCGTTGCGACTGGCGCTGGCGGCAATCAGGTAACCACTGATCCCGAAGAAGCCGTAGACGGCGAACTCACCAATAGACGTTGTGTGTATTTCGGCATCACCAAAGCGCCCCAGCTCGATCGTGTGGTCAACGACGACTGTGAGCGCGAGAACGAGGCGAAGGAAGTTCAGGCTGTTGTTTCGGTTGGAGAGCTGGTCGCCAATCACCGCCACGAATCGAACGATAGAGCCACGGAAGGCCCGAATCCACGCTGATGGCGCTCCCCGGCGTAGCCGGTGCCGGGAACCTCTGTGAAATATTCGCGCCGAAAGTCAGCCTCGACGAAGAGGCGATGAGCCTGCCCCATGCCGCCGGCAGTGGGTTGTCCCGAGTTACCCGGTTGACCTACGCATACGAGGAGCCGGGTAGAAGGCGGTATCTACAATCCGGTCTTCCTCAAATCCCAGGTGCGCGTAGAAGGACATGGCGTGGGGGTTGGCGGTTACCTCGAGCGTCTCGTAGTGCAGCCCTTTCAGCCTTGCTGCTATGTCCAGTACCAATGCCTGTCCGATACCACGCCGCATCCACGGAGGATCTACGAAGAGGTCTTCAAGTTCGGCTACGCCATCGGAGATCAGATGAGTGGCAAAACCGACCACAGCGCCATCATCTCCCACGGCGACTCTCATCCGTCCTTCTCGGACACCTCTATTCGAGAGGATGAGCAACTCGGGGTGCTCCAGTAGCAGCCCACGGTCGCCTTCGTTCGACAACGATGCTCTCTGGAACACGCCCTGAAGCTCCTCCATGTCGGTCATCGTCGCGTCACGAATGAAGATCGACATCTGAGCAGTCTGGTCCATGTTCCGATCCTGCAAAGGTGTCCCAGGTCGCCGGAAGTGGGATGATGTCCGAGCCGCAACACCGGGCCGGAGACGAGATGCCGAAAAACGATGACTCACCCTGAGGGGCATGTGGACCGGACGTAAAACGCGACGGCATCACGTGAATCACCTTCTGGAACCCGGCGAGGTTATCGACTCTGACTGTCCTGCCTTTTGCGTGGCAGCACCGACACCACACGATTCGGACCGCCATCCTGGACACTTCCTTGTCACCACCAAGCGGCTCATCTATGTACCCGATGACGAAGACACCGTGTCGATCCGTTTTGATCGAATCGGATCAGTTGCATTCATGAAGCAACAGCGCGGATGGGTCGTCGTTGAGTTCACGACGGACTCCGGAGAAACCTGGGCAATGACCGTGCTTCCGTCAACTGCACGAAGCGCCAGGCGAAGACTGAAGAAGGAGACTTCTGCCGCACTTCGATGAGTGGCCTTGACTGCTCCTGCTCCCGAGAAGTCGCCGGGACGGTGGCGGCTTGAATATCGCAGCGTTACTCAGCACAGACCTGAGAGATCCTGCCTACCGGCGATCCGATAGCGTCGGAACACATCTGAGGAAGGGGCCGTGCACTCATGACCGCCGCGGCCAGGATCGAGCATGTTGACGCTCAGACGGCGGACCCCGACGCCGTCCACGCCATCATCGAACGAGATGGCGCTGTGGTCATCGAGGGACTGCTGAGCGCCGATGTCGTGGCCCGAGTCAATGACGAAGTCGGGTCTGCTCTCGACGCGGCTGATCCTGACGCAGAGTTGTTCAACCCGATCATGAAGGCGTTTCACGGCCCGTTTACGAAACAGGTTTCGGGCGTGTGCGGCATCTCGCCGACATTCGCCACCGAGGTGATGTGCCACCCGATGCTCCTGGCTCTGTGTGACCGCATCCTGCTTCCGTCCTGCGCGCGCTACCAACTGAACCTTGGCCACCTTCTCCAACGCGGACCTGGAGCTGACGAGCAATTGCTCCACCGTGACGAGGCCGTCTGGAGTGATGTGCCGCAGCCGGCGCCTGAACTGCAGCTGGCCACCGTCATCGCTTTCGTCGACTTCACCCGTGCCAACGGCGGCACCCGCATCGTGCCGGGGAGCCATCGTTGGCCGGACCGGAGACTGTCGCCGGCGGAGCAGTTCGCCCAACCCGCTCCGACGGCCGACCAAATCGCGTATGCGGAGATGCCCGCCGGCTCAGCGGTCGTCTACACGGGGGGAACCATGCACGCTGGCGGGTCCAACACCACCGAGATCCCTCGGCGTGGTGCGCACCTCAGCTACTGCCTCGGGTGGCTTCGTACGGAGGAGAACAACTACTTAGCGGTCCCGCCCAAGGTCGCGGCCGAGCTCCCAAGACAAGCCCAAGAACTCCTCGGCTACGCGGTGCACGACAGCATCCCCCGCGGCGGTGGCTACCTCGGCATGGTGCACATGCAAGACCCCGTTGAGCTCCTCGGCCGGCACAAGCTCTGATGCGACCTCGAAGCAGTTCAGCGGGCCGCGAGCTCGCAGAGTTTCGTCACCGTGTTCCAGTTGCGCGTGGTGCTGACGACGCCGAGGCGCCGTTCTAAGAAGGTGCCGGTGTATTTCGTGCCGGCATAGCCGTTGGGGGTGTGGACGTAGATCTCGCGCCCGTCGACGACGAGCTCGTCCTTGCCGCTCGGCGGGAGCTGGAGCGCCTTGATCGTGGCCTTGGACGGGGCTTCGTTCAGGAACGTGACGTGGTGGCGTCCAGGGTCCGCCCCCTTCTTGGCGAAAGGGCTCTTCGATCCGACGCGGCGTAGTTCGGCGACGCTGCGCAGCAGCACGGCCGGCGCGTCGCCGAAGTCGTGGGCGATCCGGTGTTCGATGGCCTCGACGATCGCATCCTCGCTCCGGGTGCTCGTCGAGAAGAGCACGTTGCCCGACTGGATGTAGGTGACGACGTTGTCGTAGCCCAGAGAGCCGAATGTCTCGCGCAGGTCCTGCATCGCCATGCGGCCGTAGCCGCCGATGTTGACGCTGCGCAGGAGGGCGACGTACCGGGGCACGTCTTGCGCAACCTAATGGCCCGGCGATCCTGGCTCGTCCGGCGGGGTTTGCTGGCCGGTCCGGTCGATCCGGAACGGGCCGCAGGTCGAACGGCGGCACCGTGCCGTCGGCGAGATCCGCCAAGAGCTCGCCGAGGAGCGGGCCGAACTTGAAGCCGTGCCCGCTGGTGCCACAACCCACCACGACGTTGCCCACCCGGTCGAGCACGAAGTCGGTGTCGGCCGAGTTGTCGTAGACGCAGCGCTCCGTCGCGACCGGCTCGGGATCGAGCGCCGGCAGGAGCCGGCGCACCGCGTCCGTCAACGTTCGCAGCAGCGGCGGGTCGTCGGCGTCGAGGGCGGGCGCAGGCGTCGACGAAGGGTCGTAGTCGCGCAGCACCGGGCCCGGCGTGTGGTGCGACACCTTGAAGGTGCCGGCGTGCGGGCCCGATCCGGGGACCGGGAGGCCGTACACCATGGCGTCGCCCCACTCGATGAAGACGGGCAGACGCGTGGGGTCGACGCCGCCTGATGGCGCTGCCGCGAAGTACGCAACCTGGGGCGCCGTCGGCGGCGCGCCGACCCGCTGTGCCCGGTCACCGAGCAGCGCCAACGCGCCCGGCCCGGCGCAGTCGACGACGACGTCGGTGCGGATGATCGGCCCGCCGGCGCAGTGCACGGTGGCGCCCGCGCCGTCGTCTTCGAGCCGGGTGACGTGGGCGCGGGCGTGCAGTTCGAACTGACCGGCGTCACGCAACGCCCGAAGGCACTCGTCGGCCGCCAAGACGCCGGACCGCGGCTCGAAGAGGGCCGGGCCCGGCAGGGTGACGCCGGGAAAGCGTGCCTCGGCCTCCTGCCGGGTCAGGGGTTCCACTGCGTCTTCGTGGTCCGCCAGTGCGCCGGCCACCGCCTCGACCAGCTCGGTGTCGCCGAAGCTCAGTTGCCCCGTGACGTGGAGGAGACGCCGGCCGCTCTGCTCCTCGAGCTCGCGCCAGAGGGTACCGGCGGCGCTCGCCATCGCGACATAGTGCGGTTCCGGGTAGCCGAGGCGGAAGATGCGCGCATCGCCCTTCGATCCGGCGAGTGGGTGGCCGATGCCGTCGGCGGCCTCGAGCACGTCGACGGACCAGCCTCGCCGTGACAACGAGCATGCGGCCGAGAGTCCCATGATCCCCGCCCCGATCACGACGCATCGGCGGCCGGAGGACACAGTGGAATCTTAGAAATTCGGGGCGCGGGGTGTCCCAAGGGCGGAACTGGCACGGCGCTACGCTGGGGCGGGGTGACGATCGGGAGGCACGCGTCGGCTGAGTTGCCGGCTGGCGACGCCTCCGCAGCCGACCTCCCTGCGCAATCCTCCGCGCTCGACAACCTCACGCTCGTGCGTGCTCCCGAGAGCGGCGTGACGCGCGTGGCGAAGGCGATCGGCTTTCACCTCGGTGTTGTCGCTCTCTTCACGGTGCCGGCGATCGTCCTGTGGTGGCACGTTTGGTCGGGACACCCGGCGAACACGCTGACGTGTGCCTGCGGCGACCCCGCGCAGGAGGTCTGGTTCATCGCCTGGCCGGCGTGGGCGATCGCGCATCTCCACAACCCGTTCTTCTCGAGCCTCGTCAACGTGCCCCACGGCGCCAACTTGTTGTCGAACACGTCGGGCACGCTCGTCGGGGTCGTGCTGGCGCCGGTCACCTGGATGTTCGGTCCGGTGGCGGCCACCAACGTTGCGCTGACGTTGGCCCCGGCGCTCAGCGCGTGGGGTTGTTTCGTCGCCATCCGTCCCCTGGTGACATGGAAGTGGGGAGCACTGCCGGCGGCGTTCGTGTTCGGGTACTCCTCGGCCGTCTACTCCTCGCTGCTCTTCGGACATGTCTCGATCGCGTTGTTGGTATTCCCACCGTTGCTCTTCAGCTTGCTGCACGAGATCGTCATCAGGCAGGAACACTCGGTGCGACGCGACGGGCTCTTGCTCGCCGGGCTCATCGTCGGCCAGTTCCTCGTCTCGCCCGAGGTGCTCTTCCTCTGTGGGGTGTTCGCGGCGGTCGGTTTTGTCGCGGTGACGGCCGTCGGCTGGCGCCAGGTCCGCGGGCGCGCCGCCCATGCCCTGCCCGCTCTGGGACTGGCATTCGTGGTGGCGGGGGGACTGCTTGCCTATCCGGTGTGGTTCGGTCTGGCGGGTCCGCAGGCGGTCACGGGGGTCCTCTTCGCCATCGCCCCGATTGCCGGCGTGCCCTTCACGGGGGTCGTGCTGCCTGGGGCCTACGGCGCCCCGGCGACCGACTACATCCGATTTTCCGGTTACCTCGGCCATAACGGCCCGCCGCCGGACTATCTCGGTGGCGGCCTGCTCTTCGCCGCGGCTGCCTCGCTCGTGCTGGCACGCCGTCGAGCGCTCACCTGGCTGCTGCTGTTGCTGGGCGTGGTCGCGTTCTGGTTCACGCTCGGCTCCTACCCCCGGGGCGCGCCCGGGTGGTTCGGTCACGTCTGGCTGCCGTGGCACGAGCTGTCGAAGCTGCCGTTGTTCAAGGAGATCCTCCCGGGCCAGATCGCGCCGTTCGTCGTGCTCTTTGTCGCGTTCCTCGTCGCGGTCGGCCTCGACGCGCTGTACGTCCACCACCGACCGGCTTCGTCGTGGCTGGCGGTGCACCGTCGTGCGGTCACGGTTGCCGCGACGGCCTCGGTCGTGCTCCTTGCGGTGCCCGTCTTCGCCACGTACGACGTGCCGGCCGTCGTGGGGCCGGTGAAGGTGCCGACCTACGTCCGCACCGTGGCGCCGACGCTGCCCTCGGGCACCGTGATGCTCACCGTCCCGTTTCCCATCTCCGGCGTGACCCAGCCGATGTTGTGGCAGGCCGTCGACGACATGCGCTTCGACCTGGCCGGAGCGGCGCTGAAGACGCCGGGACCCCATGGCGGACCGGTCGGGAAGGGGGCGCCGGGCTCGGCGCGCCGGATCATGAGTGACCTGACCATTCCTCGGCGCGCCCGAGCCGAGCGGCACGCCGGCGCAGATCGCCGCAGTGCGGCAGGCGCTGCGCACATGGAAGGCGGGGCGGGTCGTCGTCGCGGGGCGAGCCGTGACCCCGTCTATGCGACCGGTTTCTTGACGATGGTGCTGGGTGTCGCGCCGACCGACGAGGCGGGCGCCCAGGTATGGACGTTGCAACACGGGATCGCCGAGGCGACGCCGGCGGTCGGCGCGTCGTTGTCGTCGTGCCGGGAGGGCACGAAGGCGGTGCCGCGGGCAGGCCGCGCCGCGGAGATGGCGCACTGCGTCCTCGCTGGCGCCGGCCGGGCCTGAGCGGTCGTAGTCTGGGCGCTGATGCAACCGATCCTCCATCTCTCGATACCGGTGCGGGACATCGAGGAGGCCCGGGACTTCTACGTGCATGCCTTGGGCTGCCAGCCGGCGCGCCAACGCGCCGACTTCGTCGACGTCTGGTTCTTCGGCCTCCAGGTCACGCTCCACGACCGCCCCGACGAGGCGACGGGGTTGGTGCCGGGCAGCTCGCGGCACTTCGGCGTCACGCTGGGGCGCGACGAATTCGACCAGCTCGTCGAGCGACTCGAAGCCAGCGGGGTCGAGTGGGTCTCCCCGGTGACCACCGATGACGCCGGCCTGCTGACCGAACAGACCAAGGCCAAGGTGGTCGACCCGAGCGGGAATGTGATCGAGGTCAAGACGTACCGCGACGTCCAGGCCGCACTCGAGATCTCGACCTACTCGTACCCCGAGGCGGTGGCGCGGGGCAACTAGCCGCAGGTGCACCCCGGGAGGGCGGCGCCGAACGGCCACCTTCGCCCGGTCGGCTGGGCCGCCGGCGTGGCCTACGGTGTCGGCCGAGGCGGCGGATCTTCGAGAGGAGTGCAGTGGGAGGAAGTGAGCAGAGCGGGGACCCCCGCACGGCGCGCCGGGACGGGCGGGCCATCGACCAGCTACGGCCCGTCAGCTTCGAGCGTGACTACACGGTCATGGCGCCGGGCTCGGTGCTCGTCACCTTCGGGCAGACCAAGGTGCTGTGCACGGCCTCGGTCGAAGAGCGCGTCCCCGCCTGGATGCGCGGCACCGGCAAGGGCTGGGTGACGGCGGAGTACTCGATGCTGCCGGGGTCGACCCCCGAGCGGGCCTCCCGGGAGGCGGCCAAAGGCAAGCAGTCAGGGCGGACCCAGGAGATCCAGCGGCTGATCGCGCTGCTCGACTGCGCGCCGTGTGCGACCTCGTCACGCTGGGCGAGGTGCAGATCACCGTCGACTGCGACGCCTTGCAGGCCGACGGGGGGACGCGCACCGCGTCGATCTGCGGCGCCTACGTCGCGCTCCACGACGCCTGCACGCGCCTCGTCCAGGCGGGCACGATCTCGACGCATCCGCTGACCGACTCGGTGGCGGCCGTGTCCGTCGGCATCATCGAGGGGGTGCCCATGCTGGACCTGCCCTACGTCGAGGACTCGCGCGCCGAGGTCGACATGAACGTCGTCATGACCGGCGCCGGGCGCTTCGTCGAGGTGCAGGGCACCGCGGAGGGTCTGGCCTTCACCCGCGGCGAGCTCGACACCCTGCTCGGATTGGCCGAGGCGGGGATCAAGGAGCTGACCGCGCTCCAGGCCGCCGTCCTGGCGGATCCGCCTGCGGCTCGGTGAGCGGGGGCGGCGACGGCCGACGCCGCTGCGCCTGGTCGTGGCGTCGGCCAACCGTGACAAGGTCAAGGAGATCGTCGCCGTGCTCTCCGAAGCGCTCGACGTCGAGCTGGTGCCGCGGCCCGAAGACCGTGCCCGAGGTGGTCGAGGACGGTGCGACGCTCGTCGACAACGCGCGGTTGAAGGCGCAGGCCTTGCTGCAGGCGACCGGCATCGCCGCGGTGGCGGACGACACGGGCCTCGAAGTCGACGCGCTCGGCGGGGCGCCCGGCGTGTACGCCGCCCGCTACGCCGGTGAGGACGCCACCTATTCCGACAACGTGAACAAGTTGCTGCGCGAGCTCGCCGCCCGGGAGGACGGCGGGGGCGAGCGCCGGGCCCGCTTCAAGTCGATCGCCTTGGTGGCCTTCCCCGACGGTTCCGAAATATGGGCCGAGGGCGTCATGGAGGGCACGATCGCGGTGGCGCCGCGGGGCGACAACGGCTTCGGCTACGACCCCGTGTTCGAGCCGAGACGCCGGTGGCGGCCGGACGTTCGCCGAGATGAGTGCGGGGGAGAAGGACGCCATGTCGCATCGGGGCCGGGCCTTCCGGTCGCTGGCCGGGATGCTGGCGGACGCAGCGCCGCCCGGCTGATCCGCCTCAGGCCCCGAACAACGCCGGCGCCAGCTCCCGGTACTGCGCCAGGGGGAACGTGAAGAAGTCGGCCACGACCTGCACGCACACGTGGTCCGCGCCGGCGTCGAGATGCGCACGGACCCGTTCCGCCACCGTGGCGGCGTCGCCCCATGGGATGACGGCCTCGATCAACCGGTCGCTCCCGCCGCCCTCGATGTCGTCGTCGCTGAACCCGAACCGGCGCAGGTTGTTCGCGTAGTTCGGCAGCGGCAGGTAGATGCTGGCGTACTCGCGGGCCTGCTGCAGACGCGGCCGTGCGATCGGTCTCCAGCACGACCGCCACCTCGGGCGCCAGCAACCGATCCGGGCCGAGGACCTCGCGGGCGTAGGCGGTGTGCTCGACCGGGACGAAATAGGGGTGGGCGCCGGCGGCGCGCTCCTTGGCCAGCTCGAGCATGCGGGGCCCGAGGGCGGCGAGCACCCGCCGCTCCGGCGGGACGGGCGGGTCGGCTGCGTCGAGCCCGTCGAGATACTCGACCATGTGCGAGTACGGCCGTGCGTAGTCCTGCACGATCACCGAATGGCTGGCGCCGATGCCGAGCAGGAAGCGACTGCCGAAGCGCCCGTCGAGGTCCGCCACGGCCGGACCGATGTCTGCCGGCGTGGTCGTCCAGATGCTGGCGATGCCCGACGCGACGACCGAGCGCTCCGTGGCGGCGAGCAGGTCGCCGAAGCGCGGCGCCAGCCCCGGCTCGAACCCGCCCGACGACCAGAGCGTGCCGTAGCCGAGGGACTCGAGCTCGGCGGCGACGTTGAGGTCGCGGTCGTCGGCGTCGTGCCACGACCCGCTCCACCACACACCGAACCGCCCAAGTTCGTGCGTGGACACGTCAGCGCACCCCCCTCGTCCGACGGCCGGTCGTCACTGCGACGGTTCGGATGCGGCCTGCGGTTCGGCCGCTGCAGCCTCTGCCTTGGCGGCGGCCTTGGCCTTGGCGGCGCGCAGGTACCCGACACCCGTCTCGAGCGACTGCTTGATGAGCCGGTCGTTGTCCTTGGAGATGAAGGCATGGACGCGCTTCTCGAGCAGCGCACGCAACAGCGGATTGAAGACGTGGTACGTCTCGGAGAAGTGGACACGGGTGCGACCGTCCCCCAGGTCTTCCAGGCGCGTACGGCCGACCGCCTCGGAGAGCAGCGGTCGCCCGACCGCGTCGTATTTCCACGACTCCTTGGGCTTCACCTCGGTCAACCACTCCCAGGACTGCCCCTTCCCACCGGTCAGCAGGTACCGGGGCACCCGGAACCAGCAGTGCCGGATCAGGCCCTCGCCGATCTCGTTGCCGGGGAAGAGGATGTCGATCGTGACGTCTCCGGTCTCGGTGTGCGGGATGCGGGCCCAGAACAGCTGCCACAGCTCGTCGACCGTGGCATCGATGTCCACGTAGTAGCGGTGTTCCTGCATCGGCTCACCCTATCCCTGGGCCTGACGGCGGCGTCAGGTGGCGCCAAGCCCAATTGAAGCGGCCCCGTCGGAGCGCCGGACCGAGGACCAGGGAGTGTCGACTCGGAGTGCATACGGCCATTTGCTGTCCGCTTTCATGAATTTCGGGTAGTGACGCCCTCCCCGGATTTATGCCGAGTCGGTAGCGGGTACCTGCCTGCATTTTCGAAAAGGGGATAGGAATTCGTCGTATACGTGCGGAACATGGGAAGGGGTTGCCGTAGCGGTTGAGGTGTTTCTTCTCCGAGATCGGCGCGCGGCGCCTGACGGGCGTGTCAGGTGGGCTTGCGATGGATCGTTCTCTTGTGGGTCTGGGACGAGGGCCGGTTGCCAGAACGGTGGGCTTGTCCGCCCATCGCGGCATGGGTGTGGCGGGCCGACAATTGTGGAGAAGGCGGTTACGACGACCTCTATGATGCTGCGGTGCCGCAGGCCGTACGGCCTCAGGGGGGCTGGCGACTGATGACGACGGAGGGGGCCGGGGCGTTGATGAGGAAGTCGAACGGCGCGCGGCGAAGCCTTCGAGGTGTTCTCGTGACGACCGTCGCGGTAGCAGCCCTCTTGACGATGTCGTCGGTGGCGTCAGCTGCGAGCAACCTCTCTTCCGTTGTCCTCTCCAAGACGTTTCCCGGCCTCGTGCTAGCACCGCCCGGGGTGAGGAACGGACCGATCACTCAGTCGAATCTGAGTGTCGTGACGGGCGGGAACAACAGTGCTGCCGAACAGCAGTTCGCCCAGTTGCTGGCGAGTGGCAACGTGAGCGGCTACGTCCGTCTCTGGACCCACCAACCCCCGAATGGCGATGGCGTGGTCATCACCGCACTCCAGTTCCCGGATTCCCTCAGCGCGACCGAGTTCGTGAACGCGCAAAGCGGCACGGTACCTCAGGGGGCGTCACCGATCGACGTGTCCAGCATCCAAGGTGCCACCGGCTTCACCGTGCAGACCTCGGACTCGGGTGAATCACTCACCGAGCACATCGTGATTTTTGCAAAGGAAAGAACCGCCATCCTGATGGTCGTCGTGACGAAGTCCGGTGACCTGACCGCGCAGGACACAGCTTCCTTGGCGGGTCAACAGTGGGCCCAGGTGTCAACGCCGACGAATTGGACTCCGGTTATCCGACTCGTCCTTGTGATCGGGGGCATCGTCGTGCCCGTGGTGTTCGTCCTTCTGATACGTCGGCGCCGTTACCCTGCCGTCTTCACGAACCGACCGTTGCCCGTGCCGGCTCAACCCTGGGCACCACCTGTTTATGGACAGAGCTCACGATGAGGGCCGCGACACGCAGCAAAAGGCTGCGCCAAAGTCAGCGGTTCCTGAGTGGTACGACCGGCACCGCCCGTGCGTACGGGGTGGGCGAGATCGGGCCTGACCCACGTCGGACACTGTTCTTCATTGTGTGCGGGATCGTCGCGGTCGCGTTTCTCATGTTCATCATCTATGCGGTCGTGGTTGTACCCGGGCTTCTTCTCATTTGGGCGGTCTATGTGGCCGTCGAGCGGAGCACGTCGGTCGTCGTGACCGATCAGGGTGTGGCGATCCTCGCCAGGAGCGAATTCATTGGGCGGCCCCGGAAGTTCGTCGCTCTGCTACCGGCGACCGCCCTGACGGACCCTAATGTCGAGCGATCCGGTCGCTACGTGCATCTGCCGACCTACCGGCTCTGGCTTCGCAAGAAGGAATTCGAGCTCCTGACGAGTGTGCGGTCGGACGCTGCCGTGCCCACTCAGTGGCCGGCCCCGACCGCGGCAGCGGGGTACTCGACGAACTGGGGCGGCGGCGGCCCCTACCCGCCGCCTCCTACCGGAACCCCGAGTGATCCTCCTACTACGCAGTCGCGCCCGGGTGATCCGACACCGGCGCGCGAACCGGGCGAAAGCTATTGGGCTGGTCGGACCGGACCGACGGCACCCGGCGCGCCTGCTGCGGATGATTCGTCTTAGTCGACTGATCGCAGGGACGTGCCGCTAGCCGAAGGGCGTACCGAAGCGATCGGCGTGTGCTTTCTCCGAGAGCGGACGGCGTTTTGGCGGACCGAGCGGTTTGGGGAGATGGCCGAGGGGGACCACGGCCACAGGGACGATCTCGGGTGGCAGGTCCAAGTATCCCGCAAGCTCGCCGCCGCCGACCACCGGCAACGTCGTGAGGGTCGAGCCCAGTCCCAGCGCATGCGCGGCGAGCAACATGTTCTGCACGGCCGGGAAGATCGACGACGGCAGCGCCGCCTCCACGGTGAGCCGGGTGTCGCCGCACACGACGACGAGCACGGGGGCCGCCGCGATGCCACCCATCGCCCCGCGGTCGACGTCGGCCAGGAACCCGGGCGACGAGTCGGGACTCTTCGTAGGCCCGTGCCCCGCCTTGCCAGATCCGGGCGGTCAACTCGCCGATGGCGGAGCGCAGCGCCGCGTCGCGCACGACGACGAAGACGAAGGGCTGGCTGTTCTCGGCGCTCGGCGCATGGGTCGCCGCCGTCAGGACCCGCGCCACCGTCTCGTCGTCGATGTCGTCGGGCAGGAAGGTACGGGCTGCCCGCTGCGTGTGGACCACGTCGAAGAAGTCGGGCACGACGGGCGATGGTAGCCAGCGAACGGGCGATTCGTCCTGCTCCCGCCGGTTCCGTCGTGGCGCGGGGTGGATTGGGCCGACGGGGAAATGACCCGCTACGGTTTGGCGCTGCATCGGCCCGGGACGTCGGTGCCCGCCGGGACGACGTGGATCCGAACTTGGGCGGAGGGGGACAGGAGGCAGACGGTGGCAGAGAGCGCCACATCGATCGAAGACGTGCTCAAGGGGATCATCGGCCAGCCGATCGGCAAGGCCAAGGTCGTCGTGGAGCGGGCGCCGGTGCAGCACTTCGCCGACGCCGTGTTCAGCGCGAGCCCGATCTACCACAGTCCCGAGGCGGCCAAGCAGGCCGGGTTCGGTGCCATTCCGGCGCCGCCGACGTTCCCGTTCGCCATGGAGTTCGCCGGCAAGTTCGACGAGATCCAGCCGTCCGACGCTCCCGTGGGGAACCCGCTGGGCGCAGCGGTCGGGCCGTTGATGGCCAAGGGCGGCCTCATCCTGCACGGCGAGCAGGAGTTCCTCTACCACCGGCCGGTGCAGGTGGGCGACGTGCTGGTGAGCGAGGGCAAGATCGTCGACGCCTATCAGAAGGAGTCGAAGGGGCGCACGATGACGTTCATCGTGCAGGAGACCAACTGGAGCGACGAGAAGTCGGGTGAGCCGGTCGTGACGACCCGCTTCAACCTGATCCACCGCGCCTAGGCGCCTGGTTCCGCGGGGAGGGTAGTGGTGCATTTGAGTCTCGGGGTGAACACGACGACGTGGCTGACGGCGGCCGAATGGCTGGCCGTGCTGCGCATCGGGCTCGGCGTGTGGTGGTTCGAGAGCTTCCGGCACAAGGACAAGGCCGCGTGGTTCCAGCGGGGTGCCGGCATCTCGTGGGGGCAGTCCGTGGCCGAGAAGCACAAGTGGCCGTTCGTGAAGAAGGGCTTCGACGCGATCGTGGTGCCGCGTCCCAAGGCGATGGCCTACATCGTGGTGTTCGGCGAGCTGGCGATCGGCCTGGGCCTGATCTTCGGTTTCCTGACGCCGGCCGCAGCCATCGCCGGAATCCTGTTGAACGTCACGTATTTCATCTTGATGATCTCGGACTGGGCGGAGCAGGGCCAGAACTTCATGATGATCCTGGCCTCGGTCGTGGTGCTCGGCACCCACGCCTGGAACACGTGGTCGATCGACCACTGGCTGCATATCTGGTCGTGATGTGGTCGTGACGGGAGGAGATCGAGTCGATGGGTGAGAAGAAGCTGTCCTATGACGCCGTGAAGGTGGGGGACGAGGCGCCCGTGATCACGCACACGCTGACGCGCACGGACCTGGTCAAGTACGCCGGCGCCTCCGGGGACTTCAACCCGATGCACCACGACGAGGTGGCGGCCCAGGCGGCCGGCCAACCGAGCGTCTTCGGCCACGGGATGTTCTCCATGGGCCTCTTGGGCTCCGCGCTGACCGACTACGTGGGCGTGGGCAACCTCGTGCGCTACCAGGTGCGCTTCGCCCGCCAGACCTGGCCCGACGAGGTGTTGTCCTCGAAGATCGTGGTCACGGGGAAGCGTGAGGAGGACGGCAAGAAGCTCGTCGACCTCGCGGTCACGCTGTCCAACGCCGATGGCGAGGACAAGGTGGTCGGCGAGGCGACCGCAGCCATTTCCTGATTTCCCGGAGCCCTCGCGCCGGGGGCTCTGTCACGGGCCCGGGCTAGGGTCCGCTCCGCCGGGGATCCGGCACGGCACGGCGCCCGTCGGTCCTCTCCGAGTACCCCCGAGTTCGCCCGAGTACCCCGAGTGAAGGAGCAAATGCATGACCGCTGAACTCTTGGCCCAGTCGTTCGCGTCGACGCGGGGCGTCCTGGCGAACGTGACGCCGGAGCAGCTGGAGATCGGGGCGACGCCGTGCGCGTCGTGGAGCATCAAGGAGCTGGTGGACCATGTGGTCAACGGGACCACCTTCTTCGCCACGATCGCCGAGACGGGCACCCCGCCGGCCGAAGGCGGATACCCGGCCTTCAGCCCCGATGGTGTCGTCGAGGCGTTCGACGCCGGCTCGGCCCGGGCCGTGCGGGCGTTCGCGGCCGACGGCGCGATGGAGCGGATCATGCACCCGCCCTTCGGTGACATCCCGGGCAGCGTGTTCGTCAACATCGCGGCCGGCGACGCGTTCACCCACGGCTGGGACCTGGCCAAGGCGACGGGACAGCCGACCGACCTCGACCCCGAGGTGGCGGCACAGTTGCTCGCCTTCGCGCAGTCGTTCCTCAGCGACGACCTGCGCGGCCCCGATGGTCAGGCGCCGTTCGGGCCGAGGCAGGAGGCTCCGGCCGGCGCGACCGCGGCGGACACGCTCGCCGCGTTCATGGGTCGCCGGGTCTGAAGCGGAAGAAGTCAGGCGCTCACGGTCTCGGCGCTGGGCTCGAAGCGTAGCGGCAGCCGCGCCGGGCCCCAGATCCCGAAGTTCGAGGGCTTCCACTCGATGTCGCCGCGGCGCGTCAGGCCCGGCATGCGGCGCGCCAGGAGCGGGAGGGCCTCCTGGAGCTCGGCGCGGGCCAGGGCCGCACCCATGCAGTAGTGGATCCCGGCGCCGAACGTCATCTGTGCGGTCGCCCGGTCGCGGGTGATGTCGAAGACGTCGGGGTCGTCGAAGGCCTCGGGGTCGCGGTTCGCTCCCGCGAGCGACGTCGACACCAACGTCCCGGCCGGGAACAGCACGTCGCGGTAGACGATGTCCTCCGACGCGATGCGCGCGGTTCCCCGGACCGCCCCGAGGTAGCGCATCGACTCCTCGACGGCGCGGGGGGCGAGCTCGGGCTGCTCGGCGAGGAGGGCCCACTGGTCCGGGTGCTCGCAGAAGAGCGCCACCGAGCAGGCCAGCTGGTTGCGCGTCGTGTCGGTGCCGGCCATGAGCACGGCCGTGGCGAGCATCGACATCTCGTCGGTCGAGAGCCGGTCCCCCTCCTCCTCGATCGCGATGAGATCGCTCAGCAGGTCGTCCCGGGGGTCCGTCCGGCGTTCCGCGATCATGTCGGTGACGTATTCGTACAGCTCGGTGCTCGCCCGCTCGATCAGCGGCAGGTCCTCGGCGAGGTTGTTGTTGAAGATGCGGAAGATGTCCGTCGCCCAGCCCGAGAAGAGCTTCCAGTCCTCGGGCGGCGCCCCCAACAGCTCGCAGATGATCGGGATGGGGTAGGGCTCGCAGACGTCGGCGACGAGCTCGCACTCGCCCGTGCCGGCGACGCGATCGAACAGCTCGCCCACGACGGTGCGCATGGCCGGGCGCAGCCGGTTGGCGGAGGCGGGGGTGAAGGCCGGCGCCACCAGCCGGCGGAGGCGGGCGTGGTTCTCCCCCTCCATGGTCAGGATGGACTGGCGGCGGTTCCGCGCCCAGTCGGAGTCGGCCAGGTCGGGCTGGCGCTCGACGAACGAGAGGGCCGAGTGGAAGCGCTTGTCGCGCAGGATCGCCGTGACGTCGGCGAGAGCGCGTCACCGAGAACCCCATGTCCGTGCGGGCGAGCCAATGCTGGGCGCGGGCGGCCTTGACCGCCTCGATGGCGTCGTGGCGCTCGAGCCCGATCGTGTCGAGATACGGGAGCTCGAGCTCCGTGACCAGTTGTGCCATTGCAGACCCCCGTGCCGTGCCGTGCGTGCGTCGCGCCGGCCCGCGCGGTCGAGGTTACTTGTCGGACTTCAGCGCGGGATGCCGCTGGGCCAGCATCGGCAGGAGCAGCGCCTTGGGCGCGAGGTGGGCCAGCGCGGCCGAGGCCCGGTTCGCCGCGCCCGGGATCACGACCGGGCGCCCGGCGGCCAGTCCGTCGACGGCCGCCTTGGCGACGTCCGCCGGCGGCACCCACATGAACTTGGGCAGCGACTCGCTCGCTTCGGCGTCGGTGAGGCCGGCCGACTCGGCGAACCCCGTCTCGACGGGCCCGGGGCACAGCGTGGTCACGGTGACGCCGCTCCCGCGCAGCTCGGCCCCGAGGGCCCGGCCGTAGGAGAGGACGAACGACTTGGACGCGCCGTAGCCGGCCTGTCCCGGGAGCGGCTGGAACGCCGCGGTCGACGCGGTGTTGAGGATGGCACCGCGCTGGCGAGTGACCATCCCGGGGACGAAGAGGGTGCACAGATCGACGACGGCCTCGACGTCGGTCCGCACCATTGCGAGCTCGGCGGCGCGGTCGGCCCGCGCCACCGGACCCATCGTGGTGAAGCCGGCGTTGTTGACGAGGATGTCGACGCGTGAGCCCGCGCGCCTCGATCTGTCCGGGCAGCTCGCCGCGGGAGTCGGCGTCGGTGAGGTCGGCTGCGATGACCTCGGCGCGCACCTTGTGGGCGACGACCAGCTCGTCGGCGAGCGCCTTGAGCCGGTCTTCGCGGCGTGCGACCAGGGTGACGCCGTGGCCGCGCCGCGCGAGCTCCCGGGCGATTTCGGCGCCGATACCGGACGAGGCGCCGGTCACGACGGCTGTGGTGTTCTCTTTGGGGGTGGGGAGGGCCATGGGTCGATCGTAGGTGACCGCTACGAGGACGAATTCGGGCGGCCGGGGCTTGGACCGTGGGCGGCGCTGCCGGCACACGGATCGACAACAGATGAAGTTCGTGTGACGGCGCGCGCGCCCCACCAGGGAGTTCGCAAATGTCCTGTTCGCGTGGGGTTCACATGCAGGTGCCGCAGGCGGATACTTGGGACTACAAGCGAGCGGCAACTGGAGCACCCGCCGTTGCCCCCGAGTGGAAAGGAGCTTGCCGATGCCATCGACACGCTCGATCGAGGAGGGCGATCCGCCGGGTTGAACCCGCGTCACCGAAGTCGGATTCGGTGACGCCGCAAGCAGTTCGTCTGGCATGAAGTCCGGCGTTAGTATGTATGGCCGCGCTCGCGCCGGTGCGTGTGCCGGCCGGCCGACAAGGCGGCCCCCGCACCAGACAACGCCGCAGGCTGGGAACCAGCCGAGCTGCATACAGACAGAAAATCACTACGAGTGAAGGACCGGCCGAGAGGCCGGTCCTTCTCGCGAACGGGTAACGGCGCGTTGCGGGCCTCGAGGTGCCAAGGTGGAGCATGTCCGGGACGCGGCTGCCGATGTTCCCCCTTTCCGCCGTCCTCTTCCCTCAGGCGACGATGCCGTTGCATGTCTTCGAGCCCCGGTATCGCCAGCTCATGCACGACTGCCTCGAGGGCGACCCCCGCTTCGGCGTCGTCCTGATCGAACGGGGGTCCGAGGTCGGCGGCGGCGACCAACGGGCGGGCCTCGGGACCCGAGGGGTCATCACCCGGGCGGCCGAGCTCCCCGACGGCCGCTGGGTGCTCGAGGTGCGCGGCGAGGCGGTGGTGCTGATCGAGGAGTGGCTGCCCGACGACCCCTACCCCCAGGCGCTCGTGCGCGAGCCGGAGCCCGTTCCGAGGCCCGGCGGGACGGGCGGGACCGGCGGGCCAGAGGGGACCGAGCCGGCGCCCTTGCTCGATGACGCGCTGCAGCGCGTCCGCCGGGCCCGGGCGGTGCTCGCCGAGCACGGAGGCGGCCCGGCGCTCGAGCCCGGGCTGGTCCTCGACGGGGGAGGGGACCCCGAGCGCGCGGCCTGGCAGCTGTGCGGCGTCGCCCCGGTCAACGCCTACGACGCCCAGCGCCTGCTCGCCGCCGATGGTGCGGCGGAGCGGCTCGGCCTCCTGATCGAACTGATGGACGACCTGGACCTCGACCTGCGGCGGATGCTGACCGGCGAGACGGCGAGACCGGCGAGACCGGCGAGACCGGCGAGACCGGCGAGACCGGCCAGTAAATGCCCAACGTCGCCCCATCACACCAGCAACGACTGCACAACCTATTGACAGCTGCCATGACAATTGCGACGATTTGTCCATGCCATCGCTGACCTCGCGCGACACCCAGATCGAGCTCGGGCCCGACGACGCTGCCGGCGCCGGGCCCGGGGTCGAGGCCGAGGCCGAGGACGGCGAAATCGAGCTCGAGATCGAGCCCGTCGTCGCGGCGGCCCCTCCCGAGGACGGCCGGACCCGCCGGCGGCTGAACTCCTTCGAGCGGGCGGTGGACGCGCTGCTCGATCTCATCGAGTCCGGCAACGAGGCGCCGACGGCCCAGCAGATCGCCGAGCGGTCGGGCATCTCGGTGCGCACGGTGTTCCGGCTCACCGAGGACATCGAATCGCTCCACGCCGCCGGGATCCTGCGCCAGATGGAGCGCACCGCGCACCTCTACATCACCCTTCCCAAGACCGGGCCGCTCAGCACGCGGATGCGCATGCTCGTCAAGAACCGCGTCGACGTGTTCGAGGGCATCGCGCCGGTGCGCCGGGTGGGCGAACGCATGGCAGCCACCTCGACGGCCATCGCCGAGGGGCTCGAGTTGCACCACCTCGTGCTGCGCACGCAGGTGGCCGAGGTGTTCGAGCGGGAGCTCAAGACGAAGCCCCGCCACCGGCGGGCGACGGCGCTCGATGCGATCGACGTGGCCGCCAGCTGGGAGACGTGGGAGCTGCTGCGGCGGGGCAAGGGGCTGTCGGTCACCTCGGCGGCGCGGGTCATGGAAGTTCTCATCGCGGGGGCGGTGCGCGGCTGACGCTGCGGTAGCCAAGCAGAGCCAAGGCTCTGGGACCCCCGGCCCGGCGCCCGACCACAGCAGGGAGCACTCCATGGCCATCACGCCGACGAGAGAGCAGTTCACCGAGTTCGCCCACGGCACCCGCGAGGGTGAGGTGGTGATGATCAACCTCCTCCACTTCGCCCGCCCCGACAACAACGCCGGCGCCGCCGGCGCCACCAAGGAGTCCAGCGGCTCGGGCGCCTACCGGGAGTACAGCGACCAGGTGGTGAAGATGGTCGAGTCCCGCGGCGGGAAGGTGATCTGGACGGGCCGGCCCGAGAACGTCCTCATCGGGGACTCCGACGCCGACGATTGGGACCTGGTGGCGCTGGTGTCGTATCCCAGCCGGTCGGCCTTCATCGACATGGTCACGTCGCCGAAGTACGAGGAGGCCCACACCCATCGTGAGCGCGGGCTCGACCGCACCGTGCTCCTGGCCTGCGAGCCGGTGCTGAACGCGTTGACCTCGGCCCCCCGGGACGACGCCTGAGATGCCAGAGGTCCCGACTGCGCAGGCGCAGACGGCGGGAGCAGGCAAGCGGCGCAACATCCTCTTCATCACGACCGACCAGCAGCGCTACGACAGCCTGGGCTGCAACGGGGGCACCGTCGCCCGCACCCCGACGATCGACCGGCTCGCCGCCGAAGGCATCAACTACCGACGCGCCTACAACCAGAACACCGTCTGCATGCCGGCGCGCTCCACGATGCTCACCGGCCAGTACGTCAGGACCCACGGCGTCGTCGCCAACGGCATCCCCCTCCCCGAGACCGCACCCTCGGTCGCGCAATATCTCCACGACAAAGCGGGATACCGCACCGCCCTTCTCGGCAAGGCCCACTTCGAGCCCGGCTTCGATCCCGAGCTCCGCTTCGAGGAGAACGCCCGCGTCGCCCGTGGCGACACCGGCGCCTGGCGCGGCTTCGAGCGCTCCGAGCAGGCGATGCACGCCGCGGCGTGGGGCGACCACCCGATCGCGCACTACGGCCGCTGGCTCCGCAAGAACCACCCCGAGCACCTGCACAGCTTCGCCGGCCTCCTCCAAGCCGCACCCGGCGGAGATACCGGCGCACCCGAGACGAAGAACAACCCGATCCCGCGCGAGTGGTACCACACCGACTGGGTGGCCGACATCACCGTCGACTGGCTGTCGCTCGCTCGGCGCCGACGAACCGTGGTTCTGCTGGATGTCGTTCCCCGACCCCCATCACCCCTGGGACCCGCCGGAATCGGAGCTCGGGCGCGTCCCCTGGCAGGACCTCGACCTGCCGCCCGGCCACCCCGGCAGCGACGACGCCATCCGCAAGATCCTGGCCACCAAGCCGCCCCACTGGCTCGGCTACTGGGAGGGCACCTTCGCCAACATGGAGGGCGGCCCCGCCAGCTTCGTCCCCTCCCGCCTCACCAACGACCAGATCCGCGAGGTCAACGCCAAGGTCCACGTGATGAACGAGCTCATCGACGAGGCTTGCGGCCGCGTCCTCGCCACCGTCGCCGCCCGCGGCTGGCTCGACGACACCGACGTCGTCTTCACGACCGACCACGGCGAGCTCCAGGGCGACTTCGGCCTCCTCTACAAGGGCCCGTACCACACCGACGCGTTGATGCGTCTGCCTTTTGTGTGGCGGCCGGCCCCTTCCGCCGGAATCCCCACGGCGGTGGTACGCGATCCCGTCGGACAGGTCGACCTGGCGCCGACGTTCTGTGCGATCGCCGGGGTCGAGCCGGCGGACTGGATGCAGGGCCACGCGTTGCCCACCGAGGACGGCACCGCCGGACGCGAGCGGATGTTGTGCGAGTGGGACAGCCAGTTCCCCGGCTACGGCATGCACCTGCGCTCGATCTACCGCGACGGCTGGCTCTGCACGGTGTACGAGCCCTCGACCGCCGGCCAGCCGAACGGCCTGGAGGAGACGTGGGGTGAGGCCGTGCTGCGCCCGTGTTCGGTGATCTACGAGCAGTCGTCCACCGGACCCGGCGGCGTCGGCATCGCCACCGGCGAGCTCTACAACGTCGACGAGGACCCGTATCAGTTCGAGAACCGTTGGGACGACTCTTCCACGCAAGCACGGCGCGACGACCTGGTCGCCGACCTCTACGCCCACCTGCCCGAGGAGGTACGCCACCTCAAGGTGATCGCCCCGGCCTAACGCTCCGCTTCGCGCGCACAATGGCGGCATGCACGGCGACGATGGTCAGAGCGGTTGGGTCAGCTGGACGGGGGACTCGTGGGGCGATCTACCGCCCGAGACGCGGGAGCGGACGCGGCGCACCACGATCGAGCGGCACCGGGACCGTGGGCCGCTGGCCGCGATCGTGCACGTGCGCGTCTACGCCGACGGGGCGGAACCGCACGTGTCCTTCACGGAGGAGTGCACACTCGGGCCGGACGCGGATCGCGAGGAGATCGCTGCCGTCGTCGAACGCGCCCGGGTGGCGTTGGCCGGCTGGCGCTGAGCGCTCAGGTCAGACCCGGGAGCACCGCTTCGACGAATCGGGCCGGCGCCTCGATCATCGGGTAGTGGCCGACGTTCTCGAGCCGGACACACGTGGCGTCGGGGCGCGCCGGCCAGCAGCGTGTCGGCCATGGAGGGCACGGCGATCGGGTCGTCGAGGCCCCACACGACGTGGAGTGGCGCCGGATCGGTCTCGATAGCCCCGGTGAAGCGGCGCTCGTTGGCCCGCCGTTCTTCGATGTAGCGAATCAGGCGGGGAAGGATGCGATGTCCCTCGTCGTGGACGATCTGCGCTGCCGCTTCGGGGACGGGATCCTCGGGCCAGCCCGGCGGGACCAGCGCGGTATGGGCGCTGAAGGTGTCGCGCAGGCTCTGGGTCAGTGACGCCACGTCGATCGGCACTCCCTCGGGAAGCAGCTCGTCGGGTAGCGAGAGCAGCAACAGCTGGCCGTCGGTCAGCTGGGCCTGCTCGATGTAGATGCTCCCGTTCGTGACGACCCGACGGGTGATCTCCACCGGCCAGGCGCCCTCGGCCCGGCGGGCCAGGAGCTCGCCACCGACGGTGTCGCCCATGTCGTGGGTCAGCAGGGCGAGGCGCTCGAGGCCGAGCGCGGCGACGAAGGCCATGGCGACGTCGGCCTGGAGCGCCATGGTGTAGACCCGGTCGGGCTTGTCCGACAGGCCGTAGCCGAGCATGTCGACGAGGAGCACACGGCGGTTCGCCCGCAGGCCGTCGAGGACGGCGGCGTAGTCGAAGGACGATGTCGGGAAGCCGTGCAACACCAGCAGCGGATCGTGTTCCTCGGGGCCGATGGCGGGCACGTCCACCGTGAACACCTGTGCCCCCACGAGCTCACGATGTTGCCCGATGGCCTCCCAGCCGGTGGTGGTGACGATCGTCACGTGCCGGCCAATTTGCTGACGACGGGGGCCAATGTCTCCCACGCGTCCGATTCGATCGACCAGTACGAGATCCCGTACTCGGCACGGCGCCACTCGAGCTCCTCGGCCATCTCGTCGAGCGTACCGATCAGCGCCAACGGGACGTGAAGCGCGTCCGCGGGGTCGAGGCCGAAGGCCGGCGCCATCTGCCCGGCCAGGCCGGTCGGCGTCGTCGGTGATCATGACGAAGCCGATCAGCGAATTGAGCTCCAGGTCGTCGAAGCGATCGCCCGCGGCTTCCTTCACCCACGCCACCTTCTTCCGTGTCTGCTCGGGCGTGGCGTCAGCCGCCGTCTCGACGCCGCCCGTCCCGGCGCGCAGGTTCACGTTGATGCTGACGATGTCGGCGTGGAGCGCGGCGAATGACAGCACGCGCCGTCCGCCGCCGCCGATGATGAGCGGCGGACCCGGTTGCTGCACCGGACGCGGCGTCAGAGTGTGCCCGATCACCTCGTAGTGCTCCCCGTGGAAGTTGAAGGGTCCGTCAGTGCGCAACAAACCCTGGATCACCATGACCGCCTCCTCGAAGCGGTCGACGCGGAGCGCGGGGTGGTCGTAGCGGAGGCCGGCCTCGTCGTAGTCGGTGCGCATCCACCCAGCCCCGAGGCTGAGCTCCAGGCGGCCCTCGCTGAGCAGGTCGAGCGTCGCCGCTTCCTTGGCCAGCACGAAGGGGTGCCGATAGTCGTTGCAAAAGACCAGGGCGCCCATCCGGAGGGTGGAGGTGGCCGCGGCCACTGCGGCGAGCGCGGGGACCGGCGCCAGCTGGTCGCCGAAGTGATCGGGCATCAAGAGCGCGCTGTAGCCGAGATCCTCCGCCTTGTGCGCCTGCTCGGCCCACGAGCTCGCCGTGCCGTCGGGCGCCTTACTCAGTTGCGCGGCAAAGCGGAAGCGTCGGTCCTGCGCCATGGCGACATGCTGCCTCATCGGGGGCATGGCCCGCGCGGTGGACGCCGTCGAGGTGGATCTCCCGGCCGCGACGACTCGCCGGCGCCCGCACGAGGCAGGCGCCGGCGAGCCCTCAGAAGGCCACTTGGCTCACAAGGCCACGATCCCTTCGCCCCCGACCGCACCGGGCACGACGGTCGAGCCGATCAGCGTGAGCGAGCCGCCGGCGCCAACACGGAATTCGTCCACCGCGCCGGTTCCACCCGTCTGTACGTAAAGGTCCTGCCCGTCCGCCGAGGCTGCCGCGTCCACGGTGCCCGGATCTGTCCCGGTCTCTCCGAGGAGCGTGAGCTGGCCTGTGGGCTGGTCTTCGTAGGTACTGAGGTTCGCGCTCCCAGCGTTGGAGGCGAAGAAGAAGCCCTGGGCCGAGGCCACCCAGCAGGTCGCCTTCTGTCCGCTCAGGACGCTGTCGACCGGCGAGACCGTGCCGTTCGAGGACAAGTTAAAGGTCGAAAGCGCGTTCGTTCCGGCGTCTGCCACGACTAAGCGCCCCGCGGCGTCGAAGGTCACCGCGAACGGCACGGCACCGGGCTCGGGATTGACCACGGGCGATGGCGAGAGGTACCCGAACTGGCCGACGTGGAACACATCGATGTTGCTCCCGCTCGCCTTGGTTGTAACCACGAGCTGCGAGCCATCCGGGGAAAAGGCGACCTGACCCGGCGTACTTACGAACTGCGTGGCATCACTCGGCACGGAGAATCCGAGCGACCGGTCTGAACCTGGAAGCGGGAAAAGACGTCCGAAGAAGGAGACGTACCCTTGCACGCTGGCGCTCAGGGCATTCAGCACGTCGACGGACCTACCGTGAATCGCCACACTGACCGGGAAGTTCCCGCCAGAGGGAACGACTTGGCGAAGCGCGAGTTGGTCACCTCGCACCGAGAAGACCGAAATGGAGTTGCTCCCGGCGTTCACGGCGTACAACAAGTTCTGGCCAGGGTCGAAGGCGAGTGAGCCCTGCGAGGCGAGATGGTCCACTTGGGAGCCGTTGAGCACTCCACCGAGGCCCCCGGTGGCGTAGGTGCCTGCGGGGGTGAGCGTGCCATCGGCGTTGCGGAGGTAGGCGACAACCTGGTTTCCCGAGGGGTTGTCCGTCTGGACGAATACGGCCTGACCGGCACCGAAGTGAAACGATGGCAAACCGGGGGTTGGTTCCGCTCCGGCTATGGCAGGCGCCGCCAAGGTAGCGAGCCCGACCGCTCCGGCAAACGCCGAAATACGGGTAAAGCGATTCATTCCGTCTCCTCTCGTAGTGGGATTGCTCAGGTACCGTCCTTGGGTACCGGGCGCGCGTTACGCGTCGCGAGGAGCTGAATTGGTGAAGCCATGCCGGACCGGGACGAGCGCAGCGAACGTAACGACGCGCGCCCTCCGGAGTACAAGAGGTCGTGGCACCTGGGTCCATCTCTTCGAATGCGGTCGCTCCCTGTTTCGGGTCGCGCGCGCGTACGCTTCTCCATGTGGAGACGGATGTTGAGCTGCTGGAGCTTCTACGCAGTGGTGACGAGCACGCGTTCGTCGTCCTCGTAGGGCGCTACCAGATGCCGATGTTTCGCTTGGCAAGATCGATGGTCAGTAGCCCAGCAGTGGCCGAAGAGGCGGTGCAGGACACCTGGATGGGAGTCGTCCGCGGGATTGACCGTTTCGAGGGACGCTCGTCGCTCAAGACGTGGCTGTTCCGGATCCTGGTCAATCGTGTGCGTTCGGCTCGTGTGAGTGAGGAGAGGCGAAGGCTCGATCGCATACCGTCGGTCGACCCATCGCGGTTCGACCGATCTGGTCAGTGGGCCGAACCCATACAGCCATGGGACGAGGACGTGGATGCGCGCTTGGATGCCTCCGCCCTTATGCCAACCCTTCGAAGCGCGCTGAGACCAGCTTCCTGCTCGTCAACGCGAAGTGGTTCTCCTCCGTGACGTCGAGGGTCTCTCGAGCGAGGAGACCTGTGATGTGCTCGGCCTACAACCGGGCAACCAAAGGATCCTCCTTCATCGCGGTCGCGTTGGCTTGCGGGACCTGTTGGCGGCCGAGATCGGGAGGGCATGAGCGTGCTACTACGCGGGAAGGGACATGGTGTGTCAGCAGGCAATCGAACTGCTGACCGACTACCTCGAGGGTTCGCTCCCGCGTCGTCAACGGCGACGCCTCGAAGCGCACCTTGCAGCCTGTCCGAACTGCTCCGGATATCTGGAGCAGATCCGGATCACAATCAGGCTCACCGGAAGTATCGAGCCCGAGGTCCTCTCGTCGGAAGCGGTCGACGACTTGAGCGAGCTCTACAGGCGGTGGCGCGACGACCAGTGACCGTCTCACCGGTTGTCCCGATCAGACCGGGTTCGCGAACCCCGGATCGCTCAAGTCAAGGTCACAAGGAGGGTGGTGGAAATGGATGAAGCAGCGAGCATGAGCTTCGACGACGAACGGGAGGGCGATGGCGCCGATCCCGGCCTCACCGATGAGGAGTTGACCGAACTCGCCCTTGCGGCCGATGCAGGCGCTCCGATCCCTGCGGGCGCGGTCCCGCTTGCTGTCCATTTGTCGCAGTTCGCTGCGCCGCTTCCGCTTTGGTACATGCCGCCCGTAGCGAGGTCATCGGCTGGACACTGGAAGACCCCAGTCGTTGTCGCCGTGGTGGCAGCGTTCCTGTTGATCGACGCGCTGGGCCTCTGCAACACCTACGGCGTGCTCAATTTCGCGTAGCCCCTAGCGGCTCATACCGCGCGACATCCCGAGGACGCCCGATCCGGCAACGACCGTCTAAAGTTGCGAGGCGGAGGTTCGAACCGTGAGCGATCCCGTCGAGGCGCTGATTCTCGATCTGCTCGAGTGGCTCAACCCCTCCCCGCGGCCCTACGCCGAGGTGATGGACGCGTGGCGCACGTCCTGCCCGCGGTTGCCCGTGTGGGAAGAAGCTAACGACCGCGGTTTCGTCGCCCGGCAACGCGTGGTCGGATCGAGCGAGGTTGTCACCCTGTCACCGGCGGGGCGCTCCCACCTGCGGCAGCGTCGCCCGGACTCCTCGAGGACGCTCCTCGGGGCGTAGAGCCCCGGCAGCTCTCTAGATGAAGCTGAAGTCCGGCACCCCCGAGCTGATGCCCTTGAACATGTCGCCCTTGGCCGCCACGAGCTCCGACGGCGTCCACGCCTTGTCGCGGGTCACCTGGCCGATCGCCTGGAACGCGCTCATCACGTAGACGTCGGCGCCGAAGACGACCAGGATCTGACCGTTGACGTCGGCCGACTCCGGCGCGGCCAGGAAGGCGACGACGTTCGCGATGTTCCTCGGATCCCACTGGTCGAATACGCCTTCCTTCGCCGCCATTCCGTCGCCGCCGAACAGCGTCTCGGTCATGCGGGTGCGGGCGCGCGGGGCGATCGCGTTCGACGTCACGCCGTAGCGGCTGAGCTCGCGGGCCTCGACCCACGTGAGTGCGGCGATGCCTGCCTTCGCGGCGGCGTAGTTGGCCTGTCCGGCGTTGCCGAAGAGGCCCGCTTCCGAGGAGGTGTTGATGATGCGCCCGGTCACTTCCTCCCCGGACTTGGACCGGTTGCGCCAGTAGACCGCGGCGTGGTGGGTCGCGGCGAAGTGGCCCTTGAGGTGCACGCGGATGACGTCGTCCCAGTCGGACTCGTCCATGTTGAACGACATCTTGTCCCGGAGGATGCCGGCGTTGTTCACGAGGATGTCCAGCGACCCGAAGGTGTCGATGGCCTGCTCGACGACGTTCTTGCCGCCCTCCCAAGAGCTGATGTCGTCACCGTTGACGACCGCCTCGCCGCCGTTCTTCTTGATGAGGTCGACCACTTCCTGAGCCGGGTGGACGTCGGCAGCTGCCTTCGCCGTGCAGCCCTGCTCCGACGTCGTTGACGACGACCTTCGCGCCTTCGCCTGCAAGGGTCAGCGCCTCTTCGCGGCCGATGCCGCGCCCAGCGCCGGTGACGACTGCAACCTTGCCGTCGAGCAGTCCCATGGTGATGCCTCCTGTGCCGCCTTGTGTCTGTCCTGCCGTCGTGGTGCGGCGAAGCAGTGTTGCCGATGGCCCCGCTCAGGGGCAAAACGTGGCCAGGAACTCGGCGGTCGTGCGCCCGATCAACGCGACCGTCTCGCGACGCGCCCGGTTCTGCCCGTAGAGCGCCACCAGGCTGCGGACCTCCATGCCTTCGGGCGGATCGGCGAGCAGACCGCGGTCGGCGGCACCGACGACGCAGAGGACGGGGAGGGGGCCGGGTCGGGCCTGCGGGGCGCCGGCGGGCTCGGGCGAGATCGAGGACGCCGCCGGGGACCTTGCCTTCGAAGGACGGGGGGTCGAGGTGGCCCTCGCCGGTGACGACGAGGTCGGCATCCTCGAGGCGGGCGGGAAGGCCGACGAGGTCCGCCACGAGGTCGAAGCCGGGGAGGAGGCGGGCGCCCAGCACGAGCAGGCCGCCGCCGAGGCCGCCTGCGGCGCCGGCTCCGGGGGTCGTGGTGACGTCGACGCCCATTTCGGTGCGGTAACGGGCGGCCAGGTCGTTGAGACGCTGTGTGAGGAGCTCGACCTGGCTCGGGCGTGGCCCCTTTTTGCGGGCCGAAGATCGTGGCGGCGTCTGTGAACGCGGTCGTGACGTCGCAGGCGACCACGAGCTCGACGCCGTGCAGGGCTTCGGACGAGCCGACCGCCTCGACCGCGCCCGGCCGCCGTCGGTCGTGGCAGAGCCGCCGCAACCGATGACGATGCGCCGGGCGCCGGCGTCCCGCGCGGCGAGGAGCAGCTGGCCCACACCGGTCGTGTCGGCGCGGACGGGGTCGTCACCTTTGGGGCGGGGAAGTCGGGAGCGACCGGCAGCCTGTGACATCTCGACGACGGCGGTCGGCCCTGCGGGGTCGGTGCCGTCGAGCATGCGCCACTCGGCTTGGACGGGGCGCCCGAGGGGGCCGGCAACGGTGGTGGTGTGGGGGTCGCCGCCGAGCGCATCGAGGAGACCCTCTCCGCCGTCGGACATCGGGACTTCGTCGGCGGTCCAGCCGGCTTCCCTGGCCGCATCAGCCATCGCAGTAGCGGCTTCGGCCGCCGACGCCGTGCCGCGGAACTTGTCGGGGGCGGCGACGAGGTGCGGCATGCCGGGGAAGCTAGGCGACTCGAGTGTCGAGTGCGCCGGGAACGGTCGGCGTCATGGGGCGACTGAGTGGGATTCGATTCGCCGAGGGTCGGACCACGGGCAGGGGAGGTCTCGCGCGTCGGTATACGCGGCGAAACGGGTTGGTCGCGCGAGACCGTATAGGCGGAGAAATCGGGGGTCCCATTGGGGTCGACTACGCCGAGAAGGGCGTGCCACTTTCGGGTGTATACGCGGTTCTCGAGACCGCGTATACAAGCGCGCGGAACCCCGCCACCGTCGCATATACACCGCCGCGCGACCACCGGTCGCGACCGTTGCTGAAAGAATTCCGGAGACCGGAGAGATGCCGGGTGCGGGCGAGAGGACTCGAACCTCCACCCCCTTTCGGGGACCGGGACCTAAACCCGGCGCGTCTGCCAATTCCGCCACGCCCGCAGCGGTCCCAGTTGTACCGGTGACCTGGGAGCTTACGGCGCTGTGCCTACGGGTACCTGCTCCGGCCACTAGCCTCTCGGCCATGTCCCACCCATCTGACGCCCCTCAAATCGTTGCCGCGGGGGCTGATCTCGACTCTTCCGGACGGATCTTCCAGCAGCTCCTCAAGGAACGGATCGTCTTCATCGGGAGCGCGATCGACCAGGTCACGGCCAATCTCGTCTGCGCCCAGTTGATCCTCCTGGAGGCTGAGGACCCCGAGAAGGACATCTCGCTCTACATCAACTCACCGGGCGGGTCTGTAACCGACGGCCTGGCGATCTACGACACCATGCAGTACGTCAAGCCTGATGTCTCCACCATCTGCGTGGGCCTGGCCGCCAGCATGGGCCAGTTCCTGCTGTGCTCCGGCGCCCCTGGCAAGCGGTTCGCCCTGCCGCACTCGCGCATCCTCATGCACCAGCCGTCGGGCGCCATGCAGGGGCAGGCGGCGGACATCGCCATCCAGGCCGAGCAAATCATCTACCTCAAGCGCATGATGGCCGAGCGGATCGCCTTCCACACTGGGCAGCCGATTGAGCGGATCGAGACGGACTCCGACCGCGACCGCTGGTTCACGGCGGACGAGGCGCGGGAGTACGGCTTCATTGACAGCGTCATCGACCGCTCGGCAACCTCCACCGCGGCGGGGACCAAATAGGCGTGGCCCTGGACGTCCCGGCCTCCTCGTCGGACGCAGACAGGAGATCCGAGGAGGCCCCCGAGGAGAGAGTGGCGGACCGCTCGCCCATGGCGGCGGAGGCGGGAGGCTTGAGCGAACGAGCAGCTCGCCATAGCCAAAACACGCGCATCGTCACCCCCACGATCAGCGTGTGGCAGCGTCTGCGCGAGATCTGGCTGTCCCGTGAGCTGCTGATCTATCTCGTCCGGACCGAGATCAAGGTCAAGTACAAGAACTCGGTCCTCGGTCTCGTGTGGTCGATGTTGGCGCCGGCCATGTCGCTCGCCATCTACTTCGTCGTTTTCTCGATCGTCCTGAACAACAAGCAGCCCCACTTCGTGATCTTCCTGTTCGCGGGCCTGCTGCTGTGGAATCTCTTCTCCTTAGGTGTGCTCACAGGCACTGGAGTGGTCGTCAACAACGCCGGCATCGTGAAGAAGGTCTCGTTCCCCCGTGAGATCCTTTCGCTCGCCGCCGTCGGATCGGCCTGCGTCTTCTTCTTCTTCCAGACCATCGTGATGGTCATTTTCATGGTCGCGCTGCACACGGTCCCGGACTGGTCCTATCTGCCGGTGCTCCTGCTGGCTCTAGTCACCGGAATCGTCTTGGCTTCGGCCCTGGCCGTGCTGCTCTCTGCGATCAACGTCTACCTGCGCGACATGCAACACCTCATCGAGGTCATCCTCGCGGCGTGGTTCTGGGCTTGCCCGATCGTCTACGCCTATCAGCAGTACATCGGCAACAGACTGGGACCCGAGGGTCGGACTTGGATCTACTTCCTGAACCCGATGGTGCCGCTCGTGCTGTCGTTCCAGCGTTGCATCTATGCGGTCCAGACGGCTTACGTCACGACGACCGTCCACGTCGGCAACCACGTCGCCCACGTGACCACGAAGTATGACGTGCTGCCCCCGAAGGGCATGCTGTGGTACGTGGGACTCGACCTCGCCGTCTTGCTGCTCGCCGTGTGCCTCTGCTTCGTTGCCCTGGCCGTTTTCGGGCGGCTCGAGGGCAACTTCGCCGAGGAGCTCTGATCATGAGCGATTTCGCGGTCGACGTCCGCAACGTCTCCAAGCGATTCAGACTCGCCCACGGGCAGTACAACACGGTCAAGGAACGCATCATCCACGGCGGACGCCGGAAGTCCACCGAGGACTTCTGGGCCCTCAGCGACGTGTCCCTCACGGTCAAGGCGGGAGAGACGGTCGGCATCCTGGGCCGAAACGGCTCGGGTAAGTCGACGTTGCTCAAGTGCATCTGCGGCGTGCTGCAGCCCACGTCGGGCGAGGTCGCCGTGCGGGGGAAGCTGGCCGGCCTCCTGGAGCTCGGTGCCGGGTTCCAGCAAGACCTGACCGGGCGCGAGAACATCTATCTCAATGGTTCGCTGCTCGGCATGTCCAAGAGCGAGATCGACCGCTCCTTCGACGCCATCGTCGACTTCTCCGAGCTCGAGGAGTTCATCGACGGGCCGGTCAAGTTCTATTCGTCGGGGATGACGGTGCGGCTGGGCTTCGCTGTCGCCGTGAACGTGGACCCCGACATCCTCGTCATCGACGAGGTCCTCGCCGTGGGCGACGAGCGCTTCCAGCGCAAGTGCATCGACCGCGTCAAGCAGTTCCAGAAGGAGGGCCGCACCATCCTCCTGGTGACCCACGCCGCCGACACCGTGCGCAGCATCTGCGACCGTGGCGTCGTGCTCAGCCACGGCCTCATGGTCGCCGAGGGCGACCCGGGTGAGGCGACCCGCATCTTCCGCGAGCGCCTGATGGCTGAGGGTGCAGGGATGTCAGTGGTGGACCCGGCCCTCGTCGCCGTGCCGGCGACACCGGACATGGTCGGCAACGAAGGTCTCGGGGACACCGGTCCGGCCGACGACGCGAACCGACCCGTACGGTTCCGTTCCGTCCACCGCGTGTACTCGGGCGACAACTCGGTGCCTTACATGACAACCGGGGACGACCTGACCATCCGAGTGGAGTTCGACGCGCTGCGGCCGACGGAGGACGTCGTCTTCTCGCTCGAGATCCGCGACGAGGTCGGTGGCCAGATCATGCGCACCGATACCACCATCATCGGCGTGCAGATCGACGCCCCCGCCGGGACCGGAATCATGCACTTCGGCATCGTGAACATGCCGATGCTCGACGGATCCTTTTCGTTCGCGCTCGGGATCCAGAGCCGGAGCGGCATCCTCTACGACTGGCAGGAGAACGCCGGCACCTTCGAGGTCATGAACCCCAGCAAGGTGACAGGCGCCGTTCGCATGGACGTGCACGCCGCCCTCATTTCGTCCGAGAACAGCCTCGACTCGGCCGCGATGGCCTGAACGGACGGAGCGGAGCGGGCATGAGCGACGCCGAGCACACGGGCGACGGGGTCCCGGAGGATCCTGGGGCCTACGTCCAGCAGGTTATGGCCGAGATCGCCGAGGAGGTGCGCCTGCGCCGCGCCTCGGGCGACCTGCCGCCCCGGCTCGAGCGCGAGCTCGACGAGCTCTTCCTCGCGCACTCGCCGATCGGCGTGCGCGGCGGCGATCTGAGCGAGGCCCTGCGCCTGGTGGACGCCGCGACGTTCATCGACCCCGTGGTGCCCGTCGAGTCGGAACGGGCCGCCGGCGCCGTCGTGAAGAAGGGCATGCGCACGATGATGCTCTGGTACGTGGGCTGGGTCACGCACCAGATGAGCCAGTCCGCGTCCGCGGTCAGCCGCGCGCTGCACATCGTGGACGGCCACCTCAAGGAGTTGGAGCGGCGGATCGAGGCCCAACGAGTGCCCGATGCAACCATCGTCGAGTTCCCCACCTCGGTGCCCCCCGGCGCGTGGTGGGTCGAGCCCGCGCTCGCCGCACTGGCCAAGGCGCCCGGACGGGTGCTCCACGCGGCGTGCGGTGACGGCTGGCTGGTCCGGCGGATCGTCGACTCCGGGCTTGACGCGTACGGCATCGACCCCCGCGCCCCGGTCGTCGACGCCGCTGAGCTTGGCGCACTCGACCTGCGCGACGAGCACGTCTCCGAACATCTGCGCGCGGTCGCCGCGGCGGGACTCGGGGGCATCGTGCTCAGTGGGACGGTGGAGGGCATGGCGGGCGGCGAGCGCACCCACCTCCTCGCGGCGATCGGGACCAGGCTTGCTCCGGGCGGCACGCTGGTCATCCACTCGGTGGGGCGAGCGACCTGGGAAGCGGTCGACGCCCCCTACGGCGCGGACCTCGCATCCGGCCGGCCGCTGCGTTCCGACACCTGGTGCCGCCTCCTCGAGGAGAGCGGGTACACCGCCGCCGCACAGTCAGGCCCGGACGGCGGCGACTTCCTCGTCACGGCCGTCCGCAGCGGGCTCACGCCCTACGAGCAGCGCGAGCCCGGCACCCGGTGACCACCGCCGCCGGGAGGCCGGTGGCCGTCCACCAGTTCCTCCCCGCGCTCAATCCGCACGACGCAACCGGCACCCACACGCTCAAGCTGCGCGAGGTGCTCCGAGCAGCGGGGTGGCGCTCGGAGATCTTCGCCGAGGCGGTCCATGACGACCTGGCCACGGAGGCGTACAAGCACTGGATGTACCCCGAGCACGCGGCCGACGGTGACGTCGCCGTGTACCAATTCACGACCTCCTCGGCGGTCGCGCCGTACCTCGCCGAGCAGGGTCTGCCGATCATCCTGGACTTCCACAACTTCACGAGCCCCGAGCTCTTCGCGGGGTGGGAGCCGGGCAACGTGGCGCACGCGCGGCGCGGGCGGCAGACGACCTGACGTTGCTCGCGCCCGAGTCGTTGCTCGGGCTGGCCCGCAGCGCGTACAGCGAGCGGGCGCTCAAGCAGGCCGGCTGCCGGCGCACGGCAGTCACCCCCGCGTTGGCCGACTACGCCCGGGTCACCAAAAGGCCCGACCCACGGGTGGCGGCCGAGCTCCAGGAACGCCGGGCCTCGGAAGGCGGCGCGGACATCCTCTTCGTCGGCCGGGTCGTGCCGTCGAAAGCGCAGCACGAGCTGGTGAAGGCGCTGTGGACGTACCGCCGCCTCTACGACCCCACGGCCCGGTTGCACCTGGTCGGGGGCACATCGAGCTACGCGTACAGCAAGTCCTTGCATGGCTTCGTCGAGGACCTCGGCCTGTCCGGCGCGGTGCGCATGGCCGGCGAGGTTTCCGATGCCGCGTTAGCCGCTTACTACGAACAGGCCAACGTCTTTCTCTCGCTGTCCGTGCACGAGGGTTTCGGCGTGCCGCTCGTCGAAGCGATGACGGCCGGCCTCCCGATCGTCGCTCGCGGCGCCGGCGCCGGCGCCGTCACCCAGACCGTGGGCGACGGCGCGCTCGTGTTGGAGTCGGGCGACGCGGCGTACGTCGCGGCGGCCCTCCATCGAGTGTGCACAGACGACGTACTACGCCGGACGCTCGCCGACAACGGGCGCCGCCGCGCTGCCGAACTGCAAGGCGAGCGAGTGGGGCAACAGTTCGTCGAGGCCATCGCCGGCGTGGTGGGCCGTCCGTGACGTCCACGACGAAGACCAAGACGAAGAAGAAGGTTGCCTTCGTCAGCCCCCGGTACGGCACCGAGATCATGGGCGGCGCCGAGACCGCGGTCCGCCAGCTCGCCGAGCATCTGTGCGCCCAGACCGATTGGGAGGCCGAGGTGCACACGACGGCGGCCCTCGACGCCATCACCTGGAACGACGAGCTCGAGCCCGGCACGAGCGAGCTCAACGGGGTCACGGTGCACCGCCATCCCACCGCCAAAGGGCGCACGATGGACTTCTACATGCTCGACGGCCTGCTCCGCCTCGCGCCCCGCCTGACGACAAGGGAGCAGGGGAAGCGGTGGGTGGAGTACAACGGGCCGGTCTCGCCCCAGCTCGTCGACGCGGTCTGCGCGTCGGATGCCGATGTCGTCGCCTTCACGCCGTACCTCTACCACCCGACGGTCGCCACCATCGGCCGCGTGCCGATGCCGGCCGTGTTCCACCCCGCCGCGCACGACGAGCCGGCCCTCTACTTCTCGGTCTTCCGCGGCACGTTCGGCGACGCCGACGCGTTCTGCTTCTACACGCACTCGGAACGCTCGCTGGTCGAGCGGATGTACCCGGTCGCCGAGCGGCCCCAGATCGTGCTCGGCCTCGGCGTGGGGGAGTCCGAGGGCACCGGGCGGCCCGGCGCCGAGCTGCTGGGGCTGGGCGACCGGCCCTATCTCGTGAGCGTCGGCCGTGTCGACGAGCACAAGGGGTCCAAGATGCTGGCGACGTACTTCGCCACCTACAAGGAGCGTCACCCCGGCCCGCTCGCTCTGGCGCTCGTCGGCCCGATCTCGTACGAAACCGAGCCGCATCCCGACATCGTGGTGACCGGCCCGGTCGACGAGGCCGACAAATGGGACATCGTGCGCGACTCGGTGGTCGCCGTCTCGGCGTCGGCGCTGGAGTCGTTCTCGCTCGTCGTGATCGAGGCCTGGGTGGACCGCGTCCCGGTGCTCGTCAACGGCTCTTGCGGTGCGACCCGCGAACACGCTGAACGCTCGGGTGGCGGTCTGTGGTTCTCGTCGTACCCCGAGTTCGAGGCGGTGTTGGACCGCCTGTTGGGCGACCCCGCTCTGCGCGCCAAGCTCGGCGATCGGGGCCGGGCCTACGTGGATACCCACTTCCGCTGGCCCGTGCTGGTCAGCCGCTACGACACCTTCCTGCATTCGGTCGTGGAGCGGGGCCGGGGGACGCCGGGCCTGTTCTGAGCATGCCTGGCCGTCGCAGCGCGGTCGGTCGACCCGTTGCGTTCAGCCGGGACGCCGCCCGACGACCGTGTACATGCGCTGGTCGATGGCGTCCTGGCCCATGTCGTGTGAAAGGTGATGCCGCTGGGAGTGGTACGTGATCTCCGTCTGGCCGAAGCCGAGACGCTGCAACATGGACACCACCGCGCCGGGGTAGATCGACCACCAGTTGGTGAGGTGGCTGTCGGCCGAAGGGGCGAAACGCATGATGTTGGATTCGGGTGGGTCGACGTCGTCCTGCAGCGGTTCGGTGACGATCATCACGTCGGCCGTGCGCTGCGCCGCCTGCGAGAGCGCTCCCCACGGCTCGCGCAGGTGCAGGAGGATCGCGCCGACCAGGGTGACGTCGAAGGTCCCGAGGTCGGCGGGCATGTCGTAGATGTTCCCCTGCACGAACTTGGCGGCCGAGCCGAAGGTGCGGTGCAGATGCCACCAGGCGTCGTGGTTGGGATCGATCGTTCGTTCCATGACCAGTTGGCGTTCCTCGGGCTTGTCCTCGCCGTGAAACGGCAGGGTGTCGATCGGAACGTCGAAGCCGGCCTCGAAGGAGACGACCTCGGCACCCTGTCGCTCCATCCAGAAGGTCAGGTAACCCGTCGCGGGCCCCAGCTCGAAGACCCGCTTGCCCGCGACATCGACCCCGCCGAGGTACTCGGGCTCGTGACCCCGGAGGTCCCACACCCCGGGCAACACCGTGCCGTCGGGCAGTTCGGTCGCGTGGTACCAGGTGAAGTCGCGCAGATCGGCTCCGGCGCGTCGAGCCCCGGTTGCCTTCTGATGGGCGTCGTCGAGCTGGCCCAGATATTCCTTGGGTGGGTAGTAGGGGAGGAGTGGACCGCGTCCTGGCGCTGTCGTCTCGGCTGTTTTGCTACCTTTTTGCTCGCTTTCGCGCCGCCGGAACATGGGCCGTCACTCTAGGCGAGACACTCTTGACCCCTGGTGGAGCAAAGGCGGAGGCTCAGAAGCCGAACATCCCGACCATCGGCTGATTGAGCGGCTTTCCTCCCATGGAGCCATGGAACGGTGCATCGCCGTAGGCGAAGATGCCCCCGTCTCTCGCCACGAACCAATACCCGCCCCCGTCGTCGGTGGACTGCATGGCCACGACGGGTTGGTTGAGTCGGATGCTGCCGGTTGAGCCGAAGAACGGCGCACCGAAGGAGAAGACGCCGCCGTCGGATCCGATCAGCCAGTAGCCACCCGTGACCGGGTCCGGCGCCATCCCGACCATGGTCGCGTTGAGATGGGTGCCGGTCATGTCGCCCGCGAAGACAGCATCGCCGAACACGAAGACGCGACCTGTCGTGCTCACCTCCCAATAGCCGCCGCCGTCGGGCGACGAGGCCATCCCGACGATGTCCTGGTTCGGCGCCGCTGCGGCGGAGCCATAGAACTTGGCGTCGCCATAGGTGAAGACGCCTCCATCGGACGCGACGAGCCAGTAACCCTTGCCGTCCGGTGTCGCCGCCATGCCCACGACGGGCGCGTTGAGGTGCAGCGACCCCGTCGAGCCGAAGAATTGCGCGTTGCCGTAGGTGAACACGCCGCCGTCTGACGCAACGAGCCAATACCCGCCGCCACCGGGAACGGCAGCCATCCCGACCACTGGTTTGTTGAGGGCGATGGCGCCCGTGCTCCCGCAGAAGTCCTGACCGAACGCAAAGATCCCACCGTCGGACGCGACGGTCAGGTAGCCGTTTTGCGCAGCATCGGGACGGTCACAGCCAGCGAGGGCGTTGCCGGCGCCGGAGAGACCGGTCAGTTGTGCGTCGTGGTGGAACTGCGGCCAGGCGCCGTTCTCGTTGACAACGCCGCCGTTCGAGCCGGAGAGCTCGAAGTGCTGGACAGTTCCCTGCGTCGCGGTGCCGTCGCCACCCTGCAGGCCGTGATAGCCGGCAACCGTGATCCCGATAGACCCGTCGGGATCCTGGGTGACGAGCGCCGAGTTCTGAAATCCGTAAACCTTCCCTGCCGTGACGCCGTCGTGGCCCGACCCGTCATCGAAGTTCCCCACCATTTGACCCGACCTGCCGTCGAGGATCTCGATGCCCTGGATCGTCGGCACGATCACGTCCTGGTAGCCCTGGCCGAAGTCGGCGGTCGTCACAGACCCATAGACCGACCCGAGAACATTGGTGCTCCAGATCACCTGGCCAGTCGCCGCGTTCAGGGCCCACACGCTGCCTGCTCCGTTGCTCTTCACGGTGCCCTCGACAACGGCCAGCTGGCCGTTGCCCTGGATGTCGGCCAGCGCTGGGCTGCCACCCGTGTAGCCGTCGAGGCTCTGGCTCCAGACCTGGTTGCACTTGGTGTCGTACACCTTGACCGCGTTGTCGTCGGACACCGGCTGTCCGGTGACGATCCCCCAGTAGCTCCCGGTCCCGGTCGCGATCCCATAGCCGCCGCCCGCCAGGATCGGACCAACGGCCGGCGACGAGTCGACTTCCTCCGTCGTGTTGGCGGCACACACAAGGCCACCGTGGTCGTTGTAGATGCGGACTTGCCCGCCGTTCCCGTAGCCGGTGCCGTAGGCGAAGCCCTGAGACGTGGCACCACCGACGACGAAGTTGCTGCTGCCGGTGTTGTACAGGTCGGCCGACGCCGCGGTCGAGAAATTGCTGTCCGCGTCGAACTGTGGCCATCCCGACGCGGGAAACCCGTTGGCAGTGTTCAGCGCGTACGTCACTTGCCCGAGAGAGCCGGCTTCGGCAATGGCACCCGCATCTCCGAGGGTGGGTGACGCCTGCACTCCGCCGTTGGGCACAGTGTCGGTCGCTGGGTTGGTGACGACCTGGTTCCACACTTCGGCTCCCGTGGGGCTGTATTCGTAGTAGCCGCCGTCCGCTGGCTCCGCGGCATTTCCCGCATCGAACAAAAGGTTGCCGTTGCTCGGGTTGACCGATGCGGTCGAGTCGATCGGTGGGCTGCCGGGTACCTCGTAGCCCTGGTTTCCGTTCAGCACGGTGCCCACATCCGACGTCGGCTGGTTGCATCCCGTGCCCGGGCCGACTGTCGTGCCTGTCGAGGGATTCCAGCCCGCTGGCACGGTGCCGGTGGGTCCTGGGCTGGCGAGGTCGAACGCGTAGAGGTCGCCTTGGCGGTCACCGATCTCGACTGCGGGCGTGAGACCGTCGTTGAAGAGGACGGGCGACGCCTGGGCCACACCGCACGGCGCGTCATCGAGCTCGCTCTGCCACTGGAGGCTCAGGTTGATCGTGTTCGACGCATCCACCCTTGGGGCCTCGATGGTGCCGACGACGACGACGAGTCCGGCGGCGAGCACCGCCGCTAACAGGAGCCGCGCTGCCGTTGCATATGAGTGCGCCACGGTACGCTCCCTCCTTTTCGTCCGACCCGCCAAGGATGCAAAGCTAGCGGTCCATCTCCGGCAAAAACTTGGCAACCCCATGAAATTTCGAGAGCGCGAGGACGCGCCGCTAGCATCAACCGGCGTGTCGACCTTTGAGTCAGCGCCTGAGGCAGGTCACGACGACGAATCGCTCGACGAACCCTCAGCCAGCGATGTCTCGGCCGAGGATCGCGCCCGGGCAGGCGCGGCACTTCGAGCCTCGTTTGCTCGGCTGTCGCCGCAGGGGACCGACGAATGGAACTTCATGGGCGCGTTCACGCACCTCGGAGATCGTTACGGCCCGTACCAACCGGGGACGTCGGACCTGGCCGATCTGTTGCGATCCAAGAGCGGTTCCCCGAGCGGGCGCGGCCGCTGGGGCCGAGCATCCTCCGCTGGTCGCTTAGGGGCTGAAGAAGAGAAATCCGAAGTCGAAGACGCGATGACGCATGTCGTGGAGGCGTTCCGGTTCTTGCACGCGCGGGTCAGCAGCCTGGAAGCACGCGTGAGCACGGAGGACGTCCCGCTCGACGGCGCGGCCTGGCTCGCGCCGGCGCGTGAGTTGGACGGGTGGGTCGAGCCGTTGACCTCACTCGTCACGTCGCGGACCCGCGAAGGCGACGTCCTGCACGCCGACTGTGGCGAGGGTGCGCTCATCGTGGCGCTCACGCAACAAGGCGTGCCGGCCATCGGTGTCGAGCCTCGCGGCGGTGTGGCACTCCGCGCCCTCGAGCGCGGCTGTGAGGTCTCGATCAGTGAGGTCACCGAGCATCTGCCCCAGCAGTCCACTGCATCGCTCGGTGGTCTCGTGTTGAGCGGCGTCGTGGATCGGTTGCCGCTCCACACGATCCTGCCGCTGCTCGCAGACTCCCGCCGTGCGCTCGCGAGCGGTGCACCCATCGTGATCGTGTCCGAGCCCCTCGCTCCGCTTGCGCTCAACGCGCCGACATCGCAGGACATGGTCGATCGCGCGGCCCTCCATCTCGAGACCTGGGAGCTTCTGCTCGATCGCACCGGATTCGTCGATGTGACGCCGTTGCCGGCCGGGACCGGGGGCGACGAACGTTTCGGCATCTCCGCCACCACGCCCACCACGTGAGCGGGGTCCACCACTTCGTCCCCGTGCTTCACCGTGGCGACGCGGTCGGTCGGCACACGCTGCGTCTGCGCGATGCGACGCGTCGTAGGGGCCTCGAATCGAACATTTTCGTGGATGTCGTGCAGGACGAGACATCGGAGGAGACCCTTCCGGCGCTGTCCTACGCCGACCGTGCCCACCGCGGCGACGTCGTGGTCTACCAATTCGCGACGGCTTCGCTCATGGCCCCCTGGTTGGCGAGCCGGAACGAGACATTGGTCGTGAACTACCACAACATCACGCCGCCAGAGCTCATGGCACCTTGGGACCACCACCTCGCGCTCGGCCAGGAGCGCGCTCGGGAGGACCTGGCCGTGCTCGCGCCGCGGACGACGCTCGCCATCGCCGATTCGGCGTACAACGAGACACACCTGGCCGAAGCCGGCTTCGCTGCGACTGCCGTCGTACCTCCGTCGGCGGCCGTCGGCGATGACCCCGCTTCAGCGCCATCGCGCCATGACACACGAGCGGGGGCCGTCTGGCTCGCGGTCGGCCGGGTCGCGCCGAACAAGGCGCTCGAGCACACGATTGCCGCACTGGCGGTGGCTCGACAGGGCCGTGGTCAAGACGCAACGCTCCGCATCGTCGGAAAGCCTGCGACCGACGCGTATGCAGGGGCACTGCGACAGTACGTGGCGGATCTCGGGCTCGAACGTGCCGTGACCTTCACCGGGTATGCCACCGATGCCGCCGTCGCTGCGGCCTACACCAAGGCTGACGTCCTCGTCGTCACCTCTGAGCACGAGGGCTTCGGCGTCCCCGTCGTCGAGGCCATGGCAGCCGGTTTGCCGGTCGTCGCCTACGACGAGGGAGCAGTCCCCGAAGTCCTGGGCGGCGCGGGGGTCCTCGTCGCCTCGCGCGATCCCTACGCCCTGGCCGATGCCATCGGCAGCCTGCTCGCTGACCCGGCGCGGCGAGCAACCCTGGCCGAGGCGGGACGCCGGCGCTTCGCCGAGCTTGATCTGCCCAACGCCGCCGACCGCTTCGTCGACCTTCTCGTGACGGTCCAGGAGCAAGCCGCGGGTCGGCGCAGATGAGTGCGATCCATCAATTCGTCCCGATGTTGCACCGTGATGACGCGGTGGGGCGTCACACGTTGCGGCTACGCGATGTGCTGGCGGACCGTGGCATCGAGTCGCGGATCTACGTCGAGATGGTCGACCCCGAGACCGAGAGCGACACGAGACTCTTCCCGCGCTACGCGGACGAGGCACAGCGGGGTGACGTCTTGCTCTATCAATTCGCTACGGCGTCGGCGATCGCCCCATGGCTCGCCGCCCGCCGCGAGACCCTCGTCGTCAATTATCACAACGTCACGCCGCCCGAGTACTACGCGGCATGGAACAACCCGATGGCGCGCCACCAGCTTCGTGCCCTCCACGAACGGGCCCATCTCGCTGCGCGCACCAGCCTCGGCATCGCGGTATCGACGTTCAACGAGGCTGAACTGCGGACCTCCGGCTATACCCACACGGCCGTCGTGCCGCCCGCGGCGGTCGCACCGACGTCGGGCTCTCCTGCACCGGAGTCGGCCCGACCAGCGGGCAGCGGCGCCCGCTGGATCTGTGTCGGTCGCGTGGCGCCCAACAAGGGGATCGAGCTCGCTCTCATGGCGCTGCTGGTCACGCGGGCCCATCACGATGCCGGAGTTACGTTGCAGGTGGTGGGCCGGCCCGTCGTGCCCGCCTACTCGCGAGCACTGGAACGGTTTGTCGACGAATTGGGCATCCGCGACGCGGTCACGTTCCACGGCAGCATCAGCGACGCTGATCTCGTGGCGGCCATGGGCGCGTCCGACGCTCTGATCATGAGCTCGCGCCACGAGGGTTTCGGGGTTCCGGTGATCGAGGCCATGACGATGGGGCTCCCGGTCGTGGCCAACCAGGAGGGCGCATTGCCCGAGATCGTGGGCGATGCCGGCCTGCTCGTCGACGCGACCGATCCCTACGCGCTCTCCGACGCGGCCGCGAGCGTTGCCGCTGATGGCGAGCTCAGGCGCTCACTGGCGGAGGCCGGAACACGACGCGTGAGGGAGCTCGATCTTCCGACCGCCGGTGACCGGGTAGTGGACCTGATCGCCGCGCTCGCTCGCTAAGAGAGGCAGCGCCGAGGACCGCAGCGGTTCAGTCCAGATCGACGCGTACAGAGATGGGCGTCGTCGCCGAGGCGCGGAAGAACACACTGTCGGCGCGGCCGACCCAACCGTTGGCCGCCACGATCTGGTGGTGTCGCGCCAGCGGGTCGTCGTCGGGAACCACAGCGGCCCGCCCCGAATACCAGGACCGCCTCACCTTCACCCGCACCGCCGGCTCCGCCATGAGGTTCTTGACGTAGCCAGAATCTGAGCCGTGCACGGCCACCACCCAGAACGCCGAACCGAGCATCGCGCCGCCGACCGGCGTCTGGCGTCGGCGTCCGGTCTTGCGACCCTTCGTCTCGAGCAACGCAAAGTGCCTCGGGGCCAGCCCGAGCCGCACTCCGAGACGGGCTACTGGGTTGACCACGTTCTTCTGCACCCAGTGCTCCACGGGCCCACCCGCCATTGCGAGCACGCTATCGCTGCCTTGCCGCGCTCGATCGACGATCGCGGCTGCTGCGCCTACGCCCCGACGGCCTCCCGGACGAGCGACACGAAGCGGTCCGTCGAGGCAGCCAGGTCGAATCCGGCAGCCCGCTTCAGGCCGGCCTCCGCCAGCATCGAGCGCAACTGCGGGTCCGCCAACACCCGTCCCGCTGCGGCCGCGAAGGGCAGCGCGGACTTGTCCGGCAACACGAGCCCGGCGTCGGCAACCGTCTCGGGCACGGCGGCGACGCCGTAAGCGACGATCGGCACGCCGTGGCCCATCGCCTCGGCGAGCGGCACGCAGAACCCCTCGTGGTCCGAGGCCATCACAAACACGTCCGCGGCCCGGAAGTACGCCTCCAACTCGGCGCCGGACACCGAACCGGGCAGGTTCACGGCCTCTTCTAACCCGAGCTCGGAGATGAACGCGCGCAGCGCCGGCTCGTACGTCTCGCCCAATGGCGAGCCGATGAGATGCAGCCGCGCCGCCGGGTCGTAGGTGCGCCGGAGGACGTCGAGCATCTTGACCAAGTCGTGGGGCGCTTTGTGCGGAGAGATCTTCCCGACGTACAGCAGGTCAGCCCCACCGTCGCGTTCCTTGCGTCGCTGCAGTCGGTCGGCCAACGCAGGGTCCGGCTCGTCGCTCTTCGAGTGCATGTCGATGAGCAGGGGCACGACGGCTGTGCCCGAATAGCCGAGTGCCAACAGCTCGCTTTCGTTGAAGCCCGAGTCGGCCACGGCGAAGCGGCTCTGGGGTGCCAAACGCGCCAGCTGTTCGCGGCCGAGCGATGCCTCGTACGCCACCGCGGGCTCCCAGTCGCGTAACAACGACGCCGGCGTGATGTTGTGGTAGTTGACGAGCTTGGGCTCGGACCGTGCCGCGAGGATGTCGTAGACAGGGCTCCCGATCGAGGCTTGATACAGCAGCCAGCGCCCACGAGTCGCCCGCCCGAGCTCTATCACCGGGCGCCCCTCGTGTTTGACGTCCGGCGTGAAGCTGCCGTAGTAGATGTCCGAATCGATTCCCGCTGCCCGCAAACCGTCGCGCAGGTTGAGCGAACTGACGCCGATGGCGTCGCGACTGGCGAGCGACGGGATGACCTGGTCGACTCGCACGGCGCAGCAGTGTATCGGCGCACCGAGCACCCCGATTGCGTGCATGCACCATTTCGCGGTGACGGGCGCCCTAGCCTGGTTGCACCGTGCCGACGTCTCGAGCCTTCGTCCCGCGCGCCGGATTCTGGCAGCGCTGCACGCGGGCGGTTCTCGGCGCACTCCTCGTTCTGTTCGCCTTGGTGCTGCCGGCCGCCCTGTTCGGCCCGGCCCCAACGGCGGCGGCGTCCATCCCGTCAGACTCGACCAACGTCAACATCGACATGCAAGAGAACGACGGCCTCGACGTCATTGTGCAGGCGTCAGGAGGCGGCGTATCTGCTCCGGGGGTGTCGAACGCGCCGGCAGTCCGTTTCCAACAGACCGGCGCGGGGACCTGGAACGTCGACACCGGTGGGGGTTGTGGGGGCCCGTGGACTCCGGTGTCCGCGAACCAGAGCGGCCCGCTCACTGCGTCTCCGGTGGGCGGATTGCTGATGCTGTGCGTGGCGAGTTACAGCCCCACCGTCTACGGCACATTGACGGCGACCTACAACTCCAGCGGCGCCGCGCGGTCAGTGAACACCCTGCCCCTCGAACGCTACGTCGCGGATACCGTTCCCGGAGAATCGCCCTCCAGTTGGGGCTCCCTGGGTGGAGCCGGTCCGCAAGAGATGCCCTGGGGCTTTCAAGAGTTGGAGGCTCAGGCGATCGCGGCCCGCTCGTACGTGTTGTCGAACCTCGGCGGTTACGGCGGCTATGCCGACACCTGCGACCTCTTCTGCCAGACCTACCGGGGCATCGAATATGAGACGCCGACGACCATCGCTGCCGCCAACGACACGGCCGGCCAGGTGATGGTGATGCCGGGAGGCCAGATTGCCACCACCGAGTACTCCTCTTCGACCGGTGGCTACACCTCGAGCTCGAACCAACAGTCGCCTTTCAATGCGGTGCCAGATGATGGCGATGCTGCGTCCGGGAATTCGAACCACCGTTGGACGACGTCAGTCAGCGACACAACGGTGCAGAACGCGTGGCCACAAATCGGCATCTTCACTGGCATTATCAGCGCAACAGCGGATCCTGGCCATCCATACGACTTCCCCTTTGGGCGGTTGGACACGGTCACGTTGACAGGAAGTGCAGGGCCGACGACGATCCCCGGAACCGAGTTCTACGTCCGCCTTGGCCTCATGTCAGACCTCGTGACAATTGCTGCTGTTCCCGGACAACTGAACATCACCGGTCAGGGTTATGGACACGGGATCGGTATGGGACAGTGGGGTGCACTGGGCTACGCCATCGGGCAGGACAACGGGGACGGCAACTACACCTATGCACAGATCGTCGACCACTACTACGCCCCTGCACAGCTGGAGACGCTGTCGAACATCACGCAGGTCGGGGGCAACAGCGGCGGCGTCGGCGGGTATTGGGTCAACGCGACGGACGGTGGCGTCTTCAGCTTCGGTAATGCGCAGTTCCACGGCAGCACCGGCGGTATGCGGCTCAACAAGCCGGTGGTCGGCATAGCGGCGACGCACGACGCGGGCGGCTACTGGGAGGTCGCTTCCGACGGCGGCGTCTTCAGCTTTGGCGACGCACAGTTCATGGGAAGTACGGGGAGCATCGTGTTGAACAAACCGATGGTCGGCATGGCAGTGACCCCTGATGGCGGCGGCTACTGGCTGGTGGCATCGGACGGCGGCATCTTCGCCTACGGCGACGCCCCGTTCCACGGAAGTACCGGTGCCATGGTGTTGAACAAGCCGATCATCGGCATGGTGCCCACTCATGACGGCGGTGGCTATTGGCTCATCGCGTCCGATGGTGGTGTGTTCGCATTCGGGGACGCCGGCTTCTTCGGCTCCCTGGGCGGCGCCCCACCCGCGACGGCGTTGGTGGGAGTTGCCCCGACGCCGGATGGTGGTGGGTACTGGGTGTTGGGCGCCAACGGCACGGTCTATCCGTTTGGTGACGCCCCGCACCTGGGCGTAAGCGCCGTTTCGCCGGGATTGAGCACCATGCGGAGCCCGATGACCGGGCTCATCCCAGACTTGAGTGGACAGGGCTTCGATGCCGTGAACGGCAGCGGCCAGGTCTTCGCGTTCGGCGACGCGCCGTGGTTCGGCGACGTCACCACTGCCGTACCCGGATACTCAGGGCACGCGGTTGGAATCGCTGTCGCGGCAGGCTGAGCGCTGAGATGGACGACTTCGAGGCGATCCGGCAGTTGAAGGCCCGGTACTTTCGCACCATGGACACGAAGGACTGGGCCGGGATGCGCCAGGTGTTCACCGACGACGTCGTGCTCGACACGACCGAGGCGGGAGGCAGCGTCGTCACGGGTGCCGACGACTTTATGACGTTCCTGCAAGAAGTGCTGAGCGATGCGGTGACGGTGCACCAGGGTCACATGCCCGAGATCGAGCTCACCTCACCGACAACGGCGACGGGGATATGGGCGCTCAACGACATCGTGATCTGGCCCGATGGCACGCGGCTCACCGGGTACGGCCACTACCACGAGACGTACGAGAAGTCCGGTGACGTCTGGAAAATCAAGTCGTCCAAGCTCACCCGGTTGCACGCGGATATTCATCCGCCGGAGGCGGGCTAACCCGACGGATCGGCGGTTCTGCGACGCTGGGTCGTCGCCATCTTGCCGGCCTACAGTCGACATGCTGGCTTTTGGCAGGAGGTGACTGTGGCAGAAACAGAAGCAGGACCCGTCGACGAACTTCCTCCCGGCAAGGTGACCGGCGTCGGACGTTGGGCAGTGGGTAACACCGGCTCTGAAACGTTCGCAGTGGGGCGGCGCTGCAGGCATCTCCGGGCCGACCTCGGTGGTGGCTCGATCGAGGATGGATGCCTCGTATGCCCGTGGCATCAGGCGAAATACGACGTCCACACGGGCAAGATGCTTCGGGGTCCGCAAGGGAATTTCGCCAAGATCCCGGGGTTCGATGCCGTGGAGAAGGCGATCACAGCCGTCGTACCTCTGCGGCGAGGGACCGTCACCGAGCGGAACGGGACGTATTACGTTTCGTAGTTTCGGAGAACTTGAATCGGCGGGACGTCCGGCGAGGGATATCGGAGAAGGAATAGCCTCTTCGAGCGGTGACCTTCTTCGAGCCCTTACCTCCCCCGGTTCCGCTCTCGCAGCATGTCTGGGCCCCGCCGGCCTGGGATCGTCCGTCCGAAGGCACCGTGCCCGCCACTCTGGCGATCGATGCACTGCTTCACGAGGATGAAGACGCCGTCTGGACGATCCCGACGTTGGATGTGTATCCCAACGGATTCAGGGTCAACGTCGCGCTGCAGCTCAATCCTCACCGCCAGCAAGACATCCAGCAGCGAATTCGTCTGGGACCCATGGGCATGATGCGGGTCGGAGTCCGCTTTGCCGACGGCCGAGTGGGCGGTCGCGGCGGTGGCCGCGCCTTTCCGGGGAATCCAGGCATACCCAAGGATGAGAACGGTGTGCCTACCGAACCCATCGTCGGCTTTGGCGGAGGCGGTGGGGGAAGTGGGGGCTGGCGATTCAGCGCCTGGGTCTTCCCGTTGCCTCCGGATGGGCCGTTGGAGATCTTCATCGCTCCGCCGCAGCCAGCCACGGGCGAGTTCAAGGCCATCGTGGATGGAACGGCTGTCCGTGCCGCCGCCCAGAAAGCCCGAGTTGTCTGGACCTGACTAGGAGGGACCGGTTGACCGGGCGCCGGCGATGACCTCCGCCAGGCGGGGAAAGCGGTGGAGACGGCCGAAGCGGCCGAGGCGGCCTACGTCGACGCCGTGGTCGGCTGCTTCGAGGAGGCGAAGGTCGCCCCGGCTGTTGCCGTAAGCCCACAGGATCGGCTGTTCGCCGGGTGAACGTGGCGCCGGACCGACCGCACGGAGGTGACCGACCAGACGGGCGTACTTCTCCGACCCACGGCAATTCTTTCCTTCGTAGCCGCCGGTGAGCAGGCCACCACCGCCGATGGCCAACCGTGTCGCGACCACGCCGTCGACGCCGAGCTCGCTGCCGGACGGACTGACGTAGCACTCGGGCGACGCAGAGACGATCACGGTGTAGTGGCCCTGGTTGCGGTGCCACTCGAGGCGCCGCCGCATGTCCTCGCGGAGGTGGCGACGGAGGTGCTGTTGCGCGAACACGGCGGCGCGGCGATTGAGCTCTTCGTTGGACATGCCGGCGAGGAGGCGGGTGAAGAGCTTCTCTTTGACGTCGTCGGCGGTCGTGCCACCCACGACGGCGGCGCGTACAAGGGCAGGGGAGAGGGCGAGCACGGCGCGCAGCACGGGGATCAGGCCGCGCACGCTCACGAGGAACGGGAACACGCTGCCCGCATTGGTCAGCGTGCCGTCGAAGTCGAAGGCGGCGACGGTGGGGCGTTCGGTTGAGGTCGGCCCGTCGTCGCGCCGGTCAGTCGATCGCAGCGCCACCCCGTCCCTCTCCGCCCGCGAACCGTGCCGCCCCGGCCAGGGTCTCCCCACTGCTGATGACCTCGCGTCCGCGGACGCGCCTCGTTGACCGCCGCCTCCTCCTCGCTCAGGCCCCACTGTTCGAGCGCGCTCATGCGGTCCGAGCGCAGGCAGAACTGGGGGAGCGCCGCCAGCTGGTGGGCCAGGGCGACCGCGGCGGCACGGGCCTCGCCGGGCGCGACGACCCGGTTAGCGAGGCCCAGCGTGTGCGCTTCGGGGGCCACGACGGCGCGGCCGGTCAGGATCAGGTCCATGGCGCGGCTGTGGCCGATGAGGCGGGGCAGGCGCACGGTGCCGAGGTCGCAGAGCGGGACCCCGAACCGCCGGCAGAACACGCCGAAGATCGCGTCTTCGGCGGCCACGCGGAGGTCGCACCAGAGGGCGAGCTCGATCCCGCCGGCGACGGCGAAGCCCTCGACCGCCGCGATGACCGGCTTGGAGAGCGTCAGGCGGGTCGGCCCCATCGGCCCGGGGCCGTCGTCGGGGATGGGCCGGCGGTCGCCCTCGGCGATGCCCTTGAGGTCGGCCCCGGCGCAGAAGGTGCCCTCGGCGCCGGTGAGCACGGCGACCGACTGGGTGTCGTCGGCGTCGAAGGCGAGGAAGGTCTCCCGGAGCTGGTCGGCGCACACGCTGTCGACCGCGTTGCGCCGCTCGGGCCGGTCGATCGTGACGATCGTGACCGGGCCGTCCCGCTCGATCACCAGGGTGTCGCTCTTGTAGGGACGGTACGTGGGTGCGGTGGACATGGGGGGCGTGGCGGGTTCGGCGGAGCCTGCGGCGGGGGTGGCGGCAGAGGGTTGGGCGCTCACGGTTGGCATTCTCGCATGGGGCAGGGGTGGCTCTGCACATCGGCACCGGGCCGACCCCCAGGTAGGGGGCGGTTTTTACCGACGGGGCGGGGCGGAGCCAAATATGACCAAACGTGTCGACAATTGCCAGGTCTCCCGGTAAGGTGCAGCCCTCACATACCGAGCGAGCGACTTCAGGAGGAGCAATGGCAGTACGACTCGGGGACACCGCCCCCGATTTCACGGCGGACACGACGGACGGGACGATCAACTTCCACGAGTGGCTCGGCGACAGCTGGGGGATCCTCTTCTCCCACCCCAAGGACTTCACGCCGGTCTGCACGACCGAGCTGGGTGCGTTCGCCAAGGCCAAGCCCGAATTCGACAAGCGGAACACCAAGCTGATCGGGATCTCGGTCGACTCGGTCGAGTCCCACAAGGGCTGGGCCGGCGACATCGAGGAGACGCAGGGCTCCGGGCTCGAATTTCCCGTTGATCGGGGACGAGGACCGCAAGGTCGCCGACCTCTACGACATGATCCACCCCAACGCGAACGACACGCTGACCGTGCGGTCCGTGTTCATCATCGGGCCGGACAAGAAGGTCAAGCTGACGCTGACGTATCCAGCGTCGACCGGGCGGAACGTGGACGAGATCATCCGTGTCCTCGACTCGCTGCAGCTGACCGACGAGTACAAGGTGGCGACGCCGGTGAACTGGACCGACGGCGAGGACGTCATCATCGTGCCGGCGCTGAGCGACGAGGACGCCAAGTCCCGCTTCCCCAAGGGTTGGAAGGCCCTGAAGCCGTACCTGCGGGTCACGCCTCAGCCGAATCGCTGAGCGGGCGCCCGCCGGGAGGCGGGTTGCCGAGTTTGTTCCGGATCGAGCCGGCCTGCGGGCCGGCTCGATCGCGTGGTGACCGTGGTGCGCGTGGTGCGCGTCACAACCCCCGACGACCATGGCGGCCGCAAGCGACGACGAGGGAGGATCTGGGTGATGCAGGAGGCCGATGTGTTCGTGCTGGCCGACCGGGCACTGGCGGAGGTGGTGGCCCAGATCCGGCCTGAGCAGTGGGGCATGACGATGCCGGCGAATTTCGCCACCCGGAGCCACCCGGCCGCCCCGGGGCTGCGAGAGGTCATCAACTACCACGCCTACGACGACGCCTGGGTGCCCGACATGCTGGCGGGGCGGACCATGGACGAGGCGGGGGCGACGAAGTTCGACGGCGACCTCTTGGGGGACACGCCCGCCGAGCGTTTCGATGCGATCGTGCGTCGACGCGTGCGCCGCCGCGGCGGCGGTACGCGACTACGAGGCGGTGGCCCACCTCTCCTTCGGCGACTTCACGGTGCGGGAGTACTTCTGGCAGATCAACCAGTTCCGGGCGTTGCGCGCCCACGACATCGCGCGGGCCCTCGGGGTGGAGCTCCGACCTCTCCGAGGCACTGGTGGAGGGGCTGTGGGAAGAGGTGGCGCCGCACGCCGAGGAGTGGCGCACGATCGGCGTCTACCCGGCGGCGGTGCCCGTTTCGGACGACGCGCCGTTGCTCGACCGCCTGCTGGGGTTGACCGGACGAGACCCGGCCGGGGAGCTGAGGGTCCGGGTCGTTCAGGCGGAGGGCGCGACGACCTCGTCGCGCAGCTCGCGCTTGAGGACCTTGCCCTGCGGGTTCCGAGGCAGCGGCTCGGAACGGAAGAAGACGTGGGTCGGCACCATGAAGCCGGCCAGGCGCGCCTTGACGTGCAGGCCGAGCTCCTCCGCCGTCACCTTGGACCCGGGGCGGAGCACCACGACCGCACCGACCTCCTCGCCGAGCGTCGGGTGGGGGACGCCGATGACGGCCACGTCGGCGACGGCAGGGTGCTCGAACAGGGCGGCCTCGACCTGCACCGAGTACACGTTCTCGCCGCCGCGGATGATCATGTCCTTGGCCCGGTCGACGATGTAGATGAAGTTTTCGTCATCGAGCCGGGCCACGTCGCCGCTGTGGAGCCAGCCTTTCGAGAACGTGTTGGCCGTCTCTTCGGGCCGGTGCCAGTAGCCCCGGACGATGTTGGGGCCCTTGATCCACAGCTCGCCCCGCACGTCGGGCCCGCGCGGGATCGTGTCGTCGGGTTCGCCCTTTTCGAACTCCTCCGGGACGATCGCCACGTCGCACACCGGCACCGGGGGCCCGACGCTGTCGGGCTTGGCCACGTAGTCGCCACCGGCGTTCATGGAGGTGACCGACGACGTCTCGGTGAGGCCGTAGCCGTTCGAGGGCTGGCCGATGGGCCACGCTTCCCGGATGCGGCGGACCAGGTCGGGCGGGGCGGGCGCCCCGCCGTAGGAGACGCCGCGGACGGACGAGGTGTCGTACTTCGAGAAGTTCGGCGAATCGAGCACCTGCATCACCATGGCGGGCACGCCGCCGAAGGTGCCGATCTTCTCGCGCTCGATCAGCTCGAGGGCGCGCTCGGGATCGAAGTGGTGCATCATGATGATCTTGCCGCCCGCGGCGGTGTTGGTGACCATGATCGAGTGGCAGCCGGTGGCATGGAAGAGCGGGACCGACAGCAGCATGGCGGGCTGGACGCGGTCCTTCGGTTCGGTGGCCTCGTCGAGGAGCGAGGTGCCGAAGCGCATGGAGCCCCGCGTGTTGAGGAAGAACAGGCTCATCAGGTTCGTCGTCATGTTGCGGTGGGTGCCGACCGCGCCCTTCGGACGCCCGGTCGTGCCCGACGTGTAGAAGATCGTGGCGTCGTCCTCGGGGTCGATGGTGACGTCGGGGGGCGTGGCATCGTCGTTGACCGGGCCGAGGGCGAGCGGGAAGGGCCATTCGGGGATCGGCGGCGTGCCGCCGGGCGGTTCGTACACCGCGAGAGGTGCCTTCAGCTCCGTGCGGTGCTCGTCGGCGACGATCATCGTCTTGAGCGTCTCGAGCCCGCCGAGGAAGGGCCGGATGCGCTCCACGCGTTCGGTGTCGACGAAGGCGACCTTGGAGCCCGAGTCCTCGAGGCCGTAGCGCAGCTCCTCGCCGCTCCACCAGGCGTTGAGCGGCACGACGATGGCGCCGGCGAGGGCGGCACCCCAGAACGCCATGATCCACTCGGGGATGTTCCGCATCACGATGGCGACCCGGTCGCCGCTTTCGACGCCGAAGGTGTCGCGCAGCCGGTGTGCGAGCGTCGAGGCGATGCGGTAGTGCTCGGCGAAGGTCGTGCGCTCGTCCTCGTAGACGACGAACGTGGCGTCGCCGTGGGCGGCCGACATGTCGAACACGCTGCGCAAGGTCGGGGGTGCGTTCTTCCAGGTGCGGGTCGGGACGCCGCGGATGTCGACGACCTCCATCTCGAAGATCTGGCCCGCGGCGGTGAGCTGGGCGTTGGCTTCTTCGATGGACATCTTGGGCGTGTCCTTACCGGTCGTCGTCACCTGCTTGCCTCCTCGGCTCCCGCGGTTCCCGTCACGTCGGCAGTCTGCGCCGCGCCCGCCTCGTGGTTGAAGATGGCGCTGCGGTAGTACGCCAGCTCACCGACGCTCTCGCGGATGTCCAGCAGCGCGCGATGGCCACCCTTCTTGGCGGGTGCCCCTTTGTAGATCTCAGGACGCCAGCGACGGCACAGCTCCTTGATCGTCGACACGTCGACCGAGCGGTAGTGCAGGTAGTCCTCGATGTCGGGGAGGAACGTGGCCAGGAAGCGGCGGTCGGTGCCGATGGAATTGCCCGCCAGCGGCACGGTGCGGGGCTGACGGATGTGCTTCTTCAAGAAGGTGAGCGTCTGGTCGCCGGCGTCGGCGAGGGTCAGGGTGGAGGACTCCATGGCCGCGAGCAGGCCCGAGGTGGTGTGCATGTTGCGCACCACCTCGTCCATCTGGGCCAGCTCCTCGGGCGAGGCGTGGACGACGAGGTCCGGGCCCTCCTCGATGATGGTGAGGTCGTCGTCGGTGACCAGGGTGGCGATCTCGACGATCGTGTGACGCGCCGGGTCGAGCCCTGTCATCTCGAGATCGATCCAGGCCAGCATGTCGCGGGCATGCTACCGCCAGGTCGCGGACGGACGGCCCGGTGACGGGCGTGTTTTGGTCCGGCGGTTTCGAGGGGCCCGCCTTGCCTCCTTGTAAGGTCCGGCGATGCTGCGCGTCCCCTTGCACCAGCTCGACCCGGATCTCCCGGTCCCCGGCTACGCGCGGGAGGGCGACGCCGGTGCCGACCTCCTGGCCCGCTCCGGGGTCGTGCTGGCCGCTGCCGGGGGCCGGGCGCTCGTTCCCACGGGGGTGGCGGTGGCCATCCCGGAGGGCTACGCCGGCTTCGTCCTGCCGCGCAGCGGCCTGGCGGCGCGCCACGGGATCACCTGCCTGAACACGCCGGGGTTGATCGACTCGGGCTATCGGGGCGAGGTGCAGGTCGTCCTCGTCAACCTCGACCCGTCGCGCGACTACGAGGTCAGCCGCGGGGACCGGATCGCGCAGCTCGTCATCCTGCGGGCCGACCAGGTGGCCTTCGAGCTCGTGGCGACCGACGAGCTGGGCTCGTCCGAGCGGGGCGCCGGCGGCTTCGGGCACACGGGTCTCTGATCCGCTCCTGTCGATCCCGGGGTCCCAGGTGACGGAGCCCGTGCCGATGGCTAAGAATTCCGTGATGCGCTCCCTGGTCGGAATGGATGCGGCATTCCTGTCACTCGAGACGCCGACCACCCCGATGCACGTCGGCGTGGCCCTGGTGCTCGACCCACCCGAGGGGAGCCGCTCGCTCTTCTCACCGTCGACGCGCTACGCACAGATCCGACGGGTGATCGAGCAGCGCCTCCATTTGGTGGCGCAGTTCCGCCAGCGGGCGGTGCGTGTGCCCTTCGGTCTGCACCACCCGGTCTGGGTGGAGGACCCGGACTTCGAGCTCGACGACCATCTGAGCCGGGCGAGCCTGCCGTCGCCCGGTGGCAGGGCGGAGCTCGACGCGTACGTGGCTTCGGTGATGAGCCGCCAGCTCGATCCCGACCGTCCGCTCTGGGAGATGCACGTCGTCGAGGGCCTGGCGGGGGAGCGCATCGCGCTTGTCGCCAAGGTCCACCATGCGATCCTCGACGGGGTGAGTGGGGCGTCGGTGCTGGCCGCGTTCCTCGACCTCAACCCGCGCTCGCGCGTCGTGGCGCTTCCCGCGGAATGGCAGCCCGGCACGCTGCCTTCCAACGCGCAGATGCTGAAGCACGCGGCCGCTGCGCTGGCTCATCAGCCGGGAACGGCGCTGTCGACGGTGCAAGCAGGCGTCGAGGCGGTGGCGGACCTCGGTATGCACAACCGCGAGCTCTCAGGACGGGGCGAACAGGCGCCGCCCGGATTCTTCAGCGCGCCGCGCACGTCCTTCAACGGGTCGGTGTCGAACCGCAAGCGATTCACCTCGCTGTCGGTGCCGCTCGAGGACGTGAAACTGGTGGGCAGCGTCTTCGAGGCCACGGTGAACGATGTCGTGCTGGCGTGCGTCTCGGGTGGGTTACGCGGTTTGCTGGCGGCTCGTGGCGAGGTCCTGGACCGCCCGCTGGTGGCGATGGTGCCGGTGTCGACGCGTCCCGCGGGGGAGGACGAGGCGCTGGGCAATCAGATCTCGGGGATGATGGTGACCCTGGCCAGCGACGTCGAAGAACCGGTACACCGGCTCGACGCGATCGCCGAGTCCGCCCGTGTCGCCAAGGAACAGGAGAAGCTGCACCGGGGACGGCTGATCGGCGACCTGGCGCAGATGGCGCTGCCGGCACTGACCACCCGGCTGGCCCGGGCCGTCGCCGGCACACACTTGTTCGACAGGGTGCGGCCGCCGTTCAACGTGACCGTCTCGAGCGTGCGCGGACCCGACTTCTCGCTGTTCTGCGCCGGGAGCAGAGTGGTCGACCTGTATCCCGTCGGGCCGATCGCGGAGGGGATCGGACTCAACGTGACGGTGTTCTCGTATCTCGACCGGGTGCACTTCGGGCTCTTCGCCTGTCGCAAGCTGCTGCCCGAGCTCGAGGAGCTCGGGACGTACATCGACGACGCGCTCGCCGAGCTGGTGGCCTGCGCGCTCGACGCCCGGGGGGCGACGGCCTAGGGCTCGCGTCCGGGCGGCTGGGGCGAGCGGTCCGGGCGTCCGAGAGGCGGTGGCGCAGGCCGCGGGGCGAGACGGCCCGCGCCACCCTCCTCTGTGTCACGTGTCGGGGCCCGGCTGTCCGGCTCCGGTGCCTCTAAGAGGCCGGGGCGGAACCGGATCCGGATCCTGCGGCCGGGGGAGTTCCTTGCGAACCGGACCCCGAGCCGTTGGGCATGTTGGGACAGTTGCGCGTGGAGCCGGAGCCGGAGCTGGCGCTCGGGTTGCTCGAGCTAGAGCCGGACGAGCTGGACGACCCGGACGAGCTCGACGACGGAGTGGTCGTCGATGCGTTGGTGCTCGCACTCGAGCCACTCGAGCCTGTGCTGGGCGTGCTGGTCGTCGCGGCATTGGCGACGAGCGCGCCACCGGTGACGAGACCGGTGGTCAATGCGCCCATCGCCAACACGTTTCGCATTCGGATCTTCATTGGTCGGTGTCCTTTCGGTTTGGTGAGATGCGCCGGCCCGTTCGGGTCGGTGATGACACAGTGCGCCCTGGACCTGTGGCCCGGCGCACAGCAACCGCAAGGTGCTGGGTGCGTTTCCTGACGATTGGGTAAAGATTCACAGCGGGCGCGCGCGGTCGATCCCCGCCGCACAGCGGGCTCGACGGCCGCTGACAGCGGCGGCGCAGCCGGCGATCAGTTCAGCGTTTGTCGGCCCGCCAGCAGTACGCCCGCATGGGAACGTCGATCACGTCGCGCCCGACCAGGAACTCCTGGGCGTCGAGGAACCGCCGCATCGCGCTCGAGGTGCCGCTCGCGGCCAGCGTCGTCCATGGTGATGACGACGCTGTACGTCGCGGCCAGTGCAACGAGGTCCTCACGCGTCATGGGCCTGGTCCAGCGAAAGAGCGACGTCTCCGGCTCCTGGAACGGGCTCGGACCACCGGCTTCGAGGTTCACAATGTGGCGACTCCGCCGCCGCTGATCGACGGCGTCGCGCTCCCCGGGTTCGAACACGATGCCGCCCGCCCAGAGAGACCGCATCCAGTCCACCGAGCGGTCGGGGCCGTTCCACACGAGGGCGAGTCGCCCGGCGGGACGCAACACGCGGGCGACCTCGGGCACGGCGCGTGCCTCGTCGACCCAGTGCCAGGCGGACGCGGCAATGACGACGTCATACGAGGAACTCTCAGCGGGGAGCTCCTCGGCAACGCCTGCTTTGGTGTCGGCAGCGGCGGTCGTCTTGCTGAGCAGGGCGCGCATGCGATCGTCTGGCTCGACGGCCGTCACATGTCCGATCCGCTCGACCAGCAGCCTGGTGAGGAGGCCCGTCCCTGCGCCGATCTCGAGCACATCGGTGGCGTCCGGTGGGAGCATCCAGTCGAGCGCCTCGGGTGGCGGGCCGGAGCGGAGGCGGTCGTACTCGCCGGCGACCGTTCCGAAAGCCCCTCGCAGTACGGCTGTGTTCTCGTCTTGGAGCACGCCCGGAATGTACCGGACGGGTGGTGCCGCGTTTCTGTGCCGAGATGGAACGCTCTGTGGGCCGAACGGGCAGGTCAGCCTCGCTGTGCGCGCCATCTCGTAGGCCAGATCGGGCGCGATACAGTGGTGTCCCACGCGGAAGTGGCGCAGCGGTAGCGCATCACCTTGCCAAGGTGAGGGTCGCGGGTTCGAATCCCGTCTTCCGCTCTCGATGGCCTATACCCCTTAGGCCGAGCCAGCGTTGTAAGAGTTTGGTCGTGAGCTACCAGGAGGTAGTCCATGCCCAAGCAATACGCGAGTGAGTTCCGCCGGGCCGTCTGTCAGCGACTCGTGGCCGGCGAGAAGGTGAGCGCGCTCTGCAAAGAACTGGGGGTGTCCGAAGGGACCCTCTACCTGTGGAAGCGCCAAGCGCTGATCGATGCCGGCCGTGCCGAGGGCATCAAGAGCTTCGAAGCCGACGAGCTCGCACAAGCCCACAAGACCATCGCTGAGCTCGAGGCCGAGCTCGAGGCCGTCAAGGCGGCGGTCGCCCTGTTCAACGGCGAGGAGCCCGTCAGCCCAAAAGGCGGTGCCAGATTGCCCAAGGCCTGAGCAATCTGGGCTACAACGAGCACGTCGCGTGTCGGATCGCCGGCGTCTCTCGCTCGTGTTTCTACGAGTTCAAGTACCACGTACCCTCCGACCGCCAGATCCGTCGGCTGTTGCTCAGCGGCCTCGTCGCCGACATCCACAAGAGGTCGCGGGGCACCTATGGGATGCTGCGCATCCAAGCCGCCCTCATGCGCGAGCAGGACATGGTGGTGAACAAGAAGCTGATCCTGTCCATCATGCGCGAGCTGGGTATCAAGGGGCTCCCCGGACCGAAGAAGCACAAGAAGAACCTGGTGAACCAGGCCACCGAAGAGGACCTGGTCCAGCGCAACTTCACCGTGGATCGGCCCAATGTCTTGTGGCTCACCGACATCACCGAGCACCCGACGCGCGAAGGCAAGGTGTACTGCTGCGCCGTCCTCGACGCCTACAGCCGCCGCGTCGTCGGCTGGGCTATCGACCGGCGCTGTGAGACCGCCCTCGTCAACGACGCGGTGATGATGGCGAGCGAGTCACGAAAGACGGGACCCGACTCGATCATCCACTCGGACCACGGCAGCCAGTTCACCTCCTGGGGCTTCAGCGAACTCATCCGAACCAAGAACCTCGTGGGCTCGATGGGCACGGTCGGCGACTGCTACGACAACGCTCCCATGGAGTCGTTCTGGGGCTCCATGCAGATCGAACTGCTCAACCGCAAGAAGTGGCGGACCAAGATCGAGCTGTCGATCGCCATCGCCGAGTGGATCGAGCACTTCTACAACCCCGAGCGCCTCCACAGCTCGCTCGGTTATCTGCCACCGATCGAATTCGAGGCCCTACGATTGGCCGAGACCCGAGACCTGACTCTTACAAGCCTGGTCCGGAAAACGGGGTCAAGGTCACGAGGCTGGTCGGGCATGGTTTCACGCTTGTCGCGACGTCGTGTGCGGCACTCCTGAACTCGTGAGACTCCCTGCCAGTAGCGCGGTGCAATTGGTGACCGTCGGCTGACTCCCTGCGGAAGCAGCGGCCGGGCTGAAGCGGCCAACGGAGATGGCGACTATCCAACACCAGGGCGTTTGGGCATTCACCCGGCATCACGACCGCTGTCAGCCTTCACGATTGTCCCGACTAGGACCGGGCTGAGGGAATCCCTCTTCATCACCGCGCGCAAGGGCAGACCCCAGCCGGCCGGTCAGCTTTCCTCGACATCGTGATCGCGCAACCTGATGTGTGCCAGGTCGCGCCGCCGAATCGCTGGCGACTTGGGGGCGAGCCGGTGGTACGGCGACAGTTGGTGATGTTCCCGACCGTGCACCCTTATTTCTGATGGCGGGATCCCAAGATCGTGCTGATGGAATCCGCGGCCCGTGCGGAACGTAAGGGTTGGCTGAAGAGCATTACCTGACAAACTCACATGGGGATTCGCAACGATGGAGCGCCCGTGATCGAGGGGCCGAGCAACGACTACATCCACCAAGTAGAAGGAGAACCCTGTGGCCTGGGACTTTTCAACAGAACCAGAATTTCAAGAGAAGCTCAACTGGGTCGAGGAGTTCTGCCGTGAGGAGGTCGAGCCACTCGAGTACGTCTTCCCGTTTGCCGTTCGTTCCAAGGACCCGAACGTTCGCGCGCTGGTCAGACAGCTTCAAAGCAGGATCAAGGCTGAGGGCCTCTGGGCGCTCTTCCTCGATCGAGATCTCGGAGGTCCTGGTTACGGTCAACTCAAACTTGGATTGCTGAACGAGATTCTCGGTCGCTACCCCTCGGCGCCACAGATGTTCGGGGCGGCAGCACCCGACACGGGAAATATGGAGATGCTGGCGGCATACGGCACCGACGAACAGAAAGATCGTTGGCTTACGCCGATGCTCAATCAGGAGCTTTGGTCAGCCTTCTCGATGACCGAGCCCCAAGGCGGTTCCGATCCAAACCTGTTCACGACACATGCCGTTCGTGACGGAGATGAGTGGGTCATTAACGGTGAGAAGTGGTTCACGAGCGCCGGTCGGGTAGCCGACATCCTTTTCGTCATGTGTACCAACGGCATGTTCGTCGTGCCCCGCAAGACTCCAGGTGTCGAGATCCAACCCGAACCAAGGAACCACAACCACATCATCTACAACGAGGTGCGCGTTCCGTCCGACCACCTCCTCGGGCCTGAGGATGGAGCCAAAGTCCTCGCTCAGAGGCGTTTAGGGGGTGGACGAATTCACCACGCCATGCGGACCATCGCTCAGTGCAAACTGGCTTTCGACATGATGTGTGAGCGGGCGCTGAGTCGCGAGTCCCACGGCAAGACGATTGCAGAACATCAAATGGTGCAAGAGAAGATCGCTGATTCTTATGCCCAGATTCGAATGCTGCGACTATTCGTACTTGAGACCGCATGGAAGATCGACAATTCGAGCACTCAGGAGACCAGAACCGACATCGCAGCAGTCAAGTATTCGATGGCCAAGGTGCTGCGCGAGGTCTCTTACAACGCTCTTCATATCCTTGGTTCACTTGGAACCACCGATATGACGCCATTGCAGGCTATGTATGCCAGCGCTCCAACGATGGGGATCGCCGACGGGGTGGATGAGGTCCACAAGGCCACAGTTGCTCGCAACGTGCTGAAACAGTATCGACCACATGAAGGCAACTGGCCAACCGAATATTTCCCGGCCAAGAGAACTGCTGCCTGGGAGAAGTTCCAGCCAAGGTTTGCTGAGAACCCTGAGCTTCTCGTGAGCGCCGAGGCCTATAAGAGATACCTCGCAAATCGGCGGTGATTTCGGGACTAGTCAAGCCACAAACGGTCTGAGCATTCACAAATGGTGATCAGTCCATCGAGCGTTACAGGTTGCCGAGGCACTACACAGAAGCGCACTCCCATTCGAGGCTGGCTGTTCCGGAGGCACAACCGTGGCATCTCGTAGCGGATCTCTGTTCGGAAGGCTTGACTTGGGGGGCAAGAGGAAACTGGGTGAACCGAACGACCACGGAGGTGCTCGATGGCCAAGGTCCTATGCGTGCTCTATGACGACCCGATTGAGGGTCACCCGACTTCATACCCACGGAAGGACATTCCGACCGTCGCCGCATACCCCGGCGGCCAGAGCGCGCCGACACCGAGCGCCGTCGACTTCGTGCCTGGCGAGTTGTTGGGCAGCGTCTCGGGTGAACTGGGCCTGCGCACGTTCCTCGAAGGAGCGGGTCACGCGCTCGTTGTGACCGCTGACAAGGATGGACCCCATTCCGTGTTCGAGCGCGAGCTTGTCGACACCGACGTGGTTATCTCACAGCCGTTTTGGCCGGCTTACCTTACGGCCGAACGGATCGCCAAGGCGCCCAAACTGAAGTTAGCCATCACGGCCGGGATCGGTTCTGATCATGTAGACCTGCAGGCCGCCGCCGCCGCCGGCATCACGGTGGCCGAGGTCACCTACTCGAACAGCATCAGCGTCTCTGAGCACGTGGTGATGATGATCCTTGCGCTCGTGCGCAACTACATTCCATCCTACGGTTGGGTCGTACGGGGTGGTTGGAACATTGCCGATTGCGTCGAGCGCTCCTATGACCTCGAAGGCATGGCGGTCGGCACGGTGGCTGCCGGCCGCATCGGCCTGGCGGTACTGCGCCGACTGAAGCCTTTTGACGTCGTCCTGCACTACACCGATCGGCACAGGCTGCCCCAAGAGGTGGAACACGACCTTGGACTGACTTTCCACGAGAGTGCGGCGGCCATGGTGCCCCACTGCGATGTGGTGACCATCAACGCGCCCTTGTACCCAGGCACCGAGGGGCTCTTCGACGACGATCTGATCGGGAGCATGAAGCGGGGGTCATACCTCGTGAACACGGCGCGCGGGAAGATCGCCAACCGTGACGCGGTTGTGCGGGCCCTCGAGAGCGGCCAGCTCGCAGGTTACGCGGGAGACGTGTGGTTCCCCCAGCCGGCGCCACAGGACCATCCCTGGCGCACGATGCCCAACCACGGCATGACTCCACACATCTCGGGAACCTCGCTCTCGGCGCAGGCGCGCTACGCCGCCGGGACTCGGGAGATCCTCGAGAGCTTCTTCGATGGCCGCCCTATCCGGGACGAATACCTGATCGTGGACGGCGGCAGCCTGGCGGGAACTGGAGCGCATTCCTATGGGGAGGGAAATGCCACCTCGGGCTCCGATGAGGCCACGCGGTTCAACCGCTGATTCCGGTCAATCAGGTCGCATACACCAGGGCCCTCTGCAGACTCCTTCACTTCGCCGTTGCCGCTGCCGCACTCCTCTTCGTCAACAACGGCGCCATAGCCCCGCGGCGTACGAGGACGGCCCGAGCCACTGAGACGAGTGTGGCCCAGCCGCAGCAGATAACCGCGAAGATGCGAAGAGTGGTCGCGTAGGCGTCGGTCAACCCGCGGCCCCCGTGCTCGAGACCAAGGATCATCGTCGATGCCAGTGCCACTCCGATGCCACCCATGGTCACGACGACCGTCAGAACGACACCCGACGCCTCGCCTGTCCGTTCCAGTGGCACCAGGCCCTGTGTGGCGACATTGACGAACGTGTACCCGAGCCCGAGACCGAGCCCGGCGACGGCGAAGACGGCCACGAACAGCCCCCATGAGACGACGAAGGTCAGGCAGAACACGGCGATCCCGGCGACGAGGGCAGCGGCGATCATGACGGCCGAGGGTTGGAAACGCGACGCAAGGCGGCCGCCGATGGGTCCGGACAATGCCACCATCAGGGCCGGCGCCAGGAACAGCGCCCCGGCGGCAAGCGGCGAGAGGCCTCGCACATTCTGCAAGTAGAGCGATTCCACGAACACCGTGACCGCATAGAGGATGTTGCTGACCGCCCCGGTTGTCGTGACCAGCACGTAGGGGAGATTGTGCAAGAGGCGGAGGTCCACCAGCGGATGCCGGACCACTCGCTCGCGTCGGACGAACACGACGAAGAGCGTGGCGGAGCTGGCGAAGCAAAGCCACGTTCCGAGGGAGGCCCAACCCCACGAGCTGCCTTGGTTGAATCCCAGGCTGACAAGACCGACGCTGCAGCCGAGGAGGACAGCGCCCGCGACATCGAGGCGGCGATCCGTCACCGCATCGCGGCTGTCGGGGACGAACCTGGCGGCCAACAGGAAGCAGACACCGGCGAGCGCCGCCAGCACCCAGAAGATCCAGCGCCACCCGGGACCGCCGCTCAGGCCACCGCCCACGAACGGCCCGAGGGCCGTGCCCAGATTGGCGAGACCGAACGTCAGGCCCAACGCTTTGGCCCGAAGGGCGTCGGGATATGCGTTGGAGACGGCCGAGACGCCGACAGGGAAGATGCAGCCGGCCCCGACGCCCTGGATCACCCGAAAACCGATGAGGCTCCCCATGTCGGGCGCCAAGGCTGCACCCACCGATGACAGGACGAAGATGGCGACGCCCCACAGCAGGACGGGTCGCCGACCGAACACATCACCCAGGCGGCCCCCGACGATGAACACGGAGCCGAGGGCGAGCATGTAGGCGCTGATCGTCCACTGCGTGGCCTGCGGCGAGGCATGGAACGAGTCCCCGATACCCGGAAGGGCGAGATTGAGAGCGAAGAAGTCGAGTTGAATGCAGAACAAGGCGACGGAGACAGCTACCAGAACCCCTCGCCGCGACGCTGCCGGTGTCAAGGCCCCATCCCCGCCTTGGCCATGAACCTGTCTCTACTCAGGTCGTTTCGATCAACTGCTCGACTCGGGTCCCGAGCCGAGCACGTGGGCGTCGTCTTGTAGGGGCACGGGCAGATCGTACAAGGCGTCTGCCGCAGGTCCACGGACATTCCGGAGGGTTCCTGACTCCGACGCGAGCTCGACCGATGTGATCACGCAGTTGACTGCGCCCGAGCGCGAAGCGGAGTGTTCGATGGGCTGGGAATGACTGCGGAATCGGTCAGTCGCCGCCTTGTTCTCGAAATCTGTTCCGGGTCAGGGGACCGCTGCGATCTCGGCCTCCGTCCGCATCGCCGCGGCATCCTCAGCGAGGAACCAGCCCGCCTCGATCAATTCGTCCAGGCGGCGATTGAACCGCCCCACGTAGTCGGCATGGTCGGTGTAGAGCCCCTCGAGCGCCGCAGGGGAGAGCGGCTCTTCGAAGCCGACCACGCCGAATGTGGGTTCACCCCTTTCGTCGACGCCTGGCGTCGAGGTGTACCGCAATCGAGGCACGTCGAGCTGCGCCGAGCGGACGCCGCCACGTGTGTTGCCCCACTCGTCCTTGGCGAAGTGACCGTCGGGACCGGTCTCAATCCGATCGGCCCGAGGTGGGATGTCCCCGTTGGCCACCCATTGCACCAGGTGGTCCATACCCATCTGGAACAGCTCGCTGTGGGGAAGGCTGTTCATCACCGCGCCTTGGGGGACGTGCCCGGCCGTTCCCGTCGGATCGAGCTGCCACATCGCAGCGTCGTTGTAGGGCGGGTACCGGGTACCCATGTGCGCCACGCCCGCCAGCTCGTAGAGCCGGTAGCGATCGTTGGGATCGTCGCTGTCGTCCCTGCGGTACCCCCGGCCCTCCCGCATCGGGCCCTTGTGGCTGGCGATGTCGCCGTCACTGACCACCTGGACGAGCGGCACATCCCGTGGGCCGAAGCACACCGATGGTGCTCCGCTCGGGAAGAATCCGTGGTACACGGGAGCCCCGTTGGGGAGTCGTTCGCTGTCGTGGCCGTTGAGGATGTAGTCAGTGACCATGGCACCCGTCTGGGAATGGCCGGCGAGAATCACGTGCCGTACCGCTGGGGCGTCGAAGGGACCCACGTTGGTGGCCAGGGCCGCGCCGACCTGCGCGAGGATCGGCGTCGAGAGGACGTTGATGCGTCGCATCTGATCGAGCCGCGCCTGGATACCGGCCGGGTCAGAGGGCAGGCGAAGCGACCCGATAGCGGACGACTCCGCAGGAGACGCGGCGGACCAGATCTCGAGATCCGCGTACCGCTCCGGGTTTGCCGGCTTCACGAACCCGTCGAGGACGCTCTTCTGTGAGCAGGCAGCCACCCACCCGTGCCCCGAGCGCATCTGGTAGAGGGATGTGTAGATCCAGATCGGCGCCGCACTCGCGGCGTGGACCGGTTCGACGATCACGATCCCGCTGAACCGACTCGGGTCACGCGGCCGGCGAACCGTCAGCGACGTCGCATAGGGGTGCCCGTCGGCCTCGCCGCTGGCGAACCATTCCTCCTCGACATAATCGAACTCTTCGAGAGTCCCCCGAAATGTGCCGGTTGGGACGAACCATTCCGATGCGTCTCCAACTGGTGCGGTGACCAACGTGGCCGGGTTGACTGCCATCAGACCTCCTCTGACGCCAGGCCGCCGAATCTTTCCAAGTGCTCAAGAAGTGGGATCCGCCTGACGGTCATCGCTCGATCGCGGCAGGCGTGTCGGTGGGTTCCGGGCCATCGGTCGGTCCTGTCGTCTCCAACGGCGATGTGCCACTGCGGACGATCGCTCGCTCATCGGTTCCCAGATAGCTGGCGATCACCCGGGGATTCTCTCGGACCTCGGCCGGAGCGCCCTCGGCGATCACGGAACCGGTCTCGAGGCAGTACACGCGGTCGCTGATGCCCATGATGAGCGGCATGTCGTGCTCGATCAAGAGGACCGACGCGTCGAGCTGGCGCTGCACGGTGACGATAAGGGGGCCGAAAGCCTCGGTCTCGCGTTGGGCCAGCCCGGCCGTAGGTTCATCGAGGCACAGCACCTTGGCGTCGAGCGCAAGAAGGCCGGCGAGCTCCACCACCCGTCGGGTGCCGGTCGATAGGTCGGCGATGTAGTGGTCCCTGTAGTGCCCGAGTCCCAGCATTTCGACGAGGTCGGCGACCGCGGCCCGATCATGCCGGCCGCGGCGGCTCGCCCGTGGCAGGGCGAGAGCGGTTGTGAACAGGCTCGTCTCGTGCTTTCCCTCGAGCGCGATGAGCAGGGTCTCGGTCACCGTCAGCTCTGGGAACAGTGTCGCCGACTGAAAGGTCCGACCCAGCCCCAACCCGGCTCGATAGGACGGCGGCTTGTCGCCGATCTCCTCGTCGCCAAGACGTACGGAGCCCGTCGCCCCGACGAAGCCCCCGATTGCGTTCATCACCGTCGACTTGCCGGCGCCGTTGCTTCCGATCAGCCCCACGATCTCGTGTGCTCTCACGCTGAACGTGACCCCATCCACGGCCAAGTTGCCACCAAAGCTGACCCGAAGATCTGCAACCGAAAGTGTCGGCACGCCGGCCTCGCGGTCTTCGGTCTGGAGCGGAGCCGCCTTGGCCGGTGCCTTGGCCGCCGGCGGGGCGATCTCCTTGCCGAAGCGCTTGTCCGCCCACGACAAAAAGGAGTCGCGGGCGTCGTACGCGATCTGCATCAGCCCACGCGGGAAGTAGAGGAGTACAGCCAAGAGCCCGATGCTGGACGAGAGAAGCCCGAGCACCGCGTTGTTGGGGGCCAGAGCGGGGATCCCGATGACCCAGACAGCGCCAATGACCGCTGCCGTCACGGAGCCCATTCCGCCGATGACGACCATCGCCACGAGACTGAGGGAAGCGTCCACCACGAAGAAGCTTCCGGGCCCGGCAAACGCGACGTTGGCGTAGGCGCCGCTGAGCAGCGCACCACCCATACCCGCCAGTGCCCCTGCGATGGCAAAGGCACGGATCTTCTCCCAGGCCGGACGCACCCGGTAGGCGGCGGCGGCATTCTCGTTGTCGCGCACCGCCATGATGGATCGACCGACGCCGCTGTCCCGGAACCGGCTTGCCACCAGAAGAACGACCGCCAAGATGACCAGGACCACGTAGTAGTAGGTGCGTTGGCCCGGGAAGGACAGCGAGAAGAGTTTCCCCGGGATGAAGGGCAGATCGGAACCGTCCGTGGATCCACCGCTCAGCACGTGCAGGCCGAAGAAGTACTGCTGCGCGGCTAACGCGAAGACGAATGTGACCACGGCCAGATAGAGACCCTTGACCCGCAGTGAACTGAGTCCGAGGATCGTTGCCAGCACCGCAGAGCCGGCGGTGGTGGCCACGATGGCCAACCAGAACGGCACGCCACCCTCCACCAGCCGCGCCGCGAACAGGGCGCCCAGGCCGGCGAAAGCCATCTGGCCCAGGGACAGCTGGCCCAGCCATCCCGTGAGCACCGTCAACGATGTGGCGCAGATCGCAAAGGCCAGCACCTCGGTGAAGGTCTGCTGGGTCGACGGTTTCGTGAAGACGAGCGGGAGGACCACCGCAATGATCGCTAACAAGAAGATCCCGCTCTTGTTCACGTTGCGGGCCCACCGGTAGGACCGCAATCGCACCGGGATGGGCCGAGCTCTGGGCGTGAAGGCGAAGACCCCGCTCTCGTCGGCGCGCTCCCGATTGAACAGCACGGCCACCACCACTGTGATCAAGAGCAAGAGGTTGATGAGCCCCGGTTGATCGATGAAGTTGTAGTTGACCAGGCTCTGCACGAGGCCGATGAGGACGCTGGCGATGATGGTCCGGCGAAACGACGTCATGCCACCGATTACGGCGGCGACGAGGGCGAGCGAAAGTGTCTGGGGACCGAGGGTGGTCAGGTCTCCTGCCGCTCCGCTCTGGCCTGCGATCAGAACGACCGAAAGCGTGGACAGCGCGGCCGCCAACGACCACACCATCGTGGAGACCATTTTGGGACTGATGCTGGACAATCGGGCCAACCGCGGGTTGCTGGCGCACGCCTTGACCGTGCGGCCGACGGTCGTCCGGTCGAGGAACCACGTGAGGGCGATGAGTGTGACGGGGACGATGATGAGAATCGAGATGTCGGACCCTCGGACGTTCACGCCGGCGACGGTCCAGGCGCCGCTCAGCGCGCTGGGGTAATGGATGCTGATCGTGGTTGGAGCGGGAATCTTTATCGCAATCGCCGCGGCGAGCTGCGACACGCCGATGGTCGCGACCAGAACGACGACCCGTGGTGACTTCCGAAGTCGGCGGATGATCGCCAGGTCGACGATGGCCCCGAAGGCCAGGCCCAAGAGGAGCGCGACCACGAGCCCAATCCAGAACGACACGTGATACTGCACGACCAGCAACGACAAGACCGCCGCTCCGACCACACCCATGTTGCCGACTGCGAAGTTGATGATCCGGGTAGCGCGGTAGACGAGCACCACTCCGACGGCGATCACCGCGATCGCCATTCCCTGTACGACGCCGTCGAAGACGATCTGGCTGTTGATCCACGAGACGGCGAGCATGGTCAACCGTCTTCCAGGCCGCCGAGGAACACCGCCCGCGCCAGGTCGTCCCTTTCCATGAGATCGCGGATCTGGCCCTCGAAGCGCACGCGGCCCTTCTCGAGGAAGACCGCGCGGTCGGCGATCGCCGCCGCCACGTTGAGGGACTGCTCGACGATGATGAGTGTCACCCCCGCCGCTTTCAGGCCATCGACGACCTCAATGAGCTCCTGGACGATGATCGGGGCGAGGCCGAGGGACAGCTCGTCGATCATGAGCACCGCGGGATCGTGCAGCATGGCGATCGCCAGCGCGAGCATCTGCTGTTGTCCCCCGGAGAGCGCGTCGGCACGCTCACCGCGACGATCCTTGAGTGCCGGGAAGAGGTCGTAGACCCGCTCCGCCCGACGGTGGAGTTCGTCGCGATCGGAGCGGTAGACGAACCCGCCCATCTCCAAGTTCTCCGCCACGGTCATCGGACCGAAGACGCCTTTACCTCCCGGCAGCAGGTGGATTCCCAGCCGCGCTCGCTGCTCGGGCGTGGTGTAGGTGATGTCCCGACCGTTCAGCCTTACCACGCCTCGGGACGCCACCTCCAAGCCGGCAGCCACATTCAAGGCCGTGGACTTCCCGGCGCCGTTGGTCCCGAGAAGTGCGAGCACCTCACCTCGCTTCACGTCGAAATTCACGCCGAAGAGGATCTGCACATGCCCGTAGCTGAAGTCGACATTGCTCAGCTGCAGGACCGGGATCTGCTCGGGATCAGCCTCTTGGCGCTTGTGCTCCTCGAGCTCCTCCTGGAGTTCGACCACCACGAGGGACAGATCGTTCCTGATGAAGTGCGCACTGCGGATGATCATGAAGGCGCCGAAGATGGTGGAGGGGATCATGATGATCAGCACGGTGGCTCGCACACCGACGACGCTGTCGAGGAGGGCAGCGAGGACAGCGCCCCCGGTTGCCCCGATGAAGAAGACGTAGATCCCTCCGACCGCGCCGACCATCCCGCGCAGGCGATAGGGAGCCACCGAGGTCAGCACAGGACCGATCATGGAGAAGCCCGTCAACAGCAGGACCGCACTCGGGATGCTGAAGATCGCCCACAGGACGGCGTTCGGCATGAAGTACTGGATCGGGACCAAGAACGCCACTGGCAGGACGACCTTGCCGATCAGCGCGAGTGCCCGCGCCGGGTCCCTGCGGTAGAGCCGGTCGTAGTACCTCCCGACGAAAGGCAGAGCCACCAGCACGCCGACGCTGCCGATGGTGCCGATCAACCCCCGCTGAAAAGCATCGAGGCCGAAGCGCTGCTTGAGGTAGAGGTTGCCAAGCACCGGACCGGTGAACAGGCCGAATCCGATCGCCGAGAAGGCGATGAGCACCGTCTTGACCGTGCGAATGCGCAGGATCCGCTCGAACGCCGCCTCGAGCGACGGCGCGGCCGGGCGTGCGTCGGTGATGACCTGACCCAGCACGTCCTTCTTCTCGTACTGCCCGCGCGGGGGTTCGGGGATCCGGAAGGCGAAGACGGCCACCAGCAGGATCGGAATGGCCAGGATGTAGAAGGCCCAGCGCCATCCGTTCGGTCCGCCCACTTGAGTGGCGATCAGGCCTACGAGAACCGGGCTGAGGGCCATGGCGGCGCCACTCCCCATCCCCATGGCCGCGTAGAGACGCCCGCGCAGGCTGATCGGATAAGCATCCGCCAAGAGGGAACCATGGACGCTCTGCGTGCTTGCTTGGGAGATACCGGCCCCGAAGCGGGCCAGGAAGAACATGAAGATGTTGATCGCCAGTCCGGAGGCGAACACCATGAGGCCGAACACGAAGGTGGCCCAGCCGATGATCGGCGCGCGTCGGAACCGGTCGGCCAGCCAACCCATGGGAACGATGCCAAGGACGAGGAAGCCGCCCGAAATACCGGCCACGAACGTGATGGCACCTGTCGAGACGTGAAAGGACGTCTGGATGTTGGGTGCCAGGACGGCCAATCCCGAAGTCTGGAGGTTGTCGAGCGTAACGATGATGGCCAGGACGATGAAGGCCCGTGAGCCCGCCGCACGCAGCCCTTCGCGCAAGGTCGTCTGGTCCTCGCCCGCCCCCGGCAGCATGTCCTCGGGGAACAAGATCCCGGACGTCGCTTCGGCGGCGATCTCTTGCTCGGTGCCCGAATCGACCACGAGGTGCGCCAGATCGGCGGTACTCGGGGCAGCAGAGGGGTCGGCAGGCACCCGGCCCTCCATGGACTTACTCAAGGCAATCCCGACCTTCGGGCTAGATCCAGCTGGGCGAGACCGTTCGGCGTGGGGCGACGCCTGGCGGCGGCGCCGGCCCAGCTCATTTGGTGCCGGAGTTTGACGCGGGAACCAATGTCTCGCTTGTGGGGTCGTACTTGTAGATGGTCACTGGGCCCAAGGCGTAGGCCTGGCCGGGTCCGAACGAAACGGTTCCGATGCCTGGAATCTTGGCGTTCTTGAGTGCGTACCCAGCCTTGGTGAAGCTCGCCACCGTCAGGTTCTTGCCTGCCTTCGCGGCGATGTCGTCGAACAACGCCAGGTACTGGCAGGCCTGCACCACTGAGGCATACGTCGTGTCGGTGGAGTTGCCGGCCCCGGGTTTCGTCGGGTTGACCGGGGGAGTGATCTTGTCCGACGGATAGGCCTTGTGGACGGTGGCGACGCACTTTTGGATAGCCGGGTCCTTCCACTGCTCGTAGAAGCTGGGAGCGGACGATGCCGCCAGCACGTAGTTCAGGTATGAGTTGGCGCCCTTGGTCGACGCCACGTACGAGATGAGCGACGACTCGCTCGTGGCGATGTAGGTGGGCTTGTAGGTGCTCTGATTGTCGAACTGGGCCCGCGGCCAGGTCGTCGAACCGGATCCGCCGACACCGACGACCACCTTCACCCCTGCGTTCTGAAAGCGTTGGGAGATGGACTGGACTTCCTGGTCGGACGCAACGGGGTCGGTCGCCTGCACGCTGTCCTCGGCGGTGAGGACAACGTCGACGCCCAGCTTCTTGAGGTCGTCCTGCACGACCTTCACTTCGGGCGCGTCAGAGTCGGCGCCGTAGAAGATCGCGACCTTCTTGTCCTTGAAGACCCCGGTCTTCTTGAACGCGGCAAGTTGGAGGGGGTCAAAGTTCGCGTCGGGTGGAATGAGGGCAAAGTCCGGGGCAGCCGTCGCCGGCAACATTCCCGGTAACGAGCCGGCGATGACCGGGGTGTCGTGGGTCTGCTGGTAACAGTCCGGGAACACCGGAGAGATGGAGGCGAAGACGTGGTCGTCTTGCGTCAGCTGGGAGCATGACGACGCGGCGTCGGCGGGAACCGACGGGTTCATCTCGACCGCGTGAAGAACGAGTTTGCGGCCGTTGACTCCGCCGTGCGCGTTGATGTCGGCGATCACCGCGTTGTAGGCGTCAGGGAAACTGCCATCGTCGATGGTGACGCCGAGGCTCCTCAATGCAGCGAAATTCACGTAGGGCAGGCCAACACTGATGGTCTTTGCCGTGACGCCCTGGTCTGCCGGGCTCGAAGCTCCGGCCGAAGTGGGGTTCGCGCAAAGGATTGCCCCTACCACTGAGACGAACGCCGCCCCGATCGAGACCGCCTGTCGGAAACCGAAGTCCTTACCACGCAACGACCTCCATCCGTCTTCTGGTCGTGGCATCGATCGCGTCGCTGCCTCACGTGCCCCCCGCTTCATCATCAATACCTCCAACCCCTCGTTTGGGTATGGCATTTGTACACGGAAACAAGCCTCGATGTCTCGACAGGGAGATAGGGCGAAGAGGTGGCATCAGCTGGGGTGACAGTTGGCGAACGGTATCGGGGCGGGGTGGACGTTCCCGACCTCTGGTCTCGGTTTAAATGAACGCGTCTGCGGGTGACAGCAGAGGGTCAGCGCCCGGGTGTGCGGGTACCGCGTCGGGCCACAAACGAGCCAAGGGCCAGCGATCGTGGGACCGAAGGTGCGTATCATGAGCCTGGGCTCATTCTCGGACTCAGGCGTCAAGAAGGGAAGTGGACGATGGGGCGAGCAGCGATCATCTCGGTGGACGGTCACGTCACGGCTGCACGAAGTGCCTATCGCGAATACGTCGAGCAGCAGTATCTCGAAGTCTTCGACGAATGGTTGCGCGATCAGGAATCGAGAGGGGCGGGGGAGCCCGGTGGGGTCCAGCCCGGGCTCGACGTCGCGTCGCAATGGGACTCCGAACTGCGCCTGAAGGACATGGAGACGCAGGGGGTGGTGGCGGAGGTGCTGTTCCCCAACGGGATGCCGTTCCAGGTGCCGCCGGGTGACAACGTCAAAGCCTTCTCCGGCCCGGAGCTCGACCGGCAAGCTCGATTGGCGTACAACCGCTGGCTGGCCGACTTCTGCGCGCAGACCCCTGGGCGCCGCGCCGGTCAGGCCCTCATCGCGTTCGACGACATCGAGCTGGCAGTGCGGGACGTGCACTGGGCCCGTGAGCACGGACTGGGGGGCATCATGATGCCCGCCCTACCTCCCGGCGGGATCTTCTTCTTCGACCCGGTGCTCGATCCGGTGTGGGCGGCCTGCGTCGAGGTCGACCTGCCGATCAGCCAGCACGGCGGCTCCGGAGCGCCGGTCTACGCCCCTCCCGGCTTCGCCGCCATCATGTCCCTCGCATTCGAGCACTCCTTCTACTCGGGTCGCTCCCTGTGGCAGATGATTCTGGGCGGCGTGTTCGAGCGTTTCCCCCGCCTGCGGGTTGCCTTCGTCGAGACGGAGGCCGATTGGATCGCCCCGGCGGTCCGGAAGTTGGACCGCCGCCTGCAATGGGGCGACGACTGGACCGGCTGGGCAAAGACCTTGCAGCGGCAGCGGACCTTCACGCGTCTCGCCCGGGACTACTGGGCCGACAACTGTTATGCGGGCATCTCTCCTTTCACCATCGAGCAGATCCCGCTAGAGGAACTTGCACGGCCGAGCGCGGAGTACGAGAACTTCGCGATCGGGTGTGACAACGCCATGTTCGGTGTCGATTATCCGCACTTCGAGTCCATCTTCCCCGGGACGGCGTCACAGGTTGCCGACCTCGTCGGTCATCCCAGTATCAGCCCTGAGGTCTCCCGAAAGATCCTCTGCGAGAACGCGGCCCGCGTGTACGACTTCGACCTCGAAGCACTGCGTCCCGACGTCGAACGGATCGGCTTCGAGGTCGAGGATATTGGAAAGCCGGCTTCAGAGGTCGTACGGCCGGTCCAGTAACGACGTTCCCTGCTGAGGGTCGGTCGTTCGGCGTACTGTATTGACACCGAACGGGATGACCGAGCGGAAAGTCTCGATGCCTCCTCGCCGGGTCGTAGGCCGACTCCGCCAAATATCGCGACGCACCTGTCCGTCATCACTACGGGCAAGGCAGAGTTTTTTCAACACCGAGACGCGATGTCTCGACATATACGCTCACATTTGGATCTGTTCAGCCGCCTCGGCGAGCATCGGACCGGCGTCGCGGGTCAAGATGATCGACGCCTCTTCAGCCGCTCGGATCGCGTCTGCAAATTTGGTGAGGTAGTTGTCGCGGCTGCCATAGAGCTCACGCACCTTTTCGACCGGGAACGACTCATGGGATCCCACGAGTCGGGAGAAGACGTCAGGACCTCTTCTGATGGCGCTGTTGTGCGCCAACGGAACCTCGACCTGGGGCAACCTGATGCCACCGCGGGCGATCCCGTTCTCGTCACGACTTATCTCAGGCGGATGACCTGTGAACTCAATGAGAGGTTGCACAGGTGGCGGGATGTCCTCAGTAACCCAGGCCTGGAGGTGGTGTAGAGCGGCGTCGACAACAGGGGCGAGGGACACCTGATTGATGCCTTGCATTTCTTCGAGCGGTATGGAGACGCCAAAGTCCCGCGTCATTCGCGCCGAGGATGACGCCATAGCCTGGAGGGAGACGTGCGACGCACCGGCCACCTCCCAGTATCGGAAGTGATCGGTGTCAGGTTGGCGGACCCCGTGGAACGAGGTCGCCTCGCATTCGGTATTGAGCACCATTACAGGAGTTTCGAGGTCGTCGCGCAATAAGTGCTCACCTTCGGGTATCCGAGGCCCGCTTGCTTCGCTTGCGGCCTGGACCGTCATAACCTCGTCGCCGACCTCCAACGACGTTCCCCCGCCGAAGTACATAACCAAGAAGTAGGCATGGAAGCGGCGAGTCAGAGGAGCCACCGCGTTGAAATAGGTGGCCAACCGCGCCGCCGACTGCGAGGCGCCCTGGGCGAAGAGCCGGCGTACCTCGAGGCCTTGCAGTGCATCGAGGCCCGCACGCGGGCGATCAGGTGCCACCAGGCTGGCAACCTGCGTGAAGATGTCGAATGAGTAATCGTCGCTCGGAATGGAAAGCGACTCGTAGCGCTCAGGATCCCAGGCGCGAAGCCCCTGGGGGTTGTCCCGAGTGCCGTGCACCCCGACACGTTGGGCCGACACAGCTGCGTATGCGTAGCCATTCTCGAAGAATTCAGCGCTGTCGCCGCCCCCGAAGTTCTCGTAACCGGCCGAAACGTTGTTCCAAAGCACGATGACCGTTCCGTTGAATGCAGCGGGATCCGTTGGGCGAACCACCACCATGCGGGTCTTGTATGGAGCAGTGTCCACCGGTTGGACGTGCCACCGTCCACTCCACTCGAGCTCGGTGCCTGGCAAGGGCTCGTAGCGGACCGCAGCACCCTCGACGAAGTACTCATCTTGGCAGTAGCCCGCAGCCGCTAAGTCCGCAGTCGACCCTCCGAAGGCCCATCCCTTCGTACCACCGGTCACCGGACCGCTCAGTCGCATCGGTATCCACTGGTGTGCGCAGTCACTCGGTGCCTCGGAGCGGACATATTAGAGCTGCGACAGCCAAATGAACCAAACGCGCACATTTGGATCGAGGTGGTGTATTGCCTGGAGGCTGGGCAGGTCATCGCCGAAGACTCGCCGAAAGAAGTACGAGACAGTCCCCGCTTAATCGGGAGTGTCTCGGTGCCGACGAACGCGTCCATAAACCGCAGTGTGAGCAAACAACCGATCGGCCACTCCGGACAACTTAGTGATTGGCAAAACGTAGTCGCCCGGTGGATCAACCAAGAATTGTCCAGACCTTCTGTTGCCCCGATAGGTCTACGACTGGCGGCCGCGCGGTTGCGTCCGACAGGCTCGATTCCCGAGCATCTCGCTCAGATCGGGCGCACCGGACCTCGGAAGTAAGCCGCAGTAGTGGCATGTTTGGTCAAGGAACTCTTGGAGCTCTTTGAGTTCGTGGTGCTCTTGGTCGTTGCACCAAACCGATTGCGGACCGTCCAGGTGAACGACGCGCTTCCGGTAGCGCCAGTGGTGTCCGTAGCGGTCACCTTGGTCGAGAAGGTGCCCACGACGGTGGGCGTACCCGAGATGGCCCCGCTCGTGCCACTGATGTGCAGCCCGGTGGGCAGGCCTGTAGCCGAGTACGTCAACGTCTGTCCTGTGGCCGAGTCGGTCGCGTGGATCTGAAGGGTCAATGACCTGTTCACCCTGCTGGATTGGTTGCCAGGACTGGTCACCGTCACCTTGTTGGTGGCCACGTTGATCGTCCAGCTGAACGTCGCGCTACCGCTCGCACCCGTGGTGTCGCGGGCGGTGACCGTCACCGAAGTCGAACCGCCCGTGGTGGGGGTGCCCGAGACGAGGCCACTTGATGTGTTGATGGAGAGCCCGGCCGGCAACCCGGTTGCACCGTATGTGAGTGTCTGGCCCGATTGGGAGTCCGCTGCGTGGATCTGCAAGCTCACGGCGGAGCCCGTCGTCGAAGTTTGATTGCCGGGGTTGGTCACCGTGACGGTGTTGCCGCCGGGCACGTTGACCGTCCAGGTGAAGCTTGCGCTCCCCGCGGCGCCGGTCGTGTCCGTTGCGGTAACGGTGACCGACTGGTTCAGCACCGCAGCTGTGGGCGTACCCGAGATCACCCCGGCGGGTGAGATCGATAGGCCCGCCGGCAAGCCGGTTGCGCTGAAGGACAACGTCTGGCCGCTGGCCGAGTCGGAAGCGCCGATCTGCAGCGGGTTGATGGCCGCACCTTCAGTCGAAGTCTGGTTGCCCGGACTCGTCACAGCGATCGTGTTTGAGGAGAAGATCGAGTGCGATACTTCACACCCGCCCGATCCACCATTGAAGTCGTTTGCCCACATGGACTGGATGGGGAACGACCCGGTCGCAAGGGTGATGTTCTGGGCTGCGCCCTGGCCCGAGGAGATCCAGGCACACTTGTCGCCGATTTCACTCCCGCTCGAATCGGTCCAGCCGCCCGCCGGGAACTGGTCGGTGATGGTCTCGGTGTACTCGTGGCCGCCGACGATCGTCACACCGTCGAGGCTGCCGGCCGAGCCGGCGTTGACAAAGTTTGCTCCGCAGCTGGCGCCGGCGTCGGTGACGTAGGGCATGTTCGTGAAGGCAACCATGCCGTTGGTTTGGCTCACGAAGCCGAGGGAGGTGTCGCCGGTGTAGTCATGCCAGGCACAGAACTGGCCGGATGGCGTGTTGAATCCATTGGGCTCAGTCCCGGTTGGTGAGACGATGAAGTACTCGGTGTTGGCATTTGATGCCTGTGTGGTGTTGTGGAAATGGCCGGCGGCATTCTCGGCCTCAGTGGCCAATTGCGCGGGGGATGCCACGTGGGGAGCGGCCGCGCTGGTGTCCTCCCACGCTCCGGCAAAGGCACCCCCTGTGGGGTACCCGACATGCGCCACGTTGCTCGGACACGAAACCGTGCCCACGGCCACTCCCTGGCAGTATTGCGTGGCAACGCCGCTCCATGTCTCAGAGTTTGTGCCGAGCCCGCTGAAGAATGCCTCAAGGTCGGGCGCCATTCCCTTGGTGTCACCCGAATACGTGTCGTAGGTGTTCGCGCCGACAACCTTGCTTCCGTGGGTGCCCCACTGGCTGCCCCAGAACACCAGGTACACGCGCGGCGGCCCCGTGGTCACGCCTACGCCGCTGATGCCACCACCGTAGGTCATGTCGTTCGCTGTCGACGCCAGCTGGGCGGCGCCAGCTGTCGGCGAACCCGCAGTCGAACCCACCGGCGAGACCACGCCATGGCGGTAGGGGGCCGCGCTCGAAGTCGCACCCGTGCCGCCAGAGGCCGCCTGCGCAGCGCCCGCGCTGAGTGCGACCGTCATCGCGGTCGTCATGGTCAGGGCAGAAAGTCCGACGAGCCACCCGTACCGATTTCTCATTTTCCGCCCTCCAGGCCGCCACAAGGGGCAATCCGTGTGAAGCCCCAAGGGACTCTTGCACCTCCAACGGGCATTTTTCAATCACCGGAACAGGGAATTTCAACAAAAAGGGCAATTGGTCCCGGGTCCTTCAGCTCATGGACTCGGCCCGCATCGGATCGTGAGCCACCCCGGGCGTCGAGGAGCGAAGGCAAGCCTGGGCGTGACGTTCCCCGTGACAGCACAGTCCGGATCCAGGCGGAACAGCGGGAACCGGCGCCGCCCGCCCGTTTCGCATCTGGCCGCCAGAATGTCGAATAGCCTCGCAGATGCAGGTCGCGTGGGGCGTCGACTCGACGCGGGGAGGACTCGATCAAGATGACTGTCGCTACCGACGTTCCTGAAGGATTGGCTGTACTGGACGCGGATTCGCATTTCACTGACGTCCAGGATCTGTGGACGAAGCGAGCACCCGCCGCCTACAAGGATCGCATCCTGCACGTCGAGGATGTCGACGGAGAACGCCAATGGGTCATCGAGGGCACGCCCGTTGGGAAGGCCGGCGGCGGCAGCACCATCGACCGAGATGGAGTAAAGCACCCATTTCTCGAGTCGATGATCGAGTGGGACTTCGAAAGGGCCCACGTTGCTGCATGGGACGTTGACACCCGTCTAGAGGTGCTCGACGACATGGGCATCCAGCATCAGGTCCTCTACCCAAACGCGCTGGGACTGGGGGGGCAGACCCTGGCCGAAGTGAAGGACCTCGCGCTGCGCCGATTGTGTGTGGAGATCTTCAACGACTCTCGCGCCGAGATCCAGGAGCGCACGAATAACCGTTTGTTGCCCATGCCGATATTGCCCGCTTGGGACATCGGCGAATGCGTCCGCGAAGCCCAACGAATCGGCGAACTCGGGCTCCGGGGGATCAACATGACCTCGGACCCGCAGGACATGGGCGCTCCGGACCTGGCAAACAAAGCCTGGGACCCCCTCTGGGAGGTCTGTGCCGACCTCGAGCTTCCAGTCCACTTCCATATCGGGGCGAGCCTGACGGCCATGAACTTCTTCGGACAGTATTTCTGGGAGTCCCAGGACGAGTTCGTCAAGCCGGCCATCGGCGGTGCAATGCTGTTCCTCGGAAACTCGCGCGTGGTGATCAACACCATCTTCTCGGGCCTGTTCGACCGGTTTCCAAAGCTCAAGATGGTCTCAGTGGAGAGCGGGATCGGCTGGGTGCCGTTCCTTCTCGAGACAATGGATTGGGAGCTTCCCGAGAACGCACCGGTGCAAGCGGCCGAACTCCATCGCGCTCCTTCGGAGTACTTCAAGTCGAACTGGTTCGCCACGATGTGGTTCGAGACCGGACGTGGGCACCTCCAGGAGCTGGTCGACAAGGTCGGCGAAGACAACATCCTTTTTGAGACCGACTTCCCCCACCCCACTTCACTCTGGCCAAATCCTCTGGCTCACGTCCACGATGCCATGGCCACCCTGCGCCCCGAGTCACGCCGCAAGATCCTCGGTGAAAACGGGACGAAGCTCTACCGGGTTGGCTAACAGTCGGGAACCGGCCTCTGTCGGGCAGGTGACACGTCGAATGTTTGTTCTCGGTTCGGCACCAGTCAGGACTGGTTGCGTTCGGCGCGCTCCCATCTATGGCATCCGCGTCGGGGAGTCGAGCCGTTGCAGAGGAATTACGATCAGTCGCTCAGAGCTACGCAATCAAGGCGACGGTCCGGCCGACAGTATCCCGCCGCGCCATAGCGTCCATGGCCGCGGGGATCTCCTGGAAGTCGACGACGCGCCCAATGACCGGCCTGACCCTCTTCGCATGGACCAGAGAGACAATCTCCTCCATGACCTGGGAGCCCAACGCGTTGGGTATGAAATTCCAGCCCATGCCCGTCTTGAGGAACGCCAATGCCTCCGGCTCCTGGTACGAAAGCAGCACGCCGCACAGCTTGAGATTTCCCAAGGCGATCCGTCTGGGCACAATGAACTTCTCGTCGGCGACGATCTTGTTGGAGGCAAAGCCCATCATGAGGTAACGGCCGTTGTACTTGGTGCACTGCAGCGACTTCTCCAAGACCGCCTCTCCGACATTGTCGAAGACCACATCGACCCCTTGGCCCCCCGTCTCGCTCAGCACGATCTCGGCGAAGTCGCTCTCGTTGTAGTTGATCGCCACATCAGCGCCGAGCTCCCGACACAGGCGGATCTTCTCATCGGTGCCAGCGGTCGCAAAGACCCGAGCGCCACGGTCCACGGCAAGTTGCACTGCTGCGGAACCGGACCCGCCGGCGGCGGCGTGGATGAGGACCGTCTCTCCCTCCTGAAGTCCGGCTCGGTCGATGAGACCCAACCAGGCCAGGTGGAAGGGAAAGAACAGCGCCGCCGCATCGGGGAGCGGGATCGACGCCGGCATCTCGAACGTCGACGCGACGGGACAAATTGCATATTCGGCGAACCCGCCGTAAGCCCCGGTAGGAATGGAGACAACCCGCCGGTCCGCCCACTCCCCGGTGCCGTCACCACACGCGTCCACCGTGCCCATGACTTCCATGCCGGGGCTGTAAGGAAGTTCGGGGCGAACCATCATGTTGCCGCCGGTGATCCGTTCGAGGTCGTTGAGATTGAGCGGGATCGCTTCGACCTTGATGCGAAGCTCGCCGGCCCCCGGGTCGGGAATGGGAACCACATCGAGCTTGAGGGCGTCGAGCGGCTGCCCGTACTGGTGCGTTCGCCAAGCCCGCATTTCTGTTGCTGATGCCATCGCCCCCGACACTACGGCAGCGCCTCCTCCGGAATGTCGAAGAACTCGGTATATGCACGCGTCCGTTCTCGCAGGAGGCCGGCATCGAGGCCCGTGTCGGCGAACGAGTACCTGTGGCCGCCGTGCTTCTCCTGGGGGTTGGCGGCGAGGAAGGTTCGCATTGCTGTCTCCGCCGCGTCGCTGAGCTCGATATCCAGGCGTTCGTAGATGGTTTGCACGACGGCCATCGGGTCACGAAGAAAGTCGCTGAATAGGACGTCCACCGCTTGGCCCGCCGGCACGGTGCCGTCCGCTCGGGCCTCGATGGCTCTGTCAAGACCAAGGACGATGTCGTCCACCCACTCGGCTGCGACCTCCGAGATCGAGACGTCATCGCTCGCAAGACGACGAAGAAGATCGACGAGCGAAGCCAGCGAGCAAATGACGCGCAGGGGATCTCGATGGGTCTGAACGATCAGCGCCTCGGGATACTCGTGGAACATGGCGGGTAGCGACCACAGGTGGGCTGGCGACTTGATCACCCATCGATCGGCGGAATGCGCCGACTGCAAGTACTGCAAGAACATTCGGTGATAGCGATAGGCGGATGTCATGTCGGCCTGATGGAGAAGCCAGCGTTGGTACTCCGGCACCCGATACTGCGTCGCGAAGATCATGCTGCGGAAGTCGCCTGCTGTGATCCGCACGCATTCCTGGCCGAGCCTGGCGCCCATGTCGTGCATCGCGCGGAACCCTGGAATGAGCAGGTCGACATTGGCCAGCTTGGCGTCCACCTCGTCAATGCGCGGGTCGGAGTCATAGGTTGCCGTCTCTGGCGGCGGCCAGGGTTGGTCGACCTCCCATGTCAGCGGCACGCGGTTGGCGGGGTCCTGGGCCAGGACATCGAACAAGATGGTCGTCCCCGTCCGCGGTTGTCCGAGGACCACGATCGGTGGACGGATGCCGGCATCAGCGATCGAGGGGTTGCGCTTCACCCAGGCGACAACGCGGAGCCGACCGGCGAGGTATTCGATGACGTCGGAGGCGGCGATCATGCTGCCGACTTCGGTCAGGGCACCTCTCTCGTTCAAGTCCGAGATCAAGCGCTCGGCTCCCTCCTTCCACGACTGATCGCCGAAGTCGTCAAGTCCTGTCGCTTGCTGCGCTTGATCGATCAGTGGGCCCAGAGCAAGGGTTCCGGTCGCCATGGTTCAGTCAGGCCGCCATGCCGCCGTCGACCGCGATCTCAGCACCGGTGACGAAGGACGCCGCGTCGGAAAGCAGGAAGCACACCACTTCGGCGACCTCCATTGGCGTGCCCACGCGGCCGAGCGGCAGATGAGAGAAGCGCGCGCCTCGTTGGTCTTCCGGAACCGGCAACATCGCTGTGTCGATCGGGCCGGGGAGCACCGCGTTGACGCGCACTCCGTGAGGACCGAGCTCGACGGCGGCGGTGCGGCTGATGCCACGGAGCGCCCACTTGGCTGCTCCGTAGGCGGTGTGGCCGGGGAGGCCGCGGGACCCGGCGAACGACGACACGTTGACGATCGACCCTCCGCCATTGCGCCGCATGGCGGGGGCCACTGCCTGGATGCCGAGGAAAGGTCCCAGCGTGTTGACGCGGAAGAGCCGCTCGACTTCGTCGCCGCGCTCTTCGAGCAGTGGGCGGGTGTGATGGACGGCGGCGTTGTTGACGAGGCCGTCGAGCCGGCCGTGACGTTCGAGGACGTCTTCGACCAACGAGGTCCAAGCTCCGGCATCGCACACATCGGCGACGATGTCGACCTCTCCAGCGACGTCGGTCGTGACGACTTGCCATCCGCGTGTGCGGAGCAGGTCCGCCTCTGCGGCGCCCTGCCCGCGCCCCGCACCCGTCACCACGGCGACCGGGCTCATCGCAGTGGTGAGCTGGTTCGGCAACGCACGTCCGGCAGCATATGCCGAGCCGCCGTATCCTGACCGGGTGCTGACAGCGGGAACGCGGTGCTCGGGCTGGTCTCCTACGACGAGACCCCGCTGGGCCCGTACGCAGCATCCTCGACGAGGCTGTGCTCACCCCGAGTCATGGTGGTCATGGTGAGGGTCGGGTCATGACGCGCAACCGCTTCGCCGGCGAGCCGTTCACGGACGACGACGACGCGATCGCCAAGGCGCTCGAGGATGTCAGCATCCCGGCGCTGCTGTGCTCGCTCGTGCACATGACCGGTGACCCCTCCTTCATCCGGGGGGAGATTCGGCCCCGCATCGCCATGTCGCTCGACATCCAGAGCGGGATGTCCAACGACGACCGTGCGGAAGTGCGTCGCCGTGCTCTGCCGGCGATCGCGGCCTACCGAGACAGCGGTTGCGAGCCGGTGGATCTGCCGACGGAACTTTTGCAGGAGATGATGGCCTTTCTCGGTTGCCGCCCTGTCGAGGGCCGCTTGGCCGGACTCTTCTTCGACGACCTGCAGTTCGAAGGCGGCGACACCGGAGCCATCACATGGGGGAGCGATATCACCGAGGAGCAGCGTGTCTCGACGCCGGTCGTTGTCATCGGCTGCGGTATGGGCGGGATCCTGGCCGGCATTCGGCTTGCCCAGGCCGGGCTGCCCTTCACCATCATCGACAAGAACGGCGGGCCCGGGGGTACCTGGTGGGAGAACCGGTATCCAGGAGCGCGCGTCGACGTGGGGAGCCACCAGTACTGCTTCTCCTTCGAGCCCGCTGACCACTGGAGCGAGTACTACTGCCAGCAACCCGAGCTTCGGGCGTATTTCGACACCATCGTCGAGAGGTACGGCCTGCGATCCCATTGCCGCTTCGGCACCACCGTGACCGAAGCCACGTGGGACGAGGAACAGAATCTGTGGCGCTTGGCGCTGCGGGGCCCGGACGGCGCCGAGCACGCACTCGATGCTCGATTCGTGATCAGCGCGGTCGGGTCGCTGAACCTGCCGCGGATGCCCCAGATCGACGGAATGGACACCTTTGCGGGCCCATCGTTCCACTCCTCTTGCTGGCCCGAGCATCTCGACATCAGCGGGTCCAGGTTCGCACTCATCGGCGCGGGAGCGAGCGGCTTTCAGATCGGGCCGGCCATCGCACCGGAGGTGGAGCGGCTGACCATCTTCCAGCGCACGGCGCAATGGATCATTCCGAATCCGCTCTACCACGCCGCGGTGCCGCCCGGCGACGAGTGGGCGCTTCGTCACCTGCCTTTCTATGGACGCTGGTACCGGTTCATCATGACCTTCGCCGGCATTGCCATGGGGATCGAGCCGTATCGCATCGACCCTGAGCACAACGACCCAACCCACCGGTCGATCAACGCAGCCAATGCTCGACGGTCCGAGGCCCTTCTGGCCTCGATGCAGTCCTTAATTGCGGATCGACCCGATCTCGCCGACAAGATCGTGCCGGACTACCCGGCGACGGGGAAGCGCATCCTGCAGGACGACGGCACCTGGTTGCGCTGCTTGCAACGCCCCGACGTCGAAATCGTGCGGACCGCCATCGAGAGGATCGACGCAGATGGCGTCATCACCTCGGATGGGACCCACTATCCCGCCGACGTCATCTGTTACGCGACCGGGTTTCGTCACAACGACTTCCTTGCTTCGCTGTGCGTCACGGGTCGGAACGGGATCTCGTTGCGGGACCAGTGGGGGGACGAGCCGACGGCGTACCTGGGCATCACGATGCCCAACTTCCCCAACCTCTTCTGCGTCTACGGCCCGGGGACCAACCTCGCCGCCGGCGCCAGCCTCTTCTATCACGCCGAATTCCAGGTGCACTACGCGCTCGAGTTGATCCACGAGACGCTGACCTCCCAGGCGCGCTGGAGCGAGGTCCGCTCCGATGCCCACGAGGAGTACGTCAACCGATACGAGAGCGAGATCGGTCAGCTGGTCTGGTCGCACCCGTCCATCGAGCACAGCCACTACAAGAACAGCCAGGGCAAGGTCTTCACCCTGTCACCGTGGCCGCTCGACCTCTACTGGGAATGGACCCGTCACGTCGAACGCGCCGACTACACCTTCGGCTAAGTGAATATCGGGTGCTTGGCCCGACTACAGCGTGAGCCGAGGGCGTCGTCAGGCAGCCGGGGCCATTTTGTAAGTCAGGGTGCTGCTGCCACTCGTAAACGTCAGGGTCAAATCCTTACCGCTACACGCGTAAGAGCCCTGTTCGTCGGAAGACGTTACGGGCCTGGTGACACCGCCCACGGTGATGGTGGCCATATTGGTTACCGGCGTCACCGGGAACGTACCCGTGTGCGACGTGGCCTTGGGTGAAAAGCCGTAATGGTCGGTAATGGTCCCGTTGAACTTTGCTGAACCCTCACTGCCTGTGAGCGGTGCCCCTCGAGTGAAGTTCCCCAATGCGTCGCCATTGGACTTGATGTCCACGGTCGTTCCAGCACCTCCCGTGAAGGTGAGGCCCGCCGTACTCAGCGTGAGGCTTGTCACGTTCCAGTTGCCTTCCAGGCAGGGATGACTACCGCTCTGCTGGGTCTTGCTCTTTTGATGCTTGGTCTGTGGCATGTGCTGCTTGGATGACAAATCAAGCCGGGCTTGGTGCGCGCCCTGCGCCTGAGCGCTCAAACCGCCCATGCCGATCGCCATCGCGACGGACACGGCCAGAACGAGCGTCAAGAGCCGAACGTGAGGAACCCACTGCCTCGAGGTCGAAGTTTCCGGCGAACCCATAGAGCCAGGATGATCCACCGTCTGCGCAGTGTCCACCCTCGAGCACGAGCACCCGGACCGACGTCTACAGAAACCTGAGACCCGGGGTCGCGACGCGGAAGACATCAGTGGCCAGGAGCTTGCCGAGCTTCTCGGCGTCCCACCGCTGTTGTTGCGAGGAGACCTCGGCAGCCTCACGCCAGCCCTGCATCCAGATCACCCTGTCGTGGATGGCGCGGAAGACCTGCCCGTTGACGAGTTGGGACTCGTCGCTGGCCAGCCAGGCCACCAACGGCGAGCTCGTTGCTGGATCCATCGCGTGCCACTCGTCCTCGGGGATCTCGTCTGGCTCCACCACCGGAGGAGCCGATGGCATCGTCCCGGTGATCCTGGTTGCGCCGGCCGGACCGACAACGTTGGCGGTGACCCCGTACGCACCGAGCTCCTGGGCCAGGGTGAGGGTCAGCCCGACGATCCCAGCCTTGGCGGCGGCATAGGCGGTCTGCCCGAAGTTACCGGTGAGCCCCGCGCCAGAAGTGGTGTTGATGACGCGGCCGATCACCTGCTCGCCGGACTTGGCGCGGTCGCGCCAGTGCCGGGCGGCATGATGCGAGCAGCACCAGGTGCCACGGAGATGGACGCGGATGACAGCATCGAAGTCGGCTGCGTCGAGATTCCAGATCGCACCGTCGCGCACGATGCCGGCGTTGTTGACAAGGATGTCGAGTCGGCCCCATTCGTCGATGGCGCGTTGGACCAGTGCCCCGGCCTGTTCGTGGTCGGCGACATCGCCGTAGTCGGCCACCGCCATCCCGCCGCGGTCGACGATGAGCTGCACGGTGAGATCGGCGTCGCGGCCGCTGCCTTCACCGTGCACGGTGGTACCCAGGTCGTTGACCACGACCCGCGCCCCGTGCTTGGCCAGTTCGAGTGCGTGCGCCCGGCCTATTCCGTGCCCCGCTCCGGTCACGACGGCCACCTTTTCGTCCAACAGCCCCAACGCGATCCTCCTTCAGGGAACGGCGAAACAATCGCGGGCATGTCCACGGCGCGGCGGCGCGAGGTCATGTCCCTGTGCGGGCGCACCTCCGCTTGGTCGGCAGCCCTCCGTGGACCCGGCCGACGGAAGATAATATACATTATTGAATCAGTTGGACGGCGAGCGGCTTGTGGAGGACGCAGTGGAGAGTTGGCTCGGGCAGTACTGCCTCAACGTCACCGACCTCGAACGTTCCGTTGCCTTCTACACCTCTCTCGGCCTCACCTGCACGAGCCGCACCGAGATAGAGCAGGCGTGGGAGGCGATCGTCGAGAATCCAGCGGGCGGTTCGAAGTTCCAACTGGCCCAGCAGAAAGAACAGAGCGAGCCGTTCGATTTGGGCACCGCGTTCTGGAAGCTCTACGTGAACACCCGCGACGTTGCGACGGTGTTCGAGCGGGCCGTCGCGCACGGGGCATCGGTCGAGACCCCGCCGGCGCGTCTCGATCGCTGGCCGGTGACCGTCGCCTTCGTGCGCGATCCGGACGGATACCTCGTAGAGCTCGTCGAACGCGATCCCTGGCCGGAAGACGCTCCGACGGACGGACCGTGGCTGGGCCAATACTGCATCAATGTCACCGACATCGAGCGCTCCCTATCCTTCTTCGAGGCGCTCGGCGTCGCCTGCACCAGCCGGACCGAGATCGAGCACGCCCACGAAGCCATCCTCGAGAGCCCGGGGAAGGGATCCAAGCTGCAGCTAGCCCAGCAGCTGGCATCCGAAGACCCGGTCCGGATGGGTTCGATGTGGAAGCTCTACGTGAACACGGACGACTGTGTCGCTCTCCATTCGGCCGCCGTCGCCGTCGGTGCGACGTCCGTCCTTGACCCGATTCGTCTCGACCGGTGGCCCACCACGGTGGCGTTCGTCAATGCCCCGGACGACTACCTGGTGGAGTTCGTGCAGCGTCACACGGATTGACAAGCCTCAACGACCCGACCCGCCCGCGCTCGGGAAGGTCAGGACGTATGCACACAACGAAAGTCGGGTGACTGGAAGTTGCGTTAACTGCCGAGTGCGGCCACCTGCTGGGGCGTGAGCGTGACCACGTTCTTCGGATTGCAGTTCCAGATGCTCTGGGTCGGCTGCGTCATGGCCTTCTGGTAGACGAAACCGCTCGGCTTGGCCTGGAGAAGGGCGAAGCAGGGTGATGGCTGCGGATTCTCGTTGGACAGGGCCAGCTTGGCCACCGGCGCCTGGATGCCGCCGGCCGACCAGTTCTTTTCTGCCGCCGCGTTGTTCAGGACGCACGAGACCGTGAGATTGGCGCCGCATGCCGAGGCGGACTTGGCCCACAGGAGCCATGCCTCGGCGCCTTCCTCGTCGTCGAAGTCGACGGTGTCACCCTTGGCGTACGTGTGCATCACCTGGAGCAGCTGCTCGGTCGCGGGGCTCTGCGAGGCCAACTCGAGCGGCCACCAGCTGGTCTCGACGTAGACCGGAGGCAGGTGCAGCCCGGCCATGCCCTGAATGGTGGATTTCTCGTAGAACTGGACGCCGAGGAGGACGAACGCCGGGTTGTAGTTGCTCGTGGACATGGCCTGGAAATAGGGAGCCATGTTCCCCGTGTCCGAGGGCCAGATCGCCTGATAGCCGCCGGTGGCCATCTGCTGGACGTAGGGAGCCCAGTCGGTCACCGTGAGTGGCGCAACCTGGAAGGTCTTGACGTTCCAGCCCATGGCCTTGGCCGCGTCCTCGTACTTCTGCTCGGGCTCCAGGACGCTCGGATTGTTCTCGGCCCCCATAGCGGCGTCCTTCACCGCCTGCGGGTACTTCTTGGCCAGCGACGGCGAACCAGCCTGCGGTGACCTCCTTTGTGTTGATGCCGGTCGGGTTCACCTGCAGAGTGGCGCCCGCGCTTGCGTCGGAGACCGTGTAACCAGTGATCGAGCCCAGCCCGCACGCCTCGCGTACCGGCACCGACGGCTGGTCCAGTGCCATGCCGCCCCCGACCTCCATGAAGTCGCTCTGGCACGACTGACTGGTCACCTGCGCGGCGTTGAACAGCGCGGCATCACGATTGTCGATCACGATGTGGCGCCCGTTGATGCCGCCCGAGGCGTTGCACCAAGAGGCGAAGGCGTTGGCGAATTGCACGAACTCCTTCTCGAGGCCCGGCACAACGGTGTTGGACGCGTCGTTGGGTACGGCGATGTGGATGGTGTTGGTCCCGACGCCCCGAACCGAGGAGGAGCCACCGGCCCCCGACTCGCAGATCTTGCCGACGCCGGGCCACTCCCCGTTCGTGGCAGGCGACGAGCTCGCCAAGTTGCGGGTCGGCGTCACCGAAGCCCCGGCGGACGACACGGTGGCGAGGGCCGCCGGACCGGCGACCAACGAGGTCACCGCCACCAGCGCCAGTGTCCTACGTCGGATTCCTCCCGTAGCCTTCTGTGACATCATCCGTCCTCCCTAGGCTCGTGCGACCGAGATTTAATCAGGGCCTCGGCGCCCGGGGGCGTCGCGGCACATGACACGCCGGGCTTGGGTTCGATAGCCTGAATAAAATATATCGTTGCGGGGTGATGTGGGGGAGGGTACCGAAGCCGCCTGATGCATGACTTCATCATCTTCACCATCGGGGGCTTGGCGACCGCCAGCATCTACGCCATCACCGCCAGCGGCCTCACGCTGACCTACGCCACCACGGGCATCTTCAATTGGTCGCACGGCGCGATCGGGATGCTGGCCGCGTACGCCTACTGGCAGATGCACATCGGATGGGGCTGGCCCACGCTCGTGTCGTTCGCCGTCTGCTTGTTCGTGCTCGCACCCGTCTTGGGCATCCTCCTCGAGGTCGGTGTCATGCGTCGGCTGGAGGGCACCTCGGAAGCGGCGAAGCTCGTTGTCACGCTGGCGCTGGCCCTGTCCATGGTCGGCATCGCGCAGTGGATCTGGGATCCTCAGACCTACCGCGCGCTTCCCCCGCTCTTCGCCGGCGACACCCTCGCCATCGGCGCGATCCGCATCTCGTACAACGACGTTGTCGTCCTTGCCGTCGCCCTGGCCGTCGCCGTCGGCCTCCGCCTCCTCCTCTACCGGACGCGGCTGGGGGTGACGATGCGCGCGTCGGTCGACGACCGGACGTTGACCACGCTGAACGGTGCCAGCAGCGTCCGGAGCGCCCGTTCGGCCTGGGTCGTCGGGTGCGTCCTGGCCGCGCTGGCGGGCATTTTGGTCGCACCGACGGTGACGCTCTCGGCGACGGCGCTGACGCTGCTCATCGTGGACGCTTACGCAGCTTCGGTCATCGGCCGGCTGCGCAGCATCCCGATGACCTTCCTCGGGGCCATCATCCTCGGCCTCGCGGTCAGCTACTCCGTCGCGTACCTTCCTGCAGAACTCCTACATCCAGGGCTTCGAGGGCGCGGTTCCGGCGGTCGTCCTGTTCGTCTCGCTGCTCCTGCTCCCGCAGTCGCGGCTGCGCGGCCATCGGTCTGCTCCGCAGCCGCGAGCTGGCGCTGGTGCCGACGTGGCGCGGCACCGCGATCTTCGGGGCGGGCGTCGTCCTCTTCACGGTCATCGTTGCGACCGTGGTCAGCCAATCCGACCTCTACAGCCTCGACCGCGTGTGGGGCCTGGCCATCGTCGGGCTGTCGCTGGTCCCGGTGGTCGGGTACGCGGGACGCCTCTCCCTCTGCCAGATGACCTTCGCCGGCATCGGCGCCATCGTGGTCGGCCACTTGGGTGGCAATCCTCTGTCGATTCTCGCCGCCGCGGGCGTCTGCTCGGTCGCCGGCGTCCTGGTGGCTCTTCCCGCCCTCAGGCTGTCGGGCATCTACTTCGCCCTCTCGACGGCGGCCTTCGCGACCGCGATGGACGCCTGGGTCTTTCCCCTCCCGGCCTTCGACCTCTTCGGGCACCAGTTCGCACCCTTCGGCTCGGGCTCGCTCAACTTCGTGCCCTTCCACATCGGCGGCTGGGCGCTCTCGAGCAAGGAGGCCCAGTTCATCGTCGGGGCCGTCGTCTTCGTGCTGCTCGCCGCGCTCGTGGTCCTCGTGCGCCGTTCCGAGTTCGGAAGCCGGCTGTTCGCGTTCAAGGACAGCCCGGTGGCGTGCGCCACCCTCGGGATGAACACGCGGCTTCTTCCGATCGCGGTCTTCGCGATCTCGGCCGCCATCGCGGGGGTCGGTGGCGCGCTGTACGGCGAGGCCCTCGGCAGTGCCGCGCCCGACATCTACCAGTTCCTGACCGGCCTCACCGTCCTCTTGACCATGGTGGTCGCCGGCATCGGCGCCGTGGGAGCTGGAGTCGGCACCGGGTACTTCCTGGGCGGGCCGACGCTGACCAACTTCTTCCCCTCGCTCACGCAGCTGCAGACGGTGCTCGTGGGGGGCAGTGCTGTGGGCGTGGGGACCTCGCCCAACGGCCTCATCCCTTCGGGCTTGCGGCCGGTGTGGAGCTCCGTCGTGCGGCGCCGCGCGCTGTTGGGCGCTGTGATTCTCGCCGTGTTCCTCCTCTGGGGACTCCGCCTGGCCGGCGTCATCGGGAACTGGACGTTCGCCTGGGCGCTGTTCGCCATCGTCCTCGGTTGTTCCATCGTCCCCTACGCGCTCGATCGCCGGCGTGGGGACGCGCCGGCCGCGTTCGGCCTGCCGGCCCTGGTGCCTTCGGGTCCGGGCCGGGCCGGGTCGGCGGACGCACCGCTCGCACTGCAGGACCTGACCCCGATGCCGAGTCAGGCATCGACGACCGCAGGGACGGGGTCACATGGCGCTTGAGGTGCGCGGCGTCAGCGTGAACTTCGGGGGCCTGGCCGCGCTCTCGGATGTCTCGCTCGACGTCCCAGACGGCTCCATCACCGGGCTCATCGGGCCGAACGGTGCGGGCAAGACGACGCTCTTCGACGTGATCACGGGCATGCGCAAGCCGAGCCGGGGAGTGGTGACGTTCAACGACCGGGATCTGAAAGGGGTGTCCCCCTACCGCCGCTCACGGCTCGGGTTGGGCCGGACCTTCCAAAGGCTGGAGCTCTTCGGCACCCTCACGGTCCGTGAGAACGTCCGGGTCGCGGCGTCCGTCGGCCGCCGACGGGCGCAGCGGTCCCCCGGCGATCGGGCACGAATCGGTGGACGAGGTGACCGACGGCCTCCTCCGACGGGTCCATCTCGATGGCGTCGCCGAGGCCCGAGCCGACACCCTCCCGACCGGCACCGGACGGCTGGTGGAGTTGGCGCGGGCGCTGGCCATCCATCCCACCACCCTGCTCCTCGACGAGCCCGCCTCGGGCCAGAACCCCGAGGAGACGAGCCGCTTCGCCGACATTCTGCGAACGCTCAGCGCCGACGGCCTGGCCATCCTGCTGGTCGAGCACGACATGGACCTGGTGATGAGCGTGTGCGACACCGTGTTCGTCCTGGTGCAGGGGGAGGTCCTGTGCTCAGGGACCCCGACCGAGATCCAGCGCAACCCTGCGGTGGCGGACGCCTATCTGGGCAGCCTGGTGGAGGCCGAGGGTGGCTGACGCCGCGACCCCGCTGCTCGAGGCCCGAGGCATCCGGTGCTGCTACGAGAGCGTCGAGGTCCTCCACGGCGTCGACCTGCGGATTGCGCGGGGGAGCGTGACGGCCGTGCTCGGCCCGAACGGCGCCGGCAAGTCGACACTGCTGTCCGTGCTGGCGGGGCTCAACCACCCGTCCGCCGGCGAGGTCCTCTTCGACGGCACGCCGGTGCGGGCCGGTGCCGGCCACACGCTGGTGCATGCGGGCCTGTGCCTCATCCCGGAGGGAAAGGGGATCTTCCCCAACCTCACCGTCCAGGAGAACCTCTGGATGATGACGCACCGGGGCACGAGCCGGCGCCAGGTAGAGGAGCGGGCGTTCGGCCGGTTCCCGCAGTTGTCCTCCCGGCGCAAGCAGGCGGCCGGCACGTTGTCGGGGGGTGAGCAGCAGATGCTCGCCCTGGCCCGCGCCGTGTCGACCGAACCGAAACTCCTGCTGCTCGACGAGCTCTCCATGGGCTTGGCGCCGATCGTCGTGGAGGACCTCTACGACGTGGTGGGTGCGCTGGCGCGCGACGGAGTGACCGTCGTCGTGGTCGAGCAGTTCGCCCAGTTCGCCCTCAAGGTCGCCCAGCAGGCGGTGGTGATGACCGGGGGACGGGTCGTCCACTCCGGGCCCGGCCGCTGACGTGGCGACACACCTGGCCGAGCTGTACCTCGGCGGGCATGCGGAGAACGGCGACGCACCCGACTCCGCAGCTGACGGGCGGACCCGCGGAACGCTGACGACGCGGCGGTTCAGACCGCCGAGCTGAGCGAACGGCGCTCGTGGAAGAGGTCGACGACGTATTCCGCCTGTTGCGCCAGCATCTTGGAGTACTCGGTGGCCGCACGGTCGGCGTTGCCCTGGCGGATGGCCCGCACGATGGCGCGCAGACCCTTGCGTTCAGGCTCGATGGCCCGGGGGACGAGGACGAAGAAGGGACCCGGCACCAGGGCGGACATGGCACGGAGCACCACCGTGATGCGGGGGGAGCGGGCTGCTTCGACCACGGTGGCGTGGAAGGCCAGGGCGAGCTCGCCCAGCTTCACCTGGTCGTCGGTGGCGTCGACCTGCTGGCTGAGCTCGGCCAGACGATCCACCACCTCGGGATCCGCCCGTTCGGCGGCCCGGCGCGCCGCCAGGCCGTAGATCAGCCCGAAGAGCTCGTAGTGGTCGCGGATCACGTGTTCGTCGAACGCGTTCACGAACGTCCCGCGGTGCAGGCGGGTGGTCACCCAGCCCTCTCGTTCGAGTGCGATGATCGCCTCGCGGATGGGGATGCGGCTGACGCCGACGGCCCTCGCCACTTCGTCCTGCGGCAACCGCATGCCTTCTTGGAGCTGCCCGTCGAAGACGAGCTGGCGGATGTACGCGGCGGCCTGCTCGCCGCTGCCCTTGCGGATCACCGCGCCGGCCGAGGCCGGGATCTGCGCGGATTTGGGAGAGCCGGTCACCTCAGCAGGGGGTTTCGGCATGGATACATCATATTCTCTACACAATCCGGGGCCGGCGACCGCTTGCGGGACGCGATCTCTGTCGTTCCCGTGTCCCCGGAACAGCGGCCGCTGCCCGGCGCCCCGACCGGTCTTCCAGGACAGGTTTGTATATCATATATGAAGTGGCTCCCCAGCGGGGAAGGCCTGACCGGAGGTGCATGCGGTGGAGGCGCGTAAGACAGAGCAGGCGGACGACGCGGCGTCGTCGGACGGGATCCCTCCCATCGTCGACCTCGACGCGCACGTCGTCGAGCCGGCCGACGTGTGGTCGGCCCGGTTGCCCGCGCGCTACCGCGAGGTCGGCCCGCACATCGAGCTGCTGCCGGGCGGGGTGCCGAAGCTGGTGGGGAGCAGCTACGTGGAGGAGCCCGGGACCGAGGGGCCCGAGGTGGCGTGGTGGTGCTACGAGGACCACCGCGCGTCGCTCAAGCGCACGATCGCCGCAGCGGGGTTCCCTCGCGAGGAGGTCCAGCTGCGCGGTGTGCGCTACGACGAGATGCGGCCGGGCTGTTACCGGGTCAAGGAGCGCCTGGAGGACATGGACGTCAACGGGGTGCAGGCGCAGCTCTGCTTCCCGAACTATCCGCGCTTCTGCGGCCAGCAGTTCCTCTGGGGCAAGGACCGCGAGCTGGCCAGGCTGTGCGTCGAGGCCTACAACGACTGGATGGTGGAGGAGTGGTGCGGCGAGAGCGGCGGCCGGCTCATCCCGCTGTGCCTCATCCCGCTGTGGGATGCCGACCTGGCCGCGGCCGAGGTCCGGCGCAACGCCGACCGGGGCGTGCGGGCCGTCGCCTTCAGCGAGCTCCCCACCTATCTCGGGCTGCCGAGCCTCTACAGCGGGACGTGGGACCCGTTCTTCACCGCCTGCGAGGAGACGGGGACCGTGGTGTGCATGCACATCGGATCGGGGACCAAGACCCCGCAGGCCTCGCCGGACGCGCCCGACGCGGTGGCGGCGACGCATCCTGTTCGGCAACAGCGCCGCCAGCCTGGTGGACCTGCTCTACTCCGGGACGCTGCACCGCTTCCCCGGCCTCAAGTTCATGTACGCCGAGGCGCAGATCGGATGGATCCCCTACGTCCTGGAGCGGGCGGACGACGTCTGGACGACGCACCGGGGCTGGTCGAACTCGCAGCGCGACTGCCCCGAGCCTCCGTCGACCTATTACCGGCGCGGGAACGTGACCAGTTGCTTCTTCAAGGACGCCGTCGGCGTCGCGCTCCTGGACGACGTCGGCGTCGACAACGTCGTGTTCGAGACGGACTACCCGCACTCCGACAGCACGTGGCCGGAATCGCGGCAGGCGGCCGCCGAGCAATTCGGGCATCTCGACGCGGACTCCGTGCGGAAGATCGCGCGGGACAACGCCATTGCGCTGCTGGGCCTCACGCTGCCGGCGGCCTGAGCAGACCGCCATACACTCTGCGGTCGTGCACGGGATCATCGGGTTCGGCGGGTACCTCCCCTACCGGCGCCTCGACCTGTCGACGGTGGCCGACGTGGCCGGTGGCGGCGGGCGCAAGGGGACACGGTCGGTCGCCTCCTTCGACGAGGACGCCACGACGATGGCGGTGGAGGCGGCACGGGTGGCGCGGCGGCGGGCGCCCGACGTCCCCATCGAGTCCGTCTGGTTCGCCACGGTGGCCCCGCCCTATCTCGACAAGACGAACGCCACCGTGCTGCAGGCGGCGCTGCGACTCCCCGGGGAGTGCGGTGCGTACGACCTCGTCGGCTCGGTGCGCGGCGCCCTGGGCGCGCTGCGCGCCGCCGCGTCCCAGAGCGGGCCGGCGCTCGCCGTGGCGGCCGACCTGCGCACCGGCCTGGCCGGCGGCCCCGACGAGTCGTTCTTCGGCGACGGCGCGGCCGCGCTGGTCGTCGGCGGCGACACCACGGGGACGTCGTGGCCGAGTTCGGTCCCTGGGTCTCGGTGACGGGAGAGTTCGTGGACCGCTGGCGGGTCCCGGGCGAGTCACGCTCAAGGGTGTGGGAGGAGCGCTTCGGCGAGGTGCGCTACGGCGAGCTCGGCGCCGACGCGTTGGACCGACTGTGGAAGGCCGCCGGCATCGGGCCCGACGACGTGGACCACCTCATCGTGACCGGCACGCACGGGCGCGCGTGCAGGGCGGTGGCGCAGCGCTCCGGTGTCGCGGCCGACCGGCTGGTCGACGACGTGGCACCGGCGGTCGGGAACACCGGCGCGGCCCATCCGCTGCTGTTGCTGGTCGACCTCCTGGAGCGGGCCGAGGCGGAGCGCACGATCGTGCTGCTGACGCTGGCCGACGGGGCCGAGGCTCTCGTGCTGCGCACGACCGGTGCACTCGTGAGGCACGTGCTGCCGGCGCGAGCGTGGCGAGCCAGGTCGGTGGCGGGGGGCCCGTCTCCTACGGCCGCTACCTGGCGTGGCGCGGCATCCTGCCCATCGAGCCGCCCCGGCGCCCCGAGCCGGCGCGGACCTCGTCGTCGGCGGCGGGGCGGTCGGTGCCCTGGAAGTTCGGGTTCGAGGGCTCCCGGTCTCCCGACGGCAGCATGCATCTCCCACCTCTGCCCGACGAGGGCGAGCTCGAGCCCATGGCCGATGCGCGCGGCACCGTCGCCACGTTCACCATCGACCGGCTCTCCTACACGCCGAGCCCGCCGATGGTCTTCGCCGTGGTGGACTTCGACGGCGGCGGCCGGCTCCCGGTCGAGCTGACCGACGTCGACGCCGACCAGGTCGCGGTGGGGGACCGGGTCGAAATGACGTTCCGGCGGCTCTCGACCGCCGACGGGATCCACAATTACTTCTGGAAGGCGCGGCCGTGCCGGGGAGGCGATGACTGATGGGCTCGCACGGGATCACGGACAAGGTGGCCATCGTCGGGATGTCCTGCACGAAGTTCGGCGAGCACTGGGGCATGGGGACGGACGACCTCGTGCTGCAGGCCGCCGAGGGCGCGTTCGACTCGGCCGGCGTCGGCCGGGCCGACGTGGACGCCTATTGGCTCGGCACCGCCCAGTCGGGCATGAGCGGCCTCGTGCTGGCGCGGCCGCTGCGGGTGAAGGACAAGCCGGTCACCCGGGTCGAGAACTTCTGCGCGTCGGGGTCGGAGGCGCTGCGCCAGGCGGCCTACGCCGTCTCGAGCGGGGCCTATGACGTCGCGATGGCCCTCGGAGTGGAGAAGCTCAAGGACTCGGGCTTCCAGGGCGCCAACGCGTTCCCGGTGCCGAGTGACGGGACGAACCGCACCGTGACGGCCGCCGCCATGTACTCCATGATCGTCCCCGCCTACGCCAAGCGCTACGGCATCGAGGTGGACCAGGTGAAGCAGGCTCTGGCGCGCATCGCCTCGAAGAACCACGCCAACGGCGCGCGCAATCCGCGCAGCGCAGTTCCGCAAGGAGATGAGTGTCGAGCAGCTGCTTGCCATGCCGCGCATCGCCGGGGAGCTCTCGGTGTTCGACTGCGCCGGGGTCGCCGACGGAGCGGCGGCCGCCGTGGTCGTCCGGGCCGAGGACGCCCACCGCTACACCGAGCACCCGCTCTACGTGAAGGCCCTCTCGTTCGTGGTCGGCGACGGCAGCGGCGTGAGCGACCCCGACTACGACTACACCACGTTTCCCGAGGTGGTGCTGTCGGCGCAGGAGGCCTACCGCCAGGCCGGCATCACCGATCCGCGCGCCCAGCTGGCGATGGCGGAGGTGCACGACTGCTTCACGCCGACCGAGCTCGTGCTGATGGAGGACCTCGGCTTCAGCGAGCGGGGCAGCGCCTGGAAGGAGGAGCTCGCCGGCACGTTCGAGCTCGACGGCGAGCTCCCGGTGAACCCCGACGGGGGCCTCAAGAGCTTCGGGCACCCCGTCGGCGCGTCCGGCCTCCGCATGATGTTCGAGGCCTGGCTGCAGCTGCGGGGCGAGGCCCCCGAGGAGCGCCGCATCTCGACCTACGGGAAGCGGAACCTCGCGCTGACGCACAACCTGGGCGGGTATCCGGGCGAGATGGTCTCCTTCGTCTCCATCCTCGGCACGGAAGGCCCGGCCGCCGCGGGCTGAGTCGGCGTCCTCAGGCGGTCAGGCCTGTCGGGTCGGCGCGGCGCCGGGTCGGCGTCCGCCGAGGCCGGGGAGTGCGCGCCCCGTTCGGCGACGGGCTTCCAGTCCTCTCCCCGCCGCACCGCGAGCCCGACGAGGACCGTCGTCAGATGGTCCTCGAAGTCCGGCGCCGTCCGGATGGGCGGCAGGTCGAGCAGCGCGCGGAGGCCGACCAGTTCGTCCGGTGGGCGGCCGGCGACCATCCGGTGCAGCTCGGAGAGGAGCGAACGCCCCTCGCTCCGTCGCGGCGCGCCCGCGGATCTCCTGCACGGCGGCGCCGACGGCGCACTGCGCCACCGTGTCGAACGCGGTCATCGCCTCGATCGGGTCGAAGCCGGCGCGGCCGAGCACCCGTATGACCGAGTCGACCACGTCGCCCATGGCGTCCCACCGCAGCCCGCCGTTCATGAACTGCACCAGGATCTCGGGCTCCTCCACGAAGGAGCGGTAGACGTGACGGGCCCATTCGCGCAGCCACTCGTCCCAGTGCTGGCCGGTGTCCTCGGGGGTGGCGACGCGGGACAGCGAGTGTTCGGCGGCCAGCACGAGCAGCTCGCGCCGGTTGCCCACGTGGTGGTAGAGGCCCGCCACGCTGACGCCCAGGTGGTCCGCCACCGCCTTCATGGAGATGCCGTCGAGCCCGAGGTCGAGCACGGCCTCCGCGATGGCGGTGCGGTCGATGCGGGCCGGACGCCCGACCTTGCCCGCCGGCATCAGGTCGCCGGCACCGCCGACGCCCCGTGCACGTCCGTCCGTGACGGTCCGATGCGCGCCGCCAGCGGCTGCAGCTTCTCGACGTCGAAGCGGTAGACCGCGGCGGCGTTCGCCCCGAGCATGCGCGTCGCCTCGTCCGGCGGCACGTCGGCGAACGCCTCGGCGATCGCCTTGCGCGTGTGGGGCCAGGTGCCCTCGGGGTGCGGGAAGTCGTTGCCCCACATGAAGGCGTGGACGCCGATTTCGTGGCGGCGCTGGATCTCCTCGGTGCTCGGCGTCGACGCGCCCACGAAGATGTTGGTCCCGAAGAACTCGCTCGGCTTCTTCGAGATCGTCGAGGTGAACGCGTTGCCGAGTTTCTCGGTGTTGTGCCCGCCCAGGTACTTCTCGTCCATGCGGCTCACGATGCCCGGGAGCCACCAGGCGCCGTCCTCGGTGATGGCGAAGCGCAGGCCGGGATGGCGCTCGAAGACGCCCCCCCAGAGGAGCGCCCACAGCGGGCGGGCCGCCCACCACCACGCCTCGGTGGCGTAGATGGCGATGAGGCCCGGCGCCATCATGGAGATGTCGCGCGACGCGCCGCCCGAATGGACGTGGACCACCATGCCGTTGGCCTCGCAGGCCGACCAGACCGGTTCGTAGCGCAGGTCGTTGTACGACGGCTTGTCGACCCACAGCGTCGGGATCAGGATCGCCCGGAACCCGGCCGCCGCCAGCCGCTCTATCTCGGCCACGGCGGCATCGATGTCGTGCAGGATCGGCACGGTGGCCACGCCGCATCGACGCTCGGGGCTCGAGGCGCAGAGCTCCTCGAGCCAGCGGTTGTGCGCCTGGGCGCCCGCCATGACCAACTCGCCGTCGAGGTCGCCCGAGGAGCCGAGGCCGGCGTGGAACGGCGCCGACGCGCCGCCGCCGAGCACGTCGGCGTCGGGGAAGATCACCTCGGCGGCCACGCCCTCCTTGTCGAGTTCGTCGTCGCGTGCCGCCGGGTCCCACGAGGCCCGCCGGCCGCCGTCGCCGGTCTCGGCCTCCCACTTCGCCTCGAAGGCGGCCGCGTCGCTCTGCGCGGCGCGGGCCTTGTTCATTTCGAGCACCATGGCCAGGTCGGCGTCGAAGGCCGCGCGGTACTTGGGGTCGAGGTAGTCGCGGTAGCGCTCGGCCGGAGGGCCGGCATGGGTGTCCGATGAGATCACCAGGTAGCGGGCGCTGTCGTCGTTGTGTCCGGTCATTGGTCGTTCCTCTTTCTTCGCGTCGCCGAGGACGGTTCAGTCGATGGCGTCGGCGGGGTCCGAATAGAACTGCGTGCACCATGCGCGGTGGTCGAGGATGGTCCGCTCCTCCTTCATGAGCACGGGCCGCTCGACGTAGCGCTTGTTCTCCCAGATCGGGATGTCCTGGCTCACGCCGCCCAGGAACGACTCCGCGATCTTCTTGGCCGCGTCGGGGCCGGCGCTCTTCGGCGCGGTGAAGATCCAGCGGACGAGGACCTGTTCCTCGTCGATCGGCGTGGTCGACGTGAGGAAGGTCATGGTGTTCGTCATGCGCAGGACGCCCAGCCCGAGGCCGAAGGTCTCGCGCACGAAGAACCCGTCCATGCTCGTGGCGCGCTTGTAGCCGCCGTCGATGAGCATCTCCTGCTCGGGGATGGCGGGTGTGCCGTGCACGAACTGGAAGTGCACGGCGTCGTGGTTGTTCTCGGCCATCTCCTGGCAGCTGGTCCGGATGGTGAACTCGGCGATGTAGGGATCGCTCCACTCGGGGTCGGAGAGCTCCGGCACCTCGGGCACGTCGTAGAACGGCGGCTTGCCCTCGAGGTGGTGCCAGGCCCACACCATGCCGTTGCGCTCCAGGGTGGGATAGGCGCGGACGGCGGCTTTGGTCGGGATCTTCCCCGAGCCGTAGGGGATGTCGGTGCACTTGCCGCTCTCGCCGTCGTAGCACCAGCCGTGGAAAGGGCACTGGAGGATCTCGCCGCGCACCGTGCCCCCGACGCCCAGATGCGCACCCAGGTGGGCGCAGTAGGCGGCCGTGACCCGCGGCACCCCGCTCTCGGTGCGGAAGACGACCAGGTCGCGTCCGAAGTAGTGCAAGGGCTGCGACGGCGCCCGGCGTCCACATCGCCGGAGGCGGCCACGATGAACCAGCCGTTCGGGATCGGGAACGGGAAGCGCGGCCCGGCCTCGCTGCGGACGTGGGCGCGGACGGAGGGGTCTCGGATCAGGTCGAGGCGTCGCGGCATGCCGGCACCGGGCTGGGTGCGCAGACCCTCGATTGCCGCGTCCTCGGTGCGAACGTCGGTCATGGCGACCCCCTTGGTGGTCCGGCGGCGGCGGAGCGATTGCCCTCGCGCACATTTCCGTACCTATTATCAAAACTGCTCCGGCTTTGACTGTCAAGAAGGGGAAAGCGCGATGGAAGACCTGCAGGACAAGGTGGCCGTGGTGACCGGCGGCGCCAGCGGCATCGGTTTGGCCCTGGTGCGGGCCTTCCTGGGGGAGGGCATGCGAGTCGCCGTGGCGGACGTCGACGCGCCGGCGCTCGAGGGTGTGGCAAAGGAGTTCGCCGGCGAGGCCCGGGTGCTCGTGCACCGTGCGGACGTGACGAGCGCCGAGTCGATGGCTTCTTTGGCCGATGCCGTCTACGACGGCTTCGGCGCGTGCCATGTCCTGTGCAACAACGCCGGAGTCGGCGCGCCCAGCGCCAAGGTCTGGCAGACCACACCGAACGACTGGGCCTGGGTGTTCGGCGTCAACGTGACGGGCGTGGTCAACGGCATCCTCACCTTCGTGCCCCGCATGCTCGAGGCGGGCGAGGAGGGACACGTCGTGAACACGTCCTCGTCCGACGGCCCGATCTCGCCGTTGCCGTCCGCCTCCGTGTACGCCGCCAGCAAGGCGGCGGTGAGCGTGCTTACCGAGTGCCTGGCCGCACAGCTGGCCGAGGAGGGCGCGCCGCATTGGTGCCTCGGTCTTCTATCCCTCCGGGGGGCTCTTGCGGACCGGTCTGTGGACCTCGGATCGCACGCGGCCGCCGGACCTGGCCCGGGAGCGGCCCCGTGAGACCGAGGCGATGACGCCGGAGAGGCTCGAGGAGATGGCGGCTTCGGCGGGGCGCGACGCTGCACTGGCAGCCGCTCGACGAGCTGGCGGCGCTCGTCGTCGACGGCATCCGAGCCGGGCGGTTCGTGATCATGAAGGACGCCGACGACGCCGCCGGCACGCTGCGGGGGCGCGCCGACGCGTTCGCCGCCGGGGCGCTCCCCGCGCCGGCGCACTTCGGATGAGCCACGCCGCCGTCCGTCCCAGAAATAAGAACTAGACTCCGGTTCTAACTTCTGGTATCGTGGTCGCATGGCGACATCTGTCTCGACCGCGCCCCTGACGCTCATTTCCGCGGACTGCCACGCCGGCGGGAGCCACGAGCAGTACCGGGAGTACCTGGACCCGGCGTACCGCGAGGAGTTCGACGCCTGGCGGGGGAAGTACAAGAACCCGTTCAAGGACCTGCGCGACACCGACCTGCGGGTCCGCAACTGGGACGACGAGCGGCGCTCCGCCGACGAGCTCGCCGACGGCGTGGTCGGGGAGGTCGTCTATCCGAACACGGTGCCGCCCTTCTTTCCCGGGTTTCGTCCTCTTCGCCGGGCCGCCCAAGCCCGAGGACTACGAGCACCGCCGGGCCGGGATCAGGGCGCACAACCGGTGGCTCGTCGACTTCTGCGCCCGCCGGCCGGCCCAGCGCGCCGGGGTCGGCCAGATCTTCCTCAACGACATCGACGACGCGATCGCGGACGCCACGTGGATCAAGGAGCAGGGACTGCGCGGCGGCGTGCTGCTGCCGGTCGTTCCGCCGGACGTGACGTGGGTCAAGCCCCTGTACGACCCCGACTACGACCGCCTGTGGGCGGTGCTGCAGGACCTCGACATCCCGGTCAACGTGCACGCCGGCACCGGTTTCCCGAACTATGGCCGCTACCAGGCGACCCCGATGCTCATGATCGCCGAGGTCGCGTTCTACGGCATGCGGCCGTTGGTCCACCTGATCCTGTCGGGCGTGTTCGAGCGCTTCCCCCGCCTCAAGTTCGCCTTCACCGAAGGCGGTGCGTCATGGCTGCCCGAGACGCTCCGCCACCTCGACTACGTGATCACGAACGTGCAGAAGGGCTCAATCGGCGAGCTGAAGTACACGAAGGACCAGGCACTGCCGCGCACCGCGACCGAGTACTTCAACCAGAACGTGTGGATGGGCGTCAGCTTCCCGAAGCCGGCCGACATGGACGTGCGCAGCATGATCGCGCCCGACCGCTTCATGTGGGGGAGCGACTACCCGCACGACGAGGGCACCGAGCCCTACACGCGTGAGCACCTGCGGCAGGTGACCCAGGACGTCCCCGAGGACGACCTGCGCCGGATCCTCGGGCTCAACGCGGCGACGCTCTACGACTTCGACGTCGACGCGCTGGCGCCGCTGGCCGATCAGTACGGCCCGACGCTCGAGGAGGTGCGCCAGCCGCTGCTGGAGTTGCCCGAGCAGCCGAACCGCGCGCTGATCCAGGGCCAGCGCAACTACTCAGCCGCCACGCCCGCCTGACGAGGGCAGCGCTCTCCGCCTACGCCGTGGCGCGCGCCGCCAGCCGGCCGAGGTCGGTCCCCGTCCCCTTCCGCTCGAAGCGACCCTTGTCGAAGGAGCGGATCGATGACGTCATGGCCCGGTGCCTCGGCGCGCAGTGCCGCCGACCGTGCAGCGCTCCTTGGTGCCGGTGCGCGAACGGGTCGAACGAGTACCAGCGGCAGGCGTTCTCGTAGCGTGATGCGGGCCAGCTCGTCGTCGGGCACGTCCGCCGCCACGCGTGCGAGCTCCTCGGGAGCCTCGGGCCACGACGAGTCGGAGTGCGGATAGTCGCACTCCCACGCGATGTTGTCGAGACCGATGTCGTGGCGCAGCGTGATCCCGACGGGGTCGGCGATGAAACAGGTCAAGAAGTGCTGGCGGAACACGTCGCTGGGCAACCGGTCGCCGAAGTCCTGCCCCGTCCAGGCGCGGTGCATGTCGTAGGTGCGGTCGAGCCGGTCGAGGAAGTACGGGATCCAGCCCGTGCCGCCCTCGGAGAGCGCGAAGCGGATGTCGGGGAACTGCTTGAGGACCCGCGACCACAGCAGGTCCGCCGCCGCCTGGCAGATGTTCATGGGCTGCAGGGTGATCATGACGTCGACCGGCGCGTCGGGCGCGGTGACCGACAGCTGCCCCGACGAGCCCAGGTGGATGGAGACGACCACGCCCTCGTCGCACACCGCCTTCCACAACGGGTCCCAGTGGTCGGAGTGGAAGCTCGGGTACCCGAGCGTCGCCGGGTTCTCCGTGAAGGTGACGGAGTGGCAGCCCTTGGCGGCCACGCGCCGGATCTCGGCGGCGGCCAGCTCGGGGTCCCACAGCACCGGCAGCGCCATCGGGATGAAGCGCCCGGGGTAGGCGCCGCACCATTCGTCGATGTGCCAGTCGTTGTAGGCCTGCAGCACCGCGAGCGCCAGGCCCTTGTCCTCGCAGGCGGCGAACAGCCGTCCGCTGAAGCCGGGGAAGGAGGGGAAGTTCATGGAGCCGAGCACGCCTCCGGCGTCCATGTCCTTGATGCGCTCGTGGACGTCGAAGCAGCCCGGGCGCATCTCGTCGAAGGCCGTGGGCTCGACGCCGTACTCCTCCTTGGGCCGTCCGGCCACCGCGTTCAGGCCGATGTTGGGGATCACCGCACCGTTGAACACCCAGGCGTCCGAGCCGTCGGGCCGGCGCTCCACCCGTGGCGCCTCGTCCTTGTAGCGCCCGCGCAGGTGGCCCTCGAAGAGGTCCGGCGGCTCCACCACGTGGTCGTCGACGCTGACGAGGATCATGTCCTCCGCTCTCATGGCACCTCCTTCCGGCCCGCAGCGGGACCGATTGCACGAATGATACGGCTGACCCCGGACCGGGGCCGGCCGCCGCCTTCATCGTCTTCTCGTACTCGATCCCCGCCGCCTCGGCGTCCCAGGTGGCCGGCGTGACCCCCTCCTCGCGCAGCTCGCGCTTCAAGACGCGCCCGACCGGGCTGCGCGGCAGGGCGGCGCGGAACTCGATGTAGCGCGGCAGGCAGAAGTAGGGGAGCTGGTCGACGCACCAGCGGAAGAGATCCTCCTCGCTGAGGCTCGCACCCTCCTTGACCGTGGCGGTGATCTTGAGGTCGTCCTCCGTCAAGGGGCTGGGGACGGCGTGGACCGCGACGTCGGCCAGCGCGCCGTGGCCCATCAGGATCGATTCCACCTCGTAGCTGGCGATGTTCTCGCCCCGGCGGCGCAGGTAGTCCGCCTTGCGGTCGACGAAGTAGAGGTAGCGGTCCTCGTCGATCCGCCCGATGTCGCCGGTGTGGTACCAGAGGTTGCGCGTCGTCTCGACGGTGACCTCCGGCCTTCCCCAGTAGCCCTCGAACATCACGTGCGGCCGCTTCGGCCGGATCACGATCTCGCCCTCGCTTCCGTGCTGCGAGCTCGTGGTCGTCGTCGTCGAAGATCCGGACGTCGAAGAACTCGTCATTGACGACGCCCGGCGGCATTGGGCCGGTTCTCCACGTCCGGGCGGCTGCCAGGAGATCAAGCTGGCCTCGGTGACGCCGTAGGCGCCGCTGAAAGTCTCGATTCCGAAGCGCGACCGGAGAATGCCGTCCACCTCGGGTGGGAGAGGGACGGCGCCCATCAGGCGCAAGGTGCGGTTGGCCTCGGGCTCGCCCGAGCCCGGCATCTCGGGCCGGTCGACGTCGTGGGCCAGCAGGTAGGCCATCGTCCCGAGGGTCGAGGTGACGGTGGCCCCGACCCGGTTCATCTCGGGCCAGAACTGCGACACGGAGAACCGGCGGAAGATGGCGCCACGCCCGCCGAAGAGGAGCGTGCCCACGATGGCGGTCACCGAGCGCGTTGAAGTGGTACATCGGCAAGCGGCGTCCACGCCACGTCGTCGGCCGTACGTTTCCAACAGATGCCGATCTGCCGGGCCAGGGCCTCGTGGTAGTTGTGCGTCAGCATGCACCCCTTGGACAGTCCGGTGGTGCCCCCGGTGTAGATGAAGGTCGCCAGGTCGGACGGCCGCACGTCCACGGTGGGCGCGCCGCCGGCCGCCGCCCATGATGTCGTCCCAACGGTGCACGGCCACCCGGCCGAGCGAGGGCACGGCCCCGGGTGGGGGCGATCCAGGCCCGTCTTCCTCGACCTCTCCTGCGTCCACGTCGTCGACGACGATCACATGCTCGAGCGTCGGCACGTCCCGGGCGATGGCCGCGACGCGGTCGAGGTAGCTGGCCGCGACGACGATCACGCGGGAACCGGAGTCCGTGAGCTGGTGGGTGAGGTAGGCGCCCTTGTAAGCGGTATTGATAGGAACGGCGATACGGCCGGCGCACACGGTGCCGGCCCAGGTGAGGAGCGCCGGCGCTGAGTTCTCGAGCAGCGAGGCGACGCGGTCGTGCTGGGCCGTCCCGAGCTGCCGTCGAGGACCCCGCCGAACCGGTCGCCCGCCGTCATGACGTCGCCGGCCGACAGCTTCGTTCCCGCCACGTCGAGGTACTCGCTGTCCAGGGTCGCGTCTCGAGCCTGCGGGCGAAGAGCTGGGGGACGGTGGACTGCTCGCCCCCGGCCCAGACGCGGTCGGCCACTGGTGCTCCCTCCCATTTCTCCGTCGGGCCCGCACCGGGGCCGGATATCGACAACGGGATATTGTATGTAAAGCGTGGAGAACCTCGGCAACCTCCTCATCGACCACCCCTTCGCCGACGGGCGCGACCTGCTGTGCACCATCGACGCGGTGCGCAGCGCCGGGGAGGCCCGGGCCGCGGCCCGCGCCGGCGCCGAGAAGCTGCGGGCGGCGGGCGTCGAGCCGGGACAGGGCGTGGCGGTGCGCCTGCCCAGCGGCCCTGACCTGGTCACGACGATGGCCGGCATCTGGCTAGCCGGCGCCGTGTTCGTGCCGGTGAACGACCGCTCTCCCCAGGCCGAGGTCGACCATGTGCTCGAGACGGTCCGCCCGGCCGCGCTGCTCGACGAGCGCGGCATCTCCACGCTGGCGGACCCGATGCGCCATGACCCCGACGTGGCGTTCGTCACCTGGACGTCGGGGACGACCGGCACGCCCAAGGCCATCCTGCAGACGCACAGCGGCTATCTCGAGCTCCTCGACCGTGTGCTCACGCCGCTGCGCGGCGACGGTGCGGAAGCCGAAGGCGGCGCGAGAGCCGACGCCGAACCTGGTGCCGGTGTCGATCGCGCTGAACGCCGGCATCTACAACGTGTGCTTCGGGTTGCGCGCGGGCGCCGCGATCGTCCTCATGCCGCGGTTCACCACCCGCGAGTTCGCCGAGCTCGTGCGGCGCTACCAGATCCGCTCGACCGTGTTGCCGCCGGCGGCCATGGTGATGCTGGCGACGGATCCCGACGTGACCGACCTGGCCCCGTTGCGCTACGTCCGCAGCATCACCGCGCCGCTTTCCCCGCCGGCCGCGCGCCGCTTCATGGAGCGCTTCGGCACCGTCGTGCTGAACAGCTACGGGCAGGCCGAGGTCGGCGAGGTCGTCGGTTGGACCGCGGCCGACGCCCGGGAGCACCCCGAGAAGCTCGGCGCGGCCGGGCGGCCGCACGCCGGCGTCGACATCCGGGTCGTCGACGAAGCCGGGCGGGAGGTCGAGCCCGGGGCCGTGGGCGAGCTCCTGGTGCGCCCGCCCCGCATGGCCGCCGGGCTACGCCGGCGGCGCGTCCCTCGCGGACCGCGTCGACGCCGACGGGTTCGTCCGCACGCGGGGACCACGCCCGCGTCGACGCCGAGGGGTTCGTCTGGATAGAGGGCCGCACCTCGGACCTCATCAACCGCGGCGGCAACAAGGTCTTCCCCGAGCAGGTGGAGGAGGTGCTGCGCCTGGTCCCCGGCGTCGACGACGTGGCGGTCGTCGCCCGCCCCGACGAGCGGCTGGGCGAAGTGCCGGTGGCCGTGGTCGTCGGCACCGCCCGCGACGAGGACCTCGAGGCGGCCTGCCGGGCCGAGCTGGCGCCCGTACAAGGTGCCGGTCGCCTTCGTCGCGGGCCGAGTCGCTGCCCCGCAACGAGATCGGCAAGCTCCTGCGCAAACAGCTGGCGGACGACGTCGCCGCGCCGGCCGGCTGAGCGTTCGTTACTCCTCCGACCAGCTGTCGTCGCGGTCGCTGCGCGCCGGCTGGCGCCCGAGTGCGCAAGGGGCTGAGCGGCGCGTCGACGAGCAGGATGCGGCGCAGGTCGACGCACCGCCGCACGCTGGCGCGTCCCGCCAGGGGTGCCCGGCCCGCAGCGCGGCCTCCGCGGCGCCCCAGCGCTCCCAGCTCGGGATCGACCACAGCAGGAACGCCTCGTCGTCGTTGCGCATCGCCGTCTCGAAGGCCCCGATCAGCCGCCAGCCGTGCTCGGCGTAGAACGCGCCTCCGGCCTCGCGGGCCAGCTCCAGGAAGTCGCCCGCAGAACCGGCGGGAACCGTCACCTGGTCGTGGGCGTAGGCGACAGCCACCGGCGCCCTGCGCGCAGAGCTCCTCGATGCCCGGCGACCACGGCGCGGGGACGAGGATGCGGTCGAAGCCGCCCGAACGGAACTCGGCCGCTCGGGCCCACCAGCGCGCCAGCTTGGGGTCTTGCAGGTGCGCGTGGCCGAGCTCGTGGCCGAAGGACGACGCCAGGCCGTCCCAGCCGTCCTCCTCCCACATGTTCACCACGGAGGGCCACGGCCCGGTGGAGCCGACGATGCCCCACACCCCGTAGCAGAGCTGGTGGCGCTCCTCCTGCGCGATCGGGCTCCAGTTCGCCGTCATGTGATGCATGTAGTCGGCGCGGTGGTGGCCGGTGATGTCGATGAACTCGTGGATGTAGACCTTGTCGTTGGCCACGGTGATCCCGTCTCGGAGGGCTCGCGCGGCCGCACGCCCAAGGGCGGCGCCGGCGGACTTCATATAATATGCGGCTTCGTGTCCGAGGGCACCATCACCGAGGAGGGCGTCGCCCGGCTGCGCGCCCGCATCGGCATTCCCGAGCCGCACACGGTGCCCGTGCCGCGCTACGTGCGCCCCGGCGTCGATGCGTTCCGGCACGTGGCCGAGGCCTACGGCGACGACAACCCACTGTGGTCCGACGAGGCCTATGCGGGCGGGACGTGCTGGGGCGGCGTGATCGCACCCGCCACCCCTGGTCGGCGGCGACTCGCTCATCGGGTTCGACGAGGTGCGCGAGGTGCCCGAGGAGCACCGGGATCTCATGAAGGGCGACCCCCTGCGCGGCGTGCACGCGTTCTACTCGGCCAGCGCGCGCGAGTGGTGGGCGCCCCTGCGGCCGGACCGGCAGGTCAGCCGGCGCAACGCGCTTGTCGGCGTGCTGGAGAAGCCGAGCGAGTTCGCCGGGCGTGCCGTCCACGAATGGATGGCCCAGGTGTTCCGCGAGGTCGACGGCCCCGCGCTCTCGGCGCAGTACCGGCTCATGATCCGCACCGAGCGCACGCAGGCCCGCGCCCGCAAGAAGAACGACGCGCTGGAGCTGCGTCCCTACGCCGACGACGAGATCGACGCGATCGAGGCGCAGTACGCCTGCCGAAGGCCCCCGGGGCGCCGAGACCCGGTGGTGGGAGGACGTCGCGGTGGGCGACACCGTCGGCCCCATGGTGAAGGGGCCGATGACCGTCACCGACATGGTCTGCTGGCACGCCGGCGTCGGCATGGGGCTCTACGGCGTGAAGGCGCTGCGCCTCGGCTACCAGAACCGGACCCGGATCCCGCGCTTCTACCAACGCGACGAGCTCAACGTGCCCGACGTGATGCAGCGGGTGCACTGGGACCCCGAGTTCGCGCGCCGCGCCGGCAACCCGACGACGTTCGACTACGGGCGCATGCGCGAGACGTGGCTCATCCACCTGTGCACGGACTGGATGGGTGACGAGGCGTGGCTCTGGAAGCTCGACTGCGAGTTCCGCAAGTTCAACTTCGTGGGCGACACGCAGTGGCTGTCGGGGATCGGTGACGGACCACTACCTGGCCGAGGGCGGGCGCCCCGCCGTCGACCTCGAGCTCTCCGCCGTGAACCAGCGCGGGGAGCAGACGACGCCGGGCCACGCCACCGTCCTGCTGCCCAGCCGCGAGCACGGCCCGGTGCGCCTGCCCGAGGCGCCGGGCGGCGCCCGCGACCTGCAAGAGGTCCTCACTGCCATCAGCGAGAGGTACGCCGGCCAATGAGTGACCCGGCCGCAACGAGCCCCTACCGGTCGGTCGAGGGGCTCCACGTGCAGCGCGACGGCTCGGTGCTCGCGTTCGAGATCGACCGGCCGAAGAAGCGCAACGCGCTCACGGACCCGATCGTCGCCGCCATGATCGAGGCCCTCTCCGCGGCGGGACCGGACGAGTCCGTGCGCGTCGTTCTCATCCGCGGGGCGGGCGACCACTTCTGTGCCGGGTTCGACATCGTGGGCCGCAACGCCGGGGACGAGCGGCCTCGGGTGGGCAGCATCCAGCGGCGCCTGCCGACCGAGGCCCACCGCCTGATCGAGTTGTTGCTCACCACGCAGACGCCGGTGGTCTGCCAGGTCCAGGGCTGGGCGGCCGGGATCGGGCTGCACGTCGCCCTCGCCGCGGATTTCGCCGTCGTCGACGAGGCGGCGCGGCTCTGGGAGCCGTACGCCCAGCGTGGCTTCACGCCCGACACCGGCGGCACCTGGCTGCTGCCCCGCCGCATCGGCGAGGTGCGGGCCCGCGAGATGCTGCTGCTCGGCGAGGCCGTGTCCGGCGCCGACGCCGCGGCCTGGGGCATGGTGCACCGCGCCGTGCCGGGCGGCGCGCTCGCCGGCGAGGTGCAGGCGCTGGTCGACCGGCTGGCCGAGGCGCCCACCGTGACGATCGGTCTCACCAAGTGGCTGCTGCACGCAGGCGACACGGCGCCGCTGCGCGAGCAGTTGCAGAACGAGGCCCTCGCCATGGAGCTCTCGTCGCGCAGCGAAGACTTCAAAGAAGGGCTCGCCGCGTTCGTCGGGAAGCGCCCGCCAGAGTTCAAGGGCCGATGACCGCCGGCCCGGGGCCGGGACGGCCGCCTGGCGGTCGGTCCCGACACCTCGCTCGAGGACGCGCTCGCCGCCGTGCGCGATTGGGTCGAAACGCATGTCCCCCCGGAATGGGTGGCGGCGGGACGGCGGGGTGGCCCGGCCGAGGTGCGCACGGTGCGCACGAGGGCGGAGTACGAGGAGTGGTATCCCGTCGTACGGGGCGTCGGGGCTGGTCGTCCCGACCTGGCCGGTGGAGTACGGAGGGCTCGACCTGTCGCACCGGGAATGGCGCGCCGGCTCGACGAGGAGCTGCGGCCCTTCAACCTCGGCCGGTTGAACCCGCTCGGGCTCAATCTGGCTGCGCCGGCGCTGTTCGCACACGGCACCGAGGAGCAGCGGCTCCGCTATCTGCCGCCGATCGTGCGCAACGAGGAGCGGTGGTGCCAGCTCTTCAGCGAGCCGGGCTCGGGCTCGGACCTGGCGTCGCTGGCCACCCGGGCCGAACGCGACGGGGACGAGTGGGTCGTCAACGGCCAGAAGGTGTGGACGACATGGGCGCACCTTTCGACGCACGCGGTGCTGCTGGCCCGGACCGACCCCGACGCGCCCAAACGCGAGGGCATCACCTACTTCCTGATCGACCTGCGCCAGCGCGGGCGTCGACGTGCGCCCCCTGCGTCACATCGGTGGCGAGGTCGACTTCAACGAGGTCTTCCTCGACAACGCCCGCGTGCCCGACGCCCAGCGGGTCGGCGACGTGGGCGAGGGCTGGAAGGTCGCCAACGCCACGCTCTCGGGCGAGCGCCAGATGGTCTCGGGCGCGGGCTCGGGCGGCGTCGACCGCATCGGCGGTGGGGGAGCCGACGCACTGGTGCGGCTGGCCAAGCGTCTCGCCGCCGAGGGGAAGCCCGGCGGCTGGGACAACCCGGTGCAGCGTGACCAGGTGGTCCGGGTCTGGTGCGAGGAGCAGGTGCGGGGGTGGACGAACCAGCGCGTGCGAGCCAACCTGCGGGCCGGGCGCTCGCCGGGCCCGGAGAGCTCCATCGGCAAGGTGCACCAGGGAGAGCTCAACCAGCGCATCCAGCTGCTGGCGGTCGACATGCTCGGTGCAGCCGCCACGGCGTGGTGCACCGGGGCAGCGGGGGCGCCTGCACCCACCGAGCCGGGCGCCTGGGCGGCCACCCTGCCCTACGAGCTGCGCGGGATGCTGCGGAGCCGGGCCAACACGATCGAGGGTGGCACGACAGAAGTGAACAAGAACATCTTGGGCGAGCGTGTGCTCGGACTCCCTCGCGAGCCCGATCCCTTCAAGGGCGTCGCCTGGCGCGACGTCCCGCGCAGCTGACGCCGATGGCCTACGAGACACTGCTCGTCGAGCGCCGCGGCCCCGTCGGCTGGCTCGTCTTCAACCGTCCCAAGGCGGGCAACGCCATGGACGCGCGCATGCTCGACGAACTGGAGGAGGCCTGGGGCGAGCTCGACGCCGACGCCGAGGTGCGCGTCATCGTCACGACCGGTGAGGGCCGCTCGTTCCAGACCGGACTCGATGTGGTGCAGCTGGCCCGTCAGCCCGAGGCCCTGCGCAAGCAATCGGGCCGTACCCGGCGCGCCGAGCTGCGCATGACGGCCTGGCACTGTGGCGTGGCGAAGCCGGTCATCACCGCGGTGAATGGCGTGTGCGCCGGCGGGGGACTGCACTTCGTGGCCGACGCCGACATCGTGCTGGCCGCCTCCGATGCGCAATTCCTCGACCCCCACGTCTCGGTCGGCCAGGTCAGCGCGTACGAGGTCATCGGGTTGGCCCGCAAGATTCCCTTCGAGGCCGTGATGCGCATGGCCCTGCTCGGGCGCCACGAACGGATCGATGCGACGCGCGCCTTCGCACTCGGGCATGGTCAGCCAGGTGGTGGACCCGCCCGAGGCGCTGCGCGACGAGGCGCAGGCGCTGGCCGAGGAGATCGCGCAGAACTCGCCGGCCGCCATGGCCGCGACCAAGCGCGCGCTGTGGGGCGCGCTCGAGGCCGGGCTCACCGACGCCTGCAAGGCGGGCGCCACCGAGCTCACCTCCATGTGGGGCCACCCCGACCAGGAGGAGGGCCCGCGCGCGTTCGCCGAGAAGCGCGCGCCGAACTGGCAGCCGCTGCGGCCGATGACGACCGTGAGGACGACCGAGACCGAAACCGTGGCCGTGACGGCGCGGACCATGACGACGCTGACCGTGGAGGTGCAGTGACCTACCCGACCCTCGACACCCTGCTGCTCGAGCGGCACGGCCCCGTGGGCTGGCTCATCAACAACCGGCCCGACCGCCTCAACGCGATGAACTCCCACATGCGCGACGAGTTCGAGACGGCGTGGCGCGCCCTCGATGCGGACCCCGAGGTCATCGTGATCGTGCACACCGGTGAGGGGCGTGCGTTCCAGACCGGCGTGGACGTCATGGAGATCGCCGAGGACGGCATCGGCTTCGAGCGCTACCGCGAGTCGACGGAGAAGTTCGACTACCGGTTCACCGCCTGGCAGAACCACATCTGGAAGCCGGTCATCACCGCGGTCAACGGACTCTGCGCGGGCGGCGGTTTCCACTGGGTGGCCGAGGCCGACATCGTGATCGCGGCATCCGACGCGCAGTTCTTCGACCCGCACGTCTCGGTCGGGCAGGTGGTGGCCATGGAGGCCATCGGGCTCACCCGCAAGATCCCCTTCGAGGCGGTCATGCGCATGGCCCTGGTCGGGCGCCACGAGCGCGTGTCCGCCGAGCGCGCGCTGGCGCTCGGCATGATCAGCCAGATCGTCGACCCGCCCGGCGCCCTGCGCGACGAGGCGCAGAAGCTGGCCGAGAAGGTCGCGCAGAACTCGCCGGCGGCCATGGCCGCCACCAAGCGCGCGCTGTGGGGCGCGCTCGAGGCGGGGCTCACCGACGCCTGCAAGGCGGGCGCCACCCAGCTCACCTCCATGTGGGGCCACCCCGACCAGGAGGAGGGCCCGCGCGCGTTCGCCGAGAAGCGCGCGCCACAGTGGCAGCCGATCGGCCCGAGCGGTGGCGCCGGCGGATGACGGGCCCGGCAGGGTGACGGCCGGGCTGCTCCTCGCCCGGGTCCTCGCGGCGGGCGGGATCGGTGCCGCCTACGGCCGCCCCCTCGACGGCTTGCCCGTGACCGAGGTCGCCGACCCGGCGGTGGCGGTGCTGCTGGCCCAGGCCCACCGTGCCGTGCACGGCGTCGCCGCGGCTGCGCACGTGGGCGACGGGACCCTCGTTGTGCCGGGACCGCGGCCGGGAGGCGCGGGGCGACGGCAGCCGACGCGGTCGTGGTCGAGGACGTCGAGACGCTGCGCGCGCTGGCGCCGCTGGTGGCAGAGCGGGTGCGCGGCGACGGCATCCGGCTGCAGGTGCGGCTCGACCTCGCGCGGCCTGCTCCCGACGGCCCGGTGCGACTCGTTGCCCCCGGAGGACTGGGTCGAGCCCGAGGAGGCGCTCCTCCACGAGGTGGCACGGGCGGGCCGGGTGGTGGTGCTGGCCGGGCCCGGCGTCGTGGAGCGCCGGGCAGTGGGCGCGTTGCGTGCGCTCGCGGCGACCGGGCGCCTCGGCGTCCTCAACACGTGGGGCGCCAAGGGCGTGTTCCACTGGCAGAGCAGGCACCACTGGGCGACCGTCGGCTTGCAGGCGCGCGACTTCGAGCTGGGCGGGATCCCGGAGGCCGACCTCGTCCTCGCGGTGGGCGTGGACGAGCGAGAGGCGCCACGTCACCTGTGGGACGGCGGCGCACCGGTGCTGGAGGTGGCGCCCGAGGCACTGGGCCCGCTGGCCGAGCGGTGGCCGCCGGCAGCTCGCGACTTCCCCGACGTGCCGCCGCTGCGGGGGCGACTGGCCGCGGTGACCCAAGCCGGGTGGTCGGCGGCCGGTACACCGCTCATGCCGTCGCGGGTGACGCGTCACTACGCGCAGGTCCTGGGCGAGTCAGGTCTTGTCGCCGCCGACCCCGGCACGGCCGGCTACTGGGTCGCGCGCACCTTCGCCACCACCCGGCTCGGATCGGTGCTGGTCCCAGCCGTGCCAATGGAGGGATGGGCGGCGGCGTGTGTGCTCGTCGCCCGCCTGGCCGCGCCGCTGCGGCCGGCGCTGGCGGTGGTGGACGGCGGGGCCGGGGAGCAGGGGAGCGCCGTGCTCGCGGAGGCGGCACGCCTGGGCGTCGGCATCGGCATCGAGGCGTGGGACGAGGACGAGGAGCCGTCGACGCCCGAGCACCACCTGGCGCGCCTCGATGCGCTGGTCTCTCCCGCGCCCTCGGCACAGCTCCAGAGCACGCTGGCCACCGACCCGTCGCAGCTGGCCGAGATGGTGGACGCCGCGGGCCCCGTCCGGGCCTGGACGGGCGACGAGCGGCGGCCCGGGTGACGGAGGGCGCGCGGCCGCTAGCGCGAGCTGGCGATCGGTCGTCCTCCCGCGCTCGAGCGAACGGAAGTAGTCGCGGTCGCTCTCGTCGGGGGCGCGGCCCACATGGGTGACGGTGTCGACGTCGGCCGCCTCGGCGCGCAGTGCCTTGACCGTGCACGCCTCGGGCGGCCGCACGGCGAAGGGGTCGAACGAGAAGTGGTGCATGGCGTTGCGGTGCGTGATCCGGTCGACCACGTCGTCGTCCAGTGCGGCGAAGAGCGCCTCGTTGACCTCGGGTGCGTTGGGCCACGTGCTGTCGGAGTGCGGGTAGTCGGATTCCCAGCACACGTTGTCGATGTTGAAGTGGTCGAGCAGGCTGACGCCCACGGGGTCGTTGATGAAGCAGCACAGGATGCGCTCGCGGAAGACGGCGGCCGGCCCGTACCCCTCGGGGAACTGGTGCTGGGTCCAACCCGAGTGCTTGTCCTGGATGTGCTCGGCGCGTTGGAGGAAGTAGGGGATCCAGCCGATGTCGCCCTCGGTGAGCGAGAAGCGCAGGTCCGGGAAGCGCCACCAGAAGTCCGCCCACATGAGATCGCCCAGGGAATACGTGGACATCAGCGACGACAGGCTCATGCCCACGGACGGCGGCGCGTCGGCTGTCGTGGAGGCCGACTTCGAGGAGGACCCGACGTGGCAGCAGAGCACGGTCCCCTCGTCCGAGCAGGCGGCGAAGAGCGGGTCCCAGTGGCCCGAGTGGATGGACGGCATGCGGAGCGCGGCCGGGTTCTCGGAGAACGTGACGGCGTGGCATCCCTTGGCGGCCAGCCGGCGCACCTCTGCGGCCGCCTTGTCCACGTCGAAGAGCGGGAGGATGCCGCAGGGGATGAACCGCTCGGGGTAGGCGGCGCACCACTCGTCGACGTGCCAGTCGTTGTAGGCCTTGATCATGACCTCGTTGACAACGAGGTCGGGCCCCTCGTTGAGCACCTGACCCGAGAACCCCGTCCAGTTGGGGAAGTTGAGCCCGGCCAGCTGCCCGCCGGCCGACATGTCGCGCACGCGCTCGTGCACGTCGTAACAGCCCGGCCGCATGTCCTCGTAGCGGGCGGGATTGACGTTGAACATCTCGCGGGGCTTGCCCGGCGACGGCGTTGAGACCGAGGTTGCGCCCCGGCTTCTCCCCGTACCACCACTGCTGGAATCCCCGCTCGTCGGTCTCGACGCGCGGCGCCCGATCCCTGTACTTCGCGGGCACGTGCTGGTCGAACATGTCCGCCGGCTCGGCGATGTGGTCGTCCACGCTGATGAGGATCATGTCGTCAGCTCGTCGCATTGCGCGTGCTCCTTCCCGTTCTTGCGTCCCCGCTCCGCTCGTCATGTCAGGCCCCGACCAGCCGCTCGCCGATGACGTGGCGTTCCCGCAGCGCGGCGCGCGCGTCGGCATCCACGCCGAGCGCGCCGAGCACCTCGTCGTTGTGCTGGCCGAGCGTGGGAGACGGGGCGCGCAGCCACCCTGCCACGTGGGCGAACCGGAACGGCAGGGTGGGCACCGGATCGGGACCCGGTGACCGGGTGGTCCTCGTTCTCGAAGATGCCGCGCTCCTGCAGTTGGGGATTGTGGATCACGTCCCGCGCTGCGATGACCACCTCGGCGGGCACGCCGGCGGCCGAGAGCGACGAGACTGCTTCCTCGGCCGTACGTTCGCTCGTCCATACCCCGAGGTGCTTGTCGAGCATGTCGTGGTGGATGCGCCGGCCCTCGGCGGTGCGCAGCGCGGGGTCGGCCGCCCACGCGGGCGAGCCGACGGCTGTGACGAGGGCGTCCCACTGGGCGTCGGTCTCGATTGCGAGGGCCACCCAGGAGTCGGTGGTCGATCCGGGGTAGACGCCCTGCGGCGCCGCGTCCGGGCCGCGATTGCCCCGGCGTCCCAGTGCCGGCGCGCCGGCGCCGTACTCGACGATGGCCTCGGCAGCGACGTTGAGCGCGGATTCGACCATGACCGACTCCACCAGCATCCCTTCGCCGGTGTCTTCGCGGGCGTCGAGCGCCAGCAGCGTCGCGAACACCGCATGGGCTCCGGCGATCGGATCGCAGGCGCCCAGCACCAGCATGGGCAGCTCGTCCTCGTAGCCGGTGCGCCAGGCGAGGCCGCTCACCGCCTCCATGGTCTGGGCGAAGCCGGTGCGGTCGCCGCCACGGTCCGTTCGAGTCCGAACGCCGGCATCCGCACCATGACGAGTCGGGGGTTGCGCGCCCGGAGCGATTCGAAGTCGAGGCCGAAGTGATCGATGACCCTGCGGCGTGAAGTTCTCGACCAGCACGTCGGCCGTGTCGATCAGCCGGTCGCAGGAGCGCGAGCCCGTCAGGGGAGTCCAGATCGAGGGTCACGTCGCGTTTGGAGAGATTGGCGGCGTGGAAGATGGGACCCCACTCCCACCACGCGTCCGCCGGCGGATGGCGCGTGCCCGAGAGCCGCATCTGATCCGGCCGGGCCACCGACTCGACCTTGACCACGTCGGCGCCCAGCGCGGCGAGACGCATGCGTCGCGGCAGGCCCCGCCCACCACGCGGTGAGGTCCACCACCTTCACGCCATGCAGCGGGAGCCGCCACTCGTCGTCCGGTGCGGTGTCGGGAACCGCCTGTCCCGCCCACTCGATCGCGCCGTCGTCGGCGCCCCGGTCCGGCGCCGCGGTGAACGGGCGCGGCGCGAAGCCGGCGATCCGGTAGGGCACGCGGGGTTGGGCGAAGCGGCCGGAGGGGGAGGGCACGAAGACGTCCCGGTCGGCGAAGTGCTCGAATGCGAGAACGCCGGGAGCGTCGAGGACGGGCGCGGCGGGGATGCGGAAGGCGGCGGCTGCGTCGAGCAGCTCTGCTGATGTCCTGGTGCGGGTGTATGCCCGCACGGCGTCGATGAACTCGGCGCGGCGCGCGAAGCGCTTGCCCACCATTGCCAACTCGTTGTCGTCGAGAAGGTCGGGGCGTTCCATGAGCACCAGGAAGTCCTGGAACTGCTGGGCGCTGTTGGCCGTGAAGACGACACAGCCGTCGCTCGATGGCTCGATGGACGGAAGCTGGATGCTCCGTCCGGTCCCGGCGAGCGGTGGCCAGCCGAAGAACGACGCGAAGACGGACGGGTAGGTCGTCATGGTGACGGCCATGCAGTCGAGGATGGCCACGTCGACGTCCTCGCCCCGCCCGCAGCGCCGTGCCTCGCGCCGCCGCGGCCAGCGCGGCCAGCGCGGCGTAGGTGCCCGCCACCCATTCGCCGATCCGGCCGCCGGCCGCGAGCGGGGGCCGCTCCGGGAGCCCGCGGTTCCCGGTCGACCCGCAGGCCGCCTGGAGCGTGAACTCGGTCCAGGGCCGCCCGACCCACGGCCCGTTGCGGCCGAACGGCGTGATGGTCACCACGACGAGGTCTGCGACGCGCTCGGCCGAGCTCGTCGTCGGTTGGCGGCTCGTTGCAGATCAGCACGTGCGCAGACCCGAGGAGCGAGGTGTCGTCGGTGACAGCCCGCTTCGACGCGTTGAGGAACTCGAAGAGCGCGCCGCTCCCGTGCGTGCGCAGCGGGTCGCCGGCGCCGCGCTCGACCTTGACGACGTCCGCGCCGGCGTCGGCCAGGAGCTTGGTGCAGTACGGGCCCGCGATGCCGGTGCTGCGGTCGAGGACCCGCACACCCTGGAGCACGGGCCCCACGGGTCATCCTGCCTGCTGGTCGCCCAGGAGGAGGCCGACGGCGTCGGAGATGGAGCGTCGCATGTCGGCGGTCGTGGCGCGTCCAGAGGACCAGGCCCGCAGCGAGCTGTCGAACACTGCGTCGAGGACCCGGACCACCCGGCGCGCCTCGTCGCGAGGCAGCTCGTCCAGGAGGTCGAGGTACACGTCGCTCGTTGTGGCGTCGAGCCGGGTCAGCACCTCGTGCGCGAAGGGCTCGTCCGACGTCTCGAAGCGCGTGAGCAGACGCGCCAGCTGGGGCCGCCGCTCGAACGCCCGGGCGGCGCGCAGGAGCGCCCCTTCGAGGCGCTGAGCGGCCGTGGCACCGTTCAGTGGACGCCGCGTGACGTCGGGCCCCATGGTCGAGGCCCATTGGACCAGTGCCTCGGCAAAAAGGTGGTCCTTGGACGGGAAGTAGTGGTACAGCGTGGCCAGCGCAACCCCGGCGGCCTCCGCGACCTCGCGTACCGAGATCCGCTCGTAGTCACGCTCCTCCAGGAGCGCCAGCGCGCTGTCGAGGAGGCGTTGCCGCCGGGCGGCCTGCCGCGTGCTCAACCGCGTCGCCGGTCGACTCGGCGGCGTCGGGCTGGACGGTCACGGTGCCGCGAGCCGTGTCCTGTGTCATCCCCTTCGCACCCCCTGGGCCGCCGCTTGTCAGAACTAGAATCCGATTCTAACATCACCCCCCTGAACCGGCCACGGCCGCCGCACCTGACGACGGCGGCCCGGGAGCTTGCAGGAGGGATCGCGCCGTGAGCATGCCAACCGACATCGGGATCGTCGACACCATGATCGGCTTCCCGCACGGGGACATGAAGGAGATCTACAAGTTCATCACCCGCCAGACGAAGGACGCCGAGTCGAAAGAGAAGATGGCGTTCCCGGCGGAGTACATGTTCAAGCAGGTGCCCGAGCGCGAGCTCGAGGGGTCCGACGACCCCATCGGCATCACGCTGCACGAGATGGACCGCTGGGGGATCGAGCGGGGACTGATCGGCTGCAACGGCATCGGCCAGGAGGCGCTTGCCAAACACCCCGACCGTTTCATCGCCTCTTCGTCGGCGGACCCGAACGAGGGCATGGCCGGGATCGCGCGTCTGGTCAAGGAGTACGAGACGTACGGCGTGCGCGCCGTCGGGGTGTTCCCGGCCGGGACCTTCCCTCAGGTTCCGATCAACGACAAGAAGATGTACCCGCTGTACGCCAAGTGCATCGAGCTCGGCATCCCGATCTTCGTGTGTGCCGGTGTCCCGGGGCCCCGGCTCAAAGCAGCCTGCCAGCACGTCGAGCTGATCGACGAGGTGATGTTCGACTTCCCCGACCTGATCTTCGTGACCCGCCACGGCTGCGAGCCGTGGACGGAGCTCGCCGTCAAGCTGATGCTGAAGTGGCCGGGCCTGCACTATTCGACCAGCGCCTTCGCGCCCAAGTACTACCCGAAGAACATCATCGACTTCGCGAACACGCGTGGCGCCGACAAGATCATCTACGCGGGCTACTTCCCGATGGGGCTCTCGGTGGAACGGATCATGACCGAAATGCCCAAAGTCGGGTTCAAGGACGAGGTCTGGCCGAAGTTCCTCCGCACGAACGCGCTTGCGCGTGTTGGGGCTCGACAAGTGACCGCCGTGCTGCCCGATTACGGGGTGTTCGATGCCGACAACCACTACTACGAGGCCCCCGACGCCTACACCCGCCACATCGATCCGAAGATGGCAAAGCGCGCCATGCAGTGGGCCGAGATCGGTGGGAAACAACGCCTCCTGGTGGGTGGCCGGGTCAACCGATTCATCCCCAACCCGCTCTTCGACCCGGTGGCCAAGCCGGGGAGCCTCGACGAGTACTTCCGGGGTCGCAATCCCGACGCCCAGGACATGCGCGCGCTCTTCGGCGATCTCGAACCGATCCGCGCCGAGTACCGGGACCGTGACGCCCGGGTCGCAGTCATGGACGAACAGGGCGTCGACGGCTGTTTTCTGTTTCCCACTCTCGGTGTGGGCATGGAGGAGTCGCTGGCCGATGATCCTCCCGGCGCTGGTGGCCGCATTCAGCGCCTTCAACCGCTGGCTCGAGGATGACTGGGGTTACGCCTACAAGGAGCGCATTTTCGCCGCTCCGATGCTCACGCTGGTCGATGTGGACGCCGCGGTCGAAGAGCTCCGCCGAGTGCTCGATCTCGACGCCCGAGTGGTGTGCATCAAGGGTGGGCCGGCGCATACCCCGACCGGCCTTACGTCGCCTGCCGACCGGCGCTTCGACCCTTTCTGGGCCGTGGTGAACGAGGCCGGCGTCTCCGTCGGGATCCACTCGGGGGACGCCGGGTATGCGCGCTACGTCGCCGATTGGGAGCCCATGGGTGCCTTCGAGGCCTTCCGGCACTCCCCACTGCGGATGGTCCTCTCCGCGGACCGTCCGCCCTACGAGACGATGGGTGCGCTGGTCTGCCACGGCCTCTTCGACCGCTTCCCCCGCATCCGGGTGGCGAGCATCGAGGCGGGTGCGTCGTGGGTGCCCGTGCTCATGAAGAAGCTGAAGAAGGCCTACGGTCAAATGCCGACGGGGTTCGCCGCGGACCCGGTCGAGACCTTCCGTGAGCACGTCTGGGTCGCTCCCTTCTACGAGGACGACTTGGGTGCGCTGAAAGACGAGATCGGTCTGGACCACCTCCTGTTCGGCTCGGACTGGCCGCACGCCGAGGGCCTGGCCCAGCCCAAGGCCTTTGCCGAGGACCTGCGCCGCTGCGGCTATGGCGAGGACCAGATCCACACCGTGATGGCGGAGAACGGCTGGCCCCTGACGCGACGGATCTGAGAGGGTTCGGCCGTTCGCCGCGGCGATACCGGACCACAACGGGAGATCATGGACTTCGACGACACGAAGGAAGAGGCGGCGTTCCGCGCCGAGGCGCGGCAGTTGGCTGGAGTCCCACGCCACGTTGCGCCATGACGGGACGGCGGCACGCGTCGGCCTGCCGACCGACGAAGCGTCGCAGCGCCGCCACATCGACTGGTGCCGGCGCTGGCAGCGCACCCTCTACGACGGCGGGTGGGCCGGCATCACCTGGCCGAAGGCATTCGGGGGCCGGGGCGGCACCCCGGTGGAGCAGATGATCTTCTCCCAGGAGGAAGCGCACTTCGAGGTGAGCGCCGGCGCCCTGTCGGTGGGCCTGGCCATGGTCGGACCGACACTCATGGCGTGGGGCACGCCCGCGCAGCAGGACGATCACCTGGCGCCGATGCTGCGCGGCGACGCGCTGTGGTGCCAGCTCTTCAGCGAGCCGGGGCCGGGTCGGACCTGCCGTCGCTCATCACCCGGGCCGAGCGGGACGGCGACGAATACGTGGTGAACGGCCAGAAGGTCTGGACGTCCTTCGCCCAGTTCGCGGACTGGGGCATCCTGCTCGCCCGCACCGGCGGCGCCGGGTCGGGCCGCGAGGGGATCTCGTACTTCCTCGTCGACATGACGTCACCGGGCATCGACGTGCGGCCGTTGCGCCAGGCGACGGGGGTCGCCCACTTCAACGAGGTCTTCCTGTCCGACGTCCGGGTGCCTGCCGCACACCTGGTGGGTGCCGAGGGCGAGGGCTGGAAGGTGGCGCGCACGACCCTGGCCAGCGAGCGCATGTCCATCGGCAGCGGGCGGGGCACGACGTTCGCCGACGTCCGGTCCCTCGTCGACGGGCTCGGCCGTGACCTCGACGCGCTGGAGCGGCAACAGGTGGCCCGGGCGTACATCAGCTTCGAGTTGCTGCGCTACCTCGGCCTGCGGGTGCAGACGTCCGTCAGCCAGGGCCGGGCTCCCGGCGCCGAGGGGTCCATCTTGAAGCTGGCGATCTCCCAACAGAGTGCGCTCCTGGGCAACCTCGGGGTGGCGCTCCTCGGCCCGGCCGGTGCGGCGTCGGGCGGCACGACACCGGACGCCGGCTTCTGGCGGGAGAAGTTCGTCGGCCAGTGGTCCGTGCGCATCGGCGGCGGCACCGACCAGATGCAGCGCAACCAGGTCGGCGAGCGGGTCCTCGGCCTGCCCCGGGAGCCGAAACCCATATAAAGTATTCATCATGGTGGCCACCACGGCCGGAGAGCCGCTGACCTGGGATCCGCTCGATCCGTCCTTCAAAACCGACCCCCACCCTGATCTGGCGTCGGTTGCGCGACGAGGCCCCGCTCTATCGCAACGAGACCTACGACTTCTGGGCCCTCAGCCGTTTCGACGACGTCATGGCGGCGTCACTCGACCCGCGCACCTTCAGCTCGGCCCACGGGACCGTCCTGGAGCACATGACGGAACTGCCCATGGGCGGGATCCACATGATGATCTTCATGGACCAACCCGAGCACACGGTGTTCCGGCGTCTCGTCTCGCGCGCGTTCACCGTGCGGCGGGTGGCCGAGCTCGAGCCCCAGATCCGCGCGTTGTGCGCCGACCTGCTCGACGCGCAGAAGGGAAGGGGGGGCTTCGACTTCGTCGCCGACTTCGGCGCGCTGGTCCCCGCCAACGTGATTGCCATGCTGCTCGGCGTCCCTCCGGAGGACCGGGACATGGTGCGCGAGGCGATCGACGGCATCTTCCACCTGGAGCCCGGCGCGGGCATGGTGAACGACGTCTCCCTCGAGGCCATGATGAAGCTCTACGGCTACATCAGCGAGCAGCTGGTCGAGCGGCAGACCCGTCCCCGCGACGACATGTTGACCGATCTGCTCAACGCCGAGGTGGCCGAGCCCGACGGCTCGCGCCGCACCCTCACGCTCGAAGAGAGCACGGCCTTCGCCATCCTCATCGTCTCCGCCGGGACGGAGACGGTGGCCCGGTTGCTGGGCTGGGCCGGTCACACGCTGGCGGCGTACCCGGACCAGCGGGCGGAGTTGGCCGCCGACCCGTCGCTCCTTCCGCAGGCCATCGAGGAGCTGTTGCGCTACGAGGCGCCCTCCCCGGTCAACGGACGCTGGACCACGGCACCCGTCGAGCTCTACGGGACCGAGATCCCGCCGGATTCCAAGATCCTCATGCTGACCGGTTCGGCGGGGCGGGACGAGCGCGCGTTTCCCGACCCGGACCGCTTCGACATCCACCGGCAGTTCGACCAGCACGTGACGTTCGGGTACGGCATCCACTTCTGCCTGGGCGCGGCGCTGGCCCGCCTGGAAGGCCGGATCGCGCTCGAAGAGACCCTGGCCCGCTATCCCGAGTGGGACGTCGACCACGGACGCAGCGAGTTCCTCTTCACCAGCACGGTGCGCGGCTACAGCAAGTTGCCCGTCATCGTCCCCGGCTGACCGGCCGGCGCATTCCGGTCGTCATCCGACCGATCGAAAGGACCCACCATGCCGCAACCGCCCGAATACGTGGAGCGGATGTTCCCCGAGCCGGTCGACCTCGGCATCGCGGAGCCCGATCGGGCGGTCTCGTCGGTCACCCACGGCACCCGGGCGTTCCTGGAGGGGAGCGGGGGCGACGCCAACCTCTGGTACGAGGGGACCGGCGCGGCCAAGGACCAGGCGGTCCAGAACATCACGATCTACCCGCCGACCCGCGGCGTGCAGACGCAGGGTGACGCATGGGAGCCGGTGAAGATCGGGATCCTCATCGACATGGACCTCAACCAGCTGACGGCCGACTGGATCGACCCGACGATCCTGGCCATCGAGGACGCCATGAACGAGGGCGTCTGGGCGCGCTCGCCCGATCCAAATCGTGGTGGCCGACGCCCGGGGGCTGCCCCGGGAGAACTACCGGAAGCTCCTCGACGGCTACCGGTGGCTGGTCGACCAGGGGTGCGTGGTGGTGCTCGGGCCGATGATCTCGGACAACTGCCTCACGATTCAGGACCTGGCCAACGAGCTGAAGGTCTCGTGCATCGGCTGGACCGGCGCGTGGAAGTTCGCCTCGGACTACTGCTTTTCCATCGCCAACGGCGACATCCCGACCGAGGGCGTCATCTGCGCCAACTGGCTCTACCAGCAGGGCATCCGCAAGGTGGGCCTGTTCTGGGAGGCCGGGTCCTCGGGGCGGGACTACGCGGACTTCTTCCGCGACGAGGCGATCCGCCTGGGCATGACGGTCACCCGCGAGGTGAAGCTCGAGCCCAACCCCCGCGACCTCCAAGAGCACCTCGCGGCCATGCGCGAGGCGGGGACCGAGGGGCTCTATTACGGCGGCTACGGCTACGCCTGCTTCCACTTCGGCGCGGCGTTGCAGGCGCTCGAGTGGGACCCACCGCGCATCATGGGCACGGCGTTCATGTTCTATTCGAACAAGAACGAGTGGGCGGGCGGGATCGAAGGCTGGCACGGCATCGACCAGCTCGGCGAGGACGGCGCCAACCCGAACTACAACGCGATGGTGCAGCGCTTCTCGAAGCGCTTCGGACGCGAGGCGCGCAACGTGGTGGTCGCCCTCGCCTACGACACGGCGCGCGTGCGCGATCCATGGGATCGCCAACGCGGCCATTCCCGAGCCCCGCTGGGTGCACGACGGGCTCGAGCGCATCCGCTGGATGCCGGCCACGAACGGCGGGCCCGGCTGCTACATCACCTTCGGTCCCGGCGACCACAAGGGCTACAAGGGCGACTTCCTCACCATCCGCGAGCTACGCGGCGGTGACCTGCGCTTCGCCGGCTACTTCCGTCCTGAATGGCAGTCCAACGAGTAGAGCCTGAGCGACCGATGAGCAGCACGCAGGAGAGGCAAGAGGGCGAACCGCTCGTCCTGGTCGAAGCCGACGGGCCCGGTCCTCGTGGTCACGCTGAACCGTCCCGAGAAGCGCAATGCCACCAACGCGGAGGTGCTGTGCCGGCTCTACGACGCCTGGGTCCGGCTCGACGGCGATCCCTCGCTCCGCGTGGGCGTGCTGACCGGAAGGGGCTCGACGTTCTGCGCCGGCATGGACCTCGCCGAGATCGGCCGGCTCCGTGAGGGGGTGGCCGACAACGAGTGGATCGTGCGGCTCCGGGACGAGCCGCAGGTGATCTTCGGTGCGTGGCTGAAGACCTTCCGGCCCTCCAAGCCCGTCATCCTGGCCGCCGAGGGCTACGCGCGGGCCGGCGGGACCGAGATCCTCCAGGGCACCGACATCCGGGTCGCCGGCGAGAGCGCGGTCTTCGGCGTGACCGAGGTGCAGCGCGGCCTGTTCCCGATGGCCGGCTCCGCGGTCCGCCTCCGGCGCCAGATCGGCTACGCGGTGGCGGCCGAGATGCTGTTGACCGGCGAGGACATCAGCGCCGCAGCGGGCGCAGCAGCTGGGCCTCATCAACCACGTGGTCCCTGACGGGCAGGCACTCACGCACGCCCGCGCCATCGCCGTCGCGCATCGCGGCGAACGGTCCCCTCGCCGTCGCCGCCATCCTGCGCACCCTGCGGGAGACCGAGTCCCTGCCGGAGACGGAAGCCTTCGCGATCGAGGGCCGCCTGGGCATGGAGGTGATGGCGTCGAACGACGCCGCGGAGGGCCCGCGGGCGTTCCTGGAGAAACGACCTCCGCAGTTCACCGGCACCTGACGGGACGAAGGGGGGAACCGACGTCATGCACCGACTTGGTCGTGTGCTGGTCACGCTTGGAGCTGTCATCGCCAGCGTCACCGTGTGTGCGGGTGGCGCGGGCACCGCGGCGACCGCGAGCTCGTCAGGGACTCAGAACGGCCACCTCACCGGCGACGGAACGTGGCCCGGACTCGGCACGGTGTGCGAGCACGGTCCGGGCGGGGCGGCAACGGCGCGCGGAGTGGGCGCACACAGCATCAACATCGCCACCTTCGCCGATCCCGGCAACACCGCCTCACCGGGACTGAACAAGGAGTTCCTCCAACTCGCCGGTGCGTTCGCCAAGTGGTGCAACGCGGCGGGCGGCATCAACGGGCGCACCATCGTGGTCCACGACCGCGACGGCGCCCTCTTCAACGCGGCGCAGGTGACGGACGAGGCCTGCCAGCAGGACTTCATGTCGGTTGGCGGCGGGCTCGTCTTCGACCAGTCGGCGGTGCCAGTGCGGGTGGGGTGCGGCCTGGGCGAGATCCCTTCCTACGTGGTGTCCAACGAGGCCGACAACGCCGCCCTGCAGGTGAACCCCCAGGGGATCCGGGTCGACGAGATAGAGGCGGGGTGGTACGGCGCACTCGGGCGCCGCTACCCGAGCGCGATCAAGCACTTCGGCATCGGTGCGGCGAACGAACCGAGCATTCTCGAACCCACCCAGAAATGGGAGCAGGCCGCGGAGCAGCAGGGCTGGAAGGTGGTGGACTTCCAGGAGCCGCCATTCAGCGTGGCGGACTGGTCACCCTTCGTGTCCCGGGCCCAGTCCAAGGGCGTCGAGGCGCTCGAGACGCCCACGGGCACCAATGTGCAGACCTACTTCGAGGCCATGCAGACCGCCGGGTACCACCCGACCTTCATCTTCCTCGGCATCGGCATCCCTGAGAACCTCGGCAAGCAGAGCTACGACGTCTCGCTCTCGGGCTCCCTGCCGCCGATCTATTTCGCGACGCAGAATTGGCCGTTCGAGCTGGCTTCCGAGAGCCCCGGGCTCGAGCAGCTCATTGCGCTCATGCGCACCGATGCACGGGGCGACACGATCGACACCAACGACGAGTACGCCGTCGACGCCTGGCTGCTCTTCGCCAAGGCGGCCTCTGCGTGCGGCGCGGCTCTGACCGTCTCGTGTGTGCTCGACCATGCGGCGTCGCAGACGAACTGGACCGGAGGAGGGGTTTACGCGCCGATCGCGCACCTGGCCCTTTCCAACCAACGTCCCACGCCGAGCGACTGCTTCCTGCTGATGCAGGTGAAGGGCAGCGCGTTCTCCTATGACAAGGCCGACACGCGGCCGAACGACCAGATCTGGCACTGCGACCCCAAGTCATTGTTCTCTGGTCTCGAGCGGGAACAGCTGAGCCGACCGCCCTCCGAGTCAGGCCACTGGGCGGAAGTAGGGGAGCGCCAGTTCGTCGGAGGCCGGGTGGAACTCGACCTCGAGCGCGAGCCCGTCGCGTAGTTCGCTCGGCGCGCAGCCGACTACCGCGCTGAGGAACCACCACCCTTCGTCGAGCGCCACGACGGAGGGGGCGTAGGGCACGACGAAGCCCGGATGAGGTGGGCGCCAGACCACCGTCCAGCTGTAGAGCGTTCCCCGGCCGGCGCTCTGCTCCCAGGCCAGCGCGGTTGCGGTGCACTGCGGGCACACGGCGAAGCGCGCGCAGGGCGCGCGGCGCCGACACGCGGAGCAGAGGGGCAGCACGAGACGGCCCTCGCGGGCGCCGCTCCAGAACGGTTCGGACCGCTCGGACGGGCGGGGCATGGGGAAGCCGGGGGGCGGCGGGGAAAGCAGGCCGGCATCCGCAGTGCTCACGGGCGCTCCTTGCCCAGGAGCAGCACGTCGGTGAACAGCGCACCGGAGCCGCCGTTCGAGCACAACGCGACTTCTGCACCGTCGACCTGCATGCTGGGACACTCGCCGCGCAGTTGCTGGACGCCACGCGTGACGCGCTGGAACTGCTGTGCCGCGATCCCCGGGTGGCTGTAGGACATCGTGCCGCCGTCGGTGGTGACCGGCAGCGTGCCGCCGGGGCCGATGGCGCCGGACTCGACCATCGGCCCGCCCTCACCCGGTTCGCAGAATCCGTACGCCTCGAGCTGGCGGATGATCTCGAAGGAGAACGGGTCGTAGAACTCGGCCACGTCCACGTCGCCCGGACCGAGCCCGGCCATGGCGAAGGAAGCCTGGGCCGCTCCCGCTCCCACCCAGCCCTGCGGGCCGCACACCGGGACGCGGGGTGAAGTCCCAGACGGGCGCCACGGTGTAGGCGGGGCCGTAGCTGTCGCTGCCGCAGCCGAGGATCCAGACCGCCCGCTGGTCGTCCCGGGCGATGTCGGCGCGGGCCAGCACGAGCGCGCACCCGCCCTCGGAGACCGTGGCGCAGTCGAGGAGGTGGAAGGGCTCCGCCACCAGGGGCGACGCCAAGATGTCCTCTGGGCCGAACGGTCCCCGCCCGTAGTAGACGGCCTCGGGGTTGTGATGACCGTTGGTGCGTATGACGGCGGCGGCGGTGGCCAACTGCAGCTCCGTCGTGCCGTAGGTGACCATGTGGCGCCGGGCCATCAAGGCGAACTCGGCCGCGGTGAAGAGACCGAAGCCCGCGACGAGCTCGTTGGGCGGTGTAGTCCACGGGGCGGCCGAACCGTGGCTGCGCAGCCCGGCGCCACCGGCGAGGACCAGGACGACGCGGCACTGGCCGGTCGCGATCAGCGCGGCGGCGTCGACGATGGCGGGGATGCCGAGGCCATTGGGGCGCCGCACGCACGGCCCGAGCCCGAGCTCGAGCACAGCGTCGGCGGCGGCCTGGCCCACCACGCCGTCGACGTCGCCGGCGTCGATCCCGGCGTCGGCGAGAGCACCGAGCGCCGCCTCGAGCGCAATGGACGAGGAGTCGTGTCCCGGGAGACGGCGTGCCTGGGGCGTGTTGAAGACGCCGACGACGGCGACGTCGCGGAACGGATGCGTCATCGCGGCCAGGATGTCACGCGCCCGGCCGGCGCAGGCGGAAGCGCTGCACCTTGCCACTGGCCGTGAGCGGAAGTTCGTCGACGAAGTGCACCACTCGCGGCACCTTGTAATTGGCCATGTGCTCGCGGCACCAAGCGATGAGCGCCCCTTCGTCGACGGCGTCGCCGCTGCGTGGCACCACGTAGGCCTGCGCCACCTCGCCCAGGCGGTCGTCGGGCACGCCGACGACCGCGACCTGGGCCACGCCGGGATGGGTCAGCATGATGCCCTCGATCTCGGCGGGGAAGGCGTTGAAGCCGCCGACGATGAACATGTCCTTCTTGCGATCGGTGATGCGCAGGTTCCCGTCTTCGCCGATGTGGCCGATGTCACCCGTGCGGAGGTATCCGTCGTCGTCGAAAGCGTCGGCGGTGGCCTGGGGATCGTCGAAGTAGCCGCGCATGACGTTGAAGCCCTTGACGAGGATCTCGCCGGTCTCGCCCGTCGGCACCGTGCAGTCCTTCTCGTCCGCGACGCGCACCGAGACGCCGGGCAGGGGTCGGCCCACCGTCGTGGCGACGACCTCGGGTGGGTCGTCGTGGCGGCACATGCTCACCGTGCCCGTCGTCTCCGTGAGCCCGTACCCGGTCACCACCGTGGCGATGCGCAGGTCCTCGCGCATGCGCCGGACCACCTCCACGGGCACCGTGGCGGCGCCGGTCACGGAGAGGCGTAGCGAGCTGAGGTCGAATCGCGCGCGCTCGGGGTGCTCGAGAATCGATTGGAACACCGTGGGCGGTCCCGGCAGGACGGTGATGCGTTCCTCCGCCACCCGCTGCATCACGATTCCGGCGTCGAAGACGGCGTGCGGGAGGATCGGTCGCGCCGCGGAGCACGCAGGCCAGCACCGCCGACTTCAGGCCCGCGGTGTGGAAGAAGGGGTAGACGCAGAGATAGCGGTCGCCGCGCCGGAGCCCGACGGCCTCGCTCCACGCCTCGTAGGTGCGCACGCTCGGACCGTGGCCGAGCATCGCTCCCTTGGGGGCGCCGGTGGTCCCGGAGGTGAAGATGATGTCGGCGAGGTCGTCGGCGCCGAGAACCGGGAGCGGCCGGTCGTCGGCTGTCTCGCCGCAGGCCATGAAGTCTTCCCAGGCGACGGCACCCGGGCGCGCCGGCCCTTCGACGACGACCGCACTCTCGGAGGGCGGGCAAGTCGCCTTCGCCCTCCAACAGGGTCAAGAGGTCGGTGCCCACGGCGTCCGTGCTGGCCAACAGGAGCGTGGCGCCCGAGCGTCTGAGGACGTGGGCTGCCTCCATCCCCTTGAAGCGCGTGTTGACGGGAACGAGGACGGCGCCCGCCGCGTAGACGCCGAAGCTGGCGGCGATCCAGCGTGCGCTGTTGGGCGACCACAGGGCGACGCGGTCACCCGGCCGGACGCCGCTGGCGGCCAGGGCCCGGGCGACGCGCAATGACTCGGCGTGCAGCTGCGCGAAGGTCCACCGGTCGTTGCGGTCGACGACGGCCTCGGCATCGCCGAAGTCGCTGGCGGCCCGCTCCAGCGCGGCCGGCACGGTCTCGGGGAGCGCCACCGGTCCCGCGTTACGCGACGACGCTGCCGGCGCGCAGCTCGGCCACCTCGTCCACGGACAGACCGAGCTCCTTGGCCAAGATGTCGTCGGTGTCCTCGCCCACCCACGGCACGCGCGTGTCCGGTGTGCCCGGTGCCGTGAGGATCCGCACCGGATTGCCCGGGGTGAGCACCGGTCGGCCTCCTCCCTGAGGCCGCTCGATGCCGACGAGCATGCCGTGCGCGTCCACGTGCGGATCGCCGACGAGCTCCTCGTCGCGCAGGCAGGGCCCCGCGGCGATGCCGGCCGCGCCGAGCTCCGCACACGCCTGTTCCCGCGTCTTGTCCGACGCCCATTGTTCGATGGCCGGCCGGATGGTGTCCTCGAGGTGGTCGACCCACCCCTGGCGTGTGGCCAGGCGCTCGTCGGTCCGCCACTCCGGATGGCCGACGATGTCGGCCAGACGCTCGAAGTAGTGCTCGCGGGTCACCTGGACGATGATCCAGCCGTCGCCGGCCCGGAACCCGTGGTTGATGAGGGGTCCCACTTCACCGTTCTTGAGGCCCATCGACCAGAAGTTGGACACGATGTCGGTCATGGCCAGCACGGAATCGAACATGGCGACGTCGACGTGCTGGGCCTGGCCCGTCCGGTCGCGCTCGCGCAAGGCAGCGAGGAGGCCCACGCTGGCGAACAAGGCGGCACTGATGTCGCCCAGACCGCCCACCGGCGAGGCCTCCGGCGGCTGGTCCCCCTTCTGCTTCATCGCGTAGATGCCCGACATCGCCTCGACGATGGGGGCGAAGGCCATCCGGTCGCGGTAGGGGGACGTGGTCACGTTCCCGAACCCCGACACGGAGACGTAGACGCAGCGCGGGCTGACTGCGACGAAGTCCTCGAAGCCGAGGCCCAGCTTCGACATGGCCCCGGCCCGGAAGTTCTCGGCGACCACGTCGAAGCGGGGGGCCATGTCGAGCACCAGTTGGCGCCCGGCGGGGTTCTTCAGGTCGATGCAGATGCTGCGCTTCCCGAGGTTGTTGCGCAGGAAGGTGGCGCCCATCGGGCGCCCTTCGGGATCGGGTACCGACGGTTGGGAGCTGCGGCCCAGCTCTCCACCGGGCGGCTCCACCTTCACCACGTCGGCACCGAGCCGTGCCAGCAGCTGCGTGGCGAAAGGCAACGCCTGCATCTGCTCGAGGGCCAACACCCGGATGCCCGTCAGCGGGCCCGACGACCGCCGGTCCGAAGGCTCAGCGGCCACTTCGACCATATTTGTATATGGTATCTGATTTTCGGGATCTTCCCGCCGGCCTCGATGGCACCGCGCGACGGCGTCGCGGGTGGACAAGGGTGAACGGGCGGAGCGCGACGAAGCGAGGAGCAACACGGTGGCCGGAACGGTACGGCTCGAGGTCGAAGGTGCGATCGCCACCATCACCAACGACAACCCGGAGAAGCACAACGCCTTCGACGACGCCATGGACGCCCAACTTTTCGACGTCCTCGCCGAGTTGCACACGATGGTGCACGTTCGTGCGGTCATCTGGCGCGGCGAGGGCAAGTCATTCTCCTCCGGCCGGGACGTCGGCGCACTCGGTGGTGCCGACGCGGGAATGTCCCATCACGAGCTCATGCGCCGTGGGCACCGCGGCATCCGCGCCATCTTCGAGCTCGACGCGCCGATCGTGGTCGCGCTCCAGGGTTGGGCGATCGGTGCTTCGTTCCAGCGAGCGTTGCTGTGTGACATCCGGGTAGCCGCCGAAGGCGCTCGCTTCATGCTGCCCGAGGTCGGTCACGGCGTCATCCCCGACACCGGTGGCGTCGCGCGCCTCTTCCAGATCTGTGGACACGGGGTCGCGGCCGACATGGTGCTCACGGGCAGGGTGATGGGGGCGGACGAGGCGCTCGGGCACGGGGTGGTCTCCCGTGTTGTGCCGCCCGAGCGCTTGGACGAGGAGGTGCGCGCCATCGCCGAGAAGATCGCCGCGGCGCCGGCCGTGACGGTCCGCGCGGCGCGCCGGATCCTCGGGCACCTGGCCGTGCCCGAGGTGGTCGCGTCCATGGACGAAGAGATGATCGCCCAGACCTTCATCGCCCGTTCCGACGACATGGCAGAACTGCGGGCAGCCCGGGCCGAGGACCGCCCGCCCGAATACAGAGGGAGTTGACGTGCCCGGACTGCCCGAACCGCCGCCTCCCGGGGTAACCGCATTGCCGCCCGGGACGTTCGACGGCGTGGCCGTCGTTGTCACCGGCGCGGGCACCGGGCTCGGCAAGGCCATCGCCGTGGAGTTCGCCCGCCTGGGTGCCGCGGTGGTCGTGGCGAGCCGCAGCCAGGAGCACCTCGACGCCGGCGTCGCCGCCGTGACCGAGGCCGGCGGCCGGGGTCTGGCGGTCACGTGCGACATCCGCGAGCCCGAACAGATCGCCGCGGCCTTCGACGCGGCCGAAGCCGCGTTCGGCCTCCCCGGCGTGCTGGTGAACAACGCCGCGGCGAACTTCCCGGTTCCGGCGGAGGACATGTCGCCCAACGCATGGCGGACGGTGGTCGACATCACCCTCAACGGGACGTTCTTCTGCTCTCGCGAGTTCGCGCGGCGGCACATCGTCGCCGGCACGCCCGGGTCGATCATCGACGTCGGCGCGTCGTACGCCTGGACTGGCGGTCCCGGGTTCGCCCATTCCGCCGCGGCCAAGGCCGGGGTGAAGAACATGGTCGAGACGCTGGCGGTGGAGTGGGGTCCCTATGGGATCGCGGTCAACGGGCTCGTCCCCGGGCTCTTCCCCCACGAGGACATGACGGCGGACATCCAAGGCAACCTCGAACGCACGAGCGACAAGGACGTGTGCCAGCCGGCGCTGCGCGTGGGGCGGTTGCGCGAGCTCGGGTGGGCGGCCACCTTCCTCGCGTCTCCCTACGCACGGTTCATCTCGGGCCACGTCCTCGTGGTGGACGGCGCCAACTGGCAACGCCGCATGCTGACGAACCCCCCGGTGGTCACGGTGCGCGACCAGATGGGCCGCCCGCCGTTCGACCCCGATGCGCGCACCCGTTGAGCGAGGCTCGGAGCAGTTGGTGAGCATGCCGGTCGGACCCGTCCGCGTCGAGGTATCCGCCGGGATTACGACCGTCGTGCTGGACGACCCCGGTGCGCGCAACGCCCTTTCGTGGGAGCTGGTGCGATCGCTCAGCGAGGCCATCGAAGGCGCGGCGGCCCGCGGCTCGCGTGCGCTCGTCCTGCGCAACACCCCACCCGTGTTCTGCGCCGGCGGGTCGGTGGACGAGCTCCTCGAGCCCAAGGTCGGCCTCGAGGAGATCTACCGAGCCTTCCACGCTCTGGACGAGGCACCCATGCCCACCGTGGCGGCGATCGACGGCGCGGCCATCGGCGCCGGCATCACGCTGTTCCTCTGCTGCGACGTGGCCGTCTGCACGCCTGCCTCGCGTTTCGACCTCCGCTTCCTCGACGTCGGGATCCACCCGGGCGGCGGTGCGCTCTGGCGGCTCGAGCGGGTGATGGGAAGGCAGGGCGCGGCAGCGCTCACACTCTTCGGAGAGGTGCTCGACGGCGAGGAAGCCGAGCGTCGCGGGCTCGTGTGGCGGTGCGTGGGAGCCGACGACCTGGCCGCGGAGGCCGGACAGTTGGCGCAGAGAGCGGCGTCGCGAGATCCTGAGCTGGTGTCGAGGACCAAGCGGACCATGACGTCGGTTGCGGCGGTGGACGAACCCCGCGGCCGCCATCGCCCTCGAGCTCGCGGCGCAGCGATGGTCGATGGAGCGGCCGGCCTTCCAGGCTTCCCTGGGCGCGCTGCGCGAGCGCCTCGGGCGGCCGAGGAGGACAGGGCGGATGAGGTCGATGGCCGACGCCTGGGCGGCCCGGGCGGGCGACGACACCCCCGGCCTGCGCTACGAGGACTCGGAGTGGTCCTGGAGCGCCGTGGTCGCCGAGGCAACCCGGCGCGCCGCATGGTGGTCCGGCCGCCGCGTCGCCGGACCTCCCCACGTCGGTGTGTTGTTGGACAACGTCCCGGAGCATCTCTTCTGGCTGGGCGCGTGTGCGCTCTCCGGTGCGGTCTACGTCGGGGCCAACCCCACGCACCCCGGTCCCGCCCTGGCCGGCGAGCTGGGTTTCACGCGCTGTCAGCTTCTGGTGACCGACCGCGCCCACCTGGAGCTCGTCGAGGGCCAGGACCTCGGCCCCGGCTATCGGGATCGCGGCCACGGACAACCCGCGGGTCTGTCTGGTCGACGGCGACCCCACCCTTCCGGCGGCCGCCGACATTCCCGACGTCGACGCCATCGAGGACGTCACGCTGGGCTACCTCATCTTCACCTCCGGCACCTCGGGCTCGCCCAAGGCGTGCCGGTGCACGCAGGGCCGGATGGTCGTCATTGGCGCCTCGCTGGCCCAGCGGTACGGGTTCGACTCGGACAGCTGCTGCTACCTGTCCATGCCGCTCTTCCACTCGAACTGCCTCATGTCGGGCTGGGCGCCGGCGGTGGTCGGTGGCGCCACCATCGCCCTTCCTACGGGTGGACGTTTCTCCGCCTCGGGCTTCCTCCCGGACGTACGCCGTCACGGGGTGACCTACTGGAACTATGTGGGACGCCCGCTCTCCTACGTCCTGGCCACACCCGAGCGGCCCGACGACGCAAAGAGCACGCTGCGCGACGTGTTCGGGAACGAGGCCGCACCGGGCGACGTGGACCGCTTCGCCCGGCGGTTCGGCTGCGCCATCTCGGAGAACTACGGATCGACCGAGGGGGGGATCGCGATCTCGCGCAGCCCGGACACGCCGGCCGGCGCGCTCGGCCCCGCCCCGCCGGGCGTGCTGGTCGTCGATCAGGACGGCGAAGAATGCCCAGTGGCGCGGTTCGACGACGGCGGCGTGCTGCTCAATGCGCTCGAGGCAGTGGGCGAAATCGTGTCCGACTCGATTCCGCCCAACTTCGAGGGCTACTGGGACAACGAGGAAGCCGACCGGGCCCGGGTCCGTGACGGGTGGTACTGGTCGGGGGACCTCGCCTACAAGGATGCGCAGGGGTACCTGTACTTCGCCGGCCGCGGCGACGACTGGCTCCGCGTGGACGGCGAGAACTTTGCCGCCGCACCGGTGGTGCGCATCGTCGACCGCCACCCCGACGTGGTCGTCTCCGCTGTCTACGCCGTGCCGGACCCGACCGTCGGCGACCAGGTGATGGCGGCGGTGCAGCTGCGGCCCGGCGCGACGTTCGACGGGGAGGCCTTCGGCGCATTCCTCTCCGAGCAAGCCGATCTCGGCCGCAAGTGGGTGCCGCGCTACGTGCGGGTCTCGCCGGCCCTGCCGACCACCGCGACGTCCAAGATCCTCGTCCGACAGCTCCGCACCGAGGGCCTGGACTGCGCCGATCCCGTGTACGAGATCCGTGGCGAGGCGGGGCTGTCCTATGTCCCACGCGCCCAGGCCGAAGCCTCGCCGTGAGTGCGGACGGCCCGGCGAACGTCGCGGTCCTGGTGCACGGCGGGACGCTCACCTCCACCATGTGGGACCGGGTGCGCAGCGAGTTGGCCTCTCCTTCGCTCGCGGTGGACCTGCCGGGACGGCGCTACAAACCCGCCGACCTCGCTCAGATAACGATCGGCGACTGGGTCACCTCGGTCGCGACGGACATCGAGGAGGCCGGTCTCACGGAGGTGGTGCTGGTCGGGCACTCGTCGGGCGGGTACGTCCTCCCCGGGGTCGCGGCGGCGCTGGCCACCCGCTCGGCGCCGGTGCTGCAGGGGCTGGTCTTCGTCTCGGCCACCGTGCCGGCGCACGGAGAACGCCCGCTCGACTACCTCCGCGACGACATCCGGACTTTGGCGAGCGACCATCGTGAGCTCACGTTGGACTCGGCGCGTGGGCGGACCATCGGTGGGCTGCGGCCCGGGGAGCCTCCCATCGAGACCGACCTCGAGATCGTCGAGAACGGGCCGCGCATGGGCCTCGAAGCTCCCCTCGTCCTCTTCGAACCGGTGTCGTGGACGGGGTTCCCCACCGAGGTGCCGCGGGTCTACGTGCGGGGGATGCGGGACAAGGTGATCCCTCCCGAACTGGCGGACCGGATGATCACCGCCATGGGCGGAGCGGCGGTGATCGACCTCGACGCCGGGCACCGCTCGTACGACACGCATCCGGGCGAGTTGGCGGCCGTGATCGACGAGTGTTGCGGCAACACACGGTGACCGGGCCTCCGGGCGCCGGGGACCAGACTCTGTGCTCCCTCGTGGACTGGCGGGCGACGGTCACTCCGAAGCACGTGCTCCTGGTCGACGAGGCCGGCCGCACGATGTCGGTCGAGGAGTTCCAGGCCTCGTCGCAGCGCGTGGCAGCGCGTCTTCGTGCCGCCGGCATCGGTCGCGGTTCGCTGGTGTCATGGATACTCCCGACCGGGATCGATGCGCTGGTCTTGACCCTGGCGCTGAGCCGCCTTGGCGCGGTGCAGATACCAGTCATCCCCGTCTACCGCGAACGTGAGATCGGGCACATTCTCGACGAGACGTCGCTCGATGCCTTCATCGTGACGCCACGGTGGCGAGGCTTCGACTATCTCGAGCTCTGTCAGGACCTTGCGTCCGCGCGCGGCGGCCGTGCCGCTGTGCTCACCATCGACGAGGTGGTCCGCGACCCGGCGCAGCCCGTCGCACTGCGGGTACCTCGGGCGGCGGAGCGGGACATGGGCGCGACGCAGTGGATCTTCTACACCTCGGGCACCGGCGGCCTGCCCAAGGGCGTCCGGCACGGGGACGCGGCGCTCGCCGCCGCCGCACGCGGCATGGTGGAGCACCTGACCCTGGCATCCGAGGACCGGAGCGGCATCGCATTCCCGATCGCGCACATCGGCGGACCGATCAACCTCATGGCGGGCCTTCTGGCGGGCTCGACGCTCATTCTCATCGAGAACTTCGATCCGCAGCGCACGTCAGAGGTGCTCGCCCGCGAGGGTGTGACCATGGCCGGTTCGGGCACGGCGTTCCATCTCGCCTACCTGGAGGTCCAGGCACAGCGACCCGCAGAGCCGCTCTTTCCGCGCCTGCGTTGTTGTCCGGGCGGTGGCGCGCCCAAGCCCGCAGGCTTGCACGAGCGCGTGCGGCTCGAGTTGGGCGGGGCCGGCATCGTTTCGGGTTGGGGCCTGACGGAGGCACCGGTCCTGACCATGGGCCGGCCCAGTGACCGCGACGAGCAGCTGTCGGAGACCGAGGGGAGTCCGCTTCCCGGGGTGCAACTCAGGGCCGTCTCCTCCGATGGCCGAACCTGTGCTGCGGGCGAGCAGGGCGAGCTCCGGGCCAGGGCACCGCAGCAGATGATCGGGTATGTCGACCCGAGCCTGACCGCCGATGCCTTCGACGACGACGGGTGGTTGCGCACGGGGGACCTCGGGACCATCGACGAGGAGGGGTACGTGAGGATCACCGGCCGACTGAAGGACGTCGTCATCCGCAACGGAGAGAACATCGGCACCGCCGAGGTGGAGGAGTTGCTACGCGGACACCCCCACGTGGCCGACGCAGCCGTGTTCGGGCTGCCCGACAGCCGGACCGGGGAACGCGTCTGTGCCGTCGTAGAGCTGGTGCCCGGGTCTCCTCAGCTCGACCTCGACGGTGCCGGTGCCTTCCTCGAAAGCCGTGGCCTGCGCCGGCAGGCGTGGCCCGAGCAACTGGAGACGATGGCGGCGCTGCCACGTACGGTCGCCGGGAAGATCGACACCCGCCTGCTCCGGGAGCGGTTCGGCGCGACGCAGACGAGCTCCCCATGAGCGTTGTATGGCTTCCGTTTCCGGTGCTCGGTTCGTAACCTCGAAGGGCTACCCCTTTCACTGCGCGACCCACAAGATGTTGAGTTGAAGCGGAGAGTCCCACTTGCACCCGAGCGCAAAGAGAGGGTGCCCACGTCAGGCACCTCGGGGGCAGTCACAAGAAGTGATCTACGTGGTGGCGTTCCGTAGCTTCGGAATCCGGCGCTTGGCGTCACGCTCCGATTCGAGCACCGACTTCATGCTCGATGCAGCCGCAGGATCGTCGAAGGCCCGGTTGTGACGCTCCTCGGGGTCCACGGTCAGGTTGTGCAGCTCCCAGTCGGGCTCGGCGGCCGGACCCAGGAACGGGTTCGGAGCCACCCCCTGCGCGGCGTACCAGTCGTCGAGCCGCTCGTAGTAGTGGTTCAGCTTCCACAGCTCGGGTGCGCCACCGTCACCGGTCGGGAGCGTTGCCAGCACCGACTCGATGTTGATCGGCGGTGCGACCGGGTCGAACGCAGCCCCGGTCAGGATGTTGACCTCGGTCATTCCCCGGGTGACGTCGTCCTCGGTCATGAAGTAGATCGGCGACACAAACGAGGCTGGGTCGATCTGCCCTCGGACCACCGGGCTCAAGTCCCGGCCCGGCAGGGGCTGGACCTCGTCGTGGTGGGCGGCGACGCCGGCGGTCGCCTGCTCCCGGTCGATCCCGGCCAGTCCGAGCAGTGTCGGGATCAGGTCGACGTGGCTGGTCGGCACGTCGACGCCGCCACGCCCGGGCTCGATGCCCGGACCGGCGATGAGCAGCGGCACCCGGGTGGCCTCGTCGAAGCATTACACCACTTCTGGATCAAGCCGCCGTGGGCGCCGAGTAGGTCACCATGGTCGGAGGTGAACACGACGATGGTGTCGTCAGCCATGCCCGACTGCTCGAGCGCTTCAAGAATGCGCCCGATGGCCTTGTCCACCAGCTTCAGGAGGTAGTAGTAGAGCCTCCGGTAGCCGAGATCGGTGGCCGTCTCGAAGATCATCTGGGGCCAGATCGCCTTGAACGCCTCCTGGCACGCGGGGCGGCCGGTGAACGGGTCCGACTGGGATGGCGCCTCGGGCACGTCGGGCACGGTGTCATCGGGCGGCCCGAAGTGCAGCATCTGCTCCCACCCGAAGCCCGAGAAGGCGATGTCGTGAGGGTTCACGAAGGAGGCCACCGTCAGCCATGGGCCGTCTGCCCGGGATGCCGCCAGATCGCCGAACAGCTCGACGACCTGCTCGGCGAAGACGCCGTCGCGCACGGTCCCGCAATCGGACTTGTCGGCGCCGTGGGGCTCACGCCCGATCCATCCCGAGAACCCGAACGGGTCGAGCCTGTCGGCCTTGCGATACGCCTCCACCGCCTCAGGCAGCGGGTTGCCGTCGTCGTCGGAGGCCTTCAGCCCCTCGTGCGAGCCCGGGATTGTGAGGTCGGCGAACGAGACGTGCCACTTGCCCCGGTAGTGGGTCCGGTAGCCGCCGGCCCGGAACCAGTCCCCCAGGGTCGGCACGGTGTTCGGATCGAGCCACTGCATGCCGGGGTCGGTGTTCTGCTTGGCCACGCCGTCCGTGGACGTCACTCCGTGCAGCGACGGGTACTGGCCGGTGAACAGCGTGGCCCGGCTGGGTACGCACGCCGTCGAGCCGGCGTAGTGCCGGTGGAACTCCAGGCCCCGGGACCGGATCGACTCCCGGGCGGTGAGCTGGGAGGTGCGGAATGCGCGGACGCTGTCGGGCTCGTAGGGCGGCGCGTACCGCTCCTCGTCCGTCATGATCAGCAGGATGTTGGGTTGACTCATGGAACGGACGCTATCGACAAAAGCAGCGGCTCGGTGAGGGACATTGTCCTAACTGGTGAGGGTCAGCAAAGGCCTGCAACGTTGCCAGCCCCGAGATCGCGGTCGTGCCGCCCTTTGGCTGACCCGGCATTGGACGTGCGGCTGATCCCTCTGGACCAGCAGACATTCTGTCGGGGGCGCGTACGAGCCCAATACGCCGGGACGGGGCGCACACTCCGGTACGACTGGGATACCCGACCCATGCCGTATCCGGCAGTAGTCGATGGTGTTGTGCCGACGGACCGGTCAGTATTGCTCCGTGAAAGGTCAGGCGTTCCAGGACCAGATGCGGGACAACTATTGCTGGGGATGTGGAGCGGATAACCCAGCAGGCCTCCACCTCAAGAGCTACTGGGACGGCGAGCTTGCCGTCGCCCAGTGGACTCCGAGCGATGAGTTTGCGGCTGGACCTCGGCATTTTCTGAACGGCGGGATCATCGCCACACTGCTGGACTGTCATGGCGTCTGCATGGCTGTCGTGGATGCCTACCAGCGGGAACGGCGAGACATCGGGACGGACCCCGAAATCTGGCATGCGACCGTTTCACTGTCCGTCGAATTTCTTCGACCGACGCCTATCAATGAAGCTGTGCGACTGACCGCCCGCGTCGTTATCTGTGAGGACCGCGGGACATTTCGGTTGAATGCGTACTTGGGGCTGGTGGAAAGGACCGAGCCCGTGCGACCGTTCGCACTACCCGCCGTCCCAGACGCATGGCGTCACGGCTGGAAGAATTAAGTCAGGCGTTAACTGTCGATACCGAGCAGTCCGAGGGTGTCCCATGCGCCCGGGACTGTGGCCTCAGTTAGCGCGGCGACTGGTGCTACCAGATAGCTTCTACTCCCCGAGAGTTGCCAGCCGAAGAGGTAGCATTCGCTGCGTCCACGAGGTGCGAAGGGGAGAAAAGAGATGCCTGAGTTCCCCTCGATTACTCACGTGGCGCTAACGGTTACGAGCTTTGAACGGAGTGTGCCTTGGTACAAGGATCTGTTCGGCTCGGACCCAATCCTTGACGAGGACACAGGTCCGTTCCAGCGCGTCGCTTGGCTTACCGGCGGCACAATCGTTGGCGTAACTCAGTTCTCTGACTCGGACGGCACTGAGCCGTTCAACGAACGGCGGCCGGGGCTCGATCATCTGGCTTTCGGCTGTGCCAACCGCGATGAGTTAAAGGCATGGGAAATCCGTCTGAACGAACTCGGCATCCCCAACGGTGGCATCGTGGACACGCCTTACTACTCGGCATTGTCGTTCCGAGATCCCGACAACATCGCACTTGAGTTCTTCGCACCCCGGGGCTAAGACCGGCGGAGTATCCGACTGCTTATAGGCCATCCCATACCGCCGGCCTGAGGCGCATCTCGTACCCGGAGTGTCGGGCTGCCTTCCTCAATGGTGACAGGCCATCGGCAGCCCGCCCCTCGGGGTGGGGCGTCCCGGCCGGGAATTTCGGGCCCCGGTACATCCGTTTCGTCATGACGGAGCAGTCACCCAGACCCAGGACGCAATTGAAGCACGGTCGCGAATCGTTGCGGTATCACTGGTAATCTGACACCAATAGTCATGACGGAGTAGTCGTGCGAAGGGGCCCACGGGCCCCTTCTGCGCGCTAGGAGCCACACGTAAAGGTTGGGGCCGGGGGTAACCCAGTTCGGTTCTGCGGGATAGTCCGGTTGGGGGCGGCCCAGGTTACTTAGCCGACCAGGAAGCCCGGCCAAGGTGCCCCTCTCGCTTGACCGTAACCAGGAATAAGGCGACGATTTTGCTATGTCGTCGGAGACTCAGTACGCCAAGAGTGGCGATGTTCACATCGCTTACCAGGTCTCCGGCAGGGGACCCCCCGATGTCGTGCTCGTTCCGGGGTTCGTCTCGAACGTCGAGATGATGTGGGACCTGCCCTTCACGGGGAGCGTGTTGCGATGGGCGGGCGAGTTCGCGCGTGTGTGATCTCTTTTGATAAGCGAGGGACGGGATTGTCCGATCGATCGGTCGGGGTTCCGACCCTTGAGGATCGCATGGACGACGTGCGGGCGGTTATGGATGCGGCGCACGTCGACCGAGCGTCTCTTTGGGGAATTTCTGAAGGCGGACCGATGTGCATCCTCTTCGCTGCCACATATCCGGAGCGCACTTCTTCCCTCGTGCTTCAAGGTTCCTTTGCACGCCTGACCCAAGCGTCGGACCAGCCCTTCGGGTATCCCCTTGATGCGGTTGAGCCGATCGTTGCCACGTTCGAACAGCAGTGGGGCACCGGCTCGGTTTTTCAGAATTTCTTTCCGAGCTCTGCCGGGGATCCGAGCCTGCGAGGGTTCTTCGCTCGATACGAGCGTAACTCCGCCAGCCCTGGAGCGATGGTTGACATTGTCAAAATGCTCGGCAAAATCGATGTGCGTTCCATTCTGCCGACCATCTCCGTGCCGGTTCTCGTCTTGCACAGCGCCGGGGACGCCGTGGTCTCGATCGAACACGGTCGATATCTCGCCAATCACATCGACGGAGCACAATTGATCGAGCTCGTGGGCGACGACCACTTGCCCATACGAGACGAAGAATCACGTCATTTCGATGACATCGAGGAGTTCCTCACCGGACATCGACCTGATCCCGTTCCCGAGCGGACCTTGAAGACGGTGCTCTTCACTGACATCGTCGATTCCACCGCGACCGCTGAGCGTTTCGGCGACAAAGAATGGCGAGCTCTTCTCGATCGCCACGATGGGATCGTCCGTTCGGAGATAAACCGATTCCGCGGTGTCGAGGTGAAGACGACCGGCGATGGTTTTCTGGCAGCGTTCGATGGTCCGGCTCGTGCGGTCCAATGCGCCATGGCCGCAAGGCATCAGGTCGGGTCCGTAGGTTTGACGATCCGCGCCGGGGTTCACACAGGAGAATGCGTCGAGCGAGGTGACGACATTGCGGGCATCGCGGTCCATATCGCCGCCCGAGTCTTGGCTGCTGCAAAACCCGGGGAAGTGCTGGTCTCGCGCACCGTCACCGACCTGGTGGCCGGTTCCGGCCTGTCGTTCAGCGACCGGGGCGAGCATCGTCTAAAGGGAGTGTCCGGAGGCTGGCAGCTCTTCGCCGTGCAAGGTTAGGGACACCCGCAATGTGTCGATGGAATCGAGCGCGATCACGAGACAGTTTTTGCGACCGTCCCATACCGCCGGTTCGGGGCGGGGCGTCGGGCGAAGTCACCCTGGAAGGCCTAAACAACATCTTGTGGGCCGCGCGAGTTAAAGGGATAGCCCATTAACTTCGGCACCGCCGGGGTGTTACCCGTCGGGGGTTCCCGGGTGTGTGAGACGCCAATACTCCAACATCGCCCCGCCGAGTAGCTGAAGCCCGCGATCGACCGCCGCACGATCGCGAGCGGCAAGCGGAGCGAGGATCCGGTCCAGGGCAGCCTGGCTGGCGGCGCTCGCCTGTGCAATGGCACGACGACCTGCGCCTGTGACCCGCAGGACGTTTCGCCTTCTGTCGTTCCCGTCCACCTCGCGCGAGACGTACCCGCGTTCAGCGAGGCCGGCGACGAGCCGCGTCACGGTCGGGGCCTGGACGGTGAGGCGGTACGCCAACTCGGAGGGCGTGGACGGTGCCTGGTCGAGGTAGGCGAGGACCCGGTACTTCTGAATCGTGAGGCCGACTGACTCGAGGGTGACCTCGAACATGCGTGCCACGGCGGCGATGGAGGTCGTCGCAGTCGGGACCTCGCTGCGGCGTGCCACCGCGGGGACATTAGTTGTGGGTGTCGGCAATGGTTGACCCCCTCGAGGGGCTTGACGCCGGGCGTTGCTCTGGGAAATAATACTTAGCCTATGCTAAGTATAACGAGGCGCTGATGCCGGGTGCCTTGACCGGCATCCGGGTGCTGGAGCTCACCTGGGGAATCTCCGGGCCGATGGTCGGGATGATGCTCGCCGACCAGGGAGCCGAAGTGACACGGGTTGAGCCCCCGGACGACGTCGTTCGCCCAGTCTCCGGGCTATCGGGTGTGGAACCGCGGCAAGCGAAGCGCGGTCCTCGACCTCAAGGCGCCGGACGGTCAGCCGAGCCTTTCTCGATCTCGCGGCCCAGGCCGACGTCGTCCTCGATTCGTACCGTCCGGGCGTCATGGAGCGCCTCGGACTCGGGCCCGAGGTGCTTGCCGCGCGGAATCCGCGCCTCGTGACGTGCTCCATCACCGCGTACGGCGAGGGCAACGAGCACAGCGATCGTCCCGGCCTCGAGGCGTTGGCCGCCGCCAGGACGGGGTCGCAATGGGCCCAGCGCGGCGGCATCATGTCGACCGGCGAACTCGGCCTCCCGGAAGTCGAGATCCCCGAAGGCGCGGAACAGGCGGCCCGGCCGGACGGCCCCATCTTCAGCGCCTCGCCCTGGATGAGCATCAATGGCTTCTACCACGGGACGTTGGCGATCACCGCCGCGCTCGTCGCCCGCGAACGAACCGGCGTGGGGCAGCACATCGAAGCCTCCATGCTGCCGCGTGCGGCCTTCGTCCCGACGAGTGCTCGCGGCAGCGGCCCGATGGCCGCCACGTGGATGAACCTCCGCGGGGCGCCGAGGGGCCTCTTCGAGTGCAAGGACGGTCGCTGGGTGCACCAGTGGCCCATCAAGCCGCAGTCGGTCATCGATGCGGCCGAGTTCGACCGGTTGGAGGACGCGCCGGCTCCTGCGTATACGCATCGGCGGATCGACCCGGCGCGGATCGGCATGGAGCCGGAGAACATCGTCGTCCTCTTCTATTACCTCCCACTCATGCAGGCTGCCTTCAAGAAATTCACGGCGGAGGAATGGCGTGTCTGGGGCGAACGCGTCAAGGAGGGGGTCCAGGTCGTCCGCACTCCGGAGGAAGCGTTCTCCGATGAACTTCTGCTGGCGGAGGGCAGTGTCGTCGAGGTCGCTGACCCCGACCTCGGGCCCATCCGGCATCTCGGCGTGATCACGGAGCTGGGCCGGACGCCGGGCGCCGTGCAGGGGCCCGCGCCGCGGCGGGGCGAGCACACCGCCGAGGTCATGCAGAGAGGCGGCGGACACGCCCGGACGTGCGGGCCGGGAGAACCACCCTTGCCGATGCCCGGTCGGAGGGACCGCTGGCCGGCGTCCGGGTCCTCGACATCGGTCTTGCCCTCGCCGGCCCCTACGGCACCTCGCTGTTGGCCGACCTCGGGGCCGACGTCATCAAGGTCATGGCACCGTGGGACGGGCCCTGGATGGACACCGGCATCGGACAGATGGCGAACCGCGGGAAGCGTGGGGTGCTGCTCAACCTCGGAAAGCCGAGCGGGCTCGAGGCCTTCTACAAGCTGGTCGAGACGGCGGACGTGGTCGCGCACAACATGCGTGACGGCGTCGCCGAACGGCTCGGGGTCGACTACGAGACGTTGCGCGCCATCAAGCCCGACCTGATCTACTGCGCCAGCCGCGGGTTCGACCGGGATCGCAGCGCCCGGGGACTCCCCGGCACGGACCAGTCGGGCTCGGCGCTGGCCGGCCAGGAATGGGAGGACGGAGGGTGCTGGCACGGCGGGCAGCCCTTCTTCGGCACCTCCATGGGAGATCTCGGGAACGGCTTCCTCACGGCCATCGCCGTCAACGAGGCGCTGTTCCATCGCGCGCGAACCGGTGTTGGGCAAGCCGTCGGGACGTCCATCCTGTACGCCTGTCTCGCCGGTACGTCGAGCACGTTCGCCCTTCCCGACGGTTCCGGCCCCGACCGCCCGAAGCTCGACGCCCAGCAGCTCGGTTTTCACGCCCTGTACCGCCTCTACGAGACGGCGGACGGCTGGCTCTGCCTCGCCGCCGTCACCCCGGAACACTGGGAGCACCTCTGTCGTGTCTCTGGACGCCAGGACCTGCAGGTGGACGACAGGTTCTCGGACTCCGTCGCTCGCCGCGCCAACGACGACGAGCTCGGGAAGATCCTCGAAGAGGTCTTCGGGGGGCGCACGGCGGCCGAGTGGTTCGCCGCCCTGGACGAGGTCGGCGTGCCCGTGGAGCTCTCCAAACCGGGCATGTTGAGTGCTCCGCCCGGCACACCATTTGTCCAGTTCTCGGTCACGCCCGCACGTCCACCGGGGGAGGCCCCTGTGCTCGACGAGCACACCGACGAGGTGCTTGCCGAACTGCGCCTCGACGACAACGCGGTGGCCGCCATCAAGGAAGAGACGGCCAACCGCGCCCGCGGATGACCGATGCCCGAGCCGCAGACAGCTCGCGACTGGAAGGAGCACAAATGGAAGAGCGCCTGATTTCAGCCGACTCGCACGTGAGGATCACCGAGGACTGGGTGAAGGAGCGACTGCCCAAGTCCGCCCTGGACTCCTACGAGCAGGCCGTACGCACGCTCAAGGAATTCGAGCTGGACCAGCGGGGTGGCGCACAACAGAGCCTGGAGGATTTCGGCGACCTTGCGCCCGGCGCGCGGGATCCCGGCTACTGGGATCCCCACGCCCGGCTCGCGGCAATGGACAAGGACGGGGTGTTTGCCGAGGTGCTCTACTCCGAGCTCAGCGCCTTCCGTCAGTTCCACTTGTCCGGCGATCACTGGAAGGAGGTGGCGCGCGCATTCAACGACTCGCTCGTCGACTTCTGTGCCGTCGATCCCGCCCGACTGGTGGCGAGCTACCAGCTCCCGATCATCGACATCGACCACGCGGTCTCCGAGGTCGAGCGTCTGGCCGAGTTGGGTGCGCGATCCGTCCAGCTCCCGAACTATCCCACCGAGCTCGGGTTCAAGCCCTACCACGACCAGTCGTACGACCGGCTGTGGGCGGCGCTGTCCGAGACGCAGATGACCATCAGCCAGCATCTCGGCTTGAAGAACTCCTTGTTCGATCTCTACCGGGCGGACCCGACTCCCTACAAGATGATCTTCAACCTGATGCCGGGGGTCATGATCGTCGAGAATGTGTCGCTCTGGCTCCTGACCGGGGTACTGGAGCGCTTCCCCAAGCTCCGGATCGTTTTCGTCGAACCGTCCTTCGACATCTTCGTCGTGTGGCTGCGTCAGCTGGACGGATCGTGGAGCCGAGGTCGCGATCGGCTGTTCCCCGGCGTGACCAAGCCCCCGTCGGAGACGTTTCACGACCAGATCGCACTGACCTTCATCGGTGCCGATCGCCACAGCCTGGCGCAACGCCATGAGGTCGGGATCGAGAACGTCATGTGGTCGACGGATTTCCCGCATCCGGCATCCACGTGGCCCAACTCCCGCTCGGTGGTGGAATCCATGATGGCCGACATCCCGGCCGACGAGCGGCAGCTCATCGTCGCCGGTAACGCCGCGCGGATGTACGGGCTCCAGGCGGCGTGACGGACGCCGCGCCGGAGTATACGCGTCCGACCCCTGTACTCGACGCGGACAACGCCTTTTACTGGCGTGCCGCGGCCCGGGGGGAGCTCCGCATCCAATCGTGTGGAGAGTGCGGGGCCCTGTGCCACCCGCCCGTTCCGTTGTGCCCGGTCTGCCACAGTGCCGAGCGCCAGAACCGGCCGGTGTCCGGGTTGGGCCGCGTCGCCAGTTTCATGATCGTGCATCACCCCCCCAACCCGTGGTTCGAGATGCCCATCGGCGTGGTGAGCATCGAGCTCGAAGAGGGCCCGCAGGTGACCTCGAACATCGTTGACGTCCCGCTGGAGGAGGTCGACCTCGGCATGGAAGTCGAAGTGCTCTTCGCAGGGACGGACGACCCTGAGGTCGGGGTGCCCCTCTTCCGTCCGAGAGGTCGCTGATGCGGGGCATCGCCGCCATCGCAGGGATCGGCCAGACGGATTTCTCGAAGTCGTCGGGACGCAGCGAACTGCAACTGGCCGCGGAGGCCAGCCTGGCGGCACTTGCCGACGCCGGCCTGACCGTCGACGACGTGGACGGAATGGTGACGTTCACCATCGATCCCACGGAGGACAACGAGCTCATGCGCACACTGGGCGTTCCCGAGCTCTCCTACTCCACGCGCATTCCCCATGGCGGCGCGGCTTCTGCGGCGACCGTCTTTGCCGCCGCGTCGGCGGTCGCGACGGGTGTGGCCAGGCACGTCCTCGTCTACCGGGCGCTCAATGCGCGTTCGGGGAATCGATTCGGTCGTGCGCGTGATCCGGGTTCGTCGCCTACGAAGGGGACCGGATGGGATTTTGCGAACTGGTTGGCACCGTATGGGGCGTTGAGCCCGGCGGCGATCCTGTCGCTGCAGACGCTTCCTTGGATGCGCGCGCGTGGCCTGACGAACAGGGACTTTGCGGACTACATCGTGGGGATCCGTGATTTTGCCGCGACCAATCCCGCGGCCTGGTTCTACAAGCGGCCGATCACCGTGGAGGACCACCAGGCCTCACGCTGGATCGTCGAGCCGATGCTCCGGCTCTTCGACTGCTGCCAGGAGACGGATGGGGGCGTGGCGCTGGTCGTGACCAGTACGGAGCGGGCGCGCGACCTCAAGCAGACCCCTGCGGTCGTGCTGGGTGCCGCACAGGGTGTCGGGCGGGACCCTGGGTCACCAGGGCGCGCGTATGCCATGGCGGGAGTTGCGGCCCCAGGACCTCGATGCGGCCATGATCTACGACGCCTTCTCCCCGCACGTCTACATGGGCCTCGAGTCGCTCGCCATCTGCAAAGAAGGCGACGCTCAAGGACTTCGTGGCGAGCGGTGCCATCGCCCGTGGCGGATCGCTTCCGGTCAACACCAACGGCGGCCTGATCGGAGAGGCCTACCTCCATGGGATGAACCTCATCACCGAGGCCGTGCGTCAAGTCCGGGGGACCGCCGTGAATCAGGTGGAAGACGCCGAGGTCGTCTCGATGTCCTCGGGCACCAACGTCTGCATTCTGGGCCGGGACCGCAAGTGATGGCCGGCGAGGGGTGCCGGCGCTTAGCTCCGGTACTCCTCGTCAGTCACGTGGTCACCCCACGCGGCTTCGCCTTCGCTCACGGCGAGGTGCGTCATGAGGTGATCGGGTCCGGCCCCGTGCCAGTGCCATTCGCCGCCGGGCGCAAACACGGTGTCGCCGGGCCGTAGGACGACGACCGGTTCACCGCGGGCCTGGACCCGACCCTCTCCTTCCGTCACGTACAGGCTCTGACCCACCGAATGGCTGTGCCACGCCGTGCGGGCCCCGGGGGTGAAGTGCACATGCGCCACCGTGGCCGGCGACGCGCCGTGGGTCTGCGCCAGAAAGTCGATGAAGACGTCTCCGGTGAACCAGTCGGCTGGACCTTTGACCGTTGCAGCTTTTCGGTCGAGTTCCATTCCATCGCCCTCCTATCTCGAAACGGTTCTTGAGAGCCCGTTGCTTGCTGGACGCGTCGAGTCGTCCCCATCAAACCATCTTCGGGCGATGCACGGCTCGGAGCCCGTCACGCCCGGAGACATCCATCGGTCTCCTCCGAACGTGACCAGGGTTGGCTCCACCGCGCCGCCTGGACCGCATCTGTTTGAATGGGCGTCTATCTCGTCAGTCTGATCGCGCCGAATCGATGACATTCGGCGTGGAGAAATGGAGGAGTAGCGTTGTCCGACATCATGGAGGGTGTCCGCATCCTTGAAGTCGCCGAGCACACCTTCGTGCCTGCCGCCTCCGCCATCCTGGCCGACTGGGGAGCCGAAGTCATCAAGGTCGAGCACCCCGAGCGCGGTGACGCCATGCGGGGCTTGGCGTCGAGCGGCGTCATGCCGATGCTCGGCAACGTGCACGTCCTGCTCGAGCACTCCAATCGGGGGAAGAAGAGCATCGGGATCGACGTCCAAACCGACGCCGGCATCGAGCTCATCTACAAACTGGCCGAGACAAGCGACGTGTTCCTCACCAACAAGCTCCCGGCGGTGAGGAAACGGCTGCGGATCGAGCCCGAGGACATCCGCGCCCATAATCCCAACATCGTCTACGTCTCGGGTACCGGTTCGGGAGAGCGGGGTCCGGATGCGAACCGCGGCGGTTACGACTTCTTGAGCTTCTGGTGCCGTGGTACCAGCGCCATGGGGACGACCACCACCGATGCCGAATTCATGGTGGGACAGCCCGCGCCCGGGTACGGCGACTCCATCGGCGGCATGACGATCGCCGGAGGGATCCTCGGGGCGCTCTTCCATCGGGAGCGGACGGGAGAGGCAAAGACGGTCGATGTCTCGCTGTTGGGCGTTGGCATGTGGGCCATGAGCCCGGCGATCGCCCTTTCCCTGCAGCTCGACCATGCGTGGCGACCGGGCCCGGGTGGCGCGACGGCGCCGTTCAATCCGCTGGTCGGTACGTATCGGACCCAGGACGGGCGGTTCCTGGCCTTCTCGTGTCTCCAGGGATTCCACTACTGGCCAGGCGCCTGCCGGGTCGTCGGCCGCGAGGACCTCATCGACGACCCACGGTTCGCGACGCCTGAGCTGTTGGCCGAGAACGCGGGCGTGGCGCGCGAGATCTTGGCTGAGATCTTCTTGGCTTCCACGTTGAGCGAGTGGCGCACACGCCTCGAGGACTTCGAGGGCCAATGGGCCTTCGCCCAGGACACCCTCGAAGTGGTCGAGGACCCTCAGACGCTGGCGAACGGCTACATCGGCGAAACAGCGACAGCAGACGGCACGCCCTACCGCCTCGTCACGACCCCGGTGCAGTTCGGCGGGTCGGTGGCGGCACCCGAAGCGTGGTCCCGAATTCAACGAGCACTGCGACGAGATCTTGACGGATCTCGGTTACGACCAAGACAAGATCATCGAGCTCAAGGTCGCCGGAGTGGTCGCCTAGCCCGTCACCGGGTCAGCCTGAAGATCGCGTTTGCGGGAAGTCCTCCCTCGAGTGCGGGCTTGGTCCCGACAACGCATCCGAGACACCGTTTTGCGATTCAGGGTCAAACGCCACAAGATGCAGCGAGCCCGCGATGGAAGGGAGTCTGCCGTGGAGAGAGTGCTGGAAGGGGTCAAGGTGCTCGAGGTCTCGGCTTGGGCCTTTGTCCCCTCGTGCGGAGCCGTATTGGCCGACTGGGGGGCCGACGTCGTCAAGGTCGAGCCCCCGACCGGTGATCCACTTCGGGGGCTCGTCAACGCCGGCATTGGCGGGGGGTCGGGGCCTTCGTTTCCCTGGGAGGCGTGGAACCGAGGGAAGCGGAGCGTCGCCCTCGATCTGAAGCACCCTCGCGCCCGCGAGATCCTCTTGAAGGCTGCCGAGACGGCCGACGTGTTCCTGACGAGCTACCTCCCCCCGACGCGACGTCAACTCGGTATCGATATTGACGACATCCGAGCGGTCAACCAATCCGTCGTGTACGCGTGCGGCACTGGCCAGGGTTCCCTGGGCGATGAGGCCGAAAAGGGCGGCTACGACTCCATCAGCTTTTGGGCCCGCGGTGGCGTGGGTGCCACGGTGACCCCACCCGGCGCAAAAAGACCGATCGGACAACCGGCCGGTGCGTTCGGCGACTCGCTGAGCGGCATGGCACTCGCCGGTGGTGTGGCCGCCGCCTTGTTCCGCCGGGCCCGTACAGGCGAGGGAGCGGTCGTCGACGTTGCCCTCCTGGGGACGGCGATGTGGTGCCTCCAGATGCCCATCGTCGGAGCCGCTGTCATGATGGCGCAGCAGCCGGCGGACGACTCCACACGTCCGAGTTCCAGGGACGCCAATCCTCAGATCTTCAACCCTCTCGTCAACAACTATCAGACGTCCGATGGCCGGTGGCTCTCGCTGTGCATGCTGCAACGCGATCGGTATTGGGACGACGTGCTCGTCGCAATCGGCCGGGAGGACCTGCGGGTCGACCCGCGATTCAGCTCCCCTGACGCCTTGGGAGCAAACACCGGTGAGGCGATCGCGGAACTGGAACACACTTTCGCGGCCATGTCGTTGGACCAAGCACGGACGGCTCTCGGCTCGCAGTCTGGCCAGTGGGACGTCATGCAGAACGTGCTCGAGCTACCGACGGATCCTCAGGCCGTCGCCAACGGCTTCGTTCAGACCGTCGAGTACGACGGCTCGGTGGCCTTGCCGCTGATCTCGTCCCCGGCGCAGTTCGATCGCACCCCGAACCCGCTTGGCCGTGCTCCGGAATTCGGGGCAGACACCGATGACGTGTTGGCGGAACTCGGCCTCGACGCCGACGAGGTGATGCAGGCGAAGATCGACGGAGCGGTCCAATGACTGGAGGAGCCGCCAGACCTTCGATCTCGGCGCGGGATTCGTAGTCTGCAGTTTGGGCTCGTCGTCTCTGCCGTTCGCCGACTAATCCGCGTTGGCGACCGCGACCCCGTCGGAGACGAGGGCGGCGGTGGCGTCCTCGTCGAGACCCAACTCCTGGAGAACCTCTCGGGTATGTTCACCGAGCAACGGCGCGCGCCAGCGGGGCGCTGGCGGCCTGCCATCGAAGTCAACCGGAGTCGCCAGCATGGGCAGCGTCCCTTGTTCGTCGGGAACCTCCACTATCGAGTGCGCGGCGTGAAACTGTTCGTCGGCGACCACCTCGTCGATGGTGTTAACGGGGCTCCAGAAGAGCTCTGGTTCCTCGGCGAAAGCTGCTGCCCACTCTTCAAGGGTCCGAGTGGCAAATACCTCGTCGAGCAATCCGATCAGCTCGCGAGCATTGACGGCTCGATTTCTGGCGCTATCGAATCGCGTATCGGTGGTCCACTCGGGGTGCCCTACCGCTCGGGCGAGAGCGGGCCAATGACGATCACCTTCGAGGCCGACAATCCAGAACGACTTGCCGTCGCTCGCGGCGTAGTTGTTGAGGACGGGGCTGTGCATGGTTTCCCTGGTGCCAATCCCGAGTGTTCGACCCCACATCACGGCGACGTTGACATCGAAGCCGATGGTGTACACCCCCTGTCGTAACAATGACGTGGAGACAAGCTGGCCCCGTCCGGTCCGCTCCCGCTCGACCAGGGCAGCGCTGACCATGGCAGCACCCGTCATTGCGACGGTGTGGTCGCCCATGCCGCCTCTCTGGAACGGCAGGGGGCCACCCGGAGCACGGAGCGACTCGGCGATGCCGGCGCGAGCCCAAAAGGCCGCGATGTCGTACGCGCCACGGTCCGCGTCGGGACCATCGAGGCCGTAGCCGGTGATGATTGCGTAGACCAAGCGCTCATGACGACGGCACGTCTCCTTGGGTCCGAGGTCCATGCGCTCCAGCGCCGCAGGCCGCAGGTTGGTGAGCAACACGTCGGCATCTGCCACCAATTGGTGCAGGACGCCAACCCCACGTTCCGTCGAGAGATCGAGGGAAATGCTCCTTTTACCCCGATTGTCCAGCTCGAACACCGGGTTGGTCGGTAAGTCCCCTCCCAGCATCCGACCGAAGTCGCGAGCGGGATCACCCAGCGGTGGCTCGACTTTCACCACGTCGGCGCCCCAGTCGGCCAGGATGCCACCGGCTCCAGGACCAGCGACCCAGACGCCGAGCTCGATAACCCGTACGCCCTCGAGCGGCCCTGTCATCAAGACACCGTAGCGACTTCACGACGGAGGGCTGTCTCGAGACAGGCGTTTCGCGGAACGAATCGCTGTACCCAATTAGTGCGTGGCAGCACCTGCTCTGATTCGTCGACCGCCCTAATCCGGGGTCGCATTCATCCTCAACGCGCTCAATAGCTCTTGGTGCTGTCTCACCTGAAGTACGACTCACGCCGACGTACGATCGCACACAGCGTCTCGTTGTACGGGGCGTCGAGTCCTAGTTCATGACTGAGAGTTACGACTTGTCCATTGATGACGTCGATCTCTGAGCGTCGTCGCGCCAGGTGATCAAGGCGCATCGACGGGCTCACGTTCGGGATGGTGGCTGCGAATTCGGACACATAGCGCAGCGGATCATCGAATGGAAACTCGACACCTTTGGTCACCGCCAGGTGGTAGGCCTCGGCCGTGCACCCGAGCGCGACCTTCCAGGCGTCCGGATCTGCCATCAACTCGCCCACGGTGACGTCGAACACGGCACACGGTGCGCTGAGTGTCACGTTGCAAAGGAACTTCTCCCAAATCATCACGCTCACGTCGGCGAAGGCTTTGACGTTGAATCCGGCTTCGAGCCACAGCTGCTCGATTTGGCGCAACCGATCGGTCATTCCTCCATTCACCTCGCCAATTCGGATGAGCCGCATCCCCTCGTGGTGGACATGGCCGGGTTCGGGTATCGACGAGCCAAATCCCTCAGCGATTCCAATCACGATGTGAGGCTCCGGAATTCGGCGAGCGACGCGTTCACCCGCCCCAAGTCCGTTTTGGAAGGCCATGACGACATTGCCGGGCTCGAGGAGCGGTGCGATCTGCGCCGCGACATCATCAACCGCCGCCGCCTTGGTAGCGATCACCCATAGGTCGCAAGGGGCAGCGTCAGCCGGGGTATTTCCGACATATATGCCTTCGACGACGAAACTTCCGCTGGCACCTGAGACGGTGAGGCCCGAGCTGGCTATTGCATCGATGTGCGCCAGCCAGACGTCGATGGCCCACACCTCGTGCCCGGCCTTGCCAAAGCGGCCCGCGTAAACCGAGCCCATGGCACCCGTTCCGACGATGGCGATCTTCATCATTTCCTTCCGGCGTGTTGCGTTGCCTGCGCTTGATATCGGCCACCCGCAGAGGACTTCGCGCTGGCGGGATAGTAGACCGCCAACTGATAGCCAATTCCAAATTCCTCACGAACCGCGTCCGTAGGGTGACAAGCTCAGAGCGTGGCGATCCCAGAATCAAGCAGATCAGACCCACGCCTTTCGTCGACGGCGGAGCCCGTCCGTATCGGCATGGTGGCACCTCAGAACACGTCGTCTGTACGCGCACTCGAGCAGGCCGGTGTCGATTCGCTGTGGGTGGGCGGCCATTTAGCTTCGCCGCGACCTGCTCCCGAACCGATCGTATGGTTGGCCCGGCTCGCGGAGCAGAGCAAGGTCGCCACCATTGGAACGGCCACGCTCGTGCTTCCGTGGTATCCGCCGCCGGTCGCCGCCAAACAGCTTGCGGATATTGACCGCGCGGCACAAGGACGTCTCGTGGTGGGCGTGGGAGCGGGCGGCGAGTATCCGGATGATTTCGCGGCAGCGAGCGTGCCCATCGAGGAACGCGGCCAGCGCCTCGACGAATCAATCGGTCTGTTGCGGCGCTTTTGGACGTCCGAGCCGGTCGACTACTCCGGACGGCACTTCCAGTATTCGGGCTTGCGCATCCACCCTGCTCCGACAAATACCGGCGGACCACCGATCGTGGTCACGGGGAGACGACGGCCCGCAATGCGACGAGCCGCACTTCTCGGAGATGGGTGGATGCCGTATCTCTACTCCGTCGAACGTTATCGCGCGCTCAGTGGCGACGATCCAGGATCTGGCCGAGCAAGAGGGGCGATCGCTGGACGGGTTCCACTGGATGGCGTACGTAATGGTCTCGGTCGACGCGAATCGACAGAACGCGCGCCGGCGGGCGGCGCAGTTCTTGGGTGCCACATACGCGCAAGACTTCACCGAACTCGTCGACCGGGTCGCCGTGGCCGGCACCCTGGAGATGGTGGTCGATCGTTTGGTGGCATTCGTGCGTGCCGGCGCCCGTCATCTCGTGCTCTTGCCCTGTCACGATCAGCCGCCCCAGGCCTCGGCCGGCATTGAGCCTTGGCTGCCCGAATTGTTTGCGGGCGTTCGTAGCTCGGGGACAGCACCCCACGATGGAGGGGGATGAGACTCAGCCGGGCGACGGCCAGGAGGTCGGGAGCGGGCCGGAGAGGCTACCGACGTGAACGCGCTCGAGATGAGGTCTTGCGCATTGATTCCTGGTCGGGCAGGCCGAGTGCGTTCGCCCAGAGGAGACTCAGCTGGTCGACCGCCTTCTCGAAGTCGTAGTCGCGGTACCCCTGGACGAGCCAAAGCTCGGCGACACGAGCGATCATGGCCCCCAAGGCATCGGCGGCCATAGAGGGATCGAGCCGCTCGTCGACCTTTCCCAGACGCTGCAACTTCCGGATCGACCGCTCGGCGCGCTCGACGAAATGCTTCATCGTCGCCATCCGCGCCTCGTTGACGTCCTCGTCGAAGCGTGAGACTTGTTCGATCACACCCATAAGTGCGGCTTCGTCGCGGTAGCGCTCGAGGTACAGGCGATTCGCCCGTCGGATGCTCTCTGCAGGTGAAGGCTCGTCCTGTTCGCCGGACGCGTCGTCGGACGGGCGCGGTGAGCGCTCCTCTTGCATCTGCGCCACTTCGAGGAACAGCTCTTCCTTGGAGTCGAAGTAGTGGTAGAAGCCACCCGGTGCGAGGTTGGCCGCCGTCGGTGATGTCGACGATCCTCGCGTCGAGGAAGCCGTCTCGTTCGAAGACCGTCTTTGCCGCTTCGAGCAGCCGGGCGCGGGTTTGCAATCCCTTGCGGGAGAGCGGGGCGTGGCGGCCGCGCATTCCCGTCGTCGACGCTGGCTCGCGCCACGCTGGCCACGCTTCCTCCCTTCGTCCAGGTTCGCGGCCCACGGTATCGGCCTCGGTTAGTTCCCGAACGGACCTCGCGCCGCCGGCGCTACGCTTCACTATTTTAGTATCGAAGTCGAATTCGATTTTCGGGGAGCACCATGAAGACGATCGTTCGGGAGCCGCTGCAGTTCGAAGTCCTGGCCGCCGGCCAGGGTTTCACCGAAGGCCCGGTGGTGGCGTCCGATGGGACCGTGTTCGCCGTCGACATCGACGGAGGCCGGGTTTTGCGGATTCGAAGCGGATCGGTCGACGTGGTCGCATCCCCGGGCGGTGGGCCGAACGGCCTGGCGCTCGAGACCCCCACGACCGGGATCGTTGCGAACAACGGTGGCTTTCTGTGGAGCGAGGTCGAGGGAGGCGTGCGGATCCCGATCGACCGGGCCACCCACACGAACGAACCACCGGGTTTCACCGGCGGCTGGCTCGAGCGGGTCGACCTGGAAACCGGCGAGGTGACCGTCCTGCATCGCGAATGCGCCGGCCGTCCGCTCCGGGGTCCCAATGACCTGGTGTTCGACGAGGTTGGTGGGTTGTGGTTCACGGATCACGGCAAAGGCCGGCACGCCAGCGTCGATCGAGGCGGGCTCTACTACGTCCCATCCGACGGGTCAGTCGTGCGCGAAGTGGCATTCCCGCTCCTTGGCCCGAACGGCGTCGGCCTGTCTCCGGACGGGACAAAGGTGTACGTCGCGGAGACCCACACGGGGAGGCTGTGGGTGTGGAACCTGGCGGGACCCGGTGAGGTTCGGGCTTCTGCGGGCTCACTTGCCGTCAGGCACGGGGGGATGTGCTTGGCGGCGACGCCATTCTCCTTCGACTCTCTCGGGATCGAAGCTGACGGTCGGATCGCGATCGGTGCGATCGCCGATGGCATCGTGGTGATCACGCCCGACGGGGAGGAGGCGGAGGTGTATCCGATCCCCGGCGACATCACGACCAACATTGCGTTTGGGGGGCCGGATGGTCGTCGCGCGGTGATCACCCTTTCGCGCAGCGGCAGCGTGGTCGAAGCGTCGTGGCCGCGCCCCGGGCTGGTTGTCGGCCCTCCATTGCAATGACGACCGCCGCCGAGCTCCTGCTCGAGCGAGCTGACGACGAGGCGATCGCCTTCTGCTTCGAAGAGGAACAATGGACGTACCGCCAGCTCATCGAAGAGGCAGCGCGGCGTGTCGCGCTGTTCGACTCCCTGCGGGACCGTGACCTTCCGCCACACGTCGGCGTCCTTCTCGACAATGTGCCCGACTACTTGTTCTGGCTTGGCGGCAGCTGCAGTGTCCGGAACCGTGGTCGTTGGCATCAACTCGACCTATCGAGGAGAGCAGCTGGCCCAGTTGGTGAGGCACACCGAGTGTCAGCTCCTCGTTACCTCCAGGACCTACCTCCCGCTCATTGAGGGAGTCCACACGGGAGTCGCACCCGAGCGGGTCCGGTTCGTTGACGACGCGAGTTACCAGTCGGAAGTGGTCCAACAGGAGTGCCGGGTGCCAGAGCGCGCCGTCACAGAGGATGACCTGTTCCTCCTCATCTTCACGTCGGGCTCCACCGGTCTGCCCAAGGCTGTTCGGTGCACGCAGGGTCGCTTTGGCCGCACCGGCGGGCACGTGGCCACGGTCGCTCAGTTGACAGAGAACGATGCGGTCTACGCACCGCTTCCCTTCTTCCATTCGAGCTCGCTCTTTACTGGCTGGGCGTCCGCCATTGCCGCTGGCGTGCCGCTGGCATCGCGGAGCCGTTTCTCGGCATCTGGAACGCTGGAGGACGTCCGCCGCTATGGAGCAACGATGCTGACCTACACCGGCAAGGTCCTCAACTACGTGTTGGCGACTGTGGAGCAACCTGACGACGCAGACAATCCGCTGCGCCTTGCCATCGGCAATGAAGCGTCAGTGAAGGACATCCGAGAGTTTGCCCGCCGCTTCGGTTGCACAGTTCGGGACAGCTACGGCTCGACCGAAGGGATCATCATCATCCGGCGGGACTCCTCGATGCCCGATGGTGCTTTGGGTGCGGCCGATCCGAGCGTCAAGGTGCTCGACGCCGCCACAGCACGTGAATGTCCGCCCGTGGAGTTCGGCCCCGATGGACGACCGACAAACCTGGTTCAGGCGATCGGAGAGATCGTCGAGACGCAGCCAACGAGCGGTTTCGAGGGCTACTACAAGAACGAGGACGCGACGAGTGATCGCTTCAGGAGGGGCGCGTACTGGTCCGGTGACCTCGCCTACCGTGACGAACGACGGCTGGTTCTATTTCGCCGGCCGGTCCAACGAGTGGCTGAGAGTGGATGGAGAGAATTTTGCCGCGGCACCGGTCGAGGCCATCGTGGCGCGTTACCCAGGCGTGCGTTCGGTCGCGGTCTATGCGGTGCCCGACGACCCTGTAGGAGACCGCGTGATGGCCGCCATCGAACTCGAGGCCGGCGCCACCTTCGCCCCGGGCTCCTTCGACGACTTCCTTGATGCACAGCCAGACCTGGGCACGAAATGGCGGCCGGCATTTGTGCGGGTCATGTCCGAGTTGCCGAAGCTCGCCAGCATGAAGATCGACAAGCAGCGGCTCCGGCGTGAGGCGTGGCGTGTTGATGGGGTCTTCTGGAGGCCCAGCCGCAACGAGCCATTGCGGGAGGTCGACGAATCGGCACGGCGAGGTCTCGACGACACGACCGCAGGATGATCAGCGCCGGCTGCTGGTGGTGTCCGTCGTGATGCAGTACGACTCCTTGTCCGCATCGTCGTCGAATTCGACCCCCACTCGGACGGATCCCCCAGAAGATACCGTCGCGTACCTCACGATGCCTTCGAGGCGGATGTTGACCCGATCCTCAACGGCGGAAACTTCGACGCCGACGCGACCACCGACTAGATCGGAGGGCGAGGGGTGCTGGAATACCAGACCCAGCCCCAACATCGAGATGTCCACGACTCGGCACTCTCGTCGTTCGGTTTCGGGTTCGCCATCCATAAGGCACGTTCCGGACCAGCCCGCCAGTTGGCGCGGAACCCGACGGCGCAAGGGAAGGATGCTCGCTGCTTCCTCGCCTTTGCCGGTGAAGCCCTCTGCCTCGAGTTGTGTCGACTCGTCGATTGCCTGTGCGTGTAGATCGATCACCCTACGGAGGTGGTTCAACCGCGCCACCATGAGGTCACCGTCCTCCTCGGTGATCGTGCAACGCACGGTATCGGCGACGGCGCGGTACGCCATCATTTGCGCCCGCAGCCGTCTTTCGAGCTGCTTGTCGGGACATGGGTGGTGCTCGATCCAGTGGACCGCCAAATCGGCCACGTCATAAAGATCATCGAAATCGGCCAATACGGGAGTGGCTGCGTCGTCACGTATGAGCGCGTTGAAATGCCGCCCCGCTACCTGGATCGGGTTCCACGGCCGGTTGGCTCGAGCAAGAAAATCCTCGAGTTCGACGGGTCGATCAAGCACCTCGTCCGCAGTCCCCATCCGCTGCTCCTCCCGCCAAGAGCACTAAGGCACTCGCCGCCGGCACTCGCCGTACCAACGCCCGTTTCTCTGTTCACTATCGACCCACCATGGGATTTCCTTGAGCGGCGCCTATTAAAGGGACACCCCCAAAGCCATTCGGAAGCAACGGGCACATATTGGCCTCTGAGCTGGAAGGGGAGCCGTTGGTCCTGCGTAGGCATGGGATGAACGGAGTCGGAAGTGGCCCTTGATCGCTCGGGAGGAACTACCGGCGCCTCGGCCCCAGTCCAAATGCGCGGACAAACCGGTTGATCTGTCGGTTTCCCGCGCGGTAGATCACCCGCCTTGCCTCTCGCTGAGCCGCCCCTCCGGCGGCTCCGGAAAGACCACCGCGGCTGTACCCGTGTTCGACTGCCTCGATGTTCCCGAGATCGCGTGCGAACCGGTAGAGCTGTGACCGGGTGGTGGTCATGGTGCGCCCTCCTTGGCCGACCGGTCGGCGAGGATGATGCGCTCGACGATGGCTCGGAGTTCATCGGAGTCGTCCGTATTCTCCATCAGCATGAGGTCGGCCGGTGCGACGCCGACGCAACCGAGTCCGTCGTCGTCGAACTCGGTGACGCGCCATTGCAGCCACGAAGATCCGTCCGGGTCGTGCCCATCCTCGTCGATGGCGTTCACGAGAGCAACGAGCTCGATCTCGCCGTCGGCTTGGACGTCGTACTCAATGAACAGCATCGGGCGTCAGCCGGGGAGTCGCCGCCAGACGGCCTGCGGAAGCAGCCGAAAGACCGAAAAGACATACCGCAGAACGCCCGGTGACCAGATGATCGTGTCACCACGCTCAACGCCGCGGACGACGTCTTGCGCCACCCGCTCGGGTTGCACAGCAAAGGGAGCCGCCGGTCGGCCTTCGGTCATCTTTGTGTGGACGAATCCGGGCCGTACGACGTGTACCGAGATCCCGGTGCCGCGCATCGCTTCGCTGAGCCCAACCGCGTACCCGTCGAGACCTGCCTTCGTCGAGCCGTAGATGTAGTTCGACCGCCGGACCCGGAAGCCCGCGACCGAGGACAGCACGACGATCCTGCCGTGACCCTGCCGCTGCAGCCGCGCGGCCACTTCAGCCAGCGCGGCGCACGGCCAGGTGACATTGACCATCATCATCTGCGCGATGCGGCGGGGATCGGCTTCGTCGGCTTCTTGGACCCCGAGCTCTCCGACCGCCATGATCACGAGGTCCACCTGTTCGTTCGCTGCCTCGAAACACAGCCGGACCGATTTTTCGACGTCGTCGATCGAAGTCGCATCGAAGGTGACCGTGGCCACGTTGGCGATCGACCGGCTGATGTCGCCGGCGGTTCGTTTCAATGCTGACGCGTCGCGCCCCGCAAGGACCACGGTGCGACAACGTTGGCTCGACAGCACATTGACGATCTCCCGTGCGATGTCGGAGGTGCCGCCGAGGACGACGACTGACTGGGGGTGGCCGAATGCGTCGTACACCGCGTCAGCCGCGGCTCGGGGTTCCGGCCGACATCGTGATGAAGTCACGTGCCCACCATGATGCGAAGTAACGGGAAGGTCCGCCTGTCATCCCCGGCAACAATAGGGTGCCGTTGGCTGGACTCGCTTGACCCGTCGGCGTCGACGGCTGGTAGATGCTGTAGTTCACCCAATCGGTGTTGATGTCGAGTTCCATGGCTCGCACCGCTCCGGCCTTGACCAGGATGTTGGCCAAATCGACGATGTCGAGCCCAGGGCCTCCGACGTACACCAGCGCCCCATTGGCCGTGACACCCAACCCCGAACGCCAGACGTAGAGCGCACCGCCGAGGGTGGCGCCCCACTGTGTTGCGCTGGAGTTGTAGGCCGCGGGGACAACCTGGCCGTTGTCGACGAGGAGGTCCAGGTTCTGGCGCACGGATACGACGCTCGGAGCTCATGGACACGTCCCGGCCCCATTCACCAACCGTCGAAGAACCGTTTCTGTAGACGACGAAGGAGGCAGCACCGGTGCGCAGCGGATCGATGATCTTGCCGTCCGTGTAGTAACCGCCGTTGGCGCCGGACATCAGGAAGCCAGCGTTGAAGGCCGTCACCAACGATGTGGCATCTGTCGGAGCGATCGGCGCGGTGTGCGTGTACGGCCCGCCCCCTGGGATCTGGCTGCCCGAGTAGAGCGTCGCGTGCAAGAGCGTCGTATCCATCCACGCCACGCCGACCACGTAACTGGTGTGGATCGCGCTGGGCCGCAGCTCAGTGGTGTACACCGCAGGTACCCCGTCGACGAGGCGGCCGGCGGGTGACCACTGCCCTTCGCCGGCGACGGATGGGCTGGCGATCGGCACGATGGGTGCAGGCGCGGGGAGGTGCGACACGGCCGCTGTTGCCGGTACGGTCGTCGCCGTCTTCGGATTGTGGATGGTGCCCTTGGGGAGCGCACCGCCGACCTTCGGTGGATGGTGCGAGTACCACTCGTTCTCCGCCCAGTTGACGATCGACGCACCACCGTGTTCCCGGAACCACTCCGCCAAGCGGGCGCCCGCGGAACTCCCGAGCGCTGGGTTGGTCAGTGCCCCGCCAATGGAGACGGCCAACCAGATGAGGCAGACAGCGAGGACCAGGCCGATCGCCGCGAAGATGCGCCGACGGCGTCGGTGCCTCCGTGAGCGCGACCAGCGAGACCTTCGATGTGACTGCGGGTTCGGCTGATCGAGCTCGACGTCCAGATCGTCTTCGATCGGGGGACTTAACATGGGCGATCCACGAGTGGTAGAGCGCCGGTCGGGCATGACAGGGATGCCCTCACCCGGCGGGTCACGTCGGTGAGGTGGCGGTGACGTCCCCGACAAAGACGGCAACGCGCTGGCCAGGAATTATGTGGCCGCGCCGAAGCCGAGGGCAATTTCCCATGTCCCCAGCGTAGTGGGCAGACGCTGACAGGAAGATGAAACTCCGGCGGTTCAGGCTAAGGAATCCGTAAAAGGGAGCTCGGTCGCGGGCGGCGTCTTCGCCCGGCGTTGCAACGTGCGGCGCCAGCTCGCCTCCATCCGCGCGCCACCCAGCTCTGCCACTCCGATTTCCCAAGAGCCCTGGGTCGATCGGATTACCGAATCCGCGATGGCCAAGCCGAGTCCCGTGCCGACGGTGGCGTCGCTGGCACGATGGAAACGGTCGAAGACGGCTTCGCGTTGGTCGTCCGGGATCCCCGGACCCGAATCGTCGACGCGTAACGTGACGCGGTTTCCAACGCACCGGACACTGACCTCGACCCGTCCGCCTTCACCGGCGAACTTGCACGCGTTGTCGATGAGGACGCCGGCGAGGCGCTCGACCAATGCGGCTGATGCCTGCACTGTGAATGGTCCGGGACCCACTCGTTCGAGAGTCAGAGCCACGTTGTTGGTCTCCGCCACGGCGCCGAAGCGATGCACGCAGGAGTCCACGACAGCGGCCACGTCCGTTACTGCGAGCGCGTCCGCTGGGACGGGCTCGTCGTCGGCGCGAGCCAGCCACAGCAAGTCCTCGACGATGGACCGGAGCCTCGTGCTCTCGTGGCCCACACGTTCCAAGACATCCCGATATGCGTCGGGATCACGGGGACGATCCAGGGCCAGATCAACCTCGGCCTCGATGACCGCGATCGGCGTTCGCAGCTCATGGGAGGCGTCCGCCGTGAACTCGGCTTGGCGGCGACGAACGAGTTCCGATGGCGCTGCCGCTCGCAGGCCGACCATGATGGCGCCACAGAAGACGGCGACGGCCAAGATGACGCCAAAAGCGATCTCCGCCAGCAACAACGTCGTCTGTATGTTCGACGCGTTGGCGATGCTCTGGCCGGCGACGAGAGTCTTGCCGGGGGCTCGCACCGAATCGAAGCGGAATGTGGAGTTGCCGACAGGACAGGGACACTGGCGAGGAACCCCAGCTCGATGCGGGCAATTTTGGCGCCCCCTGCGTCAGCGGGGTGACCGCGCCAGTCGAGCTGACGGACCACAAGAACGATGGTGCGTCGTCGAGGTCGGGTGTCTCGAGTGACCCTCTCTCAGGCGTTGGACGGGGCAGGGCGTCCTCAACCCGGTCCGACAGGCGGGCGTCGACGTCAGCGATCAAGTGGTGCGTCACGATCGCGTTGACGACGACCGCGGCAACCGTATAACAGGCCATCACGAGCAGGGTCGTGATGGCCGCAACACGCGACGACATGGCGCCGATGCGCTCGCGCGATGTTCATCCCTCGCTCATCCGATAGCCCGAGCCACGTACGGTCTCGATCTGCGCGCGGCTGCCCGTCAGCTTGGCGCGCACCCGCCCGATGTGGACGTCGATCGTGTTCGAGCCGACGGCGTCCGCCTCGTCGTTCCACACCTGCAGCGCGATCATGCGGCGCGTCACGACAGTGGGAGATCGCCGAAGCAACAGTTCGATCAAGGAGGTCTCGATCGCTGTCGCTGCAATGGGATGGCCCGACACCGAAACCACCCGCGTCGCCGGGTCGAAGCACAGATCAGCACACTCCAGTACGGGCTGCATCGTCAGAGGCGGACGTCGCTGCAGTGCGCGGATTCGTGCGAAGAGTTCGGAGATTTCGAACGGCTTCACGAGGTAGTCGTCGGCACCGCTGTCCAATCCGGTGACGCGGTCAGACGCGGTATCCCGCGCGGTGAGCATCAGTATCGGCGTGCGATCGCCCGCCCGCCGTAATTCCTCGATGACCTCAACTCCGGTGTGTTCGGGCATGCGCCAGTCGAGGATCGCCACGTCGTAGTCGTAGGCGCGCAGATGGCGCAGGGCCGCTGAGCCGTCGCCGACCGAGTCCACCACATACCCGTTCTCGCGCAAGCCCCTTTCGAGCACGGATCGCAGCGCGGTGTCGTCTTCGGCGACGAGGACTCTCACGGCGCGTTCGATCTCCTGAGCGACATGCACTCAGGCTACGAGGTGCAGGTCACCGATCACTATCGGGAGCCGTCATCCGCGCGTCAGGTTCTGTTCATAACGTCGGGTGCGCCGATGAGCCCGTCGCCCTCTCGCGTCCACGTATCCAGCGATCCCGAGTCCGTCCGTCGTGTGCGGCGTCCACACGCAGCCCGAGCACGCGAGCGGGCGCAGGCTCGCATCCGTTTTTTCACCGGAGCGATCGTGCTGGGTGCCGGCGGGGCGACGGCCTGGATCGGCATCCTGGTCGCCTCGGAGCATCCCGGCGCAGCCGCGACCGCTCCACCGCCGCAACCCGGCACGACAGGGTCAACCGTGTTGCCAACCACGTCCGGTACCGCCGCGCCTCCCACGACCAGAACTGGGGCTTCGGCTGCGACGACGACCACGACGACGGTTCCGCCGACGACAACCACGACGATGCCCGTCGTCACGTCGGGCGGGACCTCGCGCCGTTAGGAAGGCACCCGATCCAGCAGATTTCCGACTTGAGGCGAATGCAATTCAGCCTTGAGGCGCATCAATTCGGCTTGCGCCTTGCCATGCTGGCGCCAAAGATGAGCGCCAAACGACTGGCGGAAGCAAGGTAGGCCGTGACTCACTTTCTAGTCTCAGCAGGGTATGCGGCAGTCTTCGTGCTGAGCTTCATCTCGTCCATGGGGCTGCCCGTCGGCTCCGAGTTGGCCATCATCGGTGGTGGCGCTCTGGCGACCGGCAAGGTGAGCGGCCAAGGCGAGCCATTGAGCCTGGCTGTCGTCATCGTCCTCGCCACACTCGGCGAGCTGCTCGGATCGGCGGCCGGCTACGCCATCGGTCGCTACGGCGGCCGGCCACTCGTCGACCGGGTTGGCAAATACGTGCTGTTGACCCACAAGGATCTGGACCGAGCCGAGGCGTGGTTCGCCCGGCGCGGCGAACCGGTCGTGTTTTTCGGCCGGTTCATCCCGCTCTTACGGTCCTTCGTGTCGTTCGCGGCCGGACTGGGCGAAATGGCGATCGGCAAGTTCCTCTTGTTCACAGTGATCGCCTGCGCCATCTGGTGCAGTGCGCTGGCGTCGATCGGCTACAGCCTCGCCGGCACGTATGACCATGTGGTCAAAGTTTTTAGCTACGCCGGCTACGTCCTGGTCGCGCTCGCAGTAGTTGCCGTCGCAGTCGTCTTCTGGCACCGGTATCGGAGTTACAAGGCCGAACAGGTCGAGGGGCGGCACCAGGGGCAGGCCTGAGCGGTTCGACCCAGCAACGCGCTCCGCAACCTGACTGCTACCCGATGTCCACAATCGCTGGTCAGCGCGGACACAAGTAGAACAACTGGGCCAAATTAGGGCCGAATTGCCTATAAAGAGTGACTAAAGGCGTTGAAGTCCCGTAACCCCGGTGTTACCTTCCGAGGCGGAGGAAGTTGGGGGAGGGGGAAGCATGGCGATATTGCGTCGTGCCCATCACTCGATGGGTCGTCGTTGTGTCCGGTTGGGCGGATTCGTTCTCGCAGGCGTCGCTGCGCTGAGCACATCGGTCATGGCGCTGCCGGCACCTGCGCAGGCAGGGCTGTTTGGCGGAGGCTCGGCCGAGTACATCGTCTCGGCACCGGCCGGAACGCTCGGAACGGTGCTCAATGCGCTCAGTGGTGTGGGTGCGACGGCGGGAAACACCCTCTCGTTTGTCAATGCAGTCACAACACAGCTGAACTCACTGGAGGTCTCGCTCCTCGAGGCCGTGCCCGGCATCGTGGTCACTCCCGACCTCACCGTGAACGTAGAGGGGTCCGTCGACCCGTCGGGCCACGCCCCCTCCGACGCGTTCTCCCAGCAGACCGGGGCCTCCCAGCTGTGGGCACAGGGGATCACCGGCGCCGGGGTCAACGTCGCTGTGCTGGACACCGGCATCCAAGCGCTCCCCGACTTCGCCGGCCGCATGGTCGACGGCGTCGACCTCTCGGGCGGGGGCAATCCCTGGCAGGACAGTTACGGCCACGGCACCTTCGTCGCCGGGCTGATCGCAGGCAACGGAGCGTCTTCCAACGGTGCGTACACGGGTGAGGCTCCCGGAGCCGGCCTCGTATCGGTCAAGGTGGCGGGCGCGAGCGGCCAGACCGACCTGGCCACCGTCATCGCCGGCGTGGGTTGGACCATCGCCAACCAGACCACGGACAACATCCGCGTCCTGAACATGTCGCTCGGCTACCTGCCGATCGAGTCGACCGTCGTCGACCCGCTCGACCAGGCGGTCGAGAAGGCGTGGCAGTCGGGGATCACCGTCGTGACGTCGGCCGGCAACTCGGGCCCGGGCAACGGCTCGATCACTTCGCCCGGACGACGACCCGCTCGTCATCACGTCCGGCGCCGTTGACGACGGGGCGCAGGCCAACCCGGCCAACGACACCATGACGACGTTCAGCAGTGTCGGGCCGACCAATCCCGACGGCTGGTTCAAGCCGGATTTGGTCACGTCGGGTCGCTCGGTCGTGAGCCTCCGCGACCCGGGTTCGACCATCGACACGCAGAACCCGTCGGCTCGGGTGGGCAGCGCGAACTTCGTCGGGTCCGGCACGTCGTTCAGCGCGGCCGTCACGAGCGGTGCCGCCGCCCTCGCTGCTCTCCGCCGACCCGTCGTACACGCCGAACACGGTGAAGGGGACGCTCCTCGGCACCACGGCGCCAGGTCCCGTTGGGGACCCGTTCGTCGACGGCCACGGCATCTTGAACGTCGCCGCCGCGGCGGGCGCCGCGCCGATGACGTTGAATCAGCCGGTGCCGGCGACAGCCAACTCAGCTCGGACAGACCGTCAACCTGGAAGCAGCGGGTGCCCCGTCGTCGTGGAACCCCGGCAACTGGACGGGCTCGACCTGGAACGGCTCGACCTGGAACGGCTCGACCTGGAACGGTCCACCTGGAACGGATCCACCTGGAACGGCTCGACCTGGAACGGCTCGACCTGGAACGGCTCGACCTGGAACGGCTCGACCTGGAACGGCTCGACCTGGAACGGCTCGACCTGGAACGGCTCGACCTGGAACGGCTCGACCTGGAACGGCTCGACCTGGAACGGCTCGACCTGGAACGGATCGACCTGGAACGGATCGACCTGGAACGGATCGACCTGGAACGGATCGACCTGGAACTGATTTGGACTTCCAACGAGTAGCGGCGGAGCGGAGAACGAGGTGAATCTTCCGAAGTCCTCGCGGGTGGTGGTCGCGTTCTGGGCGGCCGCCGGCCTGGTCACGCTGGCGCTGTCGTTCGTGTCCATGGAGAACGCCGGCTGGCCGGGCGGCATGGACGTCGTCATTGCCGCCGTGTTCGGCGCGCTCCTGGCGGCGACGTGGATCTGGCCCCTGACGCTCTACTTCGACGGCGAGTCCGACGGGATCGATTTCGACGAAGGGTTCTTCGTCCTCTTGATCCTGCTCGTGCCGTCGGCCATGACGGTGCTGGTCTTCGCGTTCGTGACGTTCGCCGCCCAGGCCATCAAGCGCCGCCCGCTCGCGAAGTCGATCTTCAACTCCGGGCAGGTGATCACATCGGTCGGGGTCGCCGCCCTCGTGTTTACTCGTGCTGCACGGCACGCCCGAGGAGCCACGTGGGCTATGCGGGCGTCCTGGCCGCTCTTGCGGGCGCGGCCTGCTACTTCTTGGTGAACAACGCGGCGATGGTCTCCATCATGACGACGCTCGGGGACGCCGTGGCACCGCACCGTGTTCGGTGGCCTCAAGAGCAAGCTGCTGGTCGTAGTGGGCGGCATCGGCATTGCCGTCCCGACGGCGCTGCTGCTCGCCCGCGACCCGGCCTACCTCCCGGTCGCCGTGCTGCCCTTGCTGATCGTGCGCTACCTCGGCGCCGGCCAGTTCTACGCGCTCCACGACCGCGCCCGGCTGCGCGGCCTGTTCGAGGCGACGCTCGACGTCAACCGGTCCATGGGCACGGAGGACACAAAGGACGCCGTGCTGGGTGCAGTCCGCAGCTTGCTCCGTTCGCCGGAGGTCACCCTGACCGACCACGGCGCCAGAGGGCGAGGGGATGTGGGCCCCGATGTCGCTCGACGACCGGACACTGTGGCTCGGCGTCGCCGGTCGCAGCCGGACCGAGCCCTTCGACCCCGGAGACCGCGCCCTTCTCGAAGCGCTGGCTTCCGTCGGGTCCGTCGCCCTCTCGAACGCGCACCTCTACAGCGAGGTGCAGCGACAGCGCGAGCACCTGTCCACCATCACCAGCAGCCTCGGCGAGGGCGTGTGCGCCATCAGTGAGCGCGGCGAAGTGACGTTCATGAATCCCGCTGGCGCCAGCATGCTCGGGTGGTACACCCTCGGCTCGGGCACCGGCGGTGAGGGACCCTTGCTGTCGGCGGAGGAGACGCCGCGCTTCTTGCTCGACCCGGCCATGCGGGCCATGTCGCTGCGGCGCAATGTCACCATCCACGAGACCAGGTTCGACCGTCCCGACGGCTCGCACTTCCCGGTCAACGTCACGGCGTCCCCCGTTGTGGGCGGCTCGTCGCCGGGCGCGGTGATCGTCTTCCGCGACACGTCCGAACGCAAGGCGTTCGAGGAACAACTGGCCCGTCATGCGTTCCAGGACGCGCTCACGGGTCTGGCCAACCGACGGTTGTTGCTTGACCACCTCGACCACGCGCTGCTCCAGGCGGACCGAACCGGGAGCCAGGTGGCCGTGCTCTTCTGTGACGTCGACCGCTTCAAGCTCGTCAACGACAATCTCGGCCACCAGGTGGGCGACGAGCTCCTGCGCGTCATCGGCGAGCGCCTGCGCCGCGCGGTGCGTGCGGGCGACACGTTGTCGCGCTTCGGCGGCGACGAGTTCGTCATCCTGCTCGAGGGCATCTACTCGCGCGACGACGCGCATCGGGGTCGTCGACGCGTTGCTCGATGCGCTCCGCGATCCCGTCACCCTCAGTGGCGGTCACGAGCTCGTGGCTTCCTTGAGCATCGGCGTCGCCCTCAGCGACTACGGCAAGTCCCGCGACGACCTGCTCCACGACGCCGATGTCGCCATGTACCGGGCCAAGGAGCGTGGACGAGGCGGTCAGTACGCGATCTTCGATCGCCGACATCATGGGTGGCCGTTCCGTCGCTCGTCTCGACCTCGACACCGCCCTCCACCACGTGGTCGAGCGCGACGAGATCGAAGTCGTCTACCAGCCACTGGTCTCGCTGGCGGACCGCCGGATCGTCGGTGCCGAGGCGTTGGTGCGCTGGAACCACCCGGAGCACGGCCTTCTGCTGCCGGCGCAGTTCATCCAGCTGGCCGAGGACAACGGCACGATCCTGCCGATCGGCCGCGCCGTGTTCGAGCAGGCGTGCCTGCAAGCCAAGACGTGGCACGAGACACACGGGCTGTCCCTCCAGGTCGGCGTGAACCTCTCGGCCCGGCAGTTCCAGCAGGACGGTCTGGCCGAGGAGATCGCGAGCGTGATCCAGGCCACGTCGGTCGACCCGGCGCCAGATGTGCCTCGAGATCACCGAGAGCCTGGCCATGGACGACGTGGAACTGACGTCGACGATCCTGAACCGTCTGCACAACCTCGGGGTGCGGGTGGCCATCGACGACTTCGGGACCGGTCACTCCTCGCTCGGCTACCTGGCTCGGTTCCCGATCGACGTCGTGAAGATCGACCAGAGCTTCGTGCGCGACATCGACCGCGACCAGGTCAAGTCGGCCATCGTCTCGGCCGTCGTCGCGCTCTCGCAGGCGATCGGGTCGACGACCGTGGTGGAGGGCGTCGAGACGGTGGCACAGCTGGAGGAGCTGAGGAACCTGGGCTGCGACGTGGCGCAGGGCTTCTACTTCGCCCGACCCGTTTCGGCTGCCTCCTTCGACCAGCTGCTGGTTGCCAACGCCAATCCGGCACCCGATCTGCGCATCGTCCGGGGGGCCTTGGCGGGCTAGAGCGGGTCCGCGGACCGCCCATTAGGATTGGCCGGTGGCCGATCGAGACAGCTGGCAGGACGAATTCGACCGCTCTCCCGTGCGCGGAGCGCGCTTCGAGACCATGTCGGGCGTGCCGCTCGACCCGGTGTACGGCCCGGCCGACGCCGAGTTGCCCGGCCAGTTCCCCTACACGCGGGGCCCGTACGCCTCCATGTACCGCTCCCGCCTCTGGACGATGCGCCAGTTCGCCGGGTTCGGCACCGCCGCCGACACCAACGGCCGCTTCAAGGAGCTGCTGCGCGCCGGCGGCGACGGGCTCTCGACCGCCTTCGACATGCCGACCCTGCTCGGCCGCGACTCCGACGACCCGCTGGCCAAGGGCGAGGTGGGCCGGGCCGGGGTCGCGGTCGACACGCTCGACGACATGGAGACCCTCTTCTGCCGGCATCGACCTCGGCGCCGTCTCCACGTCGATGACGATCAACTCGCCGGCCGCACCGATCCTGGCCATGTACGTCAAGGTGGCCGACAAGACGGGCGTGGCCCGCTCCGCGCTGAGCGGCACGATCCAGAACGACATCTTGAAGGAGTACCAGGCGCAGAAGGAGTACGTCTTCCCGCCGCGGCCGTCCGTGCGGCTGGTCACCGACGTCGTGCGCTTCGCCGCCGCCGAGCTGCCCCGCTGGCACCCCGTCTCGGTGTCGGGCTACCACATCCGCGAGGCCGGATCGACGGCCGCCCAGGAGCTGGCCTTCACGCTGGCCAACGGGTTCGCCTACGTCGAGGCCGCGGTCGCGGCCGGCTCGAACGTCGACGAGTTCGCGCCCCGCCTGAGCTTCTTCTTCAACGCGCACATCGACTTCTTCGAGGAGATCGCCAAGTACCGCGCCGCCCGGCGCATCTGGGCCCGCTGGATGCGCGATCGCTACGGCGCCACGAAGGACCGCTCGCTGCAGCTGCGCTTCCACACGCAGACCGCCGGCGTCTCGCTGACGGCCCAGCAGCCCGAGGTCAACCTCGTCCGCGTGGCCATCGAGGCGCTGGCCGGCGTGCTCGGCGGCACGCAGAGCCTGCACACCGACTCCTTCGACGAGGCCCTGGCGCTGCCCACCGAGCACGCGGCCCGGTTGGCCCTGCGCACCCAGCAGGTCATCGCCGAGGAGTCGGGCGTCGTGCACGTGGCCGACCCGCTCGGGGGGTCCTGGTTCGTCGAGGAGCTGACCGACGAGCTCGAGCGCCAGGCCGAGGAGGTGTTCGCGCACCTCCTCGAGGAGGGCTCGGGCTCGATCCTCGAGGGCGTGATCGCGTGCGTCGACGACGGCTGGTTCGTCTCCGAGATCGCCGACGCCGCCTACGCGTTCCAGTCCAAGATCGCCCGCGACGAGTGGAAGCTCGTCGGCGTGAACGCCTACGTCGAGGACGAGGGCATCGCGCCGCCGACCCTCGTCCATCGATCCCGCCGTCGAGACGGATCAGCTGGCGCGGCTGGCGGCCATCAAGCAGGCACGCGACGACGACGCGGTCCGGCGGTCCCTGGCCCGGATCGCCGCCGACGCCGCCGACCCGGCCGTGAACCTCATGCCCGCGCTCATCGAGGCCGCCGGGCACATGGTGACCGTGGGCGAGGCCATGCACGCCCTCGAGACGGTGTTCGGCACCTACGTGGAGCGCCAGGTCGCCTGAACGTGGGGTCCAAGAGCGGTGACTCGGCCGCTGCGAGTGCTCATGGCCAAGGTGGGCCTGGACGGCCACGACCGTGGCCTGCGCGTCGTGGCGCGCATCCTGCGTGACGCCGGCTGCGAGGTGGTCTACGCCGGTCTGCGCCAGTCGCCCGAGACCATCGCTGCGATGACGGCACAGGAAGACGTCGACGTCGTCGGCGTCTCCATGCACAACGGCGCCCACCTCACGCTCGCCCCGGCCGTGGTGGAGGCGCTGCGCGGCGCCGGCCTCGACACCCCCGTGGTCATCGGCGGCATCGTGCCGCCCGACGACGTCGCCACCCTGCTCGACCAGGGCGTGGCGGCGGTGCTCGGGCCCGGCGCCTCCAACGACGAGGTCGTGGCCACGGTGCGTGCCGCCGCCGGGGTGGGCCCGATCAGCTGACCGGCGCGCCTTGCCGGGGTTGTGGGCGGCCGGCGAGGGCCCGCGCCAACAACGGCACCACCTCGTGCCAGTCGCCCACGATCCCGACGTCGCAGTGCTCGAAGACGGGCGCGCCTGCGGTCGCCGTTCACGGCCAGGATCGTCCCGGCCGCGCGGACGCCCACCATGTGGTTGAACTTCCCACTCAGCGCCAAGCGCGACGTAGAGCCGTGGCGCGATCGAGCGGCCCGTGATGCCGACCTGCCGGGCCCGGGGGGCCCAACCCTTGTCGGTGACCTTGCGGGTCGCCGCCAGCTCGGCGCCCAAGCAGCGCGGCGAGCGGGCTGAGCTCCTCGTACTCGTCGGGCGCCACGCCGGTGCCGACACCGATCACGACCTGCGCCCGGGCCAGCGTCTCCACGTCGTCGTTGCGCCGCTCACCGAGGATCCGCACGCGCCCGCGCGTCCCGACCTCGCGTCGCCACGGCGGCGTCGCGGCGATCCCGCGCCGTGACCCGACATCCCCGGCCGCGGGCAGGACGCCCGGCCGCACCGTCACCATCTGCGTCGGCGTTCGGCAGGTGATGTCGGCCACGAGGGCACCGGCGAACGCCGGCTTGCCGGCCACGAGCGCGCCGTCGTGCACGTGCAGGCTGACCGCGTCGCCCACCAGCCCTGAGCCGGTGGCGGCGGCGACGCGGGCGGCGACCTCGCGCCCGAACGCGGTGCTCGGGGCCAGGAGCGCCCACGGCGGCTCTTCTCTGACGTAGGCCGTGACCGCGTCGGCGACGTCCTCGGGGACGCAGTGATCCGCCCAGCTCGACGACCTCGTCGGTCCCGGCCGGTGCCGGAGGCGCGGCCCCGTCGGACCGGGCTCTCCGAGCGTCGGCCGTAGGAGCTGCACCGCCGCCCCCGCGTCGTCGCCCGAGGCGCGCCGCCGCCGCCACGAGCTCGACCGCCACCTCGCCCCGTCCCGGCTCGTCGAGCACCGCGATGCGAGCGCGGCCGCGTCGCCGGTCGGGACGAGGCGCTCGGCCGTCGCCCGGGGCACGGTCCGCCGGCGTCCCGGCGCCGAGTGCGCCGCGGGCCTCGAGCAGGCGGACGGCCTCCTCGACCTGCTCGGCGAGCGGCCCGTCCAGCACGACGCAGGCCCGGTCGTGTTCCATCGGGTGGATCTCGCCGACGACCGTCGGGCTGCCCGTCGGCCCCCCACGGGCCCGGGCCGAGCTCCGCGGCGCCGAGCCGCGAAATGCGCGAGGCGGGCACGGCCGCCCGTCCCGCCGGGTCGACCTTGCACGGGTCGCACAGGCGCTCCGCCACCGAGAGCACGGCCGGCAGCGTGACCTCGACGTCCTGCGTGCCGTCGTCGTGCTCGAGCTCGAGGCGGAGGTGGTCACCGAGGTCCTCGAGCCGGCGCACCCCGCTGGCGAAGGGGAGGTCCAGCAGCTCGGCCAGCTCGGGTCCGACCTGGCCGGTCTCGCCGTCGAGCGAATTGAGCCCGAGCAGCACGAGGTCGTAGGGGCCGGTCATCCGCACGGCGGCGGCCAACGCCCGCGCCGTGGCCAGGGTGTCGGAGCCGGCGAACGCGGGGTCGCAGAGATGCAGACCCGAGTCGGCCCCCCACGCGATCGCCTCGCGGAGGACGTCCTCTGCGCTCGGCGGCCCGAGCGTCACGACGGTGCACGAGCCGCCGGTCTCGCGTGGCCAGCGTGACCCCCTCGGCCACGGCGCGACGGCAGTACGCGTTCATCTCGAGCTCCACGCCGGCGCGGACGAGGCGGCCGTCTTCGATGTGCATCGCCTCGGGATGGGGGATCTGCTTGGCCAGCGACGCGACGCGCAACGGCGCCCCGGCGCGTCGGCCACCCGCCACCACGCGTCACCGTCCCACCGCCGCACCCTCGGGACTGCGCGGGTCCGAGGCGGCCACCAGGCACCGTTCGCCGTCGGCCCGTCGCTCGACGGCGATGATCTGCGCGCAGCCGACGGCCACGGGGTCGAACGCGCTGATGGCCCGAGTCCGGTGCCCGCGCGCCGCGAGCCCTTCGAACCACTCCGGCGGCGCGTCGGCCTCGACGAGCACCGTGAGGTCGTCGCCCCACCACAGCCGGAACGGGCCGGCCGACCGCGCGTCGAGCGCCAGCCGCGGCGCGCTGATGGCGCGGGCGGGGTCCTCCCCGCTGCGCAAGAGCCGCGCCAGCAGTTGGCTGATGATCTGCGGCTGGGCGTCGCCGCCCATGGCGCCCACCAGGTGCGTCAGCGGGCCGTCCGGAGCGGTCACGAGCATGGGGGACAGGGTGTGCGGCGGCCGCACACCGGCGCGGACCTCGGCCGGGTGCCCCTCGACGAGCGAGAACCCGACGCCGCGGTTGTGCAGGAACACGCCGGTCGTCGGTTCGACGAGATGCGAGCCGAAGTCGAGCGCGTTGGACTGCGTCAGCGACACGCCGAGCCCGTCGGCGTCGCACGCGCACAGGTGCGTCGTGTCGCCTTCGCCGATCCGGGCGACACCCGGCGCACCGGCGACCGGGCTCCGGCGACCACGTCGGCTCGGCGCAGCGCGCTCCGCCGACACCCGCGCCGCCGCCCGGGCGATGCGATCCTCGTCCAGCAGGGCGTCCCCGTCCGCCCCGTCGTAGAGCACGTCGGGCCGGTCGTGCCCCACCGCGCGCCACGCCTCGACGAGCAGGTGGGCCCACTCGGGGTCGGCGGCATCGGCACCGAGCCCCACCCGCTCCGCCACGGCTGCGCCGGCGAGGGTCAGGTAGCCCTGGGAAGGCGGCGGCACCGTCCACAGCTCATGGCCCCACGCGGTCAGCCGCAGCGGCGCGCACCACTGCGCCGCACTGACCGCGAGATCGTCCCGCGAGAAGTGGCCCGCCCCCAACTCGAGCAGGCCGCGCCCGAACTCGGCCCCGTAGAAGCCGGCGCGGCCGTCGCGCGCGACGGCGCGCAGCGTGCGGGCGATGCCGGGCAGGCGCACGATCGTGCCCACCTCGAGCGGGCCGTCGGGGCACAGTTCGCCCGCGCCGGGCACGTGCGTGCACGAGATGGCGTGGCGAACGCCAGCATGATCGAGGCGGGGAACCCGTCCTCGGCCAGCTCGATCGCAGGCGCCAGGACCCGCTCGAGCGGAAGGCGCCCGTGGCGTTCGTGCAGGGCCAGCCAGCCGTCCACCGCGCCCGGCACCTGGACGCTCCGGATGTCGTGCCGCAACGGCATCGTCGTCATGCCTTCGGCCCGCATGCGCGCTGCGTCGGACCCGGAGCCGGCCCGGCCGACCGCGAGCAGCGCTTCGGGCGGACGACCCGGTGGGGCGACCATGGCCAGGACGTCGCCGCCGAGACCGCACAGGTGCGGCCCGACCACGGCCATGGCGGCGCCCGTCGCGACGGCGGCGTCGGCCGCCGAGCCGCCGTCGGCCAGCACACCGATCCCGGCCACGGCGGCCAGCTGGTCGGCCGCGGCGACCATGCCACGGCTGCCGCGGCGCGGCCCGAAGGGTGCGAGCGGCAGGCTCACACGACGACGACGGAGCGCAGCACCTCGCCGCGCTCCATGCGGGCGAACGCGGCCTCGACGTCGCCGATGCCGATCGTCTCGCTGACGAAGCGATCGAGGTCCAGGCGGCCGTCGAGATACAGGTCGACCAGCATCGGGAAGTCCCGCGACGGCAGGCAGTCGCCGTACCAGCTCGGCTTCAGCGCACCGCCCCGGCCGAAGAACTCGATCATGGGCAGATCGATGCGCATGTCGGGCGTCGGCACGCCCACCTGCACGAGCGTCCCCGCCAGGTCGCGGGCCATGAACGCCTGCTCCATCACCTTGGGGTTGCCGACGGCCTCGATGCACACGTCGGCTCCGTTGCCGTCCGTCAGCGCCTTGATGGCTTCGACCGGATCCGACGCGCCCGCGTCGACCGTGTGCGTCGCGCCGAAGTCCTTGGCGAGCTCGAGCTTGCGGGGGTCGAGGTCGACGCCGATGATGACGGCCGCCCCGGCGAGCTTCGCCCCGGCGACGGCGGCACACCCGACACCGCCGCAGCCGAAGACGGCCACGCTGTCGCCGAGCCCTACGTTGCCGGTGAACATCGCCGCGCCGAGTCCCGCCATCACGCCGCACCCGAGCAGGCCCACGGCCTCGGGCCGGGCCGACCGGGTTGACCTTCGTGCACTGGCCGGCGGCCACGAGCGTCTTGTCGGCGAACGCGCCGATGCCCAAGGCGGGGGAGAGCGGGGTTCCGTCGGCCAGCGTCATCTTCTGCGTCGCGTTGTGCGTGGCGAAGCAGTACCAGGGCCGCCCGCGCCGGCAGGCGCGGCACTCGCCGCAGACGGCACGCCAGTTGAGGACGACGAAGTCGCCGGGGGCGAGGTCACGCGACGTCCGGTCCCACCGCCTCCACCACACCCGCGGCCTCGTGGCCCAAGAGGAAGGGGAACTCGTCGTTGATGCCGCCCTCCCGGTAGTGGAGGTCGGTGTGGCAGACGCCGCAGGCCCTGATGGCGACGACCGCCTCGCCCGGACCGGGATCCGGGCACGACGATCGTCTCCACGGTGACGGGAGCACCCTTCGCCATGGCCACGACCCCGCGCACCTCTTGTCCCATTGGGCGAACTCCTCCCCGTCGGCGAGCCCACATGATGCCCGATCCGCTGGGCGCCCGACGCCGTCGTCCAAAGCCTGCCCCGCGGCTTCCCGCCTGCGCCATTCAGGCGGCGCGCTCGGGACGGCGACGCCATGGCGGCAGCCTCCCGCGCCGCCCGGGCCAGGAGGTAGCGGATGGTAGACGTGGTGGATCGGCCGGGCGATCGCCCACAACGGGCGAGCCACGGGACGTGAGTAGTGGACCAAGGTCACCCATGTCACCGTCGTCTCCTCGACCGTCACGATGTTGCAGGCGCGCAGGAACCGCGACGCCGCGAGCAACGCCGTGCTGCCCGCCACCACGTCGCCGTCGGCAATCGCCCAGCCGAGCACGTGATCGTCGGAGGGTCGTGGCCCGAGCTTCAGCCCGAGCACGCGTGTCCACCCGAACACGATGCACCAGCGCACCGCGGCGGGCGCACCCTCGAAGACCGCCCTGGCCCATTGCAGCGGCGTTCTCGTCGCCGCGGCCTCGGTCGTCAGCGCGAAGGCGGCGGCGTAGTTGGCCGTGCTGCGCGCGAAGGTGGCGGCGATCGGTTGAGGAACGTCGACGCGCCGCACCCGCCACGGTCTCACGGCGTGATCCTAGGAGTTCGATCAGGCGATGCCGTCCAGGCTTCTGACCAGCGCCATGACGGGAGCGAACGCGTCGATGTCACGCACGGTGAAGTAGCTGATGCCCCAACGGGCACGACAGGCCAGCAGGTGCTGCGCCATCTCCTCGTGGGTCCCGAGACAGAGGAACGGCGTTGCCATCACGTCTGAACGAGGGCATCGCGAGTTGTTGGCTCAGATCTTCTGCCACGCTCGACCGCGTGTCGGTGACGACCACTGCCTGCACGAGGGCATGCAGTTCCAGCCGCGACCAGCGAGCGCCCGCTGCCGCTCGGACAAAGTCGATCGTCGCGTCGAGGCGCTCGGCTTCCCACCGCATTTCGTGGTGCTGGCCGTCCTCGAGGGTGCGGCCCAGCATGGTGAGCGCAACGGTGTCCGCGTGACGGGCGGCATGATGCCAGCGCGGCGCGGCCGTTGACGCCGACGAGGAGCGGCAGGCGCGTCTGGACGGGGCGCAGGGTCTGGGCCCCTACGCGCCTGGTAGTGGCCGCCGGTGTGGTCGACCGTCGTTTCCGTCGAGCAGCGGCCGGAGGATCTCGACCGCCTCGGCCAGACCGCGCTTTACGGACCGCCGGCGGATCGAAGGCCAGTCCCATGGCGGCGTACTCGGTGAAGGAGTGCCCGGCGCCGAGACCGAGCTCGACGCGGCCGTCGCTCACGCGGTCGAGCATCGCCGCCTCCTGGGCGACGGCGACGGGATGGCGCAGGTCATTGTTGAGCACGAGCGTGCCGATCCGGATGGTCGACGTGGCGGCGGCCGCCGTGGCCAGGGCGACGAAAGGACTCAGCTGGCTGCCGACGTGGTCGCCGACCTGGAAGACGTCAAAACCCGCGGCCTCTGCGGCGCGCGCCGCTCGAACCAGCTCCTCGGCATCCGTCGTGGTGGCCTGGAAGCCGAAGCGGAACGGCTGCATGTGGTCGACCCTAATGACCGGCCGCAAGAAACCCTGGATCGATGTGCAGCGCGGACCCGAGCCTCACGAGATGACACGCGAGGGCATCGGTGTTTCCTCCCCGAAGGTCCCGCCAGCACGAGGCCGCGGCGTATCAGTGGCTCGGCGTCGCCTCCGGCTCCAGCACCCAGGCGCGCAGCTGTCCGAAGACCTCTTCCATCGATTGCCGCCGGGCCGGGCGCTCCAGGAGCTGCATCCCGACGAGCACGCTGAGGGAGATCTTTGCCATGCGCCGCGCCCGAGCCGGTTGGAGGCCCGCCTCGACACCGGCCTCGGTGAGGTGGCGGAGCCGGGCGCGGTCCACCCGCTGCTGGGTCGCCGCCACGATGTCGCTGTTCCAGCTCCAGGCACGGATGGCGGCCTCCGCGCCGTGAGGGAGGCCGACGGCGATGCCCTCGAGGAGGTCGAAGCGCTCCTCGGAGTTCGTGACCGATTCGGACAGCGCGATGAGGCGCGGTCGCGTGTTCGGACTCCCAGTGGTCCAGCAACAGCCCGACGTACTCCGCCATGTCGGCGAAGTGGTGGTAGAAGGACCCTTTCGTCACGCCCAGCCGATCGCACGAGCGCGGCGATGGTCAGGCCGCCGTGCCCGCCTTCGGCCAGCGAGCTCGAGGCCGGCCTCGTAGTACGCGCTCCGGCTCAACCCCTCGGGCGGCACTAGGCAGCGCACGCGGTAACGGATCGGCAGCGTCTTGAGGCCACCCACGAACACGGTCGCCGACGAGGTCGGTGTGCCCGCGAGTTCGATCGACTCCAACCGCGGCAGGAGCTCGGCGAAGATCGCCCGGGTCTCCAGCCGGGCCAGCTGCGCCCCGAGGCAGAAGTGCGGTCCGAACCCGAACGCGACGTGCTTGTTCGGTTGACGACCCACGTCGAAGCGGAAGGGATCGTCGAAGACGGCCTCGTCGCGGTTGGCCGAGAGGTAGGCCAGGTAGAGGGACTGCCCCTCGGCGATCTCGGTGCCGCCGACGACGGCGTCCCGGGCGGCCGTGCGCATGAATTCCTTCACCGGGGTGACCCAGCGGATCATCTCCTCGACAGCGGTCGGCAGCAGGTCCGATGTCGGCCTGCAGGCGGGCCAGCTCGTCCGGATGCCGGAGCAGCGCGTGCAGGCCGCCGGCCATGGTCGAGCTCGTCGTGTCGTGGCCCGCGGTCGCGATGATCACGTAGTACGAGGCCAGGTCCATGTCGGGCAGGTACTCCCCGTCGAGCTGTGCGTTGGCCAGCACCGAGGCCAGGTCCTCGGTCGGCATCGCGCGGCGCGAGGCGGTGAGCTCGGTGAAGTAGTTGAAGAAGTCGAGCAGTACCGTGAACTGCTCCTCCAGGTCGGTCGAACGCCGCAACTCCTCGTCGTCGCCGCCGAAGAGCTGCTGGGTCAGCATGAGCATGCGGTCGAAGTCGCTCTCGGGCAGGCCGAGGAGCGAGAGGATCACGTAGAGCGGGTAGTGCACCGCGATGTCGCGCACGAAGTCGCATTCGGTGCCCAGCTCGGCCATGCGGTCGACGAAGCGGACCGCCAGCTCCTTCATGCGGTCCTCCATGCGCTTGAGAGCGTTGGGTTGGAACCAAGCCGCCGCGATGGCCCGGTACGCCTTGTGATCCGGCTCGTCCATGTGGATGAGCGTGCGCAGCACCTGCCCCTTCTCGATGGCCAGCGCCTCGGCGGCCTCGCTCGCCAGAAGGGGCCGCGGCGCGCTCAGGAAGAGCGTGTTGTCCCGTTCCACCTCCATCACGTCGGCGTGACGCGTGATCGCCCAGAAGGGGCGGTAGCCCGGCTCGTCGACCCAATGCACCGGCGACTCCCGGCGCAGGAGGGTGGTGGCCTCGTGGAAGCGCTCTTCGTGTGCGTAAGCCGTGGCGTCGACGAAGACCCGGCCCGCCTCGCCGACGCTCAACCCCGCCGTGCTCGTCATGCTGCCCCCGATCTCGTGGTGCCCCTCCGTTCCATACCCTAAGGTATGGAACGCGGCCCGTCGAGGGTCAGGAGCGCGCCGAGCGGCTCGGCGCCCGCTTCCGGCCCCGCAGCGTGCTGGCCAGCAGGAACCCGGCCGCCGCGAGCGGCAGGAGGATCGCACCGAGCCATTCGCTGCCGGCGAGCAGGAAGGCCAACCCGACGAGGACCCCGGTGGCCAGCGCCAGTTCCGGGGTGTCGCCGACGATGAAATCCCACAGGAAGCTTCCCAACCAACGCGCCGCTCGGCCCACCGCACCGGTCACGTCGCCGCCGCCTCTTCGGAGACGGTCGTCGGTGGCGCCGGCAACAGCGTGCGGAGCAACGCCGTGTAGGCGAAATAGACGACGAGCCAGAAGCCGACCAACACGGGGATGGCCAGGTCGGAGCCAGGCCAGTGAATGCCCGCACCCTCGCCGACCCAGAAGACCCCGAAGCTGCTCAGCATGATGCCGACCGCCGTCTTGATCGTGTTCTCGGGCACCTCGACAGCTGGCGCGAGACGATGATGCCGACGGTCCCCACCACGACCAGCGCCGCGGCCGCGGCCAGTGCGGCGAGGCCCAGCCGGTGTTGGGCGGCACCGAGGCTGATGACGATCAGGACCACTTCGGTCCCTTCGAGGAACACCCCCTTGAAAGCGACGGCGAACCCGACGGGGTCGCGGCCCTTGGAAGGTTGACCGGAACCGGCGGCAGAGTCCCCGCTGAGCTCGGCCACCGTCTCGGCGTAGATCGCATCCTCGTCGTGCAGAGCCTTGTGGCCGCTCGAGCGCAGGACGGCCTTGCGGAGCCAGTTCAGCCCGAGGACCAACAGCAGCGCGCCCACGACGACGCGCAGCGCGTCGATCGGCATGTAGCGGATGAGCGGGACGCCGATGGCGACGACGAGCACGCCCAGCACCAGGGCTGCGGCGGCCGCGCCCTCGAGCGCCGAGCGCCAACCGCGGCTGACGCCGGCGGCGACGACCAGGGTCAACGCCTCCACCATCTCGACGAGGCTGGCCCCGAACACGGCCAGGACGAGGACGAGGGTGGACGAGGTGTGCATAGGAGCCGGCGCCAAAACTACCTGTCCCGCGCGCTCCGCTGTGCCCGTTGCACCGGCGGTAGTGTGCGGGCACCGACCAGGGCTCTCTGGTGAAGGGAGACGGTTGCCATGGGTGATGGCACGACCGAGGCGGCGGGCTCGGGGGACAGATCGATGCGGGGGCGCAACTACGTCGTCGTCTCCGCGGACACGCACGCGTCGCCGGACAGCCTCGACCAGTTCCTGTCCTATGTCGACCCCGCCGAGCGTGATGCCGTCGCGGCGTTCGGCGACATGTCGGCGACCGCCATCTCGATGTTCGGCGGGTTCGACCCGGGACAGATCGACGACCCCGACCCGGTGCGCGCCACGGCGGCACGGCGCCTGGCCGGCATGGGCGTCGACACCGAGGCCGCCAAGGGCTGGCTGGCGCACTACGGCGAAGACTGGGTCGTCGCGGGCGACGGCGACGGTCGCCGGCTGAAGGTGCTCGAGGAGCAGGGGATCCACGCCGAGGTCACGCTGCCGGGGCCGATCCTGGCCGGTGGGCTGTCCCCGGCCATGTATCTCGGGGCCGTGAGCAACAAAGGGCTCGAGGTCGTGTGGCCCGCCCTGCACGCGTACGTGCGCTGGCTGGCCGACTTCTGCGCCGCCGCGCCAGGTCGGCGGGCCGGCTGCATGCCGATCGACTTCCACGACATGGACCGCGCCGTGTCGGAGGTGGCGTGGGCGCGGGCACAGGGCATCTCCGGCGGGGTGATGCTGCCGGCGATGTCGGTCACGTCGCGTCTGCCGGGGTACGCCGACGACTACTACGACCCGTTCTGGAGCGCGTGCGAGGACAACGACATGGTCGTCACGTTGCACACCGGAGCCTCGGGCTCGGCCACCGACAGCAAGTTCCTCTACGACGAGGCGCACGGCGGGATGCTCGGGCTCTACGAGGTGTTCGTCTTCACGCGGCGACCGCTGTGGTTCCTGATCTTCGGCGGTGTCTTCGACCGCCACCCCGATCTGCGGGTGGTCGTGACCGAGAACGGCGTGCAGTGGCTGCCGTCGCTGATCCGCGACATGGAGTCGTTCTTCGACACGCACGGGGGCGCGCCCGTCCGCTCGTACCTCAGGATGCGGCCGTCCGAGTACTTCGAGAAGCACGTGTGGCTCGGTGGCTCGTTGATGAAGCGCTACGAGGCGGAGATGCGCCACGAGATCGGGCTCGACAAGCTGATGTGGGGGGCGGACTATCCCCACTTGGAGGGGGCCGCGCCCGTGCACCGCGAGACGCTGCGCTACATCTTCGGCGGCATCCCTGAAGACGAACTGCGACAGATCCTCGGTGGCAACGCGGTGTCGTTGTGGGGCTTCGACGCCGCACTGCTGCAGGCGGTGGCCGACCGGGTGGGTCCGACGGTCGAGGACCTGGCGACACCGCTCGAGCTCGCCGACATCGAGGACACCTTCAGCTGGAGCCTGGCCCGGCCGGTGCCGCTCGCAGGCCGGGCGTCCTAGGTCCACCGGTACTGCCGAGGCGAACCTGTCGCCTGCCCGAACCGGTTTCGCTCACGGCGTCATGGCGCTCTGCCTGATCACCGGACTCGCGGGCGTGTCCGCCGCCGAGGCCGTGTCGACCGCCCCTGTTGCCACGGCCGCTACGGCCGCTACGGCCGCTGCGGCCGCTCCGGCGAGCACCCGGGCCGGCCCCGTCGTCGGACTCCTCACCCTCCCCAAGCCCGTTCGCGACAACGTGGTGTTGACCTCGGTCAGCTGCGTGGACCCGACCTATTGCATCGCCGTGGGCGTTTCGGTTGGGCCGGCGGACACGGGGGGAGCTCCCGGCTATTGGCCCATCGGCCTCCCGATCGCCCTGCGGTTCGACGGCCGCTCCTGGTCGTCGATCGCCTCGCCATCTGGTGCACCTGTGGGCCTCAACGGGGTGAGCTGCGTCGCTCGCGCCGACTGTGTCGCGGTCGGAGAGCAGACGAACGCATCCGGTGATGCGTCGACCTTGGTCGAGAAATATTCGGGAACGGGCTGGAAGGTGGTCCCGTCTGCCGACGCCGCGCTCTTCCCGCGCAATTCGAACTTCCTCGAGGGCGTGTCCTGCCGATCCGTCGGCTCGTGTGTCGCCGCGGGTGGCGACTACGACGTCAGCGCGGGACGAGCCGACCGCTACGCCCCACTCCTGGAGAGCTCGTCGGCCCGCGGCTGGGCCCTCACGCCGCTGGCCTCTCCGACCACGGGCTCCTTCACGTCGGTGTCCTGCGCCAGCGGGGCGCGGGCACTGCGTCGTGGTGGGAACCGGGACGGCGGCCGATCAGGAGACGAACGGGTCCTGGGTGCCGATCGCGAGCTCGACGTTCGCACTCCAAGGGGTGTCCTGCTCTGCCGATGCCGCGTGCACAGCGGTGGGTCAGCCGCTGCAGGGAGCAGGCCTCTCGCTGGCGACGCTCGCCGGGACCGGGTGGAAGGACGTCGCCGCGCCAGAGGGGCCGAAGGTGGCTGAGACCAACACGCTGAGTTCCGTGTCGTGTCGCGCCGCCGGCTCGTGTGTCGCGGTCGGCCACTTCATCGGCGCCGCACCCCGGGACCCCGCCAAGAGCGCGTTCGGTGCCCTCGTCGTCACCGGGACCCACGGGAAGTGGACGGTCGCGCCTGCCGTCGGCGCCTCGTCGGCGGACGAACCGTGGCTCTCCTCCGTGAGCTGTCCGAGCGCGCACCTGTGTCTGGCCGTGGGCACCGACCTGATCGACGCCATCCACGTCCCGGGCGGTGGGTTCCACGCGTTGGCCGTGCTCGTCGAGCACTGAGCGGGACCAGAGTGCCGAACCACGCGTACGTCGAGGTGCCCGACGGTTGGGTCCGGGGCGCGACGCGCGGGTTGGGCCCGTTCGTGAGCCGGGAAGAGCTCGTGCGGTCGGACGGAACGCTCATGTTGTGGGAGTCGCGCTCGCACCGCAAGCACCCTCGAACCGGTGCCGCCGGATCGACGTGGTGGGCGCCGGGCGCGATCGCCTGGTGGATCGGTGTCCTGTTCGCCGTCGGGTCCACCTGCTTCGCCCTCGGTGCCCTGCCGCCGTACGCCGATGCGGTCGGGACGAACACGGACAACCTGACCTACTTCATCGGCTCCATCTTCTTCACCACCGCCGCCTTCCTTCAGTACTTCGAGGCGGCGTCGACCAACCCGCATCTCGACGGGCCCCGTCGCCGGATGTTCCGGCGGCTCTTCGTGGTGCAGCACAAACGGATCGACTGGTGGGCGTCGTTGGTGCAGTTCATCGGCACGCTCTGGTTCAACCGCACCACCTTCAGTGCCCTCGTCGTGGGCCTCGGCTCCTCCTCGGCCCACCACCCCGTCTGGCGTCCGGACGCCTTCGGGTCGATCTGTTTCCTGGTCTCGAGCTGGCTGGCGTGGGCGGAGGTGTGTCACGGGCGGTTCGCCTGGCGGCCCGGTGACCTCTCGTGGTGGATCACGCTCCTCAACCTCGTCGGCTCGGTCGCCTTCGGTGTCTCGGCGATCGCCTCCTACGTCAAGCCGAACGGGCAGCTCGTCAGCCTGGCCCTCACGAACCTCGGGACGTTCGTGGGTGCGGTCTGCTTCCTGGTCGGAGGCCTCCTCCTCCTTCCCGAGCGCACGGCGTCCGCACCCGTGCCGTCGTCTCCGGTCGCGGGCCGCGCCTAGGGCTACTCAGCGCCGCGTCGTCGCCACCCGTTCACGATCCGCGTTCCGCCGGCAGCCGGTAGACCGCCATCGGGTCGTCGGTCGGCTCCGAGTCCATCGGCTTGACCGCGACGAGCTGGAAGCCGTTCTTCTCGAGCACGCGTCGCGAAGCCGGGTTCTGCGCGTCGGGGTCCGCCACGATGCCGCACCCGGGTCGTGCCGCCCGCACCGCGCCGACAAGCGCGGCGATGACCTCGGTCCCCACCCCGACTCCGACGCGCGCCGGCGTCGCCGATGGCGTAGTCCACGCCGACGTCACCGGGCTCGGCGCCGATTTCGGCCGCCCACTCGGGGTCCTCCTCGCACAGGTACCACTGGCACCACCCGATGGGCTCGCCGTCGACGAGCGCGATGAGCATGTGCACCGCGCTGTTCGCCGGCCAGGCTCTGCCGGACGTCGTCGAGCTCGGCCGCCGAGCGACGACCCCGCCAGGAACCAGCGGGCGACGTGCGGCTCGCCCAGCCACCGCTCGACCAGGGCCAGGTCGGCGAGCTCCATCGGGCGCAGCTCGACCATCGGATCAGCCGGCCCCGATCAGCCCGCGACGAGCAGCCGGTACCCCATGTCGATCGACTCGCGCTCGGTCAGGTCGGCGTGGCGCTCGTGCCAGGCGCCGCTCTCCAGGTCGGCCTCCAGCCGCGCGATGCCCAGGGCCGTCGTCTCGGGATGCGCCAGCGCAGTGCCCGAGTTGTTCGCCCGGACCCGGTGGTCGAGATACTGCTCGGGCCGGCACCAGTAGGCGCCGAGGACGCCGTCCTGCAGGTCGCGGTAGACGGGCATGTCGATCGTCGTCGTGGCGCCGATCGCCTCGGCGATCACGTCGGCCGTCGGCGCGCACCGCAGCGTGTGCTCCAGGACCTCGGGCAGGTACTCCTGGAGCAGCCAGAACTGGGCGTGGACCTCGAAGTCGATGCCGAAGACGACCCGGCGCGGCGCCACCCGGCACAGCTCGGCCAGGCCGCGCTCCCAGTCGGTCCAGTGGTGCACCGTCAGGATCGCCATGGCGAGGTCCGCCCACCCGTCGGGCACCGGCAGGTCGGCCGACACCGCCCGCACCGCCGGCGCCGCGTCCGGCGGGCGCTGCTCGAGCATGACGCCCGACGGCTCGATCGCCACCACCTCGCGTCCGGCGGGCTCGTAGGAGCCGGTTCCGGCCCCGACGTTGACGATGCGCCGCGCGTCGCCGATCTGCTCCGCCACGAGCGCCTCCCAGCGGGGGTCGGCGCGCCGGTTCGCCGTGTACTGCCGGCCGATCCTGTCGTAGACCGGCGAGCGGACGTCACGGCCGGCCCGTCGCTCAGGCCGCCGACTTCTCCAAGATGTGCACGCCGCACGCGGACCCGAGGCCGATGACGTGGGCCAGGCCCACCTTGGCGCCCTGAATCTGGCGGTCGCCCGCCTCGCCGCGCAGGTGCGTGGCCACCTCCCAGATGTTGGCGATGCCCGTGGCCGCGATCGGGTGGCCCTTGGACTCCAGCCCGCCCGAGACGTTGACCGGGGTCTTGCCGTCGCGCCACGTCGCGCCCGAGTTGAAGAAGTCGGCGGCGCCGCCCTCCTCGCAGAGCATGAGGTTGTCGTAGTGCACCAGCTCGGCGGTGGCGAAGCAGTCGTGCAGCTCGACCAGGTCGAGGTCCGGCCGGTCCGACGCCCGCCTGCTCGTACGCCTGGTTGGCCGCGTTCCGCGTGAGCGTGTTGACGTTCGGGAGGATCTGGCATGCCTCCTCGAACGGGTCGGTGGTCAGGATCGACGCCGAGATCTTGACCGCACGCTTCTGCTGCTCCTTCGAGAGCGTCTTGAGCTTGGAGCCCGACACCACCACGGCGGCCGCCGCCCCGTCGCAGTTGGCCGAGCACATCGGCCGCGTGTTCGGGTAGGCGATCATGACGTCGTTCATGATCTCCTCGAGCGACATCTTCTTCGTGTAGGCCGCCTTGGCGTTCAGCGTCGAGTGCGAGTGGTTCTTCTCGCTGATCTTGGCGAAGAGCTCGAAGCTCGTGCCGCCGTACTTGTGCCCGTATTCCAGGCCGATCTGGGCGAAGACGCCCGGCATGATCTCGGTGCCGATGCGTCCGTCGACCGCGGCCACCGCGCCGTAGCGGCCGTGCGGGGTCCACGTGTTGGAGTCGGCCGAGCGGCTGCCGCCGGCCAGCAGCCCTGCGCCGGCGAGCTTCTCGACGCCGAACGCCAACCCCATGTCCGTCTCGCCCGCCTTGACGGCCATGGCCGCCACACGCAATGCCGTCGCGCCGGTGGCGCAGGCATTCGAGACGTTGTAGACGGGGATGCCGGTCTGGCCCAACTGCTTCTGCACCATCTGGCCGGTCGGCGCCATCGCCATCATGAGGTTGCCGGCACCGATGATGCCGATGTCCTTCATGGTGACGCCGGCGTCGGCCAGCGCGCCCTGCACGGCCTCCGAGGCCAGGTCGACGATGTCCTTGTCCGGGTGCTTCCCGAACTTGGTCATGTCGATGCCCAGGATCCACAGCTCTTCCGAAGCGGATGCCATCGTGCTCAACCTCCTAGTGGTTCAAAGCCGAAGCCGACCGCTTCGGTGCCTTCGTCGTCCGTGCCGATGACCTCGGTCGCCAGCCGGACCTTCATGCCCGTGCTGACGTGCTCGGCGTCGGGCGTGACGTTGATCAGGTTCCCCCGCACGCTCGTGCCCTCGCAGTCGACCACCGCCGCCACGTAGGGCACCGGGATGCCGGGAGCGGCGAAGGAGACGATGGTGAACGTGCGCACCTCACCGGTGGTCGGCGACGTCGGCCGGCTTGAACTCGGTGTTGCCACACGAGGCGCAGGCGTTGCGCCGGTCGAAGAAGCGCGCCCCGCAGGACGTGCACTCGTGGGCCACCAGGTGGGGGTCGTCCCCCAGCACCAGGTAGTCCACCAACGGGATCTGCTTGGCCATCGAAGCCCCCATGAGCTCGGTCGAAAAGAAGTGTTCTCAAACTACCGTGGGCCCCGGCGATTCGGCCAAATCGCCCCGGGCCCTGCGGGCCCGCCGAGTCGGCCCGCCGGGACGGGTCCGGCGGCGCCCGGCCGCCCGTCCCCGAACGGCGCCCCGCTGCAGGACGCGCCGCGCACCGCTAGGTTCGGCGCCATGCGCTACACACACCTCGGCCGCACCGGCCTCACCGTCAGCCGCCTCTGCCTGGGCACCATGAACTTCGGTCCCGAGACCGACGAGGCGACGTCGTTCGCCATCATGGACTCGGCGCTCGACGCCGGGATCAACTTCTTCGACTCGGCCAACGTCTACGGCCGCTCCAAGGGCCGCGGCGCGACCGAGGAGATCGTCGGGCGCTGGTTCGCCCAGGGCGGGGGCCGGCGCGAGAAGGTGGTCATCGCCACCAAGCTCTACGGGAACATGGGGGAGTGGCCGAACGAGGGCCAGCTCTCGGCGCTCAACATCCGCCGGGCGTGCGACGCCAGCCTCAAGCGGCTGCAGACCGACTACATCGACCTCTACCAGATGCACCACGTCGACCGGGCGACGCCGTGGGACGAGATCTGGGAGGCGATGGAGGTCCTGCGGAACCAGGGCAAGATCCTCTACTGCGGCTCGTCGAACTTCGCGGGCTGGCACATCGCGAAGGCGCAGGAGGCGGCGCAGCGGCGCAACTTCCTGGGCCTGGTGAGCGAGCAGTCGCACTACAACCTCCTGACCCGCAAGATCGAGCTCGAGGTGCTGCCGGCGGCCGAGGACTACGGCCTGGGCGTCATCCCGTGGTCACCGCTGGCGAGCGGGCTGCTGGGCGGTGTCGTGCGCAAGGAGCGCGACGGGAGCCGGCGGCTGGCCGAGCACCTGCAGCAAAGGGTCGTGGCGAAGCGCGCGCAGTTCGAGGCCTACGAGGACCTGTGCGACGAGATCGGCGAGGAGCCGGGCGCGGTCGGCCTCGCCTGGCTGCTGACGCGGCCGGCCGTGACGGGGCCGATCGTCGGGCCGCGGACGCCCGGAGCATCTCGAGTCGGCCCTGCACGCCGTCGACGTGACGTTGGACGACAAGGTCTTGGACCGCCTCGACGAGATCTTCCCGGGCTACAAGACGGCGCCCGAGGACTACGCCTGGTAGGTCCGGTGTTCACTCCGGGTGCTCAGGGGCACCCGTTCGCCGTAGCCCGGAGGCGGCCCGCCGTCCAGAGCAGGATGTCCACCTCGTCGATTGCAGCCGAGGCACGTGTTCGGCCTGCCCAGTGGGCGTCGCCGATGGAGAGTTCTCGTCTCGGCAGGACCGCTAGCTTAGACTCCACGTGGCGAGCGTCGCCTCGAGACCGAGTTGACGATCGCCTCCACGGCCTGCTCCGAGACCGGGTCCGGCCCGAGCGTTCCTGGCGGCCGCACCGGCCACCGGCGGGGACGACGAGCACGCTGGCGCCGGCGAACGCCAACCCGGCACAGCATGGTGGCCGGACGCCGGAGTCCATGCGCCGCGCCGCGACGTGCCGATACCGACTGCCTCCTGAGGGCCATGAAGGCCTCCTTCCGCCAGGTCCTCCTCAAAGCCGTCCTGAGAACGGCCTGGGTGAGGCGAGCTTCGCTGGGTTGGGGACCGTCGGCGATGGATATGGCCGAATTCCTGCCCGCTTTGCGGAGTTTTCGAGTAGGGACCGTTGTGCGCATTGCGCTCGTTTGTTGGCCAGGCCATTTCGCACATTTGAGCACCCGCAGGCGATGACTCCCGGACGCGCCGGAGGAGGTGGCTCCCGCCGGATCGGCTTAGGGCTTGCCCACTCCCGCCAGCTCCCGCTCGGGCTCCGGGGCTCGCCAGGGCCGCCCTCGTCCGCCGTGTGCGCCGCCAGGTCGTCGGCGTCGACGGAGAGCCGTGGCAGCGCACGGTCGAGCCACTTCGGGAACGCCCAGTTCCACTTGCCGAACAACATCATCAGCGACGGCACGATGCACATGCGGATGAGGATGGCGTCCACGAGGATGCCGGCGGCGAGGCCGATGCCGAATTCCTTGATCACCCGCTCGCCGCCGAGGATGAACGAGCCGAAGACGAGGATCATGATGAGCGCGGCGGCCGTGATGGTCTTGCCCGTCGCGGCGAGGCCGTTGCGCACGGCGATGCGGTTGTTGTTGCCCGACTTGATGTACTCCTCGTGCATCCGTGAGACCAGGAAGACCTGGTAGTCCATGGAGAGCCCGAAGAGGATGGCGAAGAGCATCACCGGCAGGAAGGCCTCGATCGGGCTCGTGCCGATGAGGCCGATGATGCTGCCCCCGTAGCCCCACTCGAACACCGCCACGAGGATGCCGAAGGCGGCGCCGATGGACAGCAGGTTCATGGCTGCGGCCGTGAGCGGGATGACGAAGCTGCGGAAGACCGTCATCAACAACAGGAACGACAGCAGGACCACGAGGCCGATGAAGAGCGGCAGCTTGGACGACAAGACGTTGGAGAAGTCGATGAAGATGGCCGTCGTGCCCGGCGACGAGCACCTTGACCCCCGAACCCGCCGTGGCCTGGGGCAGCGTGTCGGACCGGAGGTGGTTGACCAGGTCCGTCGTGGCGGCGTCCTGGGGTGCCGTCTTCGGGTAGACGTTCAGCAGCATCACGTCACCGCTGCCGGTCTTGCGACGGGATGAAGAGCGGCTGCGCGACCTTGGCCACGTCGGCCTGCTGCGACACGTCGTGGACGACGGTGTTGATGACGTCGTGCTGGTCGGGCTGCACGACGCTGACGAGCATCAGGGGCCCGTTGAACCCGGGACCGAAGCCCTTCGACAGCGTGTCGAACGCCACGCGTGTCGGCGTGCCGGCCGGGTCCGTCCCCTGGTCGGCCGCGCCCAGGCGCAGGGAGAAGAACGGCAGGGCGATGACCACGATCACGATCAGGGCCAGCGACGCCGAGAGCCACGGGTACCGCTGCACCCGGTCGGCCCAGTTCGGCCAGAAGCCCTTGTTGTCGGCGCCGACGATGCGCGGGCCGTTCTGGGCCAGGTTCCGCTTCTGCTTGCGGCTCATGACCTTCGGCCCGATGAACCCCAGCAGCGCCGGGAGCAGCGTCAGGGCGGAGATCATCGTGAAGGCCACGCCGATGGCGGCGGCGACCGCGAGCCCGTAGAGGAAGCTCACTCCGAGCGCGAACATCCCGAGCAGCGCGATGCACACGATGATGCCGGCGAAGAGGACGGCGCGCCCGGACGTGTTGACGGCGTTGATGATCGAGGTCTCGTCGTCGATGCCGGCGACGAGGCCCTGGCGGTGCCTGGTCACGATGAAGAGCGCGTAGTCGACGCCCACGCCGAGGCCGATGAGCAGCACGAGCTCGGGAGAGAACTCGGGCATGCCGATGACGTGGCTGAGCAGGCCGATGATGCCGATCGCGGTCCCGAGTGCGAACAGCGCGGAGATGATCGGCAGCAACGCGGCGAAGACCGATCCGAAGATGAGGAGCAGCACGATCAACGCCAGCAGGACGCCGAGACCGCTGCTGCTGAAGGACTGGTTGTTGGCCTGCTCGGCCAACAGTCCGGTGACCGACGACCGTCAGGTCCGGAGGTGGACGTGCTGGTGACGGTGTGGACGAAGTTGGTCGCCTCGTTCGCCGGGAGCTTGTTCGGCAGCTTGTCGAAGTTCACCTGGAGGAAGCCGACGGTGTGGTCGGCGTTGATGTTGGTCCGTGTTGACCAGGTTGCCCGACGAGTCGTACGGGCTCGTGACGTGGGTCACGTTCGGCAGCGCGTTGATCTTGTCGACCATCGTGTTGATGCGCTGCCCGACGGCGGGGTCGTTGAGGGTGGTGCCGCCGGAGGTGCCGAAGACCACCTCTTCCGTGTCGCCCGAGTGACCGGGTGCGGCCGACTTCAGCAGGTTGATGGCGTCGGAGGACTCGGTGTGGGGGAAGTTGAAGTTGTTCGTGTAGTCGGCGTGGAAGGCGCTGACGAGCAGCAATGCGAGCTGACGAGGACCGCCGCCCACAGCAGGAGGACGATGCGCCGGTGACGGACGCACCACCCGGCCAGGGTGCGCATGAGGAGCTCTCCTCCGGAGGTTTGGGGATTGGACGGTTGCGAGGAACGCGACGCCGCCGCCTACGGGCGTCGCCGGGCCGACCTAATCGTACTGGCCGCCCAGGTGCCCTCCGGTGCGTCTCGCTCCTCGCCAGGTCCAGGTGGACGAGGGCGTTGAACACGGGCAGCGCCAAGCGGTCGGCCGACGTGGCCGATCGGGCGACGAGCCGTCCGGCCAGGACCGGGTGGCGCTCGGGGACGGCGAAGAATCGGCGCTGGCTCAGCGTGAGCAGCGTGAGGGGCGAGAGCGCCACGACGGCGATGGAGGAGCGCAGCTGGTTGAGCAGGGAGTGCTCGGACCAGGAGTCACCCTGGCCGAGGAGGCCGATCGGGGTGCCGTCGCGCTGCACCACGGCGTGGCCGCCGATGATGACGTGCCAATAGCGAACGGGCACGTCCTGGGCCTGGACGACCTGGCCGGGGTGGGCGGTACAGACCTCGCACTCGGTCGGCGAGCTCCTCGAGCTCGTCGTCGGGCAGTCCGGCGAAGAGCGGCATGGACGCGCAGGGCGTCGGCGAGGTCCTCGTCCATGACGGGGTCGTCCGGCGTGCGCTCGGGGTGGGGGACGTGGGTGCGCATCGGGTCCTTTCTGTGTGGGTCCTCAGTTGTCCATGACAGAGCTGGGCCGGCTCCCCCCGCCGGCGTGATGGTGGTGCCAGTGGCCGCCTGCGGCGCGGCGCCAGAGGATGAAGCCGACGATCACGAAGAGGAACCACGGCACGTGGTAGCAGCGGGTAGAAGGGCAGCGTCGCCACGGCGACGACGGCCACGAAGGCGAGCAGGAACAGCCACGGCACGGCGCGTTGGCGCCGAGTCGGCGGTGGCGGCGCCGGCTCGGGCAGCTTGGGCAGGTCGTGGAACAACCCGTTCAGGTCGCCCCGTGTCGTGGCCGACATGGCCGCGTCGAGGCGGGTCTTGAACTCGGTCTCGTCGAGCCGGCCCTCCGCATAGTGGCGGGACAGCTTGTCGGCGACCGCGTTGCGCTCGTCGTCGGATGCCCGCAGTCCGGAGTCGTAGGGCGTGGCGTCCCGCCGGCCCATCGGGTAGGCGGGGTCCCAGCGGTAGCGCATCGGTTGTCGTCTCCTTCTCTGTCGCTCGTAGACGTTCGGTCTCGCTCGGGTGTGACGGTCTGGACGGTCGCTGGTGTCCTCAGTAGGCGCCGCGGGTGCGCTCGCGGGCGAGGATCTCCTCTGCAATCGATGTGTCCGTGTCCTCGTCGGGGATGAGCGCCCAGCCGGCGAGGTACAGGGGCACGGCCAGCCCACCCACGAAGGTCAGGACGACGAACCCGACGCGGACCAGGACGGGGTCCACGTCGAAGAAGTCGGCCAGGCCGACGGCCACGCCACCGAGCATGCGGCCGCCGCGGCGGCGGTGGAGGCGCATCTCGTGGTTGTGGCCGTGACCGTCGGCCTGGCTCGGGGGGTTGCTGGGAGGTGGTGGTCGAAGAGGCGGCGGCGCTGGTCCCGTCGGCGGGGCCGGAGCTTTGCGGGGGTCTCGTTCGGTGCGGTGTCCATGGGATCACTCTGACGGCGCGCGGCCGTCGGGTGAATCGGGAAACACCCTGGTCGGACCCTGAAGGGGACCCCGACCCCTCAGGGATGTCCCTGATGGCCCCGCCTGTCGGGCCCGCGCGATCATCGAGGTATCGCAGAGGCACAGGAATCCGGCCCGTTCCCGCTCGCCGAGAGCGGGGGCCCGACCGAACCGCTACCCGTCGCGCTCCCGGACGCCGGTCGAGGCCCCCACGGACGCCCGAGACGCCCGACGGCCGTCGGCCCCGGACCCCGAGCGCGACGACCCCGGGCCGCCGACTACTGGGGCCGCCACGACTGGTCGCACCACCGCCACCACGGCCACGACGCACGTCGGCGCGCAAGCTGCGGTCCCTGCGCCGCAACGAGGACAACCGTGTGCTCGGCGGGGTCTGCGGCGCGGTGTCGCAGGCCACGGGATCGACGTCACGTGGGTGCGCATCGGCACCGTGCTGTGCTGCCTCGCCAGCGGGATCATGGTCTTCGTCTACGCCGTGGCCTGGCTGATGATCCCGATGGAGGGCCAGTCGAGCAACATCTACTCGCGCGCGCCATCAGGGACAAGCGGGGCATCCGCCTCGTCGCTCGCCGTGCTGGTCCCGGTCCTCATCCTTGCTGTCGGTGATCACCAGCACCCTGCACATGCCCTTCCTCGGGTTCATCAGTTGGCCCACCCTGCTCGCCGCCGGCCTCTTCGTGCTCATCTGGCGCAACGCCAACGAGTCGGAGAAGGAATTCATCGACCACGAGGTCGTCCCGTTGCTCGGCACCGACATCCACGGGCAAGGCCGGCGCCATCTGCTCCTCGCACGCATCGTCGTCGGCCTCGCGATCGGCGCCATGGGCATCGTGCTGCTGGTCGAGGGGCACACGACGATCGCCGCCTTGAAGCCGGTCGGCGGTGCGGCGCTTGTCGTCGCGGCCGCCGTGATCGTGTTCGGGCCGTGGTGGCTGAGCCTGGTGCGCGACCTCATCGCCGAGCGCCAGGCCCGCGTCCGGGCCGAGGAGCGGGCCCAGATGGCCGCGCACGTGCACGACTCGGTGCTCCAGACGCTGGCGCTGATCCAGCGGTCGTCCGACGACCCCCAGAACGTGGTGCGCCTGGCCCGCGCCCAGGAGCGGGAGCTGCGCGCGTGGCTGTTCGAGGGCCGGTCGCCCGGCGTCATCAGCGACGAGGCCACCTTGCTGGGCGAGGGGGTCAGCCTCCTGCAGCGACAGGTCGAGGCGGATCACGGCATCACGGTGCAGGTCGTCGTGGTCGGCGACTGCGAGCTCGACGACGCCCTGCGAGCCCTGCTCGATGCGGCGCGCGAGGCCACGGTGAACGCCGCCAAGTGGTCGGGTGCCGATCAGGTCTCCGTGTTCGCCGAGGTCGAGCCGGACACCGTGCAGATCTACGTGCGCGACCGCGGCCAGGGTTTCGACCGCGCCGCCGTGCCGGAGGACCGCCGGGGCATCGCGCAGTCGATCGAGGCCCGGGTCGCCCGCTTCGGCGGCGACGCCGTCATCCGCTCGGCCCCGGGCGAGGGGGCCGAGGTCCAGCTCCGCATGCCCCGACGCGAACGGGTCAAGTGAGCACGAGCGGCGAGGTCCCCGCGCCGCGGGGACGCCCTCGCATCTTCCTGGTCGAGGACCATGCCGTGTTCCGTGCCGGCGTGAAGGCCGAGCTGGGTGATGCGGTGGACGTCGTGGGCGAGGCGGACGAGGCCGACGCGGCCGTCGAGCTCATCGGCGAGCGCCTGCCCGAGGTCGTACTGCTCGACGTGCACCTGCCCGGGCGGCGGCGGCCTCGCCGTGCTGCGGGGCGTGCTGCCGCACCATCCCGAGGTGCAGTTCCTGGCCCTCTCGGTCTCGGACGCGCCCGAGGACGTCATCGACGTGATCCGGGCCGGCGCGCGCGGCTACATCACCAAGACGATCTCGGGCCCCGAGCTGCTCCAGGCGGTCTACCGGGTGGCCGCCGGCGACGCCGTCTTCTCGCCCCGCCTCGCCGGGTTCGTGCTCGATGCCTTCGCCGCACGGGAGCGCGGCGCCGGCCGCCGGGTCTCGACCCCGAGCTCGACCAGCTCTCCCCGCGCGAACGTGAGGTCCTGCGCCTGATCGCCCGCGGCTACACCTACAAGGAGGTGGCGCGGGACCTGAGCATCTCGGCCAAGACGGTCGAGTCGCACGTCTCGTCCGTGCTGCGCAAGCTGCAGCTGTCGACCCGTCACGAGCTCACGAGGTGGGCCACCGACAGGCGTTTGGTCTAGAACAAGGGGCCATGTCCGACGACCTCGCAGCGGAGCACCGCGACGCGGCCACGCTCGCGGCACTGGCCGGCCGGGCCTTGATGGAGCTCCGGGAGGCACCGCCCTCGGGCACGCGCGACCTCGGCGCGGCCGGCGATCACATGGCGCACCACCTCCTCGTCTCGGAATTGAACCGCCTGTATCCCGGTGACGACGTCCGTTCGGAGGAAGGTCTCGAGCACGTCGCCAGCGACGGCCGGCTATGGATCGTCGACCCGCTCGACGGCACGCGGGAGTTCCGCGAGCGGGGGCGCAGTCGACTGGGCCGTGCACGTCGCCCTCTCCGTCGGCGGCGCGCCGGCCGTCGGCGCTGTCGCGCTGCCCGCGCTCGACATCGTGCTCTCGACGGGGGAGCCCCCCGTGCTGAAGCCGCCGACGGGCGAGCAGCCGCGGCTGGTGGTGTCGCGGAGCCGTCCCCCGGAAGTGGCCTACGACGTGGCCGAGGCGCTGGGCGCGGTCATGGTCCCGCTGGGATCGGCCGGCGCCAAGATCGCCGCCGTGATCCTGGGCGACGCCGAGGTCTACGTGCACGCCGGCGGCCAGTACGAGTGGGACTCCTGTGCACCGGCCGCCGTGGCGCTGGCCAGCGGCCTCCACGCCAGCCGGCTCAACGGCGACCCCCTGCGCTACGGCGACCCCGATGCCTGGCTGCCCGATCTTGTGGTGTGCCGGCCCGAGTACGCCGTCGGCCGTGCTCGACGTCACCACCCGCCAGCGCCGGCCCTACTGGTAGGCGCATGGCAGACGCACGTAGCGAGCGCAACGAACGAACAGAACCCCGCCTCCGAAGAGGCGGGGTCCTGTCGTCAAGCCTGCAAGTGAGACGCTCAGATGGCGCGCACGTTGGCGGCCTGCAGCCCCTTGGGGCCTTGGTTCGTCTCGAATTCGACCTTCTGTCCTTCTTCGAGATTGCGGTAGCCCGTACCTGAAATCGCGCTGTAATGCACGAATACATCGGGACCCCCACCGTCTTGGGTGATGAAGCCGAAGCCCTTCTCACCGTTAAACCACTTCACGGAACCAGTAGCCATTGAAAATCCACTCCTCTCCTGGCCAGATTTGGCCCGTTTCGTCGGGGGCCATGGCCGGTAGCTCTTTCGAGCCAGAGGGATTTCCAAAGCATTGCTGGTGGTGCCCTCGGGGGAGAACCATAGCGCGGCCTTCAGAGCACGCGCGGTGTTTTCCGGGGAACACCCGCACTGAGGTCACACGTTGTTCACACGCCCATTCGTGCCTATCGTTGGACCGCCTCGTTCTCCCCGAACGAAAGGGGCCATCCATGACCACCGTCACCAACCCGTATCTGCAGGGGAACTACGCCCCGGTGCACGAGGAGCTGACGGCCACGGAATTGGCCGTGTCCGGCTCCATTCCCGAGGAGCTGTGCGGGCGTTACCTGCGCAACGGTCCGAACCCGGTCACGGCGCCCGATCCGGCGACGTACCACTGGTTCACCGGTGACGGCATGGTGCACGGGATCCGGCTGCGGGACGGCCGCGCCGAGTGGTACCGCAACCGCTGGGTGCGCGCGCCCGGGGTCGCGCAAGCGCTGGGCGAAGAACCCAAGCCGGGCCCGGTGCACGCCGACATGGACTTCGCCGCCAACACCAACGTCATCGGGCACGCCGGCCGCACCTTCGCCATCGTCGAGTCCGGCTCGTTGCCCTACGAGCTGACCAACGAGCTCGAGACCGTCGGGCCGTGCGACTTCGACGGCACGCTGGCCGGTGGCTACACCGCCCACCCCAAGCGCGACCCGCAGAGCGGCGAGCTCTACGCCGTGTCGTACTTCTGGGGTTGGGGTGACGACGTGGACGTCAGCATCCTCGACACCACCGCCCGCGTGCGCTCGTCCCGCCGGATCACGATGGGGGGATCGGTCAGCCTGCACGACTGCGCCATCACCGAACGGTCCATCGTGCTGCTCGACCTTCCGGTCATCTTCAGCATGGAGGCCGTGGCCGAGGGCGCCAGCTTTCCCTATCGCTGGCAGGACGGCTATCACTCCAGAGTCGGTCTCCTGCCGCGCGACGGTGACTCGACCGAGGTCGTCTGGCACGACGTCGAACCCTGTTACGTGTTCCACGTCATGAACGCCTATGACGAGCCGGGCGGCAACGGGCGTCGTGCTCGATGTGGTGCGGCACCCCTCCATGTTCCGCACGCACCTGCTCGGCCCGAGCGAGGGTGCACCGACGCTCGAGCGCTGGCATCTCGACGGCAGCGGTGGCGCCGTCAAGGAAGAGCGTCTCGACGACCACGGGCAGGAGTTCCCGCGCGTCGACGAGCGGGTCGTGGGCCGGCCGCACCGTTACGGCTATGCCGTCGCCGTGGGCACGCACGACGACATCGTGGGGACCGAGTCGATGCTGGTGTGCCACGACTTCGAGCGCGGCACCTCCGTCGAACGATCCTTCGGTCGCGGCGCCGGTCGTGGGCGAGGCCGTCTTCGTCCCCGACGGCCGACGACGCCGCCGAGGACGACGGGTGGCTGCTCACGCTCGCCTACTCACCGGACAAGGACACCTCGGCGCTCTACGTCCTCAACGCGGCGGACCCTGCCGGCGAACCCCAGGCCGTGGTCGAGCTCCCGCAGCGCGTTCCCGGCCGGGTTCCACGGCAACTGGGTGCCGGACCAGCCCTGACCCCGGCGTCAGATTCGCTTTCGTGCCCCGGGGGTAGGATTTGGTCGGTGATCGTCTGGCACTGGGTCCAGCAGCACCGGCTGCTGTCGGTCCTGATCCTGGCCTTCGTGATCGTCGAGTTCCGCCGGCGGGACGGCGTGGGCCCTCGTCTTCCGCACCGTGTCGTCACCCGTCGGCCTGCGCGAGGCGCTGCGCATGTACCGGCGCGAGCAGACCGAGAAGATGCTCCAGACGCTGCGCAACCACCTGCCGTCACCGGGCGTCTACTCGTACCGCACGAGCGGCGGCGAGAGCCTGAGCCTTCCGGGCATGGCCCGCTCGTTCCCCCCGACCACGTCGATGATCGTGACGGGCGGCAACTGCGCCACCGTCAGCTGGGTGCCCCTCACGCAGCACACCGAGACGACGACGGAGTGCGCGGGCCCCGACGGCGGTTTCAGCCGTGCCGCGCCTCGTCACCCAAGAGTCGATCGCCGGGCCCGACACGACCTCCACTGTGCCTGCCCGGCGACGGCCTACCTGTTGCCGCCCGATGCGACCCGGGCAGAAATGGGCCGCGACGTGTGCCCTGCAGAGCCCGGCCGAGAAGGTGGCGCTCGCCGGCGAGGCGCTGGGGAAGTCGACCATGTCGATCGCCGGCCACTCCGTGACCGTCGAACACGCCCGCTTCACGCTGACCTTCGACGGCAGCCAGGCCGGCACGAACCCGACCGACTTCTGGATCGTCCCGAGCAGCGGGCTGATCGTGCAGGAGAAGGAGGAGGTCAGCCGCGACCTCCGGCGGCGTCGACTACACCGAGAACATGCTGTCGACGCTGACCAGCCTCTCACCCCTGCGCTAGGACCGGGCCACCAGAAACACGACGCCTCCATACGTGAGCTCTGCCCAACCGAAGAGCAGCCCCCGCCGCCTTGTATCTCTGTTGGCCTTCTGCCTCCTGGTGCCGGCGGTCTTCGCGATGGCTCCAGCTGCGGAGGCTGCCAACACGAGTAAGCAAGCCGCCTCGTATACCCCTGCGCAGACGTAGCCACGTAGCCCGCGTCGCACCGATCCGCGGTGCCGATTTTCGCCAGGGGAATGACCAAACACCGGCTCCGGGCAATTCCACGGCACCACCTGATAACAACGGGGCCATGAGGTTCGTCCGCCCGTCGGATTCGGGGGCCATGAAGAGATTGGTGGAGGACCTCGAGACCGCCGAGCCGACCTACGGCGATATCGGGGCCACACTCGCCGGGAAGACGGCCCGAAGGTTTTCACCATGATCGTTCGAGGCGGTGATCGGGCAGGGCCCCGAAGTGTTTCAAAGGGCGGTCACGGGCCTCAAGACGTGGAAAGCACATCGCCTACCCGGGCATGCGGGTCTTCCCCGACGATCTGGAGATCCACACGGGTGCGACGGTTGTCGTCACCCTGGGAGCACCGATCGTCTCGGTAGCCGCACCTTGTCGGATCGTCGGCGTCGTCGACGGCCAGACCCGATGGGGTTCGCCTACGGCACGTTGCCGGGACATCCCGAGCAAGGTGAGGAGTCGTTCGCAGTCTCGATGTCGCCGGACGGCACCGTGCACTTCGAGATCGAAGCCTTCTCGCGGCCCGGTGACCCGCTCGTCCGGTTGTCAGGCCCGATCGGTCGTGGCATGCAACGGGGTGGAACCGGTGCCTACCTTCGTGCGCTCAAGAGATTCGTGGAGGATCCCGACCAGACCGGACCGCCGGAACCGACGACCCGCCGGCCGTAGCGACGGGACGCTCAGCGTCTGGTTGCGACGAAGACAAGTTCGAGCTCCGGACGGTCGTCGGCACCTCGGACCTCCTCGACATCGAACCCCGCCTCGGCCAGGGAGGCGAGAATTTCGGCCTGTTCGCGAAAACGCAGGGTGGAGTCAGAGGTCAGCGTCGTGCCGTCAGCTCGGAATGCGAAGGATTGACGGAAACTGACGAGTGGAAGGTCTACATCGAGGAGGTTCGTCCACACTTCGACCTCCCCCGTATTCGGGAGATCGACGATCCGATGGGTCTGGTCCCGGGTCCACGCAAGCCACCCCTTCGCCTTCGGATCACGAACCTCAAAGACAAGGCGGCCTCGGGGCCGGAGCACCCGCCGGGACACGCTGAGGACGGCACGCCATTCGTCGTCAGTCAAGAAGATCTGAGCGACGTTGCCGGTCATCGTGACCAGGTCCACCTGCAACGCCTGCAACGCGGCGACGTCCCCGTCCAGCCAGTGCACCAGTTCGGCACAGCGTTTCTTACGCGCCACGTCAAGGGACGCCGACGCGGGATCGACAGCTGTGACCTCCACGCCTCGTTCCGCCAACAGGCAGGCCAGGGTTCCTGTCCCACAGCCGATGTCGACCGCCTTCGAAATCCCCAGTTCGCCTGCCAGTGTCAGATATGGAGCAAGGTCAGGGCGGTCCGGTTCACTGAGTTGGTCATAGATAGCTGCCAACCGAGGATACGCGAAGAGGGCGTCTACCACCGGCACATGATGGCCGCTGCTCGGCCATCTTGGGACGGGCGCCCAACCGGAAGTGACAGAGCGGATCCACGAGCCAGCTTCCTTTGCCCTTACTGTCTCAGCGGCACCAGCTCTGGCTCGTGCGAGCCGCTCGTGTCACCAGCTCCTCGGCGGCAGCCAGCGGAGTGATGCCATACACCTCCGCGCGCTCGAGCACGTCGGCCGCGGTGGCCCGGATGCGACCGACGGCCTGCACCGCACGTGCCTGGTTATAGCCATGGGACTCCTCGGCGATATTGATGATTCCCCCTGCGTTCGCCAGAAAATCAGGGACGTAGAGAATGCCGGCCGCCGCCAGTGTGTCGGCGACCTGCGGACGAGCCAGCTGATTGTTCGCGGCGCTCCGACGATGATTGCGAAACGCAGGTCTGGCACGACCTCTTCTGTGAGCAGCCCCCCTAACGCACACGGGCAGAAGATGTCAGCGCGCACATGGAGAGCATCGGATGGGTCGACGATCCGGGCGGCGCCCACGCGTAAGGCCCGCTCGGCCTTGGTGTGGTCCACGTCTGATGCGATGACGACGACCTGTTGTTGCACGAGAAGCCGGACGATCTCTCCGCCCACCTTGCCCGCACCGAGAACACACACGGTCTTTCCCTTGAGTCCGTCACCCCAAAGTCGAGCCGCCGCGGCCTCCATCGCAACCACCACACCAAAAGCAGTTGCGGAACTGGGATCGCCGGAGCCGCCGCGCGACATGGCCGTGCCCCCCACGAATGGAGTTGTCTCCCGAATGAGATCCATGTCGTCCTGGTCGGTTCCGACGTCCTCTGCGGTGATATAGCGCCCCTGGAGCCTGTTGACCGCGGCGGCAAAGTCACGGAGCAGCGTGGGCGTCTTCACGTGGCGGGGATCCCCGATGATGACCGCCTTGCCACCCCCTTGTGCCAGTCCCGCCAGAGCCGCCTTCTGCGTCATGGCCCTCGAGAGGCGAAGGACGTCATGGAGCGCGAGTGCCTCATCGGCATAGGGATAGAACCGAGCCCCGCCCAGGGAGGGACCCAGAAGCGTTGAATGGACGGCGATGATCGCTCGCAGCCCGCTCTGCGTACGCCGAACCACCACGATGTCCTCGTGTTCGGACCCGGACAGACCCTCGAGCGCTTCGTCCGAGTCGTTCGCGGGCAGCCTGCTCACAACGAAATTCTAGGGCGATCGTGCCCAGGAACTCTCGAGGCCGCCGATTCGAGGGTGGTCAGCACTCGCCGCGAGCAAAATGACGCGGGTTGCCCCGTTGCAGCGCCGCCCGTACGGTGGCGGAGATGGATGCGCCACCGATAGAAGGTCTTTCCCACTTCCAGCTGAACGTGTCGGACCTCGATGCCAGCGTGGCTTGGTACAAGCGCGCACTCGGTCTTACGGAATTGCGGGCAGAGCCGGGACGTTACGTCGCTCTTCGGTCCGGCACCGGGAGGTTCCGGGTGGTGTTGTCGGCTGGCGGGTCTGCCGGCGCGCCCGGAGCGCTCGACCATATTGCCCTGGCGATCTCCGATATCGACGCCCTGAGCGCCTGGTGCGAGCACCTGACCGCGATCGGGATCCCGCACGAAGGCATCAAGTCGAACATCGCCGGCCGGTCCGTCGATCTCTTCGATCCCGACGGCAACAACATCGAACTCGTCAGCGAGCGGGCCGGTTAGGCAAGGGACAGCCCAGCGCTGGCAGCCGCGAGCGGATCCAGAACGTGGGTGCTACCAGTCGAGCTGGAGGACCCCGCGCATCGCCGTCTCGAACTCATCGAAACTCCCGCCTTGGCGGCCCGTTGCGATCAATTCGGCGTCGGCGCCGACGGGCAGGCGGAGCGGTCCGCGCTCTTCTTCCAGCGCGTCGCAGATCTTCGTCGCCACGAGTTCAGGACCTGGTGCCGGCCCGTCGCCGCCAAGAACGCCCATGGCGCCCTCCCACAGCTTGGCCAGCTCTTCGTAGGGTCCCGGTCGGCCACGCAGGTCGACCATGTTGTCCCCAAAGCGCGTCGCAATCGAGCCCGGCTCGACCACGAGCACCCTGACCCCGTAGTGGCCGACCTCCAGATGCAGGGATTCCGACAGCGCCTCGAGGGCGAACTTGGTCGCCGAGTAGAACCCGGCCAAAGGGGCGCCGACGATTCCCGCCACGGAAGTGACGTTGACGATCGTGCCCGAACCTCGCTCTCGCATGGCGGGGACGAAGGCCTGGATCATGCGAGCCGCACCGAAGAAGTTCGTCTCGAAGGCCCGGCGGACCTCGGCCAGGGGAACTTCTTCTACCGGTCCGTCGATACCGAAGCCCGCGTTGTTCACCAGGACGTCAACGGGGCCGACGGTGTCCCGAGCAGCAACCACGGAGTCATCGGAATCGACGTCGAGCGTCAACGTCCGCGCGACGGCGAGATCCGCGATCGACTCGTGTCGTCGTGCCGTCGCGGCGACCTCGTAGCCGCGTGCGGTCAATTCCAGCGCAGTTGCCCTCCCGATACCACTTGAACATCCGGTCACGATCGCGGTCTTGTTTGCCATGCGCGCACGTCTAGCGCCGGGAACGAGCACTGTCAACGCGCAATCCTGTGGAGGCGGGGCCGGTTGGTACCGGGCGCAGCGCGTCTGCGGCGGCATCTGACGGCGGACCCGGCGGACCGCCGTGGCCGCCGCCTAGGAGGGGGTAACGGCTTCCTCCGACGCCGCCGCCCGGTCCTTGGCGACCTCGTCGTAGGCCTCGTAGTCAGACCCCGTGTCGTCGGCGAACTCGAACTCGAGCAGCCCGGCCTCGCCCCAGCGCTGGCGCAGCCAGCCGTTGTTGGCGTCGAGCAGTCCGAGCTTGCGGACGTTGGGGACGAGCTTGGCGAAGAACCCCCGGGCGAAGCCGCCCATCAGGTTCCTCTTCGTCTGCTCGGCCGCCTGCAGAAGGAACGGCAAGACGGCCTCACCCGTCGTCCCCAGGCGCTCCCACACCTCGGGTGTCGTCGCCCGAGCCCGTTGGTTCAAGGTCGCGTCGACCAGGAACTCCTGGCGCTCCAAGAGCTCGGCCTCGCTCAGGTCGCCGTAGAACTCCGACAGCGTCAGGACGCCGAAGGCGACGTGGCGTGCCTCGTCGGACATCACGTAGCGCAAGAGCTTCTGGAGCAACGGCTCCTTGATACGCCGGAGCATGTCACCGAAGGCCGCCAGCGCCAGCGACTCGATCACGATCTGCATCCCCAGGTACGCGATGTCCCACCGCGGGTCCTCGAGCAGCGCCCCAGATCTGCGCCTTGAGGAACGGGCTCATCGGGTAGGCGTCGCCCAGCTTCGTCCGCAGGTACTTCGCGAACACCTCGGTGTGGCGCGCCTCGTCCATGGTCTGGGTCGACGCGTAGTACTTGGCGTCGATCCACGGCACGGTCTCGACGATCTTGGCCGCTGTCATCATGGCGCCCTGCTCGCCGTGCATGAACTGCGACAGGTTCGCCTTGAAGAACTCGATGCCGAGTTGCGAGTACTCCTTCTCGCGTCCACTTCGCCATCGGCGACCCCGGCAGCGTGCCCGCCACCCGCGCCATGTCGAGGATCGGGCTGTCCTGCTCGGCCACCAGCCGCTCGGGGTCCACCTCGATGGACCAGTCGAGATCCTTCACGCTGTTCCACTGCGACCCCATCGCCTTGTTGTAGAGCGTGACGAGCTGCCCGCGGTCACGCTCGTAGTCCCAGAGGAACAGGCGCTCCGCGTTGTCGTGAATGACTTGGACGGAGGCCTCGACGTCCTGCCGGGACGGGAGCGGAGGGGTTACCTCGGCGACCATGGGACTCGAAACTACCCGCGCCGGCCGCCCATGTTGGCGTTGGGCGCCGCCTTCGCCACCAAATCAGGCACAATCTTGCCGAGTTCCTCGGGCTCCCAGCGGTCTTTCTTGTCCTGACCCGGCCCGGCCACCCAGCCCTCCGCCACGCTGATGTTGCCGCCCATGACGTTGAAGACGCGGCCCGTGATGTCCTTCGATTCGGGGCTGCCCAACCAGACGACGATCGGCGAGATATTGGCGGGGTCGAGCGGCGTCGAACTCCTCCGGCTTGCGCTGCGCCGACTGGTCGCCCATACCGAGGTTCTCGGTCATGCGGGTCAGCGCCGCCGGCGCGATGGCGTTGACCGTGACGCCGTATCGCCCGAGCTCCTGCGCGGCGATGATCGTGAACGACGCGATGCCGGCCTTGGCGGCGCCATAGTTCGTCTGGCCGACGTTGCCGTAGATGCCTGACGGCGACGTGGTGTTGATGATGCGGGCGTCGTTGGTCTCGCCCGCCTTCGTCCGGTTGCGCCAGTACTCGACGGCGTGACGGGTCGGGGCGAACGTCCCACGCAAGTGGACCTTGATCACGGCGTCCCATTCCTCGATCGTCATGTTGACCAGCATGCGGTCGCGCAGGATGCCGGCGTTGTTCACCAGCACGTCGATCGTCCCGAAGCTGTCGACCGCCGTCTGGATGAGGCGGCCCGCCCCTTCGTAGTCCGAGACGTCGTCGCCGTTGGCGACGGCCTCGCCGCCCATGGCGCGGATCTCGTCGACCACCTCGCCCGCCGGCCCGGTCGAGGAGCCCGTGCCGTCCATCTCCCCACCAAGGTCGTTGATCACGACCTTGGCGCCCTCCCGGGCGAAGAGCAGGGCGTGCTCACGGCCGATGCCCCGGCCCGCTCCGGTGATGACGACGACCCGACCGTCACAGATACCCACGTTGTTCAGCTCCTTTGGTGTTTGGTCAGTTACCGGCCGCAGCGGTCCGGTACTTCTCACGCAGCTTTCTCTTGAAGATCTTGCCAGTATCCTCCCGCGGCAGCTCAGCGACGAAATCGACGCTGCGCGGGCACTTGAAGTGGGCGAGATGCGCGCGGCAGTACTCCATCAGTTCTGCCGCCAGCTCGTCGCTGCCTTCGATGCCCTCCGCCGGTTGTACGACCGCTTTGACCGCCTCGCCCCACTCCTCGTCGGGCACGCCGATCGTCGCGACGTCGCCCACCGCGGGGTGTTCGAGCAGCACGGCGTCGACCTCCGCCGGGTAGATGTTCACTCCGCCCGAGATGATGAGGTTCGCCGTCCTGTCGGTCAGGAACAGGAACCCGTCCTCGTCCATGTATCCCATGTCGCCCAGCGTGAAATAGTCGCCCCGGAACGCGTCGGCCGTCTTCTGCTCGTCGCCGTAGTAGTCGAACCTCGTCGCCTCCGGCGCCTGCAGGAAGACGAGGCCGATCTCTCCGGCGGGCAGATCATTGCCGTCCTCGTCGGCCACCTTGACCAGCCCCGGCACCATCGGCCGCCCGACGGTTCCGGGGTGCTCGAGCCATGTCTTGGAGTCCACCCACGTCCCGAGGCCCTCGGTGGCCGCGTAGTACTCGACCACGATCGGGCCCAGCCACTCGATGAGGCGACGCTTGATCGGCACCGGGCACGGCGCGGCCCCATGGATGACAAAGCGCAGCGACGACGTGTCGTACCGCTGTTGCGTCTCGGTTGGGCAGGGCCACGAGGCGGTGGAACATCGTCGGCACCATGTGGGTGTGGGTGATGCCGTTCGTCTCGATCAGGCGCAGCGCCTCGGTGGCGTCCCAGTGGTCCATGACCACGATCGGCACGCCGTAGAGGTAGGGGACGGCCACCGAGAACGCAAGCGGCGCGGCGTGGTACAGCGGGCCGGTGAGCAGGTGGGCGTCGGTGCTCGCCGCCCAGTCCTCGTCGTAGCCGCTGAAGTTGACCATGGCCAGCGCGCTCGTCGCGGCGGTTTCCCGGTGTACGCCTTTGGGTCGTCCTGTCGTGCCCGACGTGTAGAGCATCTGGGTGCCCATCACGGGGTCCTCTATGTCGGACCCGTCCTCTTCGGCCACGACCGAGTTGTACATCTCGAAACCCGGCAGGTAGCCGCCGGTGTTGATCTTCACCAGCCCGGGGCCGCCGCCTTCCGCCGCGCTCACGACGCGCTCGCCCAGCTCGCCCGAGCAGACGAACGCCTTGGCCGCGCAGTTCTCGATGATGTACGAGGCCTCCTCGCCTGTGAGGTGCCAGTTGATCGGGGTGAGGCGCAGGCCGATGCGCTGCGCCGCGTAAAGCGTCTCGAGGAATTCGGGCCGGTTCGTGCACATCAAAGCGATGGCGTCGCCCGGTTCGAGGCCTCGTGCCCGCAGCGCACGGGCCAGCCGGTTGATCTCATGGTTGAGGTCCTCGTAGGTGCGGTCCCCGTGCGGGGAGATCACCGCCAGGCGGTCCGGGATGCGCGCCGCCCACCAGGCGTGCAGCATGCCCTGAGCGGCGGCGGCGCGCTTGTCGTCGGGCAGGCTCATGGCCGCCTCACGAGGCTTGCTCCGCTGGCTCGAAGAGTGGCAGCTGGCGGCCGTCGCTGAGCGGCTCCCACGTGACAGCAACGGACATGCCGCAGTGAACGTCGTCGGGCGGGCAGCCCACGACGTTGGTCAGCATGCGCACTCCCTCCTCGAGGTCGACCAGTGCCACACAGTACGGCTCGCCGCCCGAGAAGTTGGCACCGGCGGCCTGGGGCCGGTGCTCCACGACGGCGGCGTACACGGTGGCCCGCCCGCTCGCGGCGCGCCACTCGAGCGCGTCGGTGCCGGCGGAGCAGTGCGGGCAGAACACCCGCGGGTAGAAGACGGCGCGCCCGCACGACGTGCACCACTGGACGAGGAGGCGGCTCTCGCGGGTCGCCTCCCAGAAGGCTGCACTCTCCACTCCCACCGGCGGCTCGAAACGGGAGGGCGGTGCCCCGCCGGCCGTCGGATCGGGGCTCACAGCGTCGCCTCCGTGCCGAGCACCGCGGTGGACATGACGGAGAGGAACATCCCCGATCCGTGCGCCACCGCCACGTTGGCCCCGGCGACCTGGCGCTCGCCGCACTCGCCCCGCAGCTGCCGCGTCGCCTCGGTGAGGAGGAACATGCCGTACATCCCGGGGTGGGTGAACGACAGGCCGCCCCCGTTGGTGTTCATGGCGAGCGAACCGCCAGGGCCGAGGTGGCCGTCGGCGGCGAACGGGCCTCCCTCGCCCTTCTTGCAGAAACCGAGGTCCTCGAGGTGCAGCAACGCGGTAATGGTGAAGCTGTCGTATCCCATGAGGACGTCGACGTCGGCCGGCTCCAACCCCGCCATTTCGAAGGCGCGGCGGACCCGACACGGCGCCGGGTGTCGTGGTGAGGCTGGGCATCTGGCCGATGACCATGTGGTCGGTGCAGGTGGCTGCGCCGAGCACGTAAACCGGCGGCTTCGCCAGTGTGCGCGCCCGCTCGGCGCTGGTCATCACGAAGGCCCCGGCGCCGTCGGTGACGAGGCAGCAGTCGAGGAGGTGCAAAGGACTCACCTGCAACGGCGAGGCCAGCACGTCGTCGACGTCGATCGGGTCGCGATAGCGGGCCCGTGGGTTCAGGGCGGCCCACTGCCTCGTGCTGACCGCGATCTGAGCCAGCTGTTCGGAGGTCGTGCCGAACTCGTGCATGTGCCGGGCTGCGGCCAGCGCGTAGGGACCCATGGGCGTGCGCAGGCCGTAGGGCATGTCCCACTCCGCCATCGGATTGGGCCCCGTCGGGCGACGCCACTCCCTTCGGCGGCCGTGCGTCCGGTCGCTCCGCGGGGTGGCGGCGTAGACGCTGATCACGACGTCGCAGATGCCGGCCGCGATGGCCGCGGCAGCGTGCTCCACGTGCACCTCGTAGCTGGACCCGCCGGTCATGGTCGATTCGACGAACGTGGGGTGGACGCCCAGGTACTCCGCGAAGGCCACGGCGGACTCGGGGTGGCAGACGCCGTCGACTTCGGACAGCGTCAGTCCGGCGTCCTCGAGCGCGTCCAGCACCATGGCGACCTCGAGGCCACGGCCGAAGCGGTCGAGCTCGCCGGTCGGGGAGACGTCGTCGGCGACGCCCACGATCGCGGCGGCGCCCCGCAGGCTTCGGTCCACTGCGCTCATTCCTGACAGCCCCCCGGCCCCGGCCCCATCCCCGTCGTGGCGAGGTCTAGGCGTTCTTGGGCAGCTGCGAGAAAGGCGTCGTCCGGTCGTTATTGGGCTCCTTGGGGAGGCCCAGCACCCGCTCTCCGATGATGTTGCGCTGCACCTGGTCCGTGCCGCCGTAGATCGGGGGCGCCTGCGCGAACAGCGCCATCTCGGTGACGCCACCGGCGAAGGGATTCCCTGTCGATTGCTGCAGCGAGGCCTTGCTGTCGACATCGTAGGCATGGAGCATTCCGGCCGGACCAAGGATGCGCAGCCCGAGGTCGCGGGTCAAGCGCACGATGTTGCTCATCGACAGTTTGGAGATGTTGGGCATCCCCGGGATATCGCCGCCCTTTTCCTTCACCGCCTTGAGGCGCAGGCCGTTGAAACGCCCGATCTCACCGAGGGTGTGGAGGCGCGCCAGGTCCTGGCGGATTCCGGCGTCCTTGTTCAGGTCACGCGACTGCGCCAGTGAGATGAGCATCCCGGCGCCGCCTCGCATCGCGCCGAGCGCGCCACCCGGCGCCTGTGACTTCTGTTTGCCGTTGCCCGAAGGTTTGGGTCCGGCCAGGTCGCCGACCCGCTTGTCGAGCATGCCCATGACGGTGCCCGGCTGGGCCAACCCGCCTCCTGCGGCGTTGCCGCCGCCGGAACCGAGGCCAGCCCGCTCGTTGGCAAGCGTGGTGTTGGCAGCGGCCCAACCGTTGTTGACCCCACCGATCAGCGCGGAGTCGGCCACGCGGGCATCGGTGATGAAGACCTCGTTGAACAGTGCGTGCCCCGTCATCTCTTTGAGGGGCCGCACGTCGACACCGTCCTGGATCATGTCGAAGGCGAACCACGAGATGCCTTGGTGCTTGGGCACCTCGGCGTCGGTGCGGGCGAGGAGCATGCCGAGGTCGGCGTACTGGCCGCCCGACGTCCACACTTTCTGCCCGTTGACGATCCACTCGTCGCCGTCCTTGATGGCCCTGGTCTGGAGGCCGGCCAGGTCGGATCCGGCCTGCGGCTCGCTGAAGAGCTGGCACCACGCTTTCTGCCCCGTGACGATGTCGCGGACGTAGTGGTCGATCTGTTCCTGGGTTCCGTGCGTGGCGATCGTGGGGGCGGCCAGGAGGAGACCCAGGCCCGCGGGGGCGCCCAGCGCACCGAACTTTGCAATTTCCTGCTGGACGAGGACGGTGTCTGAGCGGGCCATCTCCTTGCCGTAGGCGTTGGCCGGCAGGCCGGGCGCCGACCATCCGGCCAGACCCAGGCGCTCCCACCATTGCGCCACCGTCAGGTCGGGGTCCCAGTTGTTCTCCAGCCAGGACCGGAGCTCGCTGAGCAGCTCGTCCGTGCTGGTCGTCTCGGTCGCGGTGTCGGTCACGACACGAAAGCTACCGGGCGCGTCGGGAACCGGGCGACTCGGCCTCAACGCCGGTAGCGTGCCGCTCCATGCAAGACGACCGCCTCGACGCAGCGTTCGACGCCTGGATCCAGGCGCAGACGGCCGCCCTCGACGTGGTGCGGCAGGCGACCGGGGTCCCCGAGAGCGAGGTCGACCTGGCCGAGGGCTACCGATGGGTGACCCGACTCTCCCGGCTCGCACTGGATTGGATCGTCGAGGGCTCCGATCCGCTCCATCCTCAGATCTTCACGCTGCAGGACGAGTACAAGAAGCTGCTGGTCGACAACCCCGACACCAACTACCTCTTCTGCGTGCTCGACGACACTCGCTGTTATCGCATGCTCGGGCGCCGCGGCGAGTCCGCCTACCTGGGGATGACGTTCGGGACGGCCTTCGGGCAGGGTGCGGTCGGGGGACGGACGGGCACGCAAACGCAGACCAACATCGACGAGTTCGAGCTCGGTCCCAATGGGGAGGTCGACATCCTCATTGCGCCGGCGGACAAGATGCCCGATCCGCGGCCGCGCAACGCTGTGGTCCTCGAGCCGGGCACGGCTCAGCTGGCCTTCAGGGCAACCCATTTCGACAAGCGCAGCGAGAAGCTCGCCGATCTTCGGATGGAGCTGGTGCCCGAACCGGGCGAAGTGGTGCCGTCCCCACTGCTCTCAGTGGACGAGCTCGCACCGAAGCTCGAGTTCGCCGCCATGTTCCTCACTTTTGTGGGTAACACGGCCCTGCAGATGTGGCGCGACGCGGCTCCAAACATCAATTCTTTCGGTGGACAGGCTGGGTCTGCGCACATCGCGGCGCAGGAGGACGAGGTGCGTACCCACACCAACGCGGAGATGACGTACCATGGCGGTCGCTTCGAGTTCACCGAGGACGAGGCGCTCGTGATCACCGTGCACGAACCAGACAAGCCGTTCCTCTACTGGGGGCTGACGTTGACGTCACCGTGGATGGAGAGTTTCGACTACCGCTACACCACAACGAACTTGAACAACAAGAGGGCCACGCGCTCGGACGACGGATCGTGGCGCCTTGTCGTCGCGCCGAGGGACCCCGGCCCGGGCGTCGAGAACTGGCTGGACACCGGCGGACGGCTGGAGGGTTACATGATCGTGCGTTGGATTCTGGCCGACGGCCCCCCGCACCCCAGCGCCGAGGTCGTGAAGATCGCCGACTTGTAAGAACGCACCAGCGCTTGGCCGGGCTAGCTCGGTCGGCTCGGCACCTCCTGGACGAGCCAGCCGTTCCCGTCCGGGTCGCTGAAGGAGAGGAACGTCTCGTAGTCGGTTCTCTCGGGACCGGGACCGTCGGTCTGGACGCCCTCGAGGAAGTGAAACAGGTCGCTGCTCGCTATGCCCGCGTCGCGGAGTTGCGACAGCGCAGCGTCGATGTCCCGCACGACGAGGTGCAGACCCTGGAGCGAGCCAGCGGCCGCCTCGTTCTTCATGAGCGCGATGGAGCAGGCCGATCCCGGCGGTGACAGCTGGACGACCCGGAAGTCCTCGCCGGCACTGTGGTCGACGTCGACGTGGAAGCCCGCCGCCGCGTAGAACGCCTTCGCCCGGTCGACGTCCGCCACCGGGACCACGATCTGTTCGAGCTTCCAGTCCATACTTCGCTCCTTGTCTCGGCTTCGTTTCTGTACTTCCTACTTTGCTCCCCGCGGACCGACGTCGTCACCTGGGATGCCAGGGGCCGCAGGTCAAACCTCTGAGGGCACTCCGAAACGCTCCTGGTAGGGCGCGACGAGGGCACGGTGCGTGACGAGGTCGAGCCCGGTGTCGGCGAATGAGTAGTCGTGTCCACCGGTGCGGTTGGTGTGCCGTGCCGCGAGGTACTCGTCGAGCGCCGAACGGAAGGCGGGCGTCACGGGAAGGTCCCAGGACGCGTAGAGCCGCTCGATGACGCGAAGTGGGTCGGCCACGAGGTCCTTGTAGAGGACGTCGGCGATCTGGTCGTCGGGCACGATACCCGCGTCGCGCTCGGCGGACACGGGGTCCATCTGCATCTCCATGCCCATGGCCATGAACTCGACCAGGACGGCGTGGTCGACATGGTCCGAATGCATGTAGTGCAGTGTGGCCATGAGGTCGGACAGCGACCCGATGACGCGGAGCGGGTCGCGATGCATGAGCACGACCCGGGCGTCGGGATAGGTGGCGAAGAGGAGCGGCAAGGCGGACAGGTGTGAGGGCGCCTTGACGACCCAGCGCGTGGTCGGCCGGTCCGCCACCCACTGCAATGTCTGGAGGTGGCGCTTGTGCCAGTCGTAGATCGGCGCCTGGTCGATGCCGCTCCGCCACACGGTGTACTCCGCGACGTTGTAGAGGCCCGTGAAGATGTCGCTCGAGAACTGATGGGCGAACGAAAAGATGCACTCGGTCGGCAGCCGACCGCCGTTCTCGTGCATGGCGGTGAAGGCGGGGACTATCTCGTCCATGAGCTTGATCTCGTCGTCGCACAGGTCGCCCGAGGCGTCGTCGTAGGGAACGCTGTGCAGGAGCTCCCACAGGAGCGGCGGCCGGTTGTCGGGGTCGCATGCCAGCAGCTCGTGCAGCAGCGTGGTGCCGGAGCGCCCGAAGCCGGTCACGACGATCGGGCCGTCGATGGGCTCGCGGAGAACGGCGGGCTCCTTCTTCCAGAGGTCGACCATGCGCAGTCGGTTCTGGAGGATCAGCTGAAGTTCGCCGCGGGTACGCAGCCGGCCGGGCAGGTGCAGACGCGCCTCGCCGTCGAGGGAGGAGCAGAGCCGGGCGAAGGGCTCCTCCCACCAGGTGTCGCCGAAGTCGTCGAGGCCGGTCGTGCTGGTGGCGGCACTGCGCAGGTCATCGGCTCGCAGCGAGACCAGTGATCGTCCGTCGTCGCCGAGGCCGCGACCGAGCGTGACCATCTTGTCGGCCCAAGGGCTGCGCGGCGGTGGGGACCAGGGCACGCGCCACCGTACCTGCAACGGGGGAGAATGGACCGGTGCGCGCCGGGTCGGAGTTGAGCCTCGAGGAAATCGTGGCTGTGCTGGCCTCCGGCGGGACGCGACCGCTGAGCCCGGGCCAGCCGGTGACGCAGCTCGACCACGCCTTGCAGACGGCCGCGATCCTGCGCCTGGATCAGCCGGACGACGTCGAGCTGGCGGTCGCCGGGTTGGTGCACGATCTCGGCCATCTCCTGCCGGGAGCCCGGGACGAGACGCATGCCGCCGATGGGGCCGCGGCCGTGCGAGCCGCGTTGGGGGAGCGGGTAGCCGGCATCGTCGCCCTGCACGTCGAGGCCAAGCGCTATCTCGTGGCGACGGACCGCAATTACAAGGCGCGGCTGGCGGGCGACAGCGTTGCGTCGCTCGATCGCCAGGGCGGCAGTCTGGCGCCGGCGGAAGAGACGGCGTTCCTGGCCCGGCCCTGGGCGCGCGAGGCCGTCACCCTGCGCCGAGCCGACGACGGTGCGAAGGTCGAAGGCCTGGGGGTTGGCGGAATCGACCAGTGGGTACCTGTTCTCAGACAAATGTCGGAATAGGGCGAACGCGCCCGTCGCCCACCACGCGTCGAACGGGGCGATTGACTACTGTCACGGCGCCCGGGGCGGGCGTCGGTGGCGGCATCCTGCGGGGGGTGTGCACGGAAGATGAGTGGCGGGAGCGGTGGGGCTCTCCAGGGCGGGACACGGTGGAGCATGCCGCCTCCTCGGCGGACGGTCGGTGGGGTTTGGCCTGGTGGTTTGCAGGCCCGGCCACCGGAATGCGGCCCGGCGGTGGCGGCGTGGCCGGCTGCCGTGCCCTCTGGGCCCGAATCGGTGAAGGTCGCCCGTAGGGATAGAGCCGAACGATCGTTGAACTCCCAGGATCGAATCGGTCCACGGGGAGGGCACGCAGGGTGAATCGACCACGACGGTCGCTCAGAGCGCGGTTCCGCGAGCGCCGCTACACGCCCGCCACGTTCCGCGTCGGCCTGGCGTGCGCCCTGGGTGCCGCGGTGTGCATCGTCGAGTTCGGGTCCAACTCGGGAGCCGACACGTCCTTCGTCCCCGGCAACGCGACAGCGCAGGCGCAGGCGATCACGGTGGCGCCGACGACCGGCGGCCTCAACTATGCGATCAGCCTCGCCATCTCCATCTCGGACTACCAGGACATGGAGGCGCAGTCGCTCTCGCAGACGATCGACCTCGGCGCCATCGGCACCGCGCTCGAGGCCGCGGGCTGCAGCGGCGGACCGCCCGAGCTCAACTCGAAGGACGTGCCGGCCTCCGTGCAGGCCGAGTCGGTCAACGGGAACCAGAACCTGACCAGCTCCATCACGCCGGCGACGTCGCCGATCGGTGCCGGTAACGAGTCCGCCGCCGTCACGACGCAACCGTCGGCCACGTCGAACACCCAGGTCGCCGACATCACGGTGTCCGGGCGGACTGTTGACGGTGTCGGGCATGTCCTCCAGCTCGCACACGTCGATCGACAGCGGTAACACCCGGACATCGACAGCGACATCGAGCATCGGGTCGATCTCCTTGGCGCACGGCGCCGTCAAGCTCGGCAACCTGACGTGGACGGCGACGCAGCAGACGGGGGCGGCCACGACGGCGACCGGCGCCTTCAGCATCGGCTCGCTGACCGTCGCCGGGGTCAAGATCGACACGTCGCAGCTCAGCGCAGCGGTCAACCCGCAGACGGTGTTGAACGTCATCAACACGGCGCTGTCCCCCGTCGGCCTGAACATCCAGTGGCCCGCCATGTCGACGTTGCAGGACGGCACAGTGCAGATCTCGCCCCTCAGCGTCGGCATCGACAACAACACGCCTGGGACAGGAGGTCATCGGGACGAACCTGGGACAGGTCCAGACGGTGCGTTCCGCGATCGTCAACGGCCTGCTCGGCATCAACTGCAACTTCGCCACGCCGATCCTCGTCGGTGACATCGGCATCGGCGTGCTGGCCGGCGGCGGCAACCTCAACGTCGACCTCGGCGGTGCCTCGGCGTCGACCAACGACCTGGCCGAGCAGTCGCCGTTCGGCAGCGGGTCGTTGCCGAGCGCGGCTGCGCCCTCCGTCAGCACGACGTCGGGGAACTCGGGGAACACCGGGAGCAGCGTCGGGACCCTGAGCGGTACGACCGGCTCGGCGGGGTTGAGCACGCCGGGCTCGGCCGGCACGCCGGCGACCCCGGCGGCGGGATCGGGCAAGGAGTCGCTCGGGCCGATCAGCGAAGACGACGGCCTGCGTGAGCCTCGGGCCCTCGGGCGGGGGATGCAGCGGCACGAACGCGGCGGTGCCGATCGGGCTGGCCTCGCTCGGCCTGGTGGTGGCGCTGTTCGTCTGGGACTACCTGCGGCAGCGACGCCGCGACCGATTGACGGGAGCAGTGGAGGGAATGACGTGAGCGAAGACGGCAGCGGCGGCTCGAGCAAGCTGCGGCTCTCGGCGGCGAAGGCCAACGGCCGGCTCCTCAAGGGGTACGGACCGCTGGCGGCGCTGCTGGTGGCGTTCGTGCTGATGGCGATGCTGGTGCCGACGAAGGCGCCGCAACAGGACGTCGTGCACGAGACGCCAGCGGGTCACGGGCGGGACCGGCACCGGCGCTGGGACGAGCGCCACGGCGGGGACCGCCGGGTCCACGACCGGCGGGAGCGCCGCCGCGGGCGGCGCGGGGAGCGCCGCGGCCGCAGCCAAGGCGAGCGGGGCTGCGGCCAGCCGCGACGGCGGCCGGGCACACCGGCGCGTGCGCGGGGCAGCAGGTGGCCGGCGACCCGTACTCGCCGCCGTGCATCTCGTTCTCGGGGAACAACGGGGGCGCCACGTCTGCCAGGAGTCAGCGGCAATCAGATCAACGTCACCTACCGGATCACGTCGGACTCGGAGAGCTTCCAGCAGACGCTCGCCTCGCTGGGCGGCGCCAACATCGTGGACACGACGGCGGACATCGAGCGGACGATCAGCGCGCTGGCGACGTACTTCGACAACCACTTCCAGTTCTACGGCCGCAAGCTCAACGTCGAGTACTTCAACGGCCAGGGCTCGATCACCAACGAGCTGCTCGGGAGCGGCCAGCAGCAGGCGGACGCCGACGCGGTCACGGCGGCCCAGCAGCTGCACGCGTTCGCCGAGCTGAACGGGGCGTCCGAGCCCTACGGCGTCGCGCTGTCGCAGCAGCATGTCGTGAACTTCGGAGTGCCCTACCTCTCGGCGTCCTTCATGGGCCAGTACGCCCCGTACATGTGGAGCCTCGACACCGAGTCCAACGACGTCGTCTCGGCGACCCAGGAGCTGTACCTGAAGTCGATGGCCGGCCGGGAACGCCGACTACGCCGGCGGCAGCCTGCAAGGGCAAGCCGCGCAAGGTGGCGATCATCGCCCCGAGCGACCCGTGGTACCAGACGGCGGCGCAGAGCGCCGTCCAGGAGGCGGCGGCGGCCGGCCACCCGGTGGCGGACAACATCCAGTACCAGCTGAACCTCTCGACGCTGTCGAGCCAGGCCGCCACCGTCATCAGCCAGTTGCAGAACGACGGCATCACGACGGTGTTCTGCGGCTGCGACCCGGTCTTCCCCGTGTACCTGACCTCCCGGGCGGCGGAACAGGGCTACACGCCCGAATGGGTCGTGGCCGGCGTCGCCCTGACCGACCAGGACATCGTGGGCCAGCTCTTCCAGCAGAGCGAGTGGTCGCACGCGTTCGGCGTCAGCTTCAACGGCCCGACGCGTGCCCAAGCAGCAGACGTTCGGCTACGCCGCCTACAAGCAGGTGAGCCCGAGCACCGAGCCGGCGAACGCGGTCGACATCATCTACGCACAGATGTACGAGATGGCCATCGGGATCCAGATGGCCGGGCCCGAACCTGACGCCGCAGACGCTTCGAGAACGGCATGCGGGCCTACCCGGGCAGCCAGGCGGGCGCGCCCAATGCGCTCTACGGCACGTGGGGCTTCCCGGCCGGGCACTACACGCCCCAGGAGGACTGGACCTTCATCTACTGGAACCCGAACCATGACGTCGCCGTACAACGACAAGCAGGGTGCCTACGTCTTCTCCAAGACCCGGACCAAGATCGGCTCCTACGGCGGCGGTCCGCTGCCGCTGCCCCAGGGGTTCCCGTACTAGCTGACCGAGCGCGCCGCGCTGATGCGCCTCGAGGTCCCCGAACAACTCCAAGACACGTGGGCCAGGGTCTCGAACCTGTGGGCCCGGATGCCGGCGCGCCTGCGCGGCGTCGTGGTGACGGTGGCGGCGGCGCTGATCATGCTCTTCGTCGTCCCGGCCATCTGGCCGCACGCGGCGCCGCGAGGGCAGATCCTCGTCGGCGCCGAGTTCGGTGCGGTCAACGGGCTGCTGGCGCTGGGACTGGTGCTGACGTACCGGGCCTCGCGGGTCATCAACTTCTCCTACGGCGCCATGGGCGCGCTGGCGGCGACGGTCGGCGTCGAGCTGTACCTGGCGCACCACGTGAACTGGTTCGTCTGCATCGCCATCGCCCTGGTGGTCGGGGCGGCGCTGGGCCTGTTCGTCGACGCCATCATCCGCTGGCGCTTCTTCACCGCGCCGCGCCTGATCGTCATGGTGGTGACGATCGGCCTGGCCCAGCTCTTCGGCGGGATCCAGCTGCTGGTGCCCGGGCTGGCTGAACGGGCCCTCGATCGTCGGCGGGTTCTCGACGCCGCTCAGCACGCAGCACGCGTCCGGATCTTCCCCGTACTCCTTCAACGGGAACGACCTCCTGATCGCCATCGTCGGTGCCGGTCGTGCTGGTCGCGCTGGGCTGGTTCCTCCTGCGGACCGACGCCGGCATCGCCGTGCGCTCGGTGGCCGACAACTCGGACCGGGCCCGGCTGCTCGGGCATCCCGGTGCGGCGGCTGTCGACGCTGGTCTGGGTCATCGCCGGCGTGATCGCCGGCCTTGACGACGCATGCTCAGCGCGCCGTCGAACGGCATCGACGATCGCGGCCGGCGCCGGGCCGGCGCTGATCCTGCCGGCGTTGGCCGCCGCCATCATCGCCGGCATGGAGAACCTCCCGCTGGCCTTCGGGGCGGGGGTGGCGCTCGGCATCACGAGCGGCCTGTTCGAGTTCAACCTGCCGCGCTACGGCAGCGCGACCGGCGACGTGGTGAACCTGGTGGCGATCCTGCTCGGGCTGCTCTTCCTGCAGAAGAAGCGCAGCCGGGCCGACGACGCCGAGGAGACGTTCTCGGCGACCGGGCATCCTCAAGCCGATCCCCGACGCGCTGCGCAGGCTGCCCGAGGTCGTGGCGGGCCGCGTCGGCGTCTATCGCGCTCGCGATCGGCGTCGTCGTCATGGTCCCGCTCGTGTTCGGGCCGGGGACCACGCTCGAGTACACGGCGCGCGCTGCTCTACGGGATCATCGCCATCTCGCTCGTCGTGCTCACCGGGTGGTCGGGCAACGTGAGCCTGGGGCAGTTCGCGTTCGCCGGCGTCGGGGGCGTCGTCGCCGGCGACATGATCGAGAAGGCGAACGTCGACCTGTTCCTGTGCCTGGCCGCCGCCGGCGCCGCCGGTGCGCTCCTGGCGGTCGATCGTCGGGGTCCCGGCGCTGCGCATCCGGGGCGCCTACCTGGCCGCGGTGACGCTGGCCCTGGGCGTGGCGGTGGACACCTTCTTCTTGAACCCGACCTACTTCCCGAACATCATCCCGCAGCAATTCACTGCGCCCGGTGCTGTGGCAGCGCTTCGACCTGGCGTCGAACAAGGCCTTCTACTTCCTCTGCCTCGGCTTCCTGGTGCTGACGATCCTGTTCGTCCAGGGACTGCGGCGCGCCCGCTCGGGCCGGGTGCTGCTGGCGACGCGGGACAACGAGAAGGCGGCGGCGGCCATGTCGGTGCCGCCCGTGCGCACCAAGCTGTCCGGCTTCGTGCTGGCCGGCGCCGTCGCGGGCATCGCCGGCGGCCTCTACGCGGTACTGCTCGGCGCGGTCGGCTTCAACACGTTCGACCCGTCCTACGGCCTCGTCGTGTTCTCCATGGCGGTCATCGGCGGCCTCGGCTCGATCAGCGGCGTCTCGATGGGCGTCGCGCTCATCGAGGTCCTGAGCTACTGGAAGCCCCAGTACCAGCTGGTGTTCACCGGGATTCGGCCTGCTGGTCATCCTGCTGTTCCTCCCGGGCGGGCTGGCGGCCGGCGTGCAGAGCATCCGCGACCGCCTGCTGAAGGTCGTGGCCGACCGCCGGCAGATCCTGGTGCCGAGCCTGGTGGCCGACAAGCGGGTCGAGCTCGTCGACCACGCGCCCGAGGAGACGTCCCTGCTGGAGCACGCGCTCGGCGAGGAGGGCGACGGGGTCGGCCGCCCTGCACGAGGGCTTCGTGCCCGCGCCGGCGACGGTCGACGAGGACACGGACCGCGTGCCGGCGGTCGTGGCGGGTGTGGCGGCGGGGGAGCCGTCGACGAACGGTTCGAACGGTTCGAACCGTTCGAACGGCCACGTCCCCGACACGCCGGTCGCGCTCTCGTGCGACAAGGTCGAGGTCTCCTACGGCCCGGTGCAGATCCTCTTCGGCGTCGACCTCGAGGTGCACGAGGGCGAGATCGTGGCCCTGCTGGGCACCAACGGCGCCGGCAAGTCCACGCTGCTCAAGGGGGCCAGCGGCCTGGTCAAGGTCGGCGGCGGCTCGGTCCGGCTGGGCGACGCCGAGATCGACGGGCAGCAGGCCGAGTCGATCGCCCGCAAGGGCCTCTCGCTCATGCCGGGCGGCCGCGGCATCTTCCCCACGCTCTGACGGTCGAGGAGAACCTGCGGCTCGGCACCTGGATGGTGCGCAAGGACCACCGCGCCGTCGCGGAGGCCAAGGACCGCGTCCTGGACCTCTTCCCGATACTGCGCCAGCGCGCCCACCAGCAGGCGGGCAACCTCTCGGGCGGCGAGCAGCAGATGCTCTCGCTCGTCCATGGCGCTGATGGTGACCCCGAAGGTCCTCATGATCGACGAGCTCTCGCTGGGCCTGGCGCCGACCATCGTGAGCCAGCTGCTGCAGGTGGTGAAGCGGCTGCACGAGTCGGGCACCACCATCGTCGTGGTGGAGCAGTCGGTGAACGTCGCGCTGGAGCTGGCCGAGCGCGCCGTCTTCCTGGAGAAGGGCGAGGTGCGCTTCAGCGGGCGCACGGCCGACCTCCTGGAGCGCCCCGACATCCTGCGCTCGGTGTTCATCGCGGGCGCCGGCTCGGTGGAGGGGACGGTCGTGACGCCCGACGCCGGGCCGACCGACCACCACGAGCACGACGAGCGCGTCGTCGGCCTTGCTCGTCGCCGACCCGCACAAGCGCATCCCGCCCTCGGCGGAGGCGCCCGTCCATCCTGGAGTGCAACGGCGTGCGCAAGAGCTTCGGCGGCATCGCGGCGATCCAGGACATCAGCCTCACCCTGCGCGACGGCGAGATCCTCGGGCTCATCGGCCACAACGGCGCCGGCAAGACCACGTTCTTCGACTGCGTGTCCGGCTTCCTGGCGCTCGACGGCGGCCGCATCCGCCTCGGCGGCGTCGACATCGACTCCTGGCCCGGCTACATGCGCGCCGCGGCCGGCATCGGGCGGACGTTCCAGGAGGCCCGGCTCTTCCCGTCGCTCACCGTGGTCGAGACGATCGAGGTGGCGCTGGAGCGGCACCTGCAGTCGCGCGACATGGTCGCGGCCGGGCTGCGCCTGCCGGCGTCGCTCGACTCGGAGGCCGACGCGTCGGCAAAGGCCGAGGAGCTCATCGAGCTGATGGGCCTCGGCGCGTTCGCGGAGAAGCTGGTCGGGGAGCTGTCGACCGGCACCCGGCGCATCGTCGAGCTGGCCTGCGTGCTGGGCCAGGAGCCGGGGGTCCTGCTCCTGGACGAGCCTTCGGGCGGCGTGGCCCAGCGCGAGACGGAGGCGATGGGGCCGCTTGTTGATCAGGGTGCAGCAGCACACCGGCTGCTCGATCCTGGTCGTGGAGCACGACATGCCGCTGCTCACCGCGATCTGCGACCGCATGATCGCCCTGGAGCTGGGCGAGGTCATCGCCGAGGGCACGCCGGCCGAGGTGCTCGAGCACCCGGCGGTGATCGAGTCGTACCTCGGCACGGACGAGTCGACCATCCAGCGGTCGGGCGCCAAAGTCTGAGAAGAGCTCCCGGGGCTGCCTCTCGTCGTCGACGCGCCCTTGGTTCGAGCGGTTCTGTATGCGTCGAGCGAGCCGCGTCGAGGGCCGCGTCGAGCGCTCGAGCTCGTCCCTGGCAGGGCTTGTCCCGTCCTCTCGCGGTGCGTCAGAGTCGGGCCGTGGACGTGCCGGTCGTCGGGACCTGTGACCCGAGATTCATCCTGGTCAAGGAGGAATTCACCCGCAACTTCGACGAGCGCGACGAGGTGGGTGCCGCGGTCTGCGTGATCGTCGACGGGGCGCCCGTGGTCGATCTGGCCGGCGGATGGGCCGATGTCGACACGCAGACCCCTTTCGGGCTGGACACGCTCGTCGACTTCTACTCCGTCGGCAAGGCGTTCCTGGCGCTCTGCGCACTCCAGCTCGTCGACGCCGGGCTCATCGCACTCGACGACCCGATCGCCGGCGTCTGGCCGGAGTTCGCGGCCGCCGGGAAGGAGGCTGCGACACTGCGCCACGCGCTGTGTCACCGGGCCGGAGTACCGGCCATCCGTGAACCGCTGACGAACGACGACCTCTGGCAATGGGACCGCATGGCCGCGCGCGTTGGCGGCCACCGAGCCGTGGTGGGAGCCCGGGACGCGGCACGCCTACCACACCAACACGTACGGCCACCTCGTCGGTGAGGTGATCCGCCGGGTGAGCGGCGACTCCGTACGCCAGCGTCTGGCCGCCGTGACGGGACCGCTCGGTGCCGACGTGCATGTCGGCGTCCCGGCGGGGGAGGAGCGACGCTGCGCCACCGTCCTCTTCGTCGCTCGCGGCGGGGACGACAGCGGTACGTTGCCCGATCTCTCCGGGCTCGAGGGCGATCAGCAAATGGAGATGCTGAGCTACTTCAATCCGCCCGGGTATTCGTCGATGGGCGTCGTGAACACATCCGAATGGCGTGCCGCGGAGGTGCCGTCGACCAACGGCCACGGGACCGCGCGTGGTGTGGCCCGCATGTACGACGCACTCCTCCAGCCCGGCCTCCTCCTGTCGACCGGACTGTTGGCAGAGGCGGTCACCCCGCAATCGGAGGGCTTTTGCCCGATCCTCCACGAGGACGTCACCTTCGGCCTCGGCTTCAAGCCGACCGTGCCGCGCCGGCCCTTCGGGCCCAACCCGAACAGCTTCGGTCACTTCGGGACCGGAGGTGCCGTCGGTTTCGCCGATCCTGATGCGCGGGTCGCATTCGGCTATGTGATGAACCACGTCATCCCCCGTTGGCAGAGCACGCGCAATCGCGCACTGATCGATGCTGTGTACTCGGCGCTCTGAAATTCAACTCGTGTTCAGCTCTACGTTTTGAGACGGGTGTCTACGCGCGTGCGTGTGATGACGCGTTGATGAAATGCGACACGTCGCCGCATAGTGCCGCGGCGGTACGGGTATAGGGACTCCAGCCGCGAAGACGGATGACAATGCGGCCCTGCGCGTCGGACGTCTGAGACCCACGTTCGAAATCCATCTTGCCCAGGAACTCCGTCGCGTCGCGTGCTGCCGTTCGACATCACGCCCGTTTGGAACCCGCACCCATCGATCGATCAGTGAGGACGACCACATGAGCACAGACGTCATCGGATCTCGTTACTGCCTCGAGTCGGTGGTGACGTGTACACCCGAGGCGACGACCTGGGACGCGCGTGACACCTGGCTGGACGAACGGGTGCTCGTTGTCACGCCGGAACCGGGATGTGACGAGCGGTTCGCCGCGCTGGCCGGTGCGGTGCTGGATCGATCGTCCTCTCATCTGGTCGGCCTGTACGACATCGGGGCGAGGACTGACGACTTCGTCGTCTTCGGCGTACCGGCGGCCACGCTCTCGGACGAGCGGGCTCCCCGCGAAGAGGAAGACGTGCTCCTTGCGGGCCGTGCGCTCGGCGACGCGCTCGAAACCTTGCACGAGCGTGGGATCGTCCACGGAGACCTTCACCCTGGTTCCGTGGTCTTGGCCGGGTCAGGCGAGCCGGCGCTGTCGCCGTGGCCGCTGGCGCCCCGCCCACACAACTGGAGCGGTCCGGGCGGGTTCGGCACGGACCCGGACGAGGCTCGCACTGTTTCGACGAGGGACGACCTGCGCGCCCTGGGTGCGCTCCTTCTCGGGGCGCTGGCCGGTCCCCCCGTGCTCTCCAGCGAGCAGGTCGCGAACATCCAACGCGAATTGGCCGGGCGCGCGCCGAATGCGGTGACCATCGCCGACCGCGCGCTCACACCGCCGGCGGGTGGCGGCTATGCCGTGGCAGCCGAGCTCCGCGACGACTGCGCAGCCGTCCTGGCGGGCCGGCCGGTGGCGGCCACGCGCTCCGATCTGCCGGCGGTTGCCGGCACGGCCACTGCCGGCGCCGGTGCCGAGGCCGAGGCCCCAGAAGGGCGCCGCGCCGCCTTGGTGTTGGCGGCGTCGGGTGCCGCACTGTTTGCCGGCTTCGGGGTCGCCGATCGATCGGCGCCGGACCGCACGCGCCGGCTCGCCCGGTCACGACGCACGCGTCCGGCTGCGTCGTTCGTCCGGCTTCCGTCTCGTTGCGGTCCAGATCGCGCCAGGTCCGGGACGCCCACGGCGGCCCCTGCCGGTGGTGTCACAGCCCAGCTCGCCGACCATCGCGTCGGGGCCTCGTCGGCAGCGGCTGCCGGCGCTCGTGCTACGGCCTCCACCACTGGCCCGACGACGAGCGCAACCGCGGCGCGCCCGGCGGGGTCGACGACGACGTCACCGCCCAGCACGACGACATCGAGCAGCCCGAGCACCACCACGACGGCACCGCCCGCTACGACCACCTCAGCACCGGTCACGACGACGACGTCACCCCCGAGTACCACGACGTCGACGTCTTCCAACGCGGTGCAAGCCGGACCGAGCAGCGGGAGCGATTTGTGGTCGGGTCCAGGGCCGGGGGGTGGGCCGGGACAGGGTCAGGGGCACTGATCCATGATCGTCGCCGCTGTCATCCTCGTCATCTCCGTCTGTCTCTTCGGTGTCGCAATGGCGACGCTGTGGTGGATGCTGCACGCGTGGCGCACCCCCGAAGTGTTCCGCTCGCTCGGCTTTGGCCAGGGCGTGGTCGGCCGGGCTGAGTCACCGCTGAGCTTCTCGCTCATCGTCCCCGCCCGCCACGAGGAAGCCGTGCTCGGAGCCACGCTGGACCAGCTCGCGGAACTCGACTACTCGGCGTTCGAGGTCCTCGCCGTCGTCGGCCACGACGACCCGGGCACCAGGGAGGTGGCCGAGGCCGCGGCGCGCCGTCTGGGCGGACGGATCCGGGTTGTGGTCGACCATTCGTGGCCGAAGAACAAGCCGAGTGCGCTCAACACTGCGCTCGCCGATTGCCGGGGCGATGTCGTCGGTGTCTTCGACGCTGAGGACGAGGTGCATCCCCGGCTGTTGCGGCAGGTGGCGGGTGCGTTCGACCGCAGCGGTGCGCACGTCGTGCAGGGTGGCGTCCAACTCGTCAACTTCCAATCGAGCTGGTACTCCCTGCGCAACTGCCTCGAGTACTTCTTCTGGTTCCGCTCGCGCCTGCACCTGCACGCGGAGCGAAGATTCATCCCTCTCGGTGGCAACACCGTGTTCGTGCGCACCGATCTCCTGCTCGCCGTCGGTGGTTGGGATCCCAAATGCCTCGCCGAGGACTGCGAACTCGGGGTGCGGCTGTCCAGTCTCGGCGCGCGCGTCGACGTTGCATACGAACCGATGCTGGCGACACGCGAAGAGACTCCGGGAACGTTGCGCGGTCTGCTCAAGCAGCGCACGCGCTGGAACCAGGGATTCCTCCAGGTGCTCCGCAAGGGCGAGTGGCGCCGGCTCCCGACCCGGGGCCAACGGGCGCTTGCGCGCTACACGCTGGCGATGCCGTTCCTGCAGGCCTTCACCGGCCTGGTCATCCCTGTGTCGATCTACGCCATGATCGCCCTGAAGATCCCGGTCGCTCTGGCGCTGTTGTCCTTCTTGCCGGTGATCCCGACTTTGGTGGCACTCGCCTTCGAGCTGGTGGGCCTCCGTGAGTTCGGGCGCGTCTTCTACATGAAGCCGCGTGCCTATGACTACATCCGGCTCGTGCTCGGCCTGTTCCCGTACCAGCTCTTCCTCGCCAGCGCCGCGGTGCGGGCGGTCGTGCGCGAGATGTTCGGCCGCCGCGGCTGGGAGAAGACAGCGCACACCGGTGCGCACCGTCCGGCATCGGCACCGGCGCCCGCCGCGACACGGTCGGCTGCTCCCGTGGATGCGCCGTCGCCGCGTGAGCGCCAGCTCGAGCCCGCCCTGACCATGGTGGCGGAGCGCAGGTGACGCAGGCCCCCGAGCTCCCGCGGCTGGACCGGCCGCTCGAGCTTCCACCCCGTCCCCTCGACGCGCCAAGGCGCCGGGTCCCCTCCGTCGACGATCTGCTCAGCGGGCGATCCCGTCGGCCCTCGGCCCGGCCGCCGCTCGCGCCGCGCACCTTCCACTACGCCAAGGCGTGGGTACGCCGGCACCGCGTCAGCCTGATCGTGCTTTCCAGCCTGCTCGTGGTGGTCGGCATCGTGCACGGGATCGGCATGGCGGGCATGCCGGGGCCCGTCGACGACGAGGGGACCTACATGGCCCAGGCGTGGTCCGTTCAGGTCCGGCATGCGCTGACGCCGTACACCTACTGGTACGACCACCCTCCGGTCGGCTGGATCCAGCTTGCGGGGTGGACCTTCGTCACGCACGCCTTCTCCGGTTCCACCCTCGCCGTCGTCGCCGGACGCCGCATCATGCTGCTCTACGCGCTGGCAGATGCGGCGCTGCTCTACCTGATCGCCCGCCGTCTCCGCCTCTCCCGCGTCTGGGCTTCGGTCGCCGTCCTGGCGTTCGCGTTGAGCCCGCTCGCGGTCAACTACCAGCGCATGGTCTATCTCGACAATCTGGCCATGCCCTGGCTGCTAGCCGCTTTCGCCTTGGCGCTTACTCCGCGCCGTCGCCTGTGGACCTTCGGCGCGAGCGGAGCCTGCTTCGCGGTGGCGGTGCTCAGCAAGGAGACCATGCTGTTGTTCCTGCCGGCGCTCGTGTACCAAGTGTGGCAACGGGCGCATCGCACGACTCGCGCCTTCTGCGTCACGGCTGCGTTGTCCGTCTTCGGGATGCTGGTCGCCATCTACCCGCTGCTTGCCCTTTTGAAGAACGAGTTGGTCCCAGGACGCGGTCACGTCAGCCTCTCCAGCGCGATCGCGTTCCAGCTCAACGGCCGTCAGGGCACCGGCAATCCATTCAACCCTTCGAGCCAGGCGCATTCACTCGTCGCCGGTTGGCTGCATATCGACCCGTGGCTACCGCTGGCCGGCGTGGTGTGCCTGCCGGTCGGCCTCTACGTCCGCCGGCTGCGGCCGCTGGCCGTGGCGGAGCTGATCGCGCTCTTCGACGTCCTGCGCGGCGGATATCTCCCTGTTCCCTTCGTCATCGGGATCTTGCCCTTCTCGGCCCTCCTTTTGGCCGGCACCGGCTCGACATTGCAGGGCCTGGTGCGGTGGGAGCACGGGCGACGCGCGTGGGCCGCGGTCAAGGGCGGCGTGTTGCTGGGCGCCGCGGGTGCGCTCCTGGTCTCCGTCGCGCCTGTGTGGGCCTCGGGCTTGCACACCCAGATGACGACAGACGAGGTGACGCCGACAGCGCAAGCGGAGTCCTGGGTGGAGCACCACGTGTCCCCCAAGGACCGGTTGCTCGTCGACGACACCGTCTGGGTCGACCTCGTCGACCACGGCTTCGACAAGCCTTATGGGGTCGTCTGGTTCTACAAGTTGGGTGCGGTCAACAACCTCGATCCGTCCGTGCGGCGCACGATCGGAGCGGGCTGGCGGGACTTCCAGTACGTGATCGTGACGCTGTCCATGCGTGCCGCACTCGTGGGATCGGGGAGTCAGTCGCTTCCCCAGGTCGCGCAGGCGGTGGCGCATTCGCACCCCGTGGCCTCCTTCGGCAGCGGGCCAGCTGCCGTCATCGTCCGCCGCGTCACGACTGCGACAGGGCACGGCAGCCCTGCGCCCGCCACGGCACGGGGTACCACCTCGGCAAGCAATGCAACGAAAGCAGGGAACCACACATGACAGTTGAGGAGACCCCAACCCCGGCCCCGCGGTTCGCCACCGTCGTGCGCGGTTACGACCGCCTGCAGGTGGACGACTACGTCGAGCACCTGCACCGCTGGATCGAGCAGGCCGACTATCGCGCCCAGCAGTGTGAGGTGGCCGCCACGCGCGCCAATTCGGAGGCCGACCAAATGCGGCGGCGGCTGGCGTCGGTGGACGCCGGAACGCTCACCGCCACGCCGGAGTCCATGAAGGCATTGGGTGATCGCGTCGGCAGCATCATGCAGTCCTCGTTCCAGGCTGCGAAAGATCTGCACCGCCGCGCCGAGGACGAGGCCCGGGCTCGGGCCGCCGCGGCGGAGGAAACCGCCACACAGATCATCGCGGAGGCGACGATGCGCGCCGAGGAGCTCTCGCGCGCGGCCGAGGATCTCTTCGTCCAGGCACAGGACGCTCTGACCCGCGCCAACGGCGCGGCTACTCGCGAAGTGGACGACGCCAAGGCACGAGCGGCGGCAGAGGGCGAGGAACTCCTGGAGCGAACCCGCAAGGAGGCGCGCGAGTTGGCGCGTCTGACCGCCGAGGAGGAGCAGGTGCGCCGAGAGCAACTGGCCGTCCTCGAGGAACACCGGAAGCGTGTCATGGAGGAGCTCGGCGTGTTGCACAAGCGGTTGGGCAACATCGGTGACGGCCTTTCGGCGCCGGGGCGGGCACCGGCGCAGGTGCCCCAGCAGGAACGGCAAGGACAACAGGCGGAGCAGCGACCGCGGCAGGCCCAGGCTGAGTCCAAGTCCGCTGCGCCCAATGAGCGTGCTGCCGGTCGTGATGACGAGACGACGGTCCTCGAGCTGCCGTCAGGCGGCGCCGGCGCGAAACCGACCCGCAGGAGAGTGGCGTCGTCAACCCGCTGAGCCCGACCCGGCGGCGCCTTCCCGCGCCGCCGGCCGATCGCCCGCCTTCGCTGCCACGCCGACCGGCACGCCATCGCGGCGCGGCGGAGCTCGCCCGGATGATCCTGTTCGCGCTGGTGGCACTCGGGGTTCTCGCCGGCGCCGTCGCGATCGGTATCGGCACATCGGGCGAACCGGCCACACCGGCCGGCCACGGGCACGCCGGAGCTCCACGGGCTCCCACATCCGTCCCTCGGGTCGCCACGCCGCGTTGGGCGGCCGATCAGGCCTTCGGTGCGGCCCTCTACTTCCTCGGTCACTATGAGCTACCGAGCGGCCGCGTCGTGCGGTGGGACCAGGGCGGGGACACGGTCAGTGAGGGAGAGGCGTACGCCATGCTGCTGAGCGTCGCCGTCGGCGACCGGCACCGTTTCGATGCCGCTTGGCGATGGACCCGTGCCCACCTCCTCCAGCCCGACGGCTTGATGGCGTGGCACTGGGCGAACGGCTCGATCACGAGTAGCGAGCCCGCCACCGATGCGGACGTCGACGCCGCGTATGCGCTCGAGCTCGCGGCAACCCGCCTGCACGAACCGGCCGATCTGGCCTCTGCGGCTGCCATGGCGGCGGCAATCGCGGGGAACGAGACCGTCGGTACTCCCAATGGCCCGGTGCTCGTTGCCGGCCCCTGGGCGGTGGGGCCGCCGGCGTATGTCAATCCGAGCTACGCCTCGCCATGGGAGTTGGCCGCGCTGGCCCAGCTCCCGGGTCAGGCGCAGAGTTTTGGGACCCTCGCCGCCGGCGCCCGGGCCCTCATCGGGCAGGTCCTGGGGTCGAGCGCGTTGCCGCCGGACTGGGTGCAACTCACCAACGCAGCCCCGGACGATTTGACGCCACAGGGAAGCGGGACCGATGACCGCTACGGGTTCGATGCGGTGCGCCTTCCCATCCGCTGGGCGGCCTCGTGCACGATGTCCGAACGCGAGGCGGCGGCCGCGTTGTGGCCGGCACTGGGCCCGGCCGCCCTCCGCGACCGTGCCACCGTGGACCTCGGCTTGCGCCGCGGCCAGACCCAAGAGCGCGGCGCCGTGAAATCACCGGTGGGCCTTGTCGCCGCTGCGGGGAGCGGTTGGGCCGCTGGACATCGGAACGACGCGCTGGACCTCCTGTCGCGGGCGGAGTCACTCGACCATGCGCACCCGACCTACTACTCGAGCGCATGGGTGGCGCTCGGACGCGTCTTCCTCGAAACGGGACGTTTGGGAACCTGTCCCAGCTGGAGTACCTGACCTCGTGGGAGCCGCTCCTGGCGAACGGATCCCGCGGGAGAAGGCGCTCCCTGGCCCCGTACGAATCCTCAGGGGACAGGGGATGTCCAGTCATAACGCGACCTCTACGCAATCCTGGGGATGACGCACGTCTACATGCACGGCGGCGAGATCGCATGTCTCAAGGGCATGCAAGAGCAAAGGGCTACCTCGGAGGCGTCGATGCTTCCTAGGTGGTCCTCGACGGTGAGCGTGCCCCAGCAAGACCAGCGTCGTCTTGAGACCGTGCTGGGACACGGCGGCACGAACACTGGCAAGGTGGTCCGCGTGGAACCGATCGACATCGATGCCTTCGAGGACTTGGTGGCTGAGGCTTTGGAATCCATCCCCGACGAGCTACGTGCAGAGATGGAAAACGTCGCGATCATCATCGATGACGAGAGTCCGCCTGGTCGGCTCTTCGGGCTCTACGAGGGGATTCCAATGACCAAGCGCGGCACCTACGCAGGGGCGAATCCTGACCGGATCACGCTCTTTTTGGCCACGATCTGCCGGTCCGCCAACACGGCCGAGGAGTTGGCGGACCGGGTGCGAGTCACCTTGCTCCACGAGGTCGGACATCACTTTGGTATCGGTGAAGCCCGCCTGCAGGAGCTCGGCTGGTCTTAGAGGAAACACGCTTGCCCACACGATTGCTACTTCGTGAATCCCCGTGCGCCGGGTCAGTTTCCCGGACGTAGATGCCGTTCCATCCTCTCGGGACTTTTCGTCACCCTGGGAGAAGATGGGCAGATGATCCTTCACGCGGGGCGGCCATGACCGACGGATTCGAAGCAATGGTTGCCGAAGGCGAGGCGGTGCCTGTCGAAGGGTGGGACTTCACCTGGTTCGACGGCCGAGCCACCGAAGAGCGTCCGCCGTGGGGGTATGCCCGCATGATGGGGGAGCGGATGGGCAGCGTCGCCTGCGCACTCGACATCGAGACAGGCGGGGGCGAGGTCTTGGCGACCGTCCCGCGACCACCGAAGTTGCTCGTCGCCACGGAGTCCTGGCCACCGAATGTCGCCGTCGCTCGTCAGAACCTCCTTCCTCTCGGTGCTCACGTCGTGGCCGTGGCCGACGCGCCGACGCTCCCGTTCGTCGGCGGCGCCTTCGACCTGGTGGTCAGTCGTCACCCCGTCGTGACTCTGTGGGACGAGATCGCCCGGGTGCTCCGCCCTGGCGGCACCTACCTCTCCCAGCAGATCGGGGCAGGGACCAATCGCGAGCTCACTGAATTCATGATGGGTCCGCAACGGGTCAGCCGGCGCCGCGGTGTCGAATCCCTGCGAGCCGAAGCCGAAGACGCCCACCTCGAAGTCATCGGCCTGCAATCCTGCGCATCGCGGCGTGGAGTTCTACGACGTCGCCGCGGTCGTCTACTTCCTCAGGAAGGTCCACTGGACCGTGCCCGACTTCGAGGTCCAGAAATACGACCGGCGGCTTCGTGCAATGCACGAGCACATCGAACACCAGGGGGCTTTTGTCTCCACCGCCCAACGGGTACTGCTCGAAGCGCGTAAGCCGGAGTGAAGAGCAATCCCTCAGATCAGAGCGGCCAGCGGATTCTCAAGCGGTTTTCTGAGAGTGCGACGCTGAACTGACCGTCGGGCGACGTCTGGAGCAGGAGAGAGCGGAGATCCTGGACGAAGTCACCGAGCCGCTCACCGAACAGGTGAGGCGCGGTCGAAGACGTGGAGAGAACCCACGCCACGACGTCATCGGCCGAACGCGTGAGTGAGCCGGCCGTCGGGGACCGGGACGATCCGTTCGGGTGCGAACCCAGCGCTCTGAAACACCTCGTCCTCCCCGCTCGGGGAAGTGTCGCGGAACCCCTGTCCCGCCCGGCGGTGCGGTCCGAGCCAGCGCCGACGGAGCTCGTCGATGGCGGCCTCGGGCACTGCGGGGTGGGGCCCATGCTTCGGTTGCTGGTCCGGTGGGTTCGTATGCCAGAGATCGACCTGGACGACCGCGCCGTTCGGATCGAGCATGTCGCGGACTGCCGCTGCCACCCGGGGTCGATCCATCCAATGGAAGGACTGGCCGAAGGTGATGACGCGGAACGTCCCGAGGGATCCAGGGAGTTCTTCGGCTCGCATCTGCACCCAACTGGCGTTGTCGACCCCTTCCTCGCCTCCGGCGCGCGTGGCTTCGGCCACCATGCCCGGATCCGGATCCAGGCCTACGACCTGGTCGAACAGGTGTGCGAACAGGAGCGCAACGTTTCCAGGACCGCATCCGACGTCGAGGAGGCGCCCCTGGCCGTCCAGGCCGAGGTGCTCGGCCAAGGCCCGGGCGAGATCCGGTGAGTAGGGCTTGCGGCCCTTGCGGTAGTACGCCGCCGTGCCCTGGAAGACCGTTTCGTCCCACGTCCAGTCCTCCCAGCGGTGCGTGATGGGATCCTCCGCCATGGGTGCAGTGTGTCAGGGCCGATCCGACCGGGGCACCGCGAAGGCGGTCGGTGTTCGGCCGTCCCGGATCCGCTGGGACGTCGATACTCGTTCTTGAAGTGAACCGCGCATGGTTCCGCCAACCTCTCAGGGAGGACGCAGAGCGAATCCGGTTGTGCAGCCGCCGTTGCAAAGTTTCGCGACGTTGCGCGCTTCATTCGTCTCGCGCGTCAGAGTTGTCCCAATTGTGATTGAACACAAGGCAGAGAGAGACTAAGACTGCATCGCTGGGCGGGAGTCAGGCAATAAGAAACTTGTCACCGTCACGGGAGATGGGTGAGTGGCCGATCTCACCAATTCGACTCGCCAGGTCCTCAAGGCGACGCACACACCCATCGCGTTCGATCCCACCACCGGTACCCAACCGAGCCGGGCGCACGAGAAGGCAGCGATGGTGCGGGCGCTGCAGCTGCAACCCGGCGAAGTCGACGCCGTACAAGGGCAACAGGCGGCACAAGGTGGCGGTACGCCGCTGTCGCCCGACATCGGGGCGGCACTTCGGAGCTTCGAGCCGCAGAGCGTTCCTGCGCTGATCCCCCAAGCAGCCACACTTGCGGACGTCCCGACGCAGACCCTGCTCACCTTCGGTCAGGGCGTGCTCACCCACCGGAAGAGCACCCTGCAGGGACTCCAGGCTTCCCCGCTGACGGCATCTCCGGGTCAGCCGGCTCCCGCAGCGGCCAACGCCGCGGGAGCATCAGCGCCGACGAGTCAAGGGCTCGCCAGTGGGGCACGACCGAGTGCGGTCGCTGCCGTCCCGCCGGCTCCCGGTCCCGCCCTGACGTCGGGCGCCACTCCGTCTGCTGCCGCCGGCCCGGTGTCTGCCGCGGTGGTGGCGGTCTCCTCGGTCCAACTCGCCTCAGCCGTGAACCTCGTCAGCGCGGCGCAGGCAGCGGTCGATGCGTTCGCCAACGCGGTCAAGATCAGTCCGATCGGGATGCTGAATCTGGAGCGGCTCGAGATGTCGCCGGCGGGAATCGAGCGGGGCGAGCTCCTCTCGACCATTCCGCTCGCGCCGGGCGAGACGACCTCGGTGGTCGAGCACGAGTGGACCGTGACCAGCCAGGAGTACTCCTCGATCGTGACCGACAGTCTCGAGAATTTCAGCGAGACCGGGGTCACCGAGAAGACGGATCTGGCCGAGGCTTCCACGTCCGAGACGAAGCACGATCAACAGATGGGGCTCAGTGCTTCGCTCTCCGGGTCCTACGGGTTCGTGACCTTCGCCACGAATGCTCAGTTCCAAGACGCCCTGTCCACCGACCAGACGGAAAAAGACAGTCGCGACCACAGCAAGGAAGTGACGCAAAAGGCATCGTCGCGCGTTCGCCAGGAGCGCAAGGTCACGATCCAGACGGTCTCCACGAGCGGCCAGGAACAAACCTCCACGAGGACCCTGACCAACCCCAGCACCACGGATTCGATGCGGATCGACTACTACTCGATGATGCGCAAGTGGCAGGTCAACCTTCTCCAGTACGGATTGCGATTGACGTACGACATCGGCATCCCCGAGCCGGGAGCAGCCCTGCGCGAGCCGCTGGCAACACTGGCCCAGCTGAAGCAGCAATCCTCCGCAGGATTCGTGTTCGACATGCCGTACTCGGACATCGACGAATCGAACTACCAGAACCTGGCCGGACAGTTCGGTGCTGAGCTTCCTGCGCCGCCGGCGGCGACCAACGTGCAAACGGTAGGAGGCCCGATGACCGGGCTAACGGGAGACGCCGACAGCGGCAAGTACCACTTCAACCAGGCCTCTTTCGACGTTCCGCCGGGATATGCCGTGTCGAGCGTCAGGGTCGACTACACCGAGGACAATCCGGACAACGTCGCGCAGACGGTGCTCCACGTGCTGGGCACGCCCATGGGATCGCTGTTCCTCCCGCGCACGCCCAACAACCTCGCGACGGACAAGTCCACTGACAGTCGTGACCTGACTGCGGAGTTCGGCTTCATGGCCGGCGTGACCGGTCATCAGGAAATCACCTTCATGTCGCAGTGGGTCGGTGCAGCCGCGGTGACGTTCACGATCACCGCGGATGTCACCGACGCGGAGCTCGAACAGTGGCGCGCCCAGGTGTGGAGCGCCCTCCACGACGCGGCGCAGAACACGTACTACGCCAACCAGCAGAGCGTCACGGCCCAGATCTCCCTGCTGGAGGACGAGATTGCCGGGGCGGACACGCTGACGCTGCGTCAAGAAGAGCTGGACGAGGTCATGAAGGGCATCCTGCGCTGGCTACTCGGACCCGGTTTCCAGTTTATGCCCGCAGATGTCGTCCAACTCTTCTTGAACCAGGGTTTCGACCTGAGCCACGGGATCGCCTTCACGGGCAACACGCTGAACCTCGATTCGAGTCAGTGGATGGCAATGTTCCAGTACCAGGAGATGGTCAAGTTTCTCAACGAGGCCATCGAGTGGGAGAACCTCATCTACTTCGTTTATCCGTACTTCTGGGACGTTCCTCCCGCATGGGACTTCGTCCGCACCCTCACCCATCCCGACGCCACGCGCCAGCAGTTCCTCCGCGCCGGCAGCGCCAGGGTCGTGCTCACGGTGCGTCAGGGCTATGAGGATGCGTTTGCGGCCTTCATCGACCGTGGGGACTTCGGCGACGTGCTGCCACCCGACCATCCCTACATCACCATCGGTCAGGAGGTCGCGGCCTACGCGCAGACCAACTACCCGGGTATCCCGCCGGCCAACCCCGCATCGGACTACCGGCCGCTCCTCTCGCCTCTCCAGCGAAAGGCATGGCAGGACATGCAAGGGATCATCGGCCTGCTCGACACCTACTACCAGAACAACAACGACATTTACCCCACGACGGCGCAGGGCCTCGCCGCTCTGTCCGGGACCGTGCCCGCGGCCGACCCGTGGGGCAATGCGTACGTCTACCGCTCGCCCGGCGCGTACAACGACTACGAGTTGTCGTCGCTCGGTGCCGACGGCGCGGTGGGCGGAGACGGCGACAACGCGGACATCACCAGCTGGGCCCCGGCCTCCCTCATCGGCCAGTGGTACGAGTACACCCCGACCCACGGCACCGATATCCAGGTCAACACCGCCACTCCCGACATGGCCTAGCGCGCGTCGGGCGGTGCGGTCAGCGGCCGATGCTTGACGAGAGCGACGCCTGGTTCAACCAGAATCCGGTTAAAGGGCTCGGAGCCGTCCACCGAGACACCGACATCAGCTTTCTTGTCGACGCCGAGGAGTACTACGCCGACCTTCGACATGAGGTCGAGGCGACTGTCGCTGACGACTGGATCTTCTGGATTGGGTTCGACGTGGGCCGCATGACTCAGCCGGGTGTCAGCCCTCCGGACTACGTCGGGCACACACCGATGCCGTCCGCGCCCTCGGTACCGACGCGGCGGCCGTTCGACGCACGCCCGAAGGACCCGGGAGACAAGTACTGGATGGACCTGCTGACCGCCGCAGACAGCCGGGGTGTCAACGTCCGTGCTCTCCACAACCTCCACCCGAAACCGACGCCGCCGAACATCTACAAGGCGCTCAATTTCGACGTGGTCGCCAAGATCAACTCTCTTGCCCACGGCAGCGCCATCAACGACTTTCGGTATCTGTGGCTCAACGGGACCCACCACCAAAAGCTGGTGATGGTGAAGCGACGCGAGCAGCTGGTCGCTTATATCGGCACGGCCGACGTCCAGGAAGACCGCATCGTCAATCGCTGGTGTGAGCTCCAGTGCAAGGTGACCGGTGGAGCTGAAGCACTGCAGCTCTACGCCGTCTTCTACCTGCGCTGGATAGAGCACTCTGCTGCGCTCAGGCGCCTGGGGACAAAGGCATACATTCCCGACTTCTCCGCCATCGCACCCGGAGCCGGGCGCGGCCACTTCGTGACTCAGAGCGCGACCACGTATGGCAACCCACAGCGGACCAATCCACTTCACGTGATCGGACCACCCCAGCAGAACGTGAATCGCCCCCACTGCATCGACCTGTCAGGGCTTCTCGCTGCCGCATCATTCCCAGTGTCCGTCCTGCCTGGTCTTCCACGAGTACCCCTTCAAGTCGGCAACGACTTCTTTCTCCAGAAGGACTCCGCCGCCGTTCCGCTCGTCGCCGACGCCCAGGCGCAGAGCCCCGCGTACGGTGGAGACAGATCAAGGGGTACCACCGCGATCTACGAGATGATCATCCATGCAATCGAGCAGGCCAACGAGTTCATCTACCTGGAAGACCAGTACCTCGTCTGCGACCAGCCCATGACCTCGGGCTCCGTCACGCTTCGAGCGATGGCAGACGTGCTCGCCGACAAGCTGCAGAGCGCTGCATTCAAGAAGCTCGTCGTGTTCTGTCCCCGGCTGGCCTCGATCAACACCGACATGTTGGGCGTCGCGGGCCCACATCGACGAAACTTCGTCCAAAAGCTCGTGGCCGCGGGCGGGAACAAGGTCGTCGTGTGCCAGTACAAGTCGAACCGGGCGCTGGGAAGAAGCGGGGGTGGAATCTCTCCCGACGGCTCCCCGTTCTACATCCACTCGAAGACATGGATCTTCGACGACCTGCTCTTGATCACCGGTTCGGCCAACTGCAACCGTCGCGGCTACTCGCACGACAGCGAGCTCGACATCGCGGTCTACGACCCCAACAAGACGGCAATCCGAGACCTGCGCGTCAAGCTCTGGATGCGGCGGCTCAACACGGAGGCAGTGACGACTCCGCTGGTGGAATCGGACCTTCAGGACCCCCTGAAGGCGATGACCTACTGGGAGGACCCCGCGACGCACGGGCTGACCATCGAGAACCACCGGATCGGGCTCGACGCCTTCCTCGGCAACTGGGCACCGCTCGGACTTCAGACAAGCGTCCGGTTGGCCGGCGGACTCCCGGCGCCGGCACAGATGATCCCCCAACTCGTCGGGATGACGGCCGACGTGTTGATGTGGGACGTAATCGTTGACCCGAGCGGAACGTAGGCCCGGCGGCTCCCCGCGCACACCGAAATAACCCAGGCGTTACGTCAGGGGTCCTCCGTTGCACGCCGGGCAGGTTCATGACCGGGCACCCGCCACGGAACGAACCCGCCGCGCGAGGCGGAGTCAGCTCGCTTGGCTCACCGTGCTCATGTTGTAGTCGGGGATGCGCAGCGGCGGCATGATCGTCCGGTTGAAGTACTCGCCGAACTCACGCCCGAGCGAGCGGACCGGCGTCCCCACTTCGGTGGCCCGCACCAACAGGTCGACGGGGCTCTCGTTGAAGCGGAAGTTGTTGGCCGCTCCGACCACTTTGCCGTTCTCGATCACGTAGACCCCGTCGCGGGTGAGCCCGGTCGACCAGCAGCGTCGCCGGATCGACCGGGCGGATGTACCACAGGCACGTCAGCAGCAGGCCTCTCTCAGTGCGCGCCACCATGTCGTCGACCGATCCTCCGTCGTGGTCACCGCAGCGGAGGATCAGATTGTCGATGTACGGCGCCATGGCGGCACCCGACTTGGCGGCGCCCGCCCGGTGGTAGCGCAGGTGCGCCAGTACCCCGTCGCGGAGCCAGTCGGTGCGCGCGACAGGGGAGCCCGTTGTCGAAAACGGAGATCTCCGAGCTCGAGGCGCCCGCGGCGACGAAGGGCAGGCACTCCACGCCCGGCTTCGTCGGGGTCGCTGTAGAGCGTGAAGGGCAGCGGGGTGATCGTCTCGCCCAACCTGGTCGCGCCGCCCTCCTTGGAGAACACGGTTCGGCCGTCCTCGGCGTCCTGGCCGCCGAGCGCGTCGAAGTCGATCATCGCCATCATGTCGCCCACGCCCGACGGCGGGAGGATGACCTCGTAGCGGCCGGCGTCGAGCGCGATCTGCTTCTTGCCCCAGTCGAGGCGGCGCCAGATCTCCTGCTCCATCTCCCCGAACGACGGGGTCGATGCTGGGCACGCCCACCCAGGCCGAGCCGCTGCCGTCGGCGGTCCGCCCGACCAGGTTGACCGCCGCCGTGGGTTGGGCGTGCGAGAGGCGCAGCCCCGTGGAGCTGCCGAGGTACAAGGTGCCGACGTCGATCTCGGCGAAGCCGGCCAGGACGGCGTCGCGGGCGCGGGCGCGCTCGAAGGCACCCGAGAGCGACGAGAGCACGCCGTCGAGCGCGGAGGCGTCGGTCTCCTCGGGCCCTGGTCGAAGCTGCGGCGGCCTGGTCGCGTCGGTCGAGGCGTCGACGAGGGCGAAGGCGTCCTCGGCGGCGGGCGACTGGCGGGCGTCCGCCAGCGCGTCGACCACCATCTCGGTCGACGCCGTCGGTCCCGACGACGCCGGCGCGGGTGGCCGTGGCGACGGCGTCGCCCGCGATGACGACGACGCTCACCTCGCGGGCGCGGTGGACGCCGTTGGTCGTCGTCGTGTTGAGCGCGAAGCGGACGTCGGCGTGGCTCCCCTCGTCGACGAGGACGATGCAGCCGTCGGCCCCGGCCTTCGACGCGGCATCCAGGCCGGCCTCGACCACCTCCTGGGCGGGGATCATGCGGGCGCTCCGGGCAGCGGGATCGGGCCGGACGGGTTGCCATGCTCAACGTCCCGACTCGGCCCGCGCGTTGAGGATGTTGACGCCGCGCACGAGGACCGAGGGGCAGCCGTGCGATACGGGGGCGACCTGGCCCGGCTGGCCCTTGCCGCAGTTGAACGCGCCGCCGAGCACCCAGGTCGACGCGCCGCCGACCGCTTCCATGGCGCCCCAGAAGTCGGTCGTGGTCGCCTGGTAGGCGACGTCCTTGACCTGGCCGGCCAGCTTCCCCTTCTCGATGCGGTAGAAGCGCTGCCCGGTGAACTGGAAGTTGTAGCGCTGCATGTCGATGGACCAGCTCTTGTCGCCCACGACGTAGATGCCGCGGTCGACGCCCGCGATGAGGTCCTCGGTGCTCGGCCCGTCGTCGCCGGAGTGGGCCAGCGACACGTTGGCCATGCGCTGGATCGGCACGTGCATCGGCGAGTCGGCGAACGCGCACCCGTTCGAGCGCCCGAAGCCCATGGAGGCGGCGATGGAGCGGTCGAGCTGGTAGCCGACCAGGATGCCGTCGCGGACGAGGTCGAAGGACTGGCCCTCGACGCCCTCGTCGTCGATGCGCGACGGTGGCCAGGCCGTGCTCGACGGTGCGGTCCCCGGTGACGTGCATGACCGGGGAGCCGTAGCGCAGCGTGTCGAGCTGGTCGAAGGTGGCGAAGGACGTGCCGGCGTAGGCGGCCTCGTAGCCGACGGCCCGGTCGAGCTCGGTGGCGTGGCCGATCGACTCGTGGATGGTGAGCCACAGGTTGGAGGGGTCGACGACGAGGTCGTAGGTGCCGGCGTCGACCGACGGCGCCGCCAGCTTCTCGGCCAGCAGCTCGGGGATCCGGTCGAGCTCGGCGTCCCAGTCCCAGTTGCCGCGCCGACGGCCGGCCCGGTCAGGTACTCCCAGCCGCGGCCGACGGGTGGGGCGATCGTGCGCATGGTCTCGAAGCCCGACTCGGAGAGCGCCGAGCGCCTCGAGCTGGGCACTGGAGGCGCACCCGTTGCTGGGTGGCCCGGGTGCCGTTGAGGTCGGCCAGGTAGGTCTGCTCGGAGACGGCGAGGAGCGACGCGCTGGTGTGCGCGACGACCTCGCGCTCGCCGAGGCGGCGGCTCCACTCGGCGAGGAGGGCGATCTTGTCGGCCATCGGGACGGTGGACGGGTCGACGTCGAACGCGCTCGACCACGTGACCTCGCCGTGCGCGGGCTCGGGCGCCAGCTCGACGCGGCCGCCGCCGGCGTGGCTGGTGACGCGGGCCATCTCGCGCGCCTGGCGGACGAGGTCGGCCGCCTCCTCGGGCCGCACGTCGACCGAGGCGGCGAAGCCCACCGCGCCGTCGTCCACGACGCGCACGCCCATGCCGAAGTCGGTGCCGTCCGCGGTGGTCTCGGGCTGCGCGTCGTGCAGGCGCACGATCTGGCTGCGGATGCGCTCGACGCGGAGCTCGGCCGCCTGGCAGCCCGCGGCGGCGTCGAGCGCGGCGTCGGCCAGCGCGGTGAGGTCGTCGGCGGGGAGCGGGCTCATGTGCTGGAGCGGTCCGGTCGTGGCGGCCCTCGGGGAGGGGTCGGTTGGCGCACCGGGAGGCCGGCCGCCAGATAGATCGAGTCGATGAGCTCCATGGTACGGATCGCGTCGGCCGCCGTGGTCGGGAACGAGGTGCCGTCCTCGACGGCGGAGACGAACGCCTCGAGCTGGTAGTCGTAGGTCGCCTTGCGGCTGAAGCGCTCGCGGCGGGTCCCGAGCGTCGTCGTCACCTTCATGCGGTGGCCGTGCTGGGGGCCGAAGGGGTTGAAGACCGAGACCTTGCCGTTGTCGCCGGTCACGTCCACGTGCATGCGCAGGACCGAGGAGGAGAACATCGAGCAGCCGATGTGGGCGCGGCCGCCGTCGGGCAGCGAGAAGTGCGCGTCCATGGCGCGGTCGACGCCGGGGGAGGAGAGCTTGGCCGAGGCGCTGATGACGCGGGGGCCCGGCGCCAGCAGGCGCAACAGGCTGACCGGGTAGCACCCCATGTCCATGGTGGCGCCGCCGGCGAGGGCCAGCTGGTAGCGGATGTCGCCCTTCTTCCAGAGGGGCGCCGAGAAGGCGACGTCGATGTCGGAGATGTTGCCGAGCTCGCCCGAACGGACGATCTCCATGAGGCGCTTGGCCAGCGGGTGGTACTGGTAGTGGAACGCCTCCATGACGACCAGACCGGGGTTGCCGTTGGCCGCGGCGGCCACGGTCCGGGCCTCGTCGGCGTTGGCCGTGAAGGGCTTCTCGCACAGGACGTGCTTGCCGGCCTTGACCGCCTCGATCGTCCAGTAGCCGTGCAGGCCGTTCGGGAGGGGGTTGTAGATGGCGTCGATGTCGGGGTCGGCGAGGAGGTCGTCGTAGGAGTCGAGGACGCGGGGGATGCCGTGCTTGCGGGCGAAGGCCTCGGCCTTGGTGCGGTCCCGGGCCGCCACGGCCGTGACCACCGCGCCGGCCCGTCCGGCTGGCAGGCTTGACGAGAGCGGTGGGGGCGATGCGGGCCGCCCCGAGGATCCCGATCCTCAGCACGCGGCGGTCACCTGGGGTTCCCTGGGGTCACCCGGCCGGGCCCCGGGCCGTGGCGAGCCCAGGGCGTGGGAGTGAGGCAAGGCGTGCACGGGCGTTCCTACAAGGTGGGATGGAGGAGGAAAACGGGGTGCCGGCGGTAGGTTGCGGCCACGCATGAGCACGGACGCTAACGCACGCGCGGCCCGGCCGAGTCTTGGGCACATCCCGGGGCTCGACGGCATCCGCGCGCTCTCGGTGCTGGCCATCATCGCCTTCCACACCGGGCTGAACTCGGTGCCGGGCGGCTTCTACGGCGTCGACGCCTTCTTCGTCCTGTCGGGCTTCCTCATCACGTCGCTGCTGGTGAAGGAATGGGCGGGACGGCACCATCCGCCTGCGCCGCTTCTGGGCCGGCCGGGCCCGGCGGCTGCTGCCGGCGCTGTTCCTGTTGGTCACCGTCATGGGCATCGTCATGGCGGTCGTGCCGCGCTGCTCCAGACCCCGCACATCTTCGGCGACGCCATCGCGACCGTCTTCTACGTCTCGAACTGGTACTCCATCCACAGCGGCGTCACCTACTTCTCCTTGAGCTCCGAGCCGTCGCCGCTGCTGCACACGTGGTCGCTGGCGATCGAGGAGCAGTTCTATCTGGTGTGGCCGCTCGTGGTCCTGGCCGTGCTTGAAGCTGGGACGCGGCCGGCTGTACCGTGGCGCTGCGGCGGCGGCGCCGGCCGGGCACGCCAGCCGCGGCGGCGCGCGGGACGCCGGGCGTGCCCAGGAGCGCTCGGTCGAGATCCTCGGCGGCGGCGCCCTGGTGCTCAAGCCGGCGCCGGCCCCGGCCAGCCTCGACCCCGAGTGGGAGCGCCGGCGCCGGCTGCAGGTGCTCTTCGCCGTGGCGTGCTTCGGCTCCTTGGCGTCCGCCATCTGGATGGTGTTCCTCGCGCCCAACGGCTACACGACGCGGGCCTACTACGGCACCGACTGCCGGGCCCAGGCGCTGCTCGTCGGCGCCGCCATCTCCATCGGGCTGACCCTGTGGCGCGAGGGGAGCCATCGCCGTGGTTCACGCCGCTTCGCCGGGCGTGCTCGGCGTCCTCGGCGTGGCGGGCACGGCCGTGCTGTGGACGACGGCGCCGGAGACCTCGACCTTCGCGTTCAGCGGCGGCTTCCTGCTCGCCAGCCTGGCGGCCGGCGGCGTGGTGCTGGCGTGCGCGGTGGCGCCACGCTCGCTCGTGGTGCGCTTGCTGGAGCTGCCGCCGCTGCCGCAGTGGGGCCGGATCTCCTACGGCGATGTACCTCTGGTACTGGCCGGTGCTGCTGGTCATGACCGGGCAGCGCCTGCACTGGGGCGTCTACCCGCTGTTCCTGGCCCGCGTCGGCATCACGGTCGCCATCGCAGCGCTGAGCTACGACCTGGTCGAGATGCCGATCCGCCGCGGCGCGCTCAAGAACTGGCGCTCGTGGGTGGCGGCGCCGATCGGCGCCGCGGCGGCGATCGGCGCGGTCTTCATCAGCACCCTGGTGCCGGTGGGGGCGACGGAGCTGCAGGGGTCGCCGATCAGCATCCAGACGCCGACGTCGACGACCGCGACCACCGACGACCACGCGCAGCCGGCCGGTGCCCGGGCAGTCGACGACGCACCGTGCCGCCCACGACCACGACGACGGCGCCGCCGCCACGCCGACCTACCTGTCGCTGCCGTTGCCGCGCCTCGACGCGGCAAGCCGACAAGCCGGTCAAGGTGCTGATCGTCGGCGACTCCATCGCGGGCACGTTGGGGGTCGGCCTGGCGCCAGTAGCGAACGCGGACCACTACAAGGTGCAGTTCGCCAACGAAGGCGATCCCGGGCTGCTCGGTGTCGATGCAGGCCGCAGATCAAGGCGCTCTTGTACACGCTGCCCCCGGGCCCGCCGTGCAGCAGCACGCAACCCCGACTCGCTGTTCACCACGTGGCGCAAGTGGGTGGACGCCTACAACCCCGACGTCGTGCTGTACGTGGCCCGCGGCGAGACGTTCGACCAGCAGGTCGGCGGCAAGTGGCAGAACCTGGGCCAGGCCTCCTTCGACAGCTACGTGGCGAGCCGTTACCGCGAGGGGTGAGCGTGCTGGGGTCGCAGGGGCGCCGACCGTGGTGCTGATGACGTCGCCCTACTACAACAGCGGGACCTCGCCTCGGGCGCGCCGTGGCCCGAGGACGCGCCGAGCCGGGTGCAGATCGACAACTCGACCATCCGCCGGTGGCGTCGACGTCGACGACCGGGGCGGGCACCGTCGACGGACGGCAAGGTCTACGTCTTCGACCTCAACGAGGTCGTCGACCCGGGCAACAAGTACTCGCCACCATCGGGCAGGTCAACGTCCGCTGCACCGACGGCGTGCACTTCTCGCAATCGGGCGGGATCTACGTCGGGTTGCGGCTGCTGCCCGACCTGGTGGCGCTGGGCCAGGCGCACGCCACCGGCTCCCCGGGTGGCGCGTGGCCGGGGACGATGCCACCATCGACCCCGTCATGGTTCCCGAGCCTGCCCTGCCAGTAGAGCCCGACGCCCGCCGCGGCCGCCGGGGTTGCCGCTGTGCGGCGGGCGACCGCGGCCGACGTCGACGCCATGGCGGCGCAGCTGGCCAAGACGTTCTGGGACGACCCGGTCACGAGCCACATCTTCCGGCAGCGAGCGCCGGCGCGACGCCGGGCTGCGGGCCTACTTCGCGCACCCAGATGCGGGCCGACTACCTCCCCTTCGGTGGCTGCTACACGACCGAGGGCTACGCCGGGTCGGCCATCTGGGCCCCGGCCGGCAAGCCGCTGCTGACGGGGCTGACCGCCGTCCTCACCATGCTGCCGGTGCTGCCCTACGTGTGGCACCGGCTGCCGACGACGCTGCGCATCCTGAACACGATGGAGTCGGATGCACCCACACGAGCCGCACTGGTATCTGGCCACGCTGGGCACCGCGGTCGAGCTGCAGGGCAAGGGCATCGGCGGCGCGCTCATGCGGCCGGTGCTGACGCACTGCGACGCGGCGGGGCTGCCCTGCTACCTGGAGTCGTCCAAGGAGCGCAACGTGCCCTTCTACCGGCGCCACGGCTTCGAGGTCGTCCACGAGGTGCAGCTACCCGACGACGGCCCGTCCATCTGGACCATGTGGAGGGATCCGCAGCCCGCGGGTGAAGAGGGACGTTCGCGTGTCTGTGGAGGCGCGACGGGCTGATTGAGACGTGAGGCCGTGGACTCGACGAGAGAACTCAGTCAAATCCCAGGTGGCTGTTCGTTTACCCAGCAGGCGACGCCGTCGACGGGGACCTCGCCGGTGCTCGTCTTCACCCGTTGTGAATCGCAAACCCTGTGGTACGTTCGATTTCATTGGCGCAACAAGACTTCAGTCTTGGATGGGAGTACTGACGATGCCGCTTACCCGTGGACACGTTCGTGTGAGGCGATTCCTCGCTCCGCTCTTGTTGTTCGGTGCGCCTCTGGCGTGGCTCGGCGCTGCGGCAACCCCCGCGGGCGCTCTCACGGTTATACCGGTGACGACTAACGCCGACAGCGGGGCCGGATCGCTGCGCGCTGGCAATGACCACCGCGCTGACCACCGCCGACGACGTCGAGATCGACGTGGCGTCGGGGCTGGGCACCATCACGCTCGGGAGTGCCCTGCCGGCCTACAACGGAGGCGGCACGACGCACAACCTGACCGTGAAGGGTAACGGGGTGACCGTCGTCGGCTTCGCCGGATTCAACGTTTTCGACACGACGGGTGCCGGCGTCGGCGGGATGTCGTTCGATGACATCACGATCAGTGGCGGGGACTTCGGTATCAATGCCAACTTCGGCGCCACCGTCACGCTGACCAACTCGACCATCACCGGGCCAACGAACGACGGTATCGATACCGGCACCGGGGCGATCACGGTGACCAACTCGACGATCACCGGCACCGGGAATGACGCCGTCGACACCGGTTCAGGCAGCGTCAACGTCACCGGATCAGCCCTGACCAACCCCGCGAACGACGGGATTGACAACGGCGAAGCCGCGACGATCATCGTGTCCGACTCGACGATCGCCGGTGCTCAGAACAGCGGGATCGACTCGGGCAATAGCGCACACATCACCGTCACCAATTCCACGATCACCAACAGCTTCGTACACTGCCATTGATAGCGGCAACGCCTCGCAATACAACCTGGCGTACGACACGATCACAGGGAACGGCGCCGGCTTCGGCCAGATCACCGGCGGGAACTCGCTCGTCCTCACGATGTTCGGCACGGTGCTTGCCGCCACCCGGCGCCGGTGGCACCGACTGCGCTTTCGGTACCGGCGGCACGATCACCTCGCAGGGGTACAACAATGTGGACGACAGCTCCTGCTCGCTGACCCAGCCGACCGACAAGCAGAACGTGCCAAACCCCATGCTCGCGCGGCTGGGCGCAAACGGAGGGGTTGGCGAAACGATGGTGCCGCAGACCGGCAGCCCGCTCATCGACGTGATCCCGGCAGCCAGTTGCCAGACCGGGCTGGCCAGTGGCATCACCACTGACGAGCGTGGCATCACCAGGCCCCAGGGGCCCGGGTGCGACATCGGTGCAGTGGAGGTGGCGGTGAACGGCCCCAACCTCAACGGCTATCGCCTGGTGGCCAACGAGGGCGGCATCTTCGACTTCGGGCTCAACTTCAACGGCTCGTTGGCCAATAACCACCTCAACGCCCCGATCGTCGGGCATCGCCAACTCGCCGGGGTTAACGGGTACCTGATGGCCGGGGGCGACGGCGGGGTCTTCGCCCTCGGTGGGGCCAACTTCTACGGCTCTTTCGGGTGGCAGGCCATCCCCTCGCCGATCTCGGCCATCGCGGCGCCGCCGGCGGAGAACGGCTACTGGCTCTCCGCGCAGAACGGCAAGATCTACAACTTCGGCGCCGTGCCCGTCCTGCCCGGCGCTGTCCTTGCCGTCCGGGGCGCACATCGTGGGCATGGCCTCGACCCAAGACGGCGGGGGCGCCTGGCTGACCGACAACCTCGGCGACGTCTACGCCGAAGGTGACGCCCACTACCTGGGCGGCCTGGGGGGCGTGCACCTCAACGCGCCCATCGTGGGCATCGCGGCCGCGGCGAGCGGCCAGGGCTATGTGCTCGTCGGCCGCCGACGGCGGGGCCTTCAACTACGGGACCCAGGGCTTCTTCGGCTCGGTGCCCGGCTCGCTCGCCCCGGGCCAGCACCTCGTCGCCCCGATCGTCGGCATCGCGGTCACCCACTCGGGCAAGGGCTACTGGTTCGTGGGCGCCGACGGCGGCGTCTTCAACTACGGCGACGCCCCGTTCTTGGGCTCCATCTACACCGCCATCGGCAACCACCCCCTCAACGGGCCCATCGTTGGCATCCAGCACCTGGGCGGCGCTCGCCTAGCTCCAGGAGGGGGTGACCCCCGGTCCGGCCCCCGGGAGGCGATCCGCGTCAGGTCGGGTGGATGCCCTCGGGCATGGAGAGCACGTCGTTGACCACGACGCCCAGCACGTCGATCACGGCCCGGACCGGGGCCGAGGGCAGGCCGCGGCGGCGCTGGGCCACACCGACCCGGCGGCGGGGGAGGCCGTCGACCGGCAGCACGGCGAAGCGGCCGCGCAGGTGGCCGGGCACCGCGGTGGCCGGGAGGATGGCCGGGCCGTAGCCGTCGAAGGCGAGCGAGGCGATGAGGCGGACCCCGTCGAGCTCCATGGCCGGGCGCGAGCGGGACGCCGGCCGGCACGGTGGCGCTGTCGATCTCGTCGCGCAGCGCCGTGCCCGGGGCGGGGAGCAGGAGCTCGAGCTCGGCCAGGCGCTCGAGCGGGATGCGAGGCCTCGGTCGCCGAGGGGGTGCGCCCGGAGGGACGACGAGGACGAGGTCCTCGTCGAAGAGCTGGGCCGCCATGATCTCGTCGCCGCTCAAGGGGAAGGTGACCACCGCCAGGTCGAGCTGGCCCGAGGCGAGCTGCTGCTCGAGGTGGACGCTGGAGCCGTCGGCCACGTTCAGGTGGATGTGGGGGTGGCGTTCCCGCAGCAGGTCGAAGAGCTGGGGCACCAGCCAGCGGCCGGTGGTGCCGATCATGCCGAGGCGGACGGTGCCGACCACCTCGGCGCGCAGGGCGGTCACGTCGGCCACCATGGCGTCGAGCTCGTTCATCACCCGGCGGGCCCGGTCGACCACGACCTCGCCCTCCTCGGTGAGCCGGCCCGAGGCCCGGTCGACCAGCTGCGACGTCGAGCTCGCGCTCCAGCCGGGCCACGTGGGCCGAGACGTTGGACTGGACGGTGCCGATGGAGGCGGCGGCGGCCGAGAAGCTGCCGGTGTCGGCGATACCCAGCAGTGCTTGCAGGTGTTTCAGCTCCATCGGCGCTCCCCTGATGAAATGCTTGCCGGAGTTCTGTTACCCATCAGTATAAATGATGACAAGTATCTCTTAAAACTGCTTGACTGATTGCCGGATACTCGACAAAATGGATCTCAGACCACAGGGAATCGGAACCCCCCCTCCTACCCTGGTGAGTCTTGAGAAGGGATCGCCCTCCCCCCCGGCGATCCCTTCTCCTAATTCCGGGCCCGTTTCCGCCGCGGGTTCGGCCTGGCCGGCGACCGGTGCGACGGACCGGGCCGGGCATCGCGGCGCCCTCGACAGCCGGGCTACTGTCTTAGGCTGCGCATCGTGGCCAAGAGCGCCGTCTTCATCGATCTCGACCGGACCCTGCTGCGCCAGGCCTCGGGCCAGGTCCTGAACCAGGCCCTGGTGGCCGAGGGTGTCCTGCCCGGAGGCCGGTCGCTGCCGGGCGACAAGCTCCTCTACGCCGTCAACGACCGCCTCGGGGAGAACCTGTTCTCCATGGGCCTGGCCCGGGCGGCCGCCCGGGTGGCCCGCGGCTGGTCCCAGGAGCAGGTCCAGGCGGCGGGCCGGCGGGCCGTCGCCGCCTCGAGCGAGCTGGTCGCCCCGTTCGCGCCCCAGCGTCCTGGCCGACTTCCGGGCCGACGGGCACCGCCTCGTGCTGTCGACCACCACGCCGGTCGACATGATCGCCCCGTTCGCCGAGGCGCTCGGCTTCGACGACGTCATCGCCACCCGCTACGAGGTCGCGCGACGGCCGCTACACCGGCCGCCTCGACGGCGGGTTCGTGTGGGGCACGGGCAAGCTCCAGGCCGTCCAGCGAGTGGGCCGCCGACCACGGCATCGACCTGGCCGACTGCCACGCCTACTCGCGACAGCGTCTACGACGTGCCGCTGCTCGTCGAGCGTCGGCACCCCGCACGCGGTCAACCCCGACCCGTCGCTGCGCGTGCTGGCGCACGGCGCGGCGCTGGCCGATCGAGCACTGGGACCGCCCGCCCGGCGTGCCCAACGCTCGTCGGGCTCGAGCCGTACCACCTGCTGCGGCCGTTCGTCCGCCCCGCTCTTCCCCTACGCGCGCTTCGACATCGACGGGGTCGAGCACGTCCCCGGCCACGGGCCCGGTGCTGCTGGCCGCCAACCACCGCAGCTACTTCGACGTCGCCGCGCTGGCGCTGGTGGCCGGCGAGCTCGGCCGGCCGGTGCGCTTCCTCGGCAAGAAGGAGGTGTTCGACGCGCCGGTCGTCGGCCGGATCGCCCGCGCCATCGGCGGCATCCCGGTCGACCGGGGGAGCGGGTCGGCCAGCCCCTGCGCGAGGCCGAGGCCGCGCTCAAGGCGGGCGAGGTCGTCATCGTCCTGCCGCAGGGCACCATCCCGCGCGGGCGAGGCCTTCTTCGACCCCGTGCTGCACGGCAAGACCGGGACGGCCCGCCTGGCCGCGTCGACCGGCGCCCCGGTCGTCCCGGTCGGCCTGTGGGGCACCGAGAAGGTCTGGCCGCGAGTCGTCGCGGGTGCCCGACTTCACCCTCGTGCGCAACCCACCCAAGGTGAAGGTACGGGTGGGCAAGCCCGTGCCACTGTCGCTCACCGAGCGCACCGGACACCGAGGCGATCATGGAGGCCATCAGTGCGCTGCTGCCCGCGGAGTCGCGGGTGCGGCACGAGCCGACCCCCGAGGAACTGGCGCGCACCAAGCCTCCTCGGTGAGGACACAACTCGCCAGCGTGACCACGCGCGGGGTGAATGCGGCGTCGCGCCGACTCGGCGCGGGCAGGA
>CAVSXF010000003.1:0-20937 GCA_963731905.1 uncultured Acidimicrobiaceae bacterium | reverse complement strand
TCCCTCGGCTCGGGCGTATCCGGCACTTCGCCTCAAAGGCTGACCCGCCGCACGTCAGCCTGCTTTCGCAGCCGGGCACCAGGCCCGGTATCCGGCCAGTTATAAGGGAAAGCACCTGTGGCTATTGTTACGCGCTCCCGCTTTCCTGCTGCCTTTCGGCCGCCGGCATTTGCTTCCTGGGCGTCCTGTTCCCGCCAGGTAATCCGGCTTTCCTTACGGTCGGCTGCCGGCAGCGCCCAGGCGGCACTGCCGGGGCTTGACGGGATTTGCATGTTCGCACGCATGAGATGCGGCCGGGCCGGGGTCCTCTTTACCCCGGGAGCGACGGTGTTCCCCGCGACCATCGGGACGTCCGTGGTCGCCGTCTGCCGCCTTGCAGCGGCTGGCCCCGCCACCCCGGTACCGCTCACCGACCCGGGATGTCAGATTGACGAGGCATCAACAAGGATTCAGGGTCATTCACCCTTCCGGCCTTCGCCTCACCTGTGGTGCCCGGTCGGAACGGGCGCCCTCGGGCTTTCCCCAGCTTCGCACCCGGCCGTTACCAGCCACGGACGTCAGGGCGGGGACGGGTCTGGAACACGAACCCGAAGCCACGTCTTCGGCATCATGCCGAACCTCCAATCGACGAACTCACTCACTACGTGAGACCTCGTGTCGCACCGCCCGGATCTGCCGCGAAGAGGTATTCGAAACCCGGGTAGTTCACCCTCGGTTTGCACGCTTCAAGCGCAGCCGTGGCACGGCTGATCGAGCAGGCCGACCGGCGAGCGGGAGCATGGCGGTCCCCGTCCTAGGAAGCGAGGCCGAGGAACTGCTGGAGGTGCTGGCGGGTGATGACGCGGCGCCTGCCGACCTTCACATACAACAGGTTCCCGCGGCGCATCTCGTCGTAGAGCAGATCGCGGGAGAGTCCGGTCAGGCGCGCGGCCTCGTCAACGGAGTAGGCCAGCCGTTCAGCAGCCGGGCTCGTTCCCGGCTGACTGGTCTCGGGGGGAGCCGGGCTCCTGGTCGTGGCCCGGCGCGAATCGGATGGACGCGGCTGGCGCGGGCTCATGGCTTGGTTGCCTCGCATCCGGGCGGCTTGGCAGCTGGTTCCTGGCGGTTGGTCATCTGGCGTGATGTGGATACGAGGGCGATCGCTGGGGGCCGGTCAGGCTGAGCTCGGCGGCGCGGTTCGGGGCGTGCGGCCGAGGCGGTGACTGGGCGTGGGTCGCGGCGGCCGGGTCGGCGATCCTCATCGCGGCGATGGCGAAGCGGCGGTCCGTGAGCATCCGGCCAACCGGATCGCCTGCCAGATCTGGTCCGTGATGGTCACGGGCATACGCAGTCTCCTGCGGCTGCGGTTTCCAGATCGGGCTCGGGGTCGTGGCGGCGGGCAGGCCCGTTTTCAAGGATCTCGGCGAGGGGATGGGGGTTGACCGGCCACGGGCCGGGAGCTGGGCGAGGTCCCAATAGGGCCTTGGGGCGGAACTGGCGCCCGGCAGCGTCGTTCCCGCCTCGTCCGGCGTTGATGGCCACAGTTTCGCGGGTCACGGCTCGGCCTCCATGTCGATCTGCCTGCCGGTCTGAAGCTCAGGGGAACGGGGTGTCCGGGTGGGCTCCGGCGGCCTGTACGCGGTGCCGCGCTCGATGGCGGTGCGGTAGGCCTGCTCGACGGCGCGCAGGCGGGAGGCGACCCGGGTCTCACGGGCGGCGATAGCCTCGCGGTTTCGCCGACCGTAGGAGCCTTCGGGCAGGTTCTGGCCGGACCGTTCGACTTCGCGGATGTGGGCTTCGCGTTCGTCGGCGTGGGCGGCGATGGCGAACAGGGCGATGTTGGCGGTGGTGTCGTCCAGGACGAGGCTGACCGTGTGCGTCTCGGGATCGCGGCGGGCCAGGGCGAGGATCCGGGGGCCGTCGGTGTCGGGCCAGGCCTGCTGCGGGTGGACGCGGCCTTGCCGGACGCGGTCGTGGAACTGGGCGAGTTTGACGTCGGCGCGGTCGATCTGGTCGCAGGCGGCGGCGAAGTTCTCCCCGATCGGGCCGAGCTCGGTGCCGCGGTTGTTGCAGTATCTCAGGAGCCTGGCGGCTTGGGGCTGGTCGGGGTAGTTGCCGGAGCGGGCGTGTTTGCGGAGTTCGGTTTTGAGGTGGGTGTGGACGGCGCCGGTTTCGACGAAGCGGACCAGGCCGTGGGCGAAGAGGGGTTCTTGGGGCCGGGCGGCTAGCCAGATGGCTAGCCGCCGGGCGGTGAGGTGGTCGACGATGGTGCCGCGGCTGTCGGCTTCGGCGATGCCGTCGTCGATGAGCCGCTCGTACAGGGCAAGGTCGGGCAGCGGCCCGTTCTCCGGCAGCCGGTAGGCGGGTCCGGTCGGGCGTCTCACGCCGTTATCAGTCTTATACATCGGTCATGCGGTGTTTCTCGGGAATCTGGGCAAGCCTCCGCTTGGTGATGCGGGCGAGCTCCACTGGTCTGGATGCTGTGTATCGCTGTTCAATCGGCTGCCTCGCGGTCGGGCTGCCGACTGGCTGGTTCCCGCTCGCGGTTGAGGTCGCTGGGCGGCTGGGAGATCCGGGTGATCGCGTCGGGTGCGGTCAGGCCGAGTTCTCCGGCCCAGCTCTGGATGTGGGGCCAGAGCCGGTGGCCCTCGCGCAGGCCGGGGTCGGCGGTGGTGTCGGCCAGGACCATCGCGGTGATGGCGGCGTTGCGGTCCAGGGTCTGGCCGGGCAGCCAGGACACTTCCCACTGGTGCTGGCGGCCGGGTGCGGGCCGGGCGGTGTGGGCGGTGCGGTCACTGGTCATCGCGGTGTCGTTGATGGTCAAGGTCATGGCTGCTCACTTCCGGGTCGGGGTCATGGTTCGGCTTCCAGGTCGGGCTCGGGGTCGCGGTGGCGGTCCTGGCCGGTGTGCAGCGCGTCCCATAGGTTGGCTCCGGCCGCCGGGAAGTGTTCCTTGACCCAGTCGCTGGCGCTGATTACGACCACGTAGTCGGGGGGCCTACTGCCGGTAGCGCTGAGGGGCTCGCTGTCTTCGGGCTGTTTCATGCCGTCACCCGCCGTGGCTGGCTGGTGGTGCACCGAGTAAGGGCTGTTCGGTGCCAGGTCACGGTCCGGCCTCCTTGTTCGGCGAGGCCGGGTTCGGCCGGGCGCTGGGGGGCGCCGCGCGGCCGGGGGCGCGGTTCCGGGCGGTGGGGCCTCGGCTGCTTAGCTGATCTGACCGGCCAGCTGGTCGTAGGTGCTGGCCTCCCGCAGGCGCAGCTGGCAGGCGAAACAGGACTGGTCCGGGCAGTCTGCGCACATCCCGGCGTGGTTGCGTTTCCAGTCGGCGGCGAGGTCCAGCGAGGTCAAGACGGTCCTGACCTCCGCGTGGGTGAGCGCGAACCGGCGTCCAGGTCATCCTCAGGGACAGACGGTCCGGGTTCGGGTTGCTCAGCGCCCGGTGATGGCGCTGGCGGGGATAGCACCTGGTTGATGGATGGCCCGTACGGGTGGTCCTGAGAGCCTTCGTAGATACGGGCCAGGTCGCCGATGAGGAAGAGGGCTCTGCCCGCCGCGCTGGTCGTCGCCGCGGGCGAACCCGTGGCGGTGCAGCACGTCCAGGACGTCGTTTTAAACAGCTCCAGTCCTATCCGGTGGTTTCTCCCATGCGCCTTTCCTCCGGCGGTGGTGACGGGCGGGCGGGTGGATGTCGGGGGCGGTGCCGGTGCCGGTGGCGGGTTTCCAGCCCCAGCGGGGCCGGTAGCCGGGGGTGTCGAGCTGGTCGTGGACCCCCGTGACCATCAGGACGTTGAACGGTTCCTCTCGGCGCCAGACGTGTCAGCGACCGCGGGGCTCGTGCCGTGTGCCGCGCCGGGCCTATTCCTGCGACCCGGAGAGGATCCGCCAGTTGTCGTGGGCGCAGGCGGAGCATGCTGGCTGTTGGCCTCCACGAGCGCCCGCACGAGCGAGCCCGCCACTCCGAGCACCTGTCCCGAGAAGGCGGCGACGTGGCGGAGCCAGAGCACCGGCGCTGACGGCGAGTGCACGGGGCCCTGGTCGCGTCACGATGCGTGGGGGTACTGGGTGCCGTCGGCAACGGTGATGGCGCTGTATCCGTTGTCGTAATCGAGGTCTGACAATGTGTCCACCGTGGCGAGCTCCTCGGCCCGGGCCCGGTCGATGAGCGCCTCGAAGACGGCGCGGACACTGACACCCTGCTCGATGGCAGTGGCTTCGACCCATGCGTGCCGGTCGTTGTCGAGCCGCAGGCCCAGGACGGAAGACTTGGTGGTCGCGATGGGCGATAACACTAACCACCGGCGTTAACGCCCGTGAACGACGCAGGCGTTAACAACCAGAGGTTCCGAGAACGGTTGTGCCTGACGGGCAGCGTGCAGGCGTAAACACCTGGCATTAACACCCCCTCGCGAGGGCCGAAAATGCTCAGCGACCTGGGACGGGATGCTCCACGTGAAACGAATGTACGGGGGCCTCGATGCCTCGCACCACAGCCGGTTCGAGCGCTCGAAGCGACCATTCGTCGGGCGAGAGCGCATCTGCCGCGGCTTCGGTCACCACGAGCTCGCCGGGCGCGCCCACCTTGACGAGCCGCGAGAGGAGATTGACCAGCGGCCCGAAGTAGTCGCCCTCACGGGGGGTCACCGGCCGAACCCGACCGCGCCCCGGGCCGGCGGGAGGACGTCGTCGTCCGCCGCCGCCTGGCACACTTCGGTGCCGATGCGGCACGCCGCGTCCACCGTCGGGGCGGCGAAGAAGACCTCGTCGCCGATCATCTTGACCACCCGCCCGCCGGCGAGGACGGCGCTCGACCAGGCGGCCGACTCGAAGCGGGTCAGCGCCAGGCTCTGGTCCCGCAGGCTCAGCGCCTCCGCCCAGGCGGTCGAGCCGACGAGGTCGACGAAGCCGAGCGCGACGATCTCGGTGGGGCCGCTCGGCACCTCGTCGTGTCGTCCGGCGACGCCGGCTCCGACCATGGCCGCGCGGACTGGGCCCGGCGCTGGGCCCGTTCGAACTGGTCCATGACCATGCTGCGCCAGGACGTCGGGCACCGCGATGAACGCCCGTCGTCGCCGCCTCCGAGAGCGGGCCCGGGCGAGCTCGTCGGGTCCCTCGCGCACCGTGCCGGGGCCGAACTCCGCAAAGAACAGCGCGACCGCGGCCTCGGCGATGTTCATGGCGGCGGCACCGAGCACACGGGTGAACGCGAGGATGGCCTCGTCGCCCATGAGCTCGGATCCCGGCTTCGAACGCCTCGCATGCAGACCGACGAGCTCCGCCGGGACCTCGGTGTCGGGCTGCGCAGGGATGCCGGCCGCCAACAGGACGCGCAGCACGTCGGGCACGTCGACGCCGCTGCGCGCGGCGATCTCGCTTGACCGGCACGCGCGTGGTCGTCCTGCCCTGCGTCACGAGGTCGCCGGCGACGCCGGGCAGCGCGCCCTGCGGTGCGCCTCGACCATCTGCTCGATGGTGGCGCCGCGCTCGGTCAGGTACTCGAGGAGGGCGAGGCGTTCGGCCGCGTCTGGGGTCGTCCGGGTCGTAGAGCCCCGCCTGCTCCCAGGCGCCGCGTCGGCCCCCGCGTCCATCGCGTCACTGCGCCCAGGTGAGTGTCGCCGACGAGCTGCGCCCGCGCCATGCCCTTCAGCCGCGTCTCGCGGTGCCCGTCGAACGCGAACTCGCCCGAGCCTTGGACGAGCTGCTCGGAGAGCGACGACACGAGGATCTCGCCGGGGCCGGCCGCGTCGGCCAGCCGGCTGGCCACGATCACGGTGTGGCCGAGGTAGTCGTCGCCCTCGGCCAGCGCGTCGCCGGTGTGGATGCCGATGTGGACCGCGATCGTTCTCGCCCGCTTCGGCGGGACGTAGGCGCGAGGGACTGCTGGATGTCGATGGCGCAGCGCAGGGCGCGGGCGACCCCGCCGAAGGCGACCATGAACCCGTCGCCCTGGACGTTGATCTCGCGGCCGCCGTGGCGCGGCCAGCGCCTCGCGGACGATGCGGTGTTGCTCGTGCAGGAGCCGACGCGAGGCCTGGTCGCCGAGGCGCTCGGTCATGCCGGCGTAGTCGACCATGTCGCAGAAGAGGATCGTGACGGTGCCGTCGCTCGGCCACGTCGGACGCCGCCCGGGTCGCTCGGTGCCGCCGTCGGCGCCGTGATGCGCGGTGGTGACGGCGATCGCGGGCTGGGGCGCCGGTAGTCGGTGTTGACACTGGGCGGCGCTGGGTGGTGAGGGGCAGTCCTGGTCCTGGCGACGTGGTCGGGACCCGCCGGGCCACCTCGAGTGCGACGTCGTCGGAGTCGTCGATGTCGTCAGGCTCGGGCAGGCCTGGCGGCGAGGCTCGAGCGAGCGGCTGCTTGCCGAGCGGTTGGGCCGGCTCTTGACCTCGATGCCGCCCATGACGGCGAAGCCACGGACGATGATGCGCGGCGAGCCGGGCACCCGTCGGCACGTCGCGGAGGTTCAGGATGCTGCGCCCGCCCATGAACGAGAAGCCCCGCAGCTCGACGTCGAACCCCTCGGGGACGATGATGTTGATGCCGCCCCAGAAGGCGAAGGCGGTGATCTCGACCTCGGGACCGTCGATCTCGGCCCGGCGCAGGTCCATGTCGCAGCCGCCCATGACGGCCACGGCGTTCGTCTTGCCGCCGATGCGCCAGCGACCCCTGGTGCTGTGCCCGCTCATGATCGCGACGTGCCAACGCCTGCGTCTTGCGGGGCGCGCGGAACGCTGCGGCGGTCCGGCGACGCCGCCGAGGGCGTCGGCGGGCAGGTCGGCCATGACGGCGTCGAGCTCGCCCCGGGTCCTGGCCTCGAGCGCCGCGCCCGACCCGCTCGGAGAACTCGTCGAGCGTCAGCCGGCCCTCGACGACGTGCTCGCGCAGCTGCGTCACCGTGCGGTCCCGGTCGGCGTCCGCGACGCGCTGGGTCAGCCCGGCCGGCCGCGTGCCGGGATGGCGGGCAGTGCGGGTCCTCGGGAACCGGGACGTTCCGCCATTGCGGACAGTCTGCCCCGTTCCGCCGCCGGGCCGGGTCCGCCTCGATCTGACGACCCGTCAGATAGCCGCGGGCGCAGCCGTTAGGCTCGTCCGCCGTGCGAGGCATCATCAGTGCGGCGGGCTACGTGCCCTACCGGCGGCTCGCCCGGGCCGACATCGCGGCCTTCATGGGCAGCGGCGGCGGCAAGGGCACCCGGGCCGTCGCGTCGCACGACGAGGACACGACCACGCTCGGGGTCGAGGCGGCCCGGCTGGCCCTGCGCGGCGCGCCCGGGGCGCACGCCCGACGCCCTGTGGTTCGCCACCTCGCAGCCCGCCTACCTGGACAAGACGAACGCCACCGCGCTGGCGGCCGCGCTGCGGCTGCCCGGCGACGTCGGCCGCCTACGACTTCGGCGGCGCGCTGCGCTCGGGCATGGGCGCCCTGCTGACCGCGCTCGCGGGGCGGCGGGACGACGCTGGTCGTCGCCGCCGACATGCGCGACGGACTGCCGACGAGCGGCGACGAGGCCGCCGGCGGCGACGCCGGCGCGGCGGTGCTGGTCGGCGACGGGCCCGGGCGTGCTGGCCGAGCTCGTGGCGGCCGCCTCGCGCGACCGACGAGTTCACCGACCGCTGGCGCGCCCCGGGCGACCGCATCTCGAAGCTGTGGGAGGAGCGCTTCGGCGAGAACCGCTACCTCGCGCTCGGCCAGCGAGGCGCTGGGCCGCGCGCTGAAGGCGGCCGGCGCTCGAGGCCGGCGACGTCGGCCGGCTGGTCGTGACGGGCATGCACGGGCGCGCCGTGTCGGGCCTTGACGAAGAAGCTCGGCGCTCGGCGAGGGCGTGCTGGCCGACGACCTCGCCGTCGAGCGTGGGGCAGAGCGGGACGGCGCATCCGCTGCTGGTGCTGGCCGCCGACGCTCGAGTCGATGGCCGCCGAGGGCGGCCGCGCCGGGCACGGTGGTCGTCGCTGCTCCACCTGGCCGACGGCGCCGACGCCGTGGTGCTGCGCACGACCGAGGCGCTGGCCGGCTGGCGACCGGCGCGGCCGGTGGCCGACCAGGTGGCCGGCGGCGCCCCGATCACCTACGCCAAGTTCCTGTCCTGGCGGGGGCAGCTGCAGCCCGAGCCGCCGCGGCGGCCCGAGCCGGCACGGGTGTCGAGCACGGCGGCGCACCGCAACGAGGAGTGGAAGTTCGGGTTCGTCGGCTCGAAGGACCGCAGCTCGGGCGCGGTGCACCTGCCCCCGTCGCGGGTCTCCATGGAGGGCGGCGCCGTCGACGACATGGAGCCGGTGGCGATGGCCGACGCCACCGGCACGGTCGTCACCTCCACCATCGACCGCCTGGCCTACTCGCCCAGCCCGCCGATCGTGTTCGCCATCGTCGACTTCGACGGTGGCGGCCGCTACCCCGTCGAGCTGACCGACGCCGACGCCGGACGAGATCCGCGCCGGGCAGCCGGGTGGAGATGACGTTCCGCCGGCTGTTCAGCGCCGACGGCATCCACGACTACTTCTGGAAGGCGCGCCCGGTGCGCGACGGGAGGAGGTACGCTGATGGGATCGCACGGCGTCCGCGACAAGGTGGCCATCGTCGGCATGGGCTGCACCCAGCTTCGCCGAGCTCTGGGACAAGGGCCTCGACGACCTCATCGTCGACGCCAGCACCGAGGCGTTCGCGTCGGCCGGCGTCAGCAAGGACGGACGTCGACGCCTACTGGTTCGGCACGGCGCAGAGCGGGATGAGCGGCATCACCCTGGCCCGGCCGCTGCAGCTCAGGAACAAGCCGGTGACCCGGGTCGAGAACTACTGCACGACCGGCTCCGAGGCCCTGCGCGGCGCGGTCTACGCCGTGGCGTCGGGCGCCTACGACGTGGCGATGGCGGTCGGGGCCGAGAAGGTCAAGGACAGCGGGTACCAGGGCCTCAACGCGATGAACCCGCCCAACGACGGCACGGCGCGGACCCTCACCGCGGCGGCCATGTTCTCCATGGTGGCGCCGGCCTACGGGCAGAAGTACGGCGTCGACGACGAGACGATGGCCGACGTGCTGGCCTCCATCGCGGTGAAGAACCACTACAACGGGGCGCGCAACCCGCGGGCGCAGTTCCGGCGCGAGATCACCAAGGAGGCCGCGCTGCGCTCGCCGCGCCTCGCCGGCGACCCTCGGCGTCTTCGACTGCGCCGGCGTGGCCGACGGTGCGGCGGCGGCCATCGTCGTGCGCGCCGAGGACGCGCACCGCTACACGGACAAGCCGCTCTACATCAAGGCGCTGTCGTTCGCGGCGGGCAGCGGGTCGGGCCTCATCGACCCCGGCTACGACTACACGCACTTCCCCGAGTGCGAGGCGGCCGCGGCCGACGCCTACGCGCAGGCCGGCATCACCGACCCGCGGCGGCAGCTCGCCATGGCCGAGGTGCACGACTGCTTCACGCCGACCGAGCTCGTGCTCATGGAGGACCTCGGCTTCGCACCGCGGGGCACGGCGTGGAAGGAAGTGCTGGCCGGCACGTTCGCCCTCGACGGCGACCTGCCCGTCAACCCCGACGGCGGCCTCAAGAGCTTCGGCCACCCGGTCGGCGCGTCGGGCCTGCGCATGCTCTTCGAGTGCTGGCTCCAGCTGCGCCGCGAGGCGCCGCCGGAGCGCCAGATCGCGACCGTCGACCGGGGCCTCGCCATGACGCACAACCTGGGCGGCTACCCCGGCGAGATGGTCTCCTTCGTCTCGGTGGTCGGGACCGAACCAGGCTGACGGGCCGGCTCGCGCTGCCGTCAGTCGAGCATGCGCCGAGCGGCGTGTACGCCATACCGTGCGCGTCGGCGACGGGCTTGTAGACGACCCGGCCGCTCGACCACGTTCACACCCTCGGCCAGTGCGGGGTCGGCTCGGACGGCGCGCCGCCAGCCATTGTTGGCGATGTTCAGCACGTAGGGCAGGGTTGCGTTGGCCAGCGCGTGGGTCGATGTGTGCGGCACCGCGCCCGGCATGTTCGCCACGCAATAGAAAATCGACCCGTGGACCTCGAAGGTGGGGTGCGAGTGTGTCGTCGGCCGGGTCGACTCGAAACAACCACCCTGGTCCACCGCGATGTCCACGAGGACCGAACCCCGGCGCATCTGCTCGACTAACGCGTCGGATACGAGGTGGGGTGCCCGGGCCCCGACAACCAGCACGGCACCGATGACGATGTCGGCCTCGAGGCACACCTCTTCAATGGCGTGCTCGGAGGAGGCGATGGTCTCGAGGGCGCCTCGGAAGTGATGGTCCACCATCGCAAGCGGTCGAGGTTGCGGTCGAGGACGAAGACCTCAGAGTGCATGCCGACGGCGATGGTGGCCGCCGCGAACCCGGCGACGCCGGCGCCCAGGATCACGACGCGGGCGCACCGCACACCCGGAACACCCGAGACGAGCACCCCCCGGCCGCCCCCGGGCCGCATCAGGTGGTGGGTACCCATGAGGGGTGCCATCCGACCGGCCACCTCGCTCATCGGGGCCAGCAACGGAAGGCTGTTGTCCGCGAGGCGAACGGTCTCGTACGCAATGGCGACATTGCCGGCAGCGATCAGTGCGTCGGTGCACTCCCTCGATGCTGCGAGGTGCAGATAGGTGAACACCGTCTGGTCGTGCCGAGCCCCGAGTAGGTCGTACTCGCCAGGGATCGGCTCCTTCACCTTGCAGACGAGATCGGCCGTCGCCCACACCTCGTCGGCATCCTCGACGATTTTCGCCCCGGTCCGCACGAAGTCGGCGTCGGGCATGGAGGACCCGTCCCCAGCGCCCTGTTCGACCACCACGGTGTGGCCGGCCGACGTCAGCTCTCGTACGCCGGCCGGCGTGACCGCAACCCGGTACTCGTCGTCCTTCACCTCGCTCGGGACACCGATGATCATGGGCTATTCCTCGATGTTGCTCATCACGTGCTTGATGCGCGTGTAGTCCTCGAACCCGTACGCAGAAAGATCCTTGCCGTAACCCGATCGTTTGAAACCGCCGTGCGGCATCTCGGCCACTAACGGGATGTGCGTGTTGATCCAGACACACCCGAAGTCCAAGTCCCGGGCCATTCGCATGGCCCGGCCGTGGTCGCGGGTCCAGACCGACGAGGCCAGCCCGTACTCCACGCCGTTGGCCCACTGCAGCGCCTCGCCCTCGTCACTGAACTCCTGCAGTGTGATGACCGGTCCGAACACCTCCGACTGGATCATCTCGTCGTCCTGATGCAGTCCCGAGACGACGGTCGGTGCGAAGCAAAAGCCGCGGTCTCCGACGGGCGCGCCGCCCGTGGCCACCGACGCGTGGGCGGGCACGCGCTCGAGGAAGCCACGCACCCGCTCGAGCTGACTGGCGTTGTTGAGCGGGCCATAGTCGGCGTCCTCTTTCTCGGTCCCAGCGACCGTCGTGCCCTCCGCCTGTTCGACCAGCGCGGCCAACAGTTCGTCGTGCACACCGGGCGAGGCCAGCACGCGGGTGGCCGCCGTGCAGTCCTGGCCCGCGTTGAAATAACCGGCCCCGGCGATTCCCTCTGCGGCTGCTCCAGGGTCGGCATCGTCGAACACGATGACCGGCGCCTTGCCGCCGAGCTCGAGGTGCACGCGTTTGAGAGTGGGCGCGGCCGCGGCTGCCACCTCCATGCCGGCACGCACCGATCCGGTCACCGAAACCATGGCGGGCGTCTCGTGGACCACGAGGGCGCGGCCGGTGTCGCGATCACCGCAGACGACGTTGAAGACGCCGGGAGGGAGATGTTCGGCCATGATCTCTGCCATCAACAACGTCGTGACGGGCGTGGTGTCCGAAGGCTTGAGGACCATGGTGTTCCCGGCGGCCAACGCGGGGGCGAACTTCCAAACCGCCATCATCATGGGGTAGTTCCACGGCGTGACTGCGCCGCAGACGCCGAGCGGCTCTCGGCGAACGAACGAAGTGTGTCCGGCCATGTACTCCGACGCGGCCAGACCCTCGAGATGCCGAGCAGCGCCGGCGAAGAATCGAATCTGGTCGACCATGGGCGGGATCTCCTCGTCCATCGTCAGCTGGAAGGGCTTGCCCGTGTTCTCGGACTCGGCCCGGACCAGGTCTTCCGCCCTCGCCTCCAGCGCATCGGCGATGCGAATCAGCGCCAAGCTCCGTTCCGACGGCGTCGTTCGTCGCCACGAGGTGAAGGCGTCTGCCGCGACCTTGAGGGCCGCGTCGACGTCGGCGGGACCCGAAACGGGCGCCTCGGCGAACGGCTCGCCGGTGCTCGGGTCGACGAGCGGGGCCACCGGCCCATCGATCGCATCCCGGTAGGCGCCCCCGACGAAATTCTGCAACCTGCGCATGCCGCTCCCTTCAGGTCCTTCGCGACCGTGGCCGCGTGTACAGGATCACAGATGTCCGCACTCTCAACAAGCGTTTTCGCAATATGAGGCCCCGAATATGACGAATTCAGCTTGACTGGTGGCGCCGAAGTGACACAATTCTGCACACTGGACTTGGTCCCGTTCCGCGACCGAAGCGAGTTGAGAGATGCCCGACACCGGAGAACAAGGAGAGCCGGGCAGCCCGCACGAGACACAGGTCGCCAGCGCCCTCCTAGACGCCCCCAATCGGGCCATCATCGAGGCCCTGCAGCGCGACGGCCGCCAGCCTTACGGCGCGATCGCCGAGTCAGTCGGGCTCTCCGAGGCGGCGGTGCGCCGCCGCGTCCAACGTCTACGCGAATCGGGGATCATGCAGATCGTCGCGGTCACCGATCCGTTGCAGCTCGGCTTCACGCGACAGGCGATGATCGGCATCACGGTGGAGGGTGACGTCCGCCACGTCGCCGACAAGCTCTCGTCGATGCAGGAAGTCGACTACGTCGTGATGTGCGCCGGATCGTTCGACATTCTGGCGGAGATCGTTTGCGAAGACGACGAACGCTTGCTGCACGTCTTGAACGACTCGGTGCGCGCCATTCCGGGGGTGCGCAGGACCGAGACCTTCTTGTACCTGAAGCTGGCGAAACAGACCTACACGTGGGGGACGCGATGAGCCGCCCCGCAGAACATCCGGAGGAGAGATGACCATGTCGAACACCCCTGCCCCAGGCGCCCGATCGAGTTGGGGAGCCGACGGCTCGGGGGTGCGCCACGATGCCGGAGAGAGGGACACCGAGACGCCGCACCTGAGCGACCAGGCGGCGCGCCATCTGTGGATGCACTTCAGCCGCATGGGCTCCTACGTCGATCACGAAGTGCCAGTGATCGTGCGCGGCGAGGGAGCCTGGGTCTGGGACCAGCACGGCAAGCGCTATCTCGACGGATTGGCCGGACTGTTCACGTCCCAGATCGGCCACGGCCGCACCGAACTGGCCGAGGCCGGCTCCAAACAGGCGGGCACACTCGCCTACTTCCCGTTGTGGACCTACGCCCACCCCCGAGCGATCGAACTGGCCGAGCGCGTCGCCGGCTACGCGCCAGGCGACCTCAACCGCGTTTTCTTCACCACCGGCGGCTCCGAAGCGGTCGAGTCGGCCTGGAAGCTCGCCCGCCAGTACTTTCGCATGACCGGACAGCCCCAGCGTACGAAGGTGATCAGCCGGTCCGTCGCGTACCACGGCACCTCGATGGGCGCCCTCTCGATCACGGGCATCCCCGAACTGCGCACTCCCTTCGAGCCGCTGGTGCCGGGGGCCATCAAAGTCCCGAACACGAACTTCTACCGGGCCGAGGTGTTCGCCGACGACGAGGTGGCGTTCGGACAGTGGGCGGCCGACGAGATCGAGCGCGCCATCGAGCGCGAGGGTGCCGACACGGTGGCGGCGGTCTTCCTCGAGCCGGTGCAGAACGCCGGCGGCTGCTTCCCGCCACCCCCCGGCTACTTCGAGCGCGTGCGCGAGATCTGCGACCGCCACGGCGTGTTGCTCGTTTCCGACGAGGTCATCTGCGCCTTCGGCCGGCTAGGTCACTGGTTTGGTTCGCTTCGCTACGGATACCAGCCCGACATCATCACGGTGGCCAAGGGCCTTACCTCGGGCTATGCACCGCTCGGCGCCATGATCGCGTCCGACCGTCTGATGGAGCCGTTCCTGGGTCCGGGAGCGTCGTTCCTGCACGGGTTCACCTTCGCCGGACACCCAGTGAGCTGCGCGGTCGCCCTCGCCAATCTCGATGTCTTCGAGGGAGAACACATCCTCGAACACGTCCAGGCGACCGAAGCGTCCTTCCGGAGCGCGCTCGACGGCCTCACCGATCTCCCAATCGTCGGCAACGTCCGCGGCGCCGGGTTCTTCTACGGGATCGAGCTCGTGAAGGACAAAGACACCCGCCTGTCTTTCGACGACGAGGAGTCGGAGCGGCTGCTGCGCGGGTTCCTCTCGGGTGCGCTCTTCGAAGCCGGGCTCATCTGCCGGGCGGACGACCGCGGCGACCCCGTCGTGCAGCTCTCCCCGCCGCTCATCTGCGGTCAGGAGGAGATCGACTTCATGGCGTCGACGCTGCGCGAGGTGCTCTCCGAGGCGTGGCGCCGGATGTAGGACCCGGGGCGACCTCGGGTTACCAACGGCTCTCCCTGTGGTGGGAAGCCGTTCCGGCTCCCCTGCCGCCTCGCCCCGCGCTCAGCGAAGACCTTCACGTCGACGTCTGCATCGTGGGCGCCGGCTTCACCGGACTGTGGACGGCACACTCTCTGGCCGTCACCGACCCGACGATTCGCGTGGCCCTACTCGAGCGCGAGGTGGCCGGATTCGGCGCATCGGGCCGAAACGGTGGGTGGTGCTCCGCCCTCTTCGCCACGTCGGACGCCGCGCTGGCCCGGCTGCATGGTCTCGATGCCATGCGCGCCATGCGCACAGCGATGCAGGAAACCGTTGACGTCGTCGGTGCCAGCGCGGCCAGCGAAGGAATCGACTGTCACTTCGCCAAGGGGGGCACCGTCGATCTCGCGCGCAGCGAAGCGCAGCGCACCCGCGCGCTCGCCGAGGTGGACGAGGCGCGGGCGCTCGGCGGCGCAGAACACGACCTGCGCTGGCTCGGCGCCGAGGAGACGCGCGAGCTCATCGGAGCCGCCGGTGCGCTCGGCTCGACCTTCACCCCACACTGTGCGGTGCTGCAGCCGGCACTCCTGGCGCGTGGCCTGGCCGATGCGGTGGAGCGGCGCGGTGTCCGTCTCTTCGAGCACACCGACGTCCTCGACCTGCGTCCGGGCTCACCCGCAACAGTCGTCACGCGTGGCGGCACCGTACGGGCGGACGTTGTCGTGCGGGCGACAGAAGCGTGGACGCCGATGCTCCCGGGCTCCAAACGCGACATCGTCCCGGTGTACTCCTTGATGGTGGCGACCGAACCCCTCGGAGACGAGTTCTGGTCCGACGCGCGGCTCGACAACCGAGCATCGTTCGCGGACTTCCGGCACGTGATCATCTACGGCCAGCGCACGGCCGACGGACGCCTCGCCTTCGGTGGCCGGGGGGCGCCGTACCACTACGGTTCGGCCGTCCGTGACGCCTTCGACCTCGACCCGGGCGTCCATGCCCTGCTGCGCCAGACTCTCAGTGAGCTCTTTCCTGCTCTGGAGGGCGTCCGCTTCACCCACGCCTGGGGTGGACCGCTCGGCATCCCACGCGATTGGCACTCATCAGTTGGCGTCGACCGGGCGACCGGCCTCGCCTGGGCCGGCGGCTATGTCGGCGACGGTGTGGCCACCACGAATCTGGCGGGACGCACTTTGGCCGACCTCATCACGGAACGCGACACCGCTTTGGTCCACTTGCCCTGGGTCGGCCACCGCTCCCCGCCCTGGGAACCGGAGCCGCTGCGCTGGCTCGGAGTCAATGCAGGCCTGTGGACCATGAAGTTCGCCGACCGCACCGAAACGCGTCGTGGCAGGCCGAGCAAAGTTGCCGCGGCAATGGGCCGCCTGCTGGGCCAGTAATCCTTTCAGCGACGGCGATCGCCTGCGCCGTTCAGCACGACGTCGGGCGAGCGGACATCACGGTCGGATCTGGTTGATGAGGTTGGCTGCCGCCAGCCGGGTGTCGACACCGAGCTTCGCCAGCGCTCGCTCGACATGCTTGTCGACCGTGCGCGGGCTGATCTCCAGTCGCTTCGCCGTCTCCTTAGTCGACGCTCCCAAACTCACATGGCTCAGCACCTCGGCCTCGCGCTGGCGTGAGTCCGAGCTGGCGCAAGGCGGCGGGATCGGGCCCGTCGGCCGCGGGCGAGAGCACGAGCACCGTGGTGCCGGCACTGCTGAGGCGCCGCACGACGAGTCCGTCGTGGACCATCGGCCACGCCGGCGCGTGCGGCGAACCAGGGAGACTGATGTAGGCCGCCAATTCGCCGGGGAGACCGCTCGCAGGGCGGCCCGGAAAGTGACGATCAAGCAAGCTGCATGCTGTCGGCGTGCTGTGGACCACCCTGCCGGTGCGGTCGACCACGATGACGCCGTCGCCGCTGGCCTGGGCGAGCGAGTCCACCGCCTCCAGTGCGGCTGTCGCCGCCGCGAGCGCAACCGCGTTGCGGTACGCCTGGATCAGATGTGGACGCAGCAGGTTGAGGATTCCGCGCTCGCGTGGCGTGAAGCCGCGCTCGGCGCGGTCGAGCGTGATCCCGATGGTCACGTCGGGTGCGGGCAGCACGAAACTGAGCTGGTCCTCGGTCCCGATCGCTGCATAGAAATGCTGATACAAAGCGGTCGCGTGAAACCCTTCCTCGCTGAAGAAGTCCGAGATCGCCCGGGGTCGACCGTTCCCGGTCCGCCGGTAGTCGGCGATGACCGGATGCTCGTCGACATGCGCGGCGAATTCGGCCTGAGGCGCGGCAGACGGTCGCCCACTCTCCGCTCGAACTCGGCGGGGAGGGCCGCATCGATCTGTCCCGTGAGGGGATCCACTTCGTTCCAAGCCGGGTGATCGGACTCGACGAGCGACGGCAGTACCGCGACGGTGTCCTCTCGAAGTTCCGCCAGTGGCCGAACGGCGGCAAGGTCGGCGATCACGCCGAGGAGCGCCTCGAGGTCTGAGCGCCCCAGACCCGTCTCCACCACGATCCACCTCCTCAACTGACTCGTGGGGCGCAAGTTTCTACGACATTTCACGTATTGCCAAGCCCAGGCTCTGTTCTGTTGACTGATGGTGCAATACCCGGGAGGGGGCGCGGCCAGTTGCCGGTCGGAGAGTGACTTGGCGAGCTCCGACCCGCGTCTGGTCGTCTCAGGCCGAAGAGGTTGCAGTCTGCGTGCCAGAATCTCGGCGGTGCAGCAATCCGCCGAGATGGCTATCGCCAGTCTGATCTACACCTACGCGGAACGGATCGACGCGGGGGACTTCACAGGCATCGGCGAGCTCTTCGCCGACGCGACATTGACGTTCGAGGGCTTCGGAGACGAGGTCAGCGGACTCGAGGCGATCGAGGCCCTTTACACCCGCAGCACGCGGCGGTACGAAGATGGGACCCCCCGCACGAAGCACGTTATGACCAACGTCATCATCGAAGTGGACGACGACGGTAGATCTGCAGCAAGTCGTTCTTACTTCACCGTGCTGCAGGCCGTGCCCGGGGCACTGGCGCTGCAGCCCGTCATCGCCGGTCGCTACCGGCATACGTACACGCATGCGAACGGTGCATGGCGGGTGGCTACCATGCACATCACCATCGACCTCGTCGGCGATCTGGCCCACCACATGCTCTTCGACCTCGCACCGTGAAGCTCACCCTGACCTACGGCTGGGACTGCACGCCCGAGGAGTTCTGGGCCCTCTACTACGACCCAGACTTCGCCATACGCCTCCACCTCCAGTGTCTCGGTTCGACCTCGGCGGAGGTGTTGGCGCAAGAGGGAGACCTGGCCAGCGGCCTGGTGCGGACCCTGCGCTACGGTCAGCGCCCCCCCATGCCCGGGCCCGTGCGCAAGATATTCGGCGAGGAAGTCGTGACCACCGAAGTGAGCACCTACGATCCGGCGACGACGTCGAGCACCTTCACCATGACACCGGGCACGATGGCGGACAAAACCCATATCGACGGCTCCATGGTCTTCACTCAGGAGGGTGGTAACACCATCGAGACATTCGCGTTGGAAGCACGGGTCAAGATCTTCGGCGCAGGCCCTGTCGTCGAACGCTTCATCGAACGCCAGGCCCGCGAGATGCAGGAGAAGTCCGTCGGATTCATGCGGAGCGAACTCGGCGACTGAGCCCGGCGGTCGCCGGCGAGCGGCCGGGAGGGAGGCGGTGCGTCTTTCGCGTCTCGCAACTTTTGTCTCAGCGAGTCCGTTCGCCCAACCATGGTTCGCGCCAGCGGGGATAGCCCGCGACGAGGGCATCGGCCGCGGCGGGTCCCCACGATCCCTGTGCATAGGTCTCGACCGCCGGCGGCGCGTCCAGGAGAGGCTGGACGATGCGCCACGTCTCCTCAACGCTGTCCTCGCGGGTGAACAGCGAAGCGTGTCCGTGCAACGCGTCACCGAGCAACCGCTCGTAGGGCTCGGGCATCGTGCCGAGCTCCTCGCCGAAGACCAACGAGAGGTCGATGCTGCGCGTCGTCTCGGCACCGGGCGTCTTGGCCTGGACGATCAGGTCGGCCGCCGCGTCGGGATCGATGCGCAGGACGAATTCGTCGGGGTCCGGCACCGATCCGCCGTCGAACGCCAGGGGGGGCGGCCGCTTGAAGATGATGCGTATCTCCGTCGCCGTCACCGCTAGGGCCTTGCCGGCCCGGATGAAGAAGGGGACACCGGACCAACGCCAGTTGTCGATCTCGAGGCGCAGTGCAGCGTACGTTTCGGTCTGCGAACGCTTGGCGACGCCAGGGACGGCGAGGTAACCGTCGTATTGGCCACGCACGTAGTGCATGGGGTCTGCGTCGGGAATCGCGCGGAACACCTCGACGCGCTTATCCCGAAGGCCGTTGGCGTCGGCAGTGGCGGGCGGTTCGGAGGCGAACAGCCCGAGAAGCTGCAACAGGTGGTTCTGCACGACGTCGCGCAGCGCACCCACGGGGTCATAGAAGCTGCCACGGTCCTCCACCCCGAAGTTCTCGGTCATGGTGATCTGCACGCATTCGATTCGGTCCCGGTTCCACAGGGGCTCGAAAATGCTATTGGCGAAGCGAAGGAACAAGATGTCCATCGACGGCTCTTTGCCTAAGAAGTGGTCGATCCGAAGGATCTGCCATTCATCGAGCAACTTGCGCAGCTCTTTCTTGAGCGCCATCGCCGACTTCAAATCGTGCCCGAACGGCTTTTCCACGACGACGCGGGCCCGCTCGGTGAGTCCGCCTGCGCTCAAGCCCTCGACCGTCCGTGCGAAGAGCGAGGGTGGGATCTCCAGGTAGAAGACGGGGTCCTGCTTCCCCTTGATCGCCGCCGCCACCTTGGTATAGGTGCCCGGGTCGTCGTAGTCGCCCGAAACCATGGACAGGCGCGCCGCGAAGCGACGGAACACCTCGTCGTCGATGGTCTCGCCCGAGTCCTCGATCGCTTGGCGGGCATGCTCGCGCAACTGCTCGTCCGACCAGTCGCTGCGGGCCACCCCGACGATAGGGCAGGGGATGAGGCCCCTCGCCTCGAGGCGGTACAGGGAACGAAACGTCATCTTCTTGGCCAAATCGCCCGTGATGCCGAAGACCACGAGGACGTCGGCGGTGGGCTGGCTGCTGTCAACCATGTCGTCCTCTTTCTGCTGTCGGTGCGGCGGCTTGCGGTCGATGCGCCCCGGAGCCTGCCAGAATCAGCCCCGACGATCGTCGTCGGGCGCGGGAGCGTCCCCGTGAACATGGAGCCTCAGTGGCGTGAGCATCGAGCGGGAGAAACAAGTGGCGGCCGAGGCCGCAGCGGAATTCGTCGAGAACTCGATGACACTCGGCCTCGGTACGGGCTCGACGGTGGCCTACCTCCTTCCCGCACTGGCAGCGCGATCCCTCGACATCCGCTGTGCCGCCACTTCGCCGCGCACCGAGGACGCTGCGCGCGGCCCTCGGAATCCGGGTCGAGCCCTTCGTCCACATCGACCGTTTTGATCTGGCCATCGACGGGGCCGACCAAATCGCGCCCGACGGGTGGCTGGTCAAGGGTGGCGGCGGCGCGCATACCCGGGAGAAGGTCGTCGCGGCAGCAGCGGATCGCTTCGTCGTGATCGCCGACTCCTCGAAGCCCGTGCCAGGGTTGCACGCGCCGATCCCCCTCGAACTGTTGGCTTTCGGGCTGGAGGCCACGTTGCGACATCTGGGCACGGTCACTCTGCGGGACGTCCCGCGTAGTCCTGACGGTGGCGTCATCGCCGACTACACCGGCCTCGTCGGCGACCCCGGGCGCTGGCCGCACAGCTGGCGGCGACCCCGGGCGTGGTGGAACACGGCCTGTTCCCACCCGAGATGGTGACGACCGTGCTCATCGGTCGCGGCGAGACGGTCGAGCGGACCGACTTCGCCCATTCCCCGGTGTGACACGGCCGGGAACGAGATGATGCGGCGCCTCAGAGCGCAGCCTGGTCGGCCAGCACGAGCGATGACGCGGCCTCGACTCGGCCGGCCGGGATGGATGTGTCGCCGGCCAGCAGTTTCTGCAACGCGTCCTTCTTGTCGTCCCCGGTGATCAGCCAGAGGATCTGACGGGCCCGTCCGAGGGCGGGATAGGTCAGGGTCATGCGTACCCGGTCCTGGTAGGGCTCGGTCAGGGCCACGAGCCGGTCCGTGACGGACAGGACTGGATCACCGGGCACCAAGGAGGCAGTGTGGCCGTCGGGCCCAAGGCCGAGGTGGACCAGGTCGAAGTGCTCCGGCAGACCGGCTGCGTAGTCGGCCGCGGCCACCTCGAGGTCGGGCGCTTCGACACCCATCGGCCGCACGACAGCCGGTGCCGTGCCGAGCGCCTCCTCGAGATGGTGCAGATTCCGGTCCGGATCGTCGGCAGGCGCCACCCGCTCGTCCACCTGGTACACGACCACCGACGCCCAGGGCACCTCCTCGTTGGCCAGCTCGGCGAACATCGCCCACGGCGTGTGTCCACCGCTGAC
>CAVSXF010000002.1:0-32469 GCA_963731905.1 uncultured Acidimicrobiaceae bacterium | reverse complement strand
GGAAGCCGGGGCCTAACACCTCCACGCCGCATCCGTCGCGTCGCGTCCGCCCGCCGTCAACGGTGAGCGGGTCGTGAGCGACGCGCGCAATACACCGCGCCGAACGAGCGTTCGGACAACGCGCGGGCAAAAAACACCAGCGCAATAGGGGTGAATCCTCCCGATCGGGACTTTCGGCTCTGCCCGCGCGAACCCGGTCTCATTACCCTCAACGCACGTGGGTAATCCGCCCGGGTCAGCTGGGTAATCCGCCCGGGATAGGCGGTGGATCAGGGGGTGCACATGGCGCGCGGGGGTTGGGGCAATGTCGCGGCGCGTCGTCACGCCCGTTCGTCCGGTGCCGGTGCCGGTACCCCTCGCGCCTCGATTGGCGTCCGTCTCCGTCCCTTGTGGGGAGCCGCCTGCCTCGGCCTCCTGATGGGCCTCCTTCCGGTCGTCGGCACGCTGCAAGCCGGCGCCGCCACGACCCCCACCCAGCTCGCCTTCGTCCCCCAGCCCGGCGGCGGCGATCCCGGGACCGCCCTCGCCACCCAGCCGACCGTGAAGATCGAAGACGCCTCGAACGCCGTCGTGTCGACCTCGTCCACCGTCACCCTTACCCTCACCGGTTCGGGTGGGGCGGCACTCACCGGCCTGCTTCCCACCTTGACCTGTGACCAGACCTCTGGCGGCGTCACCTCCATGAGCGCCTCGAGCGGCGTCGCCGCCTTCACGGGCTGCAAGGTGAGCCGTGGAGGGGTCTTCTCGCTCACCGCCACCGACACCGCCGACAACCTGACGCAGGTCAGCTCGGACTTCTTCGTGACCGGTCCCGCGCAGGTGGCGTTCACCGGAACCGGGGAGCCGAACGGTGGCGCCGCCACCACGGCATGGACCACGCAGCCGCAGGTCGCCGTGGAGGACGGACACGGCGTCGTCCTCACCGGCTCGACCTCCGCCATCCATCTCGCCATCAAGTCGGGCACCGGGACATCGAGTGCGAGCCTCACCTGCACGGCCAATCCGGTGTCTGCCGTCAGCGGCGTGGCCCAGTTCGGCGGCTGCTCCATCGACAAGGTGGGCACGGGCTATGAGCTGGTGGCGACCGACGGGACGGACTCGCTGATCTCGTCCCCGAGCAGCGCCTTCGCCATCAGCGCGGGAACCCCGACTTCGCTCGCCTTCACCGCAGAACCACCCGGCGGCGCGGGTGGCGCTGTGTTCGGAACTCAGCCCCAGGTCGTCGTGAAGGACGCCGGTGGCAACGTCATCGCGGGCAACACCGATGCCATCAGCCTCTCCATCAAGAGCGGCACCGGGACTTCAGGGGCCAGTCTGAGTTGCACGACCAATCCCGTGTCGGCCGCCGACGGCGTAGCCCAGTTCGGCGGCTGCGCCATCGACGATGCAGGCAGCGCATACCAGCTCACGGCTACCGATTCGACGCGCAGCCTGACCGTGGACAGCACGCCCTTCACCGTCGGCGCAGGGGCGGCATCCCACATCGCTTTCAACCCCGATCCCGGTGGCGGTGGCGGGGGCAGCCCATTCGGTACCCAGCCCGTAGTGACCCTGACGGACGCCGGCGGGAACCCCGTCGCCGGATCGGTCACCCTTTCGATCAAGAGCGGCACCGGCACGCCGGGCGCCGTCCTCAGTTGCGCGACCAATCCCCTCGCTGTCAACGGGTCCGGCGCTGCGGACTTCTCGGGCTGCAGCATCAACGATCTCGGCAACGGCTACGTCCTGACGGCGACGTCCGGTTCGCTCAGCGTCGACAGCACGGCATTCGACATCACCACAGGCGGTCCGGCCAAGGCGTCGTTCACCACCGACCCAGGTGACGGACACGGAGGATCCGACCTTTCTCCCCAGCCCGTCGTCAGCCTCACCGATGCCGGAGGCAACACGGCGGCCGGGGCGGTCACGCTCTCCATCACACCGGGGACCGGCACGCCCGGGGCCACCCTCACGTGTGCGAGCAACCCGGTGTCCACGACGGGGGGCACGGCAAGCTTCAGCGGCTGCTCGGTCGACAAGGCGGGCACGGGCTACACGCTCACCGCAACCTCGGGCACGGCGTCGGTCACCAGCACCGCGTTCTCGGTAGACCTCGGCACGCCGGCCAAGCTCGGGTTCACCACGCAGCCCGGGGGCGGAACGGGCGGGACCGCCTGGACCGATCAGCCCGTCGTGACCGTCGAGGATGCCGGTGGCAACCAGCTGCCCACCAGCACTTCGTCCATCGCTCTGGCGGTCACCCCCTTGACCGGATCTGGGACATTGCATTGCGACGCCATTTCGCTTCCGGCGGTCCGTGGGGCGGCCCTGTTCAACGGTTGTTCGATCGACAAGACGGCGAGTGCTTACACGCTCACCGCCACCGACGCGGCCGACGGGCTGAGTCAGACGAGCTTGCCGTTCGCGGTCAGGCCCGGTCCGGCTGCTGAGCTCCTCTTCACCGCGCAGCCGGGTGGCGGATCTGCGGGGGCGGTCTGGGCGACGCAACCCGTCGTGGCCGTGGCCGACGCCGGTGGCAACGTCACCGCGTCGACGGCCAGCGTCGCGCTGAGCATCGCTCCGGGCACGGGAACTGCGGGCGCGGCCCTTGCGTGCGTGTCCAACGCCATCGGTGCCGCGGCCGGCACCGCCACGTTCTCCGGCTGCTCGATCAACCAGGCGGGTGGTGGCTACACGCTCGTCGCCACCGACGCGGCGGACGGCCTCCAGGCCGAAAGCCTTCCCTTCTCGGTGTTGACCCCGCCCCCGGGACCCCTCGAGGTCGCGCCGACGGGCATCCCCGTCGCCCAGACCTTCGGCAACAGCCTGTACGGCGCGAACCCGACGGACACGGTCGACGATGTGAACTCGGCCACTGGCGCCCTGACCTTCGCCGTCGCCGATCTTCGTGTCGCCGGCATCGGGGAGCCGCTGGTGCTCAATCGCACCTACAACTCCGCCGACACCACCGGAGGGTCTTTCGGACCGGGTTGGTCGTCGATCCTCGATGCGTCGGTGTCGATCGTCCAGCACCAGACGCTGACGGTGCGCGGCGAGGACGGTCAGCAGATCGTCTTCACCTGGAATCCGGCCACGCGGTTATGGGTCGCACCGCCCGGGGCCAAGGCCGCTGTCTCCTGCACGCCCGTGAAGTGCACCGTGGTGCGCTTCGACGGGGTCAAGCTGAGCTTCGCCATCACACCCTCCGGTCCCTGGCGGCTGGCCAGCTACAACGCTCCGGACGGGCAGGGGCTCTCGTTCGCCTGGTCGAGCTCCAGCGTGACGATCACCCTCGACACGACGAACAAGCCGACGAACCCCTACAACGTCACCGCCACGCTCGACGGAAGCGGTCATGTGACCAGGGTCACGACGCCCGCCGGCCGCTCCGTGTCCTACGGATATAGCGGGGGACGTCTGACCTCGGTCACCGACGTCCGTGGTCACGTGTGGACCTACGCCTACAACGGAACGGGCCTGCTCACCACTGAGACGGACCCCACCGGACACGTCCGGCTGACCGCCACCTACGGCAACGACGGCCGGGTGTCCGCAGTCTCGTCCGAGGGGAGCTCCCAGCACACGAACGATACGTTCTCCTACACCGGGAGTTCGACGACACGGAGTGCTCTCGTCGACGCCAACGGCAACCTCGTGCGCGCGCCGTACACCGATCAGTACGTCAACAACGTCCTGGTGGCGCAGACCACACCATGGGGCGCGATCACCCGCTACTCCTACGACGCCCAGGTCAACATGACCGAGACGCAGAACGGATTGGGATGGGTCGAGCAACTGAGCTACGACGCAAGCAACAATCTCGTCTCTCAGATCACGCCCATCTCCTCGACGTCGTCCGCCACCGTCAAGATGGTCTACGACAACCAGCACCGGCTCGTGTCCCAGACGGATGCCGACGGCCAAACCACGACGTACCAGTACGCCGGCGCCCTCCTCAACATGATCTACCCGCCCGGGGCCGGCGTGAGCGGTCGGACCCAGGTGTTCTACAACAAGCTGGGCGAGCTGGTGAAGTTGGTCGGCCCGACCGGACAGCAGCTGTACACCTACGACCTCGCTGGGAACCAGACCAGTGTCGTTTTGCAGAGTCTGTCCGGGACCGCCCTCAACGGCCCGGGAACCCGCACCACCTACGACGAGGCGGCTGACGTCACCTCGCGCACCGACGCCAACGGGAACACGACGACATACACATACGACGCGGCCGACGATCTCCTCACCACGGTCGCCCCCGGCCCCCAGACCACCACCAAGACCTACACCCAGGCCGGTGACGTCGCCAGCACGACCGATGCGGCCGGCAACACCACGACCTACTCGTGGGACGAGGCCACGTTGACCCGCACGTCCGTCACGAACGGCGGGAGCCCGTCGACCGACGTGTTCGATCCTTCCGGCGCCTTGCTGACCGAGACGAATGCAGCCAACCGCAGCACCACGCACGTCTTCGACGCCACCGGGCGCGAGATCTCGACGACCGACCCCTCGAACATCACGACGCAGTGGACCTACGACCTCGAAGGCAACATCGTCAAGCAGTCCGACAACGCGGGCGACGTCATTACCCAGCAGTTCAACGGCCTCAACCGCCCTATCCGGCAGAATGACAACGGCGCCGTCACCCTCACGGCTTACGACCCGGCCGGCAACGTCATATCCACCACTGACCCAGCGGGCGCCGTCACCACCACCACCTACACGGGACATGGCAAGCCCGGCTCGGTAACGACGGCCGCCGGCACGACCCACTATTCGTACGATGCCGTAGATGACCTCGTTGCGACCACCGATCCCGACGGTCACGTCACCAGCTACACCTACGACGGCGCCGAGCGAAAGACCTCGGTCACCACGAACGGGAATACCACGTCGTACACGTATGACAACAACGGAAACGTTAAGACGACGACGGATCCCGACGGCCGTACGACCACGTACTCCTACAACCCGCTCAATCTGCCGACCTCGACGACCTACAGCTGGAGCGGCCACCCGTCGCTGACGGTGACGCAGTCCTACGACGCGCTGGGACGCCGGACCGCGATGACCGATGCCGACGGCACACAGCACACATACGCCTACGACACTGCTGGTGACCTCACCAAGGCAACCAGCGGCAGCGACACGTTCACCTACGACTACAGCCAACCCGGCAAGATCATCGAGACCTATCCCGACGGCACGAATATCACCTACTCGGTGGACGACGCCCAGAACCTGATGAGCGTCCAGTCGGGGACCCAAGGCACCCCGGGCTACGTCGAGGCTTCCTATATCCGCAACCAGTTGCGTGAGACCACCGGCATCAGCTTCTCCAACGGCGTCTTCGAGACCCAGAGCCTGAACCAGTCCGGCCAGGTTCTCAACCAGTCGCTGCAGGTGGCCGGCACGCAGGTTGCCAACGATTCGTTCACCTACGATGCCAACGGCAACCCGCTCTCTCAGGCAGACAGCGCGCTGGGCACCACCACCACCAACCAGTACGGCTACGACGGCAGCGAGCGCCTGACCGGCTTCGCCACGTCGACAGCGCCTTCGTCGATCGGCGCCTCGTCGATCACCAACGCGCCGACGGCCACCACATCGACAGCCGCTTCCTTGGCGGGCACCTCGTCGCCGCCGACCGCGTCGCGTAACGCCATGTCGGCGGTCCCGACATCGATCGCCGCGCCGTCGACAACCGCGCCGTCGACCACCGCGCCGTCGACCACCGCGCTGTTAACTGCTGCGCCAGCCTCGACCCCCTCGACCTCGTCGACCCCGTCGACCTCGTCGAACCTGTCCACTCCGGCTTCGCTGAGCAGTTCGTCCGGGGTTGCCATCACGCCGTCAGCTGGCACGCTGCAGGGCAAATCGAGCACCTCCGCACCGGAGGCAGCACCGACGACGACGACGAACTACTCCTACGACGCGGCCGGCAATCTCCTCTCCTTGGGGTCGAAGAGCTCGACCTACAACGCCGCGAACGAACTCACCTCGCAGAGCGGTCCGGGTGGCACCACCACGTACACCTACGACCGAAACGGGGACCTCACCGGTTCCAACGGTCCCAACGGCAAAACCACCTACAACTACAACGCCGCCGATCAACTGGTCCGCGCGGCCACTCCCACGTCGACCATCACCTACACCTATGACGGCGACGGCAACCGCACGTCCGAAACCGACGGGTCGAACGTGACGCAGTACGTCTGGGACATCAAGGGCTCCTACGCGCGACTTGCCATCGAGCGCACCGGCGCAGGCGCCCTCATCCGTCGCTACATCTACGGCGACGGCCCGGTGGCGATGCAGACGCCGACGGCGACGTACTTCTACCACCTCGATCCGCAGGGATCGGTCTCTGAACTGTCCGACGCCAGCGGCAACATCGTCGCCTCCTACACCTACGACGGCTACGGAAACGTCACCACGGCGGGGAGCTCTGCGCCCGCAAACCCGCTCCTCTACAAGGGCCAGTACCTCGACAGCCACACGGGGCTCTACAACATGCGCGCGCGCAACTACGACCCCACCACGGGGCGTTTCACCCAGCGGGACGCGGTGCCCATGGCCGTCGGAGCGCCGGCGATATCGCCCTACGCATTTGTCGACGATCGGCCCACGACCTTCACCGACCCGACGGGAACGACGCCGACGAACCCCTCGTATGTCACCAACTATTCACCGGCCGTAAGCGGCCCGGTCGCCGACGGCTGCCCAGGGGCTTGGGGAGTCGGCTGGCCACACCGCTACCCAGACGGTTCCCGGGACTGAAACCGTCACCAACGCCAAGATCGCCTCGGTCGCGATAAAGCCCGTGTCGTACGCCCTCGGGAAGATCGGGTCGTACCTCGCAAAGTCGTTCGCAGAGGACCTTCAACCGGCCGCCAAGACCCTCGCCGACAGCACGGGGGAAATCGCACAAGCCGCCGAAGCGACCAGCGAAGTGGCCGCGGACACCGGAGCAGGGATCCTGGGCGAAGAGGCAAGTGCGGAAGCGGGCGCCGCGAGCGAGGAGGGCGGCTCTCTCGCCGAGTTCGCCGGACCGCTCCTGATCGTGGCAGGTGCCGCTCTGGGCATCTACCTCACCGTCGAAGCCTGCGAAAACGGCCCGGTTTCTACCTGTGTCGGTGATGCCGTGGGAACGGCGGTGGGCACGGGACTCGCCATCCTCTGCACCGTTGGAACCGAGGGCCTGGGCGCCGTCGGCTGCGGCATGGCCGCCGGCATCATCTCCGCCGCCCTCACCGAAGTCATTTCGCGCTACGGCCCTCAGATCGCCGCCGGGGTCGTCTCGCTGTACAACCAAGCGGCGGCGGGTATCGGCACGGCGGTCACTGCCGTCACAGCAGGCCTCGAGAGCGCCTACAGCACGCTCAGCACCGTTGCGACCTCGGTCGGCGGAGCGATCGCCACCGGATTCAACGAGGCGACGACCGCGATATCCAGCGGGTTCCAGACCGCCATGAACACCCTGGTCGACGCGGGCTACAGCGCCGCGCAGCTCGCCACGACCCTGGCCAATGACTTCTCCGAAGGCGTCAACCAGGCGGTCGGGACCCTGGTCGACCTGGGTTACAGCATCCAGAACGTGGCGGAAGCCGCCATCAACGTCTTCTCGACGAACGCGATCCAATTCGCGCAGATCATGAAGGACGGGTTCAACTACACGGTGGACCAGGTCGCGGGCGTCCTCAAGGACGTCTACAACCTCGGCGACCAGGTCGCGGCCCAGATCCTCAAGGGCGTCAACTTCGCCGTCGACCAGGTCGCCTCGGCGCTCCAGAGCGTCTACAACGACGCCGCCACCGCCGTCGCCACCGTTCTCCAGGCCATCAATTACGGCGTGGCCCAGATCGGTGCCGCACTGCAGCAGGTGTTCGCAGAGACCGACCAGGCGGTGGCCGTCGCGCTCAAGGCGCTCGGGTACGCCGCCGGCCAGGTCGCGGGCGCACTGGTGAGCCTCTACAACGACATCGACTCGGCGGTGGCGACCGCCCTCGATGATGCCAAGTACACGTTTAACCAGATCGCCGGCGGCCCTCGACGTCGTGTTCAACGACGTCGGGCAGGTGGCCGCGGGCATCCTCAAGACGCTCAACACGTGCACCACCGACGGGGCGCAGGCCTGCGTCCTGGCGATCGCCGGTGCGCTGTCGACCGTGTACAGCTTCATCGACTTGGGCACGGCGGAAGTGCTCGAGAACATCGGCTTCGTTGTCAACGATGTCGCCACGGCGCTCCAGGGCGTCTACGCCGACGTCGCCACGCAAGTGGCCTCGGTCCTCAAGGACATCGGCAACACCGTCACCCAGGTTGGTACCGCGTTGAACCAGGTGTTCAGCGAGATCGACTCGGGCGTGGCCTCCGTGCTGAGATCGGTGGGCTACGGCGTCGACGATGTGGCCACCGCGCTCCACACCGTGTTCGCCGAGGCGGACTCTGCCGTCGCTGGCGTGCTCCAGTCGATCGGCTACGCCGTCACCGACGTCGCCACGGCGCTCGAGAACGTCTTTGCCGACGCCGCGCAGCAGGCGGCCAGCGTGCTCAAGAGCTTCTTCTCCATCAACGACGTGAGCACGGCGCTCTCGCTCGTCTTCGGTGAGGCGGCGCAGGGCGCAGCCCAGATCCTCAAGGACATCGGCTACGACACCTCGGAGATCGCCGGCGCCCTGCAGAGCATCTTCGGCGAAGCTGCTGCGGCCGCGGCTCAGATCCTCAAGAACATCGGTGAGGCCGCTTCGGAGATCGCCTCGGCACTCCAGACCATCTTCGGCGAGGCGGTGAACGACATCGGCAACATCCTCTCCGACATCGGGTTCAGCAGCAGCGACATCCAAGCCGTCGCCTCCGCACTGGGATCCGCCTGGAACTCGCTCAGCAGCTTCGGCCAATCGGTGTCCAACTGCTTCACGAGCGGCTTCACGGACTGCTGAGGACCCGGCGCCGTCGTTCCCGGCTCAGGTCGCCACGCCGGGCTCAGAAGCTCCTGAACAGGGATTATGGGCGGACGGCCGCGCCGGTGCCCCCGGGACGGTTCCGGCGGGTGGACCGGGGTGGCCACCGCCGAAGGCCGGGGTCTCCACCGTTTAGGGTTTTTGCACCGGAGACGTAGGGTCGGGGTGCCTCGGGTCGTTCCCGTGAGGTGCCTGGAGGGAGCGCCGAGTGGCAACAGCACGGGTAGTCAGCGACCCTGACGGCGCGCCGGGCGGTCCCCACACCGGGTACCGGCTGACGCACTTGCGCGCGCTGGAGGCGCAGTCGGTCCACATCTTCCGTGAGGTGGCGGCGGAGTTCGAACGCCCGGTGCTGTTGTTCTCCGGTGGCAAGGACTCCATCGTCATGCTGCATCTGGCGCGCAAGGCGTTCTGGCCGGCGCCCATCCCCTTTCCGGTCCTCCACGTCGACACCGGCCGCAACTTCACCGAGGTGCTCGAGTTCCGCGACCGCTACGCAGCGGCGTTGGGGGTCAAGGTGCTCGTGGCGTACGTGCAGGACGACATCGATGCCGGCCGCATCGTCGAGGACACCTCGCCGCGGGCGACGCGCAACCGCCTTCAGACGCCGACCCTGCTGCGGGCCATCCGCGAGGGGAAGCACGACGCGGTGTTCGGCGGGGCACGGCGCGACGAGGAGAAGGCGCGGGCGAAGGAGCGCATTTTCAGCTTCCGCGACGAGTACGGCCAGTGGGACCCGAAGAACCAGCGGCCCGAGCTGTGGAACCTCTACAACGCCCGGCATCACAAGGGCGAGCACATCCGGGTCTTCCCGCTCTCGAACTGGACCGAGCTCGACGTGTGGAACTACATCGGCCAGGAGCGCATCGACACGCCGTCGATCTATCTCGCGCACCGGCGTGAGGTCGTCCAGCGTGACGGCATGCTGATGGCGGTCGGTCCGCATCTCGCGCTCGAGCCGGGCGAAACGCCCTTCGAGGCAACCGTGCGCTTCCGCACCGTGGGCGACGCGGACTGCACTGGCTGTGTGGAGTCGTCGGCGGTGACCATCGACCTCGTCGTCGAGGAGGTGGCCGCCACCCGCCTGACCGAGCGGGGCGCGACACGGGCCGACGACCGCATCAGCGAGGCCGGCATGGAGGACCGCAAGCGCGAGGGGTACTTCTAGATGGAGCTCCTGCGCCTGGCCACGGCCGGCTCGGTCGACGACGGCAAGTCCACCCTGATCGGCCGTCTGTTGTACGACGCCAAGGGGATCTTCGAGGACCAACTCGAGTCGATCCGCCGCACCAGCGAGCAGCGGGGCAATTCCGAGACGGACCTGGCGCTCTTGACCGATGGGCTCCGGGCCGAGCGCGAGCAGGGCATCACGATCGACGTGGCCTACCGCTACTTCGCCACGCCCAAGCGCAAGTTCATCATTGCCGACACGCCCGGGCACACCGAGTACACGCGCAACATGGTGACGGGCGCCTCCACGGCGCACGTGTCGCTGATCCTCATCGACGCCCGGAAGGGCGTGATCGAGCAGACGCGTCGGCACGCGTTTTTGTCGTCGATGCTGGGCGTGCCCCACATGGTCGTCTGCGTGAACAAGATGGACCTGATCGACTGGGACCGCGCGCAGTACGAGCGGATCCAGTCCGACTTCATGGAGTTCGCAGCCCGCCTGAACGTCCACGACATCACCTTCATCCCCATCTCGGCGCTGGCGGGCGACAACGTCGTGCAGCGGTCCGAGGCGATGTGGTGGTACCAGGGCCCGCCGTTGCTGACGCATCTCGAATCGGTCTACATCGGCTCGGACGAGAACTTCATCGACCCGCGCTTCCCGGTGCAGTACGTGATCCGGAGCCAGACACCCGACAACCCCGACTTCCGGGGCTACGCCGGGACCGTGGCCTCCGGCGTGCTGCGGCCCGGCGACGAGGTGCTGGTGCTGCCGACGGGGACGACCTCGCGGATCAAGGCGATCGAGACGGCGGACGGCGAGGTGCGCGAGGCCTTCCCACCGATGGCGGTCGTCGTGACGCTGGAGGACGACATCGCGGTGTCGCGGGGCGACGTGCTGTGCCGGCCCAACAACCGGCCCACCAACACGCACGACATCGAGGCGCTCGTGTGCTGGATGGACGAGCGCTCGTCGTTGACCGTCGGGCGTTCGTACCTGTTGAAGCACTCGACCCGGACGGTCCGGGCCACGATGGAGTCGTTGCAGTACCGCCTCGACGTGAACGGCCTGCGCCGCGACGACAGTGTCAACTCCCTCGACCTCAACGAGATCGGCCGCGTCTCGTTCCGCACGACCGAGCCCTTGTTGGTCGACGACTACGGGACGAACCGCACGACGGGCAGTTTCATCATCATCGACGCGCAGACGAACGCGACGGCCGGGGCGGGCGTCATCCGCGTCATCGCGACGACGCACGCCAGCCCGAACGTGGTGCGACACAGCGGCCGGCTGACCCGGCACGACCGCTTCGCCGCCCTGGAGGCGCATGGCGCGACGGTTCTGTTCACCGGCCTCTCGGGGGCGGGCAAGTCGACGATCGCGGCGGGGGTGGAGGAGGCCTACGTGCAAAGCGGCCGCCACGCCTTCCTGCTCGACGGCGACAACCTGCGGCACGGCATCAACGGCGACCTCGGTTTTTCGGACCAGGACCGCAAGGAGAACGTCCGGCGCGCCGGCGAGGTCGCCCGCATGTTCGCCGAGTCCGGCTCTTTGGCGTTGATCGCGTTGATCTGCCCGTTCGAGGAGGACCGGCGCCTGATCCGCATGCTCCACGACGACGCGGGGCTGCCCTTCTTCGAGGTCTTCCTCGACACCTCGCTCGAGGAGTGCGAACGGCGCGACCCCAAGGGCCTGTACGCAAGGGCCCGGGCCGGCCAGCTGCCCGGCTTCACCGGGATCGACTCGGACTACGAGGCGCCCCCACGCCCGGACCTGGTGCTCGGAACGGGCTCGGGCAGCATCTCCGAGCAGGTGTCGCGGGTGCTCGAGCTGTTGGACCGCACGCTCCGCTAGCGGGCTCGAGGGGTGGCCCAGAAGAACCGCCGGCAACGCCGGCTTGAGCAGAGCAAGCGGGCCCGGGCGCAGCGCACGCAGGACGCGCAGCGTGGCCGCAGCGGGGGCGGGGGCGGGGGCGGCCAACGATGGGAGCGCCGCCGGCGGCGGGCAGTGTGGGCCGCGGTGGCGGTGCTCGTGGTCGTGATTGCGGGCATCACTTTGCCGCTCGTCCTCACGTCGTCATCGACCCCGTCGCCACCCACTGGCGCGGCGCACGGTGTCGCGAGCGGGCCGAGGTTGTCGTCGCACGCGTTGCTCAAGCTCCCCGCGGCCTCCGCAGTCGCGCGGCAGGGCGGGGTCGGTTGGGTCACCGACGACCTGCGCAACCTCGTGCTGCGCTTCGATCCGGCGACGGGCAAGGTCGAGCACTCCGTGCACCTCGACGGGCGGCCGGTGGCCATGGTGCTGGCGGGCGGGCAGCTGTGGGTGGCCGACGCCGTGGACAACCAGGTGGTGGCGGTGGACCCCGCCACGCTGGCGATCGAACGCAGCGTCGCGGTCCCGGCGGGGCCGACGAGCCTCGCCGTGCTCGACGGCGACGTGTGGGTGTCGTCGTTACAGGCCAACGAGGTGACGCCGATCAACGTGGCGACCGGGACGGCGGGCACGCCGGACGTCGTGCTGGCGGGCGCGGTGCGGGTGGCGGCGGGGTACGGCTCGCTGTGGGTGACGGGGACGACGAATCTGTTGACGCGGGTTACGCCCGGGACGGGCCCGGCGGGGGTGCGCCAGCAGACCGTGACCGTGGGCCAGGGTCCGATCGGCGTAGCGACCGGGCAGGGCGCCGTGTGGGTGGCCGACGCAGCGGGCGGAACCGTCTCGGTGGTCTCGCCGTCGGCGATGGCGGTCACGGCGACGCTCCGCGTCGGAGGTGACCCGCTCACGGTGGCGGTGTCGGGCGGGAGGGTCTATGTCGGCGACGGGACGGCGCAGACGGTACGGACCGTGGCGCCGGCGCCCATGTCGAAGGCACTCATCGTCGGCACGGGCCCGCGGGCTCTGCTGCCGGTGGCGGGCGGGGTCTGGGTGGGCGGCTCGAACCCGGGCCGGGTTGCGGCGGTGGCACCGGGGTGAGCGGGCCTGTCGAGCGCTTCTTCGAGCACCTCAGCGCGCGGGATTGGGCGTCGCTACGGGGCGACCTCGCACCGGAGGTCGAACGTGTCGGGCCGTTCGGCGACCTGGTGACCGGGCGTGACCGCTACCTCGCGATGCTCGAAGAAGCGGTGCCGGACGACTATGGCAACGACGTCCACCTCGTGACCTACGCGGCCGACGGCCGCGCTGCCTTCGCGTGGGTGACCGAACACCTCAGCTACCCGAACCAGACGTTGCATCTCGAGGAGGCGTACGCGTTCGGGCTCGACGACGCCGGACGGGTCCGCCGGGTGGAGGTGTTCTGGCAGACGCCGCAGGACGACCCGGGCCGGGGTTCGTCGCAGTAGGAGGCTTGAGGGGCCGCGTCCCCGCATCCGCCCCGCCGGCGGCAGGTTGAACCAGGCGTGGATTCGTCCCATGATGCACGCGGTGGAACGACGGTTCGAGGAATGGGACAGGGATCTCACCCTCGTCAGGGTCGCAGCCCGCGATCTCAGCGTGGCCGAGTTGAGCCTTCGACACCAGGTGGGAGTGGCACGGCGGGGCGGACATTCATGGGCGGCCATCGGGTTCGTGCTCGGCGTCAGCGAGCAGGCGGCACAAGAGAAGTTCGGCTGGCCCGACAACGGTGCATCCGAGTAGCAGCTGAGATCGCTGTGCATCCCGCCGAAACCGAGGAGGTGCTCGCGTTCTACGCCACACCAGGACGCTTCACCACGCTCCCGAGCGATTCGTTCTCCGATGAAGATATCCGCCGGGTCGTGGACGTCGTGCGAGGGTTGCTGATCTACGACGTCGTTGCGCAGCCGTTCTACGGTGTGGAACTCGGCCCGGATCAGCTCGAGACCATCCACGAGCGAGACACGGCACGCCTTCTTGCCGCCGTCAGAGCCATCGACGCCCGGCCCCTCGACGAAGCGCGTCCGCCGGGGAGCCGAGTTGGAGCGCGCTGCCATGTCTTCAGCCGGCTCACCGTGGCGTTTCTCCGGGCTGCAGGCGTGCCGGCACGAGCCCGCTGCGGGTTCGGTGCGTACTTCCGGCCCGGTTGGTACGAGGACCACTGGGTCGCGGAGTACTGGAACGCACGCGAGGGGAGATGGCGGATGGTCGACGCCCAGATCGATGCCACGTGGCGCGAGATGCTCGGGTACACGGGGGACGACTTCGATGTCTCTGCGACAGAATTCCTCACGGCGGGCGCCGCGTGGCAGGCGTGGCGGCGCGGGGATCTGGACGCGTCGCGGTGCGGCCTCTCCGGCATCCACGAGCACGGCGCCTACTGGATCGCTGGGAACCTCCGCCTCGACTTCGCCTCTTTGAACAAAGTCGAGATGCTGCCGTGGGACGTATGGGGCGCCGGCTGGGCACCGGGCGGAGAGCCGACGGACGCGCAGCTCGCGTTCTTCGATGGCGTCGCCGAGCTCACCATGGACATGGACGGCACGTTCCGTGCCTTGCGGGAGCGTTACGACACCGATGCCGACTTGCGCGTGAGCGGCGAGGTCTTCAACGTCTTGCGGGGCCGGCTCGAGGCGGTGTAGCTCAGGGACGGATGGAACCCGGTCGGGCGACTTCGGGTATCACGGTCGGGTTTCTTCTGCTGCGGGTGCATAGAGCGTCCCGTATTTGGTCTCTGGGAATCGATGACGCCAGAGTGGTTGAGTTGTTCGAGAACGAAACTTGGGTAGTGCTCGGTTCGAGCCATTCGAAGAATCGATCATCTCAATGTGATCATTTGCCAACGAAGCGAACACGACGGCGTACTTGGTTTCGATTGAAGCGATCACCGCTGGACCAATGCTGCCGCACGAGCAAAACGCCGGGCCCTCAATCACTCCACAAAGCTCGGATTGGGCTCCAACTTTGCAACTCCGGACCCACGTTGGGTTCCACTGAGTCGCTGGACCGAGGTCCCTTCCCGCCTAAGCGAGCTCCCAGTGGGGGGCGGGCGTTACTCCTGGACGAGCTCGATCAGCGTCCCGAACGACGTCTTGGGGTGTACGAACGCCACCGTCGTGCCGCGTGAACCGGGCCGCGGCGCTTCGTCGATGACCCGACCACCGGCGTCCTTCACCGCTTGCAACGCGTCCGCGCAGTTGTCCACGCGGTAGCCGATGTGATGGAGGCCTTCGCCCTTGGAGGCCAGGTACTTCGCCACCGGTGAGTCGTCGCGGATGGGAGTGAGTAACTGGACGTAGGAGTCCGCCACCTTGAGAAGCGCCTCCTCGACGCCGTCGGATTCGACCTTCTCGCGGTGGTCGACCGTGGCGCCGAATACCTCCGCGTACCAGGCGATGGCCGCCTCGAGGTCGTTGACGGCGATGGCGACGTGGTCGATCTCGGTGAGCAGTTCTTTCACGCCCCGTGCCTCCGGAACAGTGTGATGCGGTCCTCACCGATCTTTGCCCGGAACTCGGGGTCGTCGATGCCCAGCCCCTCCCTCGGGGCGAGGCAGAGCACACCGATCTTTCCTTCGTGCAGGTTGTGGTGGACCTGGTACGCGGCCTCGCCCACCTCCTCGAGGGGGTAGACGGCCGAGAGGGGCGGAAGGACCTTGCCGTCGTAGATCAGCTGATTCGCGTCCCAGGCCTCCCGATAGTTGGCGAAGTGAGAGCCCTTGATGGTCTTGAGCTTCATCCAGAGGTGGCGGTTGTCGTACTCGATCATGTAGCCCGAGGTGGCCGCGCAGGTCACGATGGTGCCGGCCCGCTTGCAGACGAAGACCGACGCGCCCATTGTCTGGCGACCGGGGTGCTCGAACACGATGTCTGGCTCACCGCCCACCAGCGAGCGGATGTCCTTGCCGAACCGGCGCCATTCGGCCTCGTCCTGGGTGTGCTCGTCGGCCCAGAACTTGTAGTTGGCCGCCCTGCGGTCGATCACGGCCTCGACCCCGAGGTCATTCAGCAGTTTCACCTTCTCGGGCGACGACACGACGCCGATCGGCGTCCCGCCGCCGTTGAGGACGTGCTGCACCGCGTAGCTGCCGAGGCCGCCGCTGGCGCCCCACACGAGCACCTTGTCGCCCTGCGTCATCCGCGCGCCGTTGGGCGACACCAACATGCGGTAGGAGGTCGAGTTGCAGAGCGCGTTGATCGCGGACTCCTCCCAACTCAGGTGTCGCGGTTTCGGCATGATCTGGTTGGCCTTGACCAACGTGATGTCGGCCAGTCCGCCGAAGTTGGACTCGAAGCCCCAGATGCGCTGGTTGGCCGCCAGCATGGAGTCGTCGTGTGCCGATGGGTCCTGGTCGTCGACGTGGTTGCAGTGGATGGTGACCTTGTCGCCCACCTTCCAATTGCGGACGGCAGAGCCGGTGCGCAGGATCACGCCCGAGGCGTCGGAACCGACGACGTGGTAGTCGAGGGCGTGACGCGCCGCCCACGTACCTTCCTTGGCGAGCCGGTCCAGGAAGCCGAATGTCGGGAGTGGCTCGAAGATGGAGGTCCACACCGTGTTGAAGTTGATGGCCGAGGCCATAACGGCCACATACGCCTCGTCAGGGGCCAGCTCGGGCAGCGCCACGTCCTCCACGTGGAGGGACTGGCGGGGGTCCTTGTCCGACGACTCCATGCCGGCGAACATGTCGACTTCGCTGCGCTTCACCAGGGCGCCCCGGTAATGGTCGGGCATCTCGAGTTTGGCCAGCTCATCTGCGGACGCGCCGGCAACGACTGCTTCGAGGATCTCGCTCATGTGCCCCGACGATACTTGGCCGGTACGATGTAGTTTCCGGCCGGTAACCAGACCGGCGGGCAACCCGGAGGTGCAGGGAATGGCTGAGGCCGTCATCGTCGCAGGGGCTCGGACCCCGATCGGGAAGCTTTCGGGCGCGTTCGCAGGGTTCACGGCCATGGACCTGGGCGGCTTCGCCATCGCCGAGGCGCTCCGGCGGGCCGGCGTCGCCCCCGACCAGGTCGATTACGTCCTGATGGGCCAGGTCATCCTTGCCGGCCAGGGCCAGATCACGGCGCGCCAGGCGGCCGTGAAAGCCGGCATCCCCATGAACGTCCCGGCCAACACGATCAACAAGGTGTGCCTCTCGGGCCTCAACACGATCTACCTGGCCGACCAGATGATCCGCGCCGGTGACGCCGAGATCGTCGTGGCCGGCGGCATGGAGTCCATGACGCAGGCGCCCCACCTGCTGCCGGGCGCGCGGGCCGGGTTCCGCCTCGGCGACGGCACCCTCGTCGACTCGATGATGTACGACGGCCTGACCGACTCGTTCGACCACATCGCGATGGGCCTCTCGACCGAGCAGCACAACCAGAACTCGGCGAAGGTCTCGCGCGAGCGCCAGGACACGTTCGCCGCGGCGAGCCACGAGAAGGCGGCCGCCGCCATCAAGGAGGGCCGCTTCGCCGAGGAGATCGTCCCGGTGGAAGTGCCCCAGCGCAAGGGCGACCCGCTCGTGGTCGACACCGACGAGGGCGTGCGTCCGGGCACCACGGCGGAGTCGCTGGGCGGGCTCAGGCCCGCGTTCGACAAGAACGGGAGCATCACGGCCGGGAACTCGTCGCAGATCTCCGACGGCGGCTGCGCGCGTCATTGTGATGTCGGCCGACAAGGCCAAGGAGCTCGGCGTCGCGCCGCTCGGCCAGGTGGTCGGCTACGGCATGGTGGCTGGGCCCGACAACTCGCTGCTCACCCAGCCCTCGCGGGCGATCCTCAAGGCCGCGGACAAGGCCGGCACCGACCTGGGCGGGATCGACCTCTTCGAGATCAACGAGGCGTTCGCCGCCGTCGGCCTGGCGTCGATGGACGACTTGGGGCTGGACGAGGACAAGGTCAACGTGAACGGCGGCGCCATCGCACTGGGCCACCCGGTCGGCATGTCCGGCACCCGGGTCGCGCTCACAGCGCTCCTCGAGCTGCGCCGGCGCGGCGCGTCGACGGCTGCCGTGGCGCTCTGCGGTGGTGGCGGGCAGGGCGACGCCGCCATCTTGCGCGCGCTCTGAGCCTCTCCGGGCTCGGGCCTCGCGTCAGCCGTCGTAGGGCGGCACCAGCAACGCCACCAGCTTGGCGCCCCCGGTGTTGACGTCGGCCCAGCGCTCCGCCTTGAAGGAGTAGACGGCGAGCGCGCACGTGGGGAATCCCGTGCGTACGGCCAGCGACAGCCCCTTCTTGTCACTCGGCGCGAGCAGCCCCTGGGAGAGCGAGTGGGCCGTCGGGTTGTGCCCGACGACGACGACCGCATCGGTGCTGTCGTCGAGCTCGTGCACGTAGGCAAGGAGCTCTTCGGAGTCAGCTCCGTACAGCCCGTCGTAGAAGAAGCATTCGGGGGGCTCCGCCATGTTGGCGAACGCGAGGTCCGCCGTCGCCCGCGTTCGGGCCGCCGGCGACACCAGCGCCACCTTCGGTCGCGGAACACCCTTGAGCGCCGGCCCGAGCCCCTCGCCCTTGCCGGCGAACAGGCGTCCGATCGCCGTGCCGTCTCGGCGTCCGCGCGGCGCGAGCACCCGATCGAAGTCGCTGCCACCCGGCGGCGGATCGGTCACCGTCTTGGCGTGCCGTAGCAGCCAGAGGGTGCGTGCCCATGCCTTCCGAGCCATCACTCGAGGGCGAACGCACGGTGGAGGCTGCGCACGGCCCGCTCGACGTCGCGGTCGGCCACGATGCACGAGGTCCTGATCGTCGACGTCGAGATCATGTCGATGTTGATCCCCTCGTTCGCCAGCGTCTCGAACATCGTGGCGGCGATGCCAGGGTGCGATCGCATCCCGACCCCGATGAGCGACACCCGAGCTACAGCGGCGTCCGACGTTACCCCGGTTGCGCCCAGCTCGTCGGCGTGCGCCTGCGCCGTCTCGACCGCCATTGCCAGGTCGTCGTTGGGGACCGTGAACGAGATGTCCGTTGTCCCGTGGGCCGAGCTGTTCTGCACGATCATGTCGACGATGATCGACTTGTCCGCCAGCGGCCGGAAGAGGCCGGCGGCCACGCCGGGGTGGTCGGGGAGACCGCTGACCGTGACCTTGGCCTCCGAGATGTCGTGGGTCACGGCGGTGACGACGGCTTCCTCCATGTCTGCATCCTCCTCGACGACCCAGGTGCCGGGCTCCCAGGTGAAGCTGCTGCGCACGTGCAGTGGGACATTGTGGTTGCGGGCGAACTCGACGGCGCGGAGCATGAGCACCCGTCCGCCGGTCGCCGCCATTTCGAGCATCTCGTCGAACGAGATGCGGTTGAGCCGGTGCGCCTCGGGCACGATCCGCGGGTCGGCGGTGAAGACGCCGGTGACGTCGGTGTAGATCTCGCAGACGTCGGCCTCGAGGGACGCCGCCAAAGCAACAGCGGTGGTATCGGACCCGCCCCGCCCGAGGGTGGTGATCTCGCGGTCGATCGACACGCCCTGGAACCCCGCCACTACTGGAACCCGGCCGGCGGCGAGGGCCTCGCGCAGGCGGTCGCCCTTGACCTCCTTGATCTTGGCCCGGGTGTGGTCGCCGTCGGTGATGATCCCGACCTGGCTCCCGGTGAAGGACTGACCCTCGACTCCCAGGTCTGCCAATGCCATCACCAGCAGCGACATCGAGATCCGCTCGCCCGTGCTCACGAGCATGTCGTACTCGCGGGGCGGTTGGGTGGTGCTCACCGAATCGGCCAGGTGGATCAGCTCGTCGGTCGTCTTCCCCATCGCACTCACCACGGCGACTACGTCAGATCCCTGCCGCCGCGTCCGTGCGATGTGATCGGCGACGGCCCGGATCCTGTCCGCGTCGCCGACGGAGGTACCCCCGAACTTCTGGACGACCAGCGGCATCGCCCGAGGCTACAGACTGCGCACGGGCGTCATCGGCGTCGGCCCAGGCAGGAGGCCGGAGAGGTCACTCCGGGTGCCCCCAGCCGACCGGGGGCCATGCCCGCGATTGGATAGGGTCTGCGCCCGTGCCCAGCGAGAAGCGAGCCCGCCAGCGCGCGGCCAGGGAGGCCAGGCTGGCCGCCGAGGCCAAGACGGCCAAGCGCCGCAGGCAGATCCGCAACGGGATCATCGTGGTTGTCGTGTTCGGCGCCATCGTGGGCATCGCCTTCGCCATCTCGAGCGGCAACAACCCGGTCGGGAACCAGTCCAAGACGACCTCTCAGCTGCAGGCGGAGGCCAACGCGGCCGCAGTGAAGGCCGGCTGCCCGAACAGCCCCACGACACCGGCCAACATCCAGCACTACACGGCCGCGCCGGCAATGACGATCAACACGACGAAGACCTACTCGGCCACCGTGGTGACCACCACCGGCACGTTTGTGATCGGGCTCAACGCCCAGGCCGCGCCCAAGACGGTGAACAATTTCGTCTTCCTGGCCGAGAAGGGGTTCTTCCACTGCAACTCCTTCTTCCGCGTCATCCCCGGGTTCGTCAACCAGACAGGCAATCCCGCCCAGACGAACGCCAGCAGCAGCACCAGCGGAGCGTCTTACACGCTGCCCCCCGAGAACCTGCCGCCGGCCGGCACTGCTGCCAAGCCGGCGTACCCGAATGGTTCGCTGGCGATGGCCACGTCGTCAGCGGGGGTGAGCGGCAGCCAGTTCTTCATCGTGGCGGGCGCCCAGGGCGAGAGCCTGCCGAACTCGTACCCACTGTTCGGTCAAGTCACGTCGGGTCTGAACGTGGTGAAGACGATCAACCAACAAGGGTCAACGTCCGGCATCCCGCCGAAGGTCACGCAGCGCATCCTGTCCGTCACCATCCACGAATCCTGAGGTTCACGACATGGCCACGCCCACCCCGCCCAACCCCGACGGCTCGAGCCCGCAGCAGCGGAAGTTCGACGAGGAGCCGCCGATGATCATCGACACGGCCAAGCGCTACGTCGCCACGATGGCCACTTCGCACGGCACGATGGTGATCAACCTCGACCCACTTGCCGCGCCGCGCACGGTCAACAGCTTCGTCTTCCTGGCTCGCTACCACTACTTCGACGGCATCGTGTTCCATCGCATCATCCCGGGCTTCGTCCTCCAGGGCGGTGACCCCACCGGCTCCGGTTCCGGCGGGCCCGGCTACCGCTTCGCGGACGAGCTGCCGCAGGGCGGCCGCTACAAGGTCGGCTCGTTGGCCATGGCGAACGCGGGGCCCGACACCAACGGCAGCCAGTTCTTCGTGATCAGCGGCGCGGACGGCGTCCGCCTCCCGCCGCTCTACTCGCTCTTCGGCGAGGTGGTGAGCGACCTCGACGTGGTGGCCAAGATCGATGCGCTCGGCAGCCGCTCGGGCACGCCCAAAGAGCGCGTCGTCATCGAGAGCGTCACCATCGAAGAGAAGGACTGAACCCGCTCATCCCGTGAGGGCCTTCAGGCCTTCGGTCTGCGACCCACCTACGAACACGACCGGGGTTCCGAGGCCTTCCGCCCTCCAGGTGCCCACGTTGTCGCGCACGAGGGCCGTGCGGGCCGGCAAGGCCACCACCGGCAACGCGGCCGGCGCCATGGCAACGGTGCGCTCGAGCTTCTGGCCGTGGGCGTCGTCGTGCTCGTCGCCGAAGTGTGGGACGACGGTGAGGTTGTCGACAAGGCCGAGCCCGAGCGTCAGCGCGCCGCCACGCGGGTCCACCATCGGGTCGGTCAGCACCATCGCGCCGGCTCCCGCCCCCGCCACGACGGCACCACCGAGCCAGGCCGCCCGCAGCGCGTCGAAGACCGCCGACTTCTTCAGCGCAGCGCGCAGGTGGAGGGGCGAGCCGCCGGCCAGGTAGACGAAACGGGCGCGGGCCACTGCGGCCGCCATGCCGGGGTCCTCGGCCGAGGCCCGGTCGACCACCATCAGGCCCTCGACCTGAGCCCCGAGAGGGGCGAACCACTCGGCTGCCCGCAGGACCACCCGCTCGGGGTGCTGGTAGGCGGCTGCCGTCGGCAGCACCACGACGTCCGTGCCACCGGACGCCGCCAGGAGGGCGGCGTCGAAGCTGCAACCCTCGGTCCATTCGTCGCCCCCCACCAGGGCCAGCGTGCCTGTCGAGTCCATGGCGCCACTTTGGCACGCCCGGCGGGGCCGTCCCGGCTTCGACTGCGGCGGTTACCGGCCAGTAGCCTTGACGCCCATGTCGATCACACGGGTGGGAATTGTCGGTTCGGGAATCATGGGCTCGGGCATCGCCGAGGTGGCGGCCGCGACCGGGCACGAGGTCGTGCTGCGGAGCCGCAGCCAGTCCGGCGCCGACGCCATGGTGGCCGGCCTCGAGAAGTCGCTCGCCAAGCAGGTGGAGAAGGGCAAGCGCGACGAGGCAGAGGCCAAGGAGATTGCCGGGCGCGTGCGCGGCACGACCCATCTGGGCGAGCTGGTCGAGGTCGACCTGGTGATCGAATCGGTCGTCGAGGACCTCGCGGTCAAGAAGGAGCTCTTCGCCGAGCTCGACAGCGTCTGCAAGCCCGAGACGATCCTCGCCACCAACACGTCGACCCTGCCCGTCGTGGAGATGGCCATGGCGACCGGGCGTCCCGAGCTCGTGTGCGGGGTGCACTTCTTCAACCCGGCACCCGCGATGGCGCTGGTCGAGGTGGTGCGGCCGATCACGGCGAGCGATGCCACGGTCGCAGCTGCGATCGCCTTCGCGGAGAAGTGCGGCAAGGACCCGGTCGAGGTCAAGGACCAGGCGGGCTTCATCGTGAACGCGCTCCTGTTCCCGTACCTCAACAACGCCGTGCGCCTGCTCGAGCAGGGCGTCGCCACCCGTGAGGGCATCGACGCCGCCATGAAGGGCGGTTGCGGCTTCCCAATGGGGCCTTTCGCGCTCCTCGACCTCGTCGGACTCGACACGTCCCTTGCCATCCTCGACGCGCTCTACGAGGAGTACCGCGACCCCAACTACGCGGCGGTGCCGCTGCTGCGGCGCCTGGTCACGTCGGGCCAGCTGGGTCGCAAGACCAAGAAGGGCTTCTACGACTACAACCGTTAGTCGCGCCGAGAGGCCGCGAAAGACGGGCACAATGGTGGGTGCGCCATACCGTCTGGAGGTGAACTGATGCCGACCGAGAGGGAGCGTGACGCGCCCTGGGTTATGCGCACCTATTCCGGCCATTCCTCGGCGCGCGCCTCGAACGAGCTCTACCGCACCAACCTGGCCAAGGGGCAGACCGGGCTCTCCATTGCGTTCGACCTGCCGACGCAGACGGGTTACGACCCCGACGCGCCCGAGGCCGCCGGCGAGGTGGGCAAGGTCGGCGTGCCCGTGGCGCACGTCGGCCACATGGAGGAGCTCCTCGACCAGATCCCCGTCGCGAACATGAACACGTCCATGACGATCAACGCGACGGCGGCCTGGCTGCTCGGCCTCTACGTCGCCCACGCAGAGGACATCGGTGTCGACCCTGCGCTGCTTGCCGGCACGACGCAGAACGACATCGTCAAGGAGTACCTCAGCCGGGGGACGTACATCTTCCCGCCCGGACCGAGTCTGCGGCTCACCGTGGACACCATCGCCTACACGGTGCGCCACGCGCCGAAGTGGAACCCGATCAACGTCTGCAGCTACCACCTCCAGGAGGCCGGAGCGACCCCGGTGCAGGAGGTGGCCTACGCGCTGGCCACTGCCATCGGCGTCCTCGACGGCGTGCGTTCCTCGGGCAAGGTGAACGAGACCGAGCTGCCCGCCGTGGTCGGGCGCATCAGCTTCTTCGTGAACTCGAGCGTCCGCTTCGTCGAGGAGACCTGCAAGATGCGGGCCTTCACCCGCATGTGGGACCGCATCTGCCGCGAGCGGTACGGCGTCGAGGACCCCAAGCTGCGGCGTTTCCGCTACGGCGTCCAGGTCAACTCCCTCGGCCTGACCGAACAGCAGCCCGAGAACAACGTGCAGCGCATCGTCCTCGAGACGCTCGGGGTCACGCTGTCGAAGGACGCCCGCGCCCGGGCCATGCAGCTGCCCGCCTGGAACGAGGCGCTCGGGCTGCCACGACCGTGGGACCAGCAGTGGTCGCTGCGCATCCAGCAGGTGCTCGCGTTCGAGTCCGACCTCCTCGAGTACGACGACATCTTCGAGGGGTCCAAGGTCATCGAGGCCAAGACGTCCGAGCTCGTTGAGGAGGCCACCGCCGAGCTCGACGACGTCCAGGCTCTGGGAGGCGCCTTCGAGGCCATCGACGAGCTGAAGCGCCGCCTCGTGCGCAGCCAGGCCGAGCGCGTGCGCCGCATCGAGAGCGGCGAGCTCACGGTGGTCGGCGTGAACTCATTCACCGAGACGGCGCCATCGCCGCTCCTCGGCGACGGCGAATTCGAGAACATCCTCAAGGTCGACCACCGCGTGGAGGCCGAGATGGTTGCGGACGTCGACCGCTGGCGTGCTCTGCGCGACAACGGGGGCGTGCTGGCCGCGCTCGACGGGCTGCGGCGGGTCGCCGAGGACGACGGCCCCGAGGGCAACCTCATGCCGGCCACGATCGCTCTCGCCCATGCGGGCGGCACGACAGGGGAGTGGGCCGGCGCGCTCCGCGAGGTGTTCGGCGAGTTCCGTGCCCCGACCGGTGTAAGCGGTGGCGTGGGTCACCGCGGTGAGGAATTGGCGCCGATCCGCCTCCGCTCCCGGCAACTGGCCGAGCGCACCGGCGGGCCGCCGCGCCTGCTCGTGGCGAAGCCCGGGCTCGACGGGCACTCCAACGGTGCCGAGCAGATCGCCGTCGCCGCGCGCGATGCGGGGTTCGAGGTGATCTACCAAGGGATCCGGTTGACCCCGGCGCAGATCGTTGCAGCCGCACTCGACGAGGACGTCGACATCGTGGGCCTCTCCATCCTGTCGGGCTCGCATCTCGAGCTGGTGCCCGATGTCCTCGACCGCCTGCGCGCCGCGGGCAGCACCGCCGCCGTCGTGGTGGGCGGCATCATCCCGCCCGACGACGCCGAGCTCCTGACGGGTAAGGGCGTGGCGTCCGTCTATACGCCCAAGGACTACTCGTTCGACGCCATCATGGAGGATCTGCTCGCGTTGGCTGAACGCCAACGCGCCGCCACTCGCGCGTGAGCCGCGCCATCTGGCGCCACGTCACCGGGACGGCACCCAGCGCGATCGCCTGCGCGCGGAGGCTCTCGGGCAGGTCGTAGTGGTTCAACGCGGCGGAGCGCCGGTGGACCTGGTACGCCGCGGCGAGGGATGCCGAGCGCCTCGGCCATGGCGTGCAGCTCGTCGGACGAATCGGCGAGCAAGTGGGACCAGCGGTCGGCCCGCCCGCGGACGGTGGCCGGCTGCCGCCAGTCGTCGACGAAGACGGTCAGCGGCGGGTCCAGGGCCGGTCGCGGCTGACCGGGACGGGCTTGTTCCACCAGCGTCCGCTGAAGCGCCACGCCTCGTGCACCTGTTGCAGCTCGTCGGGCGCGGCGGGCCGAGGCCAGGCCAGCTGCACCGCCGACGCGATGGCGGCGAGGACAGCGGGGTCGGGTTCGGGTCGCGGGCGCAGTCCGAGCGTCGCCGGGTCCGTCGCGAGGGGGCTCACAACGGCACGTTGCCGTGCTTGCGCCGGGGCAGGTCCTCGCGCTTGGAGGCCAGGATGTCGAGGCTGCGACAGATGACGGCGCGCGTGTCGGCCGGCGAGATCACGTCGTCGATGTAGCCCCGCTCGGCCGCGATGTAGGGGTTCGCGTAGCGCTCGGTGTACTCGTCGATCAGCTCGGCGCGGCGCTGCGCGGGATCGGCCGCCTCGGCCAGCTCGCGGCGGTAGACGATGTCCACCGCGCCGTTCGGCCCCATGACGGCCAGCTCGGCCGAGGGCCAGGCGAAGGCGAGGTCCGCGCCGATCGACTTGGAGTTCATGACGACGTAGGCGCCGCCGTAGGCCTTGCGCGTGATGATCTGGATGCGCGGCACCGTCGCTTCGCAGTAGGCGTAGAGCAGCTTGGCGCCGTGGCGGATGATGCCGCCGTACTCCTGGTCCGTGCCCGGGAGGAAGCCGGGAACGTCCACGAAGGTGAGCAGCGGGATGTTGAACGCGTCGCACACCCGGACGAAGCGCGAAGCCTTCTCGGAGGAGTCGATGTCGAGGACGCCGGCCAGCACCGCTGGCTGGTTGCCGACGATGCCGACGACGCGCCCGTTCATGCGGGCGTACCCGCACGTGATGGACATGGCCCAGTGCCGGTGCACCTCGAAGTACTCGCCGTCGTCGACGACGGCGCTGATGATCTTCTTCATGTCGTAGGGCTGGTTGGGCGACATCGGCAGGAAGTCGATGAGCTCGGTGACCTCGCGGTCCGGCTCGTCACCCGTCAGCTCGATCGGCGGCTCCTCGAGATTGTTCGACGGCAGGAACGACAGCAGGTGGCGCACCTCGTCGAGGCAGGCCTTCTCGTCGGGCGCGACGAAGGTGGCGACGCCGGACTTCGTGGCGTGGCTCATCGCGCCGCCGAGCTCTTCGAGCGTGACGTCCTCGCCGGTCACCGTCTTCACCACGTCGGGGCCGGTGATGAACATGTGCGAGGTGCCCTGCACCATGAAGATGAAGTCGGTCATGGCGGGCGAGTACACGGCGCCGCCGGCGCACGGCCCGAGGATCACGCTGATCTGGGGGATCACCCCTGACGCCGCGACGTTGCGGTGGAAGATGCCGCCGTAGGAGTGCAACGACACCACGCCCTCCTGGATCCGGGCGCCCGCCCCGTCGTTGAGGCCGATCATCGGGACCCCGGTGGAGGCGGCGAGGTCCATGACCTTGTGGATCTTCTCGGCGAAGACCTCGCCCAGCGCGCCGCCGAAGACGGTGAAGTCCTGGCTGAAGAGGCAGACACGGCGCCCGTCGATGGTCCCGAACCCGGTCACCACGCCGTCGGTGTAGGGGCGGTTGTCCTCGAGGCCCATGCCGTGGGCCCGGTGCCGGGCCAGCATGTCGAGCTCCTGGAAGGACCCCTCGTCCAGCAGGTACTCGATCCGCTCCCGGGCGGTCAGCTTGCCCTTGGCGTGGTGGCGTTCGACGGCCCGGGGGCTGCCGGCGTTGAGGGCCTCGTTCTTGCGTTCGGCCAGCTCGGCCAGGCGTTCGGCCATGGAGTGTTCCATGGGTTTGAGGGTACAGCTGACCGGGTGCGGCCTGAAATTGGACCGTAAGACACCGAATGAGAAGTCGTTCTAATTCTCAACGGAAAATACCTGGTCTCACCAGGAAAAAGTTCAGGTGCCGCAGCCAGCGGCCCGGACCGACGGCCCGACCGCAATGGGGGGGAAACGATGACGCTTCTGCAAGTAGCGGAAGCAGAGGTTCGATTTGGGGGAGTGCACGCGCTGCGCGGCGTGAACCTCGACGTCGCGCCCGGCATCGTCACGGGCCTCATCGGTCCCAACGGCGCCGGGAAGACGACCTGCTTCAACGCGATCTGCGGGCTCCAGAGCCTCAACGGCGGCCGCATCAGCTTCGACGGCACCGACATGACCGCGTTGAAGCCCCATCAGCGCGCCCGGCTCGGCATCGCCCGCACGTTCCAGCGCCTCGAAGTCTTCGGCTCGCTGTCGGTCCGCGAGAACGTGCTCGCCGCCGCCGAGATCCGCCGGCGCTGGTCCCGCGACCGCTCCGACGCCGCCGCCAACGCTGACGGCGTCCTGTCCCTGGTCGGGTTGGGCCATCTGGCCGGCCGGCCGGCCGACACCCTCCCGACGGGCCAGGCCCGGCTGCTCGAGCTCGCCCGCGCCCTGGCCACGCGGCCTCGCCTGCTCCTCCTCGACGAGCCGTCGTCCGGGCTTGACGACAGTGAGAGCGACGAGCTCGGCGACCTGCTCTGCCAGCTGTCCCGCGCCGGCATGGCCGTGTTGTTGGTCGAGCACGACATGGGCCTCGTCATGCGCATCTGCGCCCAGATCAACGTGCTCGATTTCGGCACCGTCCTGATGGTGGGCGGCCCGGACGAGGTGCGGGCCGACGAGCGGGTGCGTGCCGCGTACCTGGGCTCGGCGGAGGACCCCGAGGAGAGCGCGGACGCCGGCGAGGGCGCACCCGTCGCGGCGACGGCGGGGACCCATGGCTGACGCGGCCACGAAGCCGGTGCCGCCCGTGCTCGAGCTCCGGCGTGTGCACGCGGGATACGGGCAGATCGAGGTGTTGCACGGCATCGACCTCGCTGTCACCACGGGCTCGGTGTTGGCGCTGCTCGGCCCGAACGGCGCCGGCAAGTCGACGACGCTCAAGGTCGCCAGCGGCCAGATGGAGCCGACAAAAGGCTGCTTCCACGTTCTCGGCCGCCACGTCAACGGCATGCGCCCCGACCGGCTGGCCCGCGCCGGCTTGTGCACGCTGCCCGACGGCCGCGGCATCTTCCCGAACCTGACCGTCATGGAGAACCTGCGCCTGATGACCTACGGCGGGCCCTCCCGCTCGCACGTCGAGCAGATGGCGTTCGCCCGCTTCCCCCGGCTGGCCGAGCGGCGGCACCAGCTGGCCGGCACGCTCTCGGGCGGCGAGCAGCAGATGCTGGCGATGGCCCGCACGCTGAGCGTCGAGCCCGCGGTGCTGCTCCTCGACGAGATCTCCATGGGGCTGGCCCCAATGATCGTCGACGAGCTCTACGCGCTCGTGAAGCAGATCGCCGACGAAGGGGTCGCCGTGATCCTGGCGGAACAGTTCGCGGCCACGGCGCTCGGTGTCGCGACCGACGTCGCGGTCGTGGTCCAGGGCCGCATCGTCGTTGCAGGCAAGCCGGACGAGCTGCCCGACGACCTCGCCGACGCCTATCTCGGCGGTGCCGCCGCATGAGGGCCGCCGCCGCGTGCTCCGCCGGTTCGCTGTGCTGGCCGCCACCTCTGCGCTGCTGGTCACCGGCGGCTCGGGACTGCTCGCCGTCGCCTTGTCCGACGGGCCCGCCGGTGCCGACAGCTCCCTGGGAGGCTTCACCGTCAACGCACTGGCCGAGTCGATCTCGGTGCAGTACGAGCAGCCCAACTTCCCCGTCCCGGCCAACCCGTCGCTGGAGTTCGACGAGGGCTATGCCGCGTCGTCGGACAACTACGGCCCGACCGGATCGGCCACGGCCTCGACGCTCTACCCGGGCCAGGTCGTGGCGAACGCCGGCCCTGAGCTCGCACTGCTCGTGCCGGGCGTACCGCTGCCCCCGGCGCCGACGTGGCCGATCCAGGCGGTCAGCGACTTCCCGCAGAAGCCCAATACCGCGGCGACCGACATGCCCGGACTGAACATGGACGCCCAGAGCTCGACCGACGGGAACACCGCCACCGCCACCATCGGCAACGACGCCGCGACCTCCGGCTCCAACGGCGGCAACCCCACCCAGCAGGCGCCGTCGGGCTCGGGCAACCTGCTCTCCGGCTCGAACGCACTGCTCGGCGTCGGCGGATTGTCGGCCAACTCATCGGCGCAGGCACCGTCGATCAAGGCCAGTGCGGACGCCACCGCCACGGTCGGCGGCATCTCAATGCTCGGGGGCTTCATCTCCATCGGGAGCATCACCTCGACGGCGGACGCCTCGTCCGACGGCGCCACCGGCAAGGTCACGGGATCGACCCAGGTGCAGAACATGTCGATCGCCGGCCAGCAGGTCTCCATCACGGCCGATGGCATCCAGGCGCCCTCGGGCAAGCCGCTCGGGTCGCTGCCCGTCTCCGCCCTCAACACGCTCCTCAAGGAGCTCGGCATCACGATCGAGGTCACGACGACCACCGACAAGGTCAGCGGGCCTTCGGCCAGCCGCGAGCTCGACGGCCTCGAAATCCAGGTCAACCTCGACACGCTGGACACCGCCGCCAACAAGTTCGCGTCACTGCTCCCCGCGAAGCTCATCTCCCAGCTGCCGGTCGCGATTCCCAACGAGCAGCTGGTCACGTTCTACTTCGGTCGGGTGCAAGTGAGCTCCACGGCGTCCCCGAGCTTCGTCGCCTCGAACTCGGGCAGCACAGGCGCTGCCGCCTCGTCATCCACGTCGACCGGCGCGTCGACCACCGGCAACACCGGGAGCAGCAGCTTTGCCGGCAGCACGGGGACCGGCACCGGCAGCAGCTTCGCCGGCAATACCGGCAGCGGCGGCTCGACGCCAGGCGGCAGCACCGGCACCGGCTCGCCGGTCGTCTCGCCCCAGACGTCGACTGTGGGCGCGACGTTCAAGGGGATCGGTGCCGCCCTCGTCCTCCTCGGCCTCCTCGCCGCGGCCGCATTGGCCTACCTCTACAAACGCGCCGACGACATGACCGAGGCCCTCGGCGCCACCTGTTCGGAAGGGGACCCCCTCATGGAGCGCTTCAGCGCCACGCCCGACGAATTGTCTGACTTCGGAGGATTCGGCTGATGAAATTTCCTGGAAGGTCGTCCGGCGAACCCGACCCCGGCGAGGTCAGCCGGGTCAGCGGGAGCGCCGACTTCAGCGGGCTCGCGGGGCCCGTGGTGGTCCCGCCGGCTCCCGTCGGGCCCGAGGGGGCCAACGGCGGCACGCCCGTGCCGACGCGCCTGCAACGGCTGGCGGCCGTAGTCGACCGGGCCCGGCCGGGTCGCAGCAGCCGCAACGTGCGCAAGTGGCTCGAGTGGATCGGCATGGCGCTCATCGTCTTCGGCTTCGTGTGCATCCTGCTCGGTTGGTACGGCGCAGCCAACAGCCCGTACCTCTACGAGGAGATCCCCTACGTCATCTCGGGCGGCCTGCTCGGCGTCGCGCTGGTGATCGGCGGCGGCGTCCTCGTGCGCTGTGGCTGGAGCATGCGCCAGATAGAGGAGGAGCGCCGCAACGCGCTCGCGATCGTGCGCTCGGTGGACCGGCTCGAGCGCATCATGCGCAGTCTCGACGAGGCGCGCCGCAGCGACCGTGAGGAGCACGTATGAGCGGCATCCGCACCCGCATCCCCATCCGCAACCGCCGACGCGTCGCCGTGGCGGTATCCGTCGCCGCCCTGGCGTTGCTGGCATCAGCCTGCGGCTCCCGACTCACCGGGTCCCAGGCCGCGCTCGCCCAGGGCGCGTTCGGCCATTCAGGCAGCGGTGGCTCGGGCACCGGGGTCGGCACCGGCGCCGAGGCGCTCGGCGCGACCTCGTCGGCCGGGTGCGGGTCGTCCACGTCCACCACGACGACCACCGCGAAACCGTCCTCGTCGACGACGACCAAGCCGAAGTCGGGCGCCGCGTCGACGACGTCGACCACGGCCGCGACCACGACGACGACGGCGCCGTGCGCCTCGTCGAGCTCGCCCAGCCTGGCCGCCGGCTCACCCGGCAGCAGCGGGTCCGTCGGCTCCCACGCCGGCACCAGCACCGGCGCCGCGGCGGCCCCGGCCACCCTGGCCGGGGTGTCGAACGGGACGGGCGCATGCGGCGCCAACGGCAACCAGGCGCCCGCCGGGGGCAACGGCGGCGCCACCGCCACCGGGGTCACGGCCACCACGATCACCGTCGGGAACATCTCGAGCATCAGCGGCGTCGCGCCGGGCCTCACCCAGAGCGCGCAGCAGGCCACCGAGGCCTGGGCCGCCTACGTGAACAGCACCGGCGGCATCTGCGGCCGGCAGATAAAGGTCCAGCCCTTCGACGACGGCAACGACTCGGGCCAGAACTTCGCGGCCGCATCCCAGGCCTGTTCGAGCGACTTCGCCATGGTCGGCAACGCGTCGGGTTTCGACGACGGGAGCGCCAACGCGGTCAACAGCTGCAGCATCCCCGACCTGTCGGCCGAGGTCTCGACGGCGGCCGCCGGCGGCACCGCCGACATCTTCGGTGCCAGCCCGGGCGACGACCACTCCTACCCGCTCGGGCCGGGCAACTACATCAAGGCGACCTATCCGAACGCCATCAAGCACGCGGCCGAGATCTACCTGCAGGTGCCGGCCACGGCGAGCCAGGCCGCCCACGAGATCCAGGCCAACTCGAGCGTCGGCTTCCAGTACACGCCGGCCAACGGCATCGCGACGACGCCGACCAACGCCAACTACGGCACCATCGTCCAGCAGCTGCAGAGCCAAGGCAGCCAGTACGTGTCCGAGTACTCCGACGACAACTCCGCCGAGCGCCTGCTCCAGGCGATGCAGCAGGCGAACTACGCGCCCCAGGTCGTCGACTGGATCTCCGAGGAGTACTCGCCGCAGTTCGCCCAGCAGACCGCGCCCGAGTCCAACGGCAACCTCGTGGCGATGACGGCGACCGCGGGCTACGAGGACGCCGCCAGCAACCCGGGCCTGCAGCTGATGGAGCAATGGATGGACCGGGTCGCCGGGGCCGGCAACTGGCACAAGGACATCTTCGCCATGCTGGCCTGGTCGGCCGGCCTCGCCTTCGAGCAGGCGGCCAAGGAGGTCGGTCCGGCCCTCACACGCCCCGCGCTCATCTCGAAGATCCAGGGGATCACCAACTGGACCGGCGGTGGCGTCACACCGCCGTCCGACATCGGCAGCAAGGTGCCCTCGAAGTGCTTCTTCTACGAGAAGATCTCCAACGGCGGCTTCCAGCGCGTCTACCCGACCGCACCGAACACGT
>CAVSXF010000001.1:0-19608 GCA_963731905.1 uncultured Acidimicrobiaceae bacterium | reverse complement strand
TTACCCGGGAACCGCATGCGTTCCCCTCGCCTCCGCACCTTCATCAGCTGTGCGCTCGAGTGACGCTGCGCTCTTTGCAGCGTACCGGCGCCTCCTCGTTGCACGCGGCCGAGAACATGCACGAACGCTCGGTCCATCGGGACTCTCGTGCGTCTTTGACGTTCCGGCATCCAACTCCTGGGGCGACTCCGGATAGAGAGAGGAGAACGGAACGGAGGGCAGAGCATGAGCCCCGAACACGAGGACCAGACCCCGCAGCCGCCCGGCGGTTGGCGAGGGGGGCTGAGCCGTCGGAACTTCCTGCGGCGCGGCGCGTTCACCACCGCTGCAGTTGCCGTCGCAAGCAGCGTGCCGGGAATCTCGACCCTCGTCGCGACGACCGCGGCAGACGCACCCGCGGTCGACACCGGGGTCAGCGATGCGGCGGATGAAGCCGCACCCCTCACCGAACCGCTGATCGCGGAGGTAAAGGACGCCGGCACGGGTGAGATCAGCCTGTTCCAAGGAGAACGAGAGGTCGTCGTCCACTCGCCCGCACTCGCCCGCAGCTTGATGTCCGCCGCCCGCCCGTAACCGAACCCCCCAACAACGAAACCGAGCCATTCAGGAGGAAAGACCATGTCGTCACACCGCGAAGCGCCCGAGATCTCGAAAGACCCGGTCGCCGACAGCACCGATCTGTACGCCTTCATGAGCCCCGACGTGGCGGGAACCGTCACACTCATCGCGAACTACATCCCGCTCGAAGCGCCCGACGGTGGCCCGAACTTCTACGAGTTCGCCGACGACGTGCTCTACACCATCAACATCGACAACACCGGTGACGGCTTCCCCGACATCGCCTATCGGTTCCGCTTCACGACCGTGAACAACATCCCGGGGTCGTTCCTCTACAACGACGGCCCGATCACGTCGTTGACACCCCCGTCCCCGACCTCGAACTGGAACCGTCAGCAGACGTACACCGTCAGCCGCGTCGACATGCCGTGGAATCGGTGGGGGAACAGGGGCGAGATCGTCCTGGGCTCCGGTTTGTTGTCCCCGCCCTGCAACATCGGTCCTCTCTCGACCCCGAACTACACGGGTCTGGCCAATGCCGCCGTCCACTCTGTCGGCGCGGGACCGTTCTCGGCCAAGGTGTTCGCCGGGCAGCGCGCCGAAGGCTTCTACGTCGACCTCGGTGCCGTGTTCGACCTCGGCGACCTGCGCGGATTCGCCGGCGACCACGCCGGGGGCGGGGGCCCCGGACTGATGAACGGGATGCCCGGCGTCAACTCGACGGCCGACGTCAACGTGCACACGCTCGCGTTGCAGATACCGGTCGACCAGCTCACGCGATCGAAGCCCTCGGGCCCGGGGGATCCCGCTGCCGTGATCGGCGTTTGGACCACGGCAAGCCGCCAACGGGTGCGCGTCCACAGAGATGGAAATGATTGGGGCGAAAACTTCGAGAGCGGACCGTGGAGCCAGGTGTCGCGACTGGGTAACCCGCTGACCAACGAGCTCCTTATCGGGATCGGCGACAAGGACCGGTGGAACGCGCAGCCACCGACGTCCGACGGAGGTCCGTTCCTCGAGTACTTCGCCACGCCGCTCCTACCGCAACTGTTGCCGGTGCTGTATCCGCACGTCTTCGACAACCTGGCCGCCTACAACAGCGCGGCGCACAACGTACGGCCGGACATCGAGGCGATCTTCCTCACGGGGATCCCGGCGGGGGTGATCACCCCCGCACCGACCTTCACGAACTACAACGGAACCGGAGTCAAGGCGGACATGTTGCGACTGAACACCGCAATCCACCCCGCATCGAGCCCGAACAATTTGGGCCTGCTCGGGCTCGATGTGGCCGGGTGGCCGAACGGTCGCCGGGTCTTCGACGATGTGGCAACCATTGCGCTCCGGGCGGTGGCCGGGGCGACGCTTGGCTTCGTGACGTCCTTCACCGCCGACGGCGCGGCCGGACTGGTCGACTTCGGGCTCACGAGCGGGGGAACCGACCTCTCGGCCAAGGGCACGGAGAGCTACCTCAGCACTTTCCCGTATCTCGGCACGCCCTACAGCGGTTACTCGAACCCGGCCGTGACGCCCGTGTCGGTCGCGCCGTAGCGTCATGGACACCCGCCATCTCACCGGGCCCAGTGAAGAGGGAAGCGTCGTCGTCGACATCGGCGGTGACGTCGGGGCCGCCATCGTCAGCACCCCGGCATCACTCGTCGGTTCCGAAATCGAGATCCGCCGTTGTGACACCACCTGGGACGGTTCGCACGTTGCGGTCCGGGAACGCCAAGTGGCAGGTGGGGTCATGCACGCCGCACTCTTCCCGGGTCTGGCGTACGGGACCTACGAGGTGCGGCTCCGAGGCGACAATGTCGGCCCAGTGACGGCCTTTACCGTGGAGGGTGGCCGCGTCAGTGCGACCCGCCTCGCGTCGCCCTGAACCGAGCGGCGGAGGGAAGCGTCACAGCGGCGGCTTAGAAGTGCTGCGGGCGCGAGAATCCGCACGCGCCCCATCCCGAGTGCAGCCGTGCAGTCCTTCGAGAAGGTATAGAGCCAGTCGGATTCTGTCGCCGCGTCAGGCGATCAGGACGACGGGCACCCGCCCGGGGTCACCGAGACCGCCACCTGCAAGGGATGGCCAACGGTTTGCACAGCCAAGTGCGTGTCGCCGGGATTCGACGTGATCTTTCCGCCCCGCACCGCGGCGCACCACCCGGACGCGTAGTGCTGCGGGGCCGCAATGTCGATCACGGTCGAAGTGCCCTGGGCAGCGAGGCTCGGTGTGTAGATCATGCTGAACGCACCCGTGAACGGGTTGAACAAGAACGACTGGGGGTTACCCGCGACCTCCTGCGGATACGTCCGCGACAGAACCTGGACGATGGGCGAATACGTCCCATCGGGCAAGACCAGAGCCTCCGCCGACGAACCTGTGGGGTCGGTGTAGTACTTCCACGCCCAATAAGCCCATCCGACTTCGTTTATACCCGCCCACTCCGTGTCGAACCCGACCATGGAGACGCTGGTTGTGGCACCGAACTCACTCATGAAGATGGCCGGCCCGCTGGGCTGGTACGCCGAGCTCATCGAGAGGCGCGTCACGTCCTGCTCGGCCGCCATCGTCTCTTCTGCCTGCAGGCATTTCAAGAGATCGATCGGGTCTCCGGTCACCGGGCTGCGATCGCCGCAATAGTCGTGGAAATTGAAGACGATGCGCTGAAACGGCAGCGGCCCGAGCTGCGAGGGGATGTTCCCACCGGTCACCCAGTAGATATCGGGCTCCAAGAAGATCAGGTGGCGGTGGTCGACCGCCTGGATCGATGGGATGACCCCTTGGTTCGGCACATCAGACGGGCAGGTGAGCAGGGTCGTCCCGTTGGCCAGAAAGCTCTCGTGGGCGCGGCCCGTGTAGAAGCACTGGAGGTTGCTAGTGAACGTGGACCCGTCGGCCAAAGTTGTCGCTGTCTCGAACGGCTCGTTGTACGGGTCGTAGCCGACCACCCACGGGTTGTTCTTGAAGTAGTTCGCCACCGTCTGCCACACCAGGTCGAACTGGCCCTGCAGGTTGCCCACCACGTCGTTGTTCCAGAAGTGCCCCACCGCCGTCTCCAGGGTCGGGTTCCCGTAGTTGTTCGACCAACGGCCGCCGAGAGGCACGATCGGCACGTTGTTCGTGCACACTGCCCAGTTGGGCGCGCCTTCGCCGCGGAAGTTCGTGTTGTAGACGTCCTGGTGCATGTCGAGGAGCGTGTAGATACCGTGGCGCGCCAGCAGGTTGACGGTTGCCGCGACGTGGCGCAGATAGCTCAGTGCGATCGCCTTGTTGAACTCGTGGGGATCGCCGGGCGTGCCGGGCGTGCAAACGTTCGGTTGGTTCGGCCCCCCCGTCCCTGGTTCGAGCGCCTGCCACTCGATGCCGAGCCGCACCATGTTGAACCCCAGGCTCTGGATGCGCGCCGCGTCGGAGTTGTCGAAGTTCCACGCTTCGCCGCCGTTGGGATAGGCGATGTAGGGCGGGTGCTTGTAGACCACGTTGACGCCATGAAGGATCACGACTCGGCCGTGGGAGTCATAGATATAGGGGCCGCCGGGTGAGCTCATGAACGTCGGGACGCCGGGTCCGACACTGGGCGAACCAGCCCCGGGGCTGTATTGGTAGTTCACCCCGGAGCCGCTCAGCATCTCGATGTGGGGGCTCAGGGCATTGAGGTTGGGCTGGTTCAGCACGTGCTGGCGGGCGGGCCCTGTCGTTGTGGTGGTTGACCCACCGGCGACAGTCGTCGTGGCCGTGGTCGACGAGCCCGCGACGGTTGTCGTGGTCGTGGTCGGTTGAGCAGACGCAACCGAAGTCGGCAGCGAAAACAGGACCGAACAAGTCGCCGCCGCCGCTACGGCCGCCGCGACGCGAGACCGCCTTACTCCGCGACCGGCCACGGGGCGCGCACACCTACTCCAAGACCGCCAAGAGTTCATGTCTGCCCCCGAGTGCGACGGAACGTGCTCCTCGACTGTAACGGAGCGACAACACGGATCACTTCTCAACGACGACGACGGAGCGCCGGACCGCCGGGCCGCCGGACCGCCGGATCAGATCAACGGTCCGTGACGCCTGCGCCGGAAGAGCTCGGCCGACGCCAACAGATCGTTCTGCATGGAGTTCTGGCTCTCTAGGAGCTCGTCAGCCCACAACATCTGGAGAGCGGTACGCACGCGGTCCGGACGCTTTTGGGTCCGCACCTCGTCGAAGGCCGTCCGGAGGACTCCATGGAGCAACTCCCTCTCGGGAGACGGAGGAGCCAAGTCGCTGCGACGGTCGGCCAGCAGGTCGGCGAACTCCTGGTACCAGCTGTGCGTCTCGGCGTAGGAATCGCGCAGGACCGCCTCCGCCACGGCAATCGCTTCCACCTCTGGCAAACCCTCTGCCGGCGGCTCGGCCCGGAGGGTCCCCAGGGTGTACGCGGCGAGCCGAAGTCGGTTCGACCCCGTGAAGAGCCTGGCGACGGTGTCGACCGATACCACCTTGGCTCCGCGCTCGGTGAAGAACTGCCGTGTGACGTCGTCCAACAAGAGGTACGCGCGGTACGCCTCCCGTTCGCTCGGCCCTGTGTCGACGAACCGCGAGGTCATGGTGAGCCGGTTCACCGCGTCCGCCAAGTACGCCGAGCTGGCAACGAAGGCGTCCGACATGGCCCGCCCGAGCGCGGCGGTCGCGCCCCGTGGCCAGAAGAGCAGCCCGACCACGACGCTGACCCCGCAACCGATCGCCACGTCCTCGATACGGGTCAGGCCGACCTTCCAGCCTGCGGGCTCGATGATGTTGAACAAGATGATCACCACAAGCGTGAACCCGGCCTGGCCCGCCGCGAAGGAGATCATCGAGGGGGCCATCCCCGCCACGAGCACTGCCAACGGGAGCAACACCCAGAGCAGAACGGTGTGGTCGGCGATCCCCAACATGATGGCCGAGCCCACCACGAAACCGATGACCGTACCGCCGATGGCGCGCAGCGCCGTCGCCCCCGTGCCGAGAGCATTGGATCGCAGCACGGACATCGTCCCGAGGACGACCCAGAAGCCGTGCGACACGTTCGTGATCTCGACGATGGCGACGGCGAGCGCGAGGCCGGCCGCGCCGCGCACCGTGTTGCGGAACCACACCGAGCGGAGGGAAAGATGCGACAGGAGTCGGTGGCCGAGGTGGTGGGCGGACCACGCGCCGGGCATGCTCCTTCTGCGATCGCTCGCTGGCTCCGCTCCCGCCGACTCCAGCGCGGCGTCCGCCACCATGCCCACAGCGACCCCGAGCCCGCGGGCGTGAAGGCCCGGATCCAGCGAACTGCTGGCGATCGAGCTGTCCTCTTGCTCACCCCCTTCGAAACTCGACAACCCGGTTTCCTCTTGTACGACGGTCGCCGCGTCTGCGTTCAACTCGGACTCGATCAGCACATCAAGGCGGCGGGTGGCCTCTTGGAGGGCGGCGATGCGAACCGGATCGCTCACCGGATGCGCCTCACCGTCGCAGATAAGTCCAGCTGCTTCTCGGAGCGTCTCCCCCGACGCCTCGATGACCGCCCTCGCCTGCACACGTTCGCTGGCGAAGTGGGGGTCGGAAAGAAGGTGGTCGTCGCGCAGCAGCGTGCCGAAGCTGGCCACCCATTCGATACGCCCGACAAGCTTGGACAGTGCGATGGCACTGGAAGCCGCGCCGGTCGGGGGGTAGGCCGTCGCCGAGAACTGCGTGCGGAGCCGAGCCAGCGCGTCGCTGACCTCGGTGTGCAACGACGGGTCAGCGTCCCCCTGTGCCTGCGCACAGGCGAGGCGGCCGATCGCGTCCGTGGCCGCCGAGAGGCGGCGGCGGAGGTTGTCGTGCCACGGCGGCGGCCACAGGAGGAGGCACGCACTGATCGATGCCGCTCCCGCCAGCACCAGACCGAGCAGACGGTCGCCGATCGCTGACGCCGGTTGGGCCACTGCAACCGGGAGGACAAAGTTCAGCAGAACCGCAGTCGAGGCTGTCGCGGCCCGCGGCGCCACGATGCCGGCGAACAGCACCGCGAAGCCAACCACTCCCATCGCCACGACTGACCCGACTTTGTTCGTCGACACCGCGGTGCCGATGGCGATCAATGCGGCCGAGACCGCGAGCATCGAGAGATAGGACGCGACCCGCGTCCGCACCGGACCGGTGAACTCGACCAAGAGGAGCAGGGAGAAGGAGCCGAACGCGGCGAACAGACCCACCTGGGGGCTCGAGAAGTACGTGTGCGCGATCGCGAAGATCGCGGGCATCACGATCGCGGCACGCACCGACCGCTTCACGACCAGAAGGTCAGGATCTTTCGCGCGGAGCCACCCCACGAGGCCGGTGCGGGAGCCTCCCTCGGTATCTTCGAACGTGTCGACCAGGGTCATGGGTCTCCCGCCATCATTTCGGAGCACCTCGACGGGGGCAAGCAGCGCCGACCGGCCGCATCGACTCGAAGTACCGGGACGACTGGACGACGCCTCGGTCGGGATCGAGGCGCTGCTCGTCGGGAGCGCGCCGAGGGACTCTTCCGGGCGGGGTGCAGCCGGCTGTCGCGGTCCCCCGCGGCGAAAACCGGCAAATCTCGGGGATAAGGTCCCCACCATGCCCGCATCGCCGGTCTCGCAGCTTGAGGGAGGCCGTTGACCCATGCCGGGAATGGGCCGCACGCTGCAGACGGGCAACTCGATGATCGTCTCGAGTTTTCACAGCGCGCTACTCCATCAACTGCTGATCATTCTGTTGGTAGCCGCCGTTTGCGCGATCGGCTTCAACGTTGTTCGCACGGTCCAATGGCGGCGCCTCAAGGAGCACGGGCATCGGTCGTTCCCGTCCCCGGCGCGTGCCGCAACGCCGGAACCACTGGCGCGTCGCGTGGTGCGGACGGGATTCGCGGCCCTGTGGATCCTCGACGGGCTCCTTCAGATCCAGTCGGGGATGCCCTTGGGTTTGACCTCGGGCGTCGTCCAACCCGCCGCAGCCACTTCCCCCTCATGGGTGCAACACCTCGTCAACAGCGGCGTCACCATTTGGTCCGACCACCCTGTTGAGGCTGCCGCGGCGGCGGTGTGGATCCAGCTCGGTATCGGAGTCTGGCTTCTTGTTGCGCCCCGCGGTCGCTGGTCGCGCGTGGCCGGTTTGGCCAGTATCGGCTGGGGCCTGGTGGTGTGGGTGTTCGGCGAGGCCTTCGGCGGCATCTTCGCCCCAGGCCTCACCTGGATGTTCGGCGCGCCCGGCGCCGTCCTCTTCTATTGCATCGGGGGCCTCCTCGTCGCGTTGCCCGAGCAGGCGTTCTCTTCGCCCCGCCTGGGCCGGATCATCGTGCGGGCGGGCGGGGTTTTCCTCCTCGGGATGGCAGTGCTGCAGGCCTGGCCGGGGCGCGGGTACTGGCAGGGTCGCAACGGCAACTTGAGCGCCATGGTGCAGCAGATGGCACAGACGCCCCAGCCCCACGTCCTCTCGTCGTGGCTGGGGTCGTTCGGCTCTTTCGTCCAAACCCACGGCTGGGGCGTCAACCTGTTCGTGGTCATTGCACTGGCCGGCATCGGCACCCTGCTGTTGAGTGGGAGGCGCGATCTGATCCGTGGCGGCCTCGTCGCTTTCGTGGTGCTGTCCGTCGCCGACTGGGTGCTCGTCGAGGACCTTGGCTTCCTCGGGGGCGTCGGGACCGACCCCAATTCGATGATCCCCATGGCCCTGGTCCTCGTCACCGGCTATCTGGCCATGGTCCACCTCCCGGTTCCGCAGTCCGCCGGGAAGGAGGCGACTGCCGGAGCCGCAGCACCGGCGCAGGGTGCACCCGACGCTGGACCCGTCGGCGTTGATTCCGGAACAGGGAATTCGGGAGGGTGGTGGGACCGCGTCACGCTGTCGTATCTGCTCCGCTCGGTGGGGGCGGTGGCGGCACTCGCCGTCGTGCTCGTCGGCGCCGCACCGATGGCGATGGCCTCAGTGAACCGCAACGCCGATCCCATCCTGAGCGAGGCGCTCAACGGCACGCCGAACGCGATCGACACGCCGGCACCTCCCTTCACGCTGACCGACCAGAACGGTCACGCGGTCAGCCTCGGCCAGCTGCGGGGCCACGTCGTCGCGCTGACCTTCCTCGACCCGGTCTGCACAACCGACTGCCCGCTCATCGCCCAGGAGTTCCGCGAGGCAGACCAAGGGCTGGGTGATCAATCCCGTCAGGTGGATTTCGTTGCGGTCGTTGCCAACCCCATCTACCGCTCCGTGTCCTTTACGAACGCGTTCGACCGCCAGGAGGGGCTTAGCCACCTGCCGAACTGGTATTTCCTGACCGGATCGCTCTCGGCGCTCCAGCGCATCTGGAATGAATACGGCGTTGAGGTGAGCACCGTCGCGAACGGGGCGATGGTGGCGCACAGCGACCTGGCGTTCGTGATCGACAACCAAGGCCGTGAACGCGGACGCTCTTATCACCGCTCCCGGGCCCACCCAGGTCTTCGCCTCGTCGTTCTCCTCGCTTCTCCTGAGCCAGATCGACCAGCTCCTTAATACGTGAGGTTGCAGCACCACAAAAGGGCGACGACGCGGCGCGTCCGCGGAGTCGGCGTCGCTCTGTGTCTTCTGGCCGTGCTCACCGTGGCCGGCGCTGAAGGCGCGGGCGCGGCGACCGATCTTCCGTTGCCCGCTGCCATCGAGACGCCCGCGGATACCTGGGTGGTCCTGCCGATGGGTCAGTTCGGCAGTCAGGCCAACACGTTCTGGCAGCTCCTCCACGCCGATCCCGGCTCGTCGCATTGGTCGGTGGTGACACCTCAGGGAGTGGCGGACAACGGCGGCCTCGTGACGGCCGCGGGCGCCACGGCCGCATCGGACACGGTTGGATTCCTGCCGAGTCAGCTGCTGCGCTTCTCCCCGCTCTCCGCGACCACCGACGCTGGTCGCAGCTGGAGCCCCGCGTTCCTTCCCGGTGCCCTCGCCGCACGCCCGAACGCGCTCGCCTCTGGGCCGGGCGGTTCTCTGGCCATCGTCGCAATGGCCGTGCTGCACCATCCCTCGAACAGCCCGCGTTGGTCCCGGCTGGTCACACTTGCCGCCCTAAAACGGCTCGCGCCGCAGTGCGAAGCCACGGCTCTGGACGCCGTCGCGGTGACATCGACGGGCGCCCCACTGGTGGGCGCGGCATGCACCGGTCATCTCGGTCTCTTCGCCGTCTTGGACGGTAAGTGGCGCCTGGAAGGAGCGGCCCTCCCGGGCGACTGGAGCGATGCAAACACGACGATCCTGCGCCTGCAGGCCAGCACCGCCCAAACGACCGTCCTCGCGACCGCAACTCAAAAAGGGCACCGAGCCTTGTTCGCCCTGTCCCAGTCCGGCTCGGGAGGCTGGCGCGCCTCGGCCCCGCTGCTGATCGGCGCCGATTCCGCCGTGCGGGCCACGGCGGTCGGCTTCGACGGAGCGCTGAGCGTCCTGGTCGGATCGAAGGAGACCCAATCCGTCGACGAGATCTCGCCGGGTGGGAATTGGGTCGGGCTTCCCGCGCCACCCGCGGAGCCGTTGGGCTCGCCTGGGTCACTCCGGACACAACCTCCTTCGGCGCGACGACACTCGACGCCTTCAGCGTCGTGGGCGGGACAACTCTCCACGTGTTCGCCCTCACCCCCGGGGGTGGTAAGTGGGTCGGAGCCCAGACGCTCCAAGTGCCGCTGCCGTACGGCTCCTCCTCGTGAGGCAGACGGTCATGTCAGATCGGCAAGAGTCCCGGACCCGGCACGCGGTACCGTGACTTACACCCGTGCCATGGACGGAGAGATCCGGTGAGCTACGTCGTCGACAACTGGAGCTTCGATCCCTTCGTCGTCGTCGTCGCCGTGGTGGTACTGCTCCACGAGCTCGGCCTGGCGAACCTCCGACGGCGTTCGGTCCCCGAGCGGACCCGTTCGCGGCGGCTGCGTTCGCTGTTCTTCTACGGGGGGCTGGGCTTTTGCTCGTCGCGGTCGTGTCGCCGATCGACTACTGGGCGTCGACTACTTCTTCGTCCACATGATCGAGCACCTCCTCATCGTGTTCTTCGCGCCGATCCTGATCGTCGCCGGGGCACCGTGGTTCCCGCTCCTGCACGCCCTGCCGGTCGGCCCGCGGCGTCGTCTGCTACGCGCCGTCCTGCTCGGGCGTTCGTCCCCGGCGCTCCGCTCGCTCGGCCGCTTCGTCGGCAACCCGTGGACGCCGCTCTCGCGTTCAACGCTGGTCATGGTGCTCTGGCACGTCCCGGCGCTCTTCGACGCGGCCGAGAGAACCAGCTCGTCCACATCTGGCTGATGCACGCGAGCTTCTTCGTCACCGGGATCCTGTTCTGGCTCCAGATCATCCCGTCGCACCCCTTCCGACTGAAGGCCTCGCCCGCTCTGGCAGACCGGCGCGATCATCTCGACGAACGTCGTCATGTTCGTGCTCGCGATGTCGCTTTCGCTCTTCACCCAGGACAGCTGGTACACGGTCTACGCCCACGTGCCCGGGCGTCACCCTGTCGCCCTTCGCCGACCAGCAGATCGGCGCAGCCATCTTGTGGGTCTGCGGCGACTTCTGGGCCGTGCCGGCGCTCGTGGTCATCCGCGCGCGCCATCGACGCAAGGAGGGCTTCGCCCTCGCCGTCGACCGGCTCTTCCACCGCGCCCCGGCTCCGCCGCTCGAGGCCTTCCGGCCCGACCATCGAGCAGGTGCCGCCGCCGCTGAGCGGCTCCGCCGGTGAGGGTGAGCGGCGACTGCGCGGCGTGCGGTTCCAGGCTGCGGCAATCCCGATTGCCGACCGAATTCGGGCGTCCGACCGAACAATGGTCGACGGAAGCGTACGAGTACCATAACGTCCGCTGAGGAGTCGTGAGAGCAGTCGACGACGAGGTCTGGAGCTTCGGGAGGGGTCCATGAGCTTGGCCGTGGAAGGTGGCGCGTGACGGTCGCGCTGTTCCTCATCGTGCGCCGACGGCTGCGGTCGTGCTCGATCGTCAGCCTGCTCGGCACGCCGCCGACCGTCGACTTCACCGCGCACAGGCCCCGGGCGCACCGGTGAACGTCACGCTGCAGACGGTCGGCGCCTACGGCTCGGGCAGTCACCCGACCTGGGTGTCGTACCTGGTGCGGTCCCGCAAGGGCAGTGGGTCCACACGACGATCTTCCAGGTGCCCGCGCACACCCGGATCAACGTGACCATCTACCAGTACGACTCGGGCAGCCCGCTGCGCAACCAGCAGATCGGCCAGGTCACCGGCACGTTCGGCAACGTGGCCACGCTCAACGGCAAGCCGTTCCAGGTCATCAACTCCAACGCCGGCAACGGCGTCGGCCACACCTTCTCGATCCCGTCGCTCGGGATCAACGTGCCGCTCTACGGCAACGACGGCAACGCCAATCTCTGCGCGCGCCGCGCCGTGCACCACCGAAGTCGCCCGTACAACATCATCCGGTTCTCGTTCACCAGTCCCGGGCCCGGGTAACTACCGCTGGCAGTGCTTCGTCCCCTGCGGGCTGGGCTTCCTGTTCGGCAACGGCGGCCCGATGCCGACCCTCGGCTACATGGGCGGCTTCATGAAGGTGGGCATGAGCGACGCGCAGGCGGCGGGTGCCGCGCCGACGCCCGCCGCACCGGAGCCGACGACGCACCGCGACCAGCCCCACCACTGGTGGCGCCTGATCGCCATCTGGGTCGTGCTCTCCGCCATCGTCGACCCGCTCTTCTACTACCTCGCCGGCCCGCACGTCCCTCCCGGGACCATGACCAACATGGCCGACGGGGCGCAGTTCGACTTCAACGTCCTGATCATCATCGCCCTGCCCGTCATGCTCGCCGTGTGGGTCTACATCGTCTACGCCATCGTGATGTGGCGCGCCTCGCGGGGCGGACCCGAACCGGTCGGCGGCGCCGCCGCCCGCGGCCACCTCGGCATCCAGGTCGGCTGGATCCTGAGCACCACGGTCATCGTGCTGTTCCTCTTCGGCTTCGGCACCTACGAGCTGGTCCAGCCGGAGGGCGCCGGCGGCGGCCAGGGCCCGAGCCCGATCTGGACGCCGCTCGAAGACCTGCTCCGTCCAGGTCATCGGCCAGCAGTGGAAGTTGACGTACCGCTACCCGACCTTCGGCGGCTTCGAGACCAACCAGCTGGTCCTCCCGATCGACACCACCGTCGCGTTCCACGTCACGTCGCTCGACGTCATCCACAGCTTCTGGGCGTACCAGCTCGGGGTCAAGGCCGACGCCAACCCCGACTACAACAACGTGGCGTTCACCACGACCCAGCAGCTCGGCTCCTTCACCGTGCGCTGCGCCGAGCTGTGCGGGCTCTGGCACGGCGCGATGTACAACGAGGGCGAGGTCGTCACCAACAGGCCAGTTCTAGGCCTGGGCCACGGCCGACGGCGCTTCAGTCGCGCAAGAACACCGACCTACTTCCCCCGTTCGCGCTGACCTACACCCCCGACGCCAACGGCGCCGACGGCGGCTACTACCCCGACAACGTCGACCCGTACTCGAAGGTCGAGACAGTACGGCGCCCCCCAGTCCAAGAGTGGGAGCTGACATGACGCCCGATCGCCACAGTGAGACGTCCGTCCGTCCGTCCGACATTCGACCGAGGGTGCACCGAGATGGCCATTGACACCACCAGCGTCGAGGAATCCGACTACCCGGGCGAGGAGAGACCGGCGCGCCGCCGCGCGCCGCCTGCTTGGCGCCGTCGCCCTGGCTGCGGCCCCACGTGTTGTGGGCCATGGCCGGCGCGGTCGTCGGCTATCTGATCGGCCACTGGCTCGGCAACGTCATCGCCAGCGGCTACACCCAGGTCGCAGAGCACCGGGCAGAACGACGTGGCCATCGTCCTCGGGCTGACTTTCGGCGTGGTCGGCTGGCTCGGCGGCATCGGCGCGCTGAACTACCCGGCTGCCAAGTCCTCGGCTACGAGCTCTCGCCGGCCCGGCCGAGTCAAGAGCTGGGTGCGCTACTTCCGGATGACCGAGGACCACAAGGTCGTGGGGCTGGCAGTACGCCGTCGGCGTCCTCCTCTTCCTCTTCACCGGCGGCCTGCTCGCCATGCTCATCCGCACCGAGCTGCTGAGCCCGACCACGCCACGTCTTCGGACCCGGCATCTACATCGCCATCGTCGGCGAGCACGGCACGATCATGATGATGATGGCCTCGTCGGTCGTCGTCGGGCCGCTCGGCAACTGGCTCGTCCCACTCATGATCGGCTCACGGCGCATGGCCTACCCCCGTGTCGAGGCCTTCTCGTTCTGGATCTTCGTGGCCGGCTACCTCGTCATCGTCTAGCGCGCTGCTCTTCGGCGGCTTCCCCACGGGCTGGACCGGCTACGCGCCGCTGCAGACGCAGGCCGCAGGGCGGGATGGATGCGTACCTCGTCGGGTTCGCCGTCATTGGCATCGGCATGATCCTGGCCGGGTTCAACCTGGCGGCGACGATCATCAACTACCGCGCCCCTGGCATGACGTGGAGCCGGGTCCCGATCTTCGTCTGGGGCATCCTGGCCACGACGGCGCTGCTCACCCTCGCGACGCCGACCTTGGTGGTGGCGGGGTTCATGGGAATCATGGACCGCACGGCCGAGACCGCGTTCTTCGTGAACGAGCACGGCGGGAGCAACTTCTTGTGGCAGAACCTCTTCTGGTTCTTCGGCCACCCCGAGGTGTACATCATGGCCCTGCCCGGCTTCGGCATCGTGATGGAGATCATGCCGGTGTTCACTCGCAAGCCGCTTGTTCGCCTACAAGATCGCCGCGGCCGGGATGCTCGGCGTCGCGCTGCTGTCGTTCTTCGTTTGGCAGCACCATCTCTTCCAGAGCGGCATCAACCCGGACATGCGGCCGTTGTTCATGCTGACGACGGAGCTGATCTCGATCCCGACCGGGTTCCTCTTCCTCGTCACCCTGGGCACGCTGTGGAAGGCGAAGATCAGATTCGACACGCCGATGCTGTTCTGCCTCGGCATGCTGTTCAATTTCCTCATCGGCGGCGTGACCGGCGTGTTCCTCTCCGACGTCCCGGTCAACGTCACCGTGCACGGAAGCTTCTTCGTGCTGGCGCACTTCCACTACACGATCATGGGCGGCCTGATCTTCGCCCTCTTCGCCGGTTTCTACTTCTGGTTCCCGAAGATCACCGGCAAGACCATGAACCGCAGGCTCAGCAAGTGGCACTTCTGGACGTTCTTCATCTTCTTCAACTGCACATTCTTCCCGATGTTCTTGATCGGGATCCTGGGGCAGCCGCGGCGGGTGTTCGAGTACGCCAGCAACCTGCAGACGTTGAACATGATCTCGAGCATCAGCGCCTACTTCCTCGGCGCCTCATTCATCCTCTTCATCGTCAACTTCATCTGGTCGATCTACTTGACGCCGCACCCGGCCCCGCCCAACCCGTGGAACTCCAAGGGCCTTGAGTGGCAGACCCCGACGCCGGTGCCGTGGTTCAACTTCGAGCACATCCCGATCATCCAGAACGACCCCTACCACTACGGCGAGCTTGACGCCCTGCCGGTGGCGGACATGGGCAGGGTCATGTCGACTGTCGGCGCACCGGCGGGCTCCGTCACGCCCGAGGAGCTCGGTGCCGGGGTCGAAGACGGCGACCGCGACCGCGGCCGCCAATCCTCTGAGATCCGAGAGAACAGGCCATGGCACAGGACATCGTGGACAACCAGCAATTCGAGAGCTTCCCCCAGCTCAAGGAAACGCCCGAGGAGATCGCGTTCGAGCTACGCAGCCAGGAGGGCGCGCTCTGGACCGGGAGCCGCCTGCTCATCGGCATCTGGGCCTTCGCCTTCGCCGCGTTGGCCTTCGCCTACTTCTATCTGCGCTCGGCCAACAACGGGAATCTGTGGCGTCCCGGGGGCATCACGGCCCCGACCCAGTGGGCGCGGCCATCTTCGCCGTGACCGTGGCCTGCGCCCTCCTGGTCCAGTTCGGCGAGCGACGCTTCCGTGACAACGAGACGCTCGACTGGCAGGTCGCGGGTTGGACGGTCGTCCTGGGCGGCTTGCTTGCCATCGGCCTCCAGATCTGGCAGCTGACCGAGCTGCCCTTCTTCCCGGGGTCGAGCGGCTACGCCTCCTGCTTCATCGCCTGGGGGGCGATGAACATCGCGCTCATCCTGAGCGGCATCTACTGGATCGAGACGATCCTCGCCCGCGAGATCCGTCTCCGCCGGGCCATGGCCGAGGACGGTGGCGCACCCAACTCCGCCCTTCCTGTCGCCCAGGCTCTTTCGGGTCAATCTGAACGGCTGCACCTACTACTGGGGCTTCATCGCCCTGGTGTCTCTGTTCTTCTGGGTACTCTTCTACGTGATCTGAGCCTGGAGGACCAGCCATGCCCGTGCTCGCCGACGTCGCCGCCACCCAGGCTCTGACCTTCGCCATCCCGGTCGGCACACTGGCCATCGTGTGCCTCTGGGGCTTCTTCGTGCGCCGGCCGACCAAGCAGCGGCAGAGCCGATCAGTGAAGGGGCTGCCGAAGGGCGGCCCCGAACCGCCGCATCCGGCCCGCCGCCCGTGGTGCCTCCTGGGGCTTTCGTGGTGCTCGTGTGCGCCCTCGTGCCGCCCGTTGCCACCGTTGCCCGGAGGACGAACTACGGCGAGGCCCTCCAGTTCGCTCTCCTCGCCATCCCGCTGCCCGCCTTGGTCGCCGTCGGCGCCCCGTGGCGGCGTCTACCCTCGCGGCACCGGCGCCCGAATCGGAACACGCTGACTCGCCCGAGCCCAAGACGATGGACCTCCTGGCCGATCGCCGGCTGCGCCAACGCAGCCTGCCGAGGTCGCTGGTGTTCGTGGCCTGCGGCCTCGGCGTGGTCATCGCGTGGCATGCGCCCGGCCGTCGTCGCCGCCGTGGCCGCGCACGGCTGGCTCGTGGTCGTCGAAGCGCTGACCCTGTTGGTGTTCGGTCTCGGGTTGTGGTTCGAACTGGTGGAGTCACCGCCGCTCGTGCCCCGGTCCGGACCGTTGCGCCGAGCGGTGCTCGGGGCCATCTCCATGTGGGTGTTCTGGATCATGGCGTACCTGGTCGCGTTGTCGAACCGGGGCTTCTATCCCAACTTCCACCACACCGCGGGGAGCCTCGGTGCCGCGGCCGACGAGCAGATCGGCGCCGCGCTCCTCTGGTTGGTGGCGACCGTCGCCTTCGTACCGGTGATCTTCTGGAATGCGCTCCACTGGCTCCAGTCAGAGGATGATCCCGATGCCGAGCTCCTGGTCCTCGCCCACGAAGAACGCCGCCGCGGGACATCGCCGCTGTCGTCCGACCACCGAGGTGACGTCGCTTCGCCCTGAACGAGCCGCGGAAGCGCGGGTGCGTGCGTGGCTCAGCCGCCAGCGGCAGACGACCCCGACGAGCCCGTAGGAGTCGGAGCGTTGGTCGGCTCGAGTGCGGGGATGTCCACGGTCGGCAGATGGGTGCCCAGGTCCTGGTTGGCCGCGGCCTCTTCGGAAAGGGCGAGCCGGCGATCCGCCGCGAGGTCCTTCTCTCTTTGTTCAGGTCGCGCCGGGCCGCCGCGTCGGAGGGGTTGCTCATCAGCGTCTGCACGTCCTCAATCGCCCTCAAGGCGTCCGACGTCGTCCACAGCGTGGCCGTGGAAACCAGCTGGCCGAGCTGCTTGCCGGCGGCCGTCCCCGGCACCTGGATGTTGGACAGGTCGAAGATCCCATTGCTGGTGAAGGAGCAGGCAGTCTGATCGTCACCCAACAGCCCCGGCGTCGGCGCCCGGTCGGCCGCGCTGAGTTGGTGCGCGGCGGCGAGCCTCCAGATACCCAGGGCCTGATCAATCGCGTACGCGCAGGGACTGACGTCGGTGTTGAGCTCGCTCATCACGCTGCGCTCGGCGCTGATGTCGCTGGCCCGGGACGTGCTGGTGGGCAGATCGGTGACGACCGTCACCGCCACGATCGCGAGCACCGCGACGGCGATGGCGAGCCGGCGGTGCCGATCCCAGATCCGCTGCTTGGTGGGGGCCACATCAGGAGCGTCGGGCAGGACCGTCGTCATGGTGTCAATGTCCGATCAGCTTCCCGGCATAGGTGGCGATCCCCTGCCCCGAGCGCGCCTCGGCATCTGTGGCCAGTGAGAAGATCCCGGTCGAGCTCTCGTTGGCGAAGGGGGTCGCCCGGTAATGCACGAAGCCCTGCGGGTCGATGAAGTCCATCACGTCGCTGTGTGCCTCCGTCCCGGTGGCAGCGTTCAACGAGATCGAGATGCCATACGCCCTCCACACCGCGTTCAGCGTGGCGAGCGGGCCGGTCACTATGTGCCAGTTCGGCAACGTACCGAGGGCTGTGCCGGCCGCCTGGGCCTCCGCTGACACCGCGAGCGCGGCAGGGTCGGTGTTGACGGTGACGAACTCGACCCGGTCGGCGTGGTCCCCGAGGTCGGCATCGGCGGCCCGGATCTCGTCGGCCAGGACCGGGCAGATGTCGTTGCACGGCCCGTCGAAGAACGTGAGGACGACGACGGGTGGCGTCGACGCCGCCGTCGCCGGCACCGTGACCGATGCCCCGTGCTGATCGGTCAGGGTGAAGGAGCTCGCCGGCCGCGGGCTCGGGCTGCTCAGTCCCATGAAGGCGGTCAGCGGGGCGCCGAGCGAGCGATCCGATCGCGGCGGGGCGGGCGTCAACGCGGGGTCGGGGCGGACCGGGTTGGCCGTCGTCGTCGTCACCACCGAGGCGGAGTCGAGTCCGGCCGACGAGAAGATGTGCTCGAGGAGGAGGCCGCCCAGACTGAGGGCGAGGGCCACGCCCAAGATCCACCAGACGAAGTTGGTCGGGACCTTCGGCGCCCCCTGCGCCAAGGCGGCGGCCCGGTCGACCGGTGTCCCCGTCGCCGTCGCCGTCGCCGGCGCCGGCGCAACTAGCGGCGTCTCACCGACGGGCGGTTCCCCAACCGCCGGCACATCGGCACCGGTCTCGGTCCCGGGGTTCCCGCTCACGAGCCCCCCGATGCGCTGTGCTCGAGCCGCACCACCCACGCCTGCAGCGAGCGGACCGTCTGCGGTCCGACCGCGGCGCCGACCACCCGGCCCCCGGCGTCGAGGAAGTAGGAGACGGGCAGCGCTTGGACCTGGTACTCGGCGGCGACCTTGGCGTTCGGGTCGAGGCCGACCGGGTAGGTGGCGTGGGCCGCCGCGAGCAGCCGGCTCGATGTGGTGATTGAGGTCTCGTTGGAGTCGACCCCGACCACGGCCACCCGGCCGGCGCTCGTGCGGGCCACCGATGCCACCGCGGCCAGCTCGCCGCGGCAGTCGGGGCACCACGAGGCGAAGAAATTCACGATGACCGGAGTCCCCCGCACCGCGGACAGCGAGACGGGCGTCCCGTTTCCGAGCGCAGGGAGGGAGAAGGCCGGCGCCACCGTGCCGGCCGCCAGCGTGGCGGGGGGCTGGGCCACCAGGGCCGCGCTGCTCGGCCCGTGCTTCGGGGAAGGACCCTGCGCCACGACGTAGACGACGAAGCCGACGAGCACGGCACCGGCGATCCCGGCCGTCCACTTGAACACGCGGTCCGATGCGCGGTGCCGGCGCGGCGCCGACTCGCCCCCACCCTCCTCGCTCGTCTCCTGACCCTGTCGCGGCCCCCCGGCATCCACTGTGGTCAGGCTACCCAGGACGTTCGAGCACTCCAGGTCGTCCGGACCCCGTCCTCGGGGCTGGCTGGGAGGGTCGTCGAAGGCTCACCACTCGGCGCGGCGCTCGACCGGATCGACCTCCTCCCGAACACGCAGGCGCTCGGCTCTGACGTCGGGGTCCTCGTGGATCAGGTGCCACCACGCCGCCGCGGCAATCGCGATGAACACAGGCCATTCGAATGTGTAGAACCAACTCAGCCCGTTGCCGTCGAGGGCCCGGCGCGCCTGCCACCAGGTGGCGATGGCGCAGCCGGCGACGAAGACGAGGAGGGCGAGGTGCAGGAGCAGCGCCCGGAGAGAGAGCCATCGCTGCCGCACGGCGAGCATCGTAGAGCCGGCCCAGATCGGAGACGTGCCCGGCGAGCATGCGGGCGCTGGCGCAGTCGGTGGTCGCTCGAGGTCTTTGCGCCTCGGTTTGGTCGCCCGCCGAGCCGAGACCGCCAG